>NZ_AXAL01000018.1 GCF_000472785.1 Mesorhizobium loti CJ3sym
CCAAGCGCGGCATAGTCGCCTGTATCCCGTCCAAAGCCAACCGCAATCTGCCGATCCCGCACGACACCTTGCTCTACAAAAGCCGCCATAAGATCGAGAACATGTTTGGCAGGCTCAAGGACTGGCGGCGCATCCACACACGCTATGACCGCTGCGCCCACACCTTCATGTCCGCGATCTGCATCGCTGCAACCGTAATCTTCTGGCTCTGATCAATGAGTCCTGAGCCTAGGTCCCGCGCATGAATTTTCATGATGGGAATCTGTTATGACCACGCATGACGCCGGGCTTTTCATACGGGGCTCGAAGATAGTGTTCATCGCAATCGCGCTGGCGATCGCGGGCTGTGCTTCCGACATCATGAAGAACTTGTCGGACAGCCGGTCGAATCGGTCATTCTGGATTATGGTCCGCCAACGGCGATCGTCGATCTTGGCCAGAGCGAACGTGCCTACCAGTGGCGCAAGGTATCGACGTCAGCGGTTTCCGGAACATCGAGCGGCGAGGTTCGCCACACAAAACACGGAACCGTCTATGAAGAGACCGAAACGCCCGGCTATATCGAGCGTCAGGAATGTTTCTACACATTCTACGCCCGCGCTTCCGGCGGCCGCTGGTTCATCACCAATTTCCGCCAGCCAAAGCTGGAATGCGAATGAATTGCCGCAGCCTGAGACCCCGACCGGCCGCGGATAAAGGAGAATACCCATGCGCGTCCTGCTGATCGAGGACGAACCGGAAATGGCCTCCGTGCTGAAGGCCGCTCTCGAGCGTCTGGACATCATCGTTGACCATGCCGCGACATTGGCCGACGCCGAGGCGGTGGCTCGGCTGGGCTATCACGACGCGGTGGTGCTGGACCGCCGGCTGCCGGACGGCGACGGTCTCAGCCTGATACCGCGCCTGCGCGCCTTGCGCCTGGATGTACCTGTCATCGCGCTGACGGCGATGAGCGGGCTGGATGAGCGCGTCGCCGGGCTCGATGCCGGCGCCGACGACTACATGGTCAAGCCCTTCGCCACGGTCGAGCTCGTCGCGCGGCTCCATGCCCTGCATCGGCGCTCGTTCACCTCGCGCGCCAACCAGACCATGGTCGGCCGCCTCACCTATGATTTCCGCCACCGTGAGGCACTGGTCGAGGATCAGGCGCTGGAATTGCCGCGACGTGAAAGGCTGGTGCTTGAAACGCTGATCCGCAGGCCGGGCCGTACGATCATGCGCAGCGCGCTGGAGGAAGCCGTCTACGCTCTGGACGACGAGATCGGCTCCAATGCGCTCGATGCGCATATTTCGCGGCTGCGCCGCAAGCTCGACGATGTCGCCGCCGGCATCGAGATCCGGGCGATCCGCAACCTCGGCTATCTCTTACGGGCGGCCTCGTGAAGAAGGTGCGCACGCGCTCGCTGCAATGGATTTTGGTCCGCCGGATGATCCTGCTGCAGGCGGCGACGTTGCTGATCTTCATCGTGCTCTGCGCGGCGGCACTTTGGATCGCCAATCCGCGCCTCTTGATCGACAACGAGGCGGCTGTTGCCGCTATCAAGGAGGCGGTTGGCCGTGACGGCAGCGGCAGACTGATCGTCCATGAGACCGAGGGGCTCGCCAGCTTTCGCGAGGGCTTCCCCAATGTCTGGTACATCGTTCGTGACGGCAACGGCCAGAGCGTGCGCTTCGGCAATGTGCCTGGCGTCTACGCCAGGAATTTTGGTGACCTGCTGGGCGAGGCCGATCACGCCACCATCGGATTTTCCGAAGATGATTTGAGGCCGGAAGCCTATCTCGAAAACGCCGCGACCAGGGCCGGCACGGTACAGATCATCGCCGGGACGCGGTCGTCGCGAGAAACCGACGGCCTTGAGCTCAGCATTTCGGCCACTGTCGACGTGGCCAGGAATCCCGACGGCAGCAGGAACTGGGAGAAGGCACTCCCCGCGCTTGCGGTCATCATCCTCATCCTGCTATTGCCGATCGTCCTGGTCATGGGAACCACGACCCTGGTGACGACACCGGCGGTGGTGCGCCGGTCCTTCGCCGGCCTTGTCGAGACCGTCCGCCAGGCCGCGCGCATCGATATCGGCACCCGCGCGATGCAGTTGCCGGTCAAGAATGTGCCGCAGGAGATCGCGCCGCTGGTGCACGCTTTCAACGAGGCACTGGCCCGCCTTGCGCAAGGCTATGACCGGCACAATCGCTTCCTCACCGACGCGGCGCACGAACTGCGCACGCCGATCGCCATCTTGCGCACGCGCGCCGAGCTGCTGAAGCAGGAGCCGCAGAGTGCCCGCCTGCTGCATGACATCGAGCGCCTGTCGCATCTTGCCCAGCAACTGCTCGACCATCAGATGCTCGACCGCCCGACAGACCAGCGCCAACTCGTCGACCTCCGCGATCTCGTCAGCCGGGTCGCCGCCGACTTTGCCCCGCTGGCCATCGAGGCTGGCTATGACCTTGCCTTCGAGCCTCCCCCCGGCAAGGCCCAAGTGGAGGTCAATGTCCTGCAGATCGAGCGGGCGCTGGCCAACCTCGTGCGCAATGCAATCGAGCATGGCGGCGGCAGTGGCACGATCACGATCGCCATCGACGGGACCGGCGGCATCGAGGTGCGCGACGAGGGTCCGGGCATTCCCGCGGAAGAGCGCGAGAATGTCTTCGAACCCTTCTACCGCTTGCAGCCGCAGTCTCGCGGGGCAGGGCTGGGACTGAACCTTGCCCGGCAGATCGCGCTGCTGCATGACGGAACGATCCGGATCCTGACCGGCTCATGGCACGGCGCCCGCATCCGCATGGAGTTGCCGGTCCGTTCGTGACGGTGGCCGACGACGCCGCTTAGCTCATGGCGGCCGGCCGCCCGATACCCCCGCGTCGATCCCTGGCTTATCTGTTTTCTAACCAATTGCCGCTATTGCCATTCCAAGAGCGGGAGCCAGGCTTTGGTGGGAACGGGAAAAATCGGCGCGCACCTTGCAATCACGCTGTCGGTCGTCGTGCCATGCTACAACGAGCGCGACGGCGTGGCCGAGCTTCATAGACGCGTCAGTGCCGTATGCCTTGAGCAAAGCGCTTCCTACGAGATCGTGCTTGTCATCGACGGGGCGACCGACGGCACCCGCGAGGCTATTTTCGAACTGGCCGAAAAGGACGACCATATCGTCGCCATCGACCTTGCCCGCAACTACGGCCACCAGATCGCGCTCAGCGCGGGGCTGGAGTTCTGCCGCGGCGAGCGCATTCTCATTCTAGACGCCGATCTCCAGGACCCGCCCGAACTGCTTGGCGCGATGATGGCGAAGATGGATGAAGGCTTCGATGTCGTCTACGGCCAGAGAGTGAAACGCGACGGCGAAAGCTGGTTCAAGCTGGCTTCCGCCTCGATGTTCTATCGGTTGCTGGGTCGCATGGTCGATGTCGAGATCGCGCCGGACTCCGGGGACTTCCGGCTGATGAGCCGCCGTGCGCTCGACCACCTGAACGCGATGCCCGAGCGCTACAGGTTCATCCGCGGCATGGTCAGCTGGATCGGATTGAAACAGATCGCCTTCCCCTATGAAAGGCATCGGCGCTTTGCCGGCACCACCCACTACCCGCTGAAGAAGATGGTGCTTCTGGCGGTCGACGCGATGACCAGCTTTTCGATCGTGCCTTTGCGGTTTGCCTCGCTGCTGGGGATGATGTTCGGCCTGCTCGGACTGGTCGTGCTTGGCTATACGCTGATCGAATGGTCCAGGGGCAACGTGGTGCCTGGCTGGACGAGCCTTGCCGCGATCATGCTGATCATGGGCAGCGTCCAGCTTCTGGTGCTCGGCATCTTCGGCGAGTATCTCGGCCGCATGTATATGGAGACGAAGCGGCGGCCGCTCTACTTCGTCAACGAGATCGTTTCGCGCGACGAGCAGACCTCCCAGCAGACCAAGGACAATGACCTGGCCATCCATCGCCTGCAGGAGATGGCGAAAAGAGCAGCGCGTGGCTGAGGCGAAGGTCGACCGGACGCAACGGGAACGGCATGGGCAGGATGCGGTCGGCTTTTCCGTCTGATGTCTCGAGGATGCTGCGCTTTGGCGCCGTCGGGCTGCTCAACACGGCGCTTGGATATTCGCTGATCCTGGCCGGGCTGGCGCTGGGCCTCGGCGATATCCTTTCCAATGCGGCAGGCTATGCCGCAGGCCTTACCCTCGGCTTCTTCCTCAATCGCCAATGGACGTTCGAACGTGCCGGCGGCTTTCGCCGTGGCGCGGTCGTTCGATACGCTATGACCTTCGTCGTCGCCTATGGCGCCAATCTCTGCGTCGTGGTCGCCGCCATGTCTGCCGGCTTCATCGAAAACCCGTTCGTCCATCTGGCGGGAAACTGCCTCTACTCGGTCATCTTCTATCTCGGCTCGGCCCGGTTCGTCTTCGTCGGCGGTGCGGAGGATGCCGCAACGGCAACGCCTGGAGCCGCGACACGAACCCCGGTCTCAGCAATCGCGACGGCGATGCCGTCGCCTGGAGCCGCGATATGAACCAGGCCACTGTCATTGCAACGGCGACACCGTCGCTCGGAGACGCGCAACGCATCAGGCTGATCTTCTGCCTTCTCGGCGCCTGCGTCGTGGCCTATCTGCTCGCCGCCTTTGCGGGCGCCACCCTGCAGGACCCGGACAGCTGGTGGCAGGTGAAGGTCGGGTTGGACTTCCTGGCAAACGGGACGTTTCCGACCACCGACCCCTATTCCTATACTTTCGCCGGTCAGCCCTGGATCGCCAAGGAATGGCTGGGGCAAGTGCTTCTCGCCCTTGCCTACAGCGCCGGCGGCTGGAATGGCGTCGTCACCCTGATCATCGCCACGGTCGGCCTGACGGTTTTCCTGATGGGATGGTTCCTCAGCGCATGGCTGAAGCCGATACTGGCTATCGCGCTGGCCTTCGCCGCCGCCTTCCTGATCGCTCCCATCTATACGGCGCGCCCCCACGTCTTCACCTTGCCGATCATCGTCGTCTGGACGGCAATGCTGTTTCGTGCCGCGCAAGAGGAGAAAGCCCCGCCGCTGTGGCTGCTGGTGCTTGTCGTCTTGTGGGCGAACCTGCATGCCACATTCACGCTGAGCTTCGTCATCGCCGGCTTTGCCGGGCTTGATCTGCTGGCGCGCACAGGCCTGTCGAAGCCCGCCCTTCTGGCAAAATGGATCGCTTTCGGCCTGCTCTGCCCACTGGTCAGCCTCATGCATCCCTATGGGGTGAAGGCCATCCTGGCCACGCTTACCGTCGCCTATGGCAACGAGGCGGTGCCACTCATCCTGGAGTGGCGGCCGTTCAATGCCCAGGAGCAGCTCTTCCAGGAAGCGGCGATGCTGCTGGCGCTTTTCGGGCTGCTGGTATCGAGGCTGCGGATCGGCTGGGCCAAGGCATTGTTCATCGTCTTCGCCGTCCATGTCTATCTCGCCCATCTGCGGTTCGTATATCTGCCCTTCCTGTTGATCCCCCTGGTGGCAGCAGTAGAGGTTGCACTGCAATATCCTTCGCTTTCAACCACGACCTGGCTGGCGGAGAAGCGTGACGGGCTGGAAAAGATTTTCGCCGGCCGGTTCTACGTGATCTGCGGCGCGATGGCTGTGCTGCTGGTCGGCTCGGTCGCGATCCTCGGCAGTACCTACCAGGTCGCGCCGAGCCCAAAAACATCCGCCAGCGGCGCCCTCGCCTTCGCAAGGGATCAGAACCTCACCGGCAACGTGCTGAATTCCTACAATTTCGGCGGCACGCTGATTTTCCACGGCATCAAGACCTACATCGACGGCCGGACGGACCAGCTGTTCCTGGGCGGGTTCACGAAAACCGACGAAGCGACTGGCCACAGTGACGGAAAACCGCTGCTCGAGGCCCAGCTCAAGAAATACGCCATCGGCTGGGCACTTCTTACAGCTGACGACACCCGCATCCCCTTCTTCGCGGAGCTCGGCTGGAAGCGGGCCTATGCGGACGACTATGCCGTGATATACCTGCCCGGCGCCTGATTTCCAGATCTGTACCAATCGGGTTCGTCAATCGAACCTCCGGTTTCCTGCCTTGACACTAATGTTGCAGTGCAGCAAAGTTGCATGGCAGAGGATGGGCCCGTGCGACCAACGAACCGGCATTTTTCACAGTATCAGGACATCGCCGCATGAGCAGTGCACCAAGCTGCGGCATGCGAATACCGCCGGCCGCGCCATGCGGACCGGCCCGATGAACTACAGGCGCGACATCGATGGCCTGCGAGCCGTTGCGGTGCTGCCCGTCGTGCTCTTCCATTTCGGCGTGTCCGCCATTCCCGGCGGCTTCACCGGTGTCGACATCTTCTTCGTCATATCGGGCTATCTGATCAGCGGCAGCCTGCTCGACGATCTCGAGCGCGGCCAGTTCTCGATCGGCCGCTTTTACTGGCGCCGCGCGCGGCGCATCCTGCCGGCACTGACCTTCGTCATCCTGCTCTCGGGTATTGCGGCCTGGTTCATCCTGTTGCCGTCCGACCTCCACGAATTCAGCCTCAGCGTGATCGCGGCCTCGACCTTCTGGTCGAACATCTATTTCTGGAAGACGACGAACTATTTCTCCATCGACGCGGAGCTGCGGCCACTGCTGCACACATGGTCGCTTTCGGTGGAGGAGCAGTATTATATTTTCGCACCGATCCTGGTGTATCTGATCTATCGATACGCCGCGAAGCGCTGGCTGACGATATTGCTGCCGATAGCCGTCGCCAGTTTTGCCCTGGCGGTCATGGCAACCTCCCTGGCGCCGACCGCCGGCTTCTACCTGCTGCCGACGCGCATCTGGGAGCTGGCGCTGGGCGCCATGCTGATGCTGAAAAAGCCGCCGGCGCTGGCCAGCCGTCCGCTGACGGAACTGATCGGCCTGGCCGGTTTTGGCCTGATCGCATTCGGCTTTCTGACGATTTCGGAGAGCGACCCGTTTCCGGGCTACAATGCGCTGTTTCCCTGCATCGGAACGGCGCTGCTCATATATGCCGGCCAAACGCACAGGCTTGTGCCTGTCGCGACGCGCGTACTTCAGTTCACCCCGCTGGTCTGGGTCGGCCTCATCTCCTACTCGCTCTACCTCGTCCATTGGCCGATCAATTCGTTCGTCCACTATCTCTCGCTGAAGGCCGTCGGCGTGCCGATGATCATGGCGATGATGGTGGCAAGCTTCGCCCTGGCGACATTCTCGTGGAAGTATATCGAGCAGCCCTTCCGCCGGAAGGGGGCCTTCACCGCCCCACTGCCCATCTTCGCCTTTTCAGCGACAGCGATCGCCCTGCTTTGTGTCGGCGGCCTGGCCGGTGCGCTCGGCAAGGGTTTTCCGCAACGGTTCCCGGACTTCTCGACGGAGCGGGTGCAGGTGGGTGACTGGCGCAACGGTGTCTGTTTCAACGAAGGCGGGAGCCCGATCGAGGACTGGAACCTCGCCGATTGCACG
Source organism: Mesorhizobium loti CJ3sym (assembly GCF_000472785.1). Lineage (GTDB taxonomy): Bacteria > Pseudomonadota > Alphaproteobacteria > Rhizobiales > Rhizobiaceae > Mesorhizobium > Mesorhizobium loti_E. The sequence continues at coordinate 7,433 of NZ_AXAL01000018.1, forward strand.
CGCACGCATGGCTTTCCCACCAATGTGCTGCTGTGGGGCGATTCCTTCGCCGCTCACTATGTGTCGGGGCTGGAGGCCAACGTCCAAAAGATCCAGGCCAATGTCATCCAGTATACCTATGCCGGCTGCCCGCCCAATTTGAGCTATTTCTCTTACGCCCGGCCGGCCTGCACGCGCTTCAACGAACGTGCGCTGTCGATCATCCGCGATGCCAACGTCCAGGCCGTGATCCTGAGCGGCCGCTGGACCGACTACCAGGCCAGGGGCTTCGATGGCCTGCAGAAGACGGTCGACCGGCTGCGTGACATGGGCGTCAAGGTCTATGTCATCGGCCAGTCTCCGGAATTCATCGCCGACGTCCAGAAAATCGCCTTCTTCGCAAGACGAGAGCATGTCGAAGGCACATCCTGGCCGATGGCCATGGATCCGGACATCAACACGCAGGTGCTGCCGTTCACCAAAGGGGCCGATTTCATCGACCCGCTGGCCTACCTCTGCGACGCGGCCGGCTGTTCCTATGCCGACGCCGGTACCAGGCAATTTCTCTACTTCGACTATGGCCATTTCTCGTCCGCGGGCGCGACGCTCGCCATCTCGAAATATTGGCCAAGCTTTGCCGCCAGCGATAAAGTCGCGAAGGCAAAATAAGATCGCGGACCAGCGCAGGCCCGATCGCGAAAGCCTCGTTTCAACCGCCGCTTTGCGATTGCCCGAAGGCCGAACCTCATGGTAACGAGGACACGCGCGGGTATGATGTAATGGTAGCTTGTCAGCTTCCCAAGCTGAACGCGAGGGTTCGATTCCCTCTACCCGCTCCAGTTTAAGCGCAAGGCATTGCGCTTGGTGTTGAAAGCTTTCCACCTCGACGTTTTATATCGTTTGTTCCCAACCTGGAGCAATTCCAGGAAAGTGCGCAACGGTTTCCCTTCCGGAGTTGGAGCGGATCAGCGACCCTATCAAACTCCGAATCGCTCTAAAGTTGACTAATTCGCATCTGCTTCTTCAGAAGCAACCGAGCGAGATTGTCGATGGTGCGCGGCGCCATCTTTCCGGGGAGATACGCTAGCAGATTCTTCGACCTGGCGTCATTGCGGTACCGCTCAACCCATTCCTCCGTGTAAGCATCCCGCTGCAACCGCAAATTCGTCTTGAACTCGCAGTCCGGCATTTCAACCGACAACTGGCGCGCCAACGAGACGACATACGGCCGAGGGTCACTTACCAGATCTTCATAGAAAAAATGGTCGTAGGGCAGATCGGCCATGCGCAGGTAGGCTCCCCAGAAGGCATGGCTTTGCTCGATCCGGAAGTAGACTTGGCAGATGCTGGCGAAGTCGTACTCCGGGATCGGATCAGTACCGCTTGTCGTGCTCTGCCAACGGCCTGACGCTTTCGCCCGACAATAAGAAATTGCTTGACGAAGTCGGTCTCTCCGTTCCAGCAAGACCAATCCGATGCCATGGCGCCTGATGCATTCGGTGAGAAAGTCGACTCCATACTTCGCCTGCGTCGTCTCAAGGTGCCGCGAAAACACTTTTACAGCAAACCTGCCATTCGCGGTCTTACCGCGATCAATCACCGCGCAAAGAAGTTCGTCGAAGGATTTTGGCTTGAATCCCAGCTTGCTGGGGTGGAGCCATTCGCCCGACTGCCCCAATATTCCGGTGCTGTTTGCCAGGCTGCCAAGCCATTCGGAGCCGCTGCGGGCCTCGGTCAGTATCGCCACGCCTTTTATGGGTGCCGATTGCCCCTTGTCTGCAGACGTGTAGCCGGTGTTACGGGATATGGTTCTGCTCCCTGATGGCCCTCGGCATGGTCACACCTCTATCCGACGGCAATTGAATTAGTAAAGTCTAATATGATTCCGTCAATTCGATCTTAGGCCAAGCGGGACGGACGATTCCGTCACGGTTGGGTGATCGGTGCCAAGCCGGGCACCGATTGCAACACGCAAGCCTTGCCCTGCGCGTCTGCGCAGAGACGACACCGGCCACGCTGCGGTGGCCGGCCTTTCGTCAATGGTTCGTCACAGCCAGACGCCGAGCCATACCCGTTCGCGCCAGCAGCGGACATGGCGGCGGCCATGACGCCAGTAGCTGCGGCACACCCGTCTCCAGCCGCGGCGCCGCCCGCCATGACGACGACGCCAGTGGCCACGATGGCCGTGATGCCAGCGACGATGGGAAACCTGCTCCACCTCGACCGCGTCATCGCCTTCGAAGACAGCCGGATCCGGCTTGTCCAGTTGGTCGAGAATTCCGTTGCCCTGGGGAATACCGGCAACCGCGCGACCCGGTCCGACCACGCCCGCAAACGCCACCGCCCCCGCAACGCCCAGCAGTCCAGTGAGAAACAACCGACGTTCCATCAAAACCTCCCGAGTTGTTGACCATCGGCACGTCGCTCCCTCGCCCAAAACGGGCTCCAGCGAGCATGCCGACCGGGATGAACGCCCGCGCGCGCGTCCGGTTCCATCACCCCACTTCGCGCAGGATGAAATCGTGCAGCATCTTGGCGGCCGGCGACAGCGCGCGATTCCTGACCGTGATCAGGCTGTAGGGCCTGACCTCGATGTCGAATTCGGTCTGGACGACATCGATTGCGCCGGCGAGCCCGTCCGGATTCTGGATGAATTTCGCCACCTGAACCGAGACCGGCGCGATGGCGTCGGACTGCGCGACCATGACCAGCGTCAGGAGCAGCGAGCTGGTGTTGAGGATCCGGTCCGGCAGCGCGATGTTGCGGTTGAGGAAATTGCTCTCCATTGCCTGGCGCAAGGGCGAACCGCCCGACTGGAAAACCCAGTCATAGGCGGCGGTGTCTTCCAGCCGCACCACGTCGCCCCTAGTGAGCGGGTGGCCGCGGCGCACTATCAGGCAGGCCTTCTCGACGCCGATGACGCGCGACTCGAACAGCCGCGGATTGAGATCGTCGGGAATGCGCGCAATGATGAAGTCGTGGCGTGTGGCGATCAGTTCGCGCGCCAGCACATTCGAGGTCTCGACCTGCATGGTGATCTCGATGCGCGGATAGATGCGGCGGATTTCGCGGATCGCCGGCACCGCCAGTTCGATCGCAGGCGCCGTCACGGCACCAAGAAACACCGAGCCGCCCTTGCCTGCCTTGAGTTCGGAGATCTCGCGATCGACCTCGCGCATCTCCAGCAGAATCGAGCGCGCACGCCTTGCCAGCGCCTTGCCGTAGGGCGTCAGCGTGATGCCGCGCGGCAGCCTTTCGCATAGCTTGACCTCGAGCACCGCCTCCATTTCGGCGATCATGCGCGAGGCAGCCGGCTGAGAGATGTTCATGACCTGCGCCGCCGCGCTCACCCGGCCATGATCGTCGAGCGCGACGATCATGCGCATGTGGCGCAGGCTGAGACCGCTGCGCAGCAGGGTTTCGCTGTCGCCCGGGGTCTCGTTGTAACCATTTGAAACCGCAGCCGGATTCCGCAACGCCGCCATGGTTTTTTCTTGCCTCCGTCTGCGACCCGCCAACTTTTCCGGCGACCCGCGATCCCGTCATAACGCATACCACTTGCGGTATAGCAACCATCAAAGATCGCATTTGACAGTTATGGCAAAAGGGTCGCAACTTCAGCGCGTTTCGAGACGTGACAATCGACGACGATAAAATCGTATCGATTGAAATCAGCGCCTCGGGGCCATGGGAGGATACCGGAGATCGATATGACGGCAGCAGTGCCTTGGCGCTTCTGCACGATTGCGCGGCCCGCGACCCCCGGGGTGCCGCGTCCATCAACCAGGGAGAGTTATGTGAAAATCATCAAGACACTGGCCGCAGTCGCGGCGCTTGGCATCGCTGCCATGACCTACTCGGCACATGCGGCCGACAAGGGTCTTGTCGGCGTGCTGATGCCCACCAAGACTTCGCAGCGCTGGATCAATGACGGCGACGCCGTCAAGTCTCAGCTCGAGGCGCTTGGCTACACCGTTGACCTGCAGTACGCGCAGGACGACATCCCCAACCAGCTCAGCCAGCTGGAAAACGAAATCACCAAGGGGCCGAAGGCGCTGATCATCGCCTCGATCGACGGCACCACCCTGTCGGACGCGCTGCAGAAGGCCGCTGACGCGGGCGTCGTCGTCGTCGCCTATGACCGCCTGATCAAGAAGACCAAGAATGTCGACTACTACACCACCTTCGACAATTTCGGCGTCGGCGTGATCCAGGCCAATTCGCTGGTCAAGGGCCTCAAAGAGCGCTTCCCGAACACCAAGCCTTGGAACGTTGAACTGTTCGGCGGCTCGCCCGACGACAACAACGCTTTCTTCTTCTACAATGGCGCGATTTCCGTCCTGCAGCCGCTGATCGACGACGGCTCGATCAAGATCAAGTCTGGCCAGACCGGCATGGACAAGGTCGGCACGCTGCGCTGGCTCGCTGCCACCGCCCAGGCGCGCATGGACAATCTGCTCTCGGCCAACTACTCGGACGGCAGCCGCGTCGATGGCGTTCTGTCGCCCTATGACGGCCTGTCGCGCGGCATCACCGCCTCGCTCCGCGCCGTCGGTTACGGCACGGACGCACAGCCCTGGCCGATCGTGACCGGTCAGGACGCCGAGACCGCCTCGGTCAAGCTGATCATCACGGGCGAGCAGTACTCGACCGTGTTCAAGGACACCCGCGACCTCGCCAAGGCCACTGTCCAGCTGGTCGACAAGGTGCTCTCGGGTGGCAAGCCCGACGGCCTCGACGAAAAGACCTACAACAACGACGTCAAGGTCGTTCCCTCGATCCTGTTGACGCCGCATGAGGTCGACAAGTCGAACTACCAGAAGCTCGTCGTCGACTCCGGCTACATCAAGGCCGAAGACCTGAAGTAATCCCGGTTACAAAGACAGGGGTCCTGCGCACCGCAGGGCCCCTTTCCGTTCACGAGCGACCCCGGTATTGTTTCTACCGGATTTAAAGCGCGTCGCTTCGAACCGGAACCATGTGATACGCTTTAAGTCTTTGTTTCCGTGCATGTCGTCGTCTCAAAACCGCAGGCACTTTTGAGCGACATGCAACAGGAGGAGCTTGCCCTGATGACGACGATTTTGGAGATGCGCGACATCACCAAGACGTTCCCCGGCGTGAAGGCGCTGTCGAACGTCAACCTCAGCGTCGAGGAAGGCGAGATCCACGCGGTGGTCGGCGAGAATGGCGCCGGCAAGTCGACGCTGATGAAGGTGCTGTCGGGCGTCTATCCCTCCGGCACCTATGACGGCCAGATCATCTTCCAGGGCCAGGAATGCCAGTTCAAGGGCATCCAGGACAGCGAACACAAGGGCATCGTCATCATCCACCAGGAGCTTGCGCTGGTGCCGATGCTGTCGATTGCTGAAAATATCTTCCTCGGCAACGAGCACGCCAGATACGGCGTCATCGACTGGAACGCCAACGAAGCGCGCACCGCTGCGCTGTTGAAGAAGGTGGGCCTCAAGGAGGACCCCAAGACGCTGATCACCAATATCGGCGTCGGCAAGCAGCAGCTGGTCGAGATCGCCAAGGCGCTGAGCAAGGAAGTCAAGCTGCTGATCCTCGACGAGCCGACGGCGTCGCTCAGCGAGAAGGACAGCCAGGCACTGCTCGACCTTTTGCTCGAATTCAAGCGCCAGGGCATGACCTCGATCCTGATCTCGCACAAGCTGAACGAAATCAATCGGGTCGCCGACAAGGTGACCGTCATCCGTGACGGGCGCACGATCGAGACGCTGGCCAAGAAAGACATTTCGGAAGACCGCATCATCACCTCGATGGTCGGCCGCTCGCTCGACGACCGCTATCCGCCACGCGAACCTCACATCGGCGAGGTCGTGTTCGAAGTGAAGAACTGGTCGGTCTATCACCCGATCCATGCCGAGCGGCAGGTGATCAAAGGTATCAACATCAACGTGCGCAAGGGAGAGGTGGTTGGCATTGCCGGACTGATGGGCGCCGGCCGCACCGAATTCGCCATGAGCCTGTTCGGCCGCTCCTATGGCCGCCGCATCACCGGCGAGGTGCTTCTCAAGGGCAAACCTGTCGATGTCTCGTCGGTGAGCAAGGCGGTCCAACACGGCATCGCCTACGTGACGGAGGACCGCAAGACCTATGGTCTCAACCTCATCGACCATATCAAGCACAACATCACACTGGCCAATCTCGGCGGCGTGTCTCGCCACAGCGTGATCGACGACATGCGCGAGCTCGCCGTTGCCAACGACTATCGCAAGAAGACCAATATCCGCGCGTCCAGCGTCTATCAGTTGACCGGCAATCTTTCGGGCGGCAACCAGCAGAAGGTGGTGCTGTCGAAATGGCTGTTCGCCGATCCGGAAGTGCTTATCCTCGACGAGCCGACGCGCGGCATCGATGTCGGCGCCAAGTACGAAATCTATACGATCATCGCGCGCCTCGCCTCGGAGGGTAAGGCGATCGTGGTCATCTCGTCGGAAATGCCGGAACTCCTCGGCATCACCGACCGCATCTATGTCATGAACGAAGGTCGCATCGTCGGCGAAATGCCGGCGGCGGACGCAAGCCAGGAAAAAATAATGCGCGCCATCGTTCGGGGAGAAGGAAAAGCAGCATGAGCACCGAAAGCGCCCCCGCCCCGCAGGGCAACGTCACTGACGAACAGCGACCACGCATCGCCGTCTCGGCGCTGACGACGAACCTGCGCGAATACGGTCTGATCATCGCGCTGATCGTCATCATGCTGTTCTTCCAGTTCACCACGTCGGGAACACTGTTCAAGCCGGTCAACCTTAGCAATTTGGTGCAGCAGAACTCCTTCATCATCGTTATGGCGCTGGGCATGCTGCTGGTGATCGTCTCCGGCTATATCGACCTCAGCGTCGGATCGGTCGCCGGTTTCATCGGCGCGCTGGCGGCAAACATGATGGTCATCTGGCAGCTCGGACCGCTCAGCAATCCGCTGGTGGTTTCGATCGTCTGCCTGGTCGTGGGCGGCCTGATCGGCGCGGCGCAAGGCTACTGGATCGCCTATCACCGGATACCGAGCTTCATTGTGACGCTGGCCGGCATGCTGATCTTCCGCGGCATCTGCCAGGCGCTGCTGGGCGGCGGATCCTCGGTCGGTCCGCTTCCAGACGACTTCAAAATGCTCAGCTCCGGCTTCATCCCGGATGTCATCGGCCCGCTGACGCTGATCCCGCCGACGGTGAATGCCGCCGGCAAGACCATCATGGGCAGCGGCCTGACGCTACACATGACGACGATCGTGCTCGGGCTGATCGCCGTGGTGGCGTATGCGTATTTCGGGCTCCGCACCCGACGCAAGCGCGAGCGCCATGGCTATGAGGCCGAACCCTTCCCCCTGTTCGTCATCAAGACGCTGGTCGCCAGCGCGCTGGCGCTGTTCCTGGTCTATGAGTTCGCCAGCTACCGGGGCCTGCCGGTGGTGCTGCTCGTCATGGGCGTGCTGATCTCGCTGTTCGTCTTCGTCACCAAGCGCATGACCATCGGCCGCCGCATCTACGCGATGGGCGGCAATCCCAAGGCGGCGCAGTTGTCGGGCATCAACACCGAGCGACTGACGCTGCTGGTGTTCATCAATATGGGCGTGCTGTCGGCGCTTGGCGGTCTGATCATCGCCGCGCGCCTCGGCCAGGCCGTGCCGGCGGCGGGTTTGGGCTCAGAGCTCGACGTCATCGCCGCCGTCTTCATCGGTGGCGCCTCGGCGATGGGCGGCGTCGGCCAGGTTATCGGCGCGGTGGTCGGCGGCTTCATCATGGGTGTGATGAACAACGGCATGTCGATCATGGGCGTCAATGTCGATTGGCAGCAGGTGGTCAAAGGCCTGGTTCTGCTCGGCGCCGTAATCTTCGACGTCTACAACAAGAACAAGGCCTGACAGGCTTAGGCGAGGCAAACAGGAGACATACGATCGCGGCGCTGCCGGCAAGTTGTCGGCATCAGGAAGTCCCCCGGGAGACCAAGCCCGCGAGCGCAATCTGGACCAAGAATTTCACCCGTGGCGCGGCGAGATCCGAGCCGCGCAGGTCAAGGTTTGCCAAGAGGCAACCGGGCCAAGACACATGAGAGAGGACTGACCATGCTGATCTCGCAGATTCTCGACGACGCCGACACCATTCGTGTCGTTGCCCGCAGCGGCGGCAAGACCCGGATCATCAACGGCGCCCGCAGCGTCTATTCGCTGGCCATGGAGGCTGCCCGCACCGGCGTCGGCCTTGCCGCGCTGATCGAGCGCAAGGGACTTGGCGAGACGGTCGATCTCGATGCGGCCTACAAGAAAGGCCGGCTGTTGTCGCCGATCAATCACCCCGACCCGGCGCATCTACATCTCACCGGCACTGGCTTGACGCATCTCGGTTCGGCGGCGACGCGCGATTCCATGCACAAGAAGTTGAGCACCGATGGCGAGGAGCAACTCACCGATTCCATGAAGATGTTCCGCATGGGCCTGGAAGGCGGCAAGCCCGCCAAGGGCCAGGTCGGCGTGCAGCCGGAATGGTTCTACAAAGGCAACGGCACCATGGCCGTGGCGCCGGGTGCCGCACTCCTGTCACCGGCCTTCGCCAAGGACGCCGGCGAAGAGCCAGAGGTGGCCGGCATCTATGTGATCGGCGACGACGGCGCCCCCTTCCGTGTCGGCTTCACGCTGTCGAACGAATTCTCGGACCACGTGACCGAGCGCGTGAACTATCTCTTCCTCGCCCACTCCAAGCTGCGCAATGCCTCGTTCGGGCCAGAGATCCTGATCGGCGACCTGCCTTCCGATATCAGGGGCACGTCGCGCATCGTGCGCGACGGCGAGACACTGTGGGAAAAGCCCTTCCTGTCGGGCGAAGCGAACATGTCGCACACCATCGCCAATCTCGAACACCATCATTTCAAATATTCGGCGTTCCGCCAGCCGGGCGACGTGCATGTGCACATGTTCGGCACAGCGACGCTGTCCTTCGCCGACGGCGTCAAGACCGAGGCCGGTGACGTGTTCGAGATCGAGGCCGGGGATTTCGGCCTGCCGCTGCGCAACCCGCTCGAGATCGAAAAGCCAGTGAAGGTCGCGGTGAAGGCGTTGTAACGCCAGCTTCACCTTCTCCCCCTGTGGGAAAAGGTGGATCGGCGCGTAGCGCCGAGACGGTTGAGGGCTGGGTGACGGAGTGCCGGCGGTGCCAAGCCGGAACACCCCTCATCCGACCTCGCTTCGCGAGGCCACCTTCTCCCGCAAGGGGAGAAGGGAAAAGGTGCCCTTCGGCCTCAGCGCGCGGCGCGGAAATGCTTGGAGAGTTTCAGGCCCTGTGCCTGGTAATTGGAGCCGAGATCGGTGCCGTAGAGCGCCTGCGGCCGCTTCAGCATGTGCTCGTAGACCAGCCGGCCGACGATCTGGCCATGATCGAGGATGAACGGCACTTCGTGGCTGCGCACTTCGAGCACCGCCCGGCTGCCGGTGCCGCCGGACGCCGAATGGCCGAAGCCCGGATCGAAGAAGCCGGCATAGTGGACGCGGAATTCGCCGACCAGCGGGTCGAACGGCGTCATCTCGGCGGCATAGAGTGGCGGCACATGCACCGCTTCCTGGCTGACGAGGATGTAGAACTCATCGGGATCGAGCACCAGTTCGCCGGCGCCGCTCTTGTGGATCGGTTCCCAAAAATCGACGACATCTTGCGCTGCGCGCTTGTCGACATCGACAAGGCCGGTGTGATGCTTGCCGCGATAACCGACCAGCCCGTCACTGTCGCCATTGAGGTCGATCGACAGCGCGATGCCGCCGCCGGAAATGTTCGGCGGCTCGGTGGCAACCAGCATTTCGGCGCGGTGCAATTCATTCAGTTCGGCTTCGGAGAGCAGTGCGTTGCCGGTGCGGAAGCGTATCTGCGATAGGCGCGACCCGGTGCGCACAACGATCGGAAAAGTGCGCGGGCTGACTTCCAGATAGAGCGGGCCAACATAGCCGGCGGCGATCTTGTCGAACTCGTGGCCCCGGTCGGTCATGACACGGGTGAAGATGTCGAGCCGCCCGGTCGAGCTCTTCGGATTGGCCGAGGCCGAAATCTCCGCCGGCAATGCCAGGCTTTCGAGCAGCGGCACGATGTACACACAGCCGGTTTCCAGCACCGCGCCATCGGCGAGATTGATCTCGTGCAGCTTCAGCCGGTCGAGCTTTTCCGAAACCTTGTGGTTGGGGCCCGGCAGGAAGGAAGCGCGCACCCGCCACGCCTTGTCGCCGAGCCTCAGATCCAGGCTCGCCGGCTGGATCTGGTCGGCATCGAGCGCGCGCGACGACTTCAGCGCGCCGGACTGGAACAGCGCGGAAATGTCTTGATCGGGAAGAATGCCTGTCTGCCGCAAGGCTTCGCTCCTTAGCCCAGACGATTTTCTTGCCGCAGATTCTCGCCGCAAAACCGTGGAACACTTTTGCGGAACCTGCTTGGTACAAACCTCTTAATCAAGCCGGCAATTGACGCAAGCGTGGCTGAGGTCTAAAGGGTCGTTATCCCGTGGTGATTTGGCCGGTCGGCTTGCAGCCACGTTAAACAAGTCGCTAAAGGACCGTTGGCCGCAAGGCCGTATGGACCGGTTGCGACTTTCGCGACCGGTTTTTTTGTGTTTGGAACAAAAGCGATGAGCAGCAAGAAGCGTAACTGGAAGCCTCAGACAGCCCTCGTGCATGGCGGAACCCTGCGTTCCCAATTCGGCGAAACCTCCGAGGCCATGTATCTGACGCAGGGCTATGTCTATCAAACTGCCCAGGCCGCCGAAGCCCGTTTCAAGGGCGAGGAACCCGGCTTTATCTATTCGCGCTATGCCAATCCGACCGTTGACATGTTCGAAAAGCGCATGTGCGCGCTGGAAGGTGCCGAAGACGCGCGCGCCACGGCGTCGGGCATGGCAGCGGTGACGGCGGCCCTTCTGTGCAGTGTCAAAGCCGGCGACCATATCGTGGCGGCACGCGCTTTGTTCGGCTCCTGCCGCTGGGTGGTCGAGACGCTGGCGCCGCGCTACGGCATCGAGGCGACGCTGGTAGACGGCACCGACATCGCCAGCTGGGAAAAGGCGGTCAAGCCCAACACAAAACTGTTCTTCCTGGAAAGCCCGACCAACCCGACGCTGGAAGTGGTCGACATATCAGCAGTCGCCTCGCTGGCCAACTCGATCGGCGCGCGGCTTGTCGTCGACAATGTCTTCGCCACGCCTTTGCAGCAGAAGCCCTTGCAGCTCGGCGCACATATCGTCGTGTACTCCGCCACCAAGCACATCGATGGCCAGGGCCGCTGTCTCGGCGGCGTCATCCTGTCCGACAAGAAGTGGATCGACGAGAATTTGCACGACTATTTCCGCCACACCGGGCCCAGCCTGTCGCCGTTCAATGCCTGGACGCTGCTGAAGGGCCTGGAGACGCTGCCGGTGCGCGTGCGCCAGCAGACGGAAAGCGCCGGCAAGATCGCCGACTTCCTCGCCGAACAGCCGCAGATCGCCCGCGTCATCTATCCCGGCCGCGCCGACCATCCGCAGGCCGATATCGTCAAGAAGCAGATGTCGGGCGGATCGACGCTGATCTGCCTCGATGTCAAGGGCGGCAAGCAGGCGGCGTTCGCCTTGCAGAACGCGCTCGACATCGTGCTGATCTCGAACAATCTCGGCGATGCCAAGAGCCTGATCACCCATCCGGCGACGACGACGCACAAGAATTTGAGCGACGAGGCCCGCGCCGAACTCGGCATCGGACCAGGCACGCTAAGGCTGTCGGTCGGTCTGGAGGATACGGACGACCTGCTGGAAGACGTCGCGCAGGCGCTGAAGGCCGCGAAATAGCAGCAAGCGACGGACCGAGGATCACAGGCCCACCGCCTTGCGCAGCGCTTCGTTCATGCGCGTCTGCCAGCCATCCCCCGCGGCCTTGAAGCGGTCGAGAACATCGGCGTCGAGCCGCAACTGTATGGCACGTTTGGGCCGTGCAAGCGGCGGCCTGCCAACCTTGCGGCGCGAAACGGCATCGGTGGGCTGTGAATCCGGATCCGCCGCAGCAGCGGCGGTGATCGTAGCATCTTCTTCATCGGTTATCGCGGCAAGCGCCTTGCTGGCAAGCGCCAAAGCATCAGCACGTGACTGCTTTGGCGGGCTAGCCTCGCGATGCACAATTGTCTTAGAGGTTTTCGACATAGTCCGTAATTTCCTGCCTTGTGGCCTTGCGTAGCGAAATAACGCGGATGGCACGGCCTCGCTCGACATAACCATCACATAGACGCCAGCGCCGATCAGGCCGATGGCAATAAGACGATCTTCGCCAAAGCCCTCGCTGTCATCCAGCCTGATAACGGCATTGGCGAAATCGAAGGACGGAGCTATCGCAAAGTCCACGCCGTGCTTGGCCCGGTTCGTCCTTGCCTTGTTTTCATCCCACTCGAATAGCATCGCCGCCGGTGCATTCCATAAATTATGTATACACAAAAATAGAGTGTAATTCAATAGTTTTTGTATATACGATAATTCTGCTGAAAATCAAGCGGAGCCACCTAGATCAGGCGCGCGACGGCGTCTCCTCCAACTCGGCTGCCTTGGTGCCGATGGTCATCGCGTTGCCGCGCCAGTCGACGGCGCCGCCGAGCCAACCCCGTGCCCACATCGCCGGCAGGATCAGGTCGCGCGCCATGATCGCCGCGACCATGCGCGGCGACAGATACCAGCCCTTTGACCAGGCCAGGGCGCATTCCGGAAGATAGAAGGCAGCCAGCACGGCGATGGCCGTCAGCGGTAGGCTGAAGCCGGCGCTTGCCGCCGCACCCAGTGCAAGCAACAGCGGCACCACTGCGCCAGTCAGGATTTCAGGCGCGAAGAACAGCGGGAAGGTGACGCGGCGCAGGCGCGCCCAGCGGGCCTGGCGCGACCAGATCTCGCCAAGCCTGCGCCGGCCGAGCGGCTGCTCGAAGGGCGCGGCAACGAGATTGACACGTAGGCCGAGCCCATTGACCAGTTTGGTCGCCGCGGCGTCCTCGGCGATTTCGGCGGCCAGCGCGCGGATGCCGCCATTGGCATCCAGCATTGGCTTGTTCCACAGCATGCTCTTGCCCTGGGCAAAGCCGAGGCCGAGCGCCTCACCGGCATACTGCCAGCGGGCTTGCAGCGTGTTGAGGAAGGCGCATTCGACCTCGGCCCAGAAGCCGTCAGGCCGCGAGCCGATCGGTGTCGAGCAGACAAGGCCGGTATCCGGCCGCCACGCCGCCATCAGATGCTGGACGTAGTCTCTTGGCATCAGCACGTTGGAGTCGGCCAGGATGACCCAGCCATGGCGCGCGGCTTCCCAACCCTTGACGCAATTGTTGAGCTTGGGATTGGCGCTGACGCGGTCGTCACCGATCAACAGCCGCGCCGGAACCTTCGGGAAACGGGCGATGGCTTGTCTGATCAGCCTGACCACAGGATCGTCGGCATGGGCGACGCAGAAGATGAGTTCGTAGCGCGGCCAGTCGAGCGAGAAGGCACGCTCCAGTGTCTCCTGCGTGAACGGCTCGACGCCGCGCGCCGGGACAATGATGGACACCGGTTGCGACTTGCTCGCCGGCGGCGCGATCGTCGCGCGCCGTTTCAGCTGTGAAGCGGCGAGCGTGATGCTGGCGGCGTTTACGACAATGAGAGCAGTCGAAAGCGAGGCGGCTAAGACAGTGAGTTCCATCGAGATCTGGTCACTCCAGAAAAGACGGCCCGCATGACAGGCGTTTTCAACAGTCGAAAGAGCGCCGAGTCGCCCAGTTCGTGCACACCACCATTGTCGTGTGTCACTTAAATGACATTCTTTGCCGGCACCTGCCCTTCAAGGGCAGCCGCGACAAGACGTGCACGTTGACCTGCTTGCCGGGAGCGCCGAAACTTACCGGATTGTTTTGGAGCCGCTTATGTATCGCGCCATCACGCGCAAGATCGAAGTTCAGGTCAGGCCGTTCTATCTTGAGGATCGCTCGGACCCTTCCGAGAACCGCTATGTCTGGGGCTATCAGATAACGATCGACAATCAGTCGGATGAATTCGTGCAGCTTCTTTCGCGCTATTGGCACATCACCGATGGTACAGGGCGAGTCGAGGAAGTGCGCGGCCCGGGCGTCGTCGGTGACCAGCCCGAACTCAATCCCGGCGACAGCTATCAATACACGTCCGGCTGCCCGCTCTCGACGCCGTCCGGGATCATGGTCGGGCGCTATACGATGCGCAACAAGCGCGGCGAAGAGTTCGACATCGCCATCCCGGCGTTTTCACTGGATCTGCCGGGGACGAGGCGGACGGTGAATTAGCGTCTTTCTCCCCGTTCTACGGGGAGAAAGAAGCTCCTTTACTGCGCCGCGAATTCCGCCGGGTCGAAGTCGTATTGCGTCGAGCAGAATTCGCAGGCGACATGGATGCCGCCATCCTCGGTCGAGTCCTTGATCTCCTGCGCGGAGAACCCCTCGAGGATACCGCGGATCTTGTCGCGCGAGCACGAGCACTGGTCGGCGACGGGGACGCCGCCGAAGACGCGCACGCCATGCTCGTGGAACAGGCGATAGAGCAGCCGTTCGGCGCCGATCGTCGGATCGATCAGCTCGGTCGGCTCGATGGTGCCGAGCAGCGCCAGCAGTTCCTGCCAGGAATTGTCGGCCGGGTCGTGGATCTCCTCGCGCGGATCGCCATCGCCACCCGGCAAGTCCGGGACGCGCATGCGCTCGGGCGACTGCGGCAGGAACTGTGCCAGGATGCCACCGGCACGCCACTGTTCACGCGCGCCGCCAAGGACGGGCGTCAAAAGCTTGGCAACCGAAAGCCTTATATCCGTCGGGATCTGTTCCGACTGGCGGAAATAGGTGCGTGCCGCGTCCTCCAGCGTTTCACCGTCGAGCTGGACGATACCCTGATAGCGCTGGGTGTGGGCGCCCTGGTCGATGGTCAGCGCCAGTACGCCGCTGCCGAGCAGCGTCTGCTGGGACGTCTCACCTGCCCCGACCAACGCCTCAAGCCGATCCGCATCGAAGCGCGCATAGGCGCGCAGCGCCGAAGGCGTGGAGAAATCCGCCACCAGCATGTCGACCGGCCCGTCCGTGCGGGTCTGCAGGATGAACTTGCCCTCGAATTTAAGTGAGGTGCCGAGCAACACCGTCAGCACACAGGCTTCCGCCAGCAGACGGGCAACCGGCTCGGGATAATCATGGCGGGTGAGAATGGCGTCGAGCATCGGTCCGAGCTGGACCGTGCGGCCGCGCACGTCGAGCGGGCCGACCTCGAAGGGTACGACGTGATCGTCGCCGGCATAGCCGAACTCGCCGAGTTTGGGATGATGTTCAGTCACTTGATAGGTTTCCAACATGACAAAGCTCCGGGGCGCGGCCATGCGGCCCGGAGGGGCACATGCGTCCAAACGCGCTTGATTTGCGTGATGCGGCGCAGATAGGCATCGCGCCGCCGCAGATCAAGCGCCCAGACACGTCAAGCGCCAAGACACCAGGCAAGCACCGCCTTCTGGGCATGGAGCCGGTTCTCGGCTTCGTCGAAGACCACCGAATGCGGGCCGTCGATGACCTCGTCGGTCACTTCCTCGCCGCGATGCGCCGGCAAGCAGTGCATGAACAGTGCGTCCGGCTTGGCATGGGCCATCAGCTTGGCGTTGACCTGATAGGGCGAGAACACGTTGTGTCCGCGGGCGCGATGCTCCTGGCCCATCGACACCCAGCAATCGGTGACGATGCAGTCGGCCTGATCGACGGCTTCCTCGGGCGAGCGGGTGAAGTGCAGCTTGCCGCCATGCGCCCTGGACCAGTCGATATGCTTCTGCGCCGGCTCGCTGCCTTCGGGCACGGCGACGTTGAGGTTGAAGCGAAACCGCGCCGAGGCCTCTAGCAGCGAATGCAGAACATTGTTGCCGTCGCCGGTCCAGGCAATGGTCTTGCCGGCAACCGGACCGCGATGCTCCTCGAAGGTCATGATGTCGGCCATCAGCTGGCAAGGATGGGTGTCGTCGGTCAGACCGTTGATCACCGGCACGGTGGCGTTCTCGGTCAGCTCCAGCAACCGCTCGTGCGAGGTGGTGCGGATCATGATCGCATCGACGTAGCGCGACAGCACCTTGGCGGTGTCGGCAATGGTTTCGGAGCGGCCAAGCTGCATCTCGGTGCCGGTCAGCATGATGGTCTCGCCGCCAAGCTGGCGCATGCCGACGTCGAAGGAGACGCGCGTGCGCGTCGACGGCTTGTCGAAGATCATCGCCAGCACCTTGCCTTCGAGCGGCTTGGTACGCTCGCCGGCCTTGAGGCGCGCCTTTCGCACCACCGCGTCGTCCAGCATGAAGCGCAGGTCGCCCTCGGAAACGGTGGAGAGGTCGGTGAAATGGCGAACTGACATCAGCAATATTCCGGAATTACTTCGCGGCGGCCACGGCGATGGCATCCGCCAGGCCTTTGGCACCGGCGCGGATGCGGTTGAGCGCTTCGTGGATCTCGGCGTCGGTGACGGTGAGCGGCGGCAGCAGACGAATGACGTTGTCGCCGGCCGGAACCGCCAGCAAATGCTGGTCACGCAGCGCCATGTTCACCTTGGTGTTGGGCATGGCACATTTGAGGCCAAGCATCAGGCCGGTGCCCCTGATGTCTTCGATGACATCGGGAAACTCATCGGCGACCGCCGCCAGGCCTTGCTTCATCAGCAATGCCTTGCGCTGGACGTCTTCCAGGAAGCCGTCTTCCAGAACGACATCGAGCACGGCGTTGCCAACCGCCATGGCCAGCGGGTTGCCGCCGAAGGTGGTGCCATGCACGCCCGCCGTCATGCCGATTGCCGCTTCGTCGGTGGCCAGGCAGGCGCCCATCGGGAAGCCGCCGCCAATGCCCTTGGCGATCGCCATGATGTCGGGCGTCACGCCCGTCCACTCATGTGCGAACAGCTTGCCGGTGCGACCGATGCCGCACTGGACCTCGTCGAAAATCAGGAGCAGGCCATGCTGGTTGCAGAGCTGGCGCAGCCGCTTCAATGACTGTGTCGGCACCGGGCGGATACCGCCCTCGCCCTGCACCGGTTCGATGAGGATCGCTGCGGTTTCCGGCGTGATCGCCTTTTCGGCGGCATCGATGTCATCAAAACCGACCTGGTCGAAGCCTTCGACCTTGGGACCGAAGCCTTCCAGGTATTTGTACTGGCCGCCGGCAGCGATGGTCGCCAGCGTGCGGCCATGGAATGCGCCTTCGAAGGTAATGACGTGGAAGCGCTCGGGATGGCCCTTGACGAATTGGTAGCGCCGCGCCGTCTTGATCGCGCATTCCAGCGCCTCGGCGCCGGAATTGGTGAAGAACACCTTGTCGGCGAAGGTTGCATCGGCCAGGCGCTCGCCAAGCCGGCTCTGCCCCGGAATCTCGTAGAGATTGGAGACGTGCCAGAGTTTTGCCGCCTGCTCGGTGAGGGCCGCGACCAGATGCGGATGGCTGTGGCCGAGCGAATTGACCGCGATGCCGCCGGCGAAATCGAGATATCGCTCGCCCTTGTCGGTAACCAGCCATGTGCCTTCCCCGTGGTCGAAGGCCAGGGGTGCGCGAGCAAAGGTCTCGTAAAGCGCCGAACCGCTCATTATATGCGCCTCCGGTACCGGAAAATCAAAAAAGCCGCCAAAGCGGCGGCCTTTGCGGCTTATCGTGTTTTTCGGCCATGAAGTCAACGAAAACGTCGCGTAGTGGCGCGCGGCGAGCCCCCTGACGCAACGCCGGCTCATGAGCGACCGGGCAAGTTGGGGAAAACCGAAAAAACCGATTCGTGTTGCACTTGGGACTCTTGTCACCGAGTCAGCGCATAGAGTAGTTGTAAGCGAGAAATAACTAGATTTCGTGCGGCGGACCTAATCACTAGATATATGTGGTGTCTGCCCCAGCAGTGGTGCTGGGTCGGGAATGGATTCCGATTGCCGCACGCTTAGCAGGAGCGCGGTCTCATGAACTGGACTGACGAGCGGGTCGAACTTCTCAGGAAATTGTGGTCGGAGGGTCTGAGCGCAAGCCAGATTGCTGCCCAGCTTGGAGGGGTCAGCCGGAATGCCGTCATCGGCAAGGTGCACCGCCTGAAGCTGTCGGGCCGTGGTCGTGCAACGGCGACGCCTGCACGTCAGAAGAAGACGGCACAGGGATCGACCGTTCAGAAATCGGTGGCGCGCGCCGCCAGCACGGCACGCCATGTCACGACATCGATCGGCGCGACGGCCTTGCAAACGCAGTTCGATGCCGAGCCGGTGACACGCCATCATTACATCCGCCCGGTCGAGAACGTCGTGGTGCCCGTTTCAAGGCATCTGCATCTTGTCGAGCTGACGGAGCGCACTTGCAAATGGCCGAACGGCGATCCGCTGTCCGAGGACTTCAACTTCTGCGGCAACGAGGCCGCTGAAACCGGTCCCTACTGCAAGTACCATGCCCGCGTGGCGTTCCAGCCGGCGGCGGAGCGAAGGCGCAATCGCTGAATAGCGAATAGCGAATAGCGAATAGGAACGGCTTGGCTTCTGTGACTGGTAGCCAGCCGTTTTTTGTTGCTATTCGCTCTCTTTCACAGCCATCCATTCTTGCGGAACCGCCAGTAGAGAAACGCGCAGATCAGCGCGATCGTGGCCAGCACTATCGGGTAGCCATATTCCATCTTCAGTTCCGGCATGTCGCTGAAATTCATGCCGTAGATGCCGGCGAATGCCGTCGGCACGGCCAGAATGGCGGCCCACGACGCGAGTTTCTTCGATATCGCCGTTTCCTGGCTCTGACCGACCAGCAGGCTCGCCTCGAAGGCGAAGGCCAGCACCTCGCGCAAACTGTCGATCTTTTCCTGGACGGTGCGGATGTGGTCGGTCACATCGCGAAACAGCGGATGCATGGCGGTATGGATCTGCGGCAGGTCGGCGCTGGTCAGCCGGCGGCAGACTTCCACCAGCGGCAGTGCTGCATTGCGCAGGCGCAGAAGATCGCGGCGCAGCATGTAGAGCCGTTCGATGTCGGGGCCGGTCATCGGCTTCAAAAGGACCTTGTCCTCGATCGCCTCGACCTCGTCCTCGATCTGCTCGAGCACGGGCATGTAGTTGTCGACAATGAAGTCGAGAATGGCATAGAGGACGAAATCCTCGCCCTTGGCCAGCGAATGTGGGCAGCTTTCCCAGTGCTGGCGCACGGCGGCGTAGGATGTCGACGGTCCATGCCTGACGCTGACAATGTAGCCCGAGCCGACAAACATATGCGTTTCACCGAAGGTGACGCGGCCCTCGATCAGCTGCGCGGTGCGGGCAACGATGAACAGCGCGTCGCCATACTGCTCGATCTTCGGCCGCTGGTGCGGATGCTCGGCATCCTCGATAGCCAGCTCATGCAGATGGAATTGCGCCTGGACGCGCAGCAGGAGCTCGCGGTCGGGCTCGAGCAGGCCGATCCAGACGACGTGTCCCGACTTCTTGGCCCATTCGCCGGCTTCCTCGATCGGAATGTCGGCGATGCGGCGCCCGGCCGTATAGACACTGCAGGCGATGATGCCTGATGTCGGCGCCGCGGGCTTGAACTCTCGGACATATTCCATCGCAGCCTCCGGAACGCAGACCCTTCATTAGGCCTGAGAAGCTTAACGCTGGGATAGTTTAGCGCAATATCATCTGGCGTTCGAGAGGACGAACGTTCATTTCGCCGGAAGCGTGGCTGAAACGCTGATCTTGTCCGTCTTGTCGCCCTTCGGCCGGTCGGCCGGCATCTGGTCGCCGGTGACGATGTAGTAGATGGTCTCGGCGATGTTGGTGGCGTGATCGCCGATGCGCTCGATGTTCTTGGCGCAGAACAGAAGATGCGTGCAGGGCGTGATGTTGCGCGGATCTTCCATCATGTAGGTCAGCAATTCGCGAAACAGCGACGTGTACATGGCATCGATCTGATCGTCGCGGTCGCGCACGAAGCTGATCTTGTCGACCGAGCGTGACGCGTAAACGTCGAGCACTTCCTTGAGCTGGGTGAGCGCCAGATTGGCGAGAGCCTCCAGGCCACGGAACAGGCTGGTCGGCTGGCGTCCATCGATGACGGCGACCACGCGCTTGGCAACGTTCTTGCCGAGGTCGCCGACCCGCTCGAGATCGGCGGAAATGCGGATGGCGCCGACGATTTCGCGCAGGTCCGTCGCCATCGGCTGGCGCTTGGCGATGATGATGATTGCCTTGTCGTCGATTTCGCGCTGCCCTTCGTCGAGCACGGCGTCGTCGCGGATAACCTTCTGCGCCAGCCCCGGATCGGCATTGACGAGAGCGGCGACCGCCTGCTCGACCATGCGCTCGGCATGGCCGCCCATCGCGGCGATGCGCTTCGACAGATACTTCAGCTCCTCGTCATAGGCGCTCATGATGTGCACGGACTGCATGGATGAATGCCTTCCCACGGGTTCTTGATCTTGAGTCGTTTCCTCGAATCCCCGCTGATACGCTAGCCGGATGACAGAAAAAAGAAACGGTCCAGGGGAAAACTAGGGCGATATCAGTGCGTCGGCAAATGAACCGAGAAGGCGGCGCCCTTGCCGACCTCTGACTTGATCGTCAGCCTGGCATTGTGACGCGTCAGTATATGCTTGACGATCGACAGGCCAAGGCCGGTACCTTTCTGGGTCCGGCTGGTCTCGACATCGATCCGGTAGAACCGCTCGGTGATGCGCGGAATGTGCTCCTCGGGAATGCCGGGGCCAAAATCCCTGATCGTGACGTCGATGCCGGGTTCGGAATCGGCATCGCTGCGCGCGATCGACACCAGGACGCGGCCGCCCGACTGACCGTATTTGCAGGCGTTTTCCAAGAGGTTCTCGAAAACCTGGAACAGCTCGTCGCGGTCGCCTGGCACATCAAGCGGCCCGTCGGCGTAACTCCGTTCGATGGCGACGCTGTTTTCCCTGGCCAGCGGCCCAAGTGAATCGATGACGCTGTCGACCGTCTCGCGCAGGTCGACTTCGGTGCCGGGCTTCAGATAGGGCTTCATCTCGAGCCGCGACAGCGACAGCAAATCGTCGATCAGCCGTGCCATGCGGCCGGTCTGGCTTTGCATGATCTGGAGGAACTGATCGCGCGCCGCCGGGTCGTTGCGGGCGGGTCCGCGCAGCGTTTCGATGAAGCCGGCGATGGATGCGAGCGGCGTGCGCAATTCGTGGCTGGCATTGGCTATGAAGTCAGCGCGCATGCGATCGATGCGCCGCGCCTCGCTTTGGTCCTTGAACACCAGCACGTAGAGGTCGGTGGCGTGTCCGACCGAGGACGCGCTGACCCGGTAGGCCCGTTCGACCGGCAGCTTCTCCGTATAGTCGACGACATCGGAGGCGATAGTGCCCGAAAGCACGCTGTCGAGCAGAGCCTGCATTTCCGGCGCCCGGAATTTCAGCGGCAGCGACAGGCCAGGTGCGATGCCGCCAAAGGCGGCAAAGGCGGCGGCATTGGCATGGACTATGGTTGCGGCATGGTCGAAGATGATGAGCGGGTCGGCGACGGCCGCAGCCAGATATTCACCCGACAGGCGCTGCAGGCCGATCGCTTCGATTGCAGCCGCTCCCTCGGCCGATTGGCGGGTGCCGGTGGTCGGCAACAGTGCGGCAGCAAGCAGCAGAAGCAGCGCCGGCACCAGCACATAGGCGGAGATCCCCGCGAAGGCAAAAGCGATCAGGATACCGATTACGCCGGCAACGAGCAGCCAGCGACTGTTCCACAGCCGGATGACCACGGCTTGCGCCACACTTGCCTGCTCTGCGCTTTGCTCAGCCATCGGCGCGTCCTATAGCCCTCTCGGGCGCTGTCCGGCCGTATGGCAAGTTCCTGCTAGACCGGCGTGGAGGCTCCCAATAGCATGAGTCCACAAGCTTAAAAGGGTTCGTCTCGATGAAAAAAACCAAGGAAAATCCCGCAACGCCGACGTCGGGTCCGCTGAAGATCAGGATCGACGGCAAGGAACGGGAGTTCGACATCGAAAATCCCGAGCTGCCGGACTGGGTCGAGGACAACAAGCTGACCGCGGGCGGCTACCCCTACGACAAGAGGATGAAGAGCGACGAGTATGACGAGACGCTCGAGAAATTGCAGATCGAGCTGGTCAAGGCGCAGGCGTGGCTGCAGGCGACCGGCAAGCGGGTGATGGCGCTGTTCGAAGGCCGCGACGCCGCCGGCAAGGGCGGCACGATCTTCGTGCTGCGCCAGTATCTCAATCCGCGCACGGCGCGCAACGTAGCGCTGACCAAGCCGACCCCGACCGAAGTGGGACAATGGTACTACCAGCGCTATGTCGACCAGTTCCCGACATCTGGCGAGTTCGTCACCTTCGACCGTTCCTGGTACAATCGCGCCGGCGTCGAGCCGGTGATGGGTTTCTGCACGCCCGAGCAGCATGAGAAGTTTCTCGACGAGACGCCGCATTTCGAACGGATGATCGTCAACGACGACATCCACTTCTTCAAATTCTGGCTGAACATCGGCCAGGAAACACAGCTCGAGCGCTTTCACGATCGCCGCTACAGCCCGCTGAAGAGCTGGAAGTTCTCGCCGATGGATGTCGCCGGCATCACCAAATGGGATGATTACACCAAGGCGCGCGACACCATGTTCGAGCGCACCCACAAGGAGTTCGCGCCTTGGATCATCGTGCGGGCCAACGACAAGCGGCGCTCGCGGCTGGCGGTGATGCGTCGTATCCTTCTGTCATTGCCCTATGACGGGCGCGATCTCGATATCATCGGCAAGGAAGACAAGAAGATCATCGGCGACGGGCCGTCATTCCTCGGCAAGGAAGGCTAATGCTTCCGCGCCGCGCGGCCATCGGGCAGCGCGGCGCGTAGTTCTTGACGTGGTTGCTCAGGCTGCCAGCCTGGCAATCCGCTGCAATCGCCGCAGCGTGGTGTCGTCCTGCAGCGCCTGCTGGAACAGCGATATCTCCTGATCGATGCGGTCGCACAGCGCGCCGGTGTTGCCCTTGAGCAGGCCGCGCGTCTGCATCAGGGCGGCGACCGGCTTCTTGGCGAGCTGCCTTGCCCGGCCAAGCGTCGCCTCCTCCACGCCATTATCCACGATCTCGGCGACGAGGCCGAGCGCCCTGGCGTCCTCGGCGCGAAGCGTGTCGCCGAGGCAGAAGAAGCGGAAGGCGCCGGCATAGCCGAGCTTCTGCGGCGCCAGGATGCTGGTCGCCGCGTCCGGCACGAGGCCGAAGTCGACGAACGGCACCCGGAAAGTGCTTTCATTGGAAGCGATCACCATGTCGCAGTGGAACAGGATGGTGCAGCCGACGCCGACGGCATCGCCATCGACACAAGCCAGGATGGGCTTGGGGAACGTCGCCAGCGTGCGGAACATGTCGGTGACGGCGGCAATCAGCTTCTGGTGCTTGCTGGCGTCGAGGAACTCGGAAAAGTCACCGCCGAGGCAGAAGCAGCCTGCCAGGCCGCGCAGCACGACGACACGCACCTCGTCATTGTCGGCGGCTTCATGGAACGTCCTGGCAAGGCTTTCATAGGCCCTTCTGTCGAGCACCGGCCGGCCGTCGGCCGACGATACGGTAACGATCAGCGTGTGGTTGCGCAGCTCAGGTTGCGGGTGATGCATGGTGATCTCCGATCTCATGACGCCCGCCTTTGCCCGAACATGTCGGGGTATCCCCTGGCCAGAACGGGGGCATGATGATTGCGGCGCTCACGCACCACGTCCAGCGTGTGCTCGTTGAAGGTGAGCAGGGTCGCCACGACCTGTTGCTTGCCGTAGGTGCGCTGATAGCCCAGCGGCGTCGCCAGGAAATGCAGTTGCAAGGCACGCAACACCCACATCGGCTCGAACTCGATGATCACCTTGTCGACGCCGCGCTTCAGCCCCCACTCGACAAAGCCGGCGATCAGTTCGGTGCCGACGGTCGAGACGCCGCGACGGCCATCACGATAGCCGGCAGCCACCGCGTAGCGGGTCAGTTCCCAGATGTTGGGACCGGAAGGCGGCGTTCCTTCGGCCAGTTCGGTCAAGACCTCGGTCAGCAAATGGGGCCGCGTGGTCGGCAGCATCCTTTGATAGCCCGCGACCTCGTTGCCTCTGATGACGATCTGATGCACCGCCTCGTCATGGTCGAACTGGTCGACCTCGAAACCGTCTGGGCGCCGCAAGTCCTCCCATCCCATCTCCTCGACAAATATCTGGTAGCGCAGTCGATGGACGGCCTCCCAAAGGTCGGGACGTTCCATCAGTTCTTGGGTTGTAAGACAAAAAAGCATTCCGTCGTCTCCTGGGTTTAAGAGGAAGATACGGCCGTGCTTTGATGAGAAAATTGCGTGATCACGTAGGCAGGAAGTTCTAGGTCGGCACGGCCGACCTAACTAATGTAGCCGCGCCGGATCGCTTCCGCGACTGCCTGCACCCGGTTGACAGCACCGAGTTTGCTTTTGGCGTTAAGAAGATGTTTCTCCGAGGTGTGCTCGGAGATGCCGAGGATTTGAGAAATCTCCCATTCGGACTTGCCGACGGCGGCCCATTTTAGGCATTCGCGTTCGCGCGGCGTCAATTCGATATGGTCGATAGTCCGGGTCGCCATGGTGTGAAGTTGCATGGCGCGGCCAATGGCATAGGTCGAGACCAGCGACACCAGGCCGAACTCTGCCGCCGACAGCTCCACGGCCTCGCCACCCAGCGAAACCATGACAATCTGGCCATCGAGCGTGATCAGCGGGAAGGCCAGCCCGTCGCGCAGCTTGAAAGCACCGGCGTCGCCCATCACTTCGCCGCTGCTCTTGTCAATGCGAACGCCTTGGGCCGCTTCGCGCCACTGGAACGGCGCCTGCAGCTGCTTCATGTGGCTGACCACTGGATCGTGATCGACATAGTTGCGCGCCACGTAGCGCTCCAGCCATTCGACAGGCCAGTCGCAAAGCAGCACATGCTGCTTTTGCTGCCCGGCAGGCGTGCCCGGCTGCGGAACGGTTCCGGCCATCAGTGCGGTCAGACCGAAATCCGACGTTATGCCCAACAGCTTTTCGCAGACCACCGCCGCCGTTCCGGCGTGCTGCAGTTGGTCTATGTATTCCAGCGTACGATCAAACTGACCCATCGCAACATCAACCCCATGTTGCCTCATGCATTGAGATCGATGGTCCATGCGTTATCCGCACTTTGCCACCGACCGCCGATTGCAACGCGCTCATTTCCGGTTGTGGTTCTCGGCCCTGGTCCCCCGACCAAAGCAGCCACCGCTGTTTGCAAACGCGCTAAACCATATCCTGAAATCGGCGCGTTGAAATCAAAAACCATTGTGCCTGTACCATTTTCGTACCAAAACCGACGCAAGCACGCGTGCGGCGGAGTTCTATCGTGGTGTTCCAATGAGGTCGCTGGTCCTGGCGTCGCTGCTGATCGCGGCGCTGTCATCGACCTTTGGCGCGCGCGCGGCCGAACCCCAGGTGCCGGTGTTGTGGGACGCCAAGGAACGGTTGCCCAAGCCCGACCTTTCGGCACTGCCACGGCTGCGATTCCTGACGACCACGGATTTTCCGCCTTTCAATTTCCTCGATGGCGCGGGAAAGCTGTCCGGTTTCCACATCGACCTGGCGCGCGCCATCTGCGCGGAGCTCAGCGTCGTCGACAAATGCCAGATCCAGGCATTGCCCTGGGCCGAGCTGGAAGGGGCGCTCGAGAAAGGCGAGGGCGAAGCGATCATCGCCGGGATCGCCGCGACGCCGCAATCGCGCCAGACATACGCCTTCTCGCGCGCCTATCTGCAGTTTCCGGCACGCTTCATCATGCCGAAGAGCAAGGCACTGACGGAACCGATTTTCGACAAATTGCGCGGCAAGCGCGTCGGCGTGATATCAGGCTCGGCGCATGAGCGCATGCTGCGCGACTATTTCAAGACGGTCCAAATCGTCCCCTTCGACGGACCGGAAGCTCTCTACGGTGATCTCAAGGCGGGCAAGATCGATGCGGCCTTTGGCGACGGCATGCGCTTCGCCTTCTGGCTGGGCGGCTCGGATGCGGCCGGCTGCTGCCGTTTTGCCGGCGGTCCGTATCTGGCGCCCGAATATCTGGGCACGGGCATGACCATCGCCACAAGGGCGGACAATCCGGCGCTGGCTGCAGCACTCGACTACGCGCTGCAGGAGATTTCGATGAAAGGCACCTTCGCCGAATTCTACCTGCGCTACTTCCCGGTCAGTTTTTTCTGATCCGGTCCCGGTCAGTTTTTTCTGATCCGGCAGTAACGCTTCCCGGTCAGGTCAGCGTGCGCAGCCGTGCCTTGGCCGCGCGGCCGATGGCGGCGACGGTAAGCGTGTCGAGATCGAGCTGGCGGCGGATCAGCTGCAGCACCCGGACTTCCTCCATGCGCATTTCGAGATCGACGGCGGCGACTTCGAAGGCAGCGGCGTAGGCGGTGTCGCGGAGACGCTCCGGCAGGGCTTCGGCAACCTGGACCAAGATACCCTCCAGGCCATCCTTTTCATGCAACAGCCTCTGACAAGCCTGCGCGACGGGGACCAGCCGGTCGTGCTTGAAATCCTCGAACACCGGCCATGAGCGGACAACGTCGCCGATCCTGGCCAGTTCGACATCGGTCATGTCGCGGTCGGAGGCCGAGGTGATGACCATCAGGTAGATCAGGGCTTCATGCGGGGTCGGCGACGGCATTCTTTACTCCTTGAACGGGCTTCGAAGGTAGGAACGGGGCTCGAGGCCCGCAAGGAAAAAGCGCCGCGCTCGTTGACGCTCCGGCGTCGCACGCCTAGAGACCGGTTTGAAAAAGCCCTGCTCCGGCCCCGTCCTCGTAGGATCGGGTTGGCGAATAATTTGGAAGATAGTGACATGGCGGGATCAAACATCATCGATCTCAACCCCGAACTGCTGGCGGCTGCGGCCGAGAGCAAGGCGTGGCCGTTCGAGGAAGCCAAAAAGATCATCGAGCGCTACAAGGGCGCAGACTTTCCCGAAACGATCCTGTTCGAGACCGGCTACGGACCGTCCGGCCTGCCGCATATCGGCACGTTCGGTGAGGTGGCGCGCACCTCGATGGTGCGCCATGCGTTTCGCGTGCTGACGCAGGACAAGGTCAAGACCAAGCTCTTGTGCTTCTCCGACGACATGGACGGCATGCGCAAGATACCCGAGAGCGTGCCGGATCGCGCGGCACTCGAACCATATCTGCATATGCCGCTGTCGTCCGTCCCCAATCCGTTCGGGGGCGACTATGCGAGCTTCGCCGACCACAACAACGCGATGCTCTGCCGCTTCCTGGATACGTTCGGCTTCGACTACGAATTCGCCAGCGCGACGCAATATTACAAGTCGGGGCGCTTCGACGCGATGCTGCTGCGTGCCGCCGAACGCTACGACAAGATCATGGCGGTGATGCTGCCGACGCTCGGGCCTGAGCGCCAGGCGACCTACAGCCCGTTCCTGCCGATCTCGCCAAAGAGCGGCCGGGTGCTCTACGTGCCGATGAAGCATGTCGACGCCAAGGCCGGCACCATCACCTTCGACGATGAGGGCACCGAGACCACGCTGTCGATCACCGGCGGCAAGGTGAAGCTGCAATGGAAGCCGGATTTCGGCATGCGCTGGGCAGCACTTGGCGTCGATTTCGAGATGTTCGGCAAGGACCACCAGACCAATGCGGTGGTCTATGACCGCATCTGCAACATCCTGGGCGGGCGCGCGCCCGAGCATTTTGTCTACGAGCTGTTTCTCGACGAGAACGGCCAGAAGATCTCGAAGTCGAAGGGCAACGGCCTGACCATCGACGATTGGCTGACCTATGCGCCGACCGAAAGCCTCGGGCTCTATATGTACCAGCGGCCGCGGCAGGCCAAGAAGCTCTATTTCGACGTCATCCCGAGGGCCGTGGACGAATATTACACCTTCCTCGCGGCCTACCCCAGGCAGGACTGGAAGGAGCGTTTGGGCAATCCGGTCTGGCATATGCATGACGGCAACCCGCCGCTTGTCGACATGCCGGTGCCGTTCTCGCTGCTGCTCAACCTGGTCAGCGCTTCCAATGCGCAGAACAAGGATGTGCTGTGGGGCTTCATCTCGCGCCACGCGACTAACGTGACGCCGAAGACCCACCCGGAGCTCGACCAGTTGGTCGGCCATGCGATCCGCTATTTCGACGATTTCGTGCGGCCGACGAAAACCTTCCGCCCAGCCGACGAGGTAGAGCGCGAAGCACTGCAATCCCTCGACAAGGCGCTCGGCGAATTGCCGGCGGACGCCAGCGGCGAAACGATCCAGAACGCTTCGCTCAACGTGGCGCGCAAGATCGAACGCTATCAGGATCATTCCAAGCAGAGCCCGGAAGGCGGCCCGGGCGTTTCGGGCGCCTTCTTCCAGATGATCTACCAGGTGCTGATCGGCCAGGAGCGCGGGCCGCGCTTCGGCTCGTTTGCCGCGCTCTACGGCGTCGCCGAGACCCGCGCGCTCATTCAGCAGGCGCTGGCTGGTCAGCTGGTTTGAGGGTGCCGTCGACCTCTTCCAGGATCGAGCCCGGCGCCTGAGGCGCCTGGGCGGGCGCGGCGGGCTCCGCCGCAATGCCGGCCAGGTTCGGCGCCGATCCGAAGATGCCCTTCTTCGCTGTTAGTGCCTTTTCGCCGGCCTCGGCATAGGGGCCGCCCTTGGTGGGGCGCGCCCAGCCGTTGTCGACCAGCCATTGACCAACGTCCTGCTTGCCGATCCGGCATTGCGCGGCGATCCGGTCGCGTCCGCCTTCGGGCGGCACGGTGCAGACCACCGCGCGACCGCGCAGGAAGGCGCGGAACGCCGTGCGCGCACGAATGCCGCACGGCCAGGATTTGCCGTCGGTGGTGCAGGTCTTGTCCTGCGGCACGATATCTATGCCGGAAACCGCGACGGAATAGCCTTTCGCCTCGATCAGGCCGGCGGCCGTCGCGACCGGCTGGAACAGCTTGGTGCCGTTCCAGTCGTCGGGCATCTTCGGCTTGGGCGGCATGGCCAGCGCCAGCTTGCTCAGCGGTTCGCGCGGCTCGATCCGCTCGAGCTCTTCTGTGGGCAGTTCCGGTGGCGCAATGACGTCCGGATCGATGGCTCGCGAATGCACCGTCGGCTTTGGCGGCTGCGGCGCGGCAGGCGCGGGAATGGCTGACGTGACCGGCTCTTCAGGTCCGGCATCGGCGCCTGCTTGAGCGATCGTGTCAGCGCCGGGATCGATCTGATCCACAGCAACAGTGCTTTCGCTTCCCTTCAGCGTGCGGCCGCCGGCGACGACCAAAGCCGCCATCGCCAGGACCATCAGAACCGCCAGGGCAAGATGAAGAACCCGCACCAGCCGGACCTACTGACTTGCCCAGACAATCCGCGCCACCCATTCGACATCGCGCATGGGGATGTCGCGGTCTGGATGATCGGGATTAAGCGACACCAGCGCGATCGCCTTGACGGTCTGGCGCTCGAGCACCTTGGCCATCACCTCGCCCGCGGTGGTCTTGACCACGACGCGATCGCCCTTGCGGGTGGCCGCGCCCGGCTCGACGATGAGCACGTCGCCATTGCGGTAGAGCGGCAGCATGGAATCGCCTTGCACCTGCAAGGCATAGGAGCTTTCGGTCGATTGCGCGGGCAGTTCGACCAGATCCCAGCCCTGCCCCAAGGGAAAGCCGGCATCGTCGAAAAAACCGCCGGCGCCGGCCTGGGCAAAGCCGAGCAACGGCACGGAACTCCTGCGCGCCGATGCGACGCCGATGCGGCCTTCGATCAGCCCGGTGAACTCGTCGAGCGAAGCGCCCGTTGCCTCGATGATCTTGGCCAGTGATTCGGTCGAAGGCCAGCGAGGCCTGCCATCCGACGACAGGCGCTTCGACTTGTTAAAGGCGGTTGAATCGAGGCCCGCGCGCCTTGCCAGACCTGACGCCGAAAGCGAATAACGCTCGGCAAGAGCATCGATGGCGGCCCAGACGCGGTCGTGCGAGAGCATGTCGTGCTCTCCTTCGAGACAGGAAAAAATGCCTGTCCCTTCTAGTCCGCGAACACCGCTTTGTCCACCGGCACCGCTCACACGACACACATTCGTGTCGACCGTGGACATAGAGATTCCCAGGATCAATCGGCCGCCTTGGCGAGGGTGCGCAAACCCCGGTGCGACGTCATGAAAATCCGTTCCTCCTGCGTCGGCGGCCGCGGGGCGACCGTACGGCCAAGTGCAGCGACAACCTCGTCAATATCGAGGAAGCGGCGCGCCTTGCGGTCGTAGACGCCGGCCGTCGTCAGGATCAAGGCAGCCGTCTCGCCATTGTCGAGGACGAAGCGGTGCTTGCCGATGACCTGGCTGCCTTCCCAGGTCTCGATCGACGACACCACTTCGAAGCGGCGCCACAGCTTGATTTCGCGCGCATAGACCGCCTGCAACCCGCCCATCATCGGCGCCCAGCCATTCTTCCGCGCCAGCGTGATCAGGCCGGCGCGGACGAAGAGGTCGATACGGCCGAGATCGGCCAGCATCATGCAGCGCGCATTGTTGAGATGGACGTTGAAATCGATATCGGTCGGCAGGCAGCGAAAGGCCAGCCGGCTTTCGCCGCCCATCACATAGGGGCCACGGCTGCGCGCCGTGGCCAGCATGCGCGCCATGCGCGCCCAGACATACATAATCTGGCGTCAGGCGGCCTGCTTCACATCGCGCTTGGCGTAGGGGTCGAAGCGTTCGTAGAAAGTTTCGCCCTTCTCGGCCATATCGAGCAGCAGCTTGGGTGCCTTGAACTCGGCGCCGTATTTCTTCTGCAAGCCCTTGGCGATCTTGACGAAGCGCTTGGCGCCGATGCCGTCGATGTAGGACAACGCACCGCCGGTATAGGGCGCAAAGCCGAAGGCCAGGATCGAGCCGACGTCGGCCTCGCGCGGATCGGTGACGATGCCCTCTTCCATCACCCGTGCCGCTTCCAGCGCGATGGTGACAAGCAGCCGCTGCTGCAACTCCTCGTAGTCGACCTTCTCGGGCGCAAGCTGCGGATAGAGCTCCTTCAACCCTGGCCACAGCTTCTTCTTGGCCGGCTTGGCAGGGTAGTCGTAAAAACCCTTGCCGTTCTTGCGGCCGAAGCGGCCATGGTCGTCGACCATGGTGTTGATCAGCGCCATCTGCTTGGCGTCGACAGCCTTGTCGCCGAGATCCCTGATGGTCTGCTTCATGATCTTCTGGGCAAGGTCGATCGCGGTCTCGTCGGTCAGCGCCAGGGGACCAACCGGCATGCCGGCGGCCTTCGCGGCATTCTCGATCATCGGCGCCGGAACGCCTTCGATCAGCATCTTGTAGGCCTCCGACATGTAGCGCAGCACGCAGCGGTTGACGTAGAAGCCGCGTGTGTCGTTGACGACGATCGGCGTCTTCTTGATGGCGCGGACGAAGTCGATCGCGGTCGCCAGCGCCTTGTCGCCCGTCTTCTTGCCCAGGATGATCTCGACCAGCATCATCTTGTCGACCGGCGAGAAGAAGTGGATGCCGACAAAATTCTTCGGCCGCACCGAATTCTTTGCCAAGCCGGTGATCGGAATGGTCGAGGTGTTCGACGCGAAGATCGCCGACGACTTCAGCACGGCTTCTGCCTGTTCGGTGGCGGCCTTCTTGACGGCCGAATCCTCGAACACCGCCTCGACCACCAGGTCGCAGCCGGCGAGATCGGCATAGTCCGATGTCGGTGTGATGAGCGACAGCAGCTTGTCCTTCTCCTCGGGCTTGGCGCGGCCCTTCTTGACCTGATTCGAGACCAGGCTGTCGGAATGGGCCTTGCCCTTCTGGGCCGACTCCAGGTCGCGGTCGAGGAGAACCACCGGGATGCCGGCCTTGGCGGTGACATAGGCGATGCCGGCACCCATGAAGCCGGCGCCGAGAATGCCGATCTTCTTGAATTTGGTTTCCGGCACGCCGGCCGGGCGGCGCGCGCCCTTGTTCAGCTCCTGCAGGGAAACGAACAGCGAGCGGATCATCGCCGCTGCTTCCTTGCTCTGCATGATCTCGGTGAAATAGCGCTGCTCGATCCGCAGGCCGGTGTCGAACGGCACCAGCAGGCCTTCATAGACGCTTTTCAGGATCGCGGCGGCGGCCGGATAATTGCCATAAGTTTCGCGGCGCAGGATGGCGATGGCCGGCGGCCACAGATTGAAGCCGGCCGGCGAATAGATCTGGCCACCGGGCAGTTTGAAGCCCTTCTCGTCCCAGGGCTGGACGGCTTTCAGACCATTTTTGATCATCGCCTTGGCGGTCTCGATCAGCTTGGCTGGCTCGGCGATCTCATGGATCAGGCCCATGGCCTTCGCCTTCTGCGGCGACAGGTTCTGGCCCGAGGTCAGCATCTGCAGCGCCTGCTGCTGATCGGTCAGCCGTGGCACCCGCTGGGTGCCGCCTGCGCCGGGGAAGATGCCGACCTTGACTTCCGGCAAGGCCATCTTGACCTTGTCTGAGTCAGCGGCGACGCGGCCGTGGCAGGCCAGCGACAATTCGAAGGCGCCGCCCATGCAGGTGCCGTTGATCGCCGACACCCAGGGCTTGCCCGATGTTTCGAGCTTGCGCCACAGGCCGCCCATGCGGCCGGCATTGTCGAACAAAAGCTTTGCCGCCTTCTCCGGATCCTTGGCCTTCTCCGTGGCAAACACCGTCAGCATCTTCTGCAGCATGGTGAGATCAGCACCACCCGAGAAGCTGTCCTTGCCCGAGGTGATCACCGCGCCCTTGATGCCGGCGTCGGCCACCACCTGGTCGATGATCTTGTCGAGCTCGTTCATCACCTCTTCGGTGAAGACGTTCATAGAGCGGTCGGGCATGTTCCAGGTGACCAGCGCAATGCCGTCGGCGTCGGTGTCGAGGGTAAAATTGGTGTAGCTCATGATTTTTCTCCCCGTCAGACGCGTTCGATGATCGTTGCGGTGCCCATGCCGGCGCCGATGCAGAGCGTCACCAGCGCGGTGTTGAGGTCGCGGCGCTCGAGTTCGTCCAGCACCGTGCCGAAGATCATCGCGCCGGTGGCGCCGAGCGGATGGCCCATGGCGATGGCACCGCCGTTGACGTTGATCTTGTCGTGCGGAATGTCGAACGCCTGCATGTAGCGCAGCACCACCGAGGCGAAGGCTTCGTTGAGCTCGAACAGATCGATGTCCGACAGCTTCATCTTGGCGCGCTTCAACAGCTTTTCGGTGACGTCGACCGGACCGGTCAGCATCAGCACCGGCTCGGAGCCGATGTTGGCGAAGGTGCGGATGCGGGCACGTGGCTTCAGGCCCATCGCCTTGCCGGCCTTCTTGGAGCCGAGCAGCACGGCGGCGGCGCCATCGACGATGCCGGACGAATTGCCGGCATGGTGGACGTGATTGACCTCTTCGACTTCCGGATGCTTCTGCACCGCGACGGCATCGAAGCCGCCCATTTCGCCCGGCATGATGAAGGACGGGTTGAGCGAGGCCAGCGACTGCATGTCGGTCGACGGGCGCATATGCTCGTCATGGTCGAGGATGGTCAGGCCGTTCTGGTCCTTGATCGGAATGACGGAGTTCTTGAAGCGGCCATCCGCCCAGGATTTTGCGGCCCGCTTCTGGCTCTCGACGGCATAGGCGTCGACGTCGTCACGGCTAAAACCGTATTTGGTGGCGATCAGGTCGGCCGAGATGCCTTGCGGCACGAACCAGCCGGGCAGGCCGACCGAAGGGTCCATGAACCAGGCGCCACCCGAGGCGCCCATGCCGACGCGCGACATGGATTCGACGCCACCGGCGATGACGATCTCGTCGGCGCCCTGCGCGATCTTGGCGGCGCCGAAATTGATGGCATCGAGACCCGAAGCACAGAAGCGCGATATCTGCATGCCGGGCGCCTTGTTGTCGTAACCGGCCTCGAAAGCGGCGGCGCGCGGAATGACTGAGCCCGCCTCGCCGACCGGATCGACGCAGCCGAAGATGATGTCGTCGACGGTGCCTGTATCGAGCCCATTGCGGTCGCGCAGCGCTTCGAGTGTCTTGGCGGCAAGCCGCACCGCCGGCACTTCGTGCAGCGATCCGTCCTTCTTGCCCTTGCCGCGCGGCGTGCGCACGGCGTCATAGACATAAGCGTCAGCCATTTTCTTGCTCCTTGGTTCGCCTGATGTCGCTCTCAGAGAGAGCGGCCAATCAGCAATTTCATGATCTCGTTGGTGCCGCCGTAAATGCGCTGGACGCGAGCGTCGCGGAACATGCGGGCGATCGGATATTCATTCATGTAGCCATAGCCGCCATGCAATTGAAGGCATTCGTCGACGACTTTTCCCTGCAGGTCGGAAAGCCAGTACTTGGCCATCGAGGCTGTCACCGGATCGAGGCCACCATTGATGTGGCGGGTGACGCAATCATTGTAGAAGACGCGGCCGATGGTCGCCTCGGTCTTCAGCTCAGCCAGCTTGAACTGGGTGTTCTGGAACTCGATGATCGCCTTGCCGAAGGCCTTGCGCTCCTTGACGTAGTCGATGGTCAGCGCCAGCGCCCGCTCGATCATGGCGATGGCGCCGGTGCCGATCTGCAGCCGTTCCTGCGGCAATTGCTGCATGAGCTGGATGAAGCCCTGTCCCTCTTCATGGCCAAGCAGGTTCGAGGTCGGCACGCGCACGTCGTTGAAGAACAGTTCCGACGTGTCGTTGGCCTTCAGGCCGATCTTGTCGAGGTTGCGGCCGCGCTCGAAGCCGTCGACCTCGTCGGTCTCGACGACAACAAGCGAAGTGCCCTTGGCACCCTTGGCCGGATCGGTCTTCGTGACGACGATGATGAGATTGGCCAGTTGGCCGTTGGTGATGAAGGTCTTGGAGCCGTTGATCTTGTACTGGTTGCCATCCTTCTCAGCCCGCGTCTTGACGCCCTGCAGGTCGGATCCGGCACCGGGCTCGGTCATGGCGATGGCGCCGATCAGTTCGCCGGCGGCCAACCTCGGCAGCCATTTCTTCTTCTGCTCCTCGGAGCCGTAGTGGAGGATGTAGGGCGCAACGATCGCATTGTGCAGGCCGATGCCAAAGCCGTCGACGCCGACATGGCCGATGGCCTCGATGATGGCGCTCTCATGCGCGAAGGTGCCGCCGGAACCTCCATATTCCTCCGGCATCGAGGCGCAGAGCAGGCCGGCGGAACCTGCCTTCAGCCAGCTTTCGCGGTCGACCATTTCGTTCTTCTCGAACTCGTCGTAGCGCGGCGCGATCTCCTCCGACATGAAGCGGGTCGCCATGTCGTAGAGCATGCCGACCTCGTCCGCCGCCCAGGCGGGCTTCGGCAAAGAGAGCACTTCGGCTGGATTTGTCGCCACGATTTCCTCCGCGTTCGAAATTGTGGGCCGGCGCTGCCGGCCCGCCGAACCTAGAACGCTTCCGCAGGCAGCGCCATTAGCGTGTCCGCGCCACTCGAAATGCGGGCGAGGTGCGCCGAGGTCTCCGGCATGATCCGCTCCATGAAGAAGCGCGCCGTCACCACCTTGTTGTCGTAAAACGACTGGGAGCCGTTGGCGCCGGTCTTGCCCTGCGCCGCCTTGGCCATCTGCGCCCACATGTAACCCAGCGCCACGAGGCCGAAGAGATGCATGTAGTCGGTCGAGGCGGCACCGGCATTGTCGGGCTTGGCCATGCCGTTCTGCACCAGCCACATCGTCGCCGCCTGCAGATCGTTGAGGCCCTTCTTCAACCCCTTGGTGAACGGCGCCATCTTCTCGTCGGCGCGGTTTTCTTCACAGAACTCGCCGACTTCCTTGAAGAAGGCCTGGATGGCGCGACCGCCATTCAGGCCGAGCTTGCGGCCGACGAGGTCGAGCGCCTGGATGCCGTTGGCGCCTTCATAGATCATGGCGATGCGGGCATCGCGCACGAATTGGCTCATGCCGTGCTCTTCGATGTAGCCGTGGCCGCCAAACACCTGCTGCGCCATGACGGCATGGTCGAAACCCTTGTCAGTGAGCACACCCTTGACCACCGGCGTCATCAGGCCGGTGTAGTCGTCAGCCGCCTGGCGGTCCTTGTCGTCTGCGGAACGATGGGCGATGTCGGACTTGATCGCCGTCCACAATGCCAGTGCACGGCCGGCCTCGTTGAAGGCCCTCATGGTCATCAGCGAGCGGCGGATGTCGGGATGGACGATGATCGGGTCGGCCTTCTTGTCCGGCGCCTTGGCGCCTGACAGCGAGCGGCCCTGCAAGCGGTCCTTGGCATAGGCAACAGCGTTCTGGTAGGCGATCTCCGACAGCGACAGGCCTTGCAGGCCGACGCCGAGGCGGGCTTCGTTCATCATCGTGAACATCGCCTTCAGCCCGCCATTGGCCTCGCCGAGCAGCGTGCCTTGCGCCTCGTCATAGTTCATGACGCAGGTCGAATTGCCGTGGATGCCCATCTTCTCCTCGATCGAACCGCAGGAGAGCGTGTTGCGTTCGCCCGGATTGTCCGACGCATCGAGCTTGAGCTTCGGCACGATGAACAGCGAAATGCCCTTCACACCTTCCGGCGCGCCCTCGATGCGGGCCAGCACCAGATGGACGATGTTGTCCGACATGTCGTGCTCGCCGGCCGAGATGAAGATCTTCTGGCCCGAGATTTTGTAGGTGCCATCGCCGTTCGGCACCGCCTTGGTGCGCAGCAGGCCGAGATCGGTGCCGCAATGCGGCTCGGTCAGGTTCATGGTGCCGGTCCAGGCGCCTTCGATCATCTTCGGCAGCCAGGTCGCCTTCTGCTCGTCAGTGCCGTGGGTGATGATCGCCGCGATCGCGCCCTGGGTCAGGCCCGGATACATCATCAGCGACATGTTGGCCGACACCATGTATTCGGCAACGGCGGTGTGCACAGCATAGGGCAGGCCCTGGCCGCCGAACTCGACCGGTGCTGCCAGTCCCATCCAGCCGCCTTCACGATACTGGTCGTAGGCTTCCTTGAAACCCTTGGGCGTCGTTACAGAGCCGTCCTCATGGCGCACGCAGCCTTCCATGTCGCCGACACGGTTGAGCGGATGCATGACATTTTCAGCGAGCTTGGCGCCTTCGGCGAGAATCGCCTCCAGCACATCTGGCGTGGCGTCGGCAAATCCGGGAAGGTTCGAATAGCGCTGATAGCCCAGCACCTCGTTGAGCACGAACAGCGTGTCTTGGACCGGGGCCCTGTAGATCGGCATGCTTTTCCTCCACCATGCGGATTTGGCCCCGAAATCAAGCCGTACGCGGCAAGCGGGCCAATGTCGAAGCCGCAATAGCAAATATTGACGTTTGCGTAAACGTCAATTCTTTGTGTCGCCAAAAATTTTGGCAGGCTTTTGATGCGCGCGGGATTTTGCGAGCACTCGGTTGCTCACCTCGATAAACGGAAAAAGCCGCGCGGCGACAGCCACGCGGCTTAATTCGATTGGTAACAAATAGGCTGGCTTAGCTGGCGACGCTGGCCTGGGTTGCCGAACGTTCGGTCAGCATCTGGCGCACGGCCGACATCGAGCCGCTGAGTTCATTGATGGCGTCGTCGATCAGCGCCCGCTGCTTCTGCAGGCGGGCAAGCTGCTTTTCCGACTTGTCCAGCGCCAGTCGCAGCTGCTTGGTGTTCGAACCGGTCGGATCATAGAGATCCATCATCTGCTTGACGTCGCGCAACGAGAACCCGACCTTGCGGCCGAGCAGGATCAGCTTCAGCCGGGCCTTGTCGCGGCGCGTGTAGAGACGGGTCGAACCGTCACGCTGCGGGTTGAGCAGGCCCTTGTCTTCGTAGAAACGCAGCGTGCGCAGCGTCACGCCGTATTTCTTGGCCATTTCGCCGATGCGGGCGAGGTCCTCGCCGGCTTCGACAGGTATATTGTTGGTGTTGGCCGCGGTCTCGCCGGCCGAGATAAGCTTCATGGTCACTGGCTTTCCCCATTTGTGGCGTCGCGGTCTTGCACCAGCATCGCCGGACTGAAGGCGGGGGCGTGCCTTCAGTCGTGGTTTCGACAAACAAAATCGCAAAACGGCACGCTTCAAGGCGCCTTTTACGTTTACGTCAATTCTATACCGATAGCCGCCTCATGACGCAAGGACGTTCTGTTGGGGGTGCTTTATGCCGCACCGGAGGCCGTCCAGCCAACTTCCTTGCAACTTCTTAAGCTTGGTTAACGCGTTGTTTACCACGTTGGGGGAAATGTGGGC
This sequence comes from Mesorhizobium loti CJ3sym, assembly GCF_000472785.1. Lineage (GTDB taxonomy): Bacteria > Pseudomonadota > Alphaproteobacteria > Rhizobiales > Rhizobiaceae > Mesorhizobium > Mesorhizobium loti_E. The sequence goes on from NZ_AXAL01000018.1 coordinate 45,496, forward strand.
GCGTCGGCTACCCGTGTTTATCCTGTATCGAATTTTTCACGGTTTTTCGGAGCGCGGGTGAAACCCCCGGGAAGCTTGTCTTTCACCGTGGCATGGAAGCGCGGTCGCCTTCGTTCCGGCAGGGGACTTGGGGAGCTGGTCGCAAGCTGGCCTATCTGAAAGACGGACGCACCAATGAACAACAAGCGGTCCTATCTCGATACACTCAATGCCGGCAGGCAGCGCAGGCCGCAGACCACGCTTGAGCAGTTGAACCGCTCGCTGGAAACGCTGGAGCAGCGACTGGGGCAGACCCGCGAGGAGGTCACGGCACGTCCCGCTCCGCGCCAATACGGCGCCGACCCACGCTACCCCGCAGCTGACCCGCGTTATCCAGCCACCGATCCGCGCTCTCCCGCCACGGACCCGCGTTATCCCGCCGCGCAGCCGACCGGCCAGCAACGGTGGTACGAGGATCCGCAGCCGGCACCACGCCCGCAGAACCCAGCACCTGCCCCTTCATTCGACCAGAACTACCAAGCCATTGCCCGCGACATCGATCGCGTGCGCGGCCAGGAAGACAGCGTCGCCATGGTCGGCAAGATCGCCGGCGAGTTGCGCGGCATGCGCGAGGAGCTGCGCCATCAGATGACGTCGGGCCTGCAGCGCGAATTCGATGCGCTGCGCAAGGATATCGACCGCGCCTTCCAGTCGAACGCCCAGCCCGGCGCATCAGGCAAGGGCAGCGCCGAGCTCGGCGTCGAATTTGAACGGCTTTCCGGCGCCATCAAGTCGCTGTCGGAAAAGAGCGACGACAGAAGCGTCAATCTGCTGCGGCTGGAGCTCGAGCAGGTCAAATCAGCGCTCGACACGCTGGCTCGCGAAGAAAGCGTGCAGAAGGTCGACCGCCGCTGGGACGATTTCGATCGCCGCTGGTCAGCTTTCGAGGACCGCGTCGACGCCGACCAGCGCAAGCGTTCCGACGATCCCGGCCTTTCGGCGCTGACCGACCGGCTGGAGCAGATCAGCAACGCCGTCAACAATTTGCCGGAATCGCTGTCGCTGCGATCGCTGGAGGAGAAGGTGCGCACACTGGCAGGCGCCGTCGAGCACTTCGCCAGCCAGCAGGACGATCGCGGGAGCGATACGCTTGGCATGATCGATGAGCGGCTGGACGAGATTTCCCGTGCCATCGTCGCCTCGACCGTCGCGGCACAGGCCAATTCGGTCGATCATGAAGCCTTTGAGCGCATCGAGAAGCGGATCGATTCGCTCGCCCGGCAGATCGAGGAAGTGGCGCAGGACCACCCCGGCAATGCGGTCATGGATCGCCTGGGCACGCTGTCGAGCCGGGTTGACGAACTCGCCGGCCGCGCCAACCTGCCTGAACAGGCGATGGAACGGCTGGCCAAGCAGATCACGCTCATCGCCGACAAGATCGACCAGGCACCTGCCATGCCCGATGCCGATTACATCTTCCAGGGCCTCGAACAGCGCTTCGACGTGCTGTCCGGCATGATGGAACGCCGCCAGGGCGACGCCATCGAACAAGGCAATATGCTGTTTCGCGATCTCGAGCGCCGGCTGGACGAAGTTGCCGACCGGCTGGACCAGCGCATGCCGCAGGTCGACAGCGCCGGCATCATGGATGCTATCGACGCCCGCTTCACCGCCCTTGCCACGCGCATCGAAACGCGCGCTCCCGATCCCGCCGGCGAAGCGGCGATCCGTGGGCTGGAAAGCCGGCTCGAGGACATTTCCAGCCGGCTTGACGCATCGGCGGCCCAGGTGGCCGGCATCGATCCCGCATTGATCCGCAGCCTGGAGGCGCAGGTCGCCGGCCTGTCCGCCCATCTTTCCAAGCCCAGCACGCCGCTGCCGGAATTCGAGGACATCAGCCCGCGCCTCGACGAGATCGAAAAGGCGCTGGCCGGGACCCGCGATTCCATCCTCGGCGCGGCACGCGAGGCGGCCGAGAGCGCGGTGCGTTCGCTGGCCGGTTCGAACGCCAACGCGACGGCCGTTTCCGGCCTCGCCCAGGACCTGAAGACGCTGGAAACACTGACGCGGCGCTCCGACGAGCGCAATTCGAGAACGTTTGAAGCCATCCATGACACGCTGCTGAAGATCGTCGACAGGCTGGGTTCGCTGGAAACCAGCGAACCGTCCGAGGCGATAAGCGAACTCCTGGACACAGCACCGCCGGAGCCGAATGCCTGGCGCGGCGCAAAGCGGCCCAAGATGGCCGTCGAGGCACCGTCGATGGATATCGACGAACCCATGCCGCTGACCGGAGACATGGCCGATCTCGACGGCCGCGCCGCCGCCATATTGGGCAACGACCCGGGCCCGCGTGGCGATTTCGGCACGCGCAGCGACCTGGGTATGCGCAGCGACCTGGGTATGCGTAGCGACCCGCGTGGCGACTTGAGCACGCGCTCGCCGGCGGAAGCCGCCGCTGCTGCCGCCATTGCGGCGCTCGGGTCAGACACCGTCGCCGCGAAAGATGCGCCGGCTGGCCGCAAATCGATGTTTGGTGGGCTGGCACGCGCCTTCAAGGGCAAGAAGGCGGCGGACATTCCGCCGCTGGCCGGGTCGGCGCCGAGCGCCGACATCCCGAGCGTCGATCTCGACGAGCCGCTCGACCCGAAAGTGGCCAACCGCCCGCTGGAGCCCGGCTCCGGCGCACCCGACCTCAATGCCATCATGAAGCGTGTGCGCGACGAGCGCGGGCAACCGACCAAGCCCAACGATGGCGACGCCGCGAAATCGGATTTCATTGCGGCCGCCCGACGCGCCGCCCAGGCCGCCGCGGCCGAGGCAGACGCCTTGAAGCGGCAGTCGACGATGAAAGGACCTGTGAAGGCACTCAGGATCGGCGACCTGCTCAAGGCACGGCGCAAGCCGATCCTGATGGCGGCGGCGGCGATCATGCTGGCGCTTGCCGGCCTGCAGCTCGGCAAAGCGTTTCTCTCGGATCCTGCCCAGGTCGCAACCAACGACACGGCGCCGATCGCCGCCTCGCAACCGGTGCAAACGGCATCCCTCGACACAGCGAGCCAGCCGAAGACGGAAGCGCAGCCGGCGGCGACGGACAACGCGCAGGCCCGCTCCGTGAGGCAAGCCGAGCCGTCGGTGCCAGTAGCCAAGGACAACATGGTGGCCCAGACCGCCCTGGCCATGCCGTCGGACACTGACGCGATGGCGAATACAGTGCCCGCGGCCGAGCCCGCTGCGGCGCCTGCGGCTTCGGCCACCTCTTCGGGCCCGAGCGCTCCCGCCTCCGACGCGATGGCTTCAGCCGCTTCGGCGCCAGTTGCGCCCATTTCCACGACCCCGATGGACGCGACGGCTTCTGAGCCGGCCGCCGTCACCAGCGGTGCGCAAGCGACGGATACCGACGCGCAGCCGGCTGCAGCCGCGCCAATAGCGGCCAGCGACAGCACGGCCAAGGACACCACCGGTGCCGTGGCACCGGCGGATGCGCAGACAGCGGCAACCACCGCCAAGTTCGACATTCCGGCCGATGCCGGCCCGGCCGCGCTGCGCGATGCCGCAGCCAGTGGCGACGCCAAGGCGCTGTTCGAGATCGGTTCGCGCTACGCCGAGTCGCGCGGCGTCAAGGAAGACATGGCGGCAGCCGCCAAATGGTACGAGAAATCGGCGGAACTCGGCTTCGCGCCGGCTGAATACCGCATCGGCAATTTCTACGAGAAGGGCATTGGCGTCGCGCGCGACATCAAGAAGTCGAAGACCTGGTACCAGCTCGCCGCCGAGCAGGGCAACGCCAGCGCCATGCACAATCTGGCCGTGCTGTTCGCCATGGCCGCAGATGGCGTGACCGACAATGAATCGGCTGCGCACTGGTTCCAGGAAGCGGCCGACCTCGGCGTCAAGGACAGCCAGTTCAATCTCGGCATCCTCGCCGCCAAGGGCGTCGGCATGAAGCAGAACCTCGAAGAATCCTACAAATGGTTCGCGCTCGTTGCCAAGACCGGCGACAAGGATGCTGCCGCCAAGCGCGACGAGATCGCCAATGCGCTGCGGCCCGAACAGCTCGATCGCGCCCGCGCCGCAACCGAATTGTGGAAGGCCAAGCCGCTCAACCCAGCGGCCAATTCGGCCGACATTCCCGAATCCTGGCAGGAAGGCACGCCGCAGACGACCGCCGGCATCGACATGAAGAAGGCGGTCAAGAACATTCAGCTCATCCTCAACAAGAACGGCTATGATGCCGGCGGCGCCGATGGCGTCATGGGCGAGAAGACCAAGAACGCGATCATCGCTTTCCAGACCGACAGCAAGCTGCCGGCGACCGGCGCGGTCGATGAAAAACTGGTCAAGGCGCTGCTGGCGCGCAAATAAGAAGAAGAAGCGTCGTTTCCACGACGCTCCTGCCACACATTTGCCTGTTAACTGATTGAGATATTTTTGTTTCGGCGGCGCGGCGCGGTTTGACTTCGCTGCGTCTCCTGCGCAAGAAAAAATTGGCTTTTCGGTGCGAGACTGCCCACAACGGCTGTATTCGCCGACAGGCAAACTGATCGAGACTGACGGGTGGGCATCTATCTCCCGATTGCGGAAATTTCCGTCAACGTCTTCGTGCTGCTGGCCATGGGTGCGGCGGTGGGCTTCCTGTCGGGCATGTTCGGCGTTGGCGGCGGCTTCCTCATCACGCCGCTCTTGATCTTCTACAACATTCCCCCGGCGATCGCGGTCGCCACCGGCGCCAACCAGGTCATCGCCTCTTCCGTCTCCGGCGTCCTTTCGCACATGAAGCGCGGCACGCTCGACTTCAAGCTCGGCGGCGTGCTCCTGGCCGGCGGCATCATCGGCTCGACCGGCGGCATCTACGTCTTTGCCTTCCTGCGCAGGCTCGGCCAGCTCGACCTGTTCATCTCGCTGCTTTATGTCGTGCTGCTCGGCACGGTCGGCGGGCTGATGCTGGTCGAAAGCATCAATGCGCTGCGTGCCACACGCAGTGGCGCCGCCCCGGTGCTGAAGAAATCCGGCCAGCACAACTGGATCCACCGCTTGCCGCTGAAGATGCGGTTCAGGGCCTCGAAACTCTTCGTCAGCGTCATCCCGGTGCTTGGCCTTGGCGCCGGCATCGGCTTCCTGTCGTCGATCATGGGCGTCGGTGGCGGCTTCATCATGGTGCCGGCGCTGATCTACCTGCTGAAGGTGCCGACCAACGTCGTTATCGGCACCTCGCTGTTCCAGATCATCTTCACCTCCGCCTACACCACGCTGGTCCATGCCACCACCAATCAGACCGTCGATGTCGTGCTGGCCTTCATTTTGATGGCGGGTGGTGTCGCGGGCGCGCAATATGGCGCCAAGGCCGGCCAGAGGCTGCGCGGCGAACAGCTCCGGGCGTTGCTGGCCTTGCTGGTGCTGGCGGTAGCGATCCGGCTTGCGATCGATCTTTTCGTCACGCCGCCCAATCTCTATTCGCTGTCTGCCCTGGGCCTCAACTGATGACGGGCCGCAAAGCGTTCGCAACCGCCATTTTCCTGTCACTGCTTGCGGCCGTCGTACCCGCCAAGGCACAGTCCCTGCTGCCGGAAGGCATCCAGATCGGGCTTTCCACCGACAACGTCTCGATCACCGCCGGTTTTTCCGGTGCAGACCTGACCATCTTCGGCTCGCTGGAAAACCCCGACCCGCTGGTCGCACGCCAGAACCGCTATGATGTCATCGTCGTGCTCGAAGGCCCGCCGCGACCGGTGGTGGTGCGGCGCAAGGACCGGGTGCTCGGCGTTTGGGTCAATCTCGATTCCGAAACCTTCGAGAACGTGCCGATGTCCTATTCGGTGGCGACGACGCGGCCGCTGCAGGACATCACCGAACCCAACAGCTACAAGCAGCTGTCACTCGGCGCCTCAAACATCTACATGCAGCCGGCCGACGCTGGCGACAGCCCGGCGACGATCGAAGAGTTCACTACGGCTTTGCGCGAACGCAAGGCCGCGACCGGCCTCTACAGCGAAAATGTCGGCGGCGTGCAATTCCTGTCGCAGAACCTTTTCCGCGCCACCGTCAGGCTGGCGCCCAATGTGCCAGTTGGGACCCATAAAGCCCGCGCGTTCCTGTTCAAGAGCGGTCTGTTCATCAAGGAGAGTTCGGCCCAGCTCGAAATCCGCAAATCCGGCTTCGAGCAGTCAATCTTCCGCGTCGCCCACAATTACTCCTTCCTCTATGGCGTCTTCGCCATAGCGCTGGCCATGCTGACGGGCTGGCTCGGCAGGCTGATTTTCCGCAAGGACTGAGACGCCCAAAAGGGGTTTCCCTTTCTCGCATCATGCTATAGACCGCACCTCCCCGCCCGACGGGCAAACACGCACAATTCAAATTCGCCAGAGTGGTCAATTCGGCAGAGTGGTTCGGTTTCCCCAAACCGCAGCGCACGCTTCTCCTGCGAGCGCCGATCCGCTGCCTGGCGCCAATGACAGGAGGCTGCCTTGCGACCAGCATTCGCCGGTATCGACTTCGGCACTTCGAACTCCACCGTTGGCGTGGTCCGCGACGGGCAGCCCCACCTCGTCGCGCTTGAAGGCGGCCAGGTCACGTTGCCCAGTGCCGTGTTCTTCAATTTCGAGGACGGCCGTATCTGTTTTGGCCGCCAGGCCATCGCCAACTACACCGACAGTGTGGAGGGTCGGCTGATGCGCTCGCTGAAGAGCGTGCTCGGCAGTTCGCTGGCGCACGACAAGACGCGCATCAAGGCGCGTTCGATCGGCTTCATGGAGATCATCGGCCTGTTCCTCGGGCATCTCAGGAAAAAGCTGGAGGAGGATGGCGGCGACCTGGTCGAAACCGTGGTGCTCGGCCGCCCGGTGCAGTTTGTCGATGACGATGCGCAAGCCGACGCGAATGCCCAGAGCGACCTGGAAAAGGCCGCGCACGCCCAGGGCTTCAAGCACATCGCCTTCCAGTTCGAGCCGATCGCCGCGGCCCTCGACTACGAGCAGAGGGTGACGCGCGAGGAGCTGGCGCTGATCATCGACATGGGCGGCGGCACGTCTGACTTTTCGGTCGTGCGCGTTTCACCGGAGCGAGCCCGATCCCCGGACCGCAAGGACGATATCCTGGCCAGCCGCGGTGTCCACATCGGCGGCACCGATTTCGACCGGCTGCTCAGCATCGCTCATGTGATGCCGCAACTCGGCTATTTGACCCCGACCAAGGATGGCAAGCGTAACCTGCCGGCCAGCTACTTCATCGATCTCGCCACCTGGCAGCGCATCAACCTGGTCTACACCGTCAAGGCGATGACGCATCTGCGCCAGATCCGCTATGAGGCCGCGCGGGCCGACCTGGTCGACCGTTTCATCCACATCGTCGAGCACCGCTATGGCCACGCGCTGGCCGCACTGGTCGAAAAGGCCAAGATCGAACTGACCGATGAGGCGTTCGCCGAGGTGGCGGTGAAGCTGCCGGGCGCGGAGTTCGCCGCCGAGATCACCCGCGGCGGGCTGGACGCCACGATCGCCAGGGATATCGAGCGGGTCACCGCAACCGTGGCTGAGACCATCCGCGACGCTGAGGTCAAGCCGTCCGACATCACCGCGGTGTTCCTGACCGGTGGCTCGACCGCGATCCCGCTGGCGAGACGGGAAATCCTGTCGCTGGTGCCGCAGGCTTCCGTCATCGACGGCGACATGTTCGGCTCGGTCGGGCTTGGGCTGGCGCTGGATGCCCAGCGGAAGTTCGGCTGACCGGAACCCTACCCGTGGTCTGCCGGCGCACCCAGATGCGCCTTCAGCGCCATCTGCGCCAGGCTTGCCTGGCGGTCGCGATGGGTAATCATGGCGAAGTCGCGCTTGGGCAGTTCGAGCGGCACGGACCGCAAAGTACCTTCGGCGACAGCGCGGGCCACGACGAGTTCGGAAATGATGGCGGCGCCCGCGCCCGCCTCGACTGCCTGGCGGATCGCCTCGTTGCTGGGCAGCACCAGGAATATCTGCAGATCGGCAAGCGAAATTCCCTCGCGCCGCGCCAGGTCCTCCAGCACCTCGCGCGTGCCGGAACCGCCCTCGCGGATGATCCAGCGCAGCCCCTTGATGTCGGGGCGGCCCGGCGCGGTTTCGGCGATCTCGGGATGCGAGTTGGCGACGACCAGCATCAGCCTGTCCACATCGACCTTGGTGCGGCGCAGGATGTCGGACTCGGTGCGTCCTTCGACCAGGCCAAGATCCGCCGTGCCATCAAGCACATTGGCCTCGACCTGCCTTGTGTTGCCTATGCTGACACTCAGCCTGACGGCGGGATAGGCTTCGTGGAAGGATGCCAACCGGCGCGGCAGCCAGTAGCTTGATATGGTCTGGCTGGCGGCAATCGAAAGGCTGCCAGCGACCGTTTGCGCGACATGCTCCAGAACGTCGCGCGCCGCGGCGGCTCGTTCCAGCACGGCCTTGGCCTCGGGCAGGAAGCGGTGCCCGGTCTGGGCGAGCTCGATGTTGCGGCCGACGCGGTTGAACAGATGGACGCCGTGCTGCTCTTCGAGCGCGCGGATGGCGGCTGACGCGGCCGACTGCGAAATGCCCAAAAGCTCCGCCGCCTTGGTCATGTGGCCGCGCTCGGCGACGGCGACGAAAATGCGCAGCTGATCGAGAGTCATGCACGCATTAAGAACCAATATCGATCGAATTTACAAGAACAACTGATTAGACGGATCGATAGCTTTATTCTACGTTTTCGAGCGAAGTTAGAAAAAATTCGCCAGCGGATCGCAAGCACTGAAATGATCGGGCGGTTCAGATCCCTGCTAGCCCATTGGACGCGCGGCATAAAGCGGCGGCTGGCCGGCGACCGCTATCATCCTGAAGAGCACTATATGCGCGGCCCCGGGCCGAAGACGCGAGCCAAGTCCGCCGGCCGCGCGGGCACCCCATGATCCACGGACCGCGTCGCGGCGCGAATTCGGCACCATCACAACGCGCGCTTGCCGACACGCGCGCGCCCGATGAAGGTGACGGCGTCGACACCTCGCCAAGCATTTCCGACAGCATTGCCAAGACGACCTGCTACATGTGCGCCTGCCGCTGCGGCATCGACGTGCACATCAAGGATGGCAAGGTCCGTTACATCAACGGCAACAAGGACCATCCGGTCAATCGCGGCGTGATCTGCGGCAAGGGCAGTTCCGGCATCATGCAGCACTACAGCCCGGCCCGGCTGAAGAAGCCTCTGTTGCGCACCGGCCCGCGCGGCTCGGGTGAATTCCGCGAGATCGAGTGGGAGGAGGCGTTCGCGATTGCAACTGAGCGGCTCTCTGCCATCCGCCGGACCGATCCGAAAAAACTCGCCTTCTTCACCGGCCGCGACCAGTCGCAGTCGCTCACCGGCTGGTGGGCGAGCCAGTTCGGGACGCCGAATTTCGCCGCCCATGGCGGCTTCTGTTCGGTCAACATGGCGGCCGGCGGGCTCTACTCGATCGGCGGCTCGTTCTGGGAGTTCGGCGAGCCCGACTGGGACAACACAAAATACTTCATGCTGTTCGGTGTCGCCGAAGATCATGATTCCAATCCGATCAAGATCGGCTTGGGCAAGCTCAAGGCGCGCGGCGCCAAGGTGGTGTCGATCAACCCGTGCCGCACCGGCTACAATGCCATTGCCGACGACTGGATCGGCATCCGTCCCGGCACTGACGGCCTGTTCGTTTTCGCGCTCATCCACGAATTGCTGAAAGCCGGCCGCGTCGATCTCGATTATTTGCTCCGCTACACCAACGCCCATGTCCTTGTCGTGCAGGAGCCTGATGCCTCCGACGACGGGCTGTTCGTGCGAGACGTCGACGGCAATCCGCTGGCCTGGGACAGGGTGGCGAAGACTTCCGTTCAGGCAACCGACCCGGAGGCGAAGCCGGCGCTGACCGGCAGCTTCGAAGTCGGCGGCCGCCGCTGCGTTACGGTTTTCCAGTTGATTGCCGACCGCTACCTCGATGACAGCTACGCGCCCGACGCGGTCGCCGAGCGTTGCGGCATTGCCGCCGACACGATCCGCCGCATCGCCGCCGAACTCGCTCACGTCGCCTTCGAACAGACGATCGAACTGCCTATCGCGTGGACTGATTGGGCCGGGCGCCGGCACGAGACCATCAAGGGGCGGCCGGTTTCGATGCATGCCATGCGCGGCATCTCCGCCCACTCCAACGGCTTTCACACCTGCCGCGCCATCCACCTGCTGCAAGTGCTGCTGGGCACGGTGGACGTGCCCGGCGGCTTCCGCTTCAAGCCGCCCTACCCCAGATCGGCGCCGCCAGGCCCGAAGCCGGCCGGCAAGAATGCCAAACCGATGACACCGCTCGACGGGATGCCGCTCGGTTTCGTCTGTGGGCCGGACGATCTGCTGGTCGATGGCGCCGGTACGCCGCTTCGCATCGACAAGGCCTATTCCTGGGATGCGCCGCTGGCGGCTCACGGCCTGATGCACACCGTCATCCGCAATGCCTGGGCCGGCGACCCGTATCCGATCGACACGTTGATGATGTACATGTCGAACATGGCCTGGAATTCCTCGATGAACACCGTCGAGACCATCACGATGCTGACCGACCATGACGAGGCCGGCAACTACAAGATCCCCTTCATCATCTATTCCGACGCCTATTATTCCGAGACGGTGCCGTTCGCCGATCTCGTGCTGCCGGACACGACCTATCTAGAGCGTCACGATTGCATCAGCCTGCTCGACCGGCCGATCAGCCATGCCGACGGGCCGGGCGATGCCATCCGCCATCCTGTGGTCGAGCCGGACCGCGACGTCCGGCCGTTCCAGTCGGTGCTGATCGAACTCGGCGCGCGGCTCGGCCTGCCCGGGTTCATCAATGACGATGGATCGGCCAAGTATGCCGACTATGCTGACTATATCGTCAACCACGAGCGCACACTGGGTATCGGACCGCTGGCCGGGTGGCGCGGCAAGGACGGCACGTTGATCGGCAAGGGTGAGGTGAACCCGGACCAGTTACAGCGCTACATCGACAATGGAGGCTTCTGGCACCACGATTTCGCGGAGGACCAGCGCTACTACAAGATGGCCAACCGCTCCTATCTCGAGTTCGCCGAGCAGATGGGTTTTATCCCGAAGGCCGAGCCGATCGTCTTCCAGCTCTATTCTGAACCGTTGCAGCGCTTTCGGCTGGCCGCGCGTGGTCATGGCCGGGTGATGCCACCCGAGAGCGAACGTCAGCGCATCGAGACCTACATGGACCCGCTGCCGTTCTGGTACGTGCCGTTCGAGGAAGCGGTTGTCGATCTCGAAAAATACCCGCTGCACGCGCTGACACAGCGGCCGATGCACATGTATCATTCCTGGGGTTCGCAGAATGCATGGCTGCGGCAGATCACCAGCCAGAACCGGCTGTTCGTGCACCACCGGACCGCCGCCGGCCTCGGTCTTGTTGACGACGACTGGGTCTGGATCGAAAGCATCAATGGCCGGGTGAAGGGGCAGATCAAGCTGATCGACGGGGTGAACGAAAGCACGGTCTGGACCTGGAACGCCATCGGCAAAAGGCGCGGCAGCTGGGGGCTCAGGGATGATGCCGCCGAGAGCAATCGCGGCTTCCTGCTCAACCATATCATCGGCGACCAGACCTCGGCCGATGCACAAGCCAGACGCTATTCGAATTCCGATCCGGTGACCGGCCAGGCGGCGTGGTTCGACCTGCGGGTGCGCATCGTCAAATGCGCTGACGACGAAGCCGGCTTCACCGAACCGCAATTCGAGCGTTTTCACGAGCCACCACATTTCGAGTCCTCGCCGGACATCCTTCGCTACGGCGCCGAGTTTCGCGTCAAAAGGGAAGCCGCCGAATGACCTGCCTTCCTTCTCAGACCGACAAGAAACTTGGCCTCGTCATCGATCTCGACACCTGCGTCGGCTGCCAGGCCTGCGTCACGGCCTGCAAGGAGTGGAACACCGGTGGCCACATGGCGCCGCTGACCGACATCGACCCCTATGGCGGGCATGTCGACGGCGTCTGGTTCAACCGCGTGCACAGCTATGAGCACACGACGGAGGCGGGCGGGCGTACCGTCAACTTCCCGCGCTCCTGCCTGCATTGCGAGACGCCGGCCTGCGTCACCGTCTGCCCGACCGGTGCCTCTTACAAGCGGGCATCGGACGGCATCGTGCTGATCGACGAAAGCAAATGTATTGGCTGCAAATTGTGCAGCTGGGCCTGTCCCTATGGGGCGCGCGAATTCGACAGTGATGTCGGCGTGATGAAGAAATGCACGCTGTGCGTCGACCGCATCTACAATGATAACCTGGCCGAAGAGGATCGCGTGCCGGCCTGCGTCGCCGCTTGCCCGACCAGCGCACGGCATTTCGGCGATCTTGGCGATCCCCACTCAGCCGTTTCGCAACTGGTGGCGGAGCGCGGCGGCGTCGACCTGATGCCGGAGCTGGGCTATCGCCCGACCAACAAGTACCTGCCGCCACGCGCCCATACGCAACGCGCCGCATCCGTGCCTGCGAAGGCGCTGGAGCCGGTGCGGGCCGAAGGTGGCTTCCTCGGTTGGGTCGATCGCATGCTTTCGAACTAGCCCATGCATCCCGCCTTCTCCGTCGTCTTCTTCACCACCGCCACGGGTGCCGGCTATGGCCTGCTCGCGCTGCTAGGCGTGCTCGGCGGGTTCCAGATCATCCCGGCCGATTTCTGGCTCGGCCTCATCGGCATAGGGCTGGCGCTCGGCCTGATCGCGGCAGGGCTGTTATCGTCGACCGGCCATCTTAGCAGGCCCGAACGCGCCTGGAGGGCGTTCTCGCAGTGGCGCAGTTCCTGGCTGTCGCGTGAAGGCGTTGCCTCGGTCGCTACCTTCATCCCGGCGGGACTGTTCGGCATCGGCTGGGTGCTGCTGGGCAAAACCGGCGGATGGGTGTCCGCAGCCGGGCTGCTCGCGGCTGTTGGTGCGATCGTCACTGTTTACACCACCGGCATGATTTATGCGTCACTCAAGCCCATCGCCCAGTGGCACAGCCGCTTCACACTGCCGGCGTACCTCATCTTCTCGGCAATGACCGGCGGTGTGCTTCTGAACGCACTATGCCAGGGTTTCGCGATCGGCTCGAAAATGCTTCTGGCGGCGTGCGTACTGCTGACGGTGCTGGGCTGGGGCTGGAAACTCGCGACCTGGCTGCACAATGACCGGCTTGAGATCCCAACCACCGCCAACACCGCGACGGGGCTGGCCGGCGGCACGGTGCGGTCGCTGGAATGGCCGCACACCGAGGAGAACTACCTGCTCAAGGAAATGGGCTTTCGCATCGCGCGCAAGCACAGTGCGCGCCTGCGCCAGATCACACAGGCTCTGGCCTTCGCCCTGCCAGTCCTGCTTCTCGCCGCGACATTCGCCTTGCCCTGGCCCTTTGCGGCGGTGCCTTCGGTGCTGGCGGCGATCGTACAGTTCGCCGGGATGCTGGTCGAGCGCTGGCTGTTCTTCGCCGAGGCGAAGCATACGGTTACCCTGTATTACGGGCGTTAAGGTCAGCCCGGTCGCAGCATCGAGCGGGAGATCGCAAAGATGCGGTCGCTGCCAAGCATGTAGGCCATCAGCGTTTCCAGGCGGAACAGCCCGGCATAGGCGCGGTCAAGCACATTGAGCGAGCCGGTATAGGCACCGAAGGCCGGCATGATCATGCGCCCGCCATCGCCTGCAAAGCAGCGCCGCCGCACCGAGCGGCCGCGCTGGACGATGCGCGCGCAGGGATGGAGATGGCCTGCGATCTCGCCCTCGACGCGGACCTTGGACGGCTCGTGCCGGAACAGCAGCGAGCCGATGGCGAGTTCCGGCACTGTTTCGCCCGGCAGGTCCGCCGGCGCTTCCGGATCATGATTTCCGGCAACCCAGAACCATTGGCGGCCTACCATCAGCGCTTCCAGCCGCTCGCGAAAACTCGAATGCATGCGCTCGGCACCGCCACCATCATGGAAGGAGTCGCCCAGGCTGATGACGATCGACGGTTGATAGTCCGATATGACCGCCTGCAGCCGCAGCAAGGTCGCCCCGGTGTCGTAGGGCGGGATCAGCGAGCCGCGCCTTGCCAGCGACGACCCTTTTTCCAGATGCAGGTCGGATACGGCCAGAAGCCGAAGTTCCGGGAAATAGAGCACGCCGCGCGGATCGCAGACCGCGCGCTCGCCGGCGATGCCGACAAGATCGGCCTCGGCGATCAGCGATGCGCGCCCCAGCGAAAAATTCATCTCGAAATCAGTCTCATCTCTGGCCCATGGCCTCCTCGACCAGATCGGCGGCTTCCATCAGCAGCGAGTCGTTGGCGCCGCCGTTCACCGATTCCTTGCCGATCTCCAGCATGATCGGCACCGCCAGCGGCGAAATCTGCTCAAGATGCTTATGCATGATTCGACCGCGAACACGCGAGAGCATCTCGGCAAGTCTGCTGACATCGAGCAGACCGGCCGATGCATCGGTGCGTGTCGCCTGCAGCAGGATATGGTCCGGTTCGTGGCTGCGCAGCACGTCATAGATCAGGTCGGCGGAGACCGTCACCTGGCGGCCACTCTTCTCTTGTCCGGGGAAGCGCTTCTCGATCAGCCCGGCAATGACCGCGCAAGTGCGGAAAGTTCGCTTCAGCATCCAGCTGTCGTTCAGCCAGGCTTCGAGATCGTCGCCCAGCATGTCCTCGTCGAACAGGGCGGCCAGCGAGGGCTTCTTCGCCTTGAACAAGGCAGCCATGTCGTCAAGCGCCCAGACGGCCAGCGAATAGTCGGTGGCGACGAAGCCGAGTGGACGGGCGTTCGCCCGCTCCAGCCGCCGTGTCAGAAGCATGCCGAGCGTCTGGTGCGCCAGCCTGCCTTCAAAGGGATAGGCGACCATGTAGTGGCGGTTGCCGCGCGGAAAGGTCTCGACCAGAAGGTCGCCGCGCTTTGGCAGCACCGACTTCTCCTTCTGCAGCCGCAGCCAGTCGGCGACCTGTTCGGGCAGCGCCTGCCAGCGATCGCTGTCGGCCAGCATGCCGCGCACCTGGTCGGCCAGATAGGTCGACAGCGGAAACTTGCCGCCGGCATAGGACGGCACGATGATGTTGGCCCCGGCGCCGTTGGAGACGACACATTCGTTCTCGCGGATGCCTTCGAAGCGCAGCACCTTGCCGGCAAACAGGAAATTGTCGCCGGGCCGCAGCGTCTCGGCGAAATATTCCTCGACCTTGCCGAGCACCGGCCCGCCGCGCCCGGCCATGCCGCGGCCTTGCCGGACATAGCGGACATTGAGCTCCGGCATTTCGACGATGGTGCCGACGTTGAGACGGTATTGCTGCGCGATGCGCGGATGCGAGACGCGCCACAGCCCATCCTTGGTCTTGCGAATACGCGCGTACCGCTCGTAGTTCTTCAACGCATAGCCACCGGTGGCGACGAAATCGACGACACGGTCGAAGGTTTCGCGCGCCAGCCCGGCATAGGGGGCGGCGCTGCGCACCTCCTCGAACAGATGGTCGGCGTCGAAAGGCGCGCCGCAGGCGACGCCCAGCACGTGCTGCGATAGCACGTCGAGCGCGCCGGTGATCAGCGGTGGCGTGTCCTGCGCGCCGAGATAGTTGGCGTCTAGGGCAGCCCGGCATTCCAGCACCTCGAAACGGTTGGCGGGAATGAGGATCGCTTTCGAAGGCTCGTCCATGCGGTGGTTGGCGCGGCCGATGCGCTGCGCCAGCCGGCTCGCTCCTTTCGGCGCGCCGACATGCACGACCAGATCGACATCGCCCCAGTCAATGCCGAGATCGAGCGTCGAGGTCGCGACAATGGCGCGCAGCGCATTCTCGCCCATCGCCTTTTCGACCCGCCGGCGCTGCCCGACGTCGAGCGAGCCATGATGCAAGGCGATCGGCAGCGAATCCTCGTTCGCCCGCCACAGTTCCTGGAACAGCAGTTCGGCTTGGCTGCGGGTGTTCACAAAAAGCAGCGTCGTGCGATGACGCTTGATCGCTTCATAGATTTCGGGAATGGCGTAGCGGGCCGAATGGCCGGACCAAGGCACGCGCTCCTGCGAGTCCAGGATCGAAATATCGGGCTTTGCGCCGCCAGCGACAGTGATGAGACCAGCCATCGCGCCTGCTGGATTTTGGCTGACCAGCCAGCGCCGCAATTCGTCGGGCTCGGCCACCGTCGCCGACAGGCCGATGGTTTGCAGGTCTGGCACGTAGTTGCGCAGCCGCGCCAGACCGAGTGCCAGGAGATGACCGCGCTTCGATGTCACCAGCGAATGCAATTCGTCGAGCACGACATAGCGCAGATCCTCGAAGAAGCGCCTGGCATCGGGGGCCGCGATCAGCAGCGCCAGTTGTTCGGGCGTGGTGAGGAGAATATCGGGCGGCACCAGCTTCTGGCGCTGGCGTTTGTGCGAAGGCGTGTCGCCGGTGCGCGTCTCGACGGTGACGGGCAGCCCGATCTCTTCGACCGGCTTGCCGAGATTGCGCTCGATGTCGACGGCCAGTGCCTTGAGCGGCGAGATATAGAGCGTATGGATGCCGCGATGCGCCTGCCCCGGCCTTCGCCTCGGCCTGACCGCCAGTTCGGTCAGCGAAGGCAGGAAGCCGGCCAGCGTCTTGCCGGCGCCGGTCGGGGCGATCAACAGCACCGATTGCCCGGCCTGGGCCTTCGCCAGCAGTTCGATCTGATGGGCGCGCGGCGACCAGCCCTTTTCGCCGAACCATCTGAGGAATGGCTCAGGCAGGACGACGGCGGCATTCTGATCGGCAAGGCGCGGCTCAACTGTCACGCGCCAGAGGTAGCGCGGCGGCGGGCAATCGCCAAGAAAAATCGGAACAAAAGGGGATCGGAGCGTCCCTCGCCCCGTTTACGGGGAGAGGATGCCGGTAGGCAAAGGGGCAGCGCGAGCCTTCAATCGTTAGCTCCGCCCCCCATCCGCCCTTCGAGCACCTTCTCCCCGTATAGTGACGGGGGGAAGGAAGAGACTGCGCTACGGCCTTCTGAACCCCGTCGGCCCGCCATAGAGATAGCCTATCCGAGCGATGGCGTCCTTCAGCCCTTCGCGCGAGACCAGCATGGTGTGGCCATTGGCGTGGATCATGGTCTCGGCGTCGGTCATGACAGCGACATGGCCTTTCCAGAAGACGAGGTCACCCCGGCGCAACCCGACATAGTCCGGGCCAAGCTCGACTGGCTCGCCAAGTGTCGCCGCCTGCATGTCGGAATCGCGCAGCACGTCCCGGCCGGCCATGCGCATCGCCAGTTGCACCAGGCCCGAACAGTCAATGCCGAAGCCAGATGCACCGCCCCAGAGATAGGGTGTGCCGAGAAACATCTCGGCCACGGAAACATAGTCGGCAGCGACCTCGTCGACAGGTCGCAGATGACCCGCGATAACAGCCTCTCCGGAGGGCAAGACGGCATAGTGCGTGCCGCGCGTCTCGGCAACGCCTGTCACCGTCACCGTCGATCCCATCGACAGCCGTCCCGCGATCGGAAAGCGCAGGTCGGCACCAGGATAGAGAAAGGTGCGGGGGACCGAGACGGTATGGGTGGACACCTGGTCGCGGCCGCCCAGCATGGTGTCGGCGACATAGCCGACATAGCCGTCGCGTTCAGCCTGCACCCAGGCCCAGCCCTCGGCGACCTCGAAAACGAGGACATCATCGCCGAACAGGAGCTGCGTGTCGACGCCGGCATCGGGCCGCGGCGCCTTGCGGACGTCGGCCACGGGCGCGGTGATCCGCACTGGCTGGCCGCTGACAAAGCGGTCGGCGGTGACCTCTCCTTGCAATCTCGCATCGGCAAGATCGGTACGAAAGGCGTGAAGGCGGGCGTCGTGGGCGGTCAAATCGGCAATCCGGTCAAATGCTGGTGGTCAGATCGGCAGTTCATGCGCCCTGGCGATGATACCATCGCCGAAGCGCTCGACAAAGAGCGCGCCCTCGACCGTGCGTTTGATCAGCACGTTGCGCTTGTCGAGCTCGTCGCGATGGCGCGACACCAGTTTCAGCGCGCCCATCGTGTCGAGCGCACGGGTGATGACCGGCTTGGTGACGTTGAGACGGGCAGCGAGCCCGCGCACCGTGTGCGGCGGCGGATCGAGATAGATGGTGAACAGGATCGCCGTCTGGCGCATGGTCAGATCGGGCGCGTCGTCGCGCACCTGCGACAGCATCACTTGCTGCCACAGTCGCAAGGCCTGGCTCGGGCGCATCGCAATCGACATCGCGCCAGTATGACGGCAAATTGTTTCGGTTCCGTTTCAGTTTCGGCGATTTGCCGGCTCCGTTGGCGGGTCTCAGCCAAAACGTCTCGAAATCACCTGCTCCAAAGCCCTGATACCCTGGGCTTCGCCACCGGCGGGGCCATACGGACGATCGGCTGGATTCCAGGCGAAGATGTCGAAATGCGCCCAGCCCGCCGTCTTCTCGACAAAGCGCTTGAGGAACAGTGCTGCCGTGATCGAACCGGCGAAACCGTCCGTGGTGACGTTGTTGATGTCGGCGATCTTCGACGACAGTTTCGCCTCGTAAGGCCGCCACAGCGGCATGCGCCACAGCGGATCCTCGACCGCCAGCGATGCCGCCGCCAAGTCCGAGGCCAGCGCCTCGTCAGCGCTGTAGAAGGGCGGCAGGTCGGGGCCAAGCGCGACACGGGCGGCTCCGGTCAGCGTCGCCATGTCGGCCAGCAGCTGCGGCTCCTCGTCGTCGGCCAGCGCAAGGGCATCACCCAGCACCAGCCTCCCTTCAGCGTCGGTGTTGCCGATCTCGACGGTGATGCCCTTGCGGCTCGCCAGCACGTCACCCGGCCTGAAGGCGTTGCCGGCGATCGAGTTCTCGACCGCGGGGATCAGCACCCGCAGCCGCACGTTCAGTCCGGCGGCCATGATCATAGTGGCCAGGCCCAGGACATTGGCCGCACCGCCCATGTCCTTCTTCATCAGCAGCATCCCGGATGAAGGCTTGATGTCGAGACCGCCGGTGTCGAAGCAGACGCCCTTGCCGACCAGCGTCACCTTCGGCGCGCTCTCGGATCCCCATCTCATGTCTATCAGGCGCGGGGCGCTTGTTGATGCGCGGCCTACGGCGTGGATCATCGGGAAATTCTGCGTGAGCAGATCGTCGCCCTTGACCACCGAGACTTCGGCCTTGTGCGCCGCAGCGAGGGTCCGCACAGCCTTCTCCAGATCGTCTGGACCCATATCGCTGGTCGGCGTGTTGACCAGGTCGCGCGCCAGGAAGACGCCGTCGGCGATGCGGCGAACACGCGCCGCATCGACGCCGATCGGCAACTCGAAGCGCAGCGCCTTGCCCGGCTTCTTGCCGTAACGTGTGAAGACATAGCCGCCGAGCGCCAATCCGATTGCCGCGAGTTCCGGCTCGGCAGGCGCCGAGGCGAAATGCCAGTCGCCTTCCGGCAGGGTTTTCGACAATGCGCCGAGAGCGAGTGCATCCGCACTGTCGCCAATACCGAACAGCGCGCCCCCAAGCGCGCCGTTTTCGGCAGGCACGACCAATGTCCTGCCTGCCTCACCGGAAAAACCGTTGGCCCTGGCCCAGGTGACCGTTGATGGCGCAAGGCCCGAGGCTTCCAGACCGTCACGGGCCACCAGATGCACCGGCAGCGCGCCTTGCAATTTCTTCTCGACGAGTTCGACAGGCATTTGATGTTCTCCTGCCGACCGCTGTGAGTCGGCTCTTCTTAACTCTCCGTTAGGGTTAACAGAATATTTCTGCGGGAGGGAAGATGGCCACGCAATGGCCGCGCGCATGAATGGAGGCCCAGGTAGCGATGCCGACCAACCGCACAATGAATGCCAGGGGAAAACGGCTGGTCACCACGGCCCTCATGCTGGCGCTCGCCGCGGGCGTCGCCGGATGCGGAACCAGCAGGATGACCACCGGCTCGATCGGCCGCAGCGACGGCAAGCCGCTGGACACCATGTCGGCGGGAGAAGTGCACAATGCCACGGCGGCACTTGGCCAGGCCTACGCCAGGAACCCCAACGACAAGCGTACCGCGACGAACTTTGCTGCGGCGCTGCAGATGGACGGCGACGCCGACCAGTCGCTTGCCGTGATGCGCAAGCTGGCGATCGTCTATCCAAAGGATCGCGATGTGCTTGCCGCCTACGGCAAGGCGCAGGCCGCCAATGGCCAGTTCGAGGCAGCGCTGGACTCCGTGCGACGCGCGCAGACGCCGGAATATCCTGACTGGAAGCTGGTGTCGGCTGAAGCCGCTATCCTCGACCAGCTTGGCCAGAAGGACGAGGCGCGCCAGGATTATCGCAAGGCCCTGGAACTCAAGCCGAACGAGCCTTCGGTGCTCTCCAATCTCGGCATGTCCTATGTGCTGGAAGGGGATCTGCGCACCGCCGAGACCTATATGCGTTCGGCCGCCCAGCAGCTCGGCGCCGACAGCCGTGTGCGCCAGAACCTGGCATTGGTCGTCGGCCTGCAGGGCCGCTTCGATGAAGCCGAGAAGATCGCCTCGCAGGAACTCTCGCCCGAACAGGCACAGGCCAACGTCGCTTATCTCAGGCAGATGCTGGCCCAGCAGAATGCCTGGAGCCAGCTCAAGGATCAGGACAAGTCGAAGAAGCCGGTCACCAACTGACAGGGCGATTTCTCCAACAGACGTTGAAAGCCGCGCTGCATGCAGCGCGGCTTTTGCATTTGCCGTACCGTTACTGGGTGGCTGCCGCTGCCGCCCCAGAATGATCGCCGAAGATGCCGCGCTGGCTGACCTGGATACCGGCAGGGCCCAGGATGATGGCAAAAAGCACCGGCAGGAAGAACAGGATCATCGGCACGGTGAGCTTGGGCGGCAAGGCGGCGGCCTTTTTCTCGGCGGCGTTCATACGCATGTCGCGGCTTTCTGCGGCAAGCACGCGCAACGCATGCGCCACAGGTGTGCCGTAGCGCTCGGCCTGGACGAGCGCCTGCGACACCGACTTGACCGATTCCAGGCCGGTACGGTTGGCCAGGTTTTCGTAGGCCTGTTTGCGCTCCTGCAAATAGGAAAGCTCGGCGTTGGTGAGGATGAATTCTTCCGCCAGCGGCACCGATTGGGCGCCGATCTCGTCGGCGACCTTGCGCAGTGCTGCCTCCACCGACATGCCTGATTCAACGCAGATCAGCATCAGGTCGAGTGCATCCGGCCACGCCATCTGAATCGACTTCTTGCGCTTGGTGGCGCGGTTGTTGACATAGAGGACCGGCGCGTAGAAGCCGCCATAGGCGACGAGGACGCAGACGAACAACCGGATGACCAATGGTTTATCCGGCAATCCTCCGAGCACGAATATGTAGAACAGGCCCAGCGCGAAGCCGACAAAGGGCAGCACGAGACGGAAGAAGAGAAAACGCGTCAGCGGGTTCTGTCCGCGAAAGCCGGCAACCTTGAGCTTCTGCAAGGTGCTCTCGTCGGCCAGTGCGCGCCGCAGGTCGAGCCGGTCGACGATGTTGCGCATGCCGACTGACTGCTGTTCGCGCAAGCCTTTGCGGCGGCGATCGGCCTCGCTGGCAAGCCGCGCGCGTTGCTGGGCGCGAAGCGCATCGCGCTCGAGCGCGACCGACTTCATGCGTGACTTGAGCTGGTTTCCGCCAAAGGCCGGCAGCAGCGTAAAGACGGTGGCGAATACGGCGATGGCGACCAGCAGCGCAATCAGGAGGCTGGGGTCCGTCAGTGACTTGATGACTTGTTCGCTCATGCCGCGGCCCTAGACTTCGAAATTCATCATCTTGCGCATTACGAAAATGCCGATCGACATCCAGACAGCGGCTACGCCAAGGATCAGATTGCCGACGCTGGTGTTGAACAGCGGCATCAGGTAGAGCGGGCTCGAAAGGTAGACTAGGAAGGCGACGATGAAGGGCAGTGCTCCGATGATGGCAGCGGATGCCTTCGCCTCCATGGACAGCGCCTGGACCTTGGCTTTCATCTTCTTGCGATCACGAAGCACGCGCGAAAGGTTGCCCAGCGCCTCGGACAGGTTGCCGCCGGCCTGCGACTGGATCTGGATGACGATGCCGAAGAAACTCGCCTCGGTGCACGGCATGGTTTCGGGCATGCGCAAGGTCGCATCGGGGATCGACAGGCCCATCTGCTGCGAATCGACGATGCGGCGAAACTCCCCCTTGACCGGCTCGGGGGATTCGTTGGCGATCAGGCGTACGGCATCGTTCAACGGCAGGCCGGACTTGACCGCGCGCACGATGATGTCGAGCGCGTTTGGAAATTCATTGAGAAACGCCTTGACGCGCCGCTTGCGGCGAAAGGAAACGAACCAGCGCGGCAGGCCAAGCGCACCGGCCAGCAGCACGCCGGGCACGACAAGCAGCGGCGCACCGGCCACGAACGCGAGCACCGCTAGCGCTATTCCGCATATGGCGGAATAAATGTAGAAGCGCTCGATCGTAACCTTCATTCCAGCCTGCCGCAGCTGGGCCTTCAGCGGCGGCTTCTTGACGGCGCTGTCCTTGGTCCTCTGCTTCTCGTCTAGTTCCTTCAGCGAATCCTGGACCGATTTGCGGCGCTTGGCCGCGTCCGCCGCGCGGTCGCGCGTGGCCGTAACGATGGACCGGTCCGTCTCCGCGGCCTTGATTGTTTCAAGCCGCTTGCCGGCCTGTTTCTCATTGCTGATCTGGGTGAACAGGAACGCATAGGCAACCGCGCCGGCGCTGAAGCCAGCGAGCACGACAAACGCCAATACGGTGCCGTCAATTCCAAACATCAACCAGAACCTTCACGCCTGCGAATGCGTCAGTCAGCGCGTTTCTCCATCGCCTCAAGTGCTTTGGCGAGGCGCTGCTCCTCGCCATAGTAACGGGCGCGTTCCCAGAAATGCGGACGACCAATGCCGGTCGATACATGCTCGCCCATCAGCCTGCCGTTGGCGTCCTCACCCTTGATGTTATAGAGGACGATGTCCTGCGTTATGATGACGTCGCCTTCCATTCCGATCACCTCGGTGATGTGGGTGATGCGGCGCGATCCGTCACGCAGACGCGCCGCCTGGATGATCACGTCGATCGAGCCGACGACGATTTCGCGCACGGTTTTCTGCGGCAGGGAATAGCCGCCCATGGCGATCATGGATTCGATACGGTTCAGGCATTCGCGCGGGCTGTTCGAGTGGATCGTTCCCATCGAGCCGTCATGGCCGGTGTTCATCGCCTGGAGGAGGTCGAACACTTCGGGTCCACGCACTTCGCCGACGATGATGCGTTCGGGCCGCATGCGCAGGCAGTTCTTGACCAGGTCGCGCATCGTCACTTCGCCTTCGCCTTCGAGGTTTGGCGGGCGGGTTTCGAGGCGCACGACATGCGGCTGCTGCAGCTGCAGTTCGGCCGAGTCCTCGCAGGTGATGACGCGCTCCTCGCGGTCGATGTAGTTGGTCAGGCAGTTGAGCAGCGTCGTCTTGCCGGAGCCGGTGCCGCCCGAGATGACGATGTTGCAGCGGACACGGCTAATGATCTTGAGAACTTCGGCGCCCTGCGGCGAGATGGCGCCGAACTTGACCAGCTGATCGAGAGTCAGCTTGTCCTTTTTGAACTTGCGGATGGTGAGCGTGGCCCCGTCGATGGAAAGCGGTGGCGCGATGACGTTGACGCGGGAGCCGTCTGGAAGACGCGCGTCGCAGATCGGGCTCGATTCGTCGACGCGCCGGCCGACCTGGCTGACGATGCGCTGGCAAATGTTGAGGAGCTGCTGGTTATCGCGGAAGCGGATTCCGGTCTGCTCGACCTTGCCGTTGACTTCGATGTAGACGTTCTTCGAGCCGTTGACCATGATGTCGGCGATGTCGTCGCGGGCGAGCAATGGCTCGAGCGGCCCATAGCCAAGCACGTCGTTGCAGATGTCCTCGAGCAGTTCCTCCTGCTCGGCAATCGACATCGCGAAATTCTTGATCGCGATGATGTCATTGACGATGTCGCGGATTTCCTCGCGTGCGCTTTCGGGCTCAAGCTTGGAGAGCTGCGACAGATCGATCGTGTCGATGAGTGCGGAGAAGACCTGGCTCTTGGTGTCGTAGTAGGTTTCGCTCTTTTCGCGGCCTCGCTTCGAGTCCTGCGCGATGGGCGGCGCCTCGACGGCGCGGCGAGCCGGTGGTGCGACAGGCGTGCTCGGCTGCGGCGCTGCCACAGGCCGGGCAAGAACCGCCGTATCCGCCGAACCCGCGGGCGGCGGCACGGATGGCGTCGGTGCTGGCTGGCGGAATTCCGGCGTGAACCGGTTGCCGTCGTCGTTGCCTCTTTTACCGAACATGATCGACTACCGACCCCACTGCGTCACTTCTTGTTGCGTGAAAGCTTGCCGAGCAGACTGCCCAGGCCAGCCTTCTTTTTCGACCTGATCTCACTGCGGCCGGTCAGCACATGGGCAATCTCGTTGATCATGGCTACAACCGGGTTCTTGGCATCCATCTCGCCAAGCATGCGCCCGTTGTTGGCGGCATTGCCGAACAATAGCGGATCGAAGCCGATGACCGACATCGGCATCAGGCCGAGCGGCTCGGCGAAATCGGACGGTGAGATTTCCGGCCGCTTGGGGATGCCGGCCTGGTTGATGATCAGCTTCGGCGGCGGGTCGTTGGGACGAAGCCGCTTCAGCATGTCGACCAGGTTCTTGGTGTTGCGCAGATTGGCCAGTTCCGGCGTCGCCGTGATGACGATCTCGTCGGCCTTGACCAACGTGTTCTTGGCCCAGCCCGTCCAGACATGGGGAACGTCCAGCACCAGCAGCGGCACGCTGCGCTGCGCGACATCGACAAGCTGCGCGAAGGCGTCCGGATCGAAGTCGTAGACGCGTTCCAGTGTCGAGGGCGCCGCCAGCAGCGACAGGTGCTCGGCGCACTGAGTCAGCAGCCGGTCTAGGTAAACTTCGTCGACCCGCTCGGGCGAAAACACCGCTTCGGCGATGCCCTGAGCCGGATCCTGATCGAAATTGATGTTGGCCGTGCCGAAGGCAAGGTCGAGGTCGGCAACGACCACCTCGGATTTGAACAGGGAGGACATCGCCCAGGCCACATTGTGAGCGATGGTTGAGGAGCCGACGCCGCCCTTGGCACCAACGAAGGCGATCGAGCGGCCGAGCGGCTCCGCTTCCGGATCGACGAAAATCGACGATATGACACTGACAATGTCGGCCATCGACACCGGCGCGATGACATATTCGGAGATCCCGGAGCGGATCAGTTCCCGATAGAGACCGACATCATTGTAGTGGCCGATCACCACCACTTTCGAGGATGGGTCACAGTATTCCGAGAGCTGGGCGAGCTGCTCGAGCAGTTGCTTGGGCTCGCTGCGTGACTCGAGCAGGATCAGGTTCGGCGTCGGTGCCGACTGATAGAACTCGATTGCCGTGGGAATGCCGCCCATATGGACCTTGAGATGCGCCTTGGTCATGCGGCGGTCCTCGCCGGCGCGCTCGACCGGATTGGCAACGCCTTCCGTCTCGCAGAATGCCTGGATCGAGATGCGCGGCACCGGCCGCAACGCCTGCATCGCAGCGATGTCCTGCGGCGAGGTGTCCCCGCCGTCCACGGTGGCGTCATAGGCAAGATTGCTCATCGTCATGCTCTTTCCGTGGCCTGCTCTTTGCGCGACTTCTCTTCCCAAGGGGCGGCTTAGTAGGTCACTTCCGAATTGCCGAGGAATTCACCTGAAATGCCCCTGCCGCGGTAGACATCGATCACCGCGCCACGATTTTCCGCGTCGATGGTGGTTTGCTTCCGAGGCCCGAGCAGATCGCCCGGGTTGGCCATCTGGGCGGCAAGATTGTTCTGATAGGAGCAGCCGAAGTCGGCGTAGTGCTTGTTTTCCGACGTCTCGGTGAGGTCATCGGGCCAGCGTCCGCATTTGTCGGTCTGGGCTCTCACAGCGATATACGAGACGCGAACCGGGGCGGATGTCTCGCTCGATCCAGCTTGATAGGAGACCACGACGATCCGGTTGCGCTTGACGCCGCTTGCGACCGCGAGCCTGGCGAAATCGCGGCCGGCGGCCGTCGCGGCGACCTCATTGGCCGATCCGTTCGGAATCTGGATCGTCAATGTCGGAGCGGCACTCTTGTCATAGCCATCAAGGAAACCGAGAAGCGTGTCGCGCTGCGAGCCGGTCATGCCGCGGTCGCCGGCGCCGACCGGAAGGTCGATCTTCTCGTTCTTCTCGGCGATGACGATGGGATGGGTGGTGCGATAATCGTCCGGAATGGCGCCGACGGTGATGCTGTCGCGCTGGGCGCAACCGGCCAGCAGAGCCGTCAACGCCACCGCCATGAGGGGGAGCGCCCTCAGGCCGGTCCGCGAATGGCTGGAGCGCATCGTGGTGGCGATGGTCCTTGTCTTCAACGCTGACTGAAACATGTCCGCTTCCCCATTCACTTGTAGATGAAGCCGACAACGCCGTGGTAGCGGCCGTTGGGCTTGTCGGTCTGCATGGTGCCGTAGACGCGATTGACCTTGCCCAGGAACATGCCGGCGCCGTCGCTCGGAGGATTGAAATTGTCGTCCGGCTTGGCGAGATCGTTGCGTGCCACCGGCTTCGTCAAATAGGGCGTGATGATGATGACGAGCTCGCTTTCGTTGCGCACGAAATCCCGGCTGCGGAAGAGCGCGCCAAGCACGGGGATCTTCGTCAGTCCCGGCAAGCCATTGACAGCCTGCCTGACATCGTCGCGAACCAGGCCGGCGATCATCATGGAACCGCCGGAGGGCAGCTCGACCGTCGTATCGGCAAGGCGCTTGCGCAACGAGAGGATATTCGTGCCGGGGGTTTTCCCGCCAGCGGAAAGCGCGACCGCTCCTTCGGTCGTCGGCTCGGAAACCGAGGTTCTGACCTTCAGGCTGATGCGGCCGGGAGACAAAACCACCGGCTGGAATTCCAGACCGATGCCATACTCTATCTTTTGGATGTTGTAGGTCGTCAGACCCGTCTGGTTGTCGGTGGATACGTTGGCGCTGACCCCGGTCACCATGTTGTACTCGCCCCCCACCTTAAATGTGGCTTTCTCGCCGGACACGGCGGTCAAGGTCGGTTCAGCCAGCGTCTTCATGACGCCGGATTGCTCCATGGCGTTGACATAGGCCTTCAGCGCCGAGTTGCCGATGCCGAAGCCCGAATTCGACAACTCCGTGCCCAATCCAGTGAAATTGTCGCTGATCGCGCCATAGCTGATGCCGTTGCTGCCGCCGCTGCCGATCATGTTGACGCCGAGTTGCTTCATCACCGATCGGCTGACTTCAGCGACCGTCACTTTCAGCGTGACCTGATCGTCGCCGATGATCTGCAGCAGGTTGACGATCTTGCTGGTACGGCGCTCCTGGTCTGGGTTGTTGATGTCGACGCCGCTCTGAGCCGAGCCGCCGGCCGCGGTCTGCGAATATTGTCCGGTCGTTGCTTCACCGCCCGAGACGAAGATCGTCGCCAGGTCGACCGCCCGTTTCGCGTCCAGCGGCGTGTCGACGGTTCCCGTCAAGATCACATTGTCATTCAGCAGTTCGACCTTGACGGCCGCCGTCGGAAGGAAGCGCTTGATGTAGTCCTCCAGGCCGGCGACGTCGCGCTCGACGGCCAGATCCAGGCTGGCGATCTGTTCGCCGTTTGGACCGAAGACGAAGATGTTGGTCTCGCCGACCGCTTTGCCGAACAGGTAGATACGCCTTGCGGTGCGGGTCACCGCATCGGCAACGGTCGGGTTGGCGACAAGAATGTCGTAGGCATCGCTCGGCAGGTCGATGACCACCGATTTGTTGAGGCCAAGCTTGACGCGCTGGCTGGCTGTCGTCGCCGTCACCTGCGTATTCTTCGCCTCGACAACGCCCTGCACATTCGTTCCGACGATCAGAAGACTGAGTGCTGTGGCTACGATTGCCGGCAGTTTACCGCTTAACCTCATTTCCTTGCCCCTACTTCGGAGACTTCACCCGACTTGATCAGTCTCACTGTCCCCTTGCGGCCATTGCCGGAAACGAGATAGTCGGCTTCGCCCACATTCTTTTCCTGGGTGTCCGCGACCGCCCGCAGCGCCAGTGTCAGGCGATCCGCCATCTGCTGGGCGACGGTGATGATCTCCGCCTGTTTGGGCGTCAGTTCCAGCGTGGCGGTCTGGCCCACCCTGGTCTTCTTGCCCTCCTCGTCTTCCTGGATCGTCTGGTCGATCGCCAGGACACGGATGTTCTTGAGGATGGTTTCGGTGTTGAAGCCAGTGCTGCCGCTGTTGGCATCCGCCCTGCGGGTCATGATGACGTCGACGTAATCGTTTGGAAGGATGAAGCCGCCGGCCGAGGTGTCGGCCGATATGGTCGTGGCGACCGCCCGCATCCCGGACGGCAGGATGGAAGACATGAAGCTCTGTCCCTCGCCGATCAGCTTGGAACGCCGCACGGGCTCACCCGCATACATCGGCACACGGGCAATCGACCCCTTCAGTTTCTCCAGGGCGTCGGGAGCCGTGGCCTTGGTGATGAAATTCGGGTTGAGGCCGTCAGCCGGCCACGCTTGCCAGGTGATGTTGTTCTCGAGTGCATTGCCCATCATGACATCGCCCGAGAGCACGAGCACATCCTGCAGGGCCACCGCGGGGGCCTGGGGGCCGGAATCGACGACGATCTGGGGCGGTGGCGTGGCGACCATGTTCTTCGCGACATAGCCAGCACCACCCGCCGCGGCCACCGCCACGCTCAGAATGATCAATCGGGATGCTGGCATCTGTCCGAACCCTCGCCCTTGGCAAACCACGTAGCCAGGCCGGACTGTGCAGCGGCAATCGTCAAAACAAGGTTAATGCAATGCTTACGATCGTGATTAATTTAAGGTTTACATAAATTAGCTGCATCATGCCGCGACCCAGCAACGCCGCCAGCTTTCCCCTCTTCAAGGCGTATCCGGCAGAAGAGAACCAGAAAAATAAATTGGATCGAGCTCAGCTCGCCAGCCTTGCCAGCGCCCACACCATCAAAGGCGAATCCGGATAAGTCAGCAGCCCGCCAAGGCCGAGCGCGATCCCGTAGGGAACGCCGGTCTTCTCATCCGCGAAATGACGCAGGAACGGATTTTGGCCAGTAAAAGCAGCCAGCGGCGACTTCCGGTAAAGCAGGATGGCGATTGTGAGCAGGCCGCCGATCAATGTCGAGGCCACGAGATATTGGACGAGTTGGATATTGAGCCCCATCCACACGGCCGTGGCGGCCAGCAGCTTGGCATCGCCCCCACCCATGCCACCCATCGCGAACAGGCCGAACGTCACGGTCAGGACCAGGGCGCCGGCGGCGAAGTGCAAACCATACGCCGCCCATTCCATACCCGTCAGCGGCGCAACCAGCGCGAAGACGACGACAAGCAGCACTGACACGCGGTTGGCAATCGTCATCGACAGCATGTCGGAGATCGCGGCAAACAGCATGCAGAATGGAAAGACGACAAAGATCAGGGCTTCAAGCATCGGCGCTCATGCCTATTGTCCGAAATTGATGGGGCTCAATCTAGCTTGGCTCGATTAACGATTGATGAGACCCGTGACGAAAAGGCGACTGGTTTTGCTGCGCCAAAACAATCAGCATAAAAACAGGGGCCGCCATGTGGCGGCCCCTGCCCAGAACGCTATGTGCGATCAATCGTAAGTATCAGCCGCCGCTGGAGTTCAGCGTGGTGCCGATAGCCGTGAACTTGGCGTTGATTGCGTTGCCGAGTGCGCCAGCGCCGGTGATGATGGCGAGCGCGATGAGGGCGGCGATCAGACCATATTCGATGGCGGTCGCGCCGGATTCGTCCTTCACGAAACGTGCAAAAAGGTTAGACATTTGAGAGCTCCTACTCCACGTGTTACAGCACTTCCGTCAACTTCTGTGGTGGTTGATCGGATGCTGCCAATCTAGGAAGAAGCTCTTTCGATCGGCTTAATAAACAGCCTTACCGATTCCTTTCCCGGCTCGAACATATTGCGTGGTTAACCCCATACTAAGCGCTGGCTAAAATACCGTTCCCCAGGCCAACGCCGCAAAAGGCAAGGACTCACGGAAGTTCGCGGCCCCGCGCGAATCCGGCCATGCGAGCGGCCATGCCGGTCGCTGCATCCGGTGGCGGCAAGCCGGCTTAACCGTTGGTTCACCAATCTCGTTCATGTTCTGTTGAACAGTCTGCTTGCGTGGAGCGCCTTGATGGCCGTGCCGAGATCCTCAATCCTGATTGCCGCACTTCTTGCCGCCACAAGCCTGATCACGCCCGCCAGGGCCGGCGCCGGCATCGAGGTCACAATGAATCAGGCCAAGATCGTGAAATTGTCGCGCCCCGCCGACACGATCGTCGTCGGCAACCCGGCAATCGCCGATGCCTCCGTCCAGGACGCCTCGACGATCGTGCTCACCGGCAAGGGTTTCGGTGTCACCAATCTCGTCGTCCTCGACCAGGAGGGCAGCCCGATCGTCGACGCGCAGGTCACCGTCGTGCGGCAGGCAGCTTCATCGGTCCGCATCTACCGGCGTGCCGAGGTCCAGACCATGTCCTGCACGCCCTATTGCGAAAGCTCCTATAAGAGCGAGGCCGAAAAATCCTCCGAAAACGAGATGAGTGGCAGCAAATAGCCGGCGCCGACTGTCGTGCGAGTTACCGGCTGGTTAAAACGCCCGCGCCGACTTTAACGATCATTCACACCGGACCTCAATTGGTTTGCGCTAATACACCTGTCGGAACCGTCCAGGGGTGGCAGGAACAGGGTATGGGCAAGGAATTCGGCTCGACAGGTCAGCGCAAGGTGGAGCGCGCCAGTTTTTTCAGACGTTTCATTCGCGACAGGCGAGGCGCCACGGCGCTGGAGTTCGCGCTGCTGGCATTGCCGTTCGCCCTCCTCGTCTTCGCCATCCTTGAAAGCTGCATCTCATTTGCCGGCCAGGAAGTGATGGCCAACATCACCGACGATGTCGCGCGCCAGTTGCGCACCGGCCAGTTGAGGCCGGCCGATGTCGCCGGGACCAAATTGACGACCCTGATCTGCGGCAAACTGGAGATCATCGTCTCCACGGATTGCCCACAACAGCTGCTGGTGGACCTGCGCCAGTATACGACTTTCGCCGACGCGGCCACGGC
This sequence comes from Mesorhizobium loti CJ3sym, assembly GCF_000472785.1. Classification (GTDB taxonomy): domain Bacteria; phylum Pseudomonadota; class Alphaproteobacteria; order Rhizobiales; family Rhizobiaceae; genus Mesorhizobium; species Mesorhizobium loti_E. Next base: position 76,525 of record NZ_AXAL01000018.1, read on the forward strand.
GAGCTTCCAGATCCAAAACGGCGATGTCGTGCTGATGCAAGGCACGAGTTCACAGACTTTCGCCAACTCGCCGGGTCCGGCGGAATCGAGAAACATGCTGCGGGTCTTCTACAAATGGCCCGTCATGACCGATCTGATGGCGAAGTCGATGGCCAATCTGAGTGGCGGCAGGACGCTGCACTTTGCGTCCGTGACCTGGCAGAACGAACCGTTCGACAATTGAATTCGCAGACACCAACAAGAAAAAAGGCAATGGGCATGATGCGTGCGGGGGCACATCCGGGAATTGCGGGACTCTGGAGCAAGGCAGCGGGATTCTGCTCCAATCGCCGTGGCGTGGCGGCGGTCGAATTCGCTCTGATCGTGCCGATCCTGCTGGTCATGTACTTCATGACAATGGAGGCTTCGCAGGCCATCGAGACCAGCAAGAAGGTCAGCCGCATCGGCAGCATGGTCGCCGATCTCATCACGCAGCAGTCGACCATCGTCAAGGCGGATCTCGATGCCATCATGCAGATCGGCACGTCAACCATCCAGCCCTACAACCGCTCGACGCCAAACATCACCATCACCGCGATACAGGTCACCACCGATAACCCGGTCAAGGTCTTGGTGGTCTGGTCGCGCAAGGTGGTGGGCGGCGTCAACAGCGTCGGTGCCACCGCGGGTACCGCGACGACGGTTCCGGCAACGCTCAAGGTGGCCGGCACATTCCTTATCCGCGTCGACAGCAATCTCGCCTATGCGCCAATTATCAACTGGCAGTCGGACACCAAGCAAAAGCTCGGATTGACCCCGTCGCTGACCACCACGATCTCGATGGGCGAGACCTACTATCTGCGCCCGCGCCGAAGCCTGACCATCCCCTGCGGCGATTGCTGAAGACTTTTCATTGCTGCCCACTATTGGCCGACACCAGGCGCACGATGGCTTCCGCCGTCGCATAATCCTTCGGAGCCACGGTTGCGAAGCCGCCGGAATGTTTCGATTCCAGGAGATCGTAGACATCCGGCGTCGTCGATTTGAGGTTGGTGAGGAACACGGTCAGCCGACGCTTGGCTTCAGGGTCGAGATCACTGCGCACGGTATGGGGACCGTATCTCAGCAAGGGCGACGTCCACACAACCTGGAAAGCCGACGGCGAAAGACCGGCCAATTCGAGCCTTGCCTGCGTGCCATCAGACAATAATGGCTGGCCGTCGACTGTGGCCGTCACCCAACCGAACACAGCGTCGGCCTGACCGTCGAAGAACATTTTTTCCGCCGCCGACGCTGAATCGGCATGGACCAGAAACGGTGAGTCATCCGCGATCGCGACATGCTCGGCGGCGAGCCCCGCCAGCGGCAAAAGCGCGCCACCGATGCTGTCTTGCGGTGGCATGGCGATCCGGTGCGTCGCCATCGCCGCCAGATCCGGCAGCTTGCCGTTCCTGGTCAACAGGACGGAACGAATGCCGGCCGCGCCGTTGGAATCGACCGGAGCCACGAGCGGCTCGACGCAGCCGCAGCGTTGCAGCGCCGTGGCGTAGGCGGTCGCCGAATAGATGGCATATTCGATGCGGCTATTGGCCTGCGCCTCGATCAATGCTGCATAATCGCGCGCGACCACGAACTCCACCTTCATGCCAAGCGCATTGGTAAAGGCCTCCGTCAACACAGCCAGCCCCGGAACGGTGTTGCCGGCGCCAGGCTCGGCGACAATGCCTATGCGAAACGTGCCGATATCATCGCGCCAGTCGGCTCGTGCGGGACCAGACCAGAGCGCTCCATGCACGACTATGAGGGCGCCGCACGCCTTCAGCACAGCTTTCATGACAAGACCGTCGTCTGTTTTCCTCGATCCATGTCCCATGTCCGGCGTGTCGCAATACCTTTTGTGTTTATCCAAGTCGTTGCCCCAAAACCGCCGGGCACTTTCGGGCGACATGGACCGACTATCGCGCCAAGCCATTGCCGTTTGGTTTCCGAATTGCCAATGCCGCCGTGGAACCCTATGTCTGGTCGTCCACACTGGCAACAATGACCCGATGGCGCGTGCTTTCCTCTTTGTCCTGGATTCTTTCGGCATCGGCGGCGCGGCCGACGCCGAACGCTACGGCGATGCCGGCGCCAACACGCTCGCGCACATCGCCGAGGCTTGCGTGGAAGGCCGTGCGGATCGCGAAGGCCTTCGTCAGGGACCGCTGTTTGTCCCCCACATGGCATCGCTCGGGCTCGGCAAGGCAGCCGAGACGGCGACAGGATTGGGTTTTACCCATTTCGGGACGGATCTGCTCGCCAATGCCTTCCACGGCGCGGCGCAGGAAGTTTCGAGCGGCAAGGATACACCTTCCGGCCACTGGGAGATCGCAGGGCTGCCGGTGCGCTTCGATTGGGGTTATTTCCCGGATACGGTTCCCGCCTTCCCGGCTGATCTGACCGCGGCGATGATCCGCGAGGGCGAGGTTTCGGGCGTTCTCGGCAACTGCCATGCGCCGGGCACCGAGATCATCGAACGGTTCGGCGAGGAACACATCCGCACCGGCAAGCCGATCTGTTACACATCAGTCGACTCGGTCCTGCAGATCGCGGCGCATGAAGTCCATTTCGGGTTGGACCGGCTTTATGAATTCTGCCAGGTGGTGCGACGGCTGGTTGATCCATTGAGGATCGGGCGGGTGATCGCGCGGCCGTTCGTCGGCGAAACCGCCGGCACCTTCCAGCGGACCTACAACCGTCATGACTATGCCGTGCCGCCGCCGGAGCCGACCCTGCTTGACCGGCTGACGGCGCGCGGAAGCCGCGTCATCGCCGTCGGCAAGATCGGCGACATCTTCGCCCATCGCGGGATTTCGGAAGTGCGCAAGGCCGCCGGCAACATGGCCATGTTCGACAAGGCGCTTGGTGCGATGAACGATGCCGGCGATGGCGATCTCGTTTTTGCTAATTTCGTCGATTTCGACACCGAATTCGGCCATCGCCGCGATGTCGCGGGCTATGCCGCCGCGCTTGAGGCCTTCGACCGGCGACTGCCGGAGGCATTCGCACGGCTGCGGCAGGGCGACCTTCTCATCCTGACGGCCGATCACGGCAATGATCCGACCTGGCGCGGGACCGATCACACGCGTGAACGCATCCCGGTTATCGGCACCGGACCAGGCTTCAGAGGCGGCGGCATCGGACTGAGAGCAACATTCGCCGATATCGGCGAGACGGTCGCTGAGCATCTCGGGCTGGCGCGTGGCCACCACGGCACTTCTTTCCACGCGATGATTGGCGGCCATGCCTGAATTACCCGAAGTCGAAACGGTCCGGCGTGGCCTGCAGCCGGTCCTGGAAGGCGCCCGCCTGGCCAAGGTCGAGGCGCGACGGCCAGATTTGCGGTTCCCCTTTCCCGAGCGGTTTTCGGAACGGCTCACCGGCAGGACGATCACCGCGATCGGCCGCCGGGCCAAATATCTGATCATCCATGTGCAGGACGGCCCGGTGCTGATCTGCCATCTCGGCATGTCGGGCTCCTTTCGCATCGAGGCGGACGACGACAGCGAGACACCGGGAGTGTTTCACCATGAACGCTCGAAAAGCACGGCGCATGACCATGTCGTGTTCCATGTCGTCTCCGCGGCCGGCGCCCGGTCCCGCGTCATCTTCAACGACCCGCGCCGCTTCGGCTTCATGCTGTTTGCGGAGGAGCTGCCGGAAACGCATCCGATGCTGGCCGGACTGGGCGTCGAGCCGACGGGCAATACGCTGGACGGCGTGCTGCTCGCCTCGTTGCTGAAGGGCCGCAGATCGCCGCTGAAGGCCGCACTTCTCGATCAGAGGCTGATCGCGGGTCTTGGCAATATCTACGTCTCGGAGGCGCTGTGGCGCGCTCGCCTGTCGCCCTTGCGCGAGGCGGGCACCATCGCCAAGCCGGCCAAGAAAGCCAGGGAACAAAGCGAACGCCTCGCCGAGGCGATCCGATCGGTCATATCAGATGCCATCGCCTCCGGCGGGTCTTCGCTGCGCGACTACATGCACACCGACGGGTCGCTGGGCTATTTCCAGCATTCCTTCGCCGTCTACGACCGCGAGGGCGAACCTTGCCCGAGGCCCGGCTGCGGTGGCCACATCGAGCGCATCGCACAGAGCGGACGCTCGACCTTCTATTGCCGGACATGTCAGCTCTGAGTTAAATCGGCTTGAGCGAGGAGAAGCAGCCATGGCCTTTGAAACGATCATCACCGAGACGCGCGGCAAGGTCGGGCTGATCACACTGAACCGGCCAAAGGCGCTCAACGCGCTGAATTCCCAGATCCTCGCCGAGCTGGTCGCAGCGGTGAACGGTTTCTGCGCCGATCCGGGCATCGGCGCCATGGTTATCACCGGTTCCGACAAGGCCTTTGCCGCCGGCGCCGACATCAAGGAGATGCAGGCGATCTCCTATGTGGACGCCTACAGCCAGGACTTCTTCGTCGGTTGGGAAGAGTTCACGCGGGCGCGCAAGCCGATCATTGCGGCAGTGGCCGGCTATGCGCTGGGAGGCGGCTGCGAACTGGCGATGATGTGCGATTTCATCATCGCCGCCGACACCGCCAAGTTCGGCCAGCCCGAAATCACGCTTGGCGTCATTCCCGGCATGGGCGGATCGCAACGCCTGACCCGGTTCGTCGGCAAGTCGAAAGCGATGGACATGTGCCTGACCGGACGGCTGATGGATGCAGCGGAAGCCGAGCGCTCAGGCCTGGTGTCGCGGGTCGTGCCTGCCGCCGAACTTGTCGAGGAGGCCGTCAAGGCGGCGGCCAAGATCGCCGATTTCTCCCTGCCGTCGGTGATGATGGCGAAGGAAGCCGTCAACCGTTCCTATGAGACGACGCTAGCCGAAGGATTGCGGTTCGAACGCCGCCTGTTCCACTCGCTTTTCGCGCTCGAAGACCAGAAGGAAGGCATGGCCGCCTTCGCCGAAAAGCGGAAGCCGAATTTCACCAATCGGTAGAGCGTCGCCGGCCCGCGATCGAAACGCTGTGGTGTCGGCCAAAAAGAACGCCAGGCAGCGTTGACGCGCCGGAAAAGCTGAACTATAAGCCGCACCAACCGAGGCGGCCCCGTGGCTGCCCGTTTGTTTTTTGCGCCCTGCGGCACGCCGCGTGCGCCGACCAGATCAGAAGAGAGGCATCATGGCCAACACATCCTCGGCCAAAAAGGCAACGCGCAAGATCGCCCGCCGTGCGGCGATCAACAAGAACCGCCGCTCGCGGGTCCGCTCCTATGTCCGTCAGGTTGAGGAGGCACTGGCCTCCGGCGACAAGACCGCGGCACAGGCTGCTTTCAAGGCTGCCGAGCCGGAATTGATGCGTGCCGCAACCAAGGGCATCCTCCACAAGAACACCGCGTCTCGCAAAGTGTCGCGGCTGGCTCAGCGCCTCAAGGTGCTGTCGGCCTGATATAGCCTTCCAAACCGATCTTCTTCAAAGCCCGGCCGATTGAGCCGGGTTTTTTCGTTTGCCGGCAAGCACTTAAAAAGAATGCCCGCAAACGGCGTTTGAAGCGCATTCCCGACTTCGAAATGCTTTGCCGGCACAGGCATGCCTGCTGATGGTTGACACGCCTGAAAAGTGATGGCGTTAAAATTCTTAACCATCAGAAATAATCTATATTTTTCAAATATTTACCCATGGTCATCCACACCTTGTCCACAGAGCGTCAAGGGGACGGGAGGACAACTGCCTGTCAAGCGAATTATTTCAGAATATTTCGCACCGGCCCGGCTTTTTCATATTCTTCGGAAAAGGGTTTGAATCACAATGGCTTTGTCAAAATATGCCGTTGCGGCATGTGGCTCGCACCAGCCCGAGGTAACCAGATTCCTTAAAAATCAGTTAGGGGTGGCCTTGCCCTATCCACAGCGTTTTCGGTAATGTTGGGTCATCAAGAGGGACGGGCCTGTGGCCCTTAACCAAGTCCGAATCGGCCAGCGTAAATTGGCGGGATTTGCAACGCGGATCAAGTCCGTGAACGGGATTGGTTTGTCTTTTTTGATGTGGGTAAGGGGACTGGCGTAACAAGACATGGCAGGTAGACGGCGCGCCGGCGCTCTTTCGCCGGACGGTGTTGTATTGCCCTGACATACCCAACGCGGACTGGCTTCCATGGGCCGGCACCGGTTCCCCTTGGATCGTGGCGACGTTCATCTGCCGGCGGCGGCAGCGGACATCGTAGCAAAGACTTAGGTCGCCGGAACACGGATGCAGGAGGCGCATCCCCGGCGGAAAACAGGTACAGAAGGAAGAGATCATGCAGAGCGGCATCGAAAGGGAGCTTACGGGCGACCTCCCATTTCCTGGAACTTTGATCGGAGCAAACGAGATGGCGGTCTCCAGCGACGCGGAACAGAAGTTCGACCGGGTCAAGACCCAGTTGAAGGCGCGTCTGGGGGTTGAAGTCTATTCGAGCTGGTTCGGCCGCATGAAGGTCGCGGAGGCGTCCAAGGGCATTGTCCGCATCTCGGTGCCCACCGCCTTCCTGCGCTCGTGGATCAACGGCCACTACCATGACCTCATTTCCGAGCTGTGGAAGCACGAGGATCCCGAACTCCTCAAGATCGAGATCGTCGTGCGCAACGCCACCCGCCAAGGACGCAGCCCTGTCGAACCGGAATTGGCGCCGGCACGCAAGATGACGCGGCAGACACAGACGGTGCTGGCCGCGGGCACCGCAAGCCCAGGCAGGGTGGAGCGGTCTCCCGTGCCGCGTCCCGGCGCTGCGGTCGAGAGCGAATTCCGCCACAATGTGCTCGGATCGCCGCTGGACCCGCGCTACACGTTCGGCTCGTTCATCGAAGGGCCGTCGAACCGGGTGGCCTTCGCCGCGGCCAAGGCCGTGGCGGAATCGCAGTCGAGCGCGGTGCGCTTCAATCCGCTTTTCCTGCATGCCACCGTCGGGCTCGGCAAGACCCACCTCTTGCAGGCCATCGCGGCTGAATCGCTGAAGCAGAACCCCAAGTCCCGCGTCGTCTATCTCACCGCGGAGTATTTCATGTGGCGCTTCGCCACCGCGATCCGCGACAACAACGCGCTGACGCTCAAGGAGCAGCTGCGCGACATCGACCTCTTGATCATCGACGACATGCAGTTCCTGCAGGGCAAGTCGATCCAGCATGAATTCTGCCATTTGATCAACATGCTGCTGGACAGCGCCAAGCAAGTCGTCGTCGCCGCCGACCGGCCGCCGTCCGAGCTGGAATCGCTTGAGCCGCGCGTCCGCTCGCGCCTCAATGGCGGCGTCGCGCTCGAAATGTCGGCTCCGGATTTCGCCATGCGCCTCGGCATGCTCAAGCTGCGCCTGGCCACGGCCAGGGTCGACGACGCATCGCTCGACATCTCGGAAGAGATCCTCAATCACGTCGCCCGCACCGTGACCGGCAGCGGACGTGAACTGGAGGGCGCGTTCAATCAGCTGCTGTTTCGCCAGTCCTTCGAGCCGCAGATCACCATCGACCGCATCGACGAGATCCTTGGCCACATCTATCGCACCGGCGAGCCGAAGCGGGTCCGCATCGAGGATATCCAGCGCATCGTGGCGCGCCACTACAACGTGTCGAAGACGGAGCTTTTGTCCAACCGGCGTACGCGCACAATCGTCAAGCCGCGGCAGGTCGCCATGTACCTGTCGAAGGTGATGACGCCGCGCTCACTGCCCGAAATCGGACGGCGCTTCGGTGGCCGCGATCACACCACGGTGCTGCACGCCGTGCGCAAGATCGAGGACCTTTCCGGCAACGACAACACGCTGGCCCAGGAACTCGAGCTGCTGCGGCGGCTGATCAACGACCAGGCCTGACCGGTCAAGGACAGGCAAGCCAGAACTGCACTGGAATTCAATGGCTTGCCTGCCTGGCCCTGGACCCGAAGCGGGCTCGCGACCTAGAGCAATTCCAGGAAAATCGTGAAACGGTTTTCCCGGGAAAGCGCATAGCGCTTTCCCTTGGGAATTGTGTCAAAATAGAGCCTGGAGACGATCCGGATTCCGGATTCAGCACACCGGCTGGCGGTCTTCGTGGCCTTTATCCCCAGAAAGCCCGTGCAGCCGGCCCGAACCGGTGGCGCGGGCTTGCGTTCGCTGGCTTTTTCCTGTCAGTTTACGCAGATTCTGAGCCTGTTCAGACCTTTCGCGGGGCGCCGCCAGCCGGAGACCCGCTCATCCTTTCAAGCGAGCCTGTTTCGTCATGCGTGTTATCCTGGAACGGTCAAATCTCCTGAAGTCGCTCAACCACGTCCACCGCGTGGTCGAACGGCGCAACACCATACCGATCCTGTCCAATGTGCTGCTCAGCGCCGAAGGCGCCAGCCTCGAAATGAAGGCCACCGACCTCGACCTGGAGGTGACGGAAGCAACACCTGCCAAGGTGGAGCGCGGCGGGGCGACGACGGTGCCGGCACATCTGCTCTACGACATCGTGCGCAAGCTGGCCGACGGCGCCGAAGTGATGCTGAAGACGGATGAGGACGGCAACGCCATGACGGTGACGTCGGGCCGCTCGAGCTTTCGCCTGCAGTGCCTGCCGCAGTCCGACTTCCCCGAGCTTTCGGCCGGATCCTTCTCGCATATCTTCAGGCTCGACTCGGTTGCCCTGAGAGGCCTGATAGAGAAGACGCAGTTCGCCATCTCCACCGAGGAGACGCGCTATTATCTCAACGGCATCTACCTGCACACGCACGAAGTCGGTGGCAAGCTGAAGCTGCGCTCGGTGGCGACGGACGGCCACCGCCTGGCGCGCGCCGAAATCGACGCGCCAGCCGGTTCCGAGGGCATGCCGGGCATCATCATTCCGCGCAAGACGGTGAGCGAGTTGCAAAAGCTGGTCGATGATCCCGATATCGCCGTGACCACGGAACTGTCGGATACCAAGATCCGCTTCACCATCGGCAGCGTGGTCCTGACCTCCAAGCTGATTGACGGCACCTTCCCCGATTATCAGCGGGTCATTCCGACCGGCAACGACAAGAAGCTGATCCTTGATCGCCAGAGTTTTGCTGCCGCAGTCGATCGCGTCTCGACCATTTCCTCCGAACGCGGCCGCGCGGTGAAGCTTTCGATCAGCGAAGGTCAGGTGACGCTTGCGGTCAACAATCCGGATTCTGGCAGCGCCACCGAGGAACTGTCGGCTGACTATTCGTCTGACCCGATCGAAATCGGCTTCAACGCCAAATATCTGCTCGATGTTGCCGCGCAGTTGACCGGCACGGAAGCCAAATTCATGCTGGCCGATGCCGGTTCGCCGACGCTGATCCACGACATGGCCGACGAGACCGCGCTTTACGTGCTCATGCCGATGCGGGTATAGGCGGCGCGCATCCTCAACAAGGTTCTGCGGTCGAACTGGCAGCAAGAACAATGGCTTCGGCGACTTCTACAGGCGGATAGCGGTTGCCGGAACAGACTCATATAAGTAAGCTTACACTTACCAATTTCCGCAATTACGCGGCGCTGGCGATCGACCTGGGCCCAGGCCCTGTGGTCTTTTCCGGCGATAACGGCGCCGGCAAAACCAACCTCCTCGAAGCGATTTCCTTTTTGACGCCGGGGCGCGGCCTGCGCCGTGCCCCTTACGGCGATGTCGCGCGCGAAGGCGGCGACGGCGGTTTTGCGCTCCACGCCCGGCTCGACGGACCTGACGGTCAGGTCGAGATCGGGACGGGCATTTCCGGTGCGGACGGCGAAGCCGGCAGGCGGGTGCGCATCAACGGCGCCACCGCGCGGTCGGCCGAGGATATGCTGGAGTGGCTGCGCGTGGTGTGGCTGACGCCGGCCATGGATGCGTTGTTCACCGGACCGGCTGGGGATCGCCGGCGCTTTCTCGACCGGTTGGTGCTGGCGATCGATCCCGGCCACGGCCAGCGCGCGATCGATTACGAGAAGGCCATGCGCGGCCGTAACCGATTACTTACTGAAGGCTCGCGGGATATCAGTTGGTTCGAGGCGATCGAGACGCAAATGGCCGAAACCGGTGTCGCCATTGCGGCGGCGCGCGCCGAACTGGTGCGCTTGCTCGCCGCCATGATCGACAGGCTACCCGACACGGGACCATTCCCGCAGGCCGACATCGGCCTCTCGGGCGATCTGGAAACCGAGATCGCCAGTGCGCCTGCGGTCGATGTCGAGGAGCGGTTCCGGCGCGCGCTTGCCGATGGCCGTGATCGTGATCGTGCCGCGGGACGAACGCTCGAAGGCCCGCACCGTTCCGATCTCCTGGTGAGGCACAGGCCCAAGGCAATGCCGGCTGAACTCTGTTCGACCGGAGAGCAGAAGGCATTGCTGGTTGGCATCGTCCTGTCTCACGCGCGACTGACCGGCGAGATGTCCGGGATGACGCCAATCCTGCTGCTGGATGAGATCGCAGCACACCTCGACGGTGGCCGGCGCGCGGCGCTGTTTTCGATCCTGGAGGAATTGAACTGTCAGGCTTTCATGACGGGGACCGATGCGGCGCTGTTTTCCAGCCTCAAGGGGCGAGCGCAATTCCTGACCGTCGACCATGGTACGGTTGGGCCAACCGAAGACGCCTGACAAGGTTTTTGCGCCGAGATATGGTCCTGATATGACCACCGCGCTCACCACCGACGAGATCGAACGCTATGCCCGCCACATCGTGCTGCCCGAAATCGGCGGTGCGGGCCAGCAGAAGCTCAAGCGAGCCCGGGTCCTGGTGATTGGCGCCGGCGGACTGGGTGCGCCGGTGCTCGAATACCTTGCCGCGGCCGGCGTCGGCACGCTCGGCATTGTCGACGACGACACCGTGTCGCTCTCCAATTTGCAGCGCCAGGTCATCCACGGCACCGATACGGTCGGCATGCTGAAAACCGATAGCGCCAGGGCGGCAATCGCCCGCATCAATCCCAACACCGCGGTCGAGACGCACACATTCCGGATGACCCCGGACAACGCCCCAGCTCTCATTGCCCGCTATGACATCGTCGTCGACGGTTCCGACAATTTCGAGACCCGTTATGCGGTGGCCGACGCCTGCGCCAGCGAGCGCAAACCGCTGGTGCATGCCGCCGTCGGTCGCTTCGACGGCTCCGTGACGGTGCTCAAGCCTTTCGAGGACGGCAGGGATGGCAAGCCGAACCCAGGGTATCGCGACCTCTTCCCCGAGGCCCCGCCGCCGGGTCTGGTGCCGTCCTGCGCCGAGGCCGGCGTGCTCGGTGCCCTGACCGGTGTCGTCGGCACATTGCAGGCGATGGAAGCGATCAAGTTGATCACCGGCATCGGCGAGCCACTTGTCGGCCGGCTGCTGCTCTATGATGCACTTTCAGCGCGCTTCGAAACGATCCGCTACGCCAGGCGCTGACCTTGGAGTGGACCATGCCCCTCTCCATCGACCGTATCCCGGCTGATTTCAGCCGCTGGGATGATGTGCTCGCCCTGATCATGCGCGCCTTCGCGTTCATGGACGGTGTCATTGACCCGCCGTCCTCTGCCCACCTGCTCACCATCGACACGCTGCGCGGCAAGGCTTTGCACGAGACCGGCTTCGTGGCGCTCAATGGCGACAGGATCGTCGGCTGCGTCTTCGCCCTTGAAAGGGCCGATGACCTTTATGTCGGCAAGCTCGCCGTTGCCCCGGACTGCCAGGGGCAAGGCATTGGCCGGCGGCTGATGCGGGCGGTCGAAATTCTTGCGCTCGACCGCGGCAAGGCGGCGCTGGAGCTTCAGACGCGCATCGAGCTCACCGCCAATCATGCCGCCTTTGCCAGCCTCGGTTTCCACGAGACCGAGCGGACGGCGCATGAAGGCTACGACAGGCCGACCTCGATCACCATGCGCAAATCTATTTCGTAAGTCGTTGCTTACCTAAAGGCGAGCGCCGATAATTTCAGGTCCTGAGTGGCAGCACACGGTCCGGCGGGCGGTGACCGTCAACGAACGCCCTGATGTTAATGATGACCTTCTCGCCCATATCGATGCGGCCTTCGAGCGTTGCCGAGCCCATATGCGGCAAAAGCACGACCTTGTTCCTGGCGGCGAGCTTGAGCAGCTTGGCATTGAGCGCCGGCTCGTGCTCGTAGACGTCGAGGCCGGCGCCGGCGATCTTGCCGTCCTGGATCAGCTTGACCAGCGCCTCTTCGTCGATGATGTCTCCGCGCGCAGTGTTGACCACATAGGCGGTGGGCTGAAGCAGGGCCAAGCGCCGGGCCGACAGCAAATGAAAAGTCGCGGGTGTCGACGGACAATTGACCGAGATGATGTCCATGCGGGCGAGCATCTGGTCGAGGCTCTCCCAATAGGTCGCCTCCAGCCCGTCCTCGACCGCCGGCAGCACGCGATGGCGGTTGTGGTAGTGGATGGAAAGGCCAAAGGCCCTGGCCCGCCGGGCAACGGCCGTGCCGATGCGTCCCATGCCGACGATACCGAGCCGCTTGCCCCAGATGCGCCGGCCAAGCATCCAGGTCGGCGACCAGCCGGCCCATTTCTTGTCGCCGGTCAGCACGTTGGCGCCTTCGGCCAGCCGGCGCGGCACCGCCAGCATCAGTGCCATGGTCATGTCGGCGGTGTCTTCGGTGAGCACATTGGGCGTGTTGGTGACGGTGATGCCCTTCCTGGCCGCCGCCGCCACGTCGATCTTGTCGACGCCATTGCCGAAATTGGCGATCAGCTTGAGGTTGTCGCCGGCCTGGGAGATCAGCGCCGCGTCGATCTGGTCGGTGACCGTCGGCACCAGCACGTCGGCCTCCTTCACCGCAGCAACCAGTTCCGGCTGCGTCATCGGCCTGTCCTCGACATTCAGCCTGGCGTCGAACAGCTCGCGCATGCGGGTCTCGACCGGGTCGGGCAGTTTTCGCGTGATGACCACGAGAGGCTTCTTTTTGCCTGCCATTGTTTCCCTCGTTGAGACCTCTTTAACCAAGACCGGCGAAACTGAAAGCCGGTCGCGGTAGCCGATTTACCCATGTAACAAGCGGTGCCGCCGAAGACAAAGAAAAAGGGGCGCCGAGGCCACCGAGCGGGCGCCGAAAGGAACGAAAGTGTCTGGTTTCGCGTCGCTTCGCCTGACCCTCAGCGCAGCATTTCTCGGCGCTCTGCTTTATTCTCCGCTTGCTGCCGCGCAGAGTGCGGCGGCACCCGTCCAAAGTGTCACGCTCGGGCCGAGCGGCCTGCCGCTGCCGCGATTCGTCAGCCTGAAATCCGGCCGCGTCAACTCGCGCGTCGGCCCGGGCGCCAACTATTCGGTCGACTGGATGTATATGAAGGCCGGCCTGCCGATGGAAATCATCCAGGAATTCGACACATGGCGCCGCGTGCGCGATGCCGACGGCTCGGAGGGCTGGATCAACCAGTCGCTGCTGTCAGGACGGCGCACCGCGATCATCGCGCCATGGCAGCGCGGCAAGGGCGCCCAGATCAATATGCTCAGAAGCCCCGACAAGGATGCCAGCGTGGTGGCGATCATCGAACCGGGCGTCATGGGCACGATCAAGGCCTGCGACGGCCAGTGGTGTGAAATGACGCTCGACGGGCACACCGGCTGGCTCGCCCAGGCGGCGGTCTGGGGCGCCTATCCTGGCGAGCGGGTCAAGGACTGAGGTCGTTACGCTTGCGCCCGATTCGGCCGAGATGGGTGTCCTGGAAACCGGTCGACAGCTTCAGGCCGTAGCCGAGCGCACGATCGATGGCGATGTGAGCGATCCAGATCAGCGCAACCGCGATTGCTGCCGCACTGCCGGACAGGTGACCGGCGAGCAGCAGCAGCACGGGTACGATCAGGATGTGCAAGGCGTTGTAGGCGATGGCGCCGATGCGCGGGCCACCGAGATAGCCGAACATTGACAGGTCCGGCGCCAGGATAAGCGCTGCAAAGAGCCGCCAGGAAGCGCCTGTCGAAGCATAGAAGACGATGGCGACCACCGCCACGACGGCCCATTCAAGCCGGATTATCAGGTCAAGGGGTTTCATCCCAGACCGATCATTCGGGCCTGACCGATTGTTCGGACTTCGCCGCTCATTCCTGGCGCTTGGGGCGCAGCCTTACCACGATGTCGACATTGGCGATTTCCATCCCCTCGGGCGGCTCCGGCAGGTTGGTGACCGTCACCGGACCACTGTCGATGTCGAAGATGCGATTTTCGCCTTCAATATAGAAATGGTGGTGGTCGGAGGTGTTGGTGTCGAAATAGGTCTTGGCACCCTCGACGGCGAGAATGCGCAGCAGCCCCGCCTGGGTGAACTGGTGAAGCGCGTTGTAGACCGTGGCCAGAGATACCGGCACCCCGGCGGCAACGGCCTCTTCGTGCAATTCCTCGGCCGAGAGATGGCGGTCGCCCTTGGCGAAAAGCAGGTCGGCCAGCGCGATACGCTGACGCGTCGGCCTCAGGCCGGCTTCACGTACCCGCTTGTCCACAGCGACATTTTCCTTCCGGCAGCCCCGGTCCATCTGGTCTTCCAAGCTCACAATCCCGCTTCAAGACACGCCCAGAATGGCAAAAAAATGAAACTCCGCCAAACATGGACCCCTATCGACATATATTCTGTCGTCCGAATGCGATCAATAGCGCGCATTGACCCGGGCAGACTGGCGGGTTAAGCGCAAGCGCCGGTTTCCGGCCTGAAACAGATTGTGTTAGGACACCAAGGACAAGGGCGCGCTACCGCCCGGGACGATATGGGGACGAGATTGATGGCGGGTTCGAAATCCAGCTACGACTACGAAGAATTGCTGGCCTGCGCCCGCGGCGAGCTGTTCGGAGAGGGCAATGCCCAGCTGCCCTACCCGCCGATGCTGATGTTTGACCGCATCACCGAGATCAGCGAGACGGGCGGCGCCTTCGACAAGGGCTTCATCCGCGCGGAATTCGATATCAAGCCGGACCTGTGGTTCTTTGCCTGCCATTTTATCGGCAATCCGATCATGCCAGGATGCCTTGGTCTGGACGCCTTGTGGCAATTGACCGGCTTCTATCTCGGCTGGCTCGGCGAACCCGGCAAGGGAATGGCGCTGTCGACCGGCGAGGTCAGGTTCAAGGGCATGGTCACGCCATCGGTCAAGAAGGTCGAGTATGGCGTGGATTTCAAGCGCGTGATGCGCGGCCGGCTGGTGCTGGGCATCGCCGATGGCTGGATGAAGGCGGATGGCGAGCCCATATATGCGGCGACTGACCTGAAGGTCGGTCTGTCCAAGCAGTCGGCGGTCGCTTGACCGCAGCCTTGGCCTGCCCACTGGCCAGCACCCCTGGAAGGAGTTGCGAATGAGACGTGTCGTAGTCACAGGCCTCGGCATCGTGTCGTCGATCGGCAACAATGCCAACGAGGTGCAGACCTCGCTGCATGACGCCAGATCCGGCATCAGCTTTTCCGATTCCTTTGCCGAGCACGGCTTCCGCTGCCAGGTCTGGGGCGCACCGACGCTCGACCCCTCCGCCATGATCGATCGCCGCGCGATGCGCTTCCTGTCACAAGGTGCTGCCTGGAACCACGTCGCCATGGACCAGGCGATCGCCGATGCGGGCCTCGGTGAAGGCGACGTCACCAATGAGCGCACCGGCATCGTCATGGGCTCGGGCGGCCCCTCCACCCGCACCATCGTCGAAGCCGCCGAAACCACCCTCAAAAACGGCAGCCCCAAGCGCATCGGCCCGTTCGCGGTGCCGAAGGCGATGTCGTCGACGGCGTCGGCGACGCTGGCCACATGGTTCAAGATCCACGGCGTCAACTATTCGATCTCATCGGCCTGCTCGACCTCGGCGCACTGCATCGGCAATGCCTATGAGTTGATCCAATGGGGCAAACAGGATGTGATGTTTGCTGGCGGTCACGAAGATCTCGACTGGACGATGTCGGACCTGTTCGACGCCATGGGTGCGATGTCGTCGAAGTATAACGACCGGGCATCGGCTGCTTCCCGTGCTTATGACATCAACCGCGACGGCTTCGTTATTGCCGGCGGAGCGGGCGTACTCATCCTGGAAGAACTCGAGCACGCCAAGGCTCGCGGTGCCAAGATCTACGCCGAGATCGTCGGCTACGGCGCGACCTCGGACGGTCATGACATGGTGGCGCCTTCCGGCGAAGGCGCGGTTCGCTGCATGCGCCAGGCGATGGCGACGGTTTCGACGCCTGTCGACTACATCAACACCCACGGCACCTCGACGCCGGTCGGTGATTCCAAGGAAATGGGCGCGATCCGCGAGGTGTTCGGCGAGAAGATGCCGTTCATCACCTCGACAAAATCGCTGACCGGCCATTCGCTGGGCGCGGCCGGCGTGCAGGAATCGATCTACTCGATCCTGATGATGCAAGGCGGCTTCATCGGCGAGAGCGCCCATATCGAGACGCTCGATCCTGAATTCGAAGGCATGCCGATCGTGCGCAAGCGCATCGACAACGCCAAGATCGACACCGTTTTGTCCAATTCGTTCGGTTTCGGTGGCACCAACGCAACGCTGATTTTCCAGCGCTATTCCGCATAAGGCCAGCGGTTTTCTAAAAGGATTGGCAGTCATGGACGGACTGATGAAGGGCAAGCGCGGGCTTGTCATGGGTGTAGCCAACGATCATTCGATCGCCTGGGGCATTGCCAGGAAATTGTCCGAGCATGGCGCGGAGCTCGCCTTCACCTATCAGGGCGAGGCCTTCGGCCGCCGGGTCAAGCCGCTCGCCGACAAGCTCGGCGCCTCGCTGGTCGTTCCCTGCGATGTCGAGGACAGCGCATCGGTGGCCGCGACGTTCGAGACGCTTGGCAAGGAATGGGGCGGACTGGACTTCGTCGTCCACGCCATCGGCTTTTCCGACAAGAACGAGTTGAAGGGCCTTTACGCCGACACCAGCCGGGACAACTTCGTCCGCACCATGGTGATCTCCTGCTACTCCTTCACCGAAGTGGCCCGCAATGCAGCGCCACTGATGACGGCGGGCGGCTCGATGATCACGCTGACCTATGCCGGTTCGGTCCGCGTCATGCCGAACTACAATGTCATGGGCGTCGCCAAGGCCGGCCTGGAGGCCAGCGTGCGCTACCTTGCCAACGACTACGGCCCGCGCGGCATCCGGGTGAACGGCATCTCGGCGGGACCGGTGCGCACGCTCGCCGGCGCCGGCATTTCGGACGCCCGCCACATGTTCTCCTACCAGCAGCGCAACTCGCCTCTGCGCCGCACGGTGACCATCGACGAGGTCGGTGGCTCGGCGCTTTACTTGCTGTCAGACCTTGCCTCCGGCGTCACCGGCGAAATCCACTATGTCGATTCCGGCTATCACATCGTCTCGATGCCGACGCTCGATGAGTTGAAGCAAACGGATGGCTAACGAGCACTGAAGCAGCTCAAGGCGACACGCTTTGGGCAACATGCATAGAGCCTGTTCGGAGATCTGGCTCTTTTCCAGTAGAAAAATAATCCCCTCCAGTAAAATTGGATGCATTCGCGGAAACTGATTTTAAGAAGATTTCCGCTATAGAGTCCCGCAGTCTGGGGACCTTTGAATGCCTGCCGTCAGCAACCCGAAGCGAACACCAGTGTTCCGACTGCTCACCATAGCAAGCTCGGGCATTGGCAGTTTCGTCCTCGGCATCTGGGGCCTGAAGTACGGTCTCGGCGATGAGTTTGCCGGCATATCGGTGGACATGATGGTCGCGATCATGGCCGCGCTTTGCGCGCTGGCGGCGTCGGTGGCGGCCATGTCCTTCTTCGCCGGCGTCGATGAATCGGCGGATTTCGTCTTCAACGAAACCCATTTCGACAAGCTGACGGGATTGCTGGCGCGCCCGGCGATGGTCGGCAAGATCGCCGAGGCGGCATGCGCGACAAGCCGGACCGGGGAACCGGTGTTCCTGATCGACATCGACATCGACCGGTTCAAGCACATCAATGACGCGATCGGATACAGCCAGGGCGACGAGCTGATCCGCGCCTTCACCAAGCGGCTGCAGAGCTGCGTGCCGCCGCGCGCCCTGATTGGACGCATTGGCGCCGGCGAGTTCGCCGTGCTGATTCCCGATCATCAGATCTCGGGAACGATGGAAAGCATGGTCGAGAGGCTCATCGACGAGATGATGGAGCCCTATGAACTCAGCAGCCATCAGCAATCGGTAGGTCTGTCCGTGGGTATCGTGGCCATGCCCAAGGATGGCGTCGATCCGGTCCTCATCTTGCGCCGCTCCAACCTGGCGCTGCAGAATGCGCGCGCCAGCGGGGTCGGCAACTGGTCGGTGTTCGACAGCGAGATGGGGCGCGTCGCCGATTATCGCCAATGGGTCGAATCCGAACTGCACACCGCGTTCGAACGCGGGGACTTCGACCTCCACTATCAGCCGCAGCTCGACCTGCCGACCGGCCGTATCGTCGGCTACGAAGCGCTGATCCGCTGGAACCATCCCGAACGCGGCATGATCCCGCCCATGGAATTCATCCAGATCGCCGAGGAAACCGGGATGATCAACCCGATCGGCGAATGGGTTCTGCGCAAGGCCTGCAGCGACGCCCGCCATTTGCCGGACGACTGCTTCGTCGCCGTCAACATCTCGCCGGTCCAGTTCATGACCAAGGATTTCGTCGGCATCGTGCGCGATACGATGCGGGCTACGGGCATCAAGCCATCACGGCTGGAGCTGGAGGTGACCGAAACGGCGATGATGCAGGATCGTGACCGCGCGGCCGCCATCCTGAAAGAGCTTGCCGACATGGGCATCTCGGTTGCCGTCGATGATTTCGGCACCGGCTATTCCAATCTGAGCTACCTGATCGATTTCTCGTTCGGCAAGTTGAAGATCGACCGTTCCTTCGTCAGCCGCATCGATACCGACTCCAGCTCTGGCGCCGTCGTCTCGACCATTGTCGGGCTTTCGCGGGCGTTGGGCGTCAGCATCATTGCCGAAGGCGTCGAGACGGAAAGCCAGGCGACATTGCTGCGGGCAGCCGGCTGTGAAGTAGTCCAGGGCTACCTGTTCGGCCGACCAGCACCGCTCAAGTTCAGCGCGAATGACGGGCACGCCACAGACGAGGTACGGCGCGTCGCCAATCTGCACTGAAAAATCACCGCCGCGCGACAAACACCTTGAACATGCCGTCGCGTGCGAGTTCCGCATGGCTGGCAAAGACGGCCGACAGCACGGGCTCGTAGGGAAGCTGGCGGTTGGCGACCATGAACAGCTTGCCACCAGGCTTCAACGCCTTGGCTGCCGCGCGGATCATGCCGGCGCCAATTTCCGGCTCGGCCGCACGGCTACGGTGAAAGGGCGGGTTCATAACGATGGCGTCATAGCGGCGCTCGACAGGCTCGGCGAGCAGATCAATCCAGAAAAAGCCCGGGACGGCGGCAGTATTGCCGATGTTGCCCTTTGCCGCTTCGAGCGAGGCAAAGTCCGCTTCGTAGAGGTCGAGCCCTGATATGCCGGAGGAGCGCGCGGCGACCTCGGCGGCCACATAGCCCCAGCCGGCGCAGAAATCGGCAATGTTGCCGCGCAGGTCGCCGGGCAGATTATCCACCAGAAGTTTCGAGCCCGCGTCGACTTTGTCGAAGGAAAACATGCCTGGCGCGGCGTGGAATCGGCCGTCCACCAGCAGGGCAGGATTGGCGGCTCGCAGTCTTTCCGCAGCCTCCAGATCGGCAGGCCGGCGAAGCCAGAAGGCGATGCCGTGATACTTCGGCAGATGGCCTTCAAGCGGCACCAACTCGTCGACGCGCTTGCGCAGGCTGGCAATGCCCTCATCCTTGCCACCGGCAACAACGATCGATCCGCCGGGGACCACGCGCTCGACGGCCTCCGCGATGCGCATTTCGTTTTGTCCACGATGGCGGCCAGCAAGCACCAGCGCCGCATCGAAACCGGCACCTTCCGCCAACGGCGTGATCGTCAGGCCAGACGCCTGCAAGGTGCGAAAATACGGCCTGAAGCCCTGGACGACATGCAGCGTCGCGGCAAAACCGTCGGGGACGCGGAAGCCGGGTTCAGCGCCGAGGAAGAGGACGCGCTCATCCTCTCGCGGCAGGGCGACTGCCTCGGCCTCGAACGGATGGAAAAGCGTCTTCAGGGCCTCGGCAGGCATTCCAATATCCCTCAAATGAAAGCGGGCGCGACATAAGTCGCGCCCGCTTCGATTACATTGTCAGATCGCTCAGGCGGCGTTTTCTTCGCCTTCGGTCTTCTTGTCGCGGGCCAGTTCCTTGCCGGTGGCCTGGTCGACGACCTTCATCGACAGGCGGACCTTGCCGCGCTCGTCGAAGCCCATCAGCTTGACCCAGACCTTGTCGCCTTCCTTGACGACGTCCGAGGTCTTGGCGACCCGGTCGTTGGCAAGCTGCGAGATGTGGACGAGGCCGTCACGCGGGCCGAAGAAGTTCACGAAGGCGCCGAAGTCGGCGGTCTTGACGACCGTGCCTTCGTAGATCTCGCCGACTTCCGGCTCGGCGACGATGGTGTGGATCCACTTCTTCGCCGCCTCGATCTCCTTGGCATTCGACGAAGCGATCTTGACCGTGCCGTCATCTTCGATGTTGATCTTGGCGCCAGTCTTCTCGACGATTTCACGGATAACCTTGCCGCCCGAGCCGATCACGTCGCGGATCTTGTCGGTCGGGATGTGCATGACCTCGATGCGCGGTGCGAACTCGCCGAGTTCCGAACGCGCGCCGGACAGCGCGTGACCCATTTCGCCCAGGATATGCAAGCGACCGTCCTTGGCCTGGCCAAGCGCGATCTTCATGATCTCCTCGGTGATGCCATCGATCTTGATGTCCATCTGCAGCGAGGTGATGCCGCCTTCAGTGCCGGCGACCTTGAAATCCATGTCGCCGAGGTGATCCTCGTCGCCAAGGATGTCGGAGAGCACGGCGAAGCGCTCGCCTTCCTTGATCAGGCCCATGGCGATGCCGGCAACCGGCTTGGCCAGCGGCACGCCAGCATCCATCAGCGCCAGCGAGGTGCCGCAGACAGTGGCCATCGACGACGAGCCGTTGGACTCGGTGATCTCCGAAACCACGCGCAGCGTGTAGGGGAACTGGTCAGCGGAGGGCAGCATCGGGCGGATAGCGCGCCAGGCGAGCTTGCCATGGCCGATTTCGCGGCGACCCGGCGAACCCATGCGGCCGGTCTCGCCGACGGAGTAGGGAGGGAAGTTGTAGTGGAGGAGGAACTTCTCCTTGTACATGCCGGTCAGCGAATCGACATACTGCTCGTCCTCACCGGTGCCGAGCGTGGCAACGACCAGCGCCTGGGTCTCGCCGCGAGTGAACAGCGCCGAGCCATGGGTGCGCGGCAGGACGCCGACTTCCGAGACGATCTTGCGAACCGTGCTCAGATCGCGACCATCGATGCGCGAGCCGGTGTCGAGGATGTTCCAGCGCACGACCTTGGCCTGCAGTTCCTTGAACACCGAGCCGATCTGTTCGGACGTGTACTTGGCGTCTTCGCCTTCGGCCGGGGCAAATGCAGCCTTGACCTTCGCCTTGACGGCGTCGACGGCGGCGTAACGCTTCTGCTTGTCGACATTCTTGTAGGCAGCGCTGAGTTCGTCGCCGACGATCTTCAGCATCTCGGCTTCAAGCGCGGAATAGTCCGGCGCGGTGAAGTCGCGCGGCTCCTTGGCGGCAACTTCGGCCAGCTTGATGATGGCGTCGATGACCGGCTGGAAGCCTCTGTGGCCGAACATGACGGCGCCGAGCATCAGCTCTTCGCCAAGTTCCTTGGCTTCGGACTCGACCATCAGCACGGCATCAGTGGTGCCGGCGACGACGAGGTCGAGCTTGGATTCCTGCATCTCATCGACATGCGGGTTGAGCACGTATTCGCCGTTGATGTAGCCGACGCGAGCGCCGCCGATCGGGCCCATGAACGGAACGCCGGAGAGCGTCAGGGCAGCCGAGGTGGCAACGATCGACAGGATGTCGGGATCATTTTCGAGATCGTGCTGGACGACGGTGACGACGATCTGCGTGTCGTTCTTGTAGCCTGCGGCGAAGAGCGGGCGGATCGGGCGGTCGATGAGGCGGGAAACCAGCGTTTCCTTTTCGCTCGGACGGCCTTCGCGCTTGAAGTAGCCACCCGGGATCTTGCCGGCGGCGTAGGTCTTTTCCTGGTAGTTTACGGTCAGCGGGAAGAAATCGAGGCCTGGCTTCGGCTCCTTCATCGAAACGACGGTGGCCAGAACCTTGGTCTCGCCGTAGGTCGCGAGCACCGCGCCGTCAGCCTGACGCGCGATCTTGCCGGTTTCCAGGATGAGCGGACGGCCGCCCCATTCGATTTCTACTTTGTGGTGATTGAACATGTCTTGTCCTTAATAAGCGGAAAGGGCCGCGCCGTTTCACGGTGCGCGGATGCCCTTTCCCTGGCTTCCTTTCTCGGGCAGCCACGGGCAAGACAACGGGAAGCTCGGGTAAATTTCGGCGCGGACTAAGCGCACGAGCGTCCTGCAATCCTGCCCCATGACCGTCCATGGGCGGTTTCGAGTGGCCCTCTGCACGCTCGAAACCGGGTCTGGCCAATCGATACGACTGGCAGAATGCGCGACCGGCGGGCTCTCCTGAGAAAGCCCGCCGGTCAATTCGTCAACGGCGCAGACCGAGCTTCTCGATCAACGTCTGGTAGCGCGCGTCATCCTTGCGCTTGAGATAATCAAGCAGGCTGCGGCGCTGGGAGACGAGAGCGAGCAGACCACGGCGGGAATGGTTATCCTTCTTGTGGTCCTTGAAGTGGTCGGTCAGGTTCTTGATGCGCTCGGAAAGGATGGCCACCTGGACTTCCGGAGACCCGGTATCGCCCTTGGCGGTTGCGAATTCACCCATCAATTCCTGTTTGCGCTCGGCAGTAATCGACATCGTGTTTTTCCTTATCTGTTTGAGGAAACGGGTCGCCCTCAGCCAGGATGTCGTCCAGCAGGGGCCGGTGCAAGCAAAGCGTCTTGGCGCTATGCTGCGGCGCATATAGGGCAATTCCCCAGAAAACACCAGCCCAATTCATAAAGCCGGCTTTTCAGCCTCAAACGCCAGACTTATCGCTGTCAAAGCCATTTCTTCCATTTGAAGAAGGCAATCAAGCCGACCGCGACAACAGCCATGAACAGCAGTGATGCCGGATAGCCATAGTAGGATCGCAACTCCGGCATGTTCCACGGCGAGGCGTCGGGACTGAAGTTCATGCCCCATACGCCGACCAGGAAGGTAAGCGGCATGAAAATCACCGAGACGATGGTCAGGTAGGAGATAACGTCGTTGGTGCGCGCCTGGCTCAGCGACAGATGCATCTCGATCAAGCCGGTCAGCATGTCGCGCTGGGTCTCGACCAGTTCGATCAGCCTCAACGTGTGGTCGAGTGTGTCGTTGAAGAAAATCTTGGTCTCAGCCTTCACATAAGGCACGTCGTTGCGGATCAGTGTCGCCACGGCATCGCGCATCGGCCATAGCACGCCCTTCAGCACATTGGCGTCGCGCCGCAATTCGTGCAGTTGCCGCATCTGATGCTTGTGTGTCGTGTTCAGCATCTGGTCCTCAATGTTGTCGACCAGGTCGCCGGCCACCTCGATCGGCGGAAAATAGCTGTCGACGATGGCATCGATCAGCGCGTAGGCGAGATAGTCGGCGCCGCGGGCTCGCAATCGGTTGGGCGCCGAACTCTCGATGCGCTTGCGCACGGGATCGAACGGATCTCCCTCACGTTCCTGGAAGGTAACGACGAAATTCTTGCCGAAGAACACGGCGATCTGTTCGTAGCGGTGGGCCGTGACGTCGTCGATCATGCGCATGACGACGAAGGCGTGGTCCTCGAAGAAATCGACCTTCGGCCGCTGGCCGGTGTTCACGACGTCTTCCAGAGCCAGCGGATGCAGGTTGAAAATCCGGCCGATCTCCTCGATCAGCTGGATGTTGGCGAGGCCAGTACAGTCCAGCCAGACGACGGGCCAGTTGTCGCAATGGGTATTGAGATCGTCGATGCTGGCATCGTTGATGGTCTTGAATTTCTCGGGCGAGATCAGCGTCAGCCTGAGCTCGCTACGACGCGCCGCCGGATCGGCGATGAGCGTGCCCGGCGAGGCACCGACCGGCGGCCGCCGCGTCTTCACCGGCGCCCGCTTTTTCACCGCCTCGGCCTTGACCATGTGCCCCTCGAGCGTAAATCGACTTGACGTTAGACGACAGCCATCACCCGGCAAAGACCCGCTTGGGCTTGAACATGCCTTGTTCGATCGCGCCGATGGCAACCAGCTTGCCGCGCGCCGTGGCGCAGGCTTCTTCCGCCTCCACGGGCGCATCGCGGCCGCGAATGATGACCGGGTTGCCGAGGCGGATCTTTGTCGCCGCATCGTCGCTGATGGCGATCTGGGGCAGGCAGTCTAGAGCCGCTGAGGTATCGACAAGAAGCGCATCGATGGCGCTGAAATCCACCGGCACTTCAATCGCATCAGCATCGTCGGCAGGCTCAGGCTCATCCTCACCTTGCACACCGAAGCGAGCCGCTTCCAATTCGGCGATGGTGACGAAATCTTCCGGCGTGAACGGTTCGACCTCGACCCGGCGCAATTCGCTGATGTGGCCAAAGCAGCCGAGGTCCCTGCCCAGGTCACGGGCCAGCGAGCGCACATAGGTGCCTTTGCCGCATTCGATCTCGAAAATCGTGTGACCGGCGTGGTGCTCGATGACATCCAGACGACCGATCTCGATCTCTCGCGCCGGTATGTCGACCGTCTCGCCTTCGCGGGCGAGGTCGTAGGCGCGTTCACCCGCAATCTTGATGGCCGAGAATTGCGGCGGCGTCTGCATGATGACGCCGGTGTATTTGGGCAGCAGCGCGCGCACCTCGGCTTCCGCCGGACGCAGGTCGGAGCTCTTCGTCACCGGCCCTTCGAGATCGTCGGTGGAACGCTCATCGCCCCAGGCAACCGTGAAACGATAGATCTTGGCGCCATCCTGCACGTAGGGCACGGTCTTGGTGGCTTCGCCCAGCGCAATCGGCAGCATGCCGGAGGCCAGCGGATCGAGCGTGCCGGCATGGCCGGCCTTTTCCGCCTGGAACAGCCATTTGATCTTGGAGACGGCTTCGGTAGAACCCATGCCAACCGGCTTATCGAGCACCACCCAGCCGGAGATCGGCCGGCCCTTCTTCTTGCCACGGCGCCCCATTATTCAGAGTCCTCGTCGTGCTTGGCCTTGTCGTCTATATGGTCGTCGGGACCCAGATCGCGTGCCACTTCGGGTGACTTCAAGAGGTCGTTGATCCTGGCGAAATTGTCGAACGAGGTGTCGAGCTTGAAGCGGAACTCCGGCATGAACTTCATTTGCCGCAGCGCGCCGGAGACACGACCGCGGATGAATTTCGCATGCTTGTTCAGAGCTTCGACCACCGCATCGGTATCCTTGGCGCCAAGCGGCGAGACGAACGCGGTAGCGACCCTCAGATCGGTGGACATACGCACTTCCGAGACCGAAATGACGGTATTCTCGATCAACGGATCGATGATTTCACCGCGCTGCAAGGTTTCGGAGAGCGCATGGCGCACCTGCTCGGCGACGCGCAGCATGCGCTGGGATGGGCTGGATGTGGTTGGACGGGGCATTTTTCTCAATCCTGAAAGCGTGAGGCGCGGGATAGGACCGTGCCGCATGTCTCGAACGGGTCATTCTCAACGAGCTTGGGGCGGCGGTCTTTCGACCACCGCCCGATACCGACAGACCACTCGAACTCAGAGCGTCCGGGTCACCATCTCGACGCGGAAGCACTCGATGACGTCGCCCACGCGCATGTCCTCGTAGTTCTGGAAGGCCATGCCGCACTCCTGGCCGCCGGGGACTTCCGAAACTTCGTCCTTGAAGCGCTTCAGGGTCTTCAGCGTGCCTTCGTGGATGACGACGTTGTCGCGGATCAGGCGTACGCCAGCACCGCGCTCGACCTTGCCTTCGGTGACACGGCAGCCGGCGATCTTGCCAACCTTGGTGATGTCGAAGATCTCGAGGATCTCGGCATTGCCGATGAAGGTCTCGCGACGCTCCGGCGACAGCAGGCCCGACAGAGCCGCTTTCACGTCATCCACGAGGTTGTAGATGATCGAATAATAGCGGATCTCGATGCCCGCTGCCACAGCAGCGGCACGCGCCTGAACGTTGGCACGGACGTTGAAGCCAATGATTGCCGCACCGGACGTTTCCGCCAGCGAGACGTCGCTTTCGGTGATGGCGCCGGCGCCGGCATGGACGATGCGCGCACGCACCTCGTCGGTGCCGAGCTTGTCAAGCGCGGCGTTGATCGCCTCGATCGAACCCTGCACGTCGCCCTTGATGACCAGCGGGAATTCCTTCAGCCCGCTCGTCTGCAACTGCGACATCATCTGTTCAAGCGAGCCGCGCTGGCCGGCATGCTTGGCCACCGCCTTCTCGCGTGCCAGACGCTGGCGGTACTCGGTGATTTCGCGGGCGCGGGCTTCGTTGTTGACCACGGCGAAGCGGTCACCAGCCTGCGGCGTGCCCTGAAGGCCGAGCACCTCGACCGGCATCGCCGGCGGCGCTTCCTTGATCTGCTCGCCGCGATCGTTGACCAGAGCGCGCACCCGACCCCACTCGTTGCCGGCGACAAGGATGTCGCCAGGCATCAAGGTGCCGGTCTGCACCAGCACCGTAGCAACAGGACCACGGCCCTTGTCGAGCTGCGCCTCGATGACGACACCCTCGGCGGTACGGTCCGGATTGGCCTTCAGGTCGAGGATTTCGGCCTGCAGCAGGATCGCCTCGAGCAGCTTGTCGAGATTGGTGCCCTTGGTTGCCGACACTTCGACGTCAAGCACTTCACCGCCCATGGATTCGACGAAGACTTCATGGCGCAGCAGTTCTGAGCGAACCTTCTGCGGATCGGCGTCATGCTTGTCGATCTTGTTGATCGCCACGATGATCGGAACGCCGGCCGCCTTGGCGTGGCTTATCGATTCGATCGTCTGCGGCATGACGCTGTCATCGGCCGCCACCACCAGAATGGCAATGTCGGTGGCCTGGGCGCCGCGGGCGCGCATCGCCGTGAAGGCGGCGTGGCCGGGCGTGTCGATGAAGGTGATCTTGTGACCGTTCTTCTCGACCTGATAGGCACCAATATGCTGGGTGATGCCGCCGGCTTCACCGGAGACGACATTGGCATTGCGGATCGCGTCGAGCAGCGAGGTCTTGCCGTGATCGACATGGCCCATGATCGTCACGACAGGAGGACGCGACACCAGGTCCTCGGTATTGTCGGCGATGTTGAACAGGCCTTCCTCGATGTCGGACTCGGCAACGCGGCGGACGGTATGGCCGAATTCGGTGGCAACCAGCTCGGCCGTGTCGGCGTCGATGACGTCGCCAGGCTTCAGGATCTGGCCCTGCTTCATGAAGTACTTGACCAGATCGACCGCACGCTCGGACATACGCTGCGCCAGTTCCTGGATGGTAATCGTCTCCGGCAGGATCACTTCGCGCATGACTTTCTCGCGCGGCTCATTGTGCATCGCGCGTTTGAATTTTTCCTGGCGACGACGCATCGACGACAGCGAGCGGGCGCGCGCATCCTCGTCGGAAAGCGCGGAATTCAGCGTCAGCTTGCCACGGCGGCGGTCTTCCTCGCTCTTGGTCGGCTTGGCCGGACGCGCCACTTCTGGCGTGACCAGGCGGCGCACCGGCGCACCGGCTACGGCCCGCTTCGGCTTGACCTCTTCCTCGTCATCGGCGGTTGCCAATTCAGCGGCTTGCGGCGCGCGGCGGCGCGCCTCTTCCTCGGCGCGGCGGCGGGATTCGGCCTCGGTCTGCAACCGTGCCTCTTCCTCGGCCTGGCGGCGCGCGGAGTCCTCGCGTTCGCGCTTGCGGCGCTCCTCATCATCGGCGCGGCGCTTGGCATCTTCGGCGGCGCGCTGGCGGTCTTCGACCTCGCGGACCTTCGAGCCCTCAAGCGCCCTGCGGCGCGCTTCCATTTCGCTGCGCGACAGTTCGTTCAGCACCATACCGCCGCGTTCGACCGGGGCTGGTGGTGGCGGGGGAGGAGGTGGCGCCTTTGGCGCTTCCTGTACGACAGGCGCGGCCACAACCACCGGCTTCGGTGTGAAGACGGGAGCGGCAACCGGCTCCGGCTTGTCGCCGGGCATCGAAAATTTGCGCTTCTTGGTTTCGACGACGACCTGCTTGGTGCGGCCGTGCGAGAAATTCTGACGCACAGTGCCCTGCTCCATGCCGGGGCGCTTCAGCGTCAAGGTCTTCTTCGGCGTCACACTCAGCGTATTGTCGTCACCCGATTTCGTATCGCTCATTCCATATCCTCTGCGGCATCATCTTCGTCAGCAACAGCCGCAAGCATTGCCAGATCGTCCGGGGTACCGCCCCGATATCGGTCGAGCGCAACCATGCGCTTCTGGACCGCCTTGCCCGCGTCTCCCGCGAGAACGGCAGCATGTATCACATTTGTGCCCCCCAATGCCAAGCTCAACTCGGCCTCGGAGAAAAGTTTGTAGGCAAGGATGGAAGGGCCGCCAAGATGGACGGTCGCCCGCCGCGCCTGGCTGATCTTGCGCACGCCATCGTCGGATGCTTCGGTCGCGTGGAGCACGAAAAGCGCCAACCCGCCGCGTACCGCGCTCTCTACCTTGGTGGCACCAAGCGAAATCGCGCCTGCCTTGCGGGCAAGGCCCAACATGCCCAGAGCGTATCTGGAAAGCAGCCCGTCAACCATGCCGCCAAGATCGGGCGGCACGACCACCTGTGCCTTGAAGGCGCGGGCAAAAAGGTTCTTGGCCGCCGCCTTGTCGATATGTAGGCGGTCGGCGCTCACCCAGCAACCACGGCCGGGCAGATTTCTCTTGAGATCGGGAACGACGGCCGAATCCGGGCCGACGACGAACCGGATCAATTCATCCGGTTCGGCCTGCTTGCGTGTAACGATGCAGGTGCGATCGTTCATCTCGTCCTGGGGCGGGTTCGGTGCGATGCGGTTTCACCTCACGCACCGACGGCTTCGTCAGCCGACACTTCTTCGGCCGCAAGCTCGTCTTCGGTGATCCAGCCGGCCTTGAGGCGGGCAGCCAGAACCATTTGCTCGGCATCGGCGCGCGCGACGCCGTGGCTGGCCAGGACGCCCGGATAAACTTTTGTCTCGCCGTCCTTGCGTTCCTTCCAGCCGGTCAGGTCATCGGCGGCATAGCCGGCGAAATCCTCGATGGTCTTTACGCCGTCCTCGCCGAGCGTCACCAGCATGGCGGTGGTGATGCCGGGGATTTCGCGCAGCTCGTCTGCGACGCCGAGCGCCTTGCGCTTCTCGTCGTGCTCGGCCTCGATCTTCTCCAGATATTCGCGGGCGCGGGTCTGGATTTCGGAAGCGGTGTCTTCGTCGAAGCCGTCGATCGAGGCGATCTCACTGGAGTCGACATAGGCGACTTCCTCAACGCTGGTGAAGCCTTCGGAGGCCAGCACCTGGCCGACCATCTCGTCGACGTCGAGGGCTTCCATGAACAGCGACGAACGCTCGACGAATTCCTTCTGGCGGCGCTCGGACTCCTCGGCCTCGGTCAGGATGTCGATGTCCCAGCCGGTCAGCTGCGAGGCGAGACGCACGTTCTGGCCGCGACGGCCGATGGCCAGCGACAGCTGATCGTCGGGAACCACGACTTCGATGCGCTCGGCGTCTTCGTCGAGCACGACCTTGGCGACTTCCGCCGGCTGCAGCGCATTGACGATGAACGACGCTGCCGAAGGCGACCACGGAATGATGTCGATCTTCTCGCCCTGCAATTCACCGACGACGGCCTGGACGCGGCTGCCGCGCATACCGACGCAGGCGCCGACCGGATCGATCGACGAGTCACGCGAGATGACGGCGATCTTGGCACGCGAGCCCGGATCGCGGGCGACGGCCTTGATCTCGATGATGCCGTCATAGATCTCCGGCACTTCCATGGTGAAGAGCTTGGCCATGAACTGCGGATGGGTACGCGACAGGAATATCTGCGGGCCGCGCTGCTCGCGGCGCACGTCGTAGACATAGGCGCGGACGCGGTCGCCATACTTGTAATTTTCGCGCGGGATCAACTCGTCGCGGCGGATGATCGCCTCGCCACGGCCGAGATCGACGATCACGTTGCCATATTCGACACGCTTGACGGTGCCGTTGACGATCTCGCCGATGCGGTCCTTGTACTCGTCATACTGGCGGTCGCGCTCGGCCTCGCGCACCTTCTGCACGATGACCTGCTTGGCCGACTGGGCGGCGATGCGGCCGAAATCCATCGGCGGCAGCTGTTCGGCGATAAAGTCGCCGAGCTGGGCGTCGGGATTGCGCTCGCGGGCCGAGGAGATGGCGATCTGCGTGGCATAGTCGTCGACCTTTTCGACCACTTCCATCAGCCGCTGCAGCTTCATCTCGCCGGTGTTGGGATTGATGTCGGCGCGGATGTTGGTCTCCTGGCCGTACCGCGAGCGCGCCGCCTTCTGGATCGCATCGGCCATGGCGGCGATGACGATCGACTTGTCGATCGACTTTTCACGCGCGACCGCGTCGGCAATCTGCAGCAGTTCAAGTCTGTTGGCGCTAACAACCATCTTATTTCTCCCGAGCTTGTTGCCGAGCTTTTACGCCCGGCGGCTCAATCATAGTTCCTGTTCGATTTCGTCTTCCGCGCCGCCCTCAGCACCCTCGGGTGCATCATCAGGCTCGCCGCGGCGTTTCTTGGCTTCCTTGCGTTCCCGGTTGTCCTTCGACAGGGCCTCACGGATGAGGTCGTCGGTCAGGATCAGCCGCACATCGGCGATCGCGTCATAGGGAACGCGCACCGTCGGCTCCTCGCCATAGGCCGCCTTGTCGCGCTCGATCAGCACGTCGTCCTCGCCGGCCTCGGCAATCTTGCCCTTGAAGCGCTTGCGGTCGGCGACAACGATCGATGTTTCCATCTTTACCAAATGACCGGTCCAGGTCACGAAATCCGATTTGCGGACCAGCGGCCGGTCGATACCGGGCGAAGAGACTTCGAGGTGATAGGCCTTTTCGATCGGGTCATCGACGTCGAGCGCCGGTGACACCGCGCGGCTGACCTCTTCGCAATCCTCGACGGTCATGGTGCCGTCCTCACGTTCAGCCATGATCTGCAGCGTCAGCCCGTTCTGGCCGGACAGATGCACGCGCACGAGGCGAAAGCCGATGCCGCGCAGCACCGGCTGGACGATCAGCGCAATGCGTGCATCGATGCCGCTTTCGCGGATGATGCGGTCGTCACCTTCGCTTGCCGTTGCAGTCATCAATTGCCTGTCGTTCGTTTCGCAACGTTCTTTAGTTTGCGCATCGGAACCATCCGAAAACCGCTTCGCACTTTTCGGTCCGATGCACCCGGCAGGTAACAAAAAAGAGCGGGACCGGGTGGACCCACTCTTCGTCATACCGACCAAGAATTTGAGGATGATATAAACGAACACGGCCTGTGTTTCAAGCCCGCCGTGGCGGGCCGGCAAAAGCCCTGACAGCTTCAGCATTGCTCCAGGCGCATGGCCCCCATGCGGCAATCCCCCTGTGAGAGCCTGCAGAGCGCTCTTATTTGTTAGCCACGACACGAACAGAAAGAACGCGCGGTGGCGCGCGAAAGGACAAGATCATGAGCAACCGCAGAATATTTTCCGCCCTGGGCGATCTCTTCACCACATTCGGCAGCGCCGTCGCCGCATCGCGCGCCGTGGAAGCCGGCCGCAAGCCACGCGCGGACGATTTGCGCACGCTCGGCATGGATCCGGCCATCTTCAACAGGATCGGCCGTTTCTGAAAATCCGGCGATAGGTGCCGTAGACTCTTTGTTTTGACGCAATTCCGGACGGAAAACCGTTACACACTTTTCCTGGAATTGCTTCAGGGCGCCTATTTCCTGATAAAGGTAAGATAGGCTGGCCTGCGGCCCTCACGAATGGCTTTCGCCTCGTAACGCGTGCCCGGCCAGCCATCGTAAGGGCGATGCCAGTCGGCCGCTTCCGCTGCATGCCATGCGAAAGCGCCATGTGCCCGGCAATGCAGCAAGGTCCAGTTCACATACGTGTCGATATCGGACGCGAAGCGGAATCTTGAGCCCGGCTTGAGGACGCGCGCGAAACGGTCGAGATTGACCGGGCCGACGAAACGCCGCTTCCAGTGCTTCTTCTTCGGCCAGGGATCCGGGTAGAGAAGATCAATGCCATCGAGCGAGGCTTGCGGCAGCCAGTCGAGCAATTGCGTGGCATCGTCATCAAAGACACGCAAATTGGCCAGCGGCCTTTGCCGCACCGCCATCATCATCTTGGCCATGCCATTGACGAAGGGCTCGACGCCGATGAAGCCGGTTGTCGGTGCTTCGAGCGCGCGGTGCAGAAGATGCTCGCCGCCACCAAAGCCGATCTCGAGCCTGACTGCCGAAACGTCAATTTCAAACAGAGTGCGCAGATCGGGCGGCGCTTCAGCCTTCAGATCGAGGCCATAGGCGCCGAGGCCGCTTTCCAACGCCGCCGCCTGCTGCGGACGCACCGGCTTGCCACGCCGACGACCGAAGAAGGCTTCGGTCGCACGGCTTGGCCTGTCTTGCGGGCTCATCGGGTGGAGCAAGGCCGTCGTGGCGCTCAGGCCGCGACAGCATCCTTGAGCGCCTTGGCGAGATCGGTCTTTTCCCAGGAGAAAGACCCATCACGGCCGGCCTTGCGGCCGAAATGGCCGTAGGAGGACGTTTTGGCGTAGATCGGCTTGTTGAGGTCGAGATGGCGGCGGATGCCTGACGGCGACAGGTCCATCACGGTGCGCAGCGCGTCCTCGAGCTTTGCCTCATCGACCTTGCCGGTGCCATGCAGGTCGACATAGACCGATAAAGGCTGGGCGACGCCGATGGCGTAGGAAAGCTGGATGGTGCAGCGGTCGGCAAGCTTCGCCGCCACGACATTCTTGGCTAGGTAGCGCGCCGCGTAAGCCGCCGATCGGTCGACCTTGGTGGTGTCCTTGCCGGAGAAGGCGCCGCCGCCATGGGGGGCAGCACCGCCATAGGTGTCGACGATGATCTTGCGGCCGGTAAGGCCGGCGTCACCGTCCGGCCCGCCGATGACGAACTTGCCGGTCGGGTTGATGTACCACATGCAATCGTCGGCGATCTTGAGGTCGCCCAATGCCTCGCGGATGTATGGCTCTACGACCTTGCGGACCTTGTTGGAATCCCAGGTGGCGTCGAGATGCTGGGTCGACAGCACGATCTGCGTTGCCTCGGCGGCCTTGCCGTCGATGTAGCGGACGGTGACCTGGCTCTTGGCGTCCGGCCCGAGCTTGCCGGCCTCGCCGTTGTTTTCGTGGCGGGCGGCGGCGAGCAGCTCGAGGATCTTGTGGCTGTAATAGATCGGCGCCGGCATCAGGTCCGGCGTCTCGCGGCAGGCATAGCCGAACATGATGCCCTGGTCGCCGGCACCTTCCTCGCCCTGGCGGTCGGACGCGTTGTCGACGCCCTGGCCGATGTCCGGCGACTGGCCGTGCAGCAGAACCTCGATCTTGGCCGTCTTCCAGTGGAAACCGGCCTGCTCATAGCCGATCTCGCGAATCGCCTTGCGGGCGACCGACTTGAACTTGGCTGGGTTGATGATCGAATGTCCGGCCGCATCCTTGAGGATATTGCCGGCCTTGTCCTTCTTCAGCAGCGTCTCGGGAACGCGCACCTCGCCGGCGATGACGACGCGGTTGGTGGTCGCCAGCGTCTCGCAGGCAACACGGACTTTCCATGGGTCCATGCCGGTCTTCTTGGCTTCACGGTAGACCAGATCGACGATCTCGTCGGAGATCCGGTCACAGACTTTGTCGGGATGGCCCTCGGCAACGGATTCCGAGGTAAAGAAGTAGTTCTGCCGCGTCACGGGTGTCCCCTCTTGAAAAACGATCGGCAGGCTGCCGATTTTGGCGCGCCACGTGTTAGCGGGGCAAAGCGCCGCTCGTCAAGCGTTGCCGCCATTCTGGCACGACTGTCGATGTCGATATCTTGTGCCACCGGCGGCAAACGCCGCCGGCTCGAGGCGCATTGAGGGTCAGTCGAGATCGTCGGCGGCGAGCGACTTCACCAGGTCGATGATCCTGCGGCGCACCTTGACGTCGGCGATCTTGACGAACGCCCGGTTGAGTTGAAGGCCTTCGGGACTGCCGCAGAACTCGACGGCGAAAGCCATCGACGCATCCTCCGAAAATCCACGGCCGGCCACCGCTTCCTGGCCCGGCGCATCCTCGAAAAAGAAGGCGACGGGCACGCCTAGTATGGAGGCAATCGCCTGCAGCCGGCTGGCGCCGACGCGATTGGTGCCCTTTTCATATTTCTGGATCTGTTGAAATGTGATGCCGAGATTCTCGCCCAGCTTTTCCTGGCTCATTCCGAGCATGTTGCGCCGAAGCCGGACGCGACTTCCAACGTGGATGTCGATGGGATTCGGTTTCTTCTTGTTTTCTTCTGTCATTTTTTCCTCGCCGAATTTTTTCGGCTTTGTGATTTTTTTCTCGCCCAAAAAATGCCGGAGGCGACTGCCCCAACAGAACGATCCACCAGCTTCGAGAAATTTTCAGGCGATACAGTATGAGTTTCTAATGTGTCGACTGTCAATTCACCCGTAGCCTTTGCCTTACGTTCAACAGCGCCCCGACCAGCGCAAACAGCAACATGATCAGCATTCCGTTAATGCGCCGCTGACTGGGGGAAACTACACTCTGTCCGGAAATCGGCACCTTCACATCGATGGCCCCGCGCGCGTCGATCGCCAGCGCGTCGACGACGCGGCCATGTGGGTCGACGACGGCCGAGATGCCGTTGTTGGCAGCACGCAGCAAGGGCAATCCGTTCTCCACCGCGCGAATCTGGGCCTGCCTGAAATGCTGATACGGTCCCGGCGTGTCGCCGAACCACGCATCATTGGTAACGTTCACAATAAGCTGCGCTGACGTAGCGTCAACTGCCACAAGATCGGGGAAGATCACCTCATAACAGATAAATGGCAGGGCACGGATGCCGCCCGGCAGCGTGATGGCGTGGCGCTCGTTGCCGGCGGCGAACGTCACCGGTCCGGCGACAAGCTGTGCGATGCCGAAACGGTTGAACAGGTCGGTGAAAGGCAGGTATTCGCCGAACGGCACCAGATGGACCTTGTCGACGGCGTCAGCGATTTCGCCCTTGTCATTGATCGCCACCACGGAGTTGTAATAGCGGCTGTCGGTGCCGGCCGCCGAGCCGCCTTCCTCGCGAACGACGCCGGCGATCAGCATCTGGCCGTCGGCCAGCATGTCGCCCAGCGCCGTCAGCGCGTCCGGGCGTTCGGTGAAGAGGAATGGCACGGAGGTTTCCGGCCAAAGAATGAGCTGTGGCTTGCCGTGACCGGGGTCCGGCGCCTTGGCGGACAGACCCAGCAAGGTGGCGAAGATGCGGTCGCGCACCGAAGCGTCCCATTTTTCACTGAGGTCGACGGCCGGCTGGACGATGCGGACATCCAGGCTGCGCTCGGCCGGCTTTTCAGGGGCGGCAAGCCTGACATAGCCGAAGCCGACATGGGCCGCGGCCAGCGCGACGAACAGAGCCGCGCCCAGGCGAAGATGCCGGCGCGCCGCCAGCAGTGCGGGCAGCGCGAAGACGAACACGGCAAGCGCGTTCATGCCGATCATGCCGGTCACCGATACGCTCTGCATCATCAGAGGCACTGGCATTGCCGCGTAGCCGATGGCATTCCAGGGAAAACCGGTGAACAGGAAGCCGCGCAGCCACTCCGTCAGCCCGAAGCCGAACGCAAGGGCGGCGATGCGGCCGATATCGCTGCTCCACAGCAGCCGGGCGACCATCGTTGCGAAGCCATAGAAAAAGGCGAGCGCAAAGGGAATGCCGACCACGGCGAAGGGCAGCGCCCAGGCAAAATCATCGGCCTCGACCAGCAGCGCCGAGCCGATCCACCAGAGGCCGGCGAGGAAATAGCCGAAACCGAACCACCAGCCGACGGCGAAGGCCGGCCGCAGGCGCCGGAACAGGCTGCCCGAGGCTTCGCCAGTCGCGCCGTCGAGCAGCCAGACCAACAGCGGAAACGAGATGAAGCAGGCGGCGAAGAAATCGTAAGGCGCCTGGCCAAGTACCGCCAGCGCTCCGGCAAGAAACGCCACAAGCGCACGCCGCCAACCCCAAAGCAGAATTATCCGGCCGGCCAGGCGCTCCATGCAAACTTCCGAGTCGCGCGAATCAGGAGGCCAAGATTTATCAGGCCGCGCTCCGCGCTCCAAACGCCGGCCGGTCAGCGGCCACGTCCCGAGCGCCGCTCTACCCGTGCCAGCCCTCGATGCGCAGGCCGCCCAGCCGTTCGGCCTCTTCACGGGAAACCGAGCGGATGGGCTGGCTGAAGGTCCAGACATGGCCCTCGGGATCGCGGGCCCGGTACTGGCGTTCACCGTAGAACTGGTCCGCCGGTTCCTGGATTATGGCAGCACCCGCTGTCCGCGCCTGCTCGCAATGCGCATCCAGGCCGTCCTTCAGCCTGACATAGACCGATTGCGTGTTCTTGCCCGCGACCGAGGCGGGACTTGCGACATAGTCGGCCCATTCGGAATCGACGATGATGGTACACTCGCCAAACCGCATCTCGGAATGGACGAGCTTTCCGTCGGCGTCGCTGACCACCATGCTGCGCTCGAAACCGAAAGCCGCTTCAAGCCACGCTAGCGCCGCACGAGGATCCCTGTAGAAGACGCCTGAGCCCAGACTTGCGTGCTTGAACGGGTCGTCGATGGTCATCGGCTGAGCGAAATGCTCACGCCTGCTCGGTGCGGGCCGTGGCGCGCCGGCGGCGCTCGCCCTTCTGGCTCTGCACGATACGCACGCGCTTGACGCGGCGCGGATCGGCATCGAGGACATGGAATTCGAAGCCCGGAATGGCCTGCACCACCTCGCCACGCGCGGGCACGCGGCCGAGCGTGTTGAAGATCATGCCACCGATCGTGTCAACATATTCGCCATGCTCGCCGGCGGCGAAATCCTCGCCGATCATCTTGGCGACGTCGTCGATCTCGGCCTTGCCGTCGACAATGAACACGCCGTCGCCGGCCTGGGTGATCATCGGCTCGTCGTCATCATGCTCGTCCTCGATGTCGCCGACGACCATCTCGACAATGTCCTCAAGCGAGACAAGGCCGTCCGTACCGCCATATTCATCGATGACGAGCGCCATCTGCGTGCGCGTCGTCTGCATGCGGCCCATCAGGTCGGAGGCAAGCATCGACGGTGGCACGAACAGAACCTGGCGGATCAGGTTGAGGTCGCCAATGGTGCGCGCGAGATCGACCTGGGCGAGATCCAGTTGCGTGGCGACGGGATTTTTCCTGGTCGTGCGACCCTTCTTGACGCGCGCGAGCTTGGTGATGTGGGCCAGCACGTCGCGGATATGAACCATGCCACGCGGATCATCGAGCGTCTCGGAATAGACCGGCATGCGGGAGTGGCCGGATTGTTCGAAAGTGCCCAAGAGGTCGCCGAGCGTCGTGGTGATCTCGATCGCCTCGATGTCGGCGCGCGGCACCATGACGTCCTCGACGCGCACCTCGCGCAGTCGCAGGATGTTGTTGAGCATGGCGCGCTCGCCGGGCGAAAAGGATTCGGCGTCGCTGGTGGTCTCGGCCAGCGCGCCGGCGATTTCCTCGCGCAAGCTGGTTCCGTTGCGTTGCCTGAAGAGGCCGATTACGCGGTCGAACAAGGAGGGGCCGGCAGGCGAAGGCTCGCTGGCAGCGCTGCCGGTGTTGGCAACACCAGGGGTAACGGTACTCGGACTTGATCCCTCTTCCGACGTATCGGAAGCCTCGGGGGGACTGCCGGCGTCGGGGCGGGCGGCAGTTTCTGGTTTGTCGTTCATCGTCGTCCGGTCAATTGTCAGATGTAGTTACGCGTAGGGATCGGGAATGGCAAGCCTTGCAAGCGCTGCGCGTTCGATGGCCTCCATCTCCTCGGCCTCGGCGTCGGTCTCGTGATCATGGCCCAGCAAATGCAGCAGGCCATGGATAACGAGATGGGTGATATGGTTCTGCACCGGCTTGTCTTCCAGTACCGCTTCGCGTGAAACCGTTTCGGCGGCGAGCACGATATCGCCCAGCATCGGCGGCAGTGGGCCGCCTTTGGGAAAAGAAAAAGCCGGGAAAGACAGGACGTTGGTGGGTTTGTCCTTACCACGCCAGCCGGCGTTGAGGGTACGGATATGTGCGTCGTCGGAAAAGACGATGCTGAGTTCGGAACGGCCGGTCACGCCGGTCTCGGCAAAAGCAGCATCAACCGCGCGATCGACCAGTCGCGTCAGGCTTGCCTCATCAGGCCAGTCGCCCGCCTCGACCGATATATCGATGTCGACGGGGGGATACCCGTCGCCGGATATTTTGTCCTCAGGCATGAAGCCGCATCGTCAAAAATCAATTCTCGGCGCCGAGGCCGCGTGCCAGCTTGGCGTCGCGGTCATAGGCCCTGACGATTTCCGCCACCAGCGGATGGCGAACGACGTCGATATCGTTGAAGCGCACGGTGACCGCGCCGGCCACGCCGTCGAGGACACGCAAGGCTTCGACCAGGCCGGATTTCGTGCTCGAAGGCAGATCGATCTGCGTCGGATCGCCGGTCACGATCATGCGCGAGTTCTCGCCAAGACGGGTCAGGAACATCTTCATCTGCATCGGCGTGGTGTTCTGCGCCTCGTCGAGGATGACCGCCGCATGCGCCAGCGTACGGCCGCGCATGAAGGCGAGCGGGGCGATTTCGATAACTTCGGCGGCAATGGCGCGCTCGACCTTGTCGGCCGGCATCATGTCGTAGAGCGCGTCGTAGAGCGGCCGCAGATAGGGATCGACCTTCTCTTTCATGTCGCCAGGCAGGAAGCCCAGCCGCTCGCCGGCCTCGACCGCCGGCCGCGACAGAATGATGCGTTCAACCATGCCGCGCTCAAGAAGCATCGCGGCATGCGCGACAGCCAGATAGGTCTTGCCGGTGCCGGCCGGACCGATGCCGAAGACGAGTTCCGACCGCTCCAACGCCCGCATATAGGCATCCTGGTTGAGCGAACGGGCATAGATGGTCTTCTTGCGGGTGGCGATCTGGGCGGCGGAGACCTTGCCCTTGCGCTCCAGCGTCGGCAGCGTCAGTTGATCGTCGGCGGCGACCGCCATGCGCACGGCGCCGTCGACGTCGGACTGGCCGATATCAACGCCCTTCTGCAGAATGCCGTACAGATTGTCCAAGGCACGGCGCGCCTGCTCGGCGGCCGAAGCCGACCCCTTGATGGTCAACTGGTTGCCGCGCGAGCGGATATCGACACCGAGTTTCTGCTCGAGTCGGGCGAGGTTCTCGTCGAACTGACCGTAGAGGGCGCTGGCAAGCTTGTTGTTGTCGAAAGTCAGAACGATGTGCGCCATGTCAGAAGCCCCAGATGCCGGTACCGGGGGCAGGTTCTTCAGCTCTGCTGCGCTCAACCGTCTCTCCTCATCTGCCGAGGTCTGTGGCTATGCATGTCGTAGTCCCAAAAAACCGGGACCACTTTTGAGCGACATGCATCAGGCCAACTCGGCGAACAGGCTATTGTAGCCCGTCTTCGTGATTCGCACCCGGATAATGTCACCGATTTCGCCGGCCTTTTCATCAACAATAACGGGCTGCAGCCACGGCGAGCGGCCAACCTTCTGGCCAGCTTGGCGGCCGGGCTTCTCGATCAGCGTGTCTATGGTGCTGCCGACCAGGCTCAAGCCGAAATCCTGCTGCTGTTTCAAGAGCAATGCCTGCAGCCGCTGCAGCCGCTCGTCCTTGACCGTTTCCGGCACGTGATCGGGCATGTCGGCGCCCGGCGTGCCGGGACGCGGCGAATATTTGAACGAGAAGGCCGAAGCGTAGTTCACCTGGCGCACCAGTTCCATGGTCGCCTCGAAATCGGCTTCGGTCTCGCCGGGGAAGCCGACGATGAAGTCACCGGACAACGCGATATCGGCCCGGGCAGTGCGGATGCGGTCGAGCAGCATCAGATAATCTCTCGCCGTATGCCTGCGCTTCATCGCCTTCAGGATCCGGTCGGACCCCGATTGCACTGGCAGATGCAGATAAGGCATCAGCGCCGGGAGATCTCGGTGAGCCGCGATCAGCTCATCATCCATGTCGCGCGGGTGGCTGGTGGTGTAGCGCAGCCGCGCCAGCCCGGGAATCTCGGCCAATCTGAACAGCAGACGGCCAAGTCCCCATTCCTCGCCATTGTCGCCCTTGCCATGCCAGGCATTAACGTTCTGGCCAAGCAGCGTCACCTCGCGCACGCCGGCTTCGGCCAGCCGCTCAGCCTCGGCGACAATCTGGGCCACCGGCCGCGAGACTTCCGAGCCTCTTGTGTAAGGCACGACGCAGAAGGTGCAGAATTTGTCGCAGCCTTCCTGAACGGTCAGGAAGGCGGTTACGCCGCGCTTGATCACCTCGGCGCGCTTGGGCTGCGGCAGATGTTCGAACTTGTCCTCGATGGCGTAATCGGTCTCGACGATCTTCTCGCCGCCACGGACTCTCGCCAGCACGTCGGGCAAGCGGTGATAGGTCTGCGGGCCGATGACCAGATCGACGGCCGGCGACCGACGGATGATCTCCGCACCTTCGGCCTGTGCCACGCAACCGGCGACACCGATCAGCAGCTCGCGACCCGCAATGGCGCGCTCCGCCTTCATGTCGCGGATGCGGCCGAGCTCGGAATAGACCTTTTCGGCGGCTTTTTCCCTGATGTGACAGGTGTTGAGCAGCACCAGATCGGCGTCGTCGATAACATCGGTCGCGGTATAGCCGTCGGCGGCCAGCGCATCGCCCATGCGCTGTGAATCATAGACGTTCATCTGGCAGCCATAGGTCTTGATGAAGACCTTCTTCGCTGCCGTGGCATGCACCGCGGGCTGTCCAGCCGCCGTCCCGATGTCGTCGCTTTCAATCGTGTTCAAGTCCATCCGGCGGCTTCTAACGCCTTTCGATGACAAAAAACAGACGATTCTCGGCATGCGCCCGCGAGCGCATGCCGGCTCTAGCGGCTCGGGCGCGGGTCGGCGAGTGCTGCCTGCATCATCTCGCGCACCTGGCTTTCCATCAGCCTGGCCGTTTCCTTGCGGTTCGAACCCTTGGCAAAGGCGATCGGCTCACCGAAATGCACTTCGACATCGAGCGCGCCTTCCGCCAGCAGCACCTTGAGATGCGGCATCAAATCCTCGTCACCGATCCAGGCCGAGATCGGCCGGTGGCGGCGGCCGAGCGGCACGCCGTGCAGGCGTGTATAGGCGATCGCCACCGGCTGAATGAACACCTGCTCGGCCGCCCCTTCCGAAATCGCCATCGAAGCGGCGCCGAACAGCGTGCTCTTGAAGGGCAAGATGGCATTGCCGTCACCGGTCGAGCCCTCGGCAAACAACACCATGGCGTCACCCTTGGCCATGCGATTGGCGATCTCGCTTGCCTGGTCGCCCGAGGAGCGCTTGCGCTCGCGCTCGATGAAGACGGTACGCTGCAGTTTCGACAGCATGCCGATCAGCGGCCAGCCTTCCATATCGGCCCTGGCGATGAATTTCACATCGGCAAACGAGCCCAGCACCATGATGTCGGTCCAGGAAATGTGGTTCGAGGCCACCAGCAGGGGCCGCTTGTCGGACAATGCCCCCTTGACATGGATGCGGATGCCGAGCGCCCGAACGATCATCCTGTGCCAGATCTTGAGAATGACGGTTTCTGGCCACCAGCCGGTCTTCATCGACAGTATCTGCAACGGCACGAGGACCAGCGAGCCGGCAACGACGAGGCCCAGCGCCAGGAAAATCCTGATTTTCTTGATCATCGCCCTACCCCGGTCTCTGGCTAGCGAAGATCGCGGCGCATGACAAGCGCGCCGGTCGGCCCGCGATCGGGCGACTTGTAGTAATCCGGACGCTTGCCGACCTCACGGAACCCCAGCCGCCGATAGAGGGCGATTGCCGCGACATTGGTCTCGTCGACCTCAAGAAACAGCGCTTCGGCGCGTTGCACATGCAGTTCGCGCAGCACCGCGTCCATCAGTTGCCAGCCCAGCCCTTGCCGGCGATGGGATCGCGCCACCGCGACGGTCAGGATCTCGCCCTCGCCGGCCGCCAGCCGGGCCAGCACGAAGCCGACCGGCGGCTTGGCGCCCTGCCCGGTTTCGCGCGCGGCATAGCCGAACACCGTGTCCTGTCCGAGCAAAGCGGCAAACTCGCCATCAGTCCACGGGCGGACAAAGTCTTCGCGATGCAGCAGCGAGACCGTAGGGCTGTCGCTGATCTTGAGCGGCTCAAGCGCATAGTCCCGGCGGCGCGGCTGGAGAAAAGGTATGCGCATTATTTCTCTTGCCTTGAAAGAATAAATCCGGCTTGCGGCTTGGCATCCGCGCCGCGCAAATAAAGTGGTTTCGGCCTTTCGCCCTCACCTTTGGAGGCGGCCAGACGTGCATATGTGAAAATGTCGGCGGTCGCCGTCTGAGGCCCAATATCGAAACCACGCTTGGCCGAGGCCGCGATCTGTGCCACCCCGGTACCGGCCAGCACCGCGGAGTTGTCTATCGCCAAGGCAGTGGCTTCTGGCAATGTGGTCACCGCTGGTCCGTAAGTCAAAACTAACATTTTGTCGTACAGCGCGGTATGGATTTCCTCGCGGCCTGCATCGAGTGCCGCCAACACGGTGCGGCCGGGAAATGCCATCGCCGCCTCGGCGGCCAGCGCCTCGAGCGTCGTCACCCCGATCGCCGGAATTTTCAACGCCAGAGCCAGGCCACGCGCCGTGGAGACACCGACACGCAGACCGGTGAAGGAGCCCGGACCGACGGAGACGGCAATGGCACCGAGACCGGCATAATCCGTCGCGCCGGCCCTCAGCGCCTCGGCAATGACGGCCATCAGGTGCTCGGCATGGCCCTTGCCGAGATCAAGCGCCGAACGGCCAAGCTCCAGTCCGGCCGCCGCATCGTAGACGCAGGCGGCGCAGAGGCTGGCGGCACAGTCGATGGCAAGCACTTTCATGAGACGACCGGTTGGAAAAACAACTCCCTGTGCCCGCCATGGAGCGCCACGGCAAGCACAATTTGTTAAGCGGCTTCGGTTCGCGCTTTGTCAGACCTGCTCGATGCGCAGCATGTGATTGTCCCAGACGTAATCCGGCTCCGACCGTGTTGCGCCGCTGCCCTCGATGATCTCACCGGCGCCTGTTGTTGCCATGAAGCCCAGTCCGTCCGGCGCCAGACCGCACACCTCGACCAGCGCACTGGTCGAGACGATCCGGCCGCTGGGCGCTTCGATCACGACAAGCGAATTGCCTTCCGGCGAGGACACGGCAACGGTGCCGGTACCAGGATTGGCGGCGACCGAGCCGATATAGTTGCGGAAGCCGGACAAAACATCCGGCGGCATGTCGATCAGCTGCAATTCCTTGCCGCGCGCGGCACGGCCGACCAACAGCGGACGATCGGTGCCCGGCCCCCTATACTGGCAGCCGAACCAGACGGTGCCGGATGGGTCGGTGTCCATGTGGCGGATCGATAGCTGGTGCAGGGAAGCCGGCAGTTCGTGCTTCTCGATCAGGTCGCCGGTGACGCGGTCGATCAGCACATAGGACGGCTTCATGGTCGCGATGTTGAGCTCGGCGCGACCGTAATCCGGATGGGTCTCGATGCCGCCATTGGCGACCGCGATCGTCCTGCCGTCACCCAGCAGCAGAAGCTCGTGCGGACCCGTGCCGTAGGTCGGGAATTCGCCGATCCGGTTGAATTTCGCCCGCGCATCATAGACGCCGACGACGCCGGCGGCGTTGTCGAAATCGTTCTCGGTGGCATAGAGCAAGGTGCCGTCGGGCGAGAACACGCCATGGCCGAAGAAATGCCGGCCGGTGATGCTGGCGATGGTTTGCGGGGCGTCGTGCCCGGTGTGATCGAAAACGATGGCAAAGGTGCCGGGCTGGCGGGCGAAGACCACCGAACGCTTCGACAGGGGATCGAAGGTGACGTCATGGCCGCGATCTGGCAGGTCGATTGTGTGCAGAACCTTGCCGGCCTCGGACAGGACAGCGGCGCCAAAGCTGCCGTCGCGCTTGACGAAGGCGGTGGCGAAGACGGCATCCGCCGCAAGCGTCGCCGCCCACGCAGGCGTCGCTATCGCAGCGGCAAAGCCAATGCCTGCGGCCCGCAGGAAATCTCGGCGGTCAATAAGCGGCGTGCGCATGCTCAGTCCCCATCCAGCGACGAGAAGCCGGCGGTCAGGCCGAATTCAGCAGTCAGCCTGGTGCCAATCAGGGTCGACAGG
The DNA here is from genome assembly GCF_000472785.1 of Mesorhizobium loti CJ3sym. GTDB lineage: Bacteria > Pseudomonadota > Alphaproteobacteria > Rhizobiales > Rhizobiaceae > Mesorhizobium > Mesorhizobium loti_E. Next base: position 120,731 of record NZ_AXAL01000018.1, read on the forward strand.
CTGGAGGTGATCAGGGTGAAATGCTCGAGTTTTTCACGCAGCGCCGGGTCCGCAAGCGCCTTGTCGATCGGACCCGGGACGGATTTCGCGGTGGCGACGCCATTGACCAGCTGGATATGGATCGAGTCCGCCATCCAGCGCGAATCCGGCGGCAAGGCATCGCCAAGCGTGGAGGCCTGGAACAGCGCATCTATGCCGGCGAGATTTCCAGCCAGCGATGTGGTGGTGTTTTGCGAACGCCAATAAATCGCCTGTTTCGGCTTGTCCGCATCGGGCCTGCCGCCCAGAAAACCTTTTAAGCGGACATCCCTTACCATCTCCAATTCATTGATGAAAACGTCGACCAGTTCGGTCACCGCCTCGTTGCCGTCGCGGTAGAGCGGGTTCTGCGGCCCCGGATTGGCCCACAGTGCGGCAAAGCCGTCCGACTTGTTCCAGGCTGCGCTGACTTCGCCGGCCATGGTTTCGATATTGCCGGCAACCGCCGCGCCATAGGCGCAGCGATAGGGATCATCCTTGCCCGCCAGTGCATCGGCGCCGTCGCCGAAAAGCACGAATTCCAGCGCGCCAAACCCTTGCATGGCAATGCTCTTGCCCGCCAGCTGTGTCGGGTTGACGGCGGTCGGGTCCTTGGCGGACAATACCGCCTGCACCTGTTTCAAGCCGAGGCCCTTGCGATCCGGCCAATAGAGAATGCGCTCCAGCCGACTGTTCTCCTTGATCGGCCCAAATCCGATGATCTCGGCCGACGACCAGGCATACACCGTATCGGAGAACTCAGCTCGCGCGGCTTCGAGTTCCCCTTGCGACGGCGCTTCGCAGAGCTTGTGCATCGCCGCCGCGAGGCGATCCGCATGCACACGCAGACCAGCATAGGCCGGGCGGACAAAGCCATCGATCGCCCGCTGGATAATGTCGGAGGCTCTTACCGCCGCCGATGCTGGACAGGCAGCCAGTAGGGCCAGCGGAAGAACGAGAACCAGTACAGAGCGCTTCAGCATCACAGTGCCTCCAGGAATTTCAGCAGCGCGTCACGCTCGGCCGCGTTGGCGGCGGCAAAGCGGTCGCGCGCCTTCTGCGCCTCGCCACCATGCCACAGGATCGCCTCGGTCAAGCTGCGCGCGCGGCCGTCGTGCAGAAAGAAGGAATTGCCGTTGACGGTCTCGGTGAGGCCTATGCCCCAGAGTGGCGGGGTGCGCCATTCGCTGCCCGTTGCATCGCCCACCGCCTGGCCGTCAGCCAGATCCGGGCCCATGTCGTGCAGCAGGAAATCGGAATAGGGCCAAATCAGCTGGAAGGCCTGCGCCTTGTTGGGTGCGTCGCGGCGGGTGACGAATTTCGGCGTATGGCAGGCAATGCAGCCGATTTCATAGAAGACCTTCTTGCCGGCGAGCACATCAGGCGCAGCGAGATCGCGGCGCGCCGGGACGGCCAGGTTCTGCGAATAGAAGGTGACGAGACCCATCACCGGCGGCGGAGCCTCGACCGCGCCGAGCCGAGCCTGCACGCCATTCGGCATGGCGAGGCATTTTGCCTGCGCGGCGGTGCAATCGCCCCAGTGTTTGGGTTCTTCCGGCGTCGAGATGCCGATGTCGCCGGCAAAAGCATCCGCCGCCTGCTGGCGGATCGACGCCGTCTGCGCCTTCCAGCCGAAGCGGCCAAGCGTCAGTTCCCCGCCGCGGCCGTCGCGCACGATGTTGGGCCTGCCGGAAATGCCGTCACCATCCAAATCGTCCGGATCAGCATGGGCCAGAATGTCAGCCGGCGCGATCTGCTCGATCAGGCCCAGGCCGATCATCGGCGGCGTCAGGCGCGGCGACAACGTGGTGCGCGGATCGAATGGCCCATAGGCGAGACCGGTGACCGAGTAGCTGGGCTTGCGCAGGGAAACCATGGTGCCGTCCGTCAGCTTTACCTTACGCTCGAGATAGTCGACATGCATCTTGCCTTCGCCGCGCAGGCCGGGCACCGCCAGCTCCTGCAACTGCGTGCCATAGACCGGATCGGGGAAATTGAGCAGTTGGTGGCTGGCGAGGGCCGCCTTCTCTTCGGCGCTGCTGGCATCGCGCGCCAACCGCAGGAACATCGAGGTGGTGCCGGTATCGCCTTGCGGCGGACGGCCGCGGCCGTCTTTCAGATGGCAGTTCTGGCAGGCGCGTTCGTTGAACAGCGGGCCAAGCCCGTCCGACGCCTGCGTCGAGGACGGCGACGACACCCAGTTCTTGCGAAACAAAGCATTGCCGAGTTTGAAAGTGCCCTCTTCCTCGAAGGTGATGTTGGCCGAGGATTGCGAAAAGGAATCGCGGCTGACCTCTTTTTCCGAGGTCCCTGCGCCACCTTGCATCAGCTCGAACGGCTCGGGTTTGGAGAAATCCGTGGTCGGCCTGGTTATGACGGTGACGCGCGCCTGATCTCCGGCGTTGAGGTCGGTGCGCGTGGTGGCAAGGCCTGCAGGCTGGAGATCGCCGGCCATCGCGGACGATGTCAGCGCCAGCACGAGAATGGTACAGCGCCGAGCAGCCGACAGGGCTGGCGTTTTTCGAAGGGGCGGCGAGCCGGCGGCCCGCCGCAAGCGGCGCGAGAATTCTAAGAGGCGCCGCATTCCCGCATGCCTTTACTCCGCCTCGTTGGCCGAGTCGGCATTGAGCTGGCCGTACTTTTCCTCGCCGATCGAGGCGAGCAGGTCGAGCTGAGTCTCGAGAAAGTCGATGTGACCTTCCTCGTCAGCCAGCAGATCCTCGAACAGCTTCATCGTCACGTAGTCGCCCACCTCGTGGCAGATTTCGCGCGAACGCTTGTAGGCGGTGCGTGCGTCATATTCACCGGCAAGGTCGGATTCGAGTACTTCCTTGACGTTCTGCCCGATGCGCAGCGGCGCCACGGACTGCAGGTTCGGATGGCCTTCGAGAAAGATGATGCGGGCGATGAGCTTGTCGGCGTGGTGCATCTCCTCGATCGATTCGGCCCGCTCCTTCTTTGCCAGCTTGGTGTATCCCCAATCCTCCAAAAGACGGAAATGCACCCAATATTGATTGACGGCTCCGAGCTCCAGAAAAAGAGCCTCGTTAAGCCGCTCGATGATCTGAATTTCGCCTTTCATGGGTTCTGCTCCCGTATTGGACGCGCAGGCCTCTGACGCGATCCAGGTGTGAAACTACATCCACACCGCTCGCCTCCGAGCGGGCGTGATAATTTTCGGTGACCCGAATGATCGTTTCCACCACATTTGGGAAGCAGCCGCAACAGCGACCGCGCTTTTGCATGGCATGATAAATCTTTGCCGGCACGATAAGCTGCCAGGGATCCAGATCCAGCAGCCCAATGATCGTCTGCTCGATTTCCTTCTCGGTAATGATATTGCAATGGCAGATCAGCATTGACTTGGCTCTGGCTGACGGCGCTTCCTCCTCGCCGCGTGGCTTAAATCTTCATCGGGCATGATCCTTTCAAGACCATGCCCGGGGGGTTTTCCCTTATTTGAACACCTTGTCGGGTGCGTCGAGGCTATCGGACCCTTCGAAGGCGATGGCGTTGAGCTTCAAGGAACCGACGGCACGTTCGATCGATTTGGTCTGGTCCATCAGCGCGTCGATCGCCGCCTGAACGGTGGCATTGCCTTCCTTGTTTCCTTCGGCGATCTGCTGGTCATAGGCCTCGCCGGCCAATGCCCGCGCCTTGATCGCCTCCATCTTGGCGACGGTGACATCGAGCTTATCAGACAGTTCCTTGTCGATCGCCGGATCGGTAGCCTTCACCATATCGGCCACCGAAGGCCCCGAAACAACCGTGCCATCGAGCCTGGTATAGTTGGCGTGGTAGGCGGCGCGGATGCCGATCGCGTCATTGAGGTGCGAGTTGTAGGTATTGTCGGAGAAGCAGTCCTGCTCCTCTTCCGGATCATGCAGCAACAGGCCGAGCTTCATGCGCTCACCGGCCAGTTCACCGTAGGACAGCGAGCCCATGCCGGTGAAGATGGTCGAGATGGCGGTGTCCGGCTCGCCGTCGACGAGGTTCTTGCGCGCCGCGCCGTCTTCCTTCCAGTCATTGACCATCTTCTGCAGATCGGAAACCAGAAGGCCGGTCGCCGACTTCAGATATTGCGCACGGCGGTCGCAATTGCCGCCGGTGCAGTTCTTGAGGTCATAGTCGGTATAGGGACGTTCGCCGGCGCCCGGGCCGGTGCCATGCAGATCCTGGCCCCAGAGTAGGAATTCGATGGCGTGATAACCGGTGGCGACGTTGGCCTCGATGCCGCCAGCCTGCTGCAGCGTGCCTGACAGGAATTCCGGTGTCAGGTTCGATGCGTCGACCTTCTTGCCATTGATCTCGATCTCCTTGTTGGCGATCACATTGGCCGTATAGAGCGAATTCGCGTCCGATTCTGTGCCGTAACTCTTGGCGACATAATCGATCAGGCCTTCGTCCAGCGGCCAGGAATTCACCTCGCCTTCCCAGTCGTCGACGATCTTGTTGCCGAAACGGTAGACTTCGGTCTGCTGGTAGGGAACGCGCGCCGCCTTCCAGGCATCGCGGGCAGCATTGAGCGTTTCCGCCGAGGGTTTGGCAAGCAGCGCGTCGACTGCCTTGTCGAGTGCCTGAGCCGTGGTCAGTGAATCCTCATATTTGGCGAGCCCGATATCGGCATAGGTCTTGATAACCGCCTTCGTGTCGGTTTCCGCCTTGGCAGGCAGCACAAATACCGCCGCCGTCAGCAGCGCCGTGGCACCGATCGCCGCAAGCCTGCCGCCATATCGTGCTGTCATTATCGCTCTCCAGTTTCTCGGAAATTCTATAACCGGCGCGTGCGGCGACCAGCGCCGGACCACATCAATGCCAAATGCGCCAAGACTTGCCGCGCCATCGCGCGGTTCAGGGAAGAAAGACACCAAAATGCCTCCAATCGAACGGGTTCAAGGCCCAAACATCAAAGGGATGCGCTAACGCGCAGGCTCCCATAAAGCTTCGACATCAGTGGAAGTCAATGAAAATCGACGGGAAAAGCCAATTGAAACAATAGTTTAGAATTATTCTAAACTGCAACGGTCAACTTTATGCCTTCGCTGCACCGGCTTTGCGGCCGAACTGTCCGATTGACAGCCGCCATCCCGGGTGCGACCCGCAAACGCTCTCTTGCGGCGGCGCCAGACAATTGCCACTTGGCCGGAGATCCTAGGATCGAATCAGGATTGGAACGCGATGAAGAACGGCGTGGTCATTGTCGGTGCGGGTCATGCGGGCGTGCAAGCGGCCGCCAGTCTGCGCGAGGATGGCTATGACGGACCGGTGATCCTCATCAGTGACGAGAACGAACTGCCCTACCACAAGCCGCCGCTGTCGAAGACCTTCATCAAGGACGCCGAGGCCAAACCGCAACCGCTACGCGGCGAAGCGTTCTATACTGGGAACGCGATCGATTACCGGCCCGGCATCCGCATTGAGCGCATCGATGCCGGCGGACGCCGCCTCGACATCGCCGGCAGCGGCGCGCTTGCCTTCGACCACCTGATCCTGGCAACCGGCTCGCGCCCACGCACGCTGCCGCTGCCGGGCGCGGATCTGTCCGGCGTTTTGTCATTGCGTTCGCTGGCCGATGCGCGGCTGATCCGGGAGTTGAGCGCACAGAGCGAAGATGTCGTCATCCTCGGCGGCGGCTTCATCGGGCTGGAAATCGCTGCGACGCTGCGGGCGGCCGGCCGCACGGTGACGGTGGTGGAAGCGGTCGACCGGCTGCTTGGCCGCGCCGTGGCTCCAGTCGTGGCGAGCCATGTCCGGCAAAGGCTGGAAGCGACGGGCGTACGCATCCTGACCGGCACCTCGATTTCAAAACTCAAAGGCGAAAACGGCCATGTCGTGGCCGCCATCACCTCGTCAGGCGAGAGATTGCCGGCGCGCATGGTCATCGTCGGCATCGGCGCCGTGCCGAATGTCGAGCTGGCGCAGGAAGCCGGTCTCACCATCGCCAACGGCATCCGCGTCGATCACCAGATGCGCAGTTCCGTGCCTGACATTCTCGCCATCGGCGACGCTGCCTCCTACCGGCACTGGTTCACCGGCGGCGATGTGCGGCTGGAATCGGTGCAGAACGCCACCGACCAGGCCCGGCTTGCGGCGCGTACGATTACCGGCCACGCCGATGCTTACTCGGCGGTGCCCTGGTTCTGGTCCGACATCGGCGACATGAAGCTGCAGATGGTCGGGCTGACCGCCGGCGGCGACAGCCATGTCGTGCTGGGCGACCTGCCCGACAATAAATTCTCGATCTACCACTATGCCGGCGACCGGCTGCTCGGCATCGAATCCGTCAACCGCCCCGGCGACCATATGCTTGGCCGTAAGATGCTGGGCGCCGGCTTCTCGCCGACGACGGAAACGGTGGGCATGGGGCCAGATGGGCTGAAGGCGGCGCTGGCCGCGTTTCAAAACCTGGAGCCAGCCAAGGCCCGTGCATAAGATTGCCAATTTTTGCCATAAGCTCTAAAATGACCAAATGAGCACCATGAACATCTCCTTGCCCGACAGTTTGAAACATTTTGTCGATCAGCAAGTGACGGATCGCGGCTATGGCACGAGCAGCGAGTATGTGCGTGAATTGATCCGCCACGATCAGGATCGTCAACTTCTACGCGGGCTGCTCCTCGAGGGCGCATCATCCGCGCCGGGCGCCCCCGTTGACGATGACTATTTCGCCGCGCTGCGAAAACGAGCGCAAGGCCAATAAGTTAAGTGACCCCGAAGGCAATTGTTCCTCGAAACCGCGCGCTGCGGGATATCGAGGTCGCCATTGATTATTATGCACGCGAAGTTAGTTCGCATACGGCGTTGGGCTATGTCGATGACCTTCAAGACACCTACAAACTGATAGCCAGCCATCCTGCATCAGGCTCTCTCAGGTATGGCTATGAAATAGGATTGCCCGGGCTACGCAGCGTGCAGCTCAAGCGTTATCCATACCTGATTTTCTACCTTGAACAGACCGACCATATAGATGTGTGGCGGGTGCTGCATGCCAAGATGGACATTCCAGCCTGGTTACAGAATTCGAACTCCTGACGGCACGTTCACCCGCTTCGGGGTAGGCCGTCAGGAGAAATCGGCGCCCCCTTTCAGGCAGCGCAGACTTCGCGGATCGAGCTTTCCAGGATGTCGAGCGCTTCGTTCATGATCTCGTCCTGGATGGTGATCGGCGCGAGGAAGCGGATGACATTGCCGTAGACGCCGCAGGTCAGCAGGATCAGACCCTTGTCGAGCGCCTTCAGCCGGATCGCATTGGCGATTTCGGCCGAAGGCAGGCCCTTCTTGACGTCGTTGAACTCGACCGCGTTCATGAAGCCGAGGCCCCTGATGTCGACAATCTCGGGCACGTCGTCGCGGATCGATTGCAGGCGCTGCTTCAGCCGCGCGCCCAGCGTGTTGGCGCGGTCGCACAGCTTCTCGTCCTCGATCACGTCGAGCACCGCATGTGCCGCGGCAACGCCGATCGGGCTGCCGCCATAGGTGCCGCCGAGGCCGCCGGGGCCGGGCGCATCCATGATCTCGGCGCGGCCGGTGACCGCCGCCAGCGGGAAGCCGCCGGCCAGGCTCTTGGCCATGGTGGTGATGTCGGCGGCGACTTCATGGTGATCCATGGCAAACATCTTGCCGGTGCGGGCAAAGCCGGTCTGCACCTCGTCGGCGATCAGCAGCATACCGTGCTGGTCGCACAGCTTGCGCAGTGCAACCAGGAAATCGCGTGGCGCGTCGTAGAAGCCACCCTCGCCCTGTACCGGCTCGATGATGATGGCGGCGACGCGGGCCGGATCGACATCGGCCTTGAACAGGCGGTCGAGCGCGGCAAGCGAATCGGCGACCGAAACACCGTGTAGCGGCACCGGGAACGGCGCATGGTAGACGTCGCCCGGCATGGCGCCGAAGCCGACCTTGTAGGGCACGACCTTGCCGGTCAGCGCCATGCCCATGAAGGTGCGGCCGTGGAAGCCGCCTGCAAAGGCGATGACGGCCTGGCGGCCGGTGGCGTTGCGGGCGATCTTGATGGCGTTCTCGACCGCCTCGGCGCCAGTGGTGACGAAGATCGTCTTCTTCTCGAACTTGCCGGGCAGCATGGCGTTCAGCCGTTCGGCCAGCCTGACATAGCTCTCATAAGGCACGACCTGATGGCAGGTGTGGGTGAAGCGGTCGAGCTGCGCCTTGACCGCCTCGATCACCCTGGGATGGCGGTGGCCGGTGTTGACGACGGCGATGCCCGAGGAGAAGTCGATGTAGCGGCGGCCCTCGACGTCCCAGATCTCAGAATTCTCAGCCCTGTCGGCGTAAATCTGCGTGGTCATGCCGACGCCGCGCGAGATCGACTGGTTCTTGCGTTCGGAAATGGCTGAATTCTTCATGATATCCCTCATCGGGCCGGCGCCCGTTCTTGTTTGCTCGGTGTCTTCTGGCCTTATTTCACATTTTCCTCAAGTCGGCACCACCGGCTGGCGATTGGGCCTGATCCCGGTGCAGCCGTCCGATACGTGTACGAGACCGGTTTCCTTTTTCCGGAGATCGACTATCCTCCAGATATCCGTGAGGCATCGCGATCAGCGAGCCGCCTGCGGCCGGGGGAGCCCATGAGCAGGAACGTGACATCGTCCGTCTCGCCGCCATTGGTCAAAACCTCCAGCCTTTTGTCTTTTCCAGCCGCTTCGGCGCTTGTCGTCTGCACAGCCGCATTGATGCTGACCGGCTGCCAGAAGCAGGAGGCATCAGAAAAGAAACTACCGGTCATGGTGCGTACCGAAACGGTGGCTTTGGCCGACTATGCACCGAGAACCTCGCTGACCGGCGTTATCGCGGCGCGCACGCTGAACAATCTGTCGTTCCGGGTCGGCGGCCGGGTCGCCGAGCGGCTTGTCGATGTCGGCCAGCATATCGACCAGGGTGCGGTGCTTGCCCGCATCGATCCGCAGGAACAGCAATCCGATCTGCGCTCCGCGCAGGCCGATCTTGACGCAGCGCAGGCGCAGCTGACCCAGTCCGCCGCCGCCTTCGAGCGGCAGAAGACGCTGCTTGCCCAGGGTTTTACCACCAGGCGCGATTATGACGCCGCCGACCAGGCGCTGAAGGTGGCGCAAGGCAGCGTCGATGCCGCGCAGAGCGCGTTCGCCAATGCCCAGCAGAACCTCTCCTTCACCGAACTCAAGGCCGGTGCCGCCGGGGTCATCACCGCCCGGCAGGTCGAAACCGGTCAAGTGGTGCAAGCCGCGCAAACCGTGTTCACCGTCGCCGAGGACGGCGACCGCGATGCGGTGTTCAACGTGCAGGAGACGCTGATCGCCAGGACGCCTGCATCGCCTGCGGTGACGATCACGCTGTTGTCCGATCCGCAGGTCCGGGCTACGGGCAAGGTACGCGAAATCTCGCCGGCGGTTGACCCGGCTTCGGGCTCGATCCGGGTCAAGGTCGCCATTCCCGATACTCCCACCGGCATGCCGCTGGGAGCCGCCGTCATCGGCTCGGTCAGCGCCAAGCCGGCGAAAGCTGTCCTGCTGCCCTGGCAGGCGCTGACGTCCAGCGCCGGCAAACCGGCGGTTTGGGTAGTCGATCCCTCGACCAAGGCGGTCGCGACGGCGCCGGTCGAGGTGCTGGCCTTCGATTCGGGCACCGTCGTCGTCGCCGGCGGGCTGAACGAAGGCCAGAGCGTCGTTACCGCAGGCGGGCAGTTGCTCAGTCCCGGGCAAACGGTCGAGATATCGGGAGCGGGCCAATGAGAAGGCTGCCGCGGATCTTGTTTGGTCTGTGCGCGCTTGGCGCGTTCGCCGGCTGCTCGAAATCGGATGAAAAGCCGCCGGAGATCATCCGGCCGGTGCTGTCTGTCGTGGTCGAGCCACGGACCTCGCAGACCTTCGGCTTTGCCGGCTCGGTCGAGCCTCAGGTCAGCGCCGACCTCGCCTTCCGCCTGCTTGGCCGCGTCGTCTCACGCGACGTCAATGTCGGCGACATCGTCAGCAAGGGCACGACGATCGCCGCGCTCGACCCGACCGCGCTGGAACTGGCCGTCCAGGCGGCCAAGGCCGAGCTTTCCAATGCCGAGGCACAGTTTGCCAACGCCGCCGCGAGCGAAGAGCGCCAGCGCCAGCTGCTCGCCTCGGCCAACACCTCGCAGGCTGTCTTCGATGCCGCGCAGCAGGTAAGAAAAGCCGCCGAGGCCAGCGTCGAACGGGCCAAGGCTTCGCTTGCCAAATCGCAGGAACAGCTTGGCTATGCCCGGCTGTTCTCGGATTTCGACGGCGTCGTCACCGCCGTCGGCGCCGAGGTCGGGCAGACCGTCTCGGCCGGCCAGACTGTCGTCACCGTGGCTCGCTCGGATCTGCGCGAGGCGGTGGTCGACATTCCCGACCAGTTGGTCGGTGACCTCACCGCCGGCACGCCATTCCAGGTCATCCTGCAATCGCTGCCGACGATCCAGACCGAGGCCAAGCTGCGCGAGATCGCGCCACAGTCTGAAGGCTCGACCCGCACGCGACGCATCAAGCTGACGCTCACCAATCCGCCGCAAGCCTTCCGGCTCGGCTCGACGGTGACGGCGACCCGCGTGGCCAAGGTTATGCCGACGATCGAATTGCCGATGTCGGCACTGCTTGAAAAGGACGGTGTCGACAAGGTGTGGATCGTCGATCCACAAACGTCGAGCGTGAGCGTGAAAGAGATCAAGGTGGCCGCCAAGGGTGCCGCCACCTTCACCGTCGCCGAGGGGCTGGAGGCCGGCATGCGCGTCGTCACGGCGGGCGTCCACAGCTTGAGCGAAGGCCAGAAGGTCAAAGTGCCGGAGGGCGGCGTCTGATGAAGGGCTTCAATCTCTCCGAGTGGGCGCTCAGCCACCGCTCCATGGTCTGGTACTTCATGCTGGTCTTCGTCGTGGCCGGCGTGTTCTCCTACCTCAATCTCGGCCGTGAGGAAGACCCCAACTTCACCATCAAGACCATGATCATCCAGGCCAACTGGCCCGGCGCGTCGGTCAAGGAGACCCTGCAGCAGGTCACCGACCGCATCGAGAAGAAGCTCGAAGAGCTCGACAGTCTCGACTTCACCAGATCCGTCACCACCGCCGGCCAGACTGTCATCTTCGTCAACCTGAAGGACACCACCAAGGCGCGCGATGTCGTGCCGAACTGGATTCAGGTGCGCAACATGGTGGAAGACATCAAGGCGCAGTTTCCGCAAGGCGTGCAGGGACCGTTCTTCAATGACCGCTTTGGCGATGTCTACGGCAATATCTACGCCTTCACATCGGACGGGCTGACGCCGCGCCAATTGCGCGACTATGTCGAGGATGCCCGCACCAAGATCCTGACCGTGCCGAATGCCGGCAAGGTCGACCTGGTCGGCGCGCAGGACGAGGCGATCTATCTCGAATTCTCGACCCGCCAGATCGCCGCCCTTGGCCTCAACCAGCAAGCGATCGTGGCAAGCCTGCAGGCGCAGAACGCCATCACGCCGTCCGGTGTCGTCCAGTCTGGACCGGAGCGCATCAGCGTGCGCGTCGGCGGCCAGTTCACCTCCGAAGACAGCCTGCGGGCCATCAATCTGCGCGTCAACGACCGCTTCTTCCGGCTGAGCGACGTGGCGACGATCACGCGCGGCTATGCCGATCCGCCGACGGCGCTGTTCCGCTTCAATGGCCAGGACGCCATCGCGCTCGCCATCGGCATGAAGCCCAACGCCAATCTGCTCGAATTCGGCGAGGCGCTGCACAAGGAGATGAACAAGGTACTGGCTGACCTTCCGGTCGGCGTCGGCGTGCATCTGGTCGCCGACCAGCCGGTCATCGTCGAGGAGGCGGTTTCGGGCTTCACCCGGGCACTGGCCGAAGCGGTCGCCATCGTGCTCGCGGTGTCGTTCGTCAGCCTTGGCATGCGCGCTGGCTTCGTCGTCGCGCTGTCCATCCCGCTGGTGCTAGCCATCACCTTTACCGTGATGGAGTATCTCGGCATATCGCTGCAGCGCATTTCGCTGGGCGCGCTGATCATCGCGCTTGGGCTGCTGGTCGACGACGCCATGATCGCGGTCGAGATGATGGTGGCGCGGCTGGAGGTCGGCGACAATATCCGCAAGGCGGCGACCTATGTCTACACGTCGACCGCCTTCCCGATGCTGACCGGCACGCTGGTGACGGTCGCCGGCTTCATCCCGATTGGCCTCAACTCGAGTGCTGCGGGCGAATATACCTTCACGCTGTTCGTCGTCATCGCCGTGTCGCTTTTGGTGTCATGGATCGTGGCGGTGCTGTTTGCGCCGCTGCTTGGCGTCACCATCCTGCCGGCGACGATGAAGACAAAGCATCACGACCAGCCCGGCCGATTCACGTCGCTGTTCCGGCGCGTGCTTGTCGGCTCGGTGCGCCATCACTGGCTGACCATCATCGTCACGGTGTTGTTGTTTGCCGGCTCGATCGCCGGCTTCGGCCTGGTGCAACAGCAGTTCTTCCCGCCGTCGGACCGGCCGGAGTTGATCGTCGACTGGAACCTGCCGCAGAACTCGTCGATCGCCGAGACGCGCGACCAGATGGAGCGGTTCGAGCAGCGGGCGCTGGTCGGCAATCCCGACATCGACCATTTCTCGTCCTATATCGGCCAGGGCGCGGTACGCTTCGTGCTCGCCTATGATGTGCAGCCCGCCAACCCCTATTTCGGCCAGACGGTCATCGTCACCAAGAGCATCGAGGCCCGCAACCGGGTGAAGCCGGCTTTGGAGAAGCTGCTGCGCGCGGAGTTCGTCGGCACCGATGCCTTCGTCAAGCCGCTGGAGCTTGGCCCGCCGGTCGGTCGCCCGGTGCAGTACCGTGTCGGCGGTCCCGAAATCCAGACGGTGCGCGGACTGGCGCAGCAATTCGCCGGCCTCATCGCCACCAATCCGAAGCTGGCCCCGCCGACCTTCGACTGGAACGAGCCGCAGCGTGTGCTGAGGGTCGAGGTGCTGCAGGACAAGGCACGCCAGCTCGGCATCACCTCATCCGATATCGCCAGCGCGCTGAACAGCACGGTCGGCGGCGCCACCATCACCCAGGTGCGCGACGCCACCTATCTGATCAATGTCGTGGCGCGCTCGCGCGATGCCGAACGCGGCTCGATCGGGACGTTGCAGAACATGCAGTTGCCGACCAGCACCGGCGAGGCCATTCCGCTCGCGGCGGTGGCCAACTTCCGCTACGATTTGGAGCAACCGACGGTGTGGCGGCGTGACCGCATTCCGACGATCACCGTGCGCGCAGGCCTGGTCGGCGACGTGCTGCCGGCAACGGTCGTCAACGAGTTGAAGCCATCGGTCGAGGCCTTCATCGCCAAACTGCCGCCGGGCTATTCGATCGAGACCGCGGGCTCGGTCGAGGAGAGCGGCAAAAGCCAGGGGCCGATCGCCGCCGTGGTGCCGTTGATGCTGTTCGTCATGGCGACCATCCTGATGATCCAGCTGCAAAGCTTCCAGCGCCTGTTCCTGGTGGTTGCAGTGGCACCGCTCGGGCTGATCGGCGTGGTTGCGGCCCTGGTGCCGAGCGGCGCACCGCTCGGCTTCGTCGCCATCCTCGGCGTGCTGGCGCTGATCGGCATCCTGATCCGCAACTCGGTCATCCTGATCGTGCAGATCGAGGACCTTGTCCGCGAGGGCAAGGACCGGTGGGCGGCTGTCATCGAGGCAACCGAACACCGCATGCGGCCGATCGCGCTGACAGCGGCAGCCGCCAGCCTGGCGCTGATCCCGATCGCACGCGAAGTGTTCTGGGGGCCAATGGCCTATGCCATGATGGGCGGCATCATCGCCGGCACGGCGATCACGCTGCTGTTCCTGCCGGCGCTCTACGTGACGTGGTTCCGGATCAAGGAGCCGAAAGGTCGAGACGAATCCCCGGTTTCGGAGGCCAGCGAGCCCGTACCAGCTCAGACTTAAGGCTTTGCCGGATCACTCGTTGTTGTTGGAGGGTTGAGGACGTGATTTGGCGCGCTGCCACGGCGATGATTTTGAGCCGCGCCAGGCGCACCAGCCTTCGGGCAAGTCGGCCAGCGCCAGAATGCTTTCATCGCGCCGCACAACGTTTTGCAAGCTGACGATCATTATGTCGCCATCGTCAACAGGTCCAGTTTCGCTGTTGTGAAATTGCCAGCTGCCGTCGTCATCGTCATGCGAGACGTAGGCGATCCAATCGCCTCGCGTAACTATGCCCCGATCCACAAACACCGCGACATTGGGGGATCTGCAAACTTCCATTCCTCTATGGGAATTCCCCGAAGATCGTTCTGCACTTAGGAAAACGAACTCAAGCAGTTCTTACAAAACCGTCGCTGGCCCTTAGCAGATTGCGTGTATAATCCTTCGTGACACGTCGCTCGACAAGATCGCTCGCCGCCAGATTTTCCACCGCCTCACCGCTCTGCATCACCATCAGCCGCTCGCACATATGGGTAATGATGGCGAGGTCGTGGCTGACCATCAGGAAGGTCAGCTTGCGCCGCCGGCGGACTTCTTCCAGCAGATTGAGCACTTCCGCCTGCACGGAGGCATCGAGCGCCGAGGTCGGCTCGTCGAGCAACAGGATCGACGGTTCGAGAATGAGCGCTCGGGCGATCGCCACACGCTGACGCTGGCCGCCCGACAATTGATGCGAGTAGCGGAAGCGAAAGCCGTTGCCAAGGCCGACTTCGTCGAGCGCCTGCTGGATGCGTTTTTCGCCATCGGCAAAGCCGTGAATGGCCAGCGGCTCCTGCAGCAGGCGGTCGACGGTCTGGCGCGGGTGCAGAGAGCCATACGGATCCTGGAAGACCATCTGCACTTCGCGATAGAAGGCCTTGTCGCGGCGCGTGCCGAGCGTCTTGCCGTTGACGGCGATACTACCCGAGGCGACGGGCGCAAGGCCGGCGATGGCCCTGAGCAGCGTCGATTTTCCGGACCCGGATTCGCCAACCAGGCCGAAGGATTCCCCCGGCTGTACGTCGAGGCTGACGCCCTTCAGCGCGCGAAAGCGATCGAAGATGACTTCCAGCCGGTCGACGGCAATCGCTGACGTCATGCCGCCCACTCCGGCTTGCGGTCGAGCACCGGCAGCGGGTGACGGTCGGCGCCGATCTTGGGCATGCAGTTGAGCAGGCCGCGCGTGTAGGGATGCTGGGCATTGCCCAGTTCCGACGCCTTGAGCTGCTCGACCACCTTGCCGGCATACATGACGATGACGCGGTCGCAGAAGGACGAAACCAGGCGCAGATCATGCGAGATGAAGATCAGCCCCATGCCACGGTCGCTGACCAATTTGTCGAGGATGCCGAGCACGTCGAGTTGTACCGTGACGTCGAGCGCCGAGGTCGGCTCGTCGGCAATCATCATTTCCGGTCCGGCAATCAGCATCATGGCGATCATGGCGCGTTGGCCCATGCCGCCGGACACTTCGTGCGGATGCAGGTCGAAGACACGTTTGGGGTCACGGATTTGCACCGCCTCCAGCATGGCGAGCGCGCGCTCGCGCGCCTCGGCCTTGGAGACCCTCTCATGCGTGCGCAGCGTCTCGACGATCTGGCGGCCGATGCTCATCACCGGGTCGAGCGAATATTTCGGATCCTGCAGGATCATGGCGATGCGGTTGCCCCGCAGCGCCCGGCGTTCGCGCGGCGAGATGCGGAGCAGATCGATGCCATCGAAGGCCAGTTTGTTGGCAGATATCCGGGCCTGGGACGGCGTCACGCCCATGATGGCGCGGCCCGTCTGCGACTTGCCGGAGCCGGACTCGCCGACGATGCCGAGCCGTTCGCGTCCGAGCGAAAAGGAGACACCGCGCACCGCCTCGATCACCCCGGTGCGGGTCGGGAAGGTGACGCGCAGATCGTCGACGTCGAGAAGCGTCTTCGTCTCCCTGTTCATTGGTCACCACTGCGGGGATCGAGTGCATCGCGCAGGCCGTCGCCAAGCAGGTTGAAGCCGAGGCTGACGATGAGGATGGCAAAGCCCGGCGCGCCGGCCACCCACCACTGGTCGAGCACGAAGCGGCGACCGGAAGCGATCATGGTGCCCCATTCCGGCAGCGGCGGCTGCGCGCCGAGGCCGAGGAAGCCGAGCCCGGCGGCAGTCAGGATGATGCCGGCCATGTCGAGCGTCACCCTGACGATCAGCGAGGAGATGCAGAGCGGCATAATGTGGCGCAACACGATGCGGAAGGGCGAGGCGCCCATCAATTGCACCGCCTTGATGTAATCGGAATTGCGCACCGTCAGCGTTTCCGCGCGGGCAATTCGGGCGTAGGGCGGCCACGAGGTGATGGCGATGGCCAGCACCGCATTCTCGATGCCGGGGCCAAGCGCGGCGACGAAAGCCAGCGCCAGGATCAGCTTGGGGAAAGCGAGGACGATGTCGGTGATGCGCATCAGGATGGCATCAGTCCAGCCGCCGGCATAGCCGGCAATGGTGCCGACCAGCAGGCCGATGGGGGCGGCGATGATGGCAACCAGAATGACAACATAAAGCGTCCAGCGCGAGCCGTAGAGGATGCGCGACAGGATATCGCGTCCGAGGTCGTCGGTGCCGAACCAGTGTTCGGCGCTGGGCGCCAGCAGCCGTGAATTCTTGAGATCGCCGAATGTCGGCGAGTAAGGCGCCAGAGCGCCGGCAAGGGCGGCGATGACCAGCAGGGCGATGATGATCAACAGGCCGACAAAAGCCAGCCGGTTGGCGGAAAAGCGCCGCCACGCGACATAGGCGCGGCCGAGCCTTGCCTGCATGCGCGAGGCCGGGCGCTCGCTGAGCAGCCAGTCGCGGCGGGATTGGACGACCTCGGCGCTCATCGGACCTTCGTCCTCGGATCAAGCACACGGTAAAGCAGGTCGGACAGGAGATTGATGCCGATGAACACCGAGCCGATGACGATGGTGCCGCCAAGCACGGCGTTCATGTCGGCGTTCTGCAGCGAATTGGTGATGTAGAGGCCGATGCCGGGCCAGGAGAAGACGACCTCGGTCAGCACCGAGCCCTCCAGCAGATTGGCGTAGGACAGCGCGATCACGGTGACCATCGGCACGGCGGCGTTGCGAAGCGCGTGGCCCCAGATGATGCGGGTTTCCGACAAGCCCTTGGCGCGCGCGGCGACGATGTATTCCTGCGCCAGTTCGTTCAACATGAATGAGCGCGTCATGCGGCTGATGTAAGCCAGCGAGAAATAGCCGAGCAGGCCTGCC
The DNA here is from genome assembly GCF_000472785.1 of Mesorhizobium loti CJ3sym. Taxonomy (GTDB): domain Bacteria; phylum Pseudomonadota; class Alphaproteobacteria; order Rhizobiales; family Rhizobiaceae; genus Mesorhizobium; species Mesorhizobium loti_E. The sequence continues at coordinate 137,911 of NZ_AXAL01000018.1, forward strand.
GGCAAAATGATGTGGCGAAAGGCATCGTAGAAGACATCCCACTGGCGCTGCCACAGCGCATCGAGAAGATAAAAGCCGGTGATCGGTGTGAACGTGTATTCGTAGACGACGTCGAGGCGGCCGGGAAACGCCACCCATTGCAGCTTGGCGTAGAACAGGACGAGCCCCAAAAGCCCGATCCAGAAGATCGGCACGGAATAGCCGATAAGGCCGACAATGCGCACGATCTGGTCGATAACGCTGCCGCGTTTTACAGCTGCCAGCACACCGAGCGGCACGCCGAGCACCGAACCGATCAGCGTTCCCAGCGTCGCCAGTTCGATGGTCGCGGGGAAGGCGCGGCGGATGTCGGTCATGACCGGATTGGTGGTCAGCACCGACGTGCCGAAATCGCCGCTCAGGGCATTCTTCACATAGATGTAGAACTGCTCGACCAGCGGCAGATCGAGACCCATCTCGCGGCGCGTGCGTTCGACGACATTGAGAGGCGCGCGATCACCGAGCACCGCCAGCACCGGATCGATCGGGATGACCCGGCCAATGAAGAAGGTGACCGCGAGCAGACCAAGATAGGTCGTGACCGCGATGACCAGGAAGCGGCCTATCGCCGATGCAAGGGCGACGGCGCGGGCGCTGCCGCGCCCGCTCTCGTTTTCAACCGCACTCATGCGGCGCGTCCGACCGCATTATTCCTTGGAGACCGACCCGACGAAATTGGTGTCGAAGCTCGGGCCGAGCACGAGGCCCTTGAGGTTCTTGCGCAGACCAACCACTTCCAGTTGCTGGTGAATGATGACGAAGGGGCTGGTGTCGAGGATCTTCTTTTGCAGATCCTTGTACATGTCGGCGCGTTTGCCAGAATCCTTCTCCAGCAGGGCCGCTTCCGTTTCCTTGGTCAGGTCCGGAATGTCCCAGCTGTTGCGCCAGGCGAGCGTGTGCGACTTGCCGGCATCCGAATTATCGGGGTTCGACGCAAAGGTCTGGGCATTGGAATTCGGATCGAAATAATCCTGGCCCCAATTGCCGATGTAGATGTCGTGATTGCGGGCGCGGTATTTGGTCAGCGTCTGCTTGCCGTCGCCAGGAATGATCTCCAGCTTGATGCCGGCCTGTCCAAGCGTCTGCTGGATCGATTCCGCCATGCCTGTCGTCGGCTGTCCAGTTCGCACGTCCATGGTGACGCTGAAACCGTCGGGCAGGCCGGCCTTGGCCAGCAGTTCCTTGGCCTTGGCGACGTCGAGCTTGAACGGGTTGTCGTCCACGGTGCCCAGGTCGCCCTTGGGCAGGAAGGACTGGTGGATTTCACCGATGCCCTTGAGGATGGTCGTGCTCAGCGCATCGTAGTCGACCAGATATTTGAAGGCCTGGCGCACCTCGGGCTTGGCGAGGTTCGGATTCTTCTGGTTGAGGCTGATGTAATAAACCGTACCCTTTGGCGCGCTGGTGGTGGTGAGGTCGGCGTTCTTGGCAATGGCGTCGAGATCGTTCGGCTCGAGGTTGCGGGCAACGTCGATGTCGCCGGCTTCGAGCGCCAGGCGCTGGCCCGAGCTTTCCTTCATGTTGCGGTAGATGACGCGGGCGAGCTTGGCCTTCTCGCCGTAATAATTGTCGTTGCGCTCCATGACCACGGCTTCGTTGGCGCGCCATTCGCGCAGCTTGTAGACGCCGGAGCCGGCATAGCCGGTCTTCAGCCAGGCATTGCCGAAATCATTGTCCCATTTGTAGTCGGCGCTCGGCGTCACCGCCGCGACATGTTCCTTGACCAGCTTGGCGTCGACCACCGAGGCGACCGTTGCCGAGAGGCAGTTCAGCACGAAGCTCGGCGCATAGGCCTTGTCGACGGTGAACTGGAAGGTAGCGTCGTCGACGGCCTTGGCCTTTTCGGTGACGTTGTCGCCGCTGATGCCGAACTGACCGATGATGAAGGCCGGGCTCTTGTCCAGCTTGACGGCGCGCTCGAACGAATAGGCGACATCGGCCGCGGTGATCGGGTTGCCCGAGGCGAATTTGAGGCCCGGCTTGAGCTTGAATGTATAGGTCATGCCGTCGTCAGAAACGGTCCAGCTCGCGGCGAGATCCGGCTTGACCTTGGAGGTATCGCTGAGGTCGAGGCGGACAAGCAGATCATAGGTGTTGCCGGTGACTTCGGCGGTCGACAGCTCGAACGCCTCGCCCGGATCCATGGAGATGATGTCGTCGATCGCGAAGCCTTCGACCAGCGTGTCGGCGGGCGTGACCGCACCAGCCGGCGCCCCGGCCAGAAGCAGAGCGGACATGGCGGCACCCGCAAGCAGGATGCGGGAGCGTAGAGCAAACTTTTCCATCATCATGGTGATTGTTCCCTGTTTTGTTGTTTGTTGACCTGAGTTCCCGGCTCAGGATTGTAGAACTCTTTTCGGGGCCTAAGGACGGCCCTCCGACCCCTTACCGTTGCGGTTTTTGTCCAGTTGGTCAACAGCATATCCGGCAGCCTCATGGCCGGCAACGAGCATTTATGCGACGGCTCATTGGGCCAGAAAGACGGGCGGCGTGTCGACGCACAGGCCAGCCAATCGGGGCAACCGAACGAGAAAAATCTACTAATTTTGGCGCTATTTCAGCGCGGCAACCAGGCCGGCGTCGGGAAAACAGGTCGCAGCCTGGCCGTTCTTGGCTTGCCATTTGCCGATCGAGCGGCGGGTCTTGAAGCCAGGCAGGCCGTCGGCGCTGCCGACATCGTAGCCCTTGGCTTCCAGCGCCCGTTGCAGGGCGGCAATGTCGGAACGGTGGAGATCGCCGACCGGGCCCCAGCTGCCGGAAAAATTCTGATCGCCATGCGCAATGCGGTCCGCGCCATGGCCGATGAACAGCGCGTAGAGGTCGCTGGTGTTGTATTCCTTCAGCACGTAGAAATTGGGGGTGGCGATGAACGCCGGACCGCTACGGCCGGCCGGCATCAAAAGGAAGCCTTCCGCCTTCAGCTCGCTCGCCGGAAACGGCTTTCCGCCGACACGCTTGATGCCCATATCGGCCCATTGCGAGATCTTCTTACCCTGATCGGGGCCTTCCAGCGAACAGGAGACGCTCGCGGGCACGGTCACCTCGAACCCCCAGCCTCGTCCCCGCACCCAGCCATAGTGGACGAGATAATTGGCGATCGAGGCCAGCACGTCAGGCGTCGAGTTCCAGATGTCGACGCGTCCATCGCCGTCGAAATCAACGGCATGCTTGAGGAAGGAGGTCGGCATGAATTGCGGCTGGCCCAGCGCACCGGCCCAGGACGATTTCATGGCGCCGACCGGGGCCAATCCGCGCTCGACGATCTCCAGCGCCGCAAGCAGTTCGGTGCGGAAGAAATCCTTCTTGGTCGACATGAACGCCTTGGTGCCCAGCACCTCGAAGGCGTCATAGGGCATTTTCGCCGCGCCGAAACCGGTCTCGCGACCCCAGATCGCCAGAACGATCTCGCCTGGCACGCCATAGCGTTTTTCGATTGCCGCAAGCGTCTTGGCATTGGTGGCTTCACGCGCGCGGCCGCCTGCCGTCACCGCACCAACCGTCTTTTCAGCGAAATAGGCGCCGGGCGAGCCGAACTCGGCCTGATGCTGCTTCTGCGGCGTCTTCGGCTTCTCGCCGGGCATGACAAGGTCGGGCAGCTTCAGGTTGGGTTTTATGCCGTCGAAGGCGGCATCGAAAGTTTTTTTGGAAATACCCTTCGCCTTGGCCTCGGGCCAGAGGTCGTTCTGCAGCCAGGCGCGGAACTGGTCGTCGATCTTGGCGGCGGAGGCGGGGGCCGCGAGCAGGACGCCGAGAAGCGTGGCGACAAGGGCGAAGGTGATTGTGCGACGGAATGCAGTCATTTCAGCAAACACCCCCGCCAATTGCGTCAAAACGCCGTCCGCGAACGCAGCGCCGCGGCCAGCGTGCCCTCGTCGAGATAGTCGAGTTCACCGCCGACCGGCACGCCATGCGCCAGCCTTGTCACCTTGATGTCGAGGCCGGACAATTGATCGGTGAGGTAGTGCGCGGTGGTCTGGCCCTCGACGGTGGCATTGACGGCAAGGATGATTTCCTTGACCTCGCCGCCGGCGACGCGGTCGATCAGCGAGCGGATGTTGAGCTGGTCGGGGCCGATGCCGTCGAGCGGCGACAGCGTGCCGCCGAGCACATGGTAGCGCACGTTCATCGCCGCCGCGCGTTCCAGCGCCCAGAGATCGGAGACGTCCTCGACAATAATCAGCGTGGTGGCATCGCGGCGTGGGTCGGTGCAGATCATGCAGGGGTCCGACGTATCGACATTGCCGCAGGTCGTGCAGATACGCACCTTGTCGGCGGCCTCGCCCATGGCGGCGGCGAGCGGCGACAGGAGCTGCTCCTTCTTCTTGATCAGATGCAGTGCGGCGCGCCTGGCCGAACGGGGACCCAAACCCGGCACCTTGGCCAGGAGCTGGATCAGGCGTTCGATCTCTGGACCCGCGATTCGCTTCGACATCGCTCTGATCTAGAGCAATTCCAGGAAAAGTGCGAAGCGGTTTTCCGTCCGGAATTGCGTCAAAACGAAAAGCTGGAGCGGTTCACCGTTTCCGCGAAACGGTGAACCGCTCCAGGATTTTTCAGAGCGCTTTGAAACATCCCTGTCCAGCATGGTGCCACGCGCAGCGTGGCGATGCGGATCAGTTGGCTTCGAGCGGCCGGCCCTGGCTGACGATCATCGCACCGATGGCGTCGGTGTTCTCAGGTGTCGACTGGAATCCCATCGATGCCTCTTGTGGCTCGCCCTGAACCGAACTGATGACGCGGGTGTTCACCGTTCCGCCAAAACGGGCGGCATCCGGTTCTTCCATCGGCTCCTGCATGGCGACTTCCACGGACTTAGCCGAGACACGCCCGGACTTCGCCGACGGCGCTGCTGCTGCTGTCATGTAGGTCTGCTTGGCTGGGGCGGTCGCCATCTTGAACGGGCGTGCAGGTTCCGCGGCAGCGGTCATATAGACCTGTTGTGCCGGGGCGGCGCGGACAGCGGTCTTGGCAGGACGAACCGGCTCAGCCGAAGCAACCATCGTCACTGGCGCGGCTGGCCTCTCCGGTTCATACGAGGCAACCATTGGCTCATCGGGCAGCGGCTGCCAGTTGCGGCCGCGTTTCTCGTAGAAGGCATTGCCGCCGGCAACCATGGTGTAGTGCATGTTCTTGTAGGGGAAGCGCAGGCCGGCGGTGTGGAAATACATCGTGTTCTTGAGCCTGGCCTTGCGCTCGCCCTTGAGCACAGCGTCGGCTGCTTCCTCGACATCGGGCATTGCGCGTGAATTCATCGGCCTGGTCATGACGCCCGGCGCGAATTGGCCGGGTTCCCCGACCACCTGGCAAATGGTGGTGCCGTGATTGCCGGACCGCAAGCGGTTCATCACCACCGTGCCGACGGCGATCATGCCGTCGCGGCTCGAGCGGTTGGACTCGAAGAACATCGCCCTTTCCAGGCATTCCCTTTCCTTCGGCGTCTGACTGTAGGCGCGCGACGTCAGAAAACTCGGCGTGATGGCATCGGTCAGGCTGGCGACCGACATGCCGTGCGAAGTCGTCTGGCTGCAGGCAGCCAGAAACAGGGGAGACGTGATGACGCCGAGCAACAGCGGCGCCTTCCATCGCGTGACGATCAACAGGTTACCCTCTCACTTCGATACCCGCCCCCGGGCTGCGGCAAGAATGAGACACTTTCAGGCAAAATGATGGCTAAAACGTTATTAACAATGCACTGTTGCTGAAATGGCACAATTTCGTGGCTTTTCAGACAGATCGAGCGATCGTTTCACAAAGGCGATGACCGCTCTTTCGTGGTTTCGCCACAATTGCCTGGGTGAAACCACGTCACGTTTTTCCGGGAATCGCTACCGCCCTGCCGCAATCGCGGCCGGCTGGCCCGGCTCCAGCTCCTCGACCTTCTCCGAAAACAGACCTCGCTTGAGGAACAGCGCCCGCGCGTCCCTGGCCGTCGGCGCGATCTTTCCCGGCCAGTCACTGTTGATGAATTCGGCCTTGGTGAAATCGGGATTTGTTTCAGAAGCCGCCTCCAGGAATTCGGCGATTTCCAGCACGCACGCTCGCTCCTCCTTCGAAAGCGCCGACGTGCCAGCCTCGATCGACGGGCGGTGCACGAAATCCTCGAACAGGTGGAAGTAGCCCTTGATGCCGACGAGATCGACGCCGGCGTCGCAATCGGCGAGGATTTCCAGGATCTCGTAGATCCGGTTGCGGATACGCTGCTCGATCAGTCTTTCGGACGGCTCTTCGGTCATGGGCGCACCGCCGCTGAAGACTAGAATGGCAGTTTCATTCCCGGCGGGATCGGCAGGCCGGTTGTCAGCGCCTTGGTCTTTTCCTGCATGATCAGCTCGACCTTGGCCTTGGCGTCATTGTGGGCAGCGAGAATCAGGTCCTCGAGGATCTCGACATCGTCCTCCTTGAACAGAGACGGGTCGATTTTCAGGGATTTCATCTCGAATTTTCCGGTCAGCGTCACGTTGACCAGACCGCCGCCGGCCTGGCCAGACGCCTCCAGCGTGGCGATCTCGTCCTGCATGGCCTGGAACTTGGCCTGCATTTCCTTCGCCTTGCCCATCAGGCCGAGAAGATCTTTCATGGTCCGATCCTTGTCTTGGTTCTATCAGCTGTCGTCGTCATCCGCTGGCGGGTCGACCGGCACTTCGGCTTGGTCGGCATCCGCTTCCGGTGCGTCGGGAATGCGCACGTCGATGATCTTGGCGCCGGGGAAGCGCGCCAGGATGGCGGCAACAGTCGGATCGCTCTTGGCATCGAGGAAGGCGTTTTCGCGCTTGGTCGATTCCATTTCGGCCAGCGTCTGGCCACCCTCTTCCTTCGACAGTGACACCAGCCAGTTGCGGCCGGTCCAGGCGCGCAGCTTGGTCGTCAACTCATTGAGCAGCATCTTCGGCGCATCGGCGGTCAGACCAACATCGATGCGGCCGGGCTCGATGCGCACCAGACGGATACAGCTCTTGATCAGCACCTTGAAAGCAATGTCACGCTTGGCGTCGGCAAGCGCGACGATGTCGGCCAGCGATTTCAAGGGTACCGGCGGCGCTTCCAATACAGGTTGCGGAGGGGCGACGAAAGCAGCCGGCGCTGGGGTGGCCTCGATCAGCCGCATGGTCTGCGCGCCGCCCGATCCGCCGGGCATGCGCGTCTGCGCCACCGCGCTGGTGCCATTGCCGGGGCCCGAGGGCGTTCCATTCGGGCGCGGCGCGCCATTTTGAACCGGTGTTGCCCCCTCAAGGGATCGCAACGCCTCGTCCAGCGTCGGTAGGTCGGCGGCGTGCGCCAGCCGGATCAGCACCATTTCGGCGGCACTGACCGGCCGATTGGAGGACTGCACCTCCGGAATGCCCTTGAGCAGCATCTGCCAGGTCCGCGACAGCACCCTGACCGACAGCGCCCTGGCGAAATCCGCGCCGCGCTCGCGCTCGTCCTGCGACAGCGAAGCGTCGTCCATTGCGGTCGGCACGAAACGCAGCCGGGTGACGAGATGGTTGAACTCGGCAAGATCGGTCAGCACTGCGGCCGGATCGGCGCCGGTATCGTATTGCGTACGGAATTCGGCGAGTGCGGCTGCCACATCGCCCTTCATCACATGTTCGAACAGGTCGACGATGCGGGCGCGGTCAGCCAGGCCCAGCATGGCGCGCACGGCCTCGGCGCTGACGGAGCCGGCGCCGTGCGCAATCGCCTGGTCGAGGATGGAGAGCGAATCACGAGCCGAGCCTTCCGCCGCGCGCGCGATCATCGCCAGCGCGTCGTCGTCGACCGAAATGCCTTCCTGGCCAGCGATAGAGGAGAGATGCGCGACAAGCGCGCCGGCATCGATGCGCCGCAAATCAAAACGCTGACAGCGCGACAGGACGGTGATCGGAACCTTGCGGATCTCGGTGGTGGCGAAGATGAATTTCACATGCGGCGGCGGCTCCTCAAGCGTCTTCAGCAGACCGTTGAAGGCCTGCGTGGACAGCATGTGCACTTCGTCGATGATGTAGACCTTGTAACGGGCCAAGACCGGGGCGTAGCGCACGCGCTCGATGATGTCCCTGATATCGTCGATGCCGGTATGCGAGGCGGCGTCCATCTCGATGACGTCGACATGGCGGCCTTCCATGATCGCCTGGCAATGCTCGCCGAGCACGGCAAGATCGACCGAGGGCTGGTCCGATGTCGCGGTTTTATAGTTCAAGGCACGGGCAAGGATGCGCGCCGTGGTGGTCTTGCCGACGCCGCGCACCCCGGTCAGCATCCAAGCCTGCGCGATGCGGCCGGTGGCAAAGGCGTTGGTGAGGGTGCGCACCATCGGCTCCTGGCCGACGAGCTCGGAAAAATTCGAAGGACGGTATTTGCGCGCCAGCACGCGGTAGGCAGCGGCCTTTCCATTCTCCAGGCTTTTTGGCCCCGAATTTCCGGCTTCGCTCATTCGCCCGTTAAGCTCCAAAAGGCCGCGCCCAAAGGCGCCGATTCCTGCGCATAGTCTCGCCCGCGCTGCAATGCGTCGTCAATGTGGCGAGAAGGGCCGAAGAGGTGGGAGGCTGGAACAATGACCCGTTCCGGGCTCGTTAGGGCTGCTTCCTTCCGGACCTGACCCGGTTGGCGAGTGGATCGTCCACCACCAACCTCCCGACGTCCATATCGGCAATTGCGCGATGAAATGCAAGTGCGCAGGCGATTTGGTGCACCAAACCGTGAGAGGAACAATGATTCGCTTGCAGCCCCCGTGCCACCGCTCTAGCGTTCATGAGTTTGAGGAAACCAAGAAAAGCAAGGAAACGCCGATGCTGCCGGGCCTGAAGGCCGGATTCACGCTGGATGCCCGGCTGGAGGCGGACAGCGAGCAGTTGATGTGGCTTGGGCTATGCGAATTGCGGGTGATGAATGACCGCCGCTGGCCGTGGCTGCTTTTGGTACCACAGCGGCCGGGCGCCGAAGAGGTTCATGAGATGACGCCGCTCGACCAGGCGATGCTGACCTTCGAGACCAATATGGTGGCGCAGGCGCTGAAGAAAGTGAGCGGTTGCACCAAGATCAACACCGGCGCGCTCGGCAACATCGTGCGCCAATTGCATATCCATATCATCGCCCGATCCGAAGGCGATCCCGGCTGGCCCGGGCCGGTGTGGGGACACGGTCTGCGCGAGCCCTATCAGCGATCCGACCTGCGCCGGTTTGCCGAAACGGTAAGGGCGGCGCTATAAGCCTTCCCCGGTATTCATCCTAAAAACATGTTCGTCCCCAGACATGTCCATTCCAAAGCACCAGAGTCCGCATGAGCTTTAGCCTGTTTGACGCGCCTTTGCGCGAACCGAGCCAGTTCGTCGGCTTTGCCGGCAACACGATCGACCGCCAATCCGAGAACCGTGCCGATGATTCGGTCGACAAGGCGCTGGCGGATCCGACGACGCGGCTGCTGTTGATGAATGGCGGCCGACTCCACCTGAAGCTTGGGACAAGCGGCGGCCTCGACCCATGGTTTAGCGTCGCTGAGAGCGAGCCCTTCAGGCCCTCCTTGGCCCAAGGTGTCCTGCTCGGCTTTTCCGAGCAGGGACCGGTGCTGGCGATGCCCGTCGGAATCGACGCCGAACAGCTGCCCGAGACCGTCAAGGCGATCGACTACCGGTCGGTCTACATGCAAGGGCTGATCGACGAAGCGGCCGCCGGCGCGATGGCGCAAGGCGCCGCCCTGCTCGCCTGGCATGCCAGCCATCGTTTCTGCAGCAAATGCGGCACCGAATCGCAGATGCGGGCCGGCGGCTACAAGCGGCATTGCCCGAATTGCGGGACCGAGCATTTCCCGCGCACCGACCCGGTGGCGATCATGCTGACGGCGACGCGGGAGAAATGCCTGCTTGGGCGCGGCCGGCATTTCGCGCCCGGCATGTATTCGGCCCTTGCCGGCTTCATCGAACCTGGCGAGACGATCGAGGCGGCGGTGCGCCGCGAAACGCTGGAAGAAGCCGGTATCAGGCTCGGCCGTGTCGTCTACCATGCCAGCCAGCCCTGGCCGTTCCCCTATTCGCTGATGATCGGCTGCTTCGGCGAGCCGCTCAACGAAGACATCCAGGCCGATCTCAACGAGTTGGAAGACTGCCGCTGGTTTGGCCGCGACGAGGTCCGCCTTATGCTGGCCCGGGAGCATGCCGACAATCTGATCACGCCACCGAAAGGCGCCATCGCGCATCACCTGATCCGCGCCTGGGTCGACAGCGAATAGATACTGACAGTTATTGCAGGAGAGACAAATGATCCGTCACACCGTCATCTTCACGCTGAAGCATGCGCCGCACTCGCTGGACGAAAAGCGGTTCCTCGTCGACGCCAAGAAGATCCTCACCGCGATCCGCGGTGTCACACATTTCGAACAGCTGCGGCAGATCAGCCCCAAGAACGATTATCAGTTCGGCTTCTCGATGGAATTCGCCGATCAGGCCGCCTACAACAGATACAACGACCACCCGGACCACGTCGCCTTTGTGCGCGACCGCTGGGTGCCGGAGGTCGTGAAATTTCTCGAGATTGATTACATACCGCTAGGCGCGGTGATCTAATCCGCCACCTTCCACTGCTCACGCGACTCGCTGGCGGGATAGACGCCCAAAATCCGCACTTCCTTTGAGAAGAAACGCAGCTCGTCCAGCGCCAGCTTGACCAGCGGATCGTCGGGATGGCCCTCTATGTCGGCGTAGAACAGCGTCGCCGTGAAGGCGCCGAGCTGGTAGCTCTCCAGCTTGGTCATGTTGATGCCGTTGGTGGCGAAGCCGCCCATGGCCTTGTAGAGTGCGGCCGGCACGTTGCGGACGCGGAAGATGAAGGTCGTCATCATCCTGGCGTCGGCTGACGGACGCTCGGCCCATTGCTTGTGCTTGGTCAGGACGACGAAGCGGGTGACGTTGGAATCGGTGTCCTCGACATTTTCTTCAATGATATCGAGCCCGTAGAGCGTCGCGGCCAGCGCCGGCGACAACGCGGCCATGGTGCGGTCCTTGACCTCGGAGACCATCCTGGCGGCGCCCGCCGTGTCCCCCGCGACCACGCCCTTCCAGCCATTCTTGCGGATGTATTTGCGGCACTGGCCGAGCGCATGGATGTGCGTGTGAACTGTCTTGATCTCGTCGCGCTTGACGCCGGGCAGCACCATCAGCTGGAAGTGGATCGGCAGGAAATATTCGCCGATGATGTTCAGCTTGGATTCCGGCAACAGGTGGTGGATGTCGGCGACGCGCCCGGCGATGGTGTTCTCGATCGGGATCATGGCGAGATCGGCCTTGCCGGTCTCGACCGCGTTGAAGGCATCCTCGAAAGTCGGAGACGGCAACGGCTCCATCGACGGATAGACGTTGCGGCAGGCAGTGTCGGAATTGGCACCCGGCTCGCCCTGGAAGGATATTCTGTTGGTTTTTTCAGGCATGGGCCAGGTCTCGATTCACGGGTGTCTCGGTTCGAATTTCTCAGTTTGAAAGGATTGTCCGGGCGCGCTCAAGGTCTTCCGGCGTGTCGACGCCCAGCGGCAGCGACTGGACGATCTCGGCATCGATGCGCATGCCGGCTTCCAGCGCCCGCAGCTGCTCGAGCCGCTCGCGGCGTTCCAGCGGCGACGGCTTCAGCGCGACGAAGCGCTCCAGCGCGGCACGGCGATAGGCGTAGAGGCCGACATGGTGATAGAGTGGCCCCTCACCCCAAGGTGCCGTGGCACGGGTGAAATAGAGCGCCCTCTGCCTGGTGGCCGACAGCGGCGAACCGACGATCTTGACGACGTTCGGATTGGTCTTTTCCTCGTCGCGGACGATCTCGACGCCGAGCGTGGCGATATCCACGGCCTCGTCCTCGAAAGGCCTGAGTGAGGCCGCGATGATGCCGGGATCGATGGTCGGCAGGTCGCCCTGCACGTTGACGATCGTTTCGACCTTGCGCTGGGGATCAAGCGCGACCAGCGCCTCGTGGATGCGGTCAGAACCCGATTCGTGATCGATCCGCGTCATCACCGCCTCGAAACCATGCGCGCGCACCGCTTCGGCGACGCTTTGCGTATCGGTCGCCACCACAACCCGGCCAAGGCCGGCCTCGGCCGCGCGGCGCGCGACATGGACGATCATCGGCGCGCCGGCAATGTCGGCCAGCGGCTTGCCCGGCAGGCGGGTGGAGGCCATGCGGGCCGGGATCAGGATCAAGGTGGACATCGCTATGGCAAGGCATTCGAAAAGAGGACAAGGAAAAGTGGCAAAAGGTCTCACTGGCAGCGCCCTTATAGGTGTTGCAACGCCGCAGCAAAAGACCTAGTTTCCGCCCGATTTGACCGCCTTCGCAGGGTGGGTCACGATACCGACGGACGGAGTGGACGGTTCGGTCCGCCGGAAAAGGGAGCAAGGGGCGAATGGATTCCAACGAAGTCAACAAACTGCTCGCCGGATTGCTTGGAACCGTTTTCATCGTCTTCTCGGTTGGCCTGGTGTCGGACGCGCTGTTTGCCTCTCCGGCCCCGGAAAAGCCCGGGTTCATCATCGAGGCCACGGAGCCAGCCGAGGGCGGCCCGGCCACGCCGGCCGCCGTAGCCAAGCCGATCGCCGACCGTCTGGCCACCGCCAATGTCGAACAGGGTGCTGCCGTCTTCAAGAAGTGTCAGGCCTGCCACTCCGGCGAAAAGGGCGGTCCAAACAAGGTCGGCCCGGACCTGTGGGATCTCGTCGATCGCCCCGTCGGCGAGCATGAAGGCTTCGCCTATTCGGCCGGCATGAAGGAGTTTTCCAAGGGCGGCGCCGAGAAGTGGACCTACGACAACATCGACCACTTCATCACCTCGCCGAAGAAATTCGTGAAGGGCACGGCCATGGGCTTCGCCGGCCTGCCCAAGGACGAGGACCGCGCCAACGTCATCGCCTATCTGCGCACGCTGTCCGACAATCCCAAGCCGCTGCCGGCACCGGGCGCCGCCGCGGACGCCTCCGCGCCCGCGAAGCCGGCTGCCCCGGCCAAGCCGGCTGACGCCGCAGCCCCGGCCAAGCCTGCGGCTCCCGCAGCACCAGCTCCCGCGGCTCCGGCCAAATAATCAGATATCATCTCGATGATCTTGAAAAAGCCGGGTTCAGCCCGGCTTTTTTGTTGCGAAAATATGAGGTGCGGCGACAAAGCCGGCGCATTGCGGTTTTCACGAGCGCCAAATCATCTAGGATCGCCCCTGTGGATGATCTGGCACGCATGGCGAAGGATAATGCATGACGGTTGGCCGAACGCTTCTCAAGTCGCTGCTGGCGGCGGTCCTGCTGGTTGCGGGGCTGCATACGACCAGGGCCGACGAGTGGCGCACCACCTCATCGCTGATCGGCGAGTCCAAATACGGCGACAATTTCCAGCACTACGACTACGTCAACCCGGATGCGCCCAAGGGCGGCACGTTCAATTCCGTGCTGCTTGGCACCTATGACAGCTTCAACCCGTACATAGTCCAGGGATCGCCGGCGGCGGGCCTCGTCGGCTTCGGTGGCGGCCTGCTCTATGACACGCTGATGGAGCAGGCGACCGATGAGGGCAGCACCAGCCACCCTCTGGTTGCCGCTGCCTACAAATACCCAGCCGACTATTCTTCAGCCACCTACCGGCTCGATCCACGCGCGAAATGGCATGATGGCCAGCCGATCACCGTCGACGACGTGATCTGGTCGTTCCAGGTGCTGAAGGCGAACAGCCCGCAATACAGCCGCTATTTCGAGAATGTCACCGATGCGGTCGCGATCTCCGACCGTGAGGTCGAGTTCCACTTCAACCAGAAGGGCAACCGCGAACTGCCGAAGATCATCGGCGACCTTGCCGTGCTGCCCAAACACTGGTGGGAAGGCACGGATGCAAGCGGCAAGAAGCGCGACATCACCAAGCCGACGCTGGAAATTCCACTCGGCTCGGCGGCCTACAAGATCGCCAGCTTCAGGCCGGGCTCGGAAATCGTGTGGCAGCGCGTGCCGGACTATTGGGCAGCCAAGCTGCCGGTGAAGATCGGCCGCGAGAATTTCGACACGCAGCGCTTCACCTACATCCTCGACAACAATGCCGCATGGCTTGCCTTCACTAAGGGCGGCCTGGAGGATCTCAATCGCGAATACAGTTCGCGCAAATGGGCGACGGGCTATGATTTCCCCGCCATCAAGGCCGGCGACGTCATCAAGAAGACCTTCGAGAGCCACTCACCGGTGCCTATGCAAGGGTTTGTGCTGAACCAGCGACGGCCACTGTTCCAAGACCGGCTGGTGCGCGAGGCGCTGACCTATCCCTTTGATTTCGAGTCGATGAACCGCACGCTGTTCTTCGGCTACAACACCCGCACATCAAGCTATTTCCAAGGCTCCGACCTTGCTTCCAGCGGGCTGCCGCAAGGCAAGGAGCTGGGCATCCTGAACCAGTATCGCGACAAGCTGCCGCCGGAACTTTTCAACCGGGAGTTCAAGCTGCCGGTCTATGATTCGCCACTGGCCGAGCGCAAGAACCTGAAGGCGGCCATCGACCTTTTCGCCAAGGCCGGCTGGGTGATCAAGGGCGGCAAGATGGTCAATGCCAAGACCGGCGCGCCGTTCAAGTTCGAGATTCTCGGCTGGTATGATACCGACGAAGTAATCTCCAGCCCCTACATCGCCAATCTGCGCAAGATCGGCATCGACGCGACGCTGCGTATTGTCGACCAGAGCCAGTACATCAACCGGATCAACAATTTCGATTTCGACGTGACGACCTCGCTCTTCCAGCAGTCGGATTCGGCCGGCAACGAACAGCGCGACTTCTGGGGTTCGAAAGCCGCCGACAAACCCGGCTCGCGCAATCTGATGGGTATCAAGGACCCAACCGTCGATGCGCTCGTCGACCGTGTCATCTTCGCCAGCGACCGCGAGGACCTCGTCGCCGCCACCCATGCGCTCGACCGGGTGCTGCTGTGGAACTTCTACATCGTGCCGCAATATTATCGCTCGGCGGTCTGGCTGGCCTACTGGGATAAATTCGGCATACCCGACAAGCAGCCGGCCTATGCCGGCTACGATCCCGATTCCTGGTGGATCAACCTCGACAAGGAGAAGGCGCTGGCGGCCAAGTACAAGGGCGGCAATTGATGGGGCGGCAATCGATCACGATGACGCGCCGCCGCGATTTCCTGACCTTGGGTGGTGCCGCCGTTGCCGCCGCCCTGTTGCCGGGCAAGGCCTTCGCCGACATTGCGACCGGCACAAAACTGCATGGGCTCTCCGCCTTCGGCGACCTCAAATATAAGCCGGATTTCACCCATTTCGACTATGTGAATGTCGATGCGCCAACCGGCGGGATTTTTAACTTCTCGCCGCCGAACTGGGGTTACAATCAGGACACGCAAACCTTCAACACGCTGAACTCCTTCGCCGACAAGGGCGATGCGCCACCGCGCATGGAGATGTGTTTTGACGGGCTGATGGTGCGTGCTCTCGACGAGCCCGATGCGGTCTATGGCCAGATCGCCGACTGGGTGACGTTGTCGGATGACCGCAACTCCTTCACCTTTTCGCTTCGCCCCGAAGCCCGCTTCCACGACGGCTCTTCGCTGACGGCGCAGGACGCCGCCTTCACCTTCAAGCTTTACAAGGAAAAGGGCCATCCCGACCTGTCGCTGTCGCTGACACACATGGCCGACGCCGTGGCTGTCGATGACCACACGCTGCGGCTTACCTTCTCGGGCAAGCAATCGGCCCGCACCGTACTCAACGTCGTGGAATTCCCCATCCTGTCGAAGGCCTTCTACACGGCCAACCCGTTCGACTCCTCCCAATTGAACCCGCCGCTCGGCTCCGGTGCCTACAAGGTCGGGCGCTTCTCGGCAGGGGCCTGGATTGAGTACGACCGGGTGACGGACTATTGGGGCCGCGACCTTCCGGTCAATCGCGGCCAGAACAATTTCGACATTATCCGCATCGAGTTCTACCAGAACCGCACTGCCGGCTTCGAAGCCTTCAAAAAGGGCGAAATCACCTACCGTGAAGAGTTCACCTCGCGCGTCTGGGCAACCGCCTACGACTTCCCTGCATTGACCGCCGGCAAGGTGGTCAAGCACGAATTCCCGGCCGAGAAGCGGCCGACCATGCAGGGAACAGCGGTCAATCAGAGGCGCGAACAGTTTCGCGATGCGCGGGTGCGCCAGGCGATCGCGCTCTGCTTCGATTTCGAATGGACGCGGCGCAACTTCTTTTACGGTTCCTACGAGCGCTCGCAATCGTGTTTCGAGAAATCGGATTTTCGTGCCGAAGGACTGCCATCGCCGCAAGAGCTGGCTCTTCTGGAGCCGCTGCGCGGCCAGATCCCGGCGGAGGTCTTTGGCGAGGCTGTCGCCCAGCCTGCATCAGACGGCACCGGCCGCGACCGCAAGCTGCTTGGCCAGGCCGTGAAGCTGCTCAACGCGGCAGGCTGGAAACGGTCAGGTGACTTCGTCGTCAACGACAAGGGCGGCAGGCTCTCGGCCGAATTCATGGTCGATGACGACACCTTCGTACAGGTCTATTCGCCTTGGGTCGCCAATATGAAAGCGATCGGCATCGACGCCACGATTCGGCTGGTGGATTCAGCGCAGTATCAGCTTCGCCAGAGCACGTTCGACTTTGACCTTATCTCGGCCGCTTTCTCATTTTCGGCGACCCCGACACGCGACGATCTTGAAGTCTTCTTCCACTCCAGAACCGCGGACATCTCCGGCTCGCGCAACCTGCCGGGCGTCGCAAGTCCAGCAATCGATACGCTGATCGACGCGGTGGGGGCCGCAAAAGATCGCGAAAATCTGACGGTCGCAATGCGTGCGCTTGACCGGGTCTTGCGTGCGCGGTGCGATTGGATTCCTAGTTGGTTCCTGGCGAATCACCGAAGCGCCTATTGGGACATGTTCGGCTTTCCCGAGCAAAAACCCGATTTCGGCTTTCCGGTCGAAGCGATGTGGTGGGTCGATAAGGGCAAGGCGGCAAAAATTGGTAAAGGCTGAGATAGCAGTCCAAAGGGGGCATGAAGCCTGATGGGCGCCTATATCCTGCGCCGTATTCTGCTGATGATCCCGACCCTGTTCGGCATCATGGCGATCTCCTTCGCCGTCATCCAGTTCGCGCCGGGAGGTCCGGTCGAGCAGATCATCGCCAAGCTGACCAATCAGGGTGGCAGCGACCGGCTCGGAGGTGGTGGCGGCGATGCGGGCGGCTCCAATTTTGATGCCGCCGGCGACGTCGGCTCGAAATATCGCGGCGCCCAGGGGCTCGATCCGGAATTCATCAAGAAGTTGGAGAAGCAGTTCGGCTTCGACAAGCCGCCGCTCGAGCGCTTCGGCATGATGCTGTGGAACTATGCGCGCTTCGATTTCGGCAACAGCTATTTCCGCGATATCTCGGTGCTCGACCTGATCCTCGAGAAAATGCCCGTTTCGATTTCGATCGGGCTTTGGATCACGCTTTTGTCCTATCTGATTTCCATCCCGCTCGGCATCCGTAAGGCGGTCAAGGACGGCACACCCTTCGACATCTGGACCAGCGGCGTCGTCATTGTCGGCTATGCCATTCCGGGCTTCCTGTTCGGCATCATGCTGATGGTGTTGTTTGCCGGCGGCTCGTTCTGGGACTGGTTCCCGTTGCGCGGCATCGTCTCGGACAATTGGGACCAGTTGTCCTGGCCGGCCAAGATTGTCGACTATTTCTGGCACATGGCCCTGCCGTTGACGGCGCTGGTGCTGTCGGCCTTCGCCACGACGACGCTTTTGACCAAGAACTCGTTCCTGGAAGAGATCCGCAAACAGTATGTGGTGACCGCGCGCGCCAAGGGCCTGTCGGAGCGACAGGTGCTCTATGGCCATGTCTTCCGCAATGCCATGCTGATCGTCATTGCCGGTTTTCCCGGCGCGTTCATCTCGGCCTTCTTCACCGGCTCGCTGCTCATCGAGAACATCTTTTCGCTCGATGGCCTCGGCCTGCTCGGCTTCCGCTCGGTGGTCGAGCGCGACTATCCCGTCGTGTTCGCCAACCTCTACATCTTCTCGCTGCTTGGGCTGTTCGTCGGATTGCTGTCCGACCTCATCTACACCTGGGTCGATCCGCGCATCGATTTCGAGCGGAGAGACGTCTGATGTCGGAGGCAAGCGTTACCGCCGGAGTGGTGCCGGAGCGAATCGCGCGGCCATTTCTGTCGCCGCTCAACAAGCGCCGCCTGCAGAATTTCCGGGCCAACCGGCGCGGTTTCTGGTCGTTGTGGATTTTCCTCGTCCTGTTCGTGCTGTCGCTGTTTGCCGAATTCATCGCCAACGACAAGCCGATCATCGCCTCTTACAAGGGCGAGATCCTGTTTCCGGTGCTGGTCGCCTACCCCGAGGAAAAGTTCGGCGGCTTCTACGCCGTCACCGACTATCGCGACCCAGTGATCCTGGACGAGATCAACGCCCATGGCTGGATGATCTGGCCGCCAGTGCGCTACTCCTACCAGACCGTCAACAACGCCATCCCGGAAGCAGCACCGGCCAGGCCGTCCTGGGAGTATGACGCCACGAAGCGCTGCAACCAGTATCCGCAGGGTGCCGCCGACCCGGCCTGCATCGTCGGCAACTGGAACTGGCTCGGCACCGACGATCAGGCGCGCGACGTGCTGGCGCGCGTCATCTACGGCTTCCGCATTTCGGTGCTGTTCGGCCTGATCCTGACCGCCGGCTCGGCCCTGATCGGCGTTGGCGCCGGCGCCTTGCAGGGCTATTTCGGCGGCTGGACCGATCTCTTGTTCCAGCGCTTCATCGAAATCTGGTC
The DNA here is from genome assembly GCF_000472785.1 of Mesorhizobium loti CJ3sym. Lineage (GTDB taxonomy): Bacteria > Pseudomonadota > Alphaproteobacteria > Rhizobiales > Rhizobiaceae > Mesorhizobium > Mesorhizobium loti_E. The sequence goes on from NZ_AXAL01000018.1 coordinate 156,702, forward strand.
GGCGATCCCGGTGCTCTATCTGCTGCTCATCGTCGCCGCCATCCTGCCGCCGGGCTTCTTCATCCTGCTCGGCCTGATGCTGTTGTTCTCCTGGGTAGCGCTGGTCGGCGTCGTGCGGGCCGAGTTCCTGCGCGCCCGCAACTTCGAATATGTCAACGCGGCGCGCGCGCTCGGCGTGCCCAACCGCACCATCATGTTCCGGCATTTGCTGCCCAACGCAATGGTGGCGACATTGACCTTCCTGCCGTTCCTGCTGAGCGGCTCGATCTCGACACTGACCTCGCTCGACTATCTCGGCTTCGGCCTGCCGCCGGGCTCGGCTTCGCTCGGCGAACTGCTCAAGCAGGCGCAGCGCAACCTCAATGCGCCGTGGCTCGGCATTTCCGGCTTCATCGTCATCTCGCTGATGCTGTCGCTGCTGGTGTTTGTCGGCGAGGCGACGCGCGACGCCTTCGATCCGCGCAAGACATTCCGATGAGCGAAGCCCCTCTGCTCAGCGTACAGGACCTCAGCGTCGCCTTCAGCCAGGGCGGCGGCCAGTCCATTGCCGTCGACCATATCTCCTTCGATATCGCCAAGGGTGAGACGGTGGCGCTGGTCGGCGAATCCGGTTCCGGCAAATCTGTGTCGGCGCTGTCGGTGCTCAAGCTGCTGCCCTATCCCAGCGCCAGCCATCCCTCAGGCAAGATGCTGTTCCAGGGCGCCGACCTCTTGGCCATGAACGAGAAGCAGTTGCGGCAGGTGCGCGGCAACAAGATCACCATGATCTTCCAGGAGCCGATGACCTCGCTCAACCCGCTGCACACGATCGAGCACCAGATCGTCGAGATCCTGAAACTCCATCAGGGCATGGCCGACCGGCCGGCAAAGGCACGCACGCTTGCCCTGCTGAACGAGGTCGGTATCCGCGAGCCCGAAAAACGTCTCGATGCCTATCCGCACCAGCTCTCCGGCGGTCAGCGCCAGCGCGTGATGATCGCCATGGCGCTGGCCAACGAACCTGAACTGCTGATCGCCGACGAGCCGACGACGGCGCTCGACGTCACCGTGCAGGCGCAGATCCTCGAACTGCTGGCGGGATTGAAAAGCCGCAAAGGCATGTCGATGCTGTTCATCACCCACGATCTCGGCATCGTGCGCAAGATCGCCGACCGGGTCTGCGTGATGACCAAGGGCAAGATCGTCGAGACCGGCCCGACCAAGGACATCTTCGCCAACCCGCAGCACGCCTATACCAAGCATCTGCTGGCGGCCGAACCGAAGGGGAAGCCGCCGGCCGCCAACGCCGATGCCAAGCCGGTCATGACCGGCAAGGACATCAAGGTCTGGTTCCCGATCAAGAAGGGGTTTTTCCGAACCACCGTCGACAATGTGAAGGCGGTCGACGGCATCGATGTCACCGTACGCGCCGGCCAGACGCTGGGCGTGGTCGGCGAATCCGGTTCCGGCAAGACGACACTCGGCCTGGCGCTGGCGCGCATGATCTCGTCGACCGGAACCATCCAGTTCAATGGGCGTGACATCAACCAGCTCACCTTCAACGCCATGCGGCCGCTCAGGCGCGAATTGCAGATCGTCTTCCAGGATCCGTTCGGATCGCTCAGCCCGCGCATGTCGATTGCCGAGATCATCGAGGAAGGGCTCAAGATTCACGAGCCGAAGCTGTCGCCGGACGAGCGCGATGACAAGGTGGCCGCCGTGCTGAAGGAGGTCGGTCTTGATCCAGCGACCCGCAACCGTTATCCGCACGAGTTTTCCGGTGGCCAGCGCCAGCGTGTCGCGATCGCGCGCGCCATGGTGCTCAACCCGCGCTTCGTCATGCTGGACGAGCCGACATCGGCGCTCGACATGAGCGTGCAGGCGCAGGTCGTCGACCTGCTGCGCAGTCTGCAGGCCAAGCACGACCTCGCCTATCTCTTTATCAGCCATGACCTCAAGGTCATCCGGGCGCTTGCCAACGACGTCATCGTCATGCGCAATGGCAGGATTGTCGAAGCCGGGCCTTCCCAGCAGATTTTTGAAAATCCGCAAACCGACTACACCAGGGCGCTGATCTCGGCCGCGTTCAAGATAGAGACGGCACCGGTCGGCATCGTCAGCGAGTAATCCATTTAAAGAGGGACCAGAACATCGCGATGGAAAAAGGCCGCATCCTGCTTGCCGTTACCGGCTTTCATCCGCAGCGCTGGCGCGACCTTTTGTCGGCCGAGCGCGAGGTGGTGCTGGAGCCGGACGGCGCGAAGGATCCGTCGATCACCTATGCGGTGGTGTGGAAGCAGAAGCCGAACCTGTTGTCGTCGCTGCCCAATCTGCGCGCCATCTTCTCGATCGGCGCCGGCGTCGACCATGTCTTCGCCGACCCTGGCCTGCCTGACGTGCCGATCGTCCGGGTCGTTGCCGACAACCTCACCCAATACATGACCGAATATGTCGTCTGGCGGGTGCTCGATCACCATCGCCAGGGCCTGCTCTACCGACAGCAGCAGCCGAAGAAGACCTGGCACGAGCCGCCGCAGAGGCCGGCCGGCGACATTTCCGTCGGCATTATGGGGCTTGGCAATCTCGGCCGTGCAGCGGCTTCGGTGCTGCTGTCGCTCGGCTTTGCGGTCAATGGCTGGTCGCGCAGCGAACGGCCGATGCAAGGCGTTGCGACCTATGCCGGCGAGGCCGGGTTGATCCCCTTCCTCAAGGCGACCGATATCCTTGTCGTGCTGTTGCCGCTGACGCCGGACACGCAAGGCATCATCAACTACGGCGTGCTGAAGGAATTGCGGAAGCGCAACGGCCTCGGCGGCTCGGTGCTGATCAATGCCGGACGCGGCCGCCTGCAGAAGGACGCCGACATCGTGCGGGCGCTGGATGACGGCACGTTGAAGGAGGCGAGCCTCGACGTGTTCGAGGTTGAACCGTTGCCGAAGACCAGCCCGCTGTGGAACCATCCAAAAGTGTTCGTGACGCCGCACGCAGCGGCGACCTCCGATCCCATGCACCTGGCGCCGATCATGCTGCGCCAGATGGACGCCTTCGAGCGTGGCGAAAAGCTCGATAATCTGGTGGATCGCAAGGCAGGATATTAGCTGGTCCAGCTAGGGTCAGGACCTATTAAAGTTCTTGCGGAGACAGCAAACGGCTGATTCATTGGCGGTGCGAGGAGGCGCTGCAATGAGTGATTTGATCTGGCTGTCGGAGGCGCAGATGCGCCGGATCGAGCGGCATTTCCCGCTGTCTCACGGAGTGCCCAGGGTCGATGATCGGCGGATCGTCAGTGGCATCATCTTCGTGATCAGGAACGGCCTTCGGTGGCGCGACGCGCCCAGCGAGTATGGTCCCCACAAGACGATCTACAACCGCTTCATCCG
>NZ_AXAL01000019.1 GCF_000472785.1 Mesorhizobium loti CJ3sym
CGGTCACCCCGAGGTTCCCGGCAGGTTGGTGTTCGACCTGGATCCTGGTCCGGAAGTCGCCTTTGCCGATGTGGTCGCGGCCGCAAAGGAAATGCGTGATCGTCTTGAAGATTTGGGACTGGTCAGCTTTTGCAAGACCACGGGTGGCAAGGGCCTGCACGTTGTGACACCGCTGGCAGGCCAGCGCAGCAAAACGAACTGGCCCGAGGCCAAGGCCTTCGCGAAGGCGGTGTGCGTGCAAATGGCGGCGGACCGTCCGGATCTCTACCTCGTCAACATGGCCAAGAAGTTGCGGACGTCCCGGATCTTTCTCGACTACCTCCGCAACGATCGCATGGCGACGGCCGTTGCACCCCTGTCACCGCGTGCCAGAGAAGGTGCAACTGTTTCCATGCCACTGACCTGGAGCCAGGTGAAGGCGGATCTCGACCCGAAAAAATACACAGTCCGCACCGTGCCGGGGTTGCTGAAGAAGACGGTTGCCTGGGCCGACTACGACGATGGCGAAAGGTCTATCGCGAGCGCGATCAAACGGCTCGGTTCAGCAAAGCTAGCGGCATGACATCGAAACATGCAAAACCGTCTTTCGCCGTCCCATTGGACACGGAACCGATGGAGGCAAAGGCTGCCGCCACGTTGCCTGACAGCGCTGGCCAATGGCAGTACGAACCCAAATGGGACGGCTTCCGCTGCCTTGCCTTCAAAGCTGGCCATGAGGTCGACCTGAGGGCAAAGTCTGGCAAGCCGCTCGGCAGATACTTTCCGGAAGTCGTCTCGATGCTGCGTGTTCTGAGGGCCACTGATTTCGTGGTCGACGGTGAGATCGTCATCGAGGTGAATGGCGCGCTCTCTTTCGATGCGCTGCAGATGCGATTGCATCCAGCGGAAAGCAGGGTTCGAAAGCTGTCTGTCGAAACCCCCGCCAGATTGATCTTGTTTGATATTCTGGCTAGGGCGAACTTCAACGTGATGGACCAGTCGCTGTCCGAAAGGCGCCAAGCTCTGGAACTGTTCGTAGAATCGGCTGGTCATGCCGATATCGAACTGTCGCCTTCTACTCGGGATTTGGCGACAGCAACGAAGTGGCTTGGCGCATCCGGTCACGGTTCGACGGACGGCGTTGTCGCCAAGCTTGTCGACGACGAATATCGGCCCGGCGGACGCGCCATGGTCAAGGTCAAACGGCTGCGTACAGCCGATTGCGTGGTCGGAGGCTTTCGCTATCTGGCAAACGCGCGTGAGGTCGGTTCCTTACTGCTGGGTCTCTACAATAGCCAGGGCAAGCTCGACCATGTGGGGTTCACGTCGACAATCGCGCGGGAGGATCGACCGCAGCTGACCCGACAACTCGAAGCTTTGCGGTCGCCTCCTGGTTTTACCGGCAAGGCTCCGGGCGGCCCAAGCCGCTGGAGCACCGAGAGGAGTGGGGAGTGGGAACCGGTTCACCCCGAATTGGTGGTCGAAGTTCGCTTCGATCACGTCACGAATGATCGCTTCCGGCACGGTACCAAATTTCTGCGATGGCGCCCCGACAAGAATCCCAAGCAATGCACCTTCGAACAGATGCTGAAAACATGAAATCGGCACGCCGTCTGTAGCGCGCGTTGCGCTTAAACCTTGGCCCTATGCGCTCGACTGCCCAGTGTTCGCTTCTTGGCCCCTTTCGTAGTGAGGCTGGGCCTCTGGCGTGATTCCCGCAACGACCCACTGGCTCCGGCGGCGGCGCTAATCGATCAGCGTGTCAATTCGCCTGGAACTATCCATCCCTGAATCCGCCGAGCCAAATTCCGCTGCAGTGAACCGTTCGGCGTCACCGAAAGTTCTCATACCGCTTGGTGCCTTCGGTGAGTGCTGAGGTTGCACCGCCTGCTGCTGACCGGATTTAGACAGCGGGAGCTCTCCCCCGTTGATGGTCCGAAAAACCTCGCTGGCAGGCTGCTCAACCATTGGGTTAGGTGGCATCGGTGTCGATTGCGTCATTGTGGAGTCCTCCGGTTACTGCGCTGCACGTGCGCCAATGAGCGTTACTGTTTGCGTAATTGCGGGCCTAATCTAAGCAGCATCGACGCGCTGGAGATCAGAGACGCGGACCACGCCGTGCTGGCTGACGAAGGTCAGGGTCGTGTCCGTGCTCTGGCTTTGTGAAACACCAGATATGCGATGATCTCCGGTATCGTAGATTATCGTATTTCCATGATCGTCGATTACCAGGCGACGCTTCTCGCTAAACGCCGCGTAGCGCATATGGTTCTGGGAGCCAGCGGCAGACGGCCTTCCAAACTCGTCGGGCCACCACGAGCCGGCGGTTGCCAAACCAGGCGAGCGATAGCTCACATTCGTATCGTCGTTGCGCCCCTCGGCTGGATGATCGCGGAGGTAGGCGGACAGCTCGCCCGCGATAGCGTTGAGCTTCGCCTTGAGGCTGCCGTTGAACATGTCGCCGACCATCGTCATGCCGGAAGACCATTGCGACATGCCTCCGAAGTCGACATGGCTGAACTGGGCCATGGTCCCGCCGCCACGCCGCAAAGCGTCTAGAACAGCGGTGACAGCGCCTTCGGAGATGCCATGTTCGCGCGCAAGACGGGCGGTCAGTTCGGTGTCGTTCTGGGTCATCATGATGTCCTGAGAAATCGATGGAACAGCGTACGGCCGCGCATGCAAGCTTTGTCGGGCCGTTGGTCTGCGCAGCACGGAAGTAACGAGCGTCGAGAGGCGCGGTTCCCGTACCCCGCAGAACGGCAATACATTCGACAGTCACCCACCCAGAAATCGTGTAATCCGCCGCGAAATATCGCGGAACACCCGTCAATGTCATTGACGGAAACGCTAAGATTGAGAGAGCGGACCGCGAGAGCAGATGTGTCCGGCGGCTCAGACCGAGCCGGGGGTTTCGGTCTCTTGATCATGTTGGAATTGCTCTGCCCATTGCAGATCCATCAGCCAAGGCTCGCGCCGGCCGATCCAGAGTTCATAGCCTGGAATGATGTCGCTCGGGGCGAGGTCCAGAGCGCCCAGCATGATCTCCGCCTCGTCGTCCCGCAACGAGGCGATGCGCGATCCGCAATCGGGGCAAAAGCTTCGGCCATTGAACGCCCGTAGGTCGCCAGTGCCCTGATAATCCGTGCCCAAACACCGAAGAAGTTGAACGCGCTGCCGCTCGAGCGGCGGCAATCCTGACAATGGCAAAGGCCAATACGAAGCGGAGCGCCTTTGACCGAGAAGCGAACCGCACCACAGAGGCACCCACCCTGCGAATATAATCTTCGCTCATGTCAGAGCTCGCTTTGGAGGGCCACGGTTCTCGTCGGGGTTGGGGACGGGCAATTCGTCTGGCAAGAGGTCAGGGTCAGGCTCGCGCACATCTGGGGTCCAGCTTGGTGCATTCACGGGCGGTTCTTCGTTCGGCTCTGGTTTGGGCGGCATGACTATTCTCCCGGTCTGTCAACTGGGCGCGATGTCTTGCCGGCCACCGGATGTGCGTCGCTTCGTCTGGCCGTGAAGGGGTCCGCCAAAGCGCTCGTACGTTTGGGCGGAGCGCCTGCCGTCTTGGGGCTGGCTGGCGCCTGGCCTGAGTCATTGGTGCCAGGGTTTTTACGCTGGATTTCCACACCGGCTGCCTCTGGTTCCTTGGCAATTGCAGCGTTGAGGTTATTGATCTTGGCCATCCAGTCATCTCCTTTGCTGGCCAACGACCGGCCGCCAGGAATGTTCCATGCAGCGCGGAACCCGCAGGGTGCAGGCCTGTTATCGATGATCACACAGGAGCAATGAAAATGTCTGGAAACGAAAACCATCGCGAAACAGGTGCGACGAAGTATCCGGCCAGGACTGGCGCTGACCCTTCCGATGCATTCTCCCAGGATGCGGCGAGCAACAAGAAGCCCAAGGACGGCGTTGGATTGACGCGGCCTGTGGACGAAGTCGATGACAAGACGCATCAGTCGGACGGGCAGAACCCACTAGGCCAGGTAAAGAGCTCTCGGCCATGAACGTCGCCAATCTTCAGCTCGAAGGATTGATGATGGCGGTCGCTTCGATCAACAATTTGCTTGTTCACAAGGGCCTGCTTTCAATCGACGACATCAATATCGCTCTGCGGAAGGTCGAGGCCAGTGTGACGGGCGACGAGCGGACTCATGAAGAAATGTCGCCGGCAAATCGCGACGCCATCTGCTTTCCTATCCGGCTTTTGCAAATCGCGAACAATGCCCAGGGCGAGGCCGACGTTCCACCGTTTTCGGAACTGGCGAAGATGGTTGGACAAACGAAAGAGCCGTACAATGATCAGCGGTAATGACGGGCTCGACTTCGTTGCGGCTTACATTTCGCTGTTCTGAATAATTCCCGCTTCGCCATCGTGGATACGCGTGCGCGAGACCGTTGAGTTTTTGAGTCGCACGCCGGGTCCGCCATGGATCGTCTCGCCATCACTTAGAAAGGCGACCCCCGCCAGTTCGAGCGCCGATCGCATCGCGACAATCATGCCGGCGGCCGGAATGCGCTTCCCTTTCTCGAAGTCCCGAACCGTCCCCTCGCTGACCTGCGCTTTGGCGCTAAGCCTGGCTTGTGACCAATCCAGCAGAGCCCGCGCCGCCCGGCATTGCTCGACGGTCAATTGGGTCACAAACTTCTCCTCCATCGACACGGTGCTCGTTGGCCTACGCGCTCTTGCGCTTCGGCTCGCTCTTTTTGGGTGTCGCTAGCCCCTCCTGCTTGAGGCTCTTCTTAAGCACCTCAGCCAGGTTGATGACGTTCTCTTTCGGCTTGGGAGCCGCCTTTGGTGGCGCCTCGCCCTTGCGCTTCGCGTCAATCATGGCAATCAGCGCATCTTCGTAGGTGTCCTCGAATTTCGAGGGATCGAAAGTGGTCACCTTCTTGTCGATGAGCATGCCGGCGATTTCCAGCAACTCGGGATCGTACTTCGACTTGGTCAAGCCCTCAAAAACACTGTCCTCGGCGACCATCTCGTTGTGGTTTCGCAGCTCGGTCATCACCATGCCCTTGCCATAGGGTTGGATCACAACTTCCCGGCCGCGCTGATAGAGCACGATGCACGACCGTGCTGCGACGCCCTTGTTCTTCATCGCGTCGCGGATCACACCGTAGGCTTCGACGGCCGCGCCGTCGGCGGGAATGAGGTAGTAGGGCTTCTCGAGATAGCGGGTGTCGATCTCGCTGATCGCAACAAACTCGCCTACTTCGAGCGTGTGATCCGAGGTGAGCTTAAGCGCCTTGATATCCGCGGGCTCGATCTGAAGGAATTCATCCTTCTCGACCTCGAACCCCTTGACCTGGTCTTCTGCGTCGACCGTCTTTCCTGTCTTTTCGTCAGCGTAGACGCTTTTGACAGGAAGACCGTCCTTGCGGTTCAAGATTTTGAAGTGGATCTTGGATGCCTCGCTGGTGGCGCCGACAATCTTCACCCCGCAAGTCACCGATCCAACCTTCAAAAAGCCCTTTCAGACAGCACGTGGCGCGACCATGTCGTTTATCCTGTTTCGGGTCAGGGCAAACGAGTTTTCTTTCAAATCGTTCCCTCTGCCGCGGGTTCGGCAGAGTCGACTGAATTCAGCAAGAAGCTTGAAAGCCAAACCAACCGGGAGATGGCGGGATCGACCCTGTCGCGGCGCGCTGTAACCAGTATACCCGGCCTAGATTCAGTGGCGTTAAACGTCTGGCCGGATGCTATGAAAGTGCCTGCCTATCAAATCAACCACTTGAGCTTGTGGCTCAAAACGCTGACCTTCAGATCCAATGAGCGTAATAACGCACGCGGCATCGGGACAGCTACGTGCGTAAATTCCTTCGGAATGTTGTGAGCGCTGCTCAGCTGGCTGAGGTATAGTTGAATTTTATGCTGATGGGAGAGCCTATGGTGTAGTCGTAATCCGTACGCACTTGATGGAAGTGTTCGCTGAAAAAGGAGGCTCGGGAGGAAACTTGAACGTTCGTCAAATTGAAACATTTGCTGCCGTAATGAAGGGAGGATCCGCTTCGCACGCGGCCACCATGCTCGGAATAACGCAGCCTGCCATCAGCAGATCAATCGCCGAATTCGAGAAGTCTGTCGGCTTTTCACTGTTCGCCAGAGTGCGCAATCGCTTGGTTCCGACGCCCGAGGCACGGTTGCTTTATCGGGACGTCGAGATCGTATTCCAAGGCGTCGACACCATCCGGGCCGCCGCCGCGCGCATACGCGACCACGGCTCGGGTGAAATCCGGATAGCCACGTTGTCGGCTATCAGCATGTCCCTGGTTCCTGCGGCTATAGGCGCCTTTCGTCAGAAGCATCCGGCAACACGCATCACGCTTCACGTGCTCCCTTCGCGCGAAGTGCGCGACCTTATCGCGTCGGGAGAATTTGACATCGGGCTTGCAGCCGAGGAAATCGATACTGAAGGTGTATTGCATCAAACCTTCATCTCCAGTACGGCGCTTTGCGCCATTCCTGCCGGCCACGCGCTGTCCGCGCTGGAGATAATCACTCCTGCGGATATCGATGGGTTGCCAATGGTCGGATATGTGCCGGAGGATCGTGGCCGGCAGCGTCTTGATCGCATACTCATTGAGGCTGGGAGTAAGCCGAACGTGGTAGTGGAAACGATCTACTCCGCGACTGTCTGTGCACTCGTCGCGCAAGGGGTTGGTTTTGGATTCGTCAATCCGCACTCCGTAGCGGGATTGGACAAATCGCGGATCGTCTTGCGACCCTTCGAACCTGTGCTTCGAACAAAAACTCTGCTTATTCTGCCCCCGGAACGACCGAAATCCGAGCTGGTGAGGGCCTTCATCGATGCGCTTATGACTGCCCGCTAAGCGGACAGTAGGAACTCCTGTATCTTCCGAAGGCGTAGTCCTGCGCATGATCGGCGCTTGATCACCGCTCCCGCGCGCATCAGGTTTGCTTATGGAGCTATTCGCCCCCGTCAATTGTAGCCGGCGTTGTGCCATGGGACATGAATACGTCCGCCCGACTTGTGCATTGCGCAGCGCGGCACATCAGTCGGTAAGGGCACAATGCATCGATCACATACAACAAGGGGAGCCGTCCGATGCTCGCATTCAATCTTTCCACACGTTGTCTTGCCATCGCCTTTGGCTCCGCAGCTTTGTGTCTGAGCGGAGGTCTTGTGGCCAGCGCTACGGAATTTGATTCCGCAACGATCGCCATTGACAAAACCCTGGCCGCAAAGGTGCCCGCCGCGATTGCCTCGCGAGGTGTTCTAACGGTGGGTTCGGACACGACATACCCGCCAGCTGAATTCCTAGGTGGCGCAGACGGCATGACGCCAATGGGAATCGACGTAGACTTGGCGGAAGCAATCGCGCGTACACTTGGGCTCAGGCTCAGCTTCGTCACCGCGCAGTTCGACAGCATTTTGCCGGCGATTGGTCCCAAATACGACCTCGGAATCTCGGCATTCACGATCACTAAGGCGCGCTACGGTGCGGTGGATTTCGTCAGCTATTTCAATGCTGGCAAACAATGGGCGGTGCAAGCGGGCAATCCTAGCCACTTTGATCCTGCCAATCCCTGCGGCGCCAAGGTCGGCGTTCAAGTCGCCTCGACATCGGAAAAGCTGGTTATCGGATTGAGCGATAAATGCATTGCCGCAGGCAAACCCGCAATCAGTCTCGTTGCGCTGTCCAAGCAAACCGACATCATCACCAGACTGGTCAATGGCGCGGTGGACGCAACGATGAACGGATCGACGAATATCGGCTACGCGGTCAAGCAAACGGAAGGAAAGCTCCAGACGCTCGGCGGTATTTCCGAGCCTTCGCCCAACGGCATCGCTATCGCCAAGGGCAATACGGAATGGGCGACTCTCATCGCCGACACGCTGAACAAGCTGATAGCGGACGGAACCTATGCAAGGGTGCTTTCTGCCTGGGGCAGCGACAGCGCCGCGGTTGCCAAGGCCGAAGTCAATCCAGTGGTTCCCGAAGAATGAGTTTCGCGGGCTCAGACATCACAGGCGCCCGCGGTCAGCCTGTAAAGCAGGGGCGCAGCGCGTTGCAAAAGACTGACCCGAGAGAATTCCCGAACAGGATCATTCTCAACAACCCCACGCCAGTGCCCCATCCGGGGCGCTGGATTGCCGTCGGCTTGCTTTGCATTGCCGCGATGCTGGTACTGTGGAGCCTTGCCACCAACCCCAACTTCCACTGGGACGTCGTGCGCAGCTATCTGTTCGATCAACAAGTCCTGCGCGGCATTCTCTGGACTTTGGTCATAACCGTCATGGCAATGGTGGTGGCCATTGTGGCGGCGGTCAGTCTGACCTTCATGCGCGACTCCGAAAATCCGGTGCTGCGGTTCGTCAGTTGGCTGTGGGTCTGGTTGTTTCGCGGCACTCCCGTCTACACACAGCTCGTCTTCTGGGGCCTGCTCAGCGTGCTGTATCCGCGCATCTCAGTCACAGTCCCTTTTGGCCCGCAACTGTTCAGTCTGGAGACGATTGACGTTTTTACACCCGGCGTATCGGCTGTTCTGGGCCTTGGCTTCAACGAGGCCGCCTATCTCGCCGAGATTTTCCGCGCGGGGTTTCGATCTGTCGACAGCGGCCAGAAAGAAGCCGCGAAATCGATCGGCATGGGCAAGACCATGACGATGTTTCGCATCATCCTTCCGCAAGCCATGCGCATGATCATTCCTCCTACCGGGAACGAGACCATTGGCATGCTGAAGACGACGTCCCTAGTGCTCGCCGTGCCATTCGCATTCGATCTGACATTCGCGACGAACACGATCGCCAACCGGCTTTACCTGCCCATTCCTCTGCTGATTGTTTCAGGCCTTTGGTATCTTGCGATCACCAGCATCCTGATGGTTGGCCAACACTTCCTCGAGCAACATTTCGGCAAAGGCGTCGATGTTGCCGCGATCCATCAGGAGTGACCGGCATGGATGCAATCTTCAATCCAGCAGACGATGCGCCAGAGTGCGTGCGGATCAAGGGTGTCCACAAGTTCTTCGGTGCTGTGCACGTGCTGCGCGGCATCGATCTTTCGATCCGCCGCGGCGAAGTCTGCGTCGTCATCGGCCCGTCCGGCTCGGGCAAATCAACGCTGCTCAGGTGCATCAACCAGCTTGAGGGCATAAGTGCCGGGCGCATTTATCTCAACGGCGAACTGATAGGCTACCGGGAGGCCAACGGCCGCCTCAACAGTCTGCCCGAGGCCAAGATAGCGGTGCAAAGGCGAAGCACCGGAATGGTGTTTCAGCGGTTCAATTTGTTTCCGCACAAGACGGCGGTGGAAAACGTTATGGAGGGCCCGCTCAAGGTCAAGAAAACCCCGCGGGCCGAAGCTATCAGAAGAGCATCAGAGCTGCTGGAAAGGGTCGGTCTGGCTGACCGAGCCAACTACTATCCCACCCAGTTGTCTGGCGGACAGCAACAACGGGTCGCCATCGCACGCGCGATGGCGATGGAACCCAATATCCTGCTGTTCGACGAACCGACGTCGGCTCTCGATCCCGAGTTGGTTGGCGAAGTTCTGGACGTCATTCGCGGGCTCGCCAAGACAGGAATAACGATGATGGTTGTGACCCATGAGATCGGTTTCGCCCGAGAGGTCGGCAATCATTTGGTTTTTATGGATGGCGGCATGATCCTCGAAGAAGGTCCTCCGGCAGAGGTGATCGCGGCGCCAAAGAACGCAAGGACGCAATCCTTTCTGGCCAAGGTCCTCTGACGCATCACGCGTACCAGTGCGCCCGCTCGACGGGCCTTCATTCTACAACGGAGATCGTAATGGCGCATGAGATTTTCTCCGGCGAGAGCATCGCTTTGGAAGACGAGAACGAAGTGGCCGGGCTTGTCGCTGACCTTATCCGCATCCCGTCTGTGAACACCGGCAATCCGGAGACCATCGGCGACGGTGAAGCGCGGGCTGCGCGTTATGTCTGCGAAAGGCTGGCCGAAGTTGGTCTCGAGGCCACTTACCTGGAATCAGCACCTGGTCGCGCGAATGTTGTTTGCCGTCTGAAGGGAAGCGAGTCGGCACTCGAAGCCTTGTTGCTGCACGCCCATCTGGATGTCGTACCGGCCAAGGAGGACGAGTGGTCCGTCCCTCCTTTCGCGGGCGAGATTCACGACGGCATGCTCTACGGCCGAGGCGCCGTCGACATGAAGAACATGGCCGGAATGATGTTGGCTATCGCGCGGGGCATGGCGCGCGATCACTTCCAACCGAAGCGCGACATTGTCTTCGCGTGGTTCGCCGATGAAGAGAACGGCTCCGTGTATGGCTCTGAATGGATGACAAAAAATCATCGGGATATGTTTGCCGGTGTCACCAATGCGCTCAGCGAGGTCGGCGGCTTCTCCATCACCTTGCCGAACGGCAAGCGGGCCTACCTGCTGGCAACGGCTGAAAAAGGGGGCGTCCGAGCCAAGCTCACCGCTCGCGGCACCGGCGGCCATGGCGCACTGATCAACGACGACAATCCGGTGACCCGCCTTGCGGGCGCTGTTTACAGGCTCGGCCAGCATCGCTTCGCCCTGCAAAAGACCCCGCATCTCCAGGCGTTGCTCGATGGGCTTTCGGAACTGCTGGGCGTCACCTTCCACGACGACACACTGGACGCGCAGCTCGACGAACTCGGCTTTATCTCCAAAACAATCCGAGCCTCTTTGCGCAACACGGCCAATCCGACGATGCTGACGGCGGGCGTCAAGCGCAATGTCATTCCTTCGACCGCCGAGGCCCAGATCGACTGCCGCATCCTGCCTGGCACCCAGAATGCCTTCGTCGAAGAGGTGCTTGCCATCCTCGGACCGGGGATCGACGTCGATTGGACGTTTGGATGGACTATCGAATCGCCAGTGAAGTCCCCCTTGGTTGACGAGATGGTAGCCGCCATCCTGGCGGAAGACCCGGAAGCGGGCATTCTTCCGTATCTTCTCCCCGGCGGTACCGACAACAAGCTCCTGGCAAAGATCGGCATCAAGGGCTACGGATTCGTGCCCCTGAAAGTACCGGACGGTTTCGACGTCTGGGGCCTCTTCCATGCACCAGACGAGCGAATTCCGGTGGACGCGCTGAAGTTCGGCGTGAGGGTATTTCGAAGATTGCTGCGCCGGTGCTGACTGAACATGCTTGAGTTGTTGCGCAACCGCACGTTTGCAGCGGTGTGGTTCTGCTACACCACTTCGGTCATCGCTTCTGCCGCAATTCCCACTGCCATTACGCTACAAATCGTCGATCATGGCGGTGTCGCGCAACTGGGGATCGTACTGGCCGCACGCACCGCCGGTTTCCTTGTTGGAGCCGTCTTTGGCGGAATGGCGACGGACCGCTTCCCACGGTGGGTGGTACTAGCGGCATCGTGCGGCGTTCGGGGCGTTGCCGCACTGGCAGCGGCTTCCGCAATCGCTGGGCCTTTCGAACTGGTTGCTATTTGCTTGGCCCTGATCGGGGCTGGGGAGGGAACCTTCCGCAGTGCTTATCAGGCCCTGATCGTGGAAATCGTCGGTCCAGGTGACAGACAGAGGGCGAATGCCGTCAATACGCTCAGTATGCGGCTTGCCCTGACCGCCGGACCGGTCGCGGTGGTCTGGGTCTATTCACAGTGCGGCAGCGTGGCGACGCTTACAGCGTCAGGATTGTTGTGGCTTCTGTCCGCCGGCCTTGTGCTCGCCTTATGGTTGCGCGACCGCGATTTCGGAAAGGGGCGGGCGAATGGTGCAAGCCGGAACGTAGTCACAGAGTATGCCGAGGGCTTGAAGGAAGCGCTGCGACATCGCTGGTTCGTCGGCGGCCTGATGGCATTGACGGTCTGGCTGGGCTTCGGCTTCTCGATACAGCAACTGGCGCTGCCGTTCGTCAGCCGCAACGTCTTCGGCTCCGACGTTTTTATCGGTCTATCTCTCGGCGCTTATTCGGCCGGCGCCATATGCGGTGCCTTCCTGTTGACGAGGTGGACGCCGCGCAGGCCCGGATCGCTGGGATTTGTAGGGCTCGCTGCGTTCTCCCTTGTGCCTTTTTCGCTTGTTGGCAGCTCGCCGATGCTCATCGTCGCCGCATACTTCATAGGCGGCGTCGGAATAGAGCTGTTCAACGTTCCATGGTCCACAGCGATCCAGAACGAGGTGCCCAAAGAGCTGATCGGCAGGGTGTCGTCACTGGATTTCCTGGTCTCTTACGGGGTGGCGCCTTTGACGCTCGCGTTCCTTCCCGCCGCCATCGCGCTCTGCGGACGTGACATCGTGACGGTCGGCTGCGGGCTGCTGGTCCTCTGTTCCTCTCTTGGCGCCCTTGCTGTCCCGGGCGCCGACATCCTGCGCGATGACAGAGGCCGCCGCGCCCTATCAGGCTGATGCATGAAGCCATGCCTGCCGGTCAGTGTCGGGCGAGATTTCCATGTTCTATGAACCCACCAGATTCAGGAGACAGACATGCACGATTTGACCAAATGCGTTCATCACCCACGTGTTTCGCACGATGGCTTCTCAAGTCTGGCGGTGCCGACCTACCGGGCATCCACGATCGTCTACTATGACGCCGAAACGTTTTTCAACCGGCACCAGCGCGGGTTCGATGGCTACACCTACGGCCTGCACGGCACGCCGACGACGCGCACACTGGAGGCGCAGATCACTGAATTGCATGGTGGCGTTCGCACGATATTGGTGCCGTCAGGCCAGGCAGCTGTGACGGCGATCATGCTGTCTGTGTTGCTGCCCGGAGACAAGGTTTTGATCCCCGATCATGTCTACGGACCGGTCCGCTATTTCTGCAGGGACTATCTGAAACCGCGTGGAATTGAATATGCGGTCTACGATCCGCTGATTGGCGCCGGCATTGCGGAACTGATCGACGACCAAACCAAACTGATCTGGGTCGAATCTCCTGGTTCCGGCACGATGGAGGTGCAAGACGTGCCGGCCATCATCAAAGCCGCGAAGGGGAAGGGCGTCCTGGTCGGTTGCGACAACACCTGGGCCACACCGCTTCTGTTCAAGCCCCTCTCTCATGGCGCCGACTTTGCGGTCGAGGCGCTAACGAAATATGTCGGAGGCCATTCCGACCTGTTGCTGGGCTCGATCACCGTCACGGACATGGCGCTCCGCCAGAAGATCAAGCTGGTGCTTCGGGATCTCGGAATCGGCGTTTCTCCAGATGAAGTCGCCATGGCTTTGCGTGGCTTGGAAACCATGGGGGTACGCGTTGCCCATATCGGACGCATCTCGGAAGAGTTCGCCCAATGCCTTCTGCTTTCCCCAGTCGTCGAACGCGTCCTTCATCCGGCACTACCGTCCTGTCCCGGCCACGAGTTCTGGCGGCGGGACTTCAAGGGCTCTACTGGAGTGTTCAGCATCGTGCTCAAACCCGGGGTCGAACACCTGCTGGGTGACGCGCTCAATGGCCTGCAAGTCTTCGCCATAGGGGCATCCTGGGGAGGCACCAGAAGCCTGATCGCGCCGATGGCGGTAAAGGCCGACCGCACGGTCAATGCGTGGAACCCCGAAGGCATAGTCCTGCGCATCAGCATTGGCCTGGAAGACTCCGAAGAGCTCTGGAGCGATCTCGATGGGCTTCTCCAGAAACTGGAAGTGATCGACCAGCCCCTGGCCGTTGGAGTGCGCTGAACGGCTTGCAGCACGGTTTGGCGCCGGCATGTGGCGCGTCGCGTCTGCTGGATACAATTGGGTCTCGCGGCTGCCGTGGAAACACGAGGTCGTCATCAAAGCGCAAGCAGGCTGTGCTCGGGATCGGGATACATTCGCCGAGCGCGGCCTTTGAGCGCCGGCGACGTCGCCGATGTCGGCGCCACGTTCGGCAATCCGACGAGAGCACGCCGCGTGAATCGTTGCGCAAACATGTCGGTTATCCGTCCGTGTCATTCGACTGTTTGCCCTCAGCCACCAGGGCCTTTGCGGGCCAACCCCGCGGGTCTGAGATCCTGCTGGAGCGTTTTTGCTCAGGGAGTGCCGATGACAGGTCTTGACCTTGCGTTCAGAAACTTCGTCGACGCCCTTGAAACGGCAAGCGACGAGCCTAGTTTGAGGTGCGCCGCTGACCGTTTTGCCAAACGATTGGGTTACCGATGGTTTGCTTATCTCGGGTTTTCCGAACCGGCGCTCAAGGTGCTTTCTTCCTATCCAAATTCGTGGGTGGAGCGTTACGTCCAGCAACGATACGACGCGATCGATCCCGTCATCGGGCTGGCTCGATCATCGCAGCGATCGTTTCAGTGGGATCGCAGAACTTTGCGATCGCCATCGCTATCGCAGCAGCGCTTCTTCGCCGAGGCTGGCAAATTCGGGATACACAGCGGAGTGACGGTCCCGATACGCGGCGGCTTTGGCCGCTTCGCCGCGTTTACTGTGGCGGGCGACTTGGACTTATGCGTCGAGACCCGCCCTCCCGAAACGGACTGCCTGCAGCTCGCAGGGCTCTATTATCATGCGCATGTCTACGCGAAGCTGCAGTTGGGCCTGACCCGGCTTGCCGATGCGCCTCTCACCCAACGCGAACTGCAGTGTCTCTACTGGGCGGCCCGCGGTAAGAAAACGCCGGAAACAGCCATCATTCTCGGCATCACGGCGCGAACGGTGGTCTTCCATATCGAGAATGCCAGATCGAAGCTGAGTGCATCCACTGTAGCACAAGCGGTTGCTGAGGCCACGCGTCGCGGCCTCATTCGGTCTTGAGTAACACCTCTCCATCAGGGCGCCGATCTTCGATCTAGGCAGGCCTCTTCCGTAACGCATTGCCGTGCCGTCCTCGGCCTGATCGGGATGTGGGAAGCGAATTCTTCGCCCGGGCTTCCGCGCCTACTCACCCTGTAAAACCCTACAGCTGCGCAGCGCTGATCACGCGTGCTTTTGTTCCTTGAACAAGGAGGCCTGCCGCCATGCGCATCGTGTCGATCAACCCTGCGGACCGCAAAGACTTTCCTGAACTGATCGCAAGCATGCACCGCTTGCGCTATCGCGTGTTTCAGGACCGCCTGAATTGGGATGTCTCGGTTAGCGGCGATATGGAGATCGATGCTTACGACGCGCTGGGGCCGACTTACATCCTCGCCGTCGACGCCACCGGCGCGGTCATTGGATGTGCGCGGCTGCTGCCAACGACCGGGCCGACGATGTTGGCGAACACGTTCCCGGCGCTGCTTGGGCCACACCCTGCTCCGCGAAGCGAGGTCACATTCGAAAGCTCGCGCTTCTGCGTGGACACGGGAGCGGCCAAGAGTGTGTCCGCGAATGGGCTTCGCGACGCGACGTTCAGTCTTCTGGCGGGTATACTTGAATGGGGATTGTCGAAAGGCCAGGAGACGATTGTAACCGTCACAGACGTTCGCTTCGAGCGCGTCCTGAGACGGGCTGGTTGGCCGCTTGATCGCTTTGCGCCGCCGATGCCGATCGGCGACACCAGCGCTTTGGCCGGCAGTCTAATGATCAGCCAAGCGGCATTGATGAATGTGCGTGAGATCGGCGAGATTCACGGGCCCGTGCTTTCCGATCCCGCGGTCCAGCCCGACGCGGCCTGAGCATGGTTGCTACTCCTGGATGACCGCGATCGAACTGCGCCACCTTCGTTATGCTGTCGCCGCCGCGCACCATGGCAGTTTTCGTCGCGCGGCGGAGGTGCTTGGCATCAAGCAGTCCTCGCTCAGCCGTCGCATTCGTCAAATGGAGGATCGTCTCGGCGTCGCCGTGTTCGAGCGATCAAGCAGCGGTGTGCGGCTCACATCGGCTGGCACTGAAATCCTTCGCACCTCCCGGTATCTGCTAGAGGAGTTGGACCGAATGATGACGTCGGCCAAGGCCGCAGGCCGGGGGGAGGCCGGCAGGCTTACTATCGGCTTCTACACCTCGCTGTCGGCTGGGAATTTGAGAGCGAGCTTGTTGGAACATGCGCGACGATTCCCTGAGGTGGAAATCCGCACGGTCGAAGGAGCGCGAGCGAGTCTTTTCGCAGGTTTGGAGCACTGCACGCTAGACGTTGTAATCGTAACGGGCGAACCTGCGGGTCGCGAGGGGGGAACAATGGCCCTGTGGGGCGAACGCATCATGGTCGCACTTCCGGAGTACCATCCACTGGCGACTAATGAGATTGTGTATTGGACCGACCTAAGAGGCGAGACCTTCCTGCTGAGCCAGCGCGACCCCGGACCGGAACTTCGCGATATCTTGCTGGCAAAACTAGCTTCACCCGACGTCCAGCCCAAGATAGTCAGCCATGAAGCCAGCCGCGAAAACATAACGAGCCTGGTGGGTGCAGGCGTTGGTGTTAGCTTGATATGCGAGGCTGATATCGGCACCTACTATGCCGGCGTGGTCTACCGAGATGTGCAGGACGGTCACGGCCCGAGCCGGATCAGCTACTCTGCCTATTGGCAGAGGAACAACGACAACCCGGCTCTCGTGCACTTCCTCAAGCTGTTGGAGGAGCGCTATCCTTCGCTGTCACCTAGAACTGCCGAACCCTTCGCGCCTTCGAGAACGCCCGATCCGTCGCCATGAAGCGCTCGATCATCGGTGCGATTAGTCTGGCCGGTTCGCCAACAGTCTGTCCAGTCTCTCGGCCGAGAACCTCGGCATAGGCGATGAGGTCGCGATGAATGGCCGCCGGCAAATCGATCGAGATCTTGACCGGCTTGTCGTCGGCGACGGCCCCAAGTTTCAGCTTCGTCATGGATCACCCTTCATATGGTTCGAGGACGAGATCGTGGCTGACGATCACCCGAAGGGGGAAGCCCGGCCGAATGGTGAGGGTCGGGGCGATATCGAGCTGGCGGCCAACGATCTGCTGCCCGATTTGGCTCGTGCTGTTGGACGCGCCCTGGCGCAGCGCACGGACGATATCACTTTCACCACTCGACGATCCGCTCTCCGCGCCGATGCTCAGCAGCGTGGAGAGCGCGGCGGCCTTGAAGAGTTCGCGCCAGTGATAATCGACACCGTCCTCGAGGCCGGCATAGCCTTCAGAGTCAGCGCCTGGCTGCCGTTCCAGCACCATGGACCTGCCGTTCGGCATGATGATGCGGTTCCAGACCAGCAGCACGCGGCGCTGACCAAAGCCGACGCCATTGTCGTATTGACCAATCAGCCGCGCGCCCTGCGGGATGATGAGGAGCCGCCCGGTCGGGCTGTCATAAACATTCTCGGTCACCTGCGCGGTAATCTGGCCGGGCAAGTCGGAGCGGATGCCAGTGATGAGGGCGGCCGAGATGATTGAACCTGCCTGCAGGATACTGGGCGCGGCCGGTGCTGCAACGCGATCGGGGCGGACGGTGCGGCGGTCGACGGCGGCGTCGAGGAAAGCGGTTTGTCGTTCCTGCGCTGTGGGGGTCGCAGGCTGTGGCGCGAGGCCAAGGCCCGCGAGGGTCGGCGACTCCATGGCTGGCGTCTGGCTCGGCGCGGGCGCCGGCATAGCTGGTGCAGACCGCGTTTCGGTGCCGGCGAACAGGCGGCTGGTTCGCGCGGCTTCGATCTCCTGGAGCCGCCGTTGTTCCTCGGCGCTGACGCCTTCGACGGGCTGCCCACGGTTCTGGGCGCTGAGTATCGGACGCCCCAGATCACCTGGAAGCGGCGGTCCTAGTTGTGGACCGTCGGGTTTTGCCACACCGGAATAGTCGCGCGGGAGTCCCGCAAGTCCGTCTGCCGTGGTGCGGTTGTCCGTCGAATAGAGTTCCTCGTTGGCGGGACCACCATGACGTGTTTGCAGCGCGTAAATCAGCGCGCCACCCACGCCGAGCCCGGCGACCAGGCCGAGCCCGGCCAGCACACGCCGGGACAGGCGGGTGACGCGAGGCGGCTCATTACGCAGACGCATGGGCTCGGGACCAGGCGTTCCGCCCGCCGCCGGCGCCTGTTCTTCCTCTTCCCGGTAATCGCTCATGACGCGGGCCTTCCGTCTGTGCGGGCGATCCGGACGCGCTGTTGCTTGCGGCCGCTGCCGTAGCGCAGCTCGGCTGCGGCGAACATCCGATCCACGATCATGTGATTGCCTCGGACGCGGTAGTTGACGAGTTCGGAAGTATCGCCCTCGGGGCCGACGATGAACAAAGGCGGCATTTCGCCTTGGCCGATGCCGCGCGGGAACTCGATGAACACCTGACGGCCATCGTCGAAGGCGCGCAGCGGCCGCCAAGGCGCACGGTCGCCGTCGATCGAATAGCGGAAGTTGATCGAGGCGAGGTCGACGCCGGCGGCGACGGGCTGAGCGACCGCGGCCTGGGCGTTTTGCCGCCGAAGGGCGATGAGTTGGTCCTGCGGATATTGCCAGGACACCGAGGCCATGTAGGTCTTCTCGGTCGAACGCAGCTCCATGTGATAGGTGCGGCGGTCGGTATTGATGACAAGGTTCGTCGTCAGGTCCGCACGGGTCGGCTTGACAAGGATGTGGATCTGGCGCGTTGCGCCGGAGCCGCTTTCGGTATCGCCGATGACCCAGCGAACCGTGTCGCCGGCGGCAACGGGGCCGGAGCCAACAAGTTGCTCGCCGGGCTGGAGGGCGACGTCGGTGATTTGTCCAACGGCGGCATAGACCTGATAGAGCGCGCCCTCTGTGAACGGATAGACCTGCATCGCGTTGATGAAGCCGTCACGAACTGGCTGAATGCGCGCGGCGGCGTTGGCCTGGTTGACCCGGGCGGTGGGCTCTGCGGGCTCGGGGGCCTGGCGGGTTTCTTTGATTGGTTTCAACTGGCCCGGCAAAGGCAGAGGTCGTGGAAGTTCAACGACCTGGACCGGTGCCGGCGGAGCGGGCGCGAACACAGCGGGCTGCGGATCGTCGTAGGAAATCTGCGGCGGCTTTTTTGTGGCGCAGCCGCCAAGCGCTGTTGCTGAGAGCAGCACAAGTGGAAACACGGATTTACGGAAGTGAGGAAATTCGGCTTTCCGGGGTTCCGGTCGAACGGCTCTATGGGAATAAAGAATCATTGGCCCAACTCCTTCGACCAGTTGATGGCGTTGATGAAGACGCCGAGGGGATTCTTGCGCAGCCGCTCAGCGTCGCGTGGCGGTTGGATGACGACGGTGACGATGGCGGTCCAGCGCTCGGTCGATGCCAGCGAACCGTCCTGATAGCGGCGCTCCATCCAGGCGACGCGGAAGCTATCCGGGGAGGCGCGGATGACGCTCGACACTTCCACGGCGATCTGCTGCTTGCCGACCTTGGAAAAGGGATCGTTCGCGCGGGCGTAGTCGTTGAGAGCGAGGGCGCCGCGATCGGTTGTGAAGTCGTAGGCCCTGAGCCAGTTCTGGCGAACGATGATCCCGTCTGCGGGAATCGAGCGGACCTGTTCGATGAAGCGGGCCAGGTGCCAAGCAATCTGTGGATCGGTCGGGCGATAGTCGGCGACGGCCGGCTCGACCGCCTGTGCCTGGCCGAGCCGATCAACCTGCACCACCCAGGGAACGATCGTCCCGCGCCCCGATTGCCAGACCAGCGCCGCCGCGAAGCCGCCGGCGAGCAGCAGTGAGCCAAAAGCCATCAAGCGCCAGTTTTTCGCCTGGACGCGCGCCGAGCCGATCCGGTCATCCCAGACCTGGGCGGCCTTTTGGTAAGGGGTTTCGGGTTGGGGTGTCTTGCCGTAGTGGGTGGACGTTCGTTTGAACATTAGCGGTCCCCTTCGGAGAGATTGATGGATGATCCGCCGCCATGGGCGTCGCCGGATCGGACGGCGTGGCTGACGGTCGAGACCCCATGGCGGACCGTCTGGGAGCGCTTCATGCGCCTGGCCCAGGCGGGCGGCGTCGAGGAGCTGGAGGAATGGGAAGGATCGCTCTCGGCCTCGGCCGCGCCAGCGATCGAGCCTTCGGTCGACGTGCCGCCAGTGGCCGCGAAGGCGGATTTCGCGCCGCTGGAGAAGCTCTGCTTCATGGCCTCAGCGGTGCGGGACGCTGTGCGCCTGAGTGGCGATGTGGCAGCGCTGGCGCCGGCACGCGCGACGCCGCTCAGGCCGGAGGCAACGCCGGCCGCTCCTGCCTGGCCGGCAGAGGCGAGGCTGTAGGAGGCCACGGCACCACCGGCGAGCGCAGCGCTACCGCGCGCCGCAGCTGAGGCACCACCTGCGACAGCGCCGACACCGCCCGTGCCAGCGCCAAGGGCGGCACCGCCTGCCATCACCATGCCGCCAGCCGCGAGACCCATGCCGATAGAGGCGCCGGCGCCGAGCTGCGGTCCGCCGGAGACGAGGCCGTTGGCAATGCCAGGCCCAAAAATGCCAAGGCCGAGCAGCGAGAGCGCCGCAAGCACGATCGCCATGGCGTCGTCGATAGTGGGCGCAGCACCGCCGAAGCCGGCGGTGAATTCGGAGAAGAGCGTCGAGCCTATGCCGATGATCACGGCGAGCACCAGCACCTTGATGCCGGAGGAGATGACGTTGCCGAGCACGCGCTCGGCCATGAAGGCCGATTTGCCGAAGAGGCCGAAGGGGATCAGCACGAAGCCAGCCAGTGTGGTGAGCTTGAACTCGATCAGCGTGACGAAGAGCTGGACGGCGAGGATGAAGAAGGCGAACAGCACCAGCGCCCAAGCCAGAAACATGCAGGCGATCTGGATGAAATTCTCGAAGAATGACCAATAGCCCATCAAGCCAGAGATGGAGTCGAGCAGGGGTCGTCCAGCGTCCAGCCCTGTCTGCGCAACCTTGCCGGGATGCAAGAGATCGGCGGTCGTGAAGCCTGTGCCGGAGGCCTTGAGGCCGAGGCCGGCGAAGCTTTCGAAGACGATGCGGGCGAGATTGTTCCAGTTGCCGATGATATAGGCGAAGACACCGATGAAGAGCGTCTTCTTGATCAGGCGCGCGATGATGTCGTCATCGGCGCCCCACGACCAGAACAGGGCCGCCAGGGTCACGTCGATCACGATCAGCGTGGTGGCGATGAAGGCGACCTCGCCACCGAGCAGGCCGAAGCCGGAATCGATGTAGCGGGTGAAGATTTCGAGAAAATGATCGATGACGCCGGTGCCGCCCATGGTGCTATTGGGCCTCTCGTCGATCGATCGTCGGCGGCGCGGGCGCGAGGAAGCGGCGGCGATTCTCGGCCCAGGCCCGCAGGCATGCAGGATCGCGCGTGCCTGCTTCGCCAAGCTCCCGGCAGCGGATCAACTCGCCGCGCAACGGATCGGCGCTGGCGGCCTCCGATCGGCCGATCGAGGTGGCCGCGGAGCTATCTTCTTTCCGGCTCAGTCCGATCGCTGTCGCCGCGATGGCGATCCCGACGAATCCGATCGCACCGAGCCGGGCAAGCATTTTTCCGTCCATGACGCTGCCCTCAGTTGCCGTTCTGGAACATGCGGGCGTTGCCCGGCTGGTAGCCGGTGCCGGGCGTCAGGAAGCGGCGGCGCTGCTCGCGGCCCTGTTCGGCGGCTGCGGCCTGCTCGGCCGATTGAAGCGCCTGCGCTCGGCCGTTCGCGGCGACGACGGCTGTCAGGTCGGCAAGCTGCTGTGCCTGGAGACCGAGGAGCTGATTGCCGGCCTGCGTCGCCTGCAACGCGCCGGTGGCACCCTGGCTCTGCCCGATGAGGGCAGACATCTGGGTTCGATTGGTGTCGATGTTGCCGACGACACCGGCCTGCACGCGCATGGCGTCCTGGAGCCCCCCAAAGGTGTTCTGCCAACGCTCGCGAGCGCCAGCGATCAACTGCTGGTCCGAGGCCGAGAGCGAGGCATTGCCGTAGGTCGTCTGGAAAGCCTGGTCGATCTGCTGGACGTCGAAGGCGATGTTCTGCGCCTGTGTCAGCAGTTGCTGGGTACGCTGGACCGACTGTTGAAGCTGCAGGAGCGAGGAGTAAGGCAGGCTCGCGAGGTTGCGGGCCTGGTTGATCAGCATCTGTGCCTCGTTCTGGAGGGAGGTGATCTGGTTGGTGATCTGCTCCAGTGCGCGAGCAGCCTGAAGGACATTTTGCCCATAGTTCGTCGGATCGAAGACGATGAAGGCGTGGGCCGATGTCGTGATCATCGGCGACAGCAAGACAGGCGCGGTCACGAGCGCCGCGACGAAGCGGGCGACGCGCGAACGGGAACGGATAGTCATGATTGGGCCTCCAGCTGGGTTTGGGTACTGAGGTTGGCGAGATCAGGGATGAGATCGGATGCCCACGCGACGCCGCGGGCCCGGAGCCATGCGAGCACGAAACCTTCGCGCCCGTGCTCGGCGAGGATGCGCTCGATCGCGGCCTGATCGGTCTTGGACGAGGCGGCGGTGAAGGCGAGTGCCACCTCGCCGAGCCCCAGCTCGAACAGGCGGTTGCCGCGGCGGCTCTGGCAGTAGTAGTCGCGCTTCGGGGTTGCCCGCGCGAGGATCTCGATCTGCCGATCGTTGAGGCCGAAGCGCCGATAGATCGCCGTGATCTGCGGCTCAATCGCCCGCTCGTTCGGCAATAGCAGTCGCGTCTGGCAGCTCTCGATGATGGCGGGCGCGATCGCGCTGCGATCGATGTCGGACAGCGACTGCGTGGCGAACACGACGCTGGCGTTCTTCTTGCGCAGCGTCTTCAGCCATTCGCGGAGCTGGCTGGCAAACCCCTCGTCGTCGAGAGCGAGCCAGCCTTCATCGACGATCAGCAGCGTCGGTCGCCCATCGAGGCGGTCCTCGATGCGGTGGAACAGATAGGAGAGCACGGCAGCCGCCGCGCCCGTGCCGATCAGCCCTTCGGTCTCGAAGGCCTGGACGGAAGCCTCGCCGAGCCGCTCGGTCTCGGCGTCGAGCAGCCGGCCGTATGGTCCGCCGACGCAAAAGGGTCGAAGCGCCTGCTTCAGGGCCGATGATTGCAACAGCACCGAAAGGCCCGTCAACGTGCGCTCTGCTACCGGGGCCGACGCGAGCGAGGTCAGCGCCGACCACAGATGCTCTTTCACTTCCGGAGTGATGGAGACGCTCTCGCGCAGCAGGATCGCCACGATCCAGTCCGCGGCCCAGGCGCGCTCGGGCGGGTGATGGATGCGCGCGAGCGGCTGGAGCGAGACGGACGCCGCGGCGCCATCGGTCAGGTCGCCGCCAAGGTCGTGCCAGTCGCCGTCCATCGCGAGCGCGGCGGCCCGGATGGAACCGCCGAAGTCAAAGGCGAAGACCTGTGCGCCTTCGTAACGCCGGAACTGCAGGGCCATCAGCGCCAGAAGCACCGACTTGCCGGCACCTGTCGGGCCGACGACGAGAGTATGACCGACGTCGCCGACATGAAGAGAAAACCGGAACGGGGTCGAGCCTTCGGTCCTGCCGAAGAGCAGGGGGGGCGCTGCAAAATGCTCGTCCCGTTCCGGCCCCGCCCACACCGCCGAGAGCGGGATCATGTGGGCGAGATTGAGTGTGGAGATCGGCGGCTGCCGGACATTGGCGTAGACATGGCCGGGCAGGGATCCGAGCCAGGCGTCGACTGCGTTGATCGTCTCGGCCATCGCGGTGAAGTCGCGACCCTGAATTACTTTCTCGACGAGACGGAGCTTCTCGTCGGCGACGCGTGGATCCTCATCCCAGACGGTGACGGTTGCCGTGACATAGGCTTGCCCGATCAGATCGGAACCCAACTCTTGAAGCGCGAGATCGGCATCCGCTGCCTTGTTCGCCGCATCGCTATCGACAAGCGTCGACGCCTCGTTGGTCATCACCTCCTTGAGGATCGCAGCGATCGACTTGCGCTTGGCGAACCACTGCCGGCGAATCCTGGTGAGCAGCCTCGTCGCGTCGGTCTTGTCGAGCATGATTGCGCGTGTCGACCAGCGATACGGAACGGCCAGCCGGTTCAGTTCGTCGAGGATGCCGGGTGTCGTCGAGGTGGGGAAACCGACGATGGTGAGAATGCGCAGGTGCGACTTGCCGAGCCGGGGCTCAAGGCCCCCAATCAGTGGCTGGTCAGCCACCAGCGCGTCGAGATACATCGGAATTTCGGGCACGCGCACGCGATGGCGCTTCGTCGAGACCGTCGAGTGCAGATAGGTCAGCGTGTCGGCGTCATCGAGCCAGGCGCTCTCGGGCATGAAGCCTTCGACGAGCTGGAGCACCCGGTCGGTGCGATCGACAAAACCGCGCAGGATCTCGCGGGCGTCGACGCCGCCTTGCTCCTTGCCCTCGTAGAGCCAGCTCTCAGCACGCGCGGCGTCCTCGGCCGGCGGTAGATAGAGCAAGGTCAGGTAGTAGCTGGAGTCGTAATGTGCGTCTTCTTCCTCGAACTCGGCTTTGCGTTCGGCGTCGACGAGAGCGGACGCCACGTCGGGAAACCGGCTCTCGGGATACCGCTGTGCCGTCAGCCGAGTGGCCTCGACGAAGATTGCCCAGCCGGAGCCGAGCCGTCGGAAGGCATTGTTGAGGCGTCCGGCGACCGCGACCAGTTCGGCGGGCACCGAGGATTCAAGATCCGGCCCGCGAAAGCGCGCGGTCCTCTGGAAGGAACCATCCTTGTTGAGGACGACGCCTTCGCCCGCCAGCGCTACCCAAGGCAGGTAGTCGGCCAGGTGGGAAGACGTGCGGCGATATTCGGCGAGGTTCATCATGACCGACTCCTGATCCTTCGCTTCAGACGTTCAGATGGCTGGAAATGCGCAGATGCCGTCGCACCACATCGACGAACATCGGGTCGCGTTTCGCCGCCCAGACCGCCGCGAAATGACCGATCGCCCAGAGCACCAGACCGACCAGCCAGAGCCGCAGGCCGAGACCGAGGGCCGCAGCAAGCGTCCCGTTCAGGATGGCGACCGCGCGCGGCGCGCCGCCGAGCAGGATGTGGTCGGTCAGCGCGCGATGGACGGGAGCGGTGAAGCCTGGAACGTCGCCGCCAGTGTCAAGAATACCCGCCATCAGATGAGCGCCCCGCCGCCGAACGAGAAGAACGACAGAAAGAAAGAGCTGGCCGCGAAGGCGATGCTCAACCCGAACACGATCTGGATCAGCCGGCGAAAACCGCCCGAGGTGTCGCCGAAGGCCAGCGTCAGGCCGGTGACGATGATGATGATCACCGCAAGGATTTTGGCGACAGGCCCTTCCACGGATTCGAGGATCGACTGAAGCGGCGCTTCCCACGGCATGGAGGAACCGGCCGCTTGGGCAGATGGCGCCAGCAAAAATGTGGCGCAAGTGACGAAGGCCGCTGTCGCGATGTGATGGCGGATATTAAGGGCATGGCGGATCATGGACGGTCTCCTTGGGACTCGAGCGTTGCGGGGGTGATGGCGTAGTCGCCGGTCAGGCCCAGGCCCTCGACGCGTGCGAGTTCGGCAAGACGGCGGTGCGCGCCGCGACCGGAAAGCACGGCCACCAGTTCGATGGTTTCGGCGATCAGCGCGCGCGGCACGGTGACGACGACTTCCTGGATGAGTTGATCCATCCGCCGCAGCGCGCCGAGGGCCGTGCCGGCATGAATGGTGCCAATGCCGCCAGGATGTCCGGTGCCCCACGCCTTCAAGAGATCCAGCGCCTCGGGGCCGCGGACCTCGCCGATGGGAATGCGGTCGGGGCGAAGGCGAAGCGAAGAGCGCACTAGGTCGGAAAGCGAGGCGACGCCGTCTTTGGTCCGAAGAGCCACAAGGTTCGGCGCGGAACATTGCAACTCGCGGGTGTCCTCGATGAGAACGACACGATCACCGGTCTTGGCGACCTCGGCGAGCAGTGCGTTGGTGAGCGTGGTCTTGCCGGTCGAGGTGCCGCCGGCGACGAGGATATTCTTGCGAGCCATGACGGCTGCGCGCAGCACTTCTGCTTGCTCGGCCGTCATGATGCCGGCCGCCACATAATCGCTAAGGGTGAAGACGGCGACGGCTGGTTTGCGGATCGCGAAGGTCGGGGCTGCGACGACAGGCGGCAGAAGCCCCTCGAACCGCTCCCCCGTTTCGGGCAGCTCCGCCGAGACGCGTGGGCGATCGGAATGGACCTCGGCACCGACATGGTGGGCGACGAGACGCACGATGCGCTCGGCGTCGGCAAATGACAGCTGCTCGCCCGTGAACGCGAGCCCCTGCGAGAGACGGTCGACCCAGAGCCGCCCATCGGGGTTGAGCATCACCTCGACGATTTCGGGGTCTTCGAGAAATCCCGCAATTGCCGGGCCAAGCGCGGTGCGCAGCATGCGCGCGCCACGGCTGAACGCCTCCGACTGCTGGTAGGAAATCGCCATATCGTCCCCTTCTCGCCAAAGGACCGTCAAGGCGGCTCTGGCACGGGGATGATTAGAAGAGGCAGGAATGAGGACCTGGCAACAACAACAATGTGGCTTCGAAGCCTAGCGTACAAAGACAGGGAAACGGCGGGACGTCCGATTGCTTGGTATCGCCCCCGCGACGAGCATTCAACCGTCTTTGTTCGATTCGATGGCATCTTCGGCCGACGTAACACCGCCGATGTCGTCGGGAATTTCCCGGAGAAAGCTCTGACCCTTCTGCAGGCGCCGGCCCAGCGCTTCGATGAACCCCTCGAACCGCTCGCGCCCCTTGGTTTGGGCGGCCGCCTGTGCGTCGGGAGGCAGCGGCGGTGTAATCGTCAGCCAGAAGCGGACGAACAGCGCCAGGGTTTCGGCGGTGATACCAAGATCTCGCTCCATGCGCTGCACCTGTCGCGAGAGCCGATCGAGGCGGCGGGTGAATGCCGCCTCGCGCCGGTCGGCGCCATCCGGCGACAGGAAGGAGGCGACCGCAGCCTCGACGATCGCCGAGCGGGCGAGCTTCTTTCGATCGGCAAGCTCGGCGATCTGTCTCAGCATGACGGGGGGAAAATAGACATTCATTCGGTCGCGCATGACTGAGCCTCACATCTCGATGCCGTCGTTGGGATCTAGGGCGACCTGGCGGGCGACCCCGCGCATCTGCTGGCGCAGGATGCGGCCTTGTCGGGCGGTGTCTTCAGGTTCGTCGTCTTCGATGATGGCGAACTCTTCCTGCGACCCCAGTCCGCTGGTCTCCCTGGCGATGGCGACGTGATCCGGCAGCTCGGGTTCGCGGCGCAGGCCGCCATTGGCCGCGTCCTGTTCAGCCTTGTCCGCTTCTGCCAGGAGCATTGGTGAAGGCTTCTGCGGGGCAAGCGCCGGCCAGTTGTCCTTGCGTTCTGACCGGACATTCTTTGCCAGATCGGGAGGCGGTAGGACGCGCTCCTGGAATCGCTCGTCCTCATAGTAACGAGCCTTTTTTGCACGGATTGGCGGGGTACCGGCAACCATGACGATCTCGTCGCTGGGCGGGAGTTGCATTACCTCACCAGGGGTGAGCAGGGGCCGCGCCGTCTCGGATCGCGAGACCATCAGATGGCCGAGCCAAGGCGACAGGCGGTGCCCGGCATAGTTCTTCATCGCTTTCATCTCGGTGGCGGTACCGAGAGCGTCCGAAACGCGTCTGGCTGTCCTCTCGTCATTGGTCGCGAAGCTCACCCGGACATGGCAGTTGTCGAGGATCGAGTTGTTGGCGCCGTAGGCCTTCTCGATCTGATTGAGCGATTGCGCGATGAGGAAGGCCTTTAGACCGTAGCCCGCCATAAACGCCAAAGCGCTCTCGAAGAAATCCAGCCGGCCGAGTGCTGGAAACTCGTCGAGCATCATCAGGACACGGTGACGTCGGTCCTTCGCATGAAGATCTTCGGTCAGGCGCCGGCCGATCTGATTGAGGACCAGGCGGATGAGCGGCTTGGTGCGCGAAATGTCGGAGGGCGGCACGACGAGGTAGAGGGTCGCTGGCCTCGGGTCGGCGACGATGTCGGCGATGCGCCAGTCGCAGCGGCGCGTCACCTGGGCGACGACGGGATCACGATAGAGGCCAAGAAACGACATCGCGGTGGAGAGCACGCCAGACCGCTCGTTGTCGGATTTGTTCAAGAGCTCGCGCGCCGTCGAGGCGACGACGGGATGCGGACCGGCCAATCCGAGATGCGGCGTCGTCATCATTGCCGCCAGCGTGGTCTCGATCGGCCGTTTGGGATCCGACAGGAATCCGGCGACGCCGGCCAGCGTCTTGTCGGGCTCGGCGTAGAGCACATGCAATATCGCGCCGACGAGCAGAGAGTGGCTGGTCTTCTCCCAATGGTTCCGCTTCTCGAGCGAACCCTCAGGATCGACCAGCACGTCGGCGACATTCTGGACGTCGCGCACCTCCCACTCGCCGCGCCGCACTTCAAGCAGCGGATTGTAGGCGGAGGACTTCGTGTTCGTGGGATCGAAAAGGAACACCCGCCCGTGCTTGGCGCGAAAGCCTGACGTCAGCTGCCAGTTTTCACCTTTGATATCGTGGACGATGGCTGAGCCCGGCCAAGTGAGAAGCGATGGCACGACGAGGCCGACGCCCTTGCCGGATCGGGTCGGCGCGAAGCACAGCACATGCTCGGGTCCGTCGTGGCGGAGATAGTCGCGATCGAGCTTGCCGAGCACCACGCCGTCAGGGCCGAGCAGCCCGGCGGACTTGACCTCGTTTGGGGTCGCCCAGCGCGCCGAGCCGTAGGTTTCGACGTTCTTTGCCTCGCGCGCCCGCCAGACCGACATGCCGATCGCCACGGCGATTGAGATGAAGCCGCCGGAAGCTGCGATATAGGCGCCCTCGACGAAGATGGGCGGCGCGTAGGCGTCGTAGGAGTACCACCACCAGAAGAAGCTCGGCGGATAATAGAACGGGATGCCAGCCAGCTCGAACCATGACGCGCCGAGCTGTGGCTGGAATCCGAGCTTCCATGCCGTCCACTGCGTAGCCGCCCAGGTCGTGGCGATCACGATCAGGAAGACGACAGTGATCTGGCCCCAGAGGATTTTCGTGGCGGTCAATAGCAGGTTCCTCGACAGCAAATGCCATCAAGGTCGGTGGTCAGCGCTGAGGATTGCAAGGCGTCATCTTCGCTGGTCGCAGTCCCGGCGACACTAGAGAACATATACAGGAGAAAGAGGAGGCGGGCGGCGCCGGCGGGCGGCCCTAGTTTCGTCATCCGCCGGCGAAGGCAGTGGAGCGCTCGCACTTATGAAGTGTGCCGTTTGTTAGTCGATCGACGTCTCGTTCGTCACGAAAATCGGCATGGCGACCTTCCGCGTCGACGAGAAGTCGTGAGCGCCTATCTCTCACGGCCGGACATTTCGCCGTTGTGTTCTTTCGTGGCTTGGGTGGCGGCAGCCGTCCCGCGCTCTCCCTTGGGAGTTTCATTCCATCCCGATGACCATGCTAAGATCGGCGAGGCGCTCGATCACGTGATCCGGTCTGAATGGAAACCGCTCCATGTCAGCCCGCGTGCTCACACCAGTAAGTACAAGCGCTGTCTTCAGGCCCGATTCCAATCCGGCGACCATGTCCGTATCCATCCTGTCACCGACCAGAATAGTATCGGCCGCACTAACTCCGAGCCGGTCGAGCGCGCTTCGCATCATGAATGGGTTCGGCTTCCCAACGAAGTAGGGCTGGCGGCCGGTAGCCTTCTCGATCAGTGCTGCAACCGAGCCGCAGGCCGGATGGAATCCGCGCTCTGTCGGGCCGGTCGCATCCGGATTCGTGGCAAGAAACCACGCTCCCTTTGCCACCAGCTCGGCGCCAGTGGCGATCTGTTCGTAGTGGTACGAAGTGGTGTCGCCGAGGACCACGAAATCCGGCCCATACTCCGTGATTCGGCAGCCTGCACGCCGCAGAGCCTCGACCAGCCCGTGGTCGCCGATGACATAGGCGGATGACCCGGGCTTTTGCAATTCGACGAACCGCGCGGTAGCCAGTGCCGAAGTGTAGATGTGTTCAGGGG
This sequence comes from Mesorhizobium loti CJ3sym, assembly GCF_000472785.1. Classification (GTDB taxonomy): domain Bacteria; phylum Pseudomonadota; class Alphaproteobacteria; order Rhizobiales; family Rhizobiaceae; genus Mesorhizobium; species Mesorhizobium loti_E. Next base: position 29,649 of record NZ_AXAL01000019.1, read on the forward strand.
TTACGGGGAAGCCAACCGCTCGGAGACGCTCGGCATGATCTTCCGGCGTAAAGCGAGAGTTGTTAGTGAAGATTTGAAACGGCTTGCCAGTGGCAACCAAGGCGGCGACATAGTCGATCGAGCCTTCAATCGGTTGGCCGCCGCGGACCAAAACCCCGTCCATGTCGAGAAGGTGCGCTGTGATCATCGTATCTCAATCCTCCATGTCTTTGGGTGAATGCGCGGCTTGACCATGTGCTGTGTCACGCGCGTGGTAATTCGCGAGAGTGCGGGCAAAATACTCATTGAGAACGGTGGGGGAAGAGTACCCAATCCCTCGTGCGGTGATAGGACGTCGCAGCGTGAAGAAGGGTCGGCAACATAATCCGGTCGCCGGTCGCAGCCGTTGCGTGGACGCTTGCGCACATGCGCTGTGTCGGCGAAAGACAGACCGCGATCGGCCAACGCCCGCCATCCAGCACTCTTGAAGGGTCCGTTCCACTGGCGACAGTGAATGGTGGGGTTCATGCTTCGCAGCGTTGCAAACTACAATCCAAGCCCACGTTTCCGGCCAAAGCTCCATTCGATGTCGCCTCCATCCTTGGCAATGCCGGCGATGCTCTGACCGAGTTTCTTCTCGAGTGGCGGCGACCACGGAACGAGCTGGAAGCCGAGGCCGTTGTCGATCATCGCGAAGCGGCCGGATGTGAGCGTGAGGCGCCGGCGATAGACTCCAGCGACATGCTCGCCGGCGACCGCCTTCATGTGAGGCAGGCCCGTTTCGGCCGTAAGCCGCGTCGCGGTGGCGCCCAACTCGCGGCGGCTAAGGGTATTGAGGAGATCGCGCTGCAGGATGATGCGCTGGCCTTGTCGTCGGGCGAGGCCCTCCTCGGTGAGATGGTCTGCACGGCCTGTCATGGCGTCGCGCACCTCGCGGCCAAAACCGCCCATCGAGAGCGGCATCGGCTCGCGCTCGACAAGGCGATGATCCAGCCATGTCGCGCCCGGCGCGGTGATCTGGCGGTTCAGGTCGACGTCCGAGCGATTGGCGAGCACGAGGGTCGGCCGTTCGTCCTCTGGTCCGCCAAAGCGACGCACCTCGACGATGCCACCGATTGGTGGCGCGTGCTCGAACGCTTCCATGCCGCGGAAGCGGACATGGTGTGCGCGACCATCGGTGCCGTCGATCACGGCGTAGGCTTCGCCGGTCAATTCATTCTGAAGGCCCTTGTCCACCAGCCGACCGACGATGAGTGCGCCTGTCGCGCCCGCGTCGATCACATAGTCGGCGACGCCACGATCCTGGCCCCGCTCGGTGAATGCGCGATGCATCGTCTTGATGATGTCGCCGCGCATGCCGAGGTCGCGGAGCGAGCGTTCGGCTTCTAGACCGACCATCCATTCGTCGGGGCCGGCCGGGGTCGCGAGGCCCATCTTCTCCAGATGCTGGACCCGGCCGATCATCAGGCGGCGGATTTCGGGATGGGCGGGGCCGGTCGCCTCAGGGCGCAGGTCGATGTACCCCGTCTCGTCAGCGGCGATGCGGATCTCCACATCGAGCCGCGTCCAGCGCTCGGCGGTGATCTCCTTCTCCAGCGCGTTGCGGATTTCGTGCTCGGGCCGCGGCCCGATTTCGATCGAGACCAACTCCTCGGCGCGGGAGCGCAGGCCACGGCTGATATAGTCGCGCGAGATCACGAGGTCCGCGCCGGTGTCGTCGACCCCACGCACCAGCAGATGGACGTGGGGGTTATCGGTGTTCCAGTGATTGACGGCGACCCAGTCGAGCCGGGATCCGAGGTCGGCTTCCATCTGCTTCGCAAGGTCGCGCGTGAAGGCGCGCAAGTCCGTCATCTCGCCGGCGTCCTCGGGCGAGACGATGAAGCGGAAATGGTGGCGGTCGTCCTTGGATCGCTCGGCGAAGGCTACGTCATTGGCGCGGTCGCTGCCGGCGTCGAACATCACTGCCTTCTCGCCGTCGCGGGTCACGCCGTCGCGCTTCAGATAGGACAGATGTGCGGACAAGGGGGCGGAGCGAAACGCCTTGCCCGAATGCCGGGCAATCCGCGCCGCGACGACGACACGTCGGTTGGAGGAGAAGAGCCGGTTTCGGCTGAAGTTGATCCGGCCGCGCCCGAAGCTGGAGCGGCCCAGAACGGGCGAACGACCGGCCCTCGGCGCCGAGCTGAACGCGCCATCGGTATGGCCGGCGCGCTTGGCGGCCCGCAGTACCTGGTTGACGAAGCTCTTCGCCTTCGACGCGCGGGTGCCGCGGATGCGTCCTAGCCGGACGCGAAAGTCGCTGTCGCCCTCCGTCATGGCGGCCCTGCCAACAGCGGCGTTAGCCGCGCAGTGCCGGAAACCACGTTGAATTCGTTGGCAAAATCCTCAAGCGCGGCACGCGCCCCGACCGACAGGCACGCCGAAAGACAAGCCATATCAATGGCTTGGATGACGGCCGGCGAGCCTCTTTTATCTTGCCGTCCTAAGGTCGTGTTTCCTCGCCACTCGTGCAATTCCCTCCAGCCCCCGCCATTCCACGCCGGTTCGCGCGATCCTGCGAAACTCGTCATCGTGGGCTTCCAGAGCCGGGACGGGCGATGAACAAGCCATCGGAAACGGGCGAGATGGCGGAGAGATCGTGCACCGGAGTTGCCGCCGGAACGTGATCGGTTTGGCCATCACGCTGCAAAGGATCGACAGCCGGCGTTTGCTTGGACTGGGCAGAGAACAGCGGTGCGCGCGTCCAGTCATTGCGCTCGACGGCCCCGGTTACGACGAAAGGGCGATCGATTTTTCCGCCTCCGACAAGAGGCGCGAGTGCAGCGACGTAGGCGCGCGTTTCGGCTGGCAGCGCACGGCGTCCAGCGAGATATTCCTCGTAGCGGCCGGGGCCAGCATTGTAGGCGGCGAGGAAGCCCGGCGAACCGTAGCGGTCGTGCATCTCGCGCAGATATGCCGCGCCCGCCAGGATGTTGTCGCGCGGACTGTAGGGATCTCTGCCGAGACGGTGACGAAGACGAAGATCAGCCCACGTGCCGGGCATGATCTGCATCAACCCCATGGCTCCGGCCGGTGAGATCGCGCGGACGTCCTCGCTGCTTTCGGCGCGCATGACGGCGCGTATCCAACTCCTCGGAATGCTGAACCGCTGCGACGCCTCGGCGATGATGCCCGCGTAGGGGTCGCCGGCAGCCTGTCGTTCGATTGGTGCATTCTCTGCGGCGGCCGCGGGGGGCAAAGCGGGGATCGAGAGAAAGCCGGAAAGGAGGAGGAACGCGCCGCGGCGGGCGACCTTGGGAAGGCCGGCGGTGGAGCGGTCGTGAGTGATCGCCATGGCGTCACTCCCGCTCGCCGCGCTTGGACGGACGGCTCCAGTGAAGCGACCATGACGCACTATCGGCGTCGGATCGGAACAGGCTGGCCCTGATCGGCTGCGTGAAGACTGGATCGTCGAACAGCAGTGAGACGTACTCGCCGGCCTTCTCTCCGGTGCGCTTCCAGCCAGCACCGACCTCTAGTCCGTCGCCGTCCTCGCCGATGTGGATGCGATAATCCGGCGCGTTCTCGGCCTCCGACGGCTCGGCCGAAACCAGGGCGAGTTGCACGTCAAGAGTGAGCGTGCGGAGGTGGCCGGAGTATCCGGACTTCGTGCGGGTGAACTTTCCAATCTGTGGCATTTTGCGCTTCTTTCTGCAGTGGGAGTTGAAGGTTCAAGCTTGATCAGTGGGTTGGGGCGCGCCATTCGAAGCGCCCGGTCCGGCCCTCGTCGGTCCAGAGCGGCGTGGCGCGGCCGATGATTGAACTCGCCTGAATCGGCCCGAAGTAGCGCCCATCGAGGCTGTCGCGAACATCCCAGTTCATGAGGAAGAGTTCGCTGCTGGCGATGCGACGGCAGCCCTGCCAGACCGGCAGCGGTCGGCCGAGCCGGTCGCGTTCGAGCGCCGTACCCATCGCGATGCCATCGACGGTGATAGTGACGCCGTCGCGACAGACTTCCTGTCCGGGAAGGCCCACGACGCGCTTCATCAACAGCACGCCTCGCGGCAGGTAGCCGCCATCGGCGAGGAAGCTCGCCAGCGGTTCGGGCGGATCGACGGCGGCCAGATCGGTGACTTCGAGCCTGCCCGCGGGGAGGATGCTGTAGAGACCGATCGGCGTACTGGCTGACGCGTTCCAGACCAGCTTCGGGGCGATATGGATGAATGACAGCCCACCGATCGCGAGCACCGCGAAATATGTCGTCATGATGTAGCCAAAGCGCGTCATCGTTCGGTCCTGCTACGCTGGAGCCAGGCGTCATGCCGCTCGCGGGTGTACGGGCGTGGCTCCTGGTCGGCCTTCAGACGGTTGTGAACATGCCGCCAATGGTCGGGCGCGACATCGACGGGATCGATGCCGAGCGCCTCGATGGCGTCGATGGCCTGCAGCACGCGCTCGACCTTCGGCCAGCGGTCGACTTTCAGCAGGATGTCGCCGCCTGGTCTGACGAAGGGCAGCGTCTGGAACGGCTCGCCGTCACGAACCGCGCGCAGGATGTCGATGCGCGAGATGATCGTGCCGAAGTCGTTCGCCGCCCAGCGGACGAAGGCGAAGGTCGTGTTGGGCGCAAAGCCGACGACGCGGTGGCGCTGGTCGAGAACCCGCTCGTGAACCTTGCGACCGAACCTGATCCAGTGCTCGATCCGCTTCTCGATCCAGGTCAGCTCTACGAGGGTTGTGGATGGTGTGGCAACGTCGGGCGGTCGGCCGCCGCGCATACGAGGCGTCTGGTTTCGGGTCACGGAGTGTCTCCTTGGCTCCCGGGAAATTCGCGGGCGAGCAGGTCGCGCAGCATGTCGGCGACGGTCTGGCCGCGCTGGAAGGCGACGATCTTGATGCGACTGCGCAGTTCGGGTGTGACGTCGATCGTCAGCCGGGCGGTGAAGCCGGAGCCGTCACTGCTTCGACCCGGCGCTATCCTGGATTCCTTGATCCAGTCCTCGGCGGTGACGGGACGGGCGATGAAGCCGCGCTTCGGGGATCGCCCATTCATGGCGCGATCCTTCCAACTTCGGCCGCGAAGGCCGCAATCTCGCGTGAAGCCGGGCTATCCTTGTCTGTCTCAAAGACGAGGCGGCCCGATTGTGCGGCATCGGCGAAGGCGACGCGCTGGCCGATGGTCGCTGCGAGCACCGGCGGATCGTGATCGGCCAGGGTCTCGGCCGTTTCGCGGGCGATGACGGTACGCGCGCAACGATTGAGTACGAACCGAGCGACAAGTTGGGGGCGGTAGATCCGCGCCTCCCGGATCAGCGCCAGCATCTCGGCCGACGCCCAGCCATCGAAGGGAGACGGCTGAACCGGCACAAGCGCAAGATCGGCCGCGAGCAGCGCCGAGCGCATCAGCGCGGCGACACGGGGCGGCCCGTCGATGACGATATGATCGGCACCACGGGCCAGTTCGGGCGCCTCGCGATGCAGTGTATCGCGCGCCAGCCCGACAACCCCGAACAGCCGGGGCAGACCTTCCAAGGCGCGCTGCTGCGACCAATCGAGAGCCGAGCCCTGCGGGTCGGCATCGATCAGCGTGATGCGCTTTCCCGTCCTGGCCCATTGCCCGGCGAGATGCAGCGCCAGCGTCGTCTTGCCGACACCGCCTTTCTGATTGAGGAGCGTTACGATCATTTTGCCCCTCGCGGCTTAGGTTCGAGGGGAAGTTCAGGTGTAGGAACGCCGGATCTACTGAAAGACGTGTGCGGGAAGATCGGGGGCTGAAGCGTCTGTGTTTCGTCGCGATTGCCGTCGTCGACAGGGCTCTTGACGATGCCGCGCGCGCCATAAGAGTTAGATTCTGTGTTAGATTCTAAGTTAAGGGCGCGATTTTCGCTTGCCGTGCAGTCGGTTAACCCCGGTTTGGGTTCCCGATAGCACGAGCCTCGGGTTCCCGATGGCACGATAGTGCGGGTTCCCGATAGCACGAGGCCGTCCACAGGTCTTCCTTGAGGAGACGGCTCAAAGGAGAGCAGAAGCCGGCCGCTGATTTCGACCTCGATGAACAGGGTGTACCCGGGCAGCGGCTGGCGTCTGACGATGTCGCGCAGCTCGAAGGCAAACCGCTTGAAGGGTGAGAGGCTACCGGACTTCAGGTAGAGATGGCGGAAGTCGAAGCGCCAGCCAGCGCGCTGTCGTCCGCCATGCTTGCGCACGAGCCGATAGAGCCAGCGGTCGAGCCCGCCCGTCAGCGAAAAGTAGTCGCGGTCGATGGTGAGCACGAGGGCATCGTCGAGGACCGCCTGGTAGAACCAGTCGGGGACGATCAGCTCGATGCCGGCGGGACGCCCGCGCCGATCCCTGCGCTCGACCCACTCGTTGATCCAGGAGAAGCGGTGCCGACGACCCTGCGCGGGCTGGCGGATCGTCGTCGCCACCGTTGTCGATTGCAGGCGATCGAGCGCCGCCTTCAGGCGCTGGTAGTCGCGCGCGCCGACGCCGCGTCCGATGAAGGTGAGAATTTCGTAGGGCGTCGCCGCCATGAGACGCGACGTGCGCAGTCCGGCGTCGCGCGCCTCGACGATCTGGCTGGCTGCCCAGATCAGGATATCGGCGTCCCATATGGTTGCCATGCCGTGTTCGGGGACGGCTTCGACGCGGATGACAACGTCCCCGGCGGAGAAGTCGATGGGCTGTATCCGATGGGATTTGGAGAGGCTGAAGAACGGATAGGCCATGAGATCCTGCGTGTCTCGGGGTGCGAGATCCCTGCCGCGCGCACGGAACAGTTCGAGTTGTCCGCGTTCCGACAGGGGGCGACGGCGCACCGGCATTGAGGAAACCGGCGCGACGGTCAGCGGGCGTGACGGCTGGCAACGACGGGCGTCACGGCCTCATGGCGCTTTGCGGGGAGAACAGTGCCGCGGGGATCGGAGGTCGAAGTAACGGCGCCCCGGTCTGCCCAGGCCTGCAGGTCGTCGATCGCGTAGACGACGCGCCCGCCGAGCTTTCGATAGGATGGGCCGGTCCCGTAGGTCCGGTGTTTCTCCAGGGTGCGGCCGGACAGACCCAGGAATCGAGCAGCTTCGGGAGTACGCAGAAAGCGTGGCGGCAAGCCGGTGAGGTTGGCGGACATGATCGGGCCTCCGTGGGTTCATTGAGGCCGCTGGCGATCAGCGGCGGACGAAGGCCACGGTGGCGGAGAGGCGCCGCGAGGGGGGATGGCGAAGAAGGGTGAGCTAAATTCGCACCCCAGTCGTTGCCGCGAAGCGTGTCAGGACTTGCGGCGATGGCGCAGAAGCTTGCGGTAGCCGCCGGCGATCATGGCGCGGCCGTCCTTGACGAGGTCTATGGTGCTGTCTCGAAGCGCCGAGGTCTTCCAGGAATCTGCTGCGACGCGCGGCGCGCCGTAGATGACGTTTGCGATCTCGCGGTAGCTCGCGCCGTTCATGCTGCCGTCGACGGCCTGCAGCATGTGGCGCAGCCTTCGGCGTTGCTGTGCCGTCAGGCGGGCATCGGGGAAAACGCGACGGCTATGCAGTGCGCGCCAGAGCCGCGTCACGGCCTCGATGCGATCGAGACCGTCGGCGTCAAGCGGAACAAGGGCCGCCAGCGGCTTATCGAGCCGCGCATCGCCAAGCACCAGAAGGCGGATGGCTGCGGCACCCTTGCCGTGCACAATGCTCAGCCCCTCCGGGCCTAACTGCGCGTTGCCGAGATCGAGATCAGGTGGCGCAAAGCCTTCCAAGCCCGGCAATGGCAATGGCGGGATCGCCGTGAGCATGATGGTGCCCGGATCGGATTCCGGCACCCAAAACACCGTTGTCTTGATGGCACTGAAAGTCGGGTCGACAGAGAAATCGAAGCCCCCAGCGCATTCGCACCATGTTCATCAGGCGCTCACGGTGCGCGTCGGGACGTTCAGATTCAGCGTAGTCGCGCTGATAGTCGGCGTTGCGGCGCAACCATTCCCAGGCGAGATCCGCGGCGACGAGGTCGTCGAGATAGTCGTACGTCGACGAGGATCGCCACTGTGATGTGTCCGGCCGCATCAGTGTCCTCCAGGCGTGCATGTCTCGTACATGCTGGGAGCGACACGATTGCCGGATGGAAAGACCTCGGGAAGCCCTCGCGTGGACAACGCGCGATGCGGGCGCCGCATCGCGGTCGAGTTAGTGACGGCCCTCGCGGACAAGCTTGCGGTAGCCGTGCTCTGTCATCCAGCGTGCGCGGGCAAGATGGGCGTCGTAGACGCGGCGGGCTCGTTCGGGTTCGAGGTCAGCAGCTAAACCAAAGAGGATCGAGACCGCCTCGTGCCAGTCGGCACCGTCCGCCGCCGCGTCAAGCAGGCGAATATACAGCTTCATGTGCTCGCGATCGTACCTGGTGATCTCTTGGCTCTCTGGTGGCCGGTCCAGAAACGCTTCTTGTGTCACGCCGATCTCCCGCAGCCAGTCATCGCAGCGTCTGCATCATTGTTAGCAGTATCGGCTGGCAGGTGAACGCGCGAGTGCACGAAGGCATCAGGTGATGCGCACGGCGCATCGCCGCGCCGGTCCGTGAGAGGCTAGGACGAACCGGGGGAATCGATCTTCGCACGAACAAGCATCACTCCTTCCCCTTGGTCGGAGGACAGAAAGACGATACCGCTGTTCTCAAGGGTCCGGCGCACCTGATCGCGTGTCGTCTCGTACACCTTGAAGTCGTTCTCGGACTCAAGGCGCTTCAACGCGGTCAGCGATACCAGGGCCTTCTCAGCGAGCGTCTCCTGCGTCCAACCAAGCAACGCGCGCGCGGCCCGCGTCTGTCGGGCGGTGATCATGCATGACCACCTCCTACAGACCTAAATGCGCACGCCAGAACTACGGCTAAAATAGTCGTTCTTTGGTGATATAGCGAGAGAAAAGTGCCGCGCGGAGCTGGCCTTGGGGAATTAAGCCCGAACTGATTCGGTCGCCCGGAAAGGGCTTGGCCCCGCCCGGTGTGTCCGGGCGGGGCGTTGCTCAGGCGGCTCAGTCGCCGTTGCGGCGGCTGGGGCGGGACCAGATGAGGCTGAAGCCTTCGCCTTCCTCGTCGTCGAAGAGGTTGGCGTAGATCGGAGCGTTGAAGCTCGGGTCATCGAGCTTGAGGCCGAGGTAGTCGCGGCCCTCGTTGGAGGTTTTGGACCAGGCGGCGCCGATCTCGGCGCGGCCCACGAAGACGCGGTGGCTTGGGGCGTTCTCGCCGACCTGGCGGCTCTCGGGGACGATGCGGACGTTCTTGGTCTGAAGGCTCAGGGTGACGATTTCGCCGGTGAATTCGTTGCCGGACTTTTTGAAGGTGCCGATGGTCGCCATGGTAGTTCTCCTTGATCTCTGCTTCGAGCCCGCACCATTGCGGCCTCGATGGCGATCGGCAGGCCGGAGGCGATCGACGCGGCATCGCTTGCGACCGCAGCGTCAGCGGAGGATGGCAGCCAGGCGACTTTGTTGTCTCGCGAGGAATGACGGCACAGCCGGCAGGGGAAGAAAGTCGATCGGCGCCATTGCCGCATAGGCGGTCGAGGCGTAGCCGACCTTCGGTCAGATCAGGCCATTGATGAGGCCGTTTTGGAGCGGTCGACCTGTCAGAGGACCTCAAGCGAGAACGTGGCGACCGACGTTCACTTCGAATAACCGGCGCTGCTCTACAGCGCTCAGCCCGCCTTTCGACCATATCCGCGATGTCAGCGGAATGAGCCTCCCAGGGAGAGGACCGCCATTGCATCTGCGATCGACAGCCGCTCGAGGTCGTCATGGCGGTCAATGCCAGACGGGGTACTGCTCGGATCTGTGCCGTGGGGTGGGAACCCTTTGGGCTTCAACGCTCTGTCCGTGACCCTGACGCTGCGAGGAGCGGCTTGGTAGTGATCCTCGCCGTCCTGGCCCTCAAGCTCCGGATGGCGCCTAGTCGCGAGCGACGCCTCGCATGGCTAGCTCGGGCGGTGCCACAGCCAGCAACCGAACCCAAGCGGCAATGCCTACGGTGATCGCGCCCACGATCGAGAAAGCGATTTGCCAGCCCACGGACGGCACAGCGAGCGTCGCAAGACCATGTGTCGCGTGATAGCCGGCGACCGATGCTGGTGCGGCAAAGAGGAGCGCGACCGCAAGACGAGCCCAGACCGGGCGAACGAATGTGAAGGTGAAGTGGCCGACCGCGAGCGTCGCGCCAGCGGTGGCGATGCCGACGATGAACGCGCCGATCGGACCGGCTCCGGTGCCGTAGGCCCACACGCCCGTAGTCACGCCTACGAAGAACGGAAGCGCGTAGACAGCGAGCGTGAACAGGAGCCAGCAAAGGAATCCGATGCCGGCGATGCAAAGGAGGATGCCGAGGAAGATCATGGTGGTGGTCTCCGTGAGAAAAGGTCTGACGGTCGCGCCTCCACAACCACCACGGCGCAGTTTGAAGCATAGCCGAAGATGAGCGGCGGTGGGAGCGGAAATCCGGCAGGACTTTCGCTCCCGCGGCGAGGCTGCCCCGTCAGGGGGCGAAAGGATCGAACTCGTGGACGATGGCGGCCGTATCGCCGTCGTATTCACTGGCGGGCATGACGCCGAGGCTGCCGTCGCCGGCCTGAAAGATGATGATATTGACCATGAGGGTTGCGGCGAGGCTGAAGGCGAAGGCGTGAGCGTCGTTGAGTGACATTGTTCCGGCTCCTGTTTTGGAGGCGGGAGACCATCCCCCGCGCGACAGGCGCCCGATGTGTCCGGTCCATGGCCGCAATCACCGCAGGGGCGAAGCCTCAAGGCCGCACGCTCGCGTAGCGGACCCTTTACGGGTTGATGGCGTCAGGCCATGGGCCGGACCAAGGATCAGCGCTATTTGGAAGCGGGGGTGGTGTTCCCTTGCCCAGGAGCCGTTGTCACGAGCCCTGAAGCCCATTGCCCTTCTGCAATCGGCGCGGGGTATGGTCGGTCGGATCGTTCTGGAGGATTGGTGTGATGGCAGAATTCAAGGATCGTGATCTGCACCTGGTGCAGAAGGCGTTGGCCATCGCAGTGCTGGCGATCGCGCGACACCCGGGGCCGTTTCAGTCAGCATCGGATCAAAGCGAAATGAAAGCGCTGTTGGATCAGCTGATCGATGGCGATGTGGAACTGGAGCACTATGCACGCGCTGCCCGTATCGCGGTGACGGGAAAAGCTGACTGAAAGCAGGTTTTCAGTGGAAATGTGATACGGCTTTGCGGAAATACAGCGGCGCTCACGCGCCGTCCTTCTTGCGGAAGTCGTGGGACTTGATGCCGAGCTTCCTCGCCTTGTCTGCGAGATTGTCCTGGATGCCGGTGCCCGGGAAGACGATGACGCCGATCGGCAGGATGTCTAGCATCGCATCGTTGCGTTTGAACGGCGCGGCCCGGCCGTGCTTGTCCCAGTCCGGGGCGAAGCCGATCTGGGGAACCTTGCGAGTGTCGGCCCATTTCGCGGCGATCAGTTCGGCGCCTCGGGGCGATTTGCCGTGGACCAGCACCATGTCGGGGTGCTTGGCATGGACCTTGTCGAGCACGTCCCAGATCAAGTTGTGGTCGTTGAAGTCGAGGCCGCCGGTCACGGCGATCTTTGGACCTGCCGGCAGCATCACTTCGGTGTCGGCCTTGCTCCGCGCGGCGAGGAAATCGCGGCTGTCGATCATCGCGGCGGTGAGATGGCGGTGGTTGACTATCGAGCCGGTGCGCGGACGCCAACTTGAGCCGGTGTGCTGCTCGTAGTGTTCGGCGGACTGGTCGCGCATAAGCTCGAAAGCGTTGCGCCGTTCGATCATGGTCTGGCCCTGGGCGGTGAGGTTCTCCAGTTCCACCGCCTTGATCTCGGTGCCGTCCTGTTCCCGCTGCAGGCGACGCTGGAACTGCTCGTTGTCATCAAGTTGCCGCTCGATCCGCAGCACGGCGCGGTGGAAGACATTGGTGATGCTCCAGAGCAGGTCGTCGAGATCGGGTTCGAGGCGCGTGTCGGCCAGCGTGGCGATGACGGCGTCGAAGATGTCGGCCACGGCGCCGGCCACTTGTTCGCCATTGGGAAGTGGTCGCGGATCGGGCTCGTCGGCGAAGGGGCGCCAGCCATAGAGCTGAAGTTCGGTCAGGACGTGGTCGGTTGGGGATGCGGCGTGGTGTGGTTCGGTGTCGTCGTGCTCGCGCATGGGATGCTCCCGTCGGTTTGACCGCGACCCCCGCGGCCTTCATGGCGACGAAAGCCCACAGGCGGGACGGCCCGGCACCCGGAGCGCAGCGGAGGGCCGGAGCGGTAGCGGAGGATGGCGACGGCCGGCTATTTTGGCTCGCGATGGAAAGGCGTGGCGCCTCGTCGCTGGCTTTCGCCAGCAATCTCCCGCCGCCGGAAAATAGTCGGTCGCCGCCATTGCCTGGCCGGGCCGCTTGTGGGCCCGATCGCCCTCTAGAAGGCCGGGTCGCGGCTCTCGACCGGCGGACCCGCATCCCTGCGAGGTCGTCGGGGGCGTGCGCCGCGCGCTTCCCCCCGCCGGCTCATGCCGCCCGGTTCAGATAGCGGAAGCGGTCCCTGCGCATGAGCTGATCCGCGATCGATTTGCGGAGTGCGTCCAACCCGAAATGGCGGAGATCGTCGTTAAAGTCCTCCATCGCCGGTGACAGCGCGATCGCCTCGATTCCGGCGCTAGTGGCCCGCTCCATCAGACTGTCGCGGGCACCGTCACCGGCCGGATCATTGTCGCGGATGACATAGAGCCGTTCCAGGGTCGGCGGGAACAGGATGGCGGCGAGATGGGCGGCCGAGAGAGCTGCCGCCATCGCCATGTCGGGCAGGGCGCATCTGAGCGAAAGGGTCGTCTCGATGCCTTCGCCCGCTGCCATGACGCTGCCGGGTGCGCCGAAGCGAACGGCGTTGCCAAGAAGGTCGCCCATTGCCCGTCGCGGCGTGTCGACGGGTGCCTTGCCAAGACCGTCCGGTGCAAGCCAGGTCCGGTGCGCGCCTGTCAGCCGCCCATCCAGATCGGTGACGGCGGCGATCATGGCGGGCCAGGTTTCCGTCGGTCGATGATCGTCAGGGCGGTAGTAGCAGCGCGGATGAAACCGCAGTGATCCGGTTCCGTGCAAAGTCGTAATGCCGCGTCCACGGAGATACGCTTCCACGATGGTTCCGATGATCGGCTGCGACATGCCAAACAGCTGGCGGGCGGCCCCCGTCGACCCGGCCGGGGAGCGTGCGCGCTGAGAGGCTGCAGACACCGGAGGTGCTGCTTCATGGGACAGGCCGAGGAAGGCCCGGGCTTCCTTAGCGACATCTCCGAAGGTTTTGAGCCCAAGCGCCTCGCGCACCACGTCCAGCAGATCGCCATGCTCGCCAGTTGCGGCGTCGGTCCAGCGCCCGGCAGAACCTCTTGCGGAGTCTGCAAGACGGACGAACATGGAACGACCCGGCGTATTGCGCACATCGCCGACGGTCCAATAGTTCCCCTGGCGCCGGCCATTGGAGAGATAAAGCCGGCAGACCGCCTCGGCCCTGTCGGCAAGGCGGCGTGCCAGTGCATGCGGCGGTTCGCGCATGGTGACCTCCTTCAAAAAGAAAGGCCCGCCGTTGCCGGCGGGCCAGTCGTAGGGTCGAGAGGACTATTCGGCAGCCATGATCGCTTCGACGCCGACCTCGTCATCATCGGTGATGCCGTCGTCGTCGGCCATGGCCGTTTCGTCCGCTACCTCCGCCGTTTCTACGACGGCCAGTTCCACAACCGACATGTCGGTTACCGTCTCCCGCCCCGGCGTACGAAGCGGCTCGGGCAACCAGCCGGTGCCGTTAAGCAGCGTCGTCGCTTCTGTCGCCATGTCGCCCTTCTTGAGATGGGCGATCCGGTCGGCAGCGCGTTGGCCCTTCGCTTCGGCGACAGCCTGAAGGATGCGCGCCTTGGTCACGCGACCGAGGAACGTGTCGACGGTCGGCTTCCAGCGCGCCGACATGTCGAGATCGACGGCGTGGGCCAACTGATCGGCATGGACGAGCGCCCGCGGCCGACGGTTCCAGGCCTCGCTGACGCCATTGACCGAGAGGCTGACGATATGGGCGAACAAGGCGGCGCGGCTGTCGCTGTCCCAGTCTCCAAGCGCGTCCCAGAGCTCAGCCGAATCCTTCGGCAGAGCCTTCGTCCAGCCCTCATGCCGGGCATGGATCGCCTCGGCCGAGACACTGTCGTTCAGCCCTAGCGCCTGGGCGCCGAAGCTGACGGTCTTGAGGTCCAGCTCAAGGCAGCTATCCGAGCCATACTGGTAGAAGACCTTGAGCGTCAGGGCATGCAGCGCGGCGCGGAAGGCGACATCTGGATCCTCGCCGAGGGCGTGCCGGAGACCGAGCGTCCGATGCGCCGTCAATTCGGTCATCATTCGGTCGGAGATAGGCGAAAGACTCTCGTCTTCCTCAGGTTCGGGTACCGGATCGCCGTCGGCACCCTCGGCATTGTCGCCGGCCGACGTTCCTTCATCCGTTGCTTCGCCATCGGATGCATTCTCCGGCTTGACCGAAGTCTCATCCTCGGGGCGAACATAGCCCCGATCGACGCGCAGGCGGCCATCGCCAGCGATGCTGATGAAGGCGCCGGCACGGGCGATTTCTTCGGGATCGAAGGACGGCGGCCGTTCGTCAAAGGCCTCGAGTGCGGTCTCGAGTTCGCCCAGCCGCTCGTCGACCTCGTCGGGCAGCTCGTCGGCACCTTCATGCTCCGCAACGACGCGATCGAACTCCGCCTTGAGCGCGTCGCGCGTGGCTTCTTCCTCGGCCGTGAGCGGCACGGGTTCACCGTGGAGGCGTCGCAGACCATAGGTGTGGCCATAGGCGAAATCAGGCGCGACCTCGGTCCACTTCCAGCCCTCGGCGGCAACCGCCTCGGATTCGCCGCTGAGCTTGTCGTTCACCATCTTGTCGATCAGGGCGACGTCCTGCAGCCAGCCACCATCATCGCCCTCGAAGAGATCGCGCAGCACCGAGCCGCCCGCTTCGACATACGCCTCGATGCCGATGAACAGCGCCCGCTTATCAGTGGCACGGACGGCGCCTTCGGTGAGCATGCGCCGGATGGCATAGGCCGACTTGTCGTAGGAGGTTTTGACGCGCTCGAAGACCTGTTCTTGGCGCGCGTGGTCGCCCGACACGGTGAACGCTTCGAGCTGGGCGAGCGTCATGCCATCTTCGGCGTAGACATCGAGCAGCACCGGAGAGACTGATGCGAGCTTCAGGCGCTGCTTGACCACGTTCACCGAGACGAAGAAGGTCGCGGCGATTTCCTCCTCGACCTGACCCTTTTCGCGCAGGGTGAGAAACGCGCGGAACTGATCGAGCGGATGGAGCGGTGCGCGCTGGACGTTTTCGGCCAGAGAGTCCTCCTCCGCAATGCCGCCCTCGCGGACGACACAGGGGACTGGCGCGGTCTTGGCCAGGCGCTTCTGCTTCACGAGCAGTTCCAGCGCCCGGAAACGCCTGCCGCCGGCCGGCACTTCGAACATGCCGGTCTTAGTGCCGTTTTCATCGACGACCGGGCGGACGGTGAGACCCTGTAGGATGCCCCGGCGGGCGATGTCCTCGGCGAGTTCCTCGACCGAGACACCAGCTTTGATGCGCCGGACATTGGACTGGCTCAGCACGAGCTGGTTGAAGGGAACGTCGCGGGAGGGCGACAGGGTGATGGTGGGCTTCTTCTTGGCAGTAGCCATTGTGATGTACTCCGCGACGGGCGGCCGGGAACCTCTCTCGGCCTCCAACCCGTCACGAAGATCGGCGCCGCCCTCTCACTCTGAGGACGGCGCCGCACAGTCGGCTTTTGGGAAAGGCGCAGAAGCGGAGAAACGGAAATCCGCATCGCCGGCTTTGCTGAAATCAGGCGGCCCGGTCGAGGAGCTTCTTGGCCTTGCCCTCCAGGTCGAGCCGGGCATCCTGGTGCGGCTTGTCCCGCGCGACGGCGGTGATGCCCTGCACGAAGTCGAAGACGCTCGCGGGCTTGCGTCCTTCTTCGGCGAGCACAGTCTCGATGATCTTCGCTGTCTCCGCCTTGGAGAAGCCGCGCTTGCGAAGAAACTCCGTGCGATCGTCGTCGCCGCGGGCGACGATCTTTTCGCGGGCCGCCCGGATGCCGTTGACGAAGGGCATGGGCGAGGAGTTGGCGAAACGGGTCAGCGCCGGCGCAGCCTGGTGTGCGAAGCGTGAGGCGGCATATTTGGAGTGGCGGATAGTGATCTCCTCGAAATCCTCGACGCCCCAGAGATTGCGGTTCTGGCACACGGCGCGAAGGTAGAAGCTGGCGATGCCGAGCGTTTTCGCGCCGACCTCGGAATTCCAGCAATAGAAACCCCGGAAGTAGAGATCGGGCGAGCCATCCGGCAGCCTGCCTGCTTCGATTGGGTTGAGGTCATCGACCAGGAAAAGGAACACGTCGCGATCCGAAGCATAGAGCGTGGTGGTATCCGAGGTGATGTCGACGCGGGGATTGTAGATACCGGTCGACCAGTCGAGCACGCCGGGGATCTTCCAACGCGTGTCGCCGGTGCCATTGCCGGCGATCTGCTGCACGGCCGCAACCAGTTCGTGATCATAGATGCGCCCATAGTCCGGGCCAGTGACGGCGCGGAGCTCGACGCGCCCGTTATCGAACTCGAGCGTCTTGACCTGCTCGGCGCGATGCGCGGTCAGGCCATATTGCAGGTTGATACCGGCGAGCGGTGCCGGAAGTTGACGCAGGTAGGTCGCCGGCGCGCCCACGATGCCGGCGAGTTGACCAAAGCTCCAATGCGTCGGGGCGACCGGCCTGTCGGCACCCGGAAGCACAAGGGCAAGCCGCTCGGCATCGTCGCGGCTGGCTTCGACCCGGATCGCGGCGCTGTCGACGGTGCGGGTCCGGCTGCGCTCGGTCCGCCCCTGCACAGAAGCCATCAACGCGGACAGCGAGAGGTAGCGCTCATCAGCCGGGCGGTTGAACCACTCCGAGGAAACACGCCCGATGCGCTCGCCGCGGCTCGCATCCACTTTGTAGCCGCCGGGTGCGTCGCGGCCGGCATCGATAGTCACTGAATTGTTCATGGGAGTTCTCCATGACGGGCGCCGGAAGCCTCTCTCCCAGTCCTTCGCCGTCATTGCCCTCCAAACCGCCCTCTCACTCTCGCGATGCGCAAGACCGACGCTGAGAGGAGGGGCTCCGCGCTGTCGGCGCCGTGCCGCGTCAGGGATGGAAGCCCGAAGGGTGAAGACCCGCAGAGCGGGGCTTCAGCGCCAGCCGAGAGCCCGGCCCGAAGGGACGCCCATCTCGACTCATTTGCGTTTCGCGATAGAGTGCGCGGCATGTGCAATGCCTACGAACAACATGTGAAATGGGTCGAATACGTCCAGATGATGCAGGCACTCGAGCTTGGCGTCCCGACGCAACAGACCGAACTCGACCTGCCGGAAAGCGACGATATCCGGATCAACGAAATGGCGCCGGTGATGCGCGCTGCCGGCAACGGCATTGAATTGGTGCCAATGAATTTCAGCTTCCCACCATCCAATCCGAAGGGTGGCCCCGTCTTCAACTACCGCTCTGATGGCCGGTATTTCGACAAGAGCAACCGATGCCTCATTCCCGCATCGGCCTTCTTCGAATTCACGGGCAAGAAATATCCAAAAGCAAAGCATCGGTTCACGCTGAACGATGCGCCATTCATGGCGATCGCCGGCATTTGGCGCGAAGGCGCAGATGGCTCCAGGCCGGCCTTCGCCATGCTGACCACCGAGCCTGGTCCCGATATTGTTGCTTATCATGACCGCCAGGTCGTGGTGTGTGGTGCTGCGCCCAGCCGACTGGGCGCACTGGATCTACCTCACGAAGACAGAAGCCGAACTGCTGCTCCCCCTACCGGAGGGCTCACTCGCGGTTGAAACCGTTCGACAGGGATCGGACTAGGGCGGCGTGGGTAGGCCAAAGGCCGGAATGGAGCTCATTCCAACCGGCCGGTTCCACCCCAAAGCGGCCCTTCGACCGCACTCACGGATCGACCGCTTGCCGCTGCCCACGAGGCGTCAAAACTTCTTCGGCGCTCATACGCCGCAGCTTCGCTCCGGGGCGATTACCTAGAATGGGCGATCAATTGGCATTCTCCAAACTCGCACTGTAGTATTGGCGTGGGGGAGACGCGTCGTTTGGCGCCGCCGTAACGCGGCTCTGCCCTCAAGGTTATAGTTGAGGGCCTCAAATTGGACGACAAAAAAAATCGACGCGGCTCGATCTGGCATCGCTGGGACCCCCACATCCACGCGCCAGGCACCATTCTCGCCAACAATTTCGGCCAGAATGCTTGGGAGCCCTACCTGCAAGCGATCGAGCAGTCATCGCCATGCATCCGCGCCCTCGGCATCACCGACTACTACAGCTTCACTCTCTACGAGCAGGTGGTCGCTCATAAGAACGCTGGGCGTCTGCAAGGTGTCGAGCTGATTTTCCCCAATGTCGAGATGCGCTTCGAGATGGGCACATCCTCTGATGGCGTCATCAACTTTCATCTCCTGGTCTGTCCCGACGAGCCCGACCACCTAGAGAAACTGCAGAGCTTTATGAGGAAGCTGACCTTCGAGGCGCACGGCGAAACTTACGCTTGCGACCGCGATGAACTAATCCGATTGGGTCGCACCCATAAGCGCGACCCGAACCTCGCGCCGGAAGCCGCGCTAAAGGAGGGCACCAATCAGTTCAAAGTCAGCCGTTCGAAACTCCGGGATGCGTTCGATAAGTCGGAGTGGGCTCAACGCAACATCTTGGTTGGGGTGGCGGCTGGCGAAGGCGACGGGACTGCGGGCTTGCAGGGCGACACGTCGCTGGCGACGATGCGGAAGGAGATCGAGAAGGCAGCGCACTTCATTTTCGGTTCATCGCAGAAACTGCGCGACTTCTGGCTCGGGCTTGGTGCGGCGACCCTTGAGCAGCTCATTCTGGGGTGGGGTGGCCGCAAACCGTGCTTGCACGGTAGCGATGCCCACAGCTTCGGCAAGGTGGGCAAGCCGGATAACGACCTCTACACATGGATCAAGGGCGATGTGACCTTTGAGAGCCTCAGGCAGGTCGTCCTCGAGCCCAGCGCGCGTGTCTTTGTCGGTCCGACGCATCCCATCGGGGCGCTGTCATCCGAAGTGATTGAGCGCGTCACCGTGACAAATGCGTCGTGGTTTTCGAATGGGGCGGTTGACCTCAACGCAGGGCTGGTTGCGATCATCGGCGCACGCGGCTCGGGCAAGACGGCGCTTGCTGAGATCATCGCTGCGGGAGCGTACGCCGCCCGCCAATCCAAGGACGACGAAGCAAAGAAGTCCTTCCTTTACCGCGCCGCCAAGCTCCTCGGGTCCGAATGCTCCACGCTGAAATGGGCTCTTGGCGACGAGACCTACAGCGACCTTCGGGCCGTTGAGACGGAGCAGGTTCTCGATGACTCCCGAGTACGCTATCTGTCCCAGCAATTCGTGGACCGACTTTGCTCCGCTGAAGGGATCACCGACGAACTGCTTACCGAGATCGAGCGGGTCGTCTTCCAAGCCCATCCCGAGGAAGACCGCATGGAGGCGGCCAACTTCGGCGAGCTGCTCTCGCTGCGCGCCGAACGCTGGCGCTCCGAACGTCAACGCCAAGAACTAGCGATTATCCAGACTTCCAACGAGATGAATGTTGAGCGTCAGCGCAAAGACGCGCTCGAAGGCTTGAAGAAGCAGCGCGACACCGTCCAGGCAACGCTGGAGAAAGACAAGAAGGACCGGCAAGCACTCGTGAGCGGTGGGAATGCGGCCACGAAGGCCGCATCCGAAACCCTCGCAGAGGTCGATGAGGCGGCGGTCGCGCGCCGGAACCTGATTCAAGCACAGCAGCGCCGCCGTCAGACTCTGCTCGCACTGCTCGATGCCATTCGTTCCTGGAAGGAAAGCGTCCTCCCCGGCATGCTACGCGACCTCAGGGATGCCCACACTGAAGCTGGCTTGCGGGA
The DNA here is from genome assembly GCF_000472785.1 of Mesorhizobium loti CJ3sym. Taxonomy (GTDB): domain Bacteria; phylum Pseudomonadota; class Alphaproteobacteria; order Rhizobiales; family Rhizobiaceae; genus Mesorhizobium; species Mesorhizobium loti_E. Next base: position 49,576 of record NZ_AXAL01000019.1, read on the forward strand.
AGCGGACTGGAAGACCTTCGAAGTCGACTTCAAGGGCGATCCCGCTGGTACGGTCAACGCAGCAATCAAGAAGCTTGAGACGAGCACGGCTGGACTTCGCGGTCAGGCCCTTCCGCCACTTACCCCCGATGCTGATATCACGATTTCCCGGCTGGCCGAGGGTGTCGCTCTTGACCAGCAAGCGCTCGGTCACCTCGACGCGGAAGTTGCCCGCCTGACGCAAGTCGTTGGTATCGCGACGGAGAACGCCCGAACCTACAGTCGACTTACGGAGAAGATCACCCAGGGCGAAGCCAACCTCGCTAAGCTCCGGCGTTCGATAGAACTGGCCGAAGCGGCCGACGACAAGATCAAGACGCTGGCGACGCAACGCACCGAAAACTACAAGAAGGCCGTCGCTGCGATCATTGGCGAGGCCAACGAACTCGCAAGCCTATACGAACCGCTTGGTCAGCAGATCGCTGGCCAGCCCGGTGCCCTTGGCAAGCTTACCTTCAATGTTCGCCGTACCGTAGACGTAGAGGGGTGGGCGGCCCGCGGCGAACAGCTGCTCGACGCCCGCAAGACTGGGCCCTTCCAAGGCAAGGGTGCCCTATTAAAGGCCGTCAAAGCAAGGTTGCTGGCAATTTGGGAATCTGGCAGCGCCGACGACATCGCATCGGCGCTTGCAAAGTTTAGAACGGACCATGACCGCGATTTTGTTGCCGAAGCGTTGGAGGACCGCTCCAATCTTGAGCGATACCGCGCATGGGCGGCAGAGCTCTCCGCTTGGCTCTACAGCCTGGACCACATCCGCGTTCGCTACAGCGTTCAATACGACGGCGTGGAGATCGAACAGCTTTCGCCTGGTACCCGCGGCATTGTCCTGCTCCTGCTGTATTTGTCCATTGATCGCAACGATGACCGACCGCTCGTGATCGATCAGCCGGAGGAAAATCTCGATCCGAAGTCCGTGTACGACGAACTGGTCGAGCGGTTCCGCGAAACCAAGCTTCGCCGCCAGATTATAGTGGTGACGCACAATGCTAATCTGGTCGTGAACACCGACGCGGATCAGGTGATTGTCGCAAAGGCCGGGCGCCACCAGCCGGGTGCTCTGCCGACGATGACCTACATCGCGGGCGGCCTCGAAAACCCTGAAATTCGGAAAGAAGTATGCGAAATCCTCGAAGGTGGAGAACCCGCTTTCCTCGACCGGGCCAAGCGGCTCCGTCTCCGCCTATAAAGGATATAACTTCGTTTGACCGAAACTGACCTTCCCTTGCCGCAGAGGCTCGCCGGAAGAGGCACCAAGTACCACGGCCTGCCTATTGAGCTTTTGCTCGACCACAAGATTGCGCTATCGCGAACGTTCGGTTGTGGCGCAGAGGTGCCAACGAGCCGTGACAGCGCAGATGTCCGCTTCTGGGAAGGTCCCATCATGGCTGCAACGGCGCGAATAGGGGCGCAAGGCATTCGTTGGTCACTGACCATTGGCGACCGCTCTCCACCCATCTATGCCATCGCTTTTGCGCTTACGGCGGGCACGGACGACGCGAGCACTATCGAAAGTCCCGTGTCTTCACCTTGATCGGCGTAACCTGCAGCGTGGGATCGACGAGGTCCCGTGGCCGCAGACCCTTCGGCATGCTTCGCGGATCGAGTCCGGGCCCACCATGATGGGCTTCGTCGCCCCGCCCATGGGGAAGCGGAAACGGCGTCTCGCGATTGCCCACGCTGGCGAGTTCCCCCGAAAGGTCGGTGAGGGAATGGGCGACGAGGTGGACCACCTCGCCCTCCCGCTGAATCTTGCCGCGAACTGCTAGCATCGAGGAGGAGAGCAGGACGCGGCGGAACTTCTCGAAGACCTTCACCCAGACCACGACATTGGCGGCGCCAGTCTCATCTTCCATGGTCAGGAACATCACGCCCTTGGCCGAGCCCGGGCGTTGGCGGACGAGGACAAGGCCCGCCGCCTCCAGCCAGCGCCCATCACCCGCCTGCATCGCGTCGCGGCAGGTGACGATCCGGCGCCGCGCGAGATCGGAACGCAGGAAGGACAGCGGGTGGCTGCGAAGGGTGAGGCCGATATGGCCGTAGTCCTCGACGACTTCCCGACCCGCCGTCATCGGCCGCAGCACCAACGCCGGTTCATGGATTTCCGACACGGTCCGCTGTTCGCGAGCCGATGCGGCGGCAAAGAGCGGCAGCGGTTCATCACGCAGGCCCTTGAGCGCCCATAGTGCCTCGCGGCGCGCCAGACCCAGGTCAGGACGGAAGGCGTCAGCCTCGGCGAGTTGGACAAGCGATCCCGCCGGCATCCCGGCGCGATGCCAGAGATCGTCGATGGAAGCGAAGGCCTCGTCGGCCCGGGCTGCAACGATCGCGGCAGCATCGGCATTGGCCAGCCCCTTGACCATGCGCAGACCGAGACGGACCGCGAAGCGACCGTCCTCGCCAATCGGCTCCAGCGTGCAGTCCCATCGGCTCGCATTGATGCAGACCGGCCGGATTTCGACGCCATGGGCCTGGGCATCCCGCACGATCTGGGCCGGCAAGTAAAAGCCCATTGGCTGAGAATTGAGCAGTGCGCAGCAGAAGACATCGGGATGGTGGCATTTCATCCAGCTCGAGGCATAGGCGATGAGGGCGAAGCTGGCGGCGTGGCTCTCGGGAAAGCCGTAGCTACCGAAGCCTTCGAGCTGCTTGAAGGTGTTGGCCGCGAATTCCTGCGTGTAGCCATTGGCGATCATGCCGCCGATCAACTTGTCGCCGAATTTGCTGACGCCGCCGGTGTGCTTGAAGGTCGCCATGGCGCGGCGCAACTGGTCGGCCTCGCCGGCACTGAAGCCGGCGCAGACCATGGCGACCTGCATCGCCTGCTCCTGGAATAGCGGAACACCCAGTGTCTTGCCGAGGACGCGCTCGAGTTCGGGGGTAGGGAACTCGACCGGCTCCTTGCCCTCCCGGCGGCGCAGATAAGGGTGGACCATGTCGCCCTGAATCGGACCGGGGCGCACGATGGCAACCTCGACGACGAGGTCATAGAAGGTGCGCGGCTTGATACGGGGCAGCATCGACATCTGGGCGCGGCTCTCGATCTGGAAGACCCCGATCGTGTCGGCCTTGCGGATCATGGCGTAGGTCGCTGGGTCCTCGGCCGGGATGGTGGCCAGGTCGAGGGTCATGCCCTTGTGCTCGGCGAGGAGATCGAAGCTGCGATTCATGCAGGTAAGCATGCCGAGCGCGAGGACGTCGACCTTCATGAATTTGAGGATGTCGATGTCGTCCTTGTCCCACTCGATGACCTGGCGGTTGACCATGCGGGCCGGCTCGATCGGCGCGAGGTCGTCGAGACGGTCATTGGTCAGGACGAAGCCACCGGGATGCTGCGACAGGTGCCGGGGCGTGCCCTCGAGTTGCTGGGCCAGTTCAAGCGTCATCCGCAGCCGACGATCGGCAACATTGAGGTTGAGTTCGCGGGCGCGCTTCTCGTCGATGCCCTCGCCGTGTCCCCAGACCTGGGACGAGAGCATCTTGGTAACGTCCTCCGGTAGCCCGAGGGCCTTGCCGATGTCACGCACCGCGCCCTTAGTGTGATAGCGCACCACGGTCGAGCAGAGGGCGCTGTGGTCGCGGCCATAGGTCTCGTAGACCCACTGCATGACGATTTCGCGCCGCTCATGCTCGAAGTCGACATCGATGTCTGGGGGCTCCTTGCGCTCCTGGGAGACGAAGCGCTCGAAAAGCAGGTTGTTGCATTCGGGATCGATACTGGTGATGCCCAGCACGTAGCAGACGGCGGAGTTGGCGGCCGAGCCTCGGCCCTGGCACAGGATGTCCTTGCTGCGCGCGAACTGCACGATGGCGTTCACGGTAAGGAAGTAGGGGGCGTATTGCAGGGTCGCGATCAGGCGCAGCTCGTGCTTGATGAGCGCCACCACCTTGTCAGGAACGCCCTCGGGATAGCGTCGCTCGGCGCCTTCCCAGGTGAGGCGTTCGAACGCCTGCTGGGCCGTGAGCCCCGGCAGCATCTTCTCTTCCGGATATTGATAGGCGAGTTCGTCGAGGGAGAAGCGGCACTGCCGCGCGATTTCGAGCGTGCGGGCGAGGGCTCCCGGATAGCGCGAAAACAGCCGCGCCATTTCCTCGGGCGGCTTGAGATAGCGGTCGGCATGGCGCTCTCGCCGGAAGCCCAATTCGTCGATGGTGATGTTGTGGCGAATGGCCGTCACCACGTCCTGGAGGACGCGCCGGCCGGGCTCGTGGAACAGGACGTCGTTCGTCACCACCGTGGGCATCCGCATTTGGGTTGCGAGGTTGGACAGTTCGTGGAGCCGGACCTGGTCGTTGGGCCGTCGGCGCAGCGTCAGCGCGAGATAGGCACGGTCGCCGAAGGTTTCGCGCAGGCGACGCAGTTGCAGGGCGCAGATTTCGTCGGCGCGATCGGGCACGAGAACGGCGATCAGACCCTCGGCATAGTCAGGCAGGTCGCTCCATTCCAGATGACATTTCGCCTTGCCGCCGCGCTTCTTGCCCAGGGTCAGCAGCCGGCAAAGCCGCGAATAGGCAGCCCGGTCCGTGGGATAGACGAGCACCGACATGCCGTCGACCAGATCGAGGCGGCAGCCGACGATAAGTCTGACGCCGGTATCCTTGGCCGCCTGATGGGCCCGCACGATGCCGGCCAATGAATTGCGGTCGACCACCGCAAGGGCCGCGATGCCGAGCGCCGCGGCCTGCGCGAAGAGGTCATCGCAGGAGCTGGCGCCACGCAGAAACGAGAAGTGGCTGGTGACCTGCAGTTCGGCATAGCGCGGCCCGCTCATGCGAAAACCCCATGCAGGAACCACTTATGGGAACCGGTCTCAGGATCCTCGCCGTCACCGGCGCGGTAGATCCAGAAGCGATCGCCGCTTTCGTCCTCCACCTGAAAATAGTCGCGCACGGCGATCAGTTCGGCATCGCGCTGCCACCATTCGCCGAAGACGCGTTCGGGGCCGTCGGCGCGCATGACGCGGCGGCGGATACCGCGCCAACTGAACCAGACCGGCGGATGGTCGGGCAGCAAAGCCATCGTCTCGATGGGTTCAGGATGGCCGAGCAGGCGCGGTGGGCGCGGCCATTCGCCCGGCCAACTCGTCCCGTCATCGGGGGCGCTGGGCGCAACGCGACGAACCGAGCGTTCCGGCACGTCGCTCTCGACAGGGGCGAACCGGTAGAGCCGCTGTTCACCGATCCGGTTGGCGAGCGTATCGATGAGGTCGGTAATGTCGGGTTCAGGCCCCTCGACCTGCGAGGAGATGATCTGCTTGCTGCCGAACGGCTCGGCGAGTGTGGCGGCCAGCGTCATCACCTCGATGCCGAAGCCGGGATCGATAGTCTCGATGCGATCGGTGAGGAGCCGGGTCAGCCGTTTGACGTCCCGCACCGGCACGGCGGTGCCGGCGCGGATGGCCTCGATGCGGTTGTCGACGCGATGAAACAGCAGGTCAAGCCGGCGGGCGCCAAGCCCCTTGGCCTCGAGCGCTTCGCAGAGCGCGGCGACGAGCTTGCCGGTGTAGCGGGCGATGGTCTCGGCGGCGCCGATCGGCTCGCCGAAGGGCCGGCGCACCTCGATCAAATCAGGAGAGCGGATCGGCTCGAAGGGTTCGCCACGCCGGCCCATGGCCTGATCGAGACGGCGGCCGAGCTCGGGCCCAAAACGCAGGGTAAGCGAGGCGCGCGGCGCCGCCTCGACTTCGCCCACGCGCTCGAAGCCGAGCGTATGCAGGCCTTCGACGATCTCCGGAGCAAGACGCAAGGCACCGATCGAGAGATTGCGCACGATCGACGGCGCTTGCCCCAGTGGCGCGACGAAGGTCGGCCGGGCGAGGAAGCGCGCGCAGGCATGCGCAGCGCCCCAGGTGTCCGCGACGGCGACACGCGCCTCGATGCCGGAGGCTGCCATACGAGACACCAGTCCTTGGAGCATCGCGTTCTCGCCGCCATGCAGATGGTCGGCGCCGGTCGTGTCGATGATGAGCCCGTCGGGCGGATCGGCGGCGACGATCGGGGCATAGCGCAGCGACCAGAGCGCCATTCGATCGAGCCCCGCGGCATCGCCCGACGCATCGAGGTCGAAGCTCTGCAGATTGGGCACCAGGACCTGCGCCTTGCTTGCGGGGATGCCGACGCGCAGGCCAGCCGCGCGCGCCGCCGCATCCACGGCCAGCACGAGGCGCCGGTTTCCCTGCCGGCCGAGCATCACGATCGGGGTCTCAGCCGAGGGCGCGGACTGGCCCAGGGCGCGCCTTAGGCGATCGGTCGGCCAAGTCGGAAAATAGAGCGAGACGACCCTTGTCATCGCAGGCTTCCACTTCAAAGTCGGCGCTTTCTCCAGCCCGCACCCGGATCAGCTCGAGTTGCCAGCGCGCGCGGCCGACGCCGGGGACTGGCAGGGGGCGGGAGGGAAGCGCAGTGACGCGCCAGCGGCTGACCGCCGCGGTCGGTTGTCCAAAATCGGTTGCCTCGGTCTGCCGGCGCCAGCGGCGGATGGCGATGCCGATGGCGCCAGAGGTTTCGGCGGCCAGTTGCAGTCGACGGGAGGCGGTCATCGAAAGGCGGGCCAGTTCGGCCACGACGCATCCTAGGCCGCCATGGCGAAGCCCCTCCTCGAAACAGGCGAGCACCGAAGCCTCGTCGCCCGCCTCGACATAGACGACGCGGCCGGGCAGCAGCCCGGCCTGGGCGAGGGCAGGGGCGAAGAGATCCTGCCGGGTGACACACCAGAGCACCTTGCCCTTGGTGCGCGCGGCGACGCCGGCGGCGAACAGCGCCGCCGCAGCCCCATCGATCGCCCCGTTCCGGCCGCCGGCAACCTCGTGCAGCGCGCCGAGCGCCAACCCGCCTCCCGGCAGGACCTTGTCGATCGAGGCGACGCCGAATGGCAGCGTCGCGCGGTTACGCGCCGGCCCGCCTTCGAGGCGCGCGATTCGCTCGCGAAGCGCGGCGATAGCAGGGCTGGCGGCCGGCTGACCCATGAACGAAACACTCTCAAACTGTCTTCCCAATGGATTTTCGGGGCTGATATGTTCCTTATTTGTTCTCTTTGGTGTCCGAGAGTCAATCGGACTCGTTGCGCCGCTCCGAGAGTTGATCCCAGACTGTCCTTGATCGAGGTGCGGTCTATCTTGATATGCCACAGGTGATGCAGGGACGGCGAAGTGGGCGAGCAAAGCGATAGAGACCAACAAGTTGATGCGCCGGGGGAAGGGACGGCCATCCTTCGCAGGATCATCCATGTCGACATGGATGCCTTCTTCGCCTCGGTCGAACAGCGCGACAATCCGGACCTGCGCGGCAAGCCAGTGGCGGTCGGGGGCTCGGCGGCGCGCGGTGTGGTGGCGGCTGCGAGCTACGAGGCCAGAAAGTTCGGGGTGCGATCGGCCATGCCCTCGATTACCGCGAAGCGTAAATGCCCAGAGTTGATCTTCGTGCCGCCGCGCTTTGACGCCTACCGGGCCGTCTCCCAGCAGATCCACGCGATCTTCGCCGAGCACACGCCACTCATTGAACCGCTCTCACTCGATGAGGCCTATCTCGACGTCACCGACAATCTGCAGGGCATCCCCGTCGCCACGACGATCGCGGAAATGATCCGCGCGAAAATCAAGTCCGAAACCGGCCTGACGGCCTCGGCCGGCGTTAGCTACAACAAATTCCTGGCCAAGCTCGCCTCCGGCCAGAACAAGCCCGATGGGCTGTTCGTCATCACTCCGAAGCAGGGTCCCGCCTTTGTCGAGGCCTTGCCCGTGCGGAAGTTTCATGGCGTTGGCCCGGCGACCGCAGCCAAGATGGCTCGGCTCGGCATCGAAACTGGTGTCGACCTGCGCGCAAAGAGCTTGGCCTTTCTGGAGGAGAAGTTCGGGAAAGCGGGTCCATACTATTACTGGATCGCCCGCGGCATCGACGAACGCCCGGTGCGGGCCGACCGCGAGCGCAAGTCCGTTGGAGCCGAGGACACCTTCGCAAGCGATTTGTTCGATCTCGAAAGTGCCCGCAAGGAGCTGGCGGCATTGGTCGCCAAGGTCTGGCGATATTGCGAGGCAAGATCGATCCAGGGTCGCACGGTGACATTGAAGGTGAAATTCGCCGACTTCCAGCAGATCACGCGCAGCCGCACGATCGGGGGTGTCATCGAGGGCGAAGCCGACCTGGCGACCGTCAGCGGCACCCTCCTCGATCAGGTATTTCCTGTCAGCAAGGGGATCCGCCTGCTCGGGGTGACACTTTCAAATCTCACCGGAACGCGAACCGAGGCCGATCGGCAGATGTCGCTGACGATCTAGGACTGGCTGCACCTATCGGACTGCTTTTCGGATCCGCTCTGTCAGCGTTTGTTCGACATCGAAATAGCCCTCCCAGGCGTCGGACTTCTGAGCCCGGGCGGCGGCAGCGAAAACATCAAATGCGCTGGCGCTCTCGAATGTCGGCAGTTCATCCCAAGTGACGGGCACGGCGCATGACGCACCGGATCGCGCCCGGGTCGACCACGGGCAAATTGCCGTGGCGCCCTGTCCGTTGCGGAGATAGTCGATGAACATGCGGCCTTTGCGTCTCGCCTTGCTCATGTTCGCGACGAAGCGGGACGGATCCGTGCGGGCAAGCAGTTCGGCGAAGTCCTGGCAGAAGCTCTTGACCGCTTCCCAGTCGGCCTCGGGAACGAGTGGAACGACGACGTGGACACCCTTGCCACCGGACAGCAGCGGCCAGGATTGGAGGCCGAGGGCGTCCAGAACGCCGTGGATGTCGAGTGCGGCCTCCTTGACGTCAGCAAAGCCCAGGCCCTCGTCGGGGTCGATGTCGAAGATTATCCGGTGCGGCAGGCTCGGCTGCTGGCGCAGGCTGCCCCAGACGTGGAATTCGAGCACGTTCATCTGGACGCCGGCGATCAGCCCTGCCAGGTCGTCGACCCAAACGATCCGGCTTTCCTTGCCGGACATCTTCTCCAATTGGCCATCATGGATAGCCTTGGGCATGCCAGGCAGCTTGTGCTTTTGAAAGAAAGTCTTTTGCAGGTCACCATCGGTGTCGCGTACGAGCGACAGGGGCCGATCCTCGATGTGCGGCAGCATCTTCTCGGCCACGGCGGCGTAGTATGCGGCGAGCGCGGCCTTGGTCACCTCAGTGCCGGGGTACATGACTTTGTCAGGATGGGTCAGCGTCACGCCGACCGCACCAGCGATCTCCTTGCCCATCGCGGGATCAAGATTGGCGCCGGCGGTGGCCGGCGCCCTCGGCATTTCCATCACGACCTGGTCAGCGCGCTTGTCTTCGCGCATGCCCTCAAAGCTGGGGTGCCGCAGGCTGCCGTCCGGAATAGGTCACCTCAGCAACGAGCTCGGGTTTGACCCACACGGCGCGGCGCGCAATGTCGCGTGGCACGGATGCGAAGGCGGGTTTGTCGAGGCGGCGTTTCTCCAGCTGCGCGAGGATGGCCTTGCGCATCGCCTGGGTAAACCCGGTGCCGACGCGGCCCCGATAGATCAACTTGCCGTTCTCATAGGTGCCAAGGATCAGCGACGCCATCCCGTGGCCAGTGTCGCTTGGACGATAGCCGCCAACCACGAATTCCTGTCGTTTTGTGCACTTGATCTTGAGCCAGCTCGCGGTGCGGTCGCCGACATAGCGGCCGTCCGCGCGCTTGGCGATGATGCCCTCATGGCCGCCGGCGCACATGGCCCCGAAGACTTGTCTGCCATTGTCAGCGATGTGGCTGGAAAACTGCAGGCTGTCGTCGGAAGCCCGCTCGCCCAGTAGCGCCGCAAGCCGTTCCTTGCGCTCGAGCAGGGGCCGGTTGGACAGGTCCTTCCCGTCCAATTCGAGCAAATCGAAGGCATAGAACTTGAGCGGCAGGCCAGCAGCGATGCCCGTCTTCAAAATGGAGAAGTTGGTGCGGCCTTCGCTGTCGATGGCGACGATCTCGCCGTCGATCAACGCTGCCCCTTTGGTCAATGTCCGACGGCGGCAGGATCACCTTGAACTGGCGCGTCCAGTCGTGGCCGTTACGGGTATAGACCACGACTTCCGAGCCGGAGACGGCGACCTGCGCGCGGTAGCCGTCGAACTTCATTTCGAAAAGCCAGTTGGCGCCCACTGGTATTTCGCCGGTCAGGGTACAGAGCTGGAACGGGCGAAACTTGGGGAGGGCGTATCGCGGGGTAGATTCTGAGTCTCTGCGCGGTGTGCGCTTCTTGCTGGTGGTAGCCTCTACGGCCGACATGGTAAACTCAAATACATGGTGCGATTCAATACTCCCGGCTGTGATTTTGTTCCACAGGCGCGTTGATGCATCGAACCGGAAGAGTTCGGTCGCGTTGTTCGGGACTGGAACCCAATCCTTGGAGGACGAAATGGCTACTACTCAAACAACTCGTGGCGCAGCCAGGACCGCGCGAAGGTCGCTGGCGGGCAGGATCATGAGGTGAAATACGAGGCGGGCAAGACCGGGGCCAGCAAGGCCGACGTGAAGTCGGCGGTGAAATCGGTCGGCAACAGTCGCAAGAAGGTCGAGGACAAGCTGCGCAAGAAATAAGTCCGGCCACACCGGCGGATGGTTCGCATCGCCACCTTCAATGTGAACGGCGTCAACGGTCGGCTGCCGGTGCTCCTCAAATGGCTGGCGGCCACCAACTACGACATCGTGTGCCTCCAGGAACTGAAAACGTCCGACGAGAAGTTTCCGATCGAGGCCATCCGCGAGGCTGGGTACAGCGCCATTTGGCACGGACAGAAATCCTACAACGGAGTGGCCATTCTATCCCAGGGAACAGACCCGGTCGAACGCCGGCGCGGCCTTCCCGGCGACCTCGATGACACCCATAGCCGCTACCATCGAGGCCGACGTCGACGGGCTCGTTGTCGGCTGCCTCTACCTGTCGAATGGGAATCCGGCGCCTGGTCCCAAGTTCGACTACAAGCTGCGCTGGTTCGACCGTCTGATCACCTACGGACAAGAGCTGCTCGAATCGGGGGCGCCGACTGTGCTGTGTGGAGACTACAATGTCGTTCCAACCCCCATCGACGCGGTGGCGCCGCGACGATGGCTCGGCGATGCGGTCTATTTCCCCGAGAGCCGACAAGCCTATGCCGAGATGCTTGACGATGGATGGACCGACGCGGTTCGGCCCGTCCATCCGGAGAAGGGCGTCTACACCTATTGGAATTTCTCCTTCGGCGGCGGCTACGACAGGAGCTCAGGCCTGCGAATGGACCATCTGCTCTTAAGTCCGTCGTTGACACCGCAGCTACGAGGGGCCGGGGTGGATGACAAAGTGCGAGGGTGGGAAAAGCCAAGCGACCATGCCCCTACATGGATCGAACTCGACTAATCTTACGAGGCTGTGCGGGTGCGAATAATGCTTCCAGGCGCCGTGCCGTACGACCCGACTGAAACCCATTTCTTGCCGTGGTATGCTTTGAGTGCTCTTCCCGAGCATAGGCAGTCATGGGGCCGTTTCATTGACAACAAGCGAAAGCATCGAACTTCATTTCAACGACGCGGATAGCAAACTCTACGGCAAACTGCATGCTGCGCGGCACGACTTGGCTGCTGCTCAGAGCTACGGGCTGTTTCTCCTAAAGAAGCGGTGGAAAGCTAAACCTTGGAGTCGCGGATCCACATACCTGCAGCAATCCGCGTTCGTGACTGCGATGGTTACCTCGTATGGTCGCGCGTTCGGAGGCAGCAGAGGATGGCCACAATTTCCCAAGGAGCTTCTGGATGCCTACGACACCGCAGAAGGTGCTCTGCACAGGAATGTCATCCGCCTGCGTCACCAGGGTTACGCTCATTCTGACTCGCAGAGCTATTTTGTTCGACCGTGGCGGTCGGACTACCATACCGACATCGAGCAGGTGCCCATCTTGGAGTTCGATGCGGCGAGTACCCAAACGCTCGTGACGATGTCTCAGAAGATGATGGCAGCCGTCGGCACGGCGATGCATCGAATAAAGGATCGGTATCCCTAGATCCGTCCCTGCCTTTCTTGTCGAGATGCTGGTATGAATTTCTATTCGCGGCGGGGGGAGAGCGTGTTTTTTACAGTATTGCCAGTCGGCGGCCGGCCACCGACCAACGCTCGATCGCGCGCATTTCTTGTCACCGACAATTGGGACGACTGGTTCGAATTTGCGACCATGTATTTCCTGACCTATGTCGACGCCGATGGTGAGCGTCAGGACGTCGGGTCGGTGAAAATCGGCGAACTCGGGATGGGGAAATCTCAGCGGCGTCCCGACATTCCAGAGCGCTTCGATGCCTTGGAGGAGCAGTTCTTCTCTTTGGGGCAAGACGATACCTATTATGAGGCATTGAACGAACTCGGGCCCGATCTTCGCGACCGGATTCTCGAAGGCCTCAGAGACGTCGCTCTCGATGCAGATCTTTTTGAGCGCGCCCTGCAAGAGCGTGTCACTGGATTATCGCTGCTTCGTTCCGTGTCGCCACAGGCGGTGCGTGGGCAGTACCGCCGGATGGCAAGCGGTGGGGCTCGCGTTACACCTTTCGAATTCTCATACCGGATGGCTCGCGATCGCAGGTCGTCCGCGAGGCGAATGGAGCTGACGTTTGGGGTTTTTCCCGAAGCTCAGCCACCGACCAACATCCATGTCATCACAGGTCGGAACGGGGTGGGCAAGACGTACCTGCTGAACTCGATGACGGAAGCCTTCTTGGACAGTGAGGATCGCGCAAAGGGGCGCTTCGTGGTCAATGACGAAGACGAAGCCGCCGGCTCGTTCACAGGGCTCGTGTCGGTCAGCTTCAGCGCGTTTGACGATTTCACTCCACTCAGCGTTCCGAGAGACAGATCTTCGGGTCCGCAATATTCCTACATTGGCCTCAAGCGGATCGGAGTGTCCTCCAGCGGCAGGCCATTGGCACCGAAGAGCCCCAACTACCTGGGTCGGGATTTCAGTGAAAGCGTCCAGATTTGTCGGCAGGGCGCCAGGGTCTCCCGTTGGAGGCGAGCCCTACAAACCCTGGAAGCGGATCCCATCTTCAGAGACGCGGACGTCGCCCAGCTGGCAACTGAGGATGAGGAGGACATTGCTCCAGAGGCGTCGCGTCTGTTCGCAAACCTCAGTTCCGGGCACAAGATCGTTCTGCTGACGATTACGCGTTTGGTCGAGACGGTCGAAGAGCGGACCCTGGTGCTCCTCGATGAGCCTGAGGCACATCTCCATCCACCGTTGTTATCCGCATTCATTCGCGCGGTCTCGGACTTGCTGATCAATCGCAATGGCGTGGCGATTATTGCAACGCACTCCCCCGTCGTGTTGCAGGAAGTGCCGATGAGTTGCGTCTGGAAGGTTCGACGCAACGGACGCACAGTCGTCGCCGAACGGCCGGAGATTGAGACTTTTGGTGAGAATGTTGGAATATTGACCCGCGAGGTCTTTGGTCTCGAGGTGACGGATTCGGGCTTCCATCGCATGCTGCGAGATCAGGTGGCATCGGGCGGCGACTTCGACGAGATAATCGAACACTTCGGCGGCCAACTTGGACTCGAGGGGCTGGCGATCGTTCGGGGCCTGATCGCTGCGCGTGACGCGAATGGCGATGACTGATGTGGAAATTGCCAAAGCCCGAACAAACCGCCGAAGACGTGTTCACGACGACGATCAGCAAGGTGGCAAATGCAGACCTCAAGCAGCGTCTCACCGGCATTACCGCCGCAATCGTCGAGGCATCGATTGAGTTCGATGACGCAGCCTCCAGCAATGAAATTCACACCATTGCCCCAAGCACCAACATTGGCCTTGTAACCGTCAAGGAAATGTCGCGAGTCTACTCGGGGAGGCTCGCGGCGAAGGGAGCTCCTGGGCGGGAAATCTACGATGCGTTGATGGCTGTGCCAAAGCACGGTCGATGCCCGCTCTGTGGCCAACACGTGGTCTCAACGCTCGACCACTACCTGCCGAAAACTCAGTTTCCGGCGCTCGCTGTAGCTCCGTGGAATCTAATTCCGGCCTGTCATGATTGCAATAAAGCTAAGGCGGACGTTCGGCCGTTGACGGCGAGCGATGAGACGATTCATCCCTATTACGACGATATTGAGGGTGAGCGCTGGCTTGTCGCTGAAATCGTAGATGGCACCCCCGCCGCTCTACGGTTCTTCGTTTCTCCACCGGCCGGCTGGAGCGAAGTTTTGACTGCTCGAGTCCAACGCCAGTTTCAGATGCTCAGTCTTGCGGCTCGATACGCCGCGAAAGCGGCCCAGGAACTCACCGAACTGAGCGACCTGATGACCACAAACTACGCAGATGGCGGGGTGGACGAGGTGCGTTCGCTTCTGCAAAAGACGGCAAATAGCTGTCGGTTAGTGAATGTGAATGGCTGGCGCACGGCCTCCTACCAAGCTCTCTCCGACAGCGACTGGTATTGCCAAGGCGGCTTCGCGATGAGTGCGGCATGAGAAGGATTATCAACGGGGTCGTGTACGATACTGACACTTCCAAGCGATTGGCTCGAGGCGATCATGGCGACGACAGGTCGGATGCGTCCTGGACGCTTTATCGGACGCCGACCGGCGTATTCTTTGAGCTGGTGGCAGGTCATGATGGTGTGTTGGAGGGGTTCTTTCCGCTAACCGACCAAGAAGCGCGCAAATTTCTAGAACGCCATGCCAATGATCGGGTCGAGGAGTATTTGGGACCCGCTCGCGAGGCGGCCCGACCGCTCTTTTCCCGCAGGACGATTATTGCGGCGGCCGACGTTCTGGAAAGCCTCACCCAGGCTGAAATCAGTGCGCTGCTCACCGATTTTGGACCGAGTGTCTATGAGCACATCGGGGGTGGGAGCGCTAAAGCGCGCATGGTTGAGTTGAAGCGGTTTATCGATAGAAATCCGAGACACTCGGTTGACGATGGACTGCTTGAAAACGTGCTGGTAGAGCGCGCGACCGCGCGCCTTCCAGCAATTGAGCCGGAGTATGAATGGTCGACGGCGAGGGTTGAAAGGCCTGAGTTTCAGAAGCTGCGCTACGCCCTGGAGCAAGACGGGTATAGGATTGTGGGTGGCACGCTCCGCCGCAGCCTCCCTAGCGATATTGGACTCCCACAAACCGACTCCGAGTTGGTGGCGCTTCTAAAGAAGCATCGGTTCGAGACGTCCCTCGGTCATCTTGTTCAAGCACAGGATGCCCACGCCCGTGGAAACTGGGCATCCGCGAATGCTCAGCTCCGATCATTCTTCGAGGGGCTGCTGAACGAGATCGCCACTGGCCTAGACGCGAAGGTGGAAGAGTTGAAGGAGAGTGAGAACAAACGCGCATATCTGGCAAAGGTTGGCTTCTTGGCCGAGGACCTCAACGAGTGGGGATCAAACGGAAAAAACTTTACGAACGGTCTTCTTCGGCGCCTTCACCCGGAAGGATCTCATCCAGGACTGTCAGGCAAGGACGATTCCACATATCGGCTGCACCTAGTGCTTTTGACCGCTGCCCTGCTCATGCGTCGGTATGATGGCTGGCCGCGCACGTGAGGGTGCAACAACGTTTGAGCCGCCATGGTGGCGCCGCACTGGGCCTCACACCCGCTTGACCAAAAGACCAAGGAGCAATATGTTCCGCATTTGTTCTTCTCCCGGATGCTTGAGTCGAGGATAAGGCAGCCACGACAACCCGCGTGGGTTGAAAAATTAGCGATTCGGCGTCAAGATAATGTGCCGCGGATTGCCGCGGATTGCCGCGGAGACCGGTTTGGGTAAAGACGGTCGCGACGCCGAGCGTGTAACCACTACGTTGACGCGCGCGCAAAAGGCAGAGCTCGATCGACTTGCGAAGGCGCAAGGCGTGAAAGTTGCCTGGCTGGTCCGACGATCGGTCGAGAGGTTTTTGGAAGAAGCCGCTGGCGGGCCGATGTTGCCGCTGGACTTTAAAGGGGGCGAAGATGCAAAGCGCTGAACTCTTCGCCGGCTGTGGGGGGCTGGCCCTCGGAATGTCCCGAGCAGGATTCCAGCACCAGCATATGGCGGAATTTGATCAGGACGCTGTGGCGACGGTCCTGCACAATAAAACAAAGGGCGTGGAGCACGTCCGAGATTGGCCGATGGGTCTTCAAGATGTGCGGGAGATCGATTGGACGAAGCTGACCGCGCTCGATTTGGTTTCGGGTGGGCCTCCGTGCCAGCCTTTTGGAATTGGCGGAAAGAAGCATGGTCAGGACGATCATCGCGACATGTGGCCGGAAGCTATTCGAGCGGTGCGGGAGGCAGGGCCTCGATCATTTCTCTTCGAGAATGTCAGGAACCTTGCTGGTCCGCGTTTCCGCCCGTACCTCGAATGGATCATCGCCCATCTAGAGCGGCCAGGGTTGGTCCGGACATCGAACGAGTCGCATGCTGAGCACCGCGCGCGACTGGCAGCGTCCAAGTCTCGCAAGGAATTCAATGTCGTGTGGCAGCTTGTGAATGCTGCTGATTATGGCGCCGCGCAAATTAGGCATCGCGTTTTGATCTTTGGCATCAGAAGCGACCTCGATGTTCCCCCCGCGCTTCTGATTCCGACCCATAGTCGCGATCGGCTTCTCTGGGAGCAATATGTTACCGGCGAGTATTGGGTGCGGCACGGCCTCAGGAAGCGCCAAAGTCCCATACTCCAACAGGATCGCGCACGCGTTGAGAAATTGAGGCGGTCCAACATCGAGCCGGTCGGATCCGCTTGGATCACGGTTCGTGATGCCTTGGATGGTCTCGGTGAGCCGGACGGAAGGAGCAACCATATCCTTCAGTTGGGCGCGCGGGTATATCCAGGCCACACGGGAAGTCCTTTGGACCTGCCCGCGAAGGCGCTCAAGGCTGGAGACCATGGTGTTCCTGGCGGCGAAAACATGATGGTCCGAGATGACGGGTCAGTTCGCTATTTCACCACGCGTGAAGCTGCGCGGCTGGTGGGGTTGCCGGACGACTACGAGTTTCCGCGTTCCTGGACAGAAAGCATGCGGCAGCTGGGTAACGCGGTCCCTGCTCCCTTGGGAGCGGCGGCGGGTCGCTGGCTTGCCACACAGCTCGACCACGCAAGGGCCAGCGACGGCCTAGCTTCCACACGTCGCGCCGCGTAGCATTGATTTTTGTATCAGCCGGAGGGCGAGTCGCAGCCGCTAGACCTCGTTCGGCTACGAAGGGGTTAGTGGATGGCGTTGGCACCAGATCGAGCCGCCATAAAGGCACTTGAGGACGCGCTCGCGGCGGTGCTCTTGGCTGCCGGCGGCAATCCTCCTCAAGCGGTGGTTCGTCGGATCCGTGAAGGTTTGGCCGCACACGCCGACGCGGTTGAGGCCGTGCGCTCGTCTACAGATCCAATACGCATGCCTCGCGCGACCTTCGACCCAGCCGACCCAAAGGCGATTGGGCGAATGGTCTCGATCGCGCTCATTGCGCAGCCGCTGGTCGCGCTAACTGACGTCCGGCCTGCCTACGGCTCGGGTGTCTACGCGATTTACTATCGCGGCGATCACCCGCTCTATGGATCCATCTCAGGATCTGAAACGCCGATCTATGTTGGTAAGGCCGATCCGGCGAAAGATGATGCCAGCACGACGCGGGAGCAGGGCGCGAAGCTGACAGCCCGCCTGTTGGAGCATGCGGGGACAATCGGGACCGCGGAGGGCTATTCTGACAAGCTGCCGGCCCATCTATCGCTCATAAAATTGGCGGACTTTGTCTGCCGCCGCCTTGTGTGCGCGACGAACTCCCAACTGGTAGCCGAGAAGCATCTCATTCGTACCTTTTGGCCGATCTGGAACTCAGAGACCAAGGCCTGCTGGGGAATGAGCAAGCACGGCGACGCGGCTAAGACGCGAGCCAACAAGCGCTCCCCATGGGACGTCGTGCACCCGGGGCGTCTCTGGGCATTGGATGAGCGGCTGATAGACTCCCTGACGCCGGATGAGATTTCCAAGCGGATCGCCGCGACCTTGGAGCGTGTGCCACCGCGACAGGATCACGCAGCGTTACTGGAGGAGATGCTGGCCGGGTTCCGCCAGGACGACGCAGTGTTGGCGAACCCCGATATTCCGCCGGTGGGCGAGGAGGTCGCGGGTCCCGAGCCGGATGAGGCTGGTGGTGTCGACGACGAGTGAGACGGAAGCCGCAAGAAGCGTTCAGATGTCGCGCATTCGAGGGCGGGACACGAAGCCGGAAATGCGCGTGCGCAAGGCGCTCCATGCGGTGGGATTGCGATATCGTCTGCATGCGGGGGATTTGCCCGGAAAGCCTGATCTTGTGTTTCGAAGCCGACGGATAGCCCTGTTCGTGCATGGATGCTTCTGGCACCAGCATCCCGATCCGAATTGCAAGCTCTCAAGAATGCCAAAGTCGAAGCTCGATTTCTGGCGCCCAAAACTCGAGGGCAACAGATTGCGCGACGAAAAAACGCGATCCGCCCTAGAAGCGCGAGGTTGGACCGTCGTCGAGGTTTGGGAATGCAAGATTAAACCTGATGACTTGCGGCAACTGGTTGCTAGACTTCAGATAACAAAGCCGCTGAGCGCGGCGGAGAAAAAACCCGATTGAAAGTCGGGTAGTAGGGGCGGGGAAATGACTCAGGAACTGGATCTTACACCGGCGCCGCGCGTGCTGCAGATGCTCGGCGAGATCAATCTTGAGCAATGGCGATGTCTGGCCGAGCTCATTGACAATTCTATTGATGGTTTCATCGATGCTGCCAGAGCCGGGATACTGATCGCCCGGCCTGAAATCACGGTCGCCATCCCAACCGCCGACACCGAAAACGCGCGGGTGTCCGTCAAGGACAACGGGCCCGGCATGTCCCTGGAGACGTTAGAGAACGCGCTTCGGGCGGGTTGGTCGGGAAATGATCCACTGTCAAAGCTCGGCCTATTCGGTATGGGTTTCAATATCGCCACCGCGCGTCTTGGTATCGTAACAGAGGTCTGGACCAGCCGGCGGGGGGATCCGGAACAAGTCGGTGTTCGCATCGACCTAGAGGAACTGCGAGCATCCGGAAATTACAAAGTGCCCCGTCAAGTGCGAGCCAAGTCGAACCATGAGGATCATGGGACCGAGATCGTGGTCACTCGGCTCAAGCCCGAACAACGCGCCTATCTGGCAAGAGCGAACAACCGCACGACCATCAAGAAGCATTTGGCCAAAACATACTCCGCGTTGTTGTCGAGTTCAGAAGCGGGTGTGATCCGGCTGATGCTGGGCGGCGTGAGGGTCACGCCGCTCCGCCCTTGCGTCTGGGATTCGAGCCGATCGGTTGAGCTACCTGATGGCGCCGTCGCTAGCGCGGTGGAGCAGTTCGATGTCGCGCTCGCCCCGCGGCGATATTGTGAGCACTGCATGCGCACGTTAGCGAGCGATCAAGAACAATGCCCCACCGGAAGCACGCATTGCGCGATCGTCGAGACCCCGAGAAGAGTTAAAGGTTGGGTCGGCATCCAAAGATACTTGGACAAGACCGACTTCGGAATCGACTTCATCAGAAATGGTAGAAAAATCGAGATCGGAAGCAAGGACCTCTTCATATGGAACGATGGGGAGACACAGGAGGTCGAGTACCCAATCGATGATCCGCGAAGCCGAGGTCGCTTCATTGGAGAAATCCACCTCGACCACTGCCAAGTGAGTTACACCAAGAATCGCTTCGAGCGGGACGATCCGGCATGGAATGAGATGTTGCGCGTGGTTCGCGGCGAGGGACCATTGCGGCCCAACACCGCGCGCCAAAAAGGCTTCGATGGCAACCAAAGTCCTCTGTACAAGCTGTTCCAGGCGTTCCGCCGCACCAGCCCTCAAGGTAAGAACGGATTGTGGTCCAGGATCATGGTGGTCCAGGACAATGATCGCGCGCTGCAGATGGCCGGGCAGTTCGCGAACGCGGACCCCGATTACCTAACGGATGAGCGCTGGTGGCAGCTCGTCGAGGAGCAGGACGCGAAAATTCTCGGTGATACACCGGGTTCCGGCGATGGCGCCGCTATCCCGGAGGGCTTCCTAGGTGGTGCCAACCCCGAGGACCCAGCCGCTGGCGTTGGTGGCGGATCCCAACCGGGCGGAGAACAGCCAGCCGCCGCTGGTCCCGTAGCGCCCGAGCCCGCCACTCCACCCGCGCGGCGACCGATATTTGACCTCACTCGCAAGTATGTTCATCCTACATATCGCGCGGAGTTCGACGTCGAGGCATTCGCGGTCGATCCAGCCGATCCGCAATTGCCCTCGGGCCAGCCGTGGGCGGTTCGCTTGGATAATGTGGCGACGCGTACCTATTCGTATCTCGTCGATACGACACACAACGTGTTTCGATCCTCGACGATGACGCCGATCGACGCCTTGCTCGTTGACCTGACCTACCGAACTATCGAGTTCCTCCGCGGGCACAGCCAGGAAGCGACAGCGGCGAGTGTCCTCGCGGATTTTCGCGCTGAGTACTGCGGCGACACACGATTGGACGAGCAAGAGATCATCGCCCTCGCGGGGAGTATCCTGAGCGATATCTGCCGGTCGGTGGCCGGCCTTGTGGGAGAACAATCGGCCGAGATGTATGGCGAGCTATCGAATCGCGAGAAAGAGGGCATCGCGCGGCGGATGGCAGGCCGCGGTGTCGCCGACCCACGAGCGTTAATTGACGATGGTCGATACTGGGACTATGCCGACGGAAGCACCGTCCGCAGGCTATTCCTGAGGCATCCCGAGCTATTTCTTGATGGAAGCTACTGGGAGGATGCCTATGCGGTCCTCGACTTCGGCGCTCCCGACGTGACGAACGATGCCAAAGCGGCGACGGTCGCCCGCTATGACGCATACCTCGGGGACGCCATTTGGCTTGCCGATCAAACGCCAGCTGACCTGGCGCGCGCGTCGCGGGACACCGTGATCCGAGCGACGTGTTCGCTCCGGCTCCTCAGACCGGATGTTGTGGTGTGACCGCAGAGCCCTTCCTCCACGCCCAGCGACTGCTAAGGGGACCATGGCAAGCCTTCGAACGGGATGTTGCTCGGCTGCTGGTGTGCAACGGGTTTGAGGACGTCCGGCTCATTGGTGGTTCCGGTGACGCTGGCGCCGACATCCTCGGCGTCAAGAATTCTGAACTGTGGGTAATCCAGTGCAAGTTCACCACCGGCGGTTACCCGTCGCCGACGGCCGTGGACCAAGTCGGCGAGGCGGCGCGGTATTATCAGGCCGACCGACTCTACGTTGCCACGAGCCGCCGCGCCGGGCCCGCGATGCAGGCCTCGGTCCGACGTTGGGCCGCTCTTGGCGTCGAAATTGGTGTTCTGGAGCCGGCGACGTTGCTGGAGATGGCGAGGCGCAGTCCGGAATATCCGCCGAGCAGGCGGGATCTTCGCGACTATCAACTCGGGGCTGTCGAACGGTTTGTCGGAGCCTTGCGCGAAACGGGCCGCGGGCAGGTGGTCCTCGCGACCGGACTTGGGAAGACGGTGGTGCTGGCGGAGAGCCTAGCCCAACTCTTTCGCGATGAGGCGATCCCCGGAGGGCGGGCTTTGGTGCTCGCCGGCACGAGGGAATTGGTCGATCAGCTGCAGAGGGCATTTTGGGACCAGCTTCCAAAATGGATTCCAACGCACCGCTTGATCGGCGGCGAGTCTCCGAGCGAGTGGAATGGCATCACGTTCGCGACTGTTCAAAGCGCGGTGTCGCGGCTCGACGACTTGCCTGACTTCGGAGTCGTGCTGATCGATGAGGCGCACCATGTCGGCTCCGACACCTTCCGCCGCGTCACGGATAAAATGACGGAGGCGATGATCGGCGGCGTCACTGCCACCCCGTGGCGGGGCGATGGCTACGATATTGACCACCTGTTGGGCCCGCCCGTCATTCGGATCGGTATCGCGGAGGGTCTGAGACGAGGATTTCTTTGCGAGGCGGATTACCGGCTGCTCGCGGACAACATTGATTGGTCGTTTGTGCGATCGCACTCACGCAACAGCTATTCGATCAAGCAACTCAACAAGCTCTTGCTGCTACCAACCCGTGATGAGGAGGCGGCGCGCGCGATCCGAGACACATTCGATAAGGAGGTCCGACGCTCGGCGATAATATTCTGTTCCTCGGTGACCCACGCCAAAAGTTTCGCGGCCATGCTGAGGTTGTTCGGTTTTCGCGCTGAGCCGATCACCGGTGACATGGCGCCTCGGGAACGAGATCGGACCATGGCCGACTTTCGAAAGGGGACGCTCGACGTTGTTACCACTCGCGACCTTTTCAACGAAGGCGTTGATGTGCCGGACGTCGACATGATCGTCTTCATGCGTGTCACGCACAGCCGTCGGATATTCGTGCAGCAGTTGGGTCGGGGACTGCGCATCAGCCCGAGGAAGAAGAAGGTCGTCGTTCTAGATTTTGTCAGCGACCTGCGGCGCCTAGCGGAGGTTGTTGAGCTCGAGAAAGCCGTACGAGGGGACGTCGAGCGATTGCGTCTACCAGGTGTCATCCAGTTCCGCGACGAAGGTGCTGGCACATTCATGCTCGATTGGATGAAGGACCAGGCAGACCTGTTCACCCGTGAGGGGGATCCAACACTAGAATTGCCTGCCTTCGATTTCCCGGCGCCTCATACCAGGGGCGGAATTCAGTGACCGGAATATCAGCAGCTCTACGCGATGCCCTACAGGACAGGCTCTGGCAGCAGTGCGACGATCTCGGATGGATGTCACTCCAGGACGTTGAGCGGGCGCGCTACTACGAGCTCTGGACGCGAGACGCATCAATTGGTGGGCAGCTGGCCCACGTGATGGATGCCAGAAAAGTGCGCGTCTACATCAAGGATTCCCTTGTGAAGCCATATGTTCGCGCCCGCCTGTCTCTAAACGAGGGCGAGGTCTGGCGCCTACTTGGACTCACCCCTGCCGATCGCGTCGTTCACGTCTACATCAAACCACACGGGCGCAGGACTGACGACGGTAGGGTTATCGGGTGGGGTCGAAGCCGCGATTGGAAGTCTGTGTTAATGGCGGTCTTCGAGCGCGGTCGCGCACAAAGTTCATTCACGTCGTTCGGTGTTGTTCTGCTTGAGAGTGGGAAGACCGAGGCGGAACGATCCCGGACCCTCGTTAAAGAGGCCGCGCGGAGACTCGGAATTGAGAAATTAGCCTGGTTGGAATGATGATGAGAGAAAAGTATCCAGGCTGGTATCCAAAGTCGGCGGCTGAGGCCTCGGCCTTGTGGGACAACGCTATTTTTGTCCCGGATGCGAATGTCCTGCTGCACTGCCTCCGTCATCCCGCCGCCGTTAGAGAGGAACTTCTGCGCCTGTTCGACGCGCTAAAGGAGTCTCTATGGATTCCGTACCAAGTTGGGCTGGAGTTTCATCGCAATCGTCTGGATGTCGAGCTTGGCGCGCAGGATGCCTACGACGCCTTGATCAAAGACCAGGAAGCGACGATCGAAAAGGCGCGGGAGCGGCTGAGGCAGCTCCGCGCCCATCCAACGATAAGTGTGCCCAAAGAATTGGCCGCCTTGGATATGTTCTCGGCGGATTTTCGTTCTCGAATGGCGGCCTCGCAAGCGGCCCATCCGACTGAGGATATCGCGGCTTCTGTCACGCGCCTTACGCAGCTTCTGGATGGTCGAATTGGGGACAAGTGGAAGGTCGAGCAGCTAACTTCCCTCAAGAAGGAGGGCGATGATCGCTATGCGAAGAAGGTTCCGCCCGGATACAAGGACGCCAAAAAGGACGCTGGCGAGTTCGACAAGTATGGTGATCTAATTATTTGGAAGGACATGATCGGCAAGGCCAAGGCGGAGAAGCGACCGATCATTTTCATTTCGGATGACGCCAAGGAAGACTGGTGGTGGATTCACAAAGGTCGGAAGTTGGGTCCTCGCCCTGAGCTGATAGAGGAGTTTCAAGCCGGCTCGGATCAAGACTTCCACATTTACGAGTTCGGCCAGTTCTTAAGGTTCGCGGCGGAACGCTTCCCGGAGATCAAGGCGGGCGTGGATCAGGTCGAAAAGAGTCTGCAGGACGACGTACGTGCTCGTCGGAAGCAGAGCGAGGCCGCCGAAGCGAGCGTGACACGAGCAAGGGCACGAGAACTCGAGGACGAACGGGACCATATTGTAGGCCTGTTGTCGGGGGCTCCGGGCGCAACGGTGCCTGCTGCGACCGCTGACCGCTCGGTTTTGAGGGCGCGGCTCAGCGAGCTGAACGGCGAACTGCAGTCCTTGTCACTGGCGAGCTCCGCCCCTCCCGAAGACCAGGACGATGGCGGAACGCCAGCGAGCCAAGAAGCATGACGAATTCCGCCACGGCATCACGGGTGCCCCGGTCGCCGCAGCCACGCTCAACCGTTCGATTTTACTCGATCGTGTTATTCACGCCTCGGGTGGGGGACGTCGCACGCATAAAAGGCCTTCAGGCCTCTCGGGCTCTCTGGAGCTCATTGGTTTGAAAGGCATTTTCGATACCAAGGCGAACTCGGGGTACGATGACGAGATCACACGCCGTTATCACTTCCCGCCGCAGTATCGAGCGATAGCGGAGCGACTTGTCGGCGAGTGGATCGTTTATCGAGAGCCACAACGCAACCGAGGTCGCCGCGCCTACATCGCTGTGGCCAGGGTATTGCGGATTGATCCCGATCCGGGGCGGCCTGGCTACTCTTATGCGCTGGTTGAAGATTACCTTCCCTTCGACCGGCCCGTCCCATTTTCCGGCGCCTTTTATGCTGAGGCGGCCTTACGTGAGATCGGGAATCCGAGCCGCGTCGGCGCTTATCTACAGGGCAAATCGATACGGACAATTTCTGAGGCAGACTTCGCCGCAATCGCGCGTGCTGGTTTCGATGAAACCTTGGCGCCCGAAAACGCAGTTCGTTTGGAGCTTGATTATCGCCATGTTGATCCCGAGACCTTGGATCTTTTACGAGCGCCGCCCGAGGATCAGGCGAGACGGATCGAGCAGATACTCGTCAACCGGAAAGTGCGAGACGCAAATTTCCGCCGCCAGATTTGCGAAGCCTACGACAACCGATGCGCCGTGACCGGGCTGCGCATGGTAAATGGTGGCGGCAAGGCGGAGGTCCAGGCGGCGCACATTTGGCCTGTCGCGTCAGGCGGGCCGGACGTCGTGCAGAATGGCCTAGCACTTTCCGGAACCGTGCACTGGCTTTTCGACCGACACCTAATCTCTCTCACGGACGACTATCGCCTGCTTGTTTCCCACAACAAGGTGCCGGACGAGCTGCGCAGCCTTTTCGCTCTCCAGTTGGATCGCATTCATCTACCGCAAGACCCGAAGCTCTGGCCGCATCCCGGCTACGTTGCTAAGCATCGAGAGGCATTTAGCGGAGGTTAGGCGGCCGTCCAGTTCCGGTCGGAACGCCGTCGGCGTGGGAATTGGCCGTGCCTGACGAGTTTCAGAGTGGGGTCCTTCTTCGTCACCTCGGCGAGCCACTTCCAACCGTCGTACTTGTCTCCGGTTTGGCGCAGGTGTGTGTAACGCTTGAGCGATGTCCAGGACCGGTGTCCTGAATTTGAGGCGACCCGTGGGATGTTAAGGCCAAGCTCGAATAATCTCGAAATGCCATCGTGCCGCAGGTCATCAAAACGAAGGTCGTCGATTCCAAGCCGCTTAAAGGCGCGGGTGAAGGAGGCGCTGATCGCGTCTGTCGAATACGGGAAGATTTGTGCTGCAACCTTGGGCATTTCCGAGAGGATACGCATTCATGCCGCCAGCGTGAATGTGTTCCGTGCCAGCATCTTTCTGACATATGCGTCCCATTTCTTCATCGCTGCGCGCTTCTCAGGCATGTAGGTCCAGCGATCGTAGCTCTTCGAACTGACATCCTGTAGCGCATGGTTCTGCAGGCGGTCGCGGATTTCCTTCGAGATGCCGGCTTTGCCCGCGAGGGTTTTGAAGGTCCGCCGTAGGTCTCGGTTGGTCGCGAAAGGTATGACCCCGCGGTCCCGTTGCCGCCATACGAAACTGTAGAGCGAGCCGTGGCTGACCGGCCGGAATGGATCGTTCGCCGATGGGAAGTACCAGCCATACTCGTTCGGAGTGATGGACCCGATGAGTTCTGCAGCCAGGGACGGTACGGGCGCGGCGTGCGGCTGGTCGTTTTTCGTCTTCGACCAGTCTATTATCTTTTCGGCCGCATCCCATTGTTCCACATGGAGACGGGCGATCTCTTCAACGCGTTGCCCGGTGAGCATGATGAGTTGGATTGCGCGCGGATAGGAGGGGTGGACCGGGACGTCAGGGCAGTCGAGCCACCAATAGAGACGGGGGAATTCGGCCTCATCGAGCCAGCGTGTGCCCCGCACCTTCGGCTCGGTCGGAATCGCGGAAGCGGGATTGAACGGAATCCGGAACCTGCGCGGTGATGAGTTCCGGTAATCGTGTTCGGATTTCATGCCCCAGCTATAGGCGGCGTGGACATAGCTTCTGACGTGGTCCGCCATGGCGCTGGCGCCTCGCTCATAGATCGGCCGGATCACCTCCACAATTTCCTCAGGATCAATTTCGCGGGCAAGCCGGTGGCGGCCGAGCGTGTTGGCTATTTTGTTGAGACCCTTTTCCGTCTCTTTCCAGGAGGGCTTGCCCGCGCTCTTGAGGGCGGCGACATAGCCTGAGAAAAGGTCTTGGACAGTCCCGGCCCGTGCGTCGGTCGCGATCTTGATGCTCCGGCCCTTCTGAATAAGTCTTGCAAAATCGCGGTCGAAAATCTCGCGCGCCGTGGCGAGAGACATCGACGGGTAGGATCCGATCTTCTTTTTGACGCGCTTCTTGTCGCGCCATTGTTGCGCCATCCAATCGGCCGTCACGCGAGTCGGCATGGGCTTGAGAATGAGTATGAGCCGGCCGGTGCCGTGCCCGTCGCCATCAACAAGCGTTTCCTGCTTTGCACTTTGTTCGATCCGCCTGATTGCGGCGCGTATTTCTCCGTCTGAAATAATCGGCATGCTTGTTCTCCCTTGGGTTGAGAGTGGGCTTTGCCGACGGATGAGGAGTGGGGTTTATACCCACCAAAAAATAAGGGCCGGCAACTCGGGTCTGAAGGGGTTTTGATCCCCTGAAAACCACCCCGTATCTGCCACACTAGCCGGGCCTGCGACAAGTCAGAAAATACAGATGAATCAGCGGGATAGAGCGTGATCCTGCGGGAGCGAAATAGGCATTTTTGGATGGTTGTGCATCACGCTCAGGCTACTTCTTGCGGCCTGCAACTTGATGCTGGGCTCCTTGCCGTCTGCGGTCAATCTTCGGCACAGCCGGCGCCGCCTTGGCGGCCGTAAGAAAAAGGGCGCACAAAGCGGAGGCGATGAAATGTACGTGAGACGGACAAATCCATTTCGTTGCCGGAGCAAGTTCGTGACCTCGAGACCGGTTAGCCGGGCGCCGAAGGAGCGTCAGCATGGCGACGCCGCAGGCGGGACGCGGGGCCGCCGCCCCCGGCGAGGGGTGCCGCTTGAGGGCTGCTGGTTCGCCAGAGCACAGGGTTGAACATCGGGATTCTGACTACGCTCGAGCCAAGGCATTATCATAGCGTGTGCCGGCATGCTCAGGGCGTAGCGGCTTCGCATGCCTTGGCGTTGGTCGACAATCTACCCGACTTCGTGTCGGCAGTTATTTCCCGCTAGGCGCCGCCGTCCCTAATAGGGTTGACGATCTTGATGTCGAAAAAGTCTTTTTCGTTGTCGGTCACGACGACGCAGTCGTTGGCTTCAGCAACGGCGGCAATGATCGTGTCGAGTGCGCTTCGAGGGCGGCCTTTCGCCCTACCGTCGGCCATCAGCCGCGCCCAAATCAGTCCGGCTTTCTCGTCAAAAGATAGGACCCGACCCGAAAAAAGCATCTGCGGACCGTCCGGCCCCGAGAACCACTTTTCGAGTTCGTCCCGCCGTTTACCCGACGGCTTCTCAAGCACACCGCAGCGAATTACTGCGACTGTGAGCGAGGCGATGAAAAGATCATCGTCCTTTTGGTCGGCCATCCACGCGAGCAGGGGCTCGGACGGGGTTGGTTTTGTAATGTTGCTAATGATGTTCGTATCAAGCAGATATCGCATCAAATCTCCACCTTGCGTCCTTCTTCGCGAGAACGGCTAAGGTCGAGATCGGCCCCGACGAGCGGGGATCGGCGCAGCGCGGCAAGGATGCCACCTTTCTTCGGCGGCTCGCCGGCGATGGTCTGGCTGACAGCCGCGCGAAGGCGCGAGGCATCGGGGCCTTCTTCTGCCAGCCGGCGAGCCAATGAGCGGATGAGGTTGCGATCAACATCACGACCAAGCACCTCAAAGCGCGTCAGGCCGCGCTCGCTAAGGCGAGATCGATAATTTTGGATGGCGCGTTTTTGCGAGATGCCCACTGAAACCTCCGACTATGCCCAGTAATATGGCCGGAAAACCTTGTTTAGCAAGACGTAGCCATCGGGCTGCGGCGTCGTTCCGGTCTTTTGGATGGATGTCGCCCGCATGTTTGTTTGAACAATCGGCATATGCTGATTGACCCCCTAGTTGTTACCGGTAATATTTCCAGATGGCGGTGCTAGGCTTATCAGACGCTGAAAGGAAGCCATCGGTGGGTAGATCCAGTCATGTGCCGCGTCGGAGCGCCGTTTGCGGGTTTTTCCGCTACGCCGTGGCACGAGGCAGCCCGCCAAAATTGTTGGATCTTGCCGAGCCTGTCCGGTACTGCGCTTTAAAGTCTGCCGGTAACCGACTGGCACGGTTAAGTTTTGTTTGGATTTTGCCCACAATAGCGGGATGCCGGTCAATAGCCCCCCATTTTCTGCGCCCCAGGACGAAGTCGATCTCTTTGACTATGTCCGCAAGCCGCGCGCTCGTCGCCATGCCAGGTCGCGGGTCCTCGCACGAAGGGCAATCGAGCACACTTGGGACTTCAGCATTTCCGATGACTGGCCGGACCGCATTCCCGTCTCTGATGCCGAACTCGATGTGTTCGAGGTTCATTTCGGGCCGTTATTGGACGAACTGCTCAGCCAAACGTATTGAAGCAACAAAAGGAGGTGTCGCATGACCCTCACAGTGAATCCCGCCTTGGTGTCGCCTGGGCGCGCGGCTTTGTATTTGAGAGTGTCGACGGGTCGGCAGGCGGAGCACGATCTGTCGATTCCAGATCAGCGCCGTCAGCTTCAGGCCTATTGCGATGCGAAGGGGATTTCCGTCGTTGCGGAGTTCGTTGAGGCAGGTGCATCGGCGACAGACGACCGCCGGCCCGAGTTTCAACGCATGATGGACGCAGGGGCGCAGAAGCCCGCACCGTTCGAGTTCATTATCGTGCATTCGTTCTCGCGCTTCTTCCGCGACCAATTTCAGCTTGAGTTCTATGTGCGTCGGTTGGCCAAGAACGGCATTCGGCTCACATCCATCACGCAGGATCTTGGTGACGATCCGATGAGTGTGATGATGCGCCAGATCATGGCGCTCTTCGACGAGTATCAGTCGAAGGAAAACGCCAAGCACACGCTCCGTGCAATGCGAGAAAATGCCCGGCAGGGCTATTGGAACGGATCCCGGCCGCCCTTTGGATATAGGATCGTCGCTGCCGAGCAGCGTGGGTCGCGCACGAAGAAGAAGATCGAGCCGGATCCCGCACGAGTCGATACTGTCCGACTGATGTTCCGCCTCGCGCGCGTCGGGGCGGACAATGGCCCCATGGGGGCGAGGCAGATCGCCGACTTCTTGAACATGCGAGGCATTCGGACCCAGACCGGTGGGCGCTGGGGTGTTGGCGCGGTGCATCAGATTCTCACGCGCGAGACGTACATTGGGCGCCACCGCTTCAACGTCTCCAGTTGGCGCAAGAAACGGCAGAACCCCGACGACGAGGTGGTTGAAGTGATCGTCGAGCCGATCGTCGACCCAGAGGAGTTCGCCGAGGTCCAGCAAATGATGCGTTCCCGAAGCCCGCAGTTGAAAGCGCCCCGATTCGTGAGTGGAGGCACGTTGCTAGGTGGCGTCTGCTTCTGCGCCGACTGTGGTGGGGCGATGACCCTGCGTACATCGGGTAAGGGGAAACAATATCGCTACTACACCTGCTGCACGGCAGCGCGTCAGGGGAAGACCGGATGCCGAGGACGCACAGTCCCGATGGAGGAACTGGATACGAAGGTCGTTTCCTACATGGAGGACCGGCTACTGGAGCCAACTCGCCTGGAAGATCTGCTGTTTGGGTTGATAAGGCGTCGCGACCAGCAAGCAGAGCGGCAAAAAGGCCGAGTCACCGAGCTGAAGAGGCAGGCGGCGGACGCTGAGGCCAAGCTCACGCGATTGTACGAGGCGATTGAAAATGGCCTCGCCGACTTGGGTGATTCCAATCTCAAAGGGCGCATCAGTGAGCTGAAGCGAGTCCGAGATGCTGCACGAGCCGACGCCGAGCGTGCTGAAGAGCGCAGGGAAAGTGGAGAAACCAGGATTACGCCGGAGTTGCTTCACCGCTTTGGCATTGAGGCGCGAAAGAAAATTCGAACGGATGGTGGGCTCAGCCGTCACTATTTGCAGGCGCTAGTGCAGAGGATTGAAGTGGGAGATGCCGAAATACGGATCACTGGCTCCAAAATCAAACTCCTTGAGACGCTCGCCACTGAGCAAGGCGGCTCTGGAGTGGAACCGGGTGTGAGCGGCGTTCGCAGTTTTGATCTGAAGTGGCTCCCCGGGCCGGATTCGAACCAGCGACCAACCGGTTAACAGCCGGTTGCTCTACCACTGAGCTACCGGGGAACGGAGGCTCTTTGAGCAAGTGGCGCAGCCTATAGCAAACACCTTTCGGCTTTGCAAAGAACCATTTCGCATTTTTCCGAGACTTTTTCACCCAGGCGTTTCTCGCAATCGACGGGGTCCACCCTCATATTAGCCGTCTTGGCGATTGGCGCGGAACCGAAACGGCGGTCGCGGCTTTCGTAAACAGGTATTTTCGAGCGACCATACGGGTAGCCATAGGCGATGACGGCAGCAGACGAAAACCGGATACCGGCACGAAAGATCTCGATTTTTGGGCGTGAGTTCACCATGCCGCAATCGCGCGGCCTCAGAATCACGATCGGTATTCTTTTGACCATCGGCGGCATTCTCGGGTTCCTGCCGATTCTCGGCTTCTGGATGGTTCCGATCGGACTGCTGGTTTTGTCCTATGAATTCGCCATGGTGCGCCGCCACCGCCGTCGCTTCGTCATCTGGTGGGAACGGCGGCGGAGGCCGGATCAAGCGGCAGGCCCCAAGCCGCAGGTTTGACCGCATCGTCCTTTGGATGCGCTAAAGTCTTCCTCGGGTTGAGGATTTTCGAGAGGCCGCCTTCCGGCCAGTGTCTCTTTCCAGGCCATCACGAATATCCCCGAGGACGACGGTTGCCGAGGCAAGGCGCGCCCGGTCGCGGGGTGAAAGCATGCCGTCTATTGCAAGGCACTCGATCGCATAGCGCAACAATTCCCCGCATCCCGCTCGCGACCGACCTCCCCAGGCGTTTGTTCCCTTGTTTTCTGGCCTCATGGCGCAGTCCTCCTTGCTCTCAACGGCGGCCAGCGCTCTGAGTTTCTCGCGATTGCCACCCATGCTTAATCTTTGGCTAACGTATGCGGCGGCAGTTGCGGCCGCAGCGCGCGATGCTGCGGGTGGAATTCATGCTGAGGAAACCGCGCCGAATGCGTGGAGGCCGCTTGACGCCATTTTCGCCGCAACCTATTGGAACCGGGTGGAACGCCGGGAGCAACGAGGCCTCGTGGCGGAGTGGTTACGCAGAGGACTGCAAATCCTTGCACCCCGGTTCGATTCCGGGCGAGGCCTCCAATACCCGAGCTCCCGCGCATCCGCGCTGGGAGCTTGAAGTTCCGGTCGAAGTGTACCGCGCTTTTGACGCGGCAAGCGGATTGGTTGGGACATGAGCGCT
Organism: Mesorhizobium loti CJ3sym; assembly: GCF_000472785.1. Classification (GTDB taxonomy): domain Bacteria; phylum Pseudomonadota; class Alphaproteobacteria; order Rhizobiales; family Rhizobiaceae; genus Mesorhizobium; species Mesorhizobium loti_E. Next base: position 81,431 of record NZ_AXAL01000019.1, read on the forward strand.
GATTTCTCCGAGCTTCGCGTCAAGATGGTCGATGGCCAGGTCCGCACCACCGACGTGACCAGCGCGCCGCTGCTGGACGCCATGCTTTCCGTGCCCCGCGAGCTTTTCGTCGGCGATCGCCAACGCGAACTTGCCTATATCGACGAAGACATCCGCATTGCCGACAGCGCCGACGGCGCACGCTACCTCATGGAAGCATCGCCGCTGGCCAAGCTGATGCAACTGGCCGAGATCAACACAACCGATTCGGCGCTCGATGTCGGCTGCGGCACCGGTTACGCGTCGGCCATCCTGTCGCGATTGGCGAAGTCCGTCGTGGCGCTCGAAAGCGATTCTGCACTGGCGCAGACCGCGGCTTCGACCCTTTCAGGCCTTGGCTACGGCAATGTGACCGTTGTCCAGGGCGCGCTGGCGCAAGGTCATGCCGCCAAGGCACCTTATGACGTGATCTTCATCGGCGGCAGCGTCGAGAAAGTGCCGGTGCCGCTGCTCGATCAGCTCGCCGAAGGCGGCCGCCTGGTTGCGGTCGAAGGGCAGGGCAATTCGGGCGTGGCGCGACTCTTTTTTAAGGCTGGGGGGGTTGTAACCGGGAGGCGGGCATTTAATGCGGCAATTAAGCCACTACCCGGATTCGAACGTGAGCATGCTTTCGAATTCTGAATGATTTGGCCTTGCAGCGAAGGCTTTGTCATGGTCGCTTGCATTTGAACAAATCGTCGCTCATCCCAGACTGGGGGCACTTTGGGACCGAGCGACAGGGAACATCAAACACGCCACGCTGGCTGCTCTTAGGGAGAAGCTGGCGCGGCGCGGTTCTCATGGAAAACGAATGAGGGATATACCCGTGCCGTCTGTATCCAAGAGTCTCTTTGCTGCCGTCCTTGTTTCCGCGACCACGCTCTCGCCCCTGGCCGCCTCAGCCGAAACCATCTCCGGCGCGCTTGCAAAGGCCTACCAGTACAATTCCACGCTGAATTCATCCCGCGCCGGCGTGCGTGTCACCGACGAGGGCGTCGCCATCGCCAAGTCGGGCTGGCGCCCGACGATCACGGGATCGGCCAACATCGACTATACCAACACCCGCCAGGCAAATGGCGGCGGCAACTCGAAGCTGACGAGCGGAAGCTACGGCATTCAGATTAATCAATCGTTGTTCGACGGCTTCCAGACCAGGAACAACGTGGCAGCTGCCGAATCGCAGGTCAAAGCCTCGGTGGAGAGCCTGCGCAACACCGAAGAGAACACGCTGTTCAACGCGGCTTCGGCCTATATGGACGTGATTCGTGACCGCCAGATCGCGGTGCTGACCGAGCAGAACCTGCAGTTCCTGACCGAGCAGGCGCGTGCTGCGCGCTCGCGTTTCGAGGTTGGCGAGGGCACGCGCACCGACGTGGCCCAGGCTGACGCGTCGCGCGCTTCGGCTGTAGCCTCACTCAGCGCCGCGCGCGCGCAAGCATTGGCCAGTGCGGCAACCTATCACCAGGTGGTCGGCGACGAGCCGGGCAAGCTCAAGCCGGCCTCGCCCTTGGGCAGATTGCTGCCGTCGAGCCTCAATGCGGCGATTGCCATTGGTTCTGCCGAACATCCGGCCATTCTCGCCACCCAGCATCTTGTCGACGCCGCCGCGTTTTCCGTGAAATCGGCCGAAGGTGCGCTGTTGCCGCAGTTGTCGGCGTCGGCCGGTGTTTCGGAAAATTACCGCAACGCCATTCCAGACGTCAGCGGTTCCAACGGCAATTCGACTTCGGCCAATATCGGCGCGACGCTGACCATTCCGATCTATTCGGGTGGTCGGACCTCCGCGGTCGTGCGCCAGAACAAGGAATCGCTGGGCGAGGCCCGCATCCAGGTCGATGTCAGCCGCGACCAGGTTCGCCAGGCCGTTGCCACGGCATGGTCGCAATACACAGCCGCGCAAGAGAGCGTCTCCGCCAACAGGCAAGTGGTCGACGCCGCGCAGCTGGCGCTGAATGGCGTCATCGAAGAGCGCAATGTCGGCCAGCGGACCACGCTCGACGTGCTCAACGCGCAGGCCACCGTCATCACCGCCAAGATCAATTCTGCCAATTCCGAGCACGACGTGGTGGTGGCGAGCTATGCCATCCTGTCGGCGATGGGGCGTCTGTCGGTCGACCGGCTCGCCTTGCAGGTGACGAAGTACAAGCCTGAAGAGCACTACAACGCCGTCAAGGACAAGTGGATCGGCGTGCGCACACCGGATGGCCGCTGACAGCAGGGAAGCGACGGTGTGATCGCATCGTCGGAAGCGGCTCGGCATTTGATAGAAAAAGCCGGGCCGGGCCGTTTTTTTGTTTTTGCGCAATCGCGGACAGCAACCTGTCACACGCCTTTGCTGAAATTGCTCTAATCTGTTGAAATCCCACAAGTCCCCAGATTGGGGATTCTCGCGCGGCGATCCGTCGGCTACGCTGTCGCCATGATTCGAATCCGGCTTTGCCGGAGCGGAAGACTACAGAGGTCACAAGGGCGGCGGATGTGACGATGGCAACGGCAAGCAGCGCACAGCGCGAACCTTCCATGGAAGAGATACTGGCTTCCATCCGGAGGATCATCGAGGACAGCGACAACGGCCGCAAGCAGCCTGATGAGACCGATGAGCTGCGGCAGGATCTGGAGCCGGCACCGGGCGCTCAAGGCGCTGACGTCGACGCTTTTCGCGCCGAACTGCACGCAGCCCCCGAAGTCCGGAAACCGGTCGTTCTTGCCGAAGTCCAGGCGCCGTCGCCCGAGCCCTCGCGCATGGAATCGCAACCGCGCACCGATCCTGCGCCGGTCAAGCCGTCGATGACACTTGCCGAGGTCAGCGCCAGGATCGCCGCCGAGCCGGTGCCCGCCGCCAGGACCGCGGCGCCAGTGATCCCGCAGGCTGAGGCGTCGCTGGCCAGTGCGCCACAGGCCAGCGCGACAAGCGATACCATCGTTGCCGATTGGCGGCGCGAGATCGCGGCGGTCGGCGAGCAGGCGAAAGCGATACCGGACCGGAGCATCCGCAGGCCAGCCGCCCAGCCCGAGGCGCCGGCGAGCCAACCGGTTGTGGAGGCTGCATTCGAGCGGCCTTCTTCAAGCGACGCTTCAGCAAGCGCCACGCCAGCGCGCGCGGCGGCAAGCGAGGCGCCCGCGGCGCGTCCGGCAATCCTTTCCGAACACACGGGCCGGCAGGTTGCCGCGGCTTTTGGCGAATTGTCCGACGCCTTTGCCAGCCGCAGCAAGAAGACATTCGACGAGATGGCCGAGGAAATGCTGCGGCCGATGCTGCAGGACTGGTTGGACAACAATCTGCCGACACTGGTCGAAAGGCTGGTGCGTGAGGAAATCGAGCGCGTGGCGCGCGGCGCGCAGTAATCTGCTCCAACAATCGCTCTCTAAACGCCGCCCAGGAGGCGGCGTTTTTGTTGATGAGGTCAGCCCACGCTGGTCGCGAAGCAGATGAGGTTGCCGTCTGGATCCTTGACGATAAACGTGCGGGCGCCCCAGGGTTCGGTCCGCAATGTCTGGTGGAACGGGGCCGTGGCCGCCTGATACTCCACAAACAGAGCCTTGATGTTGTCGACAATGATCGTCGCCGCCAGTAAATCGTCGGTCGAATTGGCGGCGAATGGCGGCTTGTCGACATGGCGCAAATTGAGCCGCGCGCCATCGCGGATGATCTGTGCGTAGAAGGGCGGTTCGCCATAGGTGAAGCGCGTCCCGAAGCCGAGCTTTTGCCGGTAGAAATCGCAGGTCGCTTCGATGTTGGAGACAAAGAGCTGCGGTTCGGCAAAGGCCAGGTGCGGTTTTGTAGGATCTGTTGCTGCGCGGTCGGTCATGGTTTGAAGGCCTTCCTTCAGCGCCTGCCAGCTCTCGAAACCTGACTTCCTGGCGACGAGTTCCTGGGCATCGGCAAGCTTGAAGCCGTTGTCAAGGATCTGGCTGTCGCTCAGATGGCGAAAACGCGGCAAGATCCATCCAATCACAGCGGCGACGGGGTAATACCGCTCGCGGTGCCATTTGAGATAGAGTTTGGCCTGCTTCTTGTGGTGTTCGAGGGTCGGCATGGGCGCGTTACGGGGTTGAGGTGGCGTAGGCGGGCAATGCCCCTCCGGCCGGAAGCCGATGCGCCCTACAGCAGCGTTGGTATGGTATTGGCGAGACGTTCCCGGGTCAAGGCGCGAGCGCCAGCAGGATCGCCCTCCGTTGAAATGAACACAGGCACGCCTATCTGCTTCTCATGACCCGAGGCGGCCCTTGCGGTTGACTTGGCCAAGACCTTCCGATTTACACCGAACCAGCAAAAATCCCGACAGCGCGGACCATTTTCCCATGCTTGAAAAGACCTACGACGCAAAGACCGTCGAGCCGAAGATCGCCAAAGTCTGGGAAGAGGCCGACGCGTTTCGCGCCGGTGCCGGCGCCGAGGAGGGGGCCGAGGCCTTCACCATCGTCATCCCGCCGCCCAACGTCACCGGCTCGCTGCATATGGGCCATGCGCTCAACAACACGCTGCAGGACATTTTGGTCCGCTTCGAGCGCATGCGCGGCAAGAACGTGCTGTGGCAGCCCGGCATGGACCATGCCGGCATCGCCACGCAGATGGTGGTCGAGCGCCAGCTGATGGAAAAGCAGATCCATCGCCGCGACCTGACGCGCGAGCAGTTCATCGAGAAGGTGTGGGACTGGAAGGCTGAATCCGGCGGCGCCATCTTCAACCAGCTGAAGCGGCTCGGCGCTTCGGCCGACTGGTCGCGCGAACGCTTCACCATGGATGAAGGCCTGTCCAAGGCCGTGCTCGAAGTCTTCGTCACCCTCTACAAGGAAGGCCTGATCTACAAGGACAAGCGCCTGGTGAACTGGGACCCGAAACTGCTGACCGCGATCTCCGATCTCGAGGTCGAGCAACAGGAGGTCAACGGCAATCTCTGGCACTTCCGCTATCCGATCGAAGGCGAGACCTACGACCCGGAAAATCCGAAAACCTTCATCATCGTGGCGACGACGCGTCCTGAGACGATGCTCGGCGATACGGCGGTCGCGGTGAATCCGGACGACGAGCGATACCGGCATCTGGTCGGCAAGAACATTGTTCTGCCGATCGTCGGTCGGAAAATCCCGGTCGTGGCGGACGCGTATTCCGATCCCGAAAAAGGTTCTGGCGCGGTCAAGATCACGCCGGCGCATGACTTCAACGACTTCGAGGTCGGCAAGCGCCACAAGCTGCCGGCGATCAACATCCTCACCATCGAAGCCGCCATCAAGTTGAAGGACAATGAGGACTTCCTCGCCGGCCTCGATGTGACGCCGGAGCGCCAGGCCATATGGGACGAACTCGACGGGCTCGACCGTTTCGTCGCGCGCAAGAAGATCGTCGAGCTGATGGAGGCCGGCGGCTTCCTCGACAAGATCGAACCGCATCGCCACGCCGTGCCGCATGGCGACCGCGGCGGCGTGCCGATCGAGCCGTTCCTGACCGAGCAGTGGTATGCCAATGCCGCCGAACTCGCCAAGCCGGCGATCGCCTCGGTGCGCGAGGGCCGCACCAATTTCGTGCCGAAGAATTGGGAGAAGACCTATTTCGACTGGATGGAGAACATCCAGCCCTGGTGCATCTCGCGCCAGCTGTGGTGGGGTCACCAGATACCGGCCTGGTACGGGCCGGACGGTCGTGTCTTCGTCGAGAAGACCGAGGAAGAGGCTCTGGGCGCGGCGATCGAATATTATCTGGCTCTCGAAGGCCCCTGGAAGGCCTGGGTCGAGGACAAGCTGGAGAACTTCAAGCCCGGCGAGATCCTAACCCGTGACGAGGACGTGCTCGACACCTGGTTCTCGTCGGCGCTGTGGCCATTCTCGACGCTGGGCTGGCCGGATCAGACGCTGGAGTTGAAGACCTACTACCAGACCGACGTGCTGGTGACCGGCTTCGACATCATCTTCTTCTGGGTTGCCCGCATGATGATGATGGGCCTGCACTTCATGGACGAGGAACCGTTTCACACCGTCTATGTGCATGCGCTGGTGCGCGACAAGAACGGGCAGAAAATGTCGAAGTCGAAAGGCAACGTCATCGACCCGCTCGATCTGATCGACGAGTTCGGCGCCGATGCGCTGCGCTTCACACTGACGGTGATGGCGGCCCAGGGGCGCGACGTGAAGCTCGATCCGGCGCGCATCGCCGGCTACCGCAATTTCGGCACCAAGCTCTGGAACGCGACGCGCTTTGCCGAGATGAACGAAGTTGCCCGCAATGACGATTTCTGGCTGAACGACGCCAAGCTGGCGGTCAACCGCTGGATCCTAACCGAGCTGACACGCGCCGCGCGCGAGATCACCGACGGCATCACCTCATACCGGTTCAACGAGGCGGCAGGGGCGGCCTACCGCTTCGTCTGGAACCTGTTCTGCGACTGGTATCTGGAACTCCTGAAGCCGGTGTTCATGGGCGCGGATGAGGCGGCCAAGGCCGAGAGCCGCGCCTGCGTCGCCTTCGTGCTCGACGAGATCTACAAGCTCTTGCACCCGATGATGCCGTTCATGACGGAAGAGCTGTGGGCGCAGACGGCGGGCGAGGGCAAGGAGCGCTCTTCGCTGCTGTGCCATGCCGCCTGGCCGTCGCCGGACTTCGAGGACGCGCAAGCCGCCGCCGATATCAACTGGCTGGTTGATCTCGTCTCCGGCATCCGCTCGGTGCGCTCGGAGATGAACGTGCCGCCGGCGGCAATCGCGCCGCTGGTTGTGGTCGGCGCCAACGAGGTGACGCGTGAACGGCTGGTGCGCGAGGAGTCCGCGATCAAGCGGCTGGCGCGCGTCGGCGACATCTCATTGGCTGACGCGGCACCGAAAGGCTCAGCACAGATCGTGCTCAACGAGGCGACGATCTGCCTGCCGCTCGGCAGCCTGATCGACCTCGCCGCCGAGGCTGCCCGGCTGCAGAAGGAACTGGCCAAGGTCACCGAGGAAATCGCGCGCCTGCACAAGAAGCTGTCCAACGAACGCTTCGTCGCCAGCGCGCCGGCCGAGATCGTCGACGCCGAACGCGAAAAGCTCGCCGAATATCGCGACGCTCAGGACAAGCTTTCGGTGGCTTTGACCAGGGTTCGCGACGCCAGTTGAGGGGGATTCGGAGCCCTTCGGTCTGCCATCAGGACAGGCTGCTTCTGCCTTCAAAACAGGCATTCCGTTGCGGTAATCTTGACGTAAAAGGAAGTTTGCGCCCCATTGTTGCCATAATGTAACAATGGGGCGTTATACCTGCTAAAACAGCCTTTTCCTGGCCTGTTTTGGGCAGTTCTCGCTGATTTAATCTGTCGATTTGCGCTCAAAAGCCGGTTTTTAGGCCTATGGCGAGCGCCTGCACTTTGTCGAAAATACCTTCAGATCACCTGTGCGTGTACGCCTCTTGAATTCGTTGTTGCGCCGTTAACCTGAATTGGTTCTAGGTTGATGCACTGATGTTCGGGGAGGATTTTCATGAACAATTTGCGACTGAAAGCATTGGTGGGGGCAGGCTGCTTTTCACTGGTGGTATCGGCGGCAAGCGCTGGCGGCTTCGATCGTGGCGGCGTCAATATCGATCAGTTGTTTGATGCATCGCCCTATTCGTTCGACGCCGGAGTGACGTACGTGTCGCCACAGCGCAAGCTCAAGAATGTGAAGCGTCTAGATTCTCCTCCATTTCCGGTCGCTCTGTCATCTTCTTCGGTGGACGTTGGCGGCGATTACGCGGTGCCGCATATCGGGATAAAGGCCAACCTCTTTGAGGCGGTCGACTGTCTTGCGACCTATACGCGGCCCTATGGTGCTGATGCGGATTACGGAACGAACAACGCCTATTCGCCGACTGCGGTCAAATATTCAGTCAAGACAAACGACTATGGTCTCACCTGCTCCTACAAGCTCAATGTCGGCAAGGGCGACCTTCGGTTCATCGGCGGCGTTTCCTATCAGGATGTCGACGCCTTCTTGTCCCGTCAGACCCTATTGGCTGTTGGAAATACTGGCGTCGGGACATTCAAGCTATCAGACTCGGCGTGGGGATGGCGCGCTGGCGCCGCCTATGAAATCCCGGAAATCGCACTGCGCGGCAGCCTGATGTATTATTCGAGCTACAAATACGACGGCCTGTCAGGCACCGTCGATACCACCGGCTTTGCCGGAAAACCTTTGGGCAACGTTACTGGAATGTTCCCAGTGTCCGCTTCCGCAGAGATCCCCCAAGCCCTTGAGTTGAAGTTGCAGAGCGGTATCGCTCCGGGCTGGCTCGCGTTCGGCTCTGTGCGTTGGCAGCAGTGGAGCAAGCTCGGCATCATTCCTATCAGCGGTGTGCGCAGCCCTATTACCGGTCTGCCTTCAGCCACCTCTTTCGACTTGCTTTACCGCGATGGGTGGACGATTTCGGGTGGCATCGGTCACAAGTTTACTGACCAGATATCGGGTCTGGTTTCGCTGACATGGGATCGTGGAACCTCGACGACGTCCGGTTATCAATCAGATACTTATGCCTTGGCTACGGGCATTTCCTATTCGCCGAACGACAAGGTGGAAGTCAGGCTTGGCGGCTCGATCGGCGTGCTGACCAGCGGGTCATCGACCTTTGCAGGCGTGGGCGATGGTGCAAATGCCATTACTTACACTTACGGGAACGATCTGCTCCTGGCAGGCTCGGCTTCGGTCAAGGTCAAATTCTAGGCTTTTCAAATTCGCTTAGAAGGCCGGGTACTCTCCCGGCCTTTTTGTTTGCCGGCCTTCCGATTGGTTTTCCGAAAATCAGCGCACGCATTCCGTTGCGTCACAATTGACGTTAACGGGAGTTTTGGCCGTATTGTTGCCATAATGTAACAGCGGACAAATTAGCTATTTGAGATGTTACTCTTTGGGCTGTTCGACTGATTTTATTAGTTTTTTTGCCAATTTTTTGTGCGCCAGATGGGCATGCCAACTCGGCGGCGTTGGCTGCCTCATGAGGAAATGCACTTTCCAAAAATATGTACAAGTACGCCTCTTGAAATCGTTGTTGCACTACCCAAGCAATTGGTTCTTGCTTGGGTTGTATTCGAATTCGGGGAGGCGATTCATGAACAATCTGCGTCTTAAAGCGCTGCTGGGGGCAGGGTGCTTTTCGCTGGCTTTGCTCGGGACGGCGGTGAACGCGGCGCATGCCGGAGGCTTGGAGCGCGGCGGCTACGACGTCGACCTGTTGTTCGATCCGGCCCCATTCGCTTCGGACGTCAGCGGGACTTATGTCATGCCGGAGCGCAAACTCAAGAATGCGGTGGACACCGCCTTCGGCGGACCACCCCTGACGGTTAGTAGTACGGCCAACAACACCGAGAGCTACTGGGTGCCTTATGTTGGCGTCAAGGCGACACTTGGTTATGGCGTGGATTGTATGCTTGATTACTCGCAACCGTGGGGTGCGAGTTCAAACCCTGGCATCTGGAACGGCTCCTATTCCAACATCAACACCAACATCAAAAGCAACAATTACGCTGGCACGTGCTCCTACAAGATGGATGCCGGCAAAGGGCAGCTTCGCTTTATCGGCGGCGTTTTCTACCAGGAGGTCTATGGCTTCAAGGAAAGCTATGCCAGCCCGTTCCTGGGCACCACAATTGGCCGTGTGGACCTGACCAGCAGTGGCTGGGGCTGGCGCGCCGGTATCGCCTACGAAATCCCCGACATCGCGCTGCGTGCCAGCCTCGTCTACAATTCGCAAGTGAAGCTCGACAATATCGCGGGCACCCTGAATGTCGGCGGCAACGTCAGCAACATCTATGCTCCAACACAGTCGATGCCGGATTCACTGGAACTGAAACTCCAGTCCGGCATCGCGCCCGGCTGGCTTGCCTTCGGCTCGATCAAGTGGGTCAATTGGAGTGTGCTGCAGAGCGTTCCGATTTGTTCTACGGACTCTCAACCGTTTGCAACTTGCTCAAGCGGCGTTACGAATCCGCTGATCAGGCCGACTTCGCTCGACCTGATGTATCGTGACGGTTGGACGGTCACGGCGGGCCTCGGCCACAAGTTCAGCGAGCAGTGGAGCGGCGCCGCGCAGATCTCATGGGATCGTGGTACCTCGCATGGCTATGGCGATCAGACCGATACCTGGACGCTGGGCGGTGGTGTTGCCTATACGCCAACTCCCAATATCGAACTGCGTCTGGCCGGCGCCATCGGCGTCCTGACCAACGGCCATTCCGGTACACTGACCGACGAGAATGGCTATGTGGCCGGTACTGACGTCGCTTACGACTTCGGCAATGATCTGGTCACGGCAATATCCGGCGGCGTCAAGATCAAGTTCTAAGCTTTTGAAAGCTTTAGTAAAAGGCCGGGCGGTTCCCGGCCTTTTTCGTTTGCGCCGGCGTCGCCGATGCTCCAGTCATACAAGCTGCGTTGCATATAAGCCGCACTGGGGTCGCCTCGTGCGATTGTGACGTTTTGGCAACACTTTCTGAACAACCCCTGCGCTAGAAGTCAGGCCGGGGAAATTGCCCATTTCCCGCCATAAACCCGGCGCACCTCGAACCTGTCTCGGGACACGCGCCAAAAGGCTCGGCGATGGGACAGGCCGCACCGCCCGCGGCAAGGAAGAGAATGGACGCCAAAGTCATTTCCAAGGCTAAGCTCCCTAGCCGCCATGTGACTGTCGGTCCGGCGCGTGCGCCGCACCGGTCCTATCTCTATGCCATGGGGCTTTCCGCCGCCGAGATCGCACAGCCGCTGGTCGGCGTCGCCTCCTGCTGGAATGAAGCGGCCCCCTGCAACATCTCGCTGATGCGCCAGGCGCAGGTGGTCAAGAAGGGGGTAGCTGCCGCCAACGGCACGCCGCGCGAATTCTGCACCATCACCGTCACCGACGGCATCGCCATGGGTCACCAGGGGATGAAGTCGTCGCTCGTGTCGCGCGAGGTCATCGCCGATTCGGTCGAGCTCACCATGCGTGGCCATTGCTACGATGCGCTCGTCGGCCTCGCCGGCTGCGACAAGTCACTGCCCGGTATGATGATGGCCATGGTGCGCCTCAACGTGCCGTCGATCTTCATCTATGGCGGTTCGATCCTGCCTGGCAGCTATCGCGGCCGTCAGATCACCGTGCAGGATGTGTTCGAGGCGGTCGGCCAGCATTCCGTAGGCACGATCAGTGATGCCGAACTGCTTGAAATCGAACAGGTCGCCTGTCCCTCGGCCGGCTCCTGCGGTGCTCAGTTCACCGCCAACACAATGGCCACCGTCGCCGAGGCGATTGGTCTCGCGCTGCCCTATTCCTGCGGCGCGCCGGCGCCTTACGAAATGCGCGACCGCTTCAATTTCGCATCTGGCGAAAAAATCATGGAACTGATCGCCAAAAACATCCGGCCGCGCGACATCGTCACGCTGAAGGCGCTGGAGAATGCCGCGACCGTGGTTTCGGCCACCGGAGGCTCGACCAACGCAGCGCTGCACCTGCCGGCGATCGCGCATGAAGCCGGCATTAAGTTCGATCTCTTCGACGTGGCGAAAATCTTCGAGAAGACGCCTTACATCGCCGACCTCAAGCCGGGCGGGAAATACGTCGCCAAGGACATGTTCGAGGCCGGCGGCATCCCGCTTTTGATGAAGACCTTGCTCGACCACGGCTACCTGCATGGCGACTGCCTGACGGTCACTGGCCGCACTTTGGCCGAAAACATGGAACATGTTGCCTGGAATGAACAGCAAGACGTGGTCCGCCCGGCCAACAGACCAATTACCCAAACCGGCGGTGTCGTGGGGTTGAAGGGAAACCTTGCCCCCGAAGGCGCGATCGTGAAGGTCGCGGGCATGGCGGAGTTGAAATTCTCCGGCCCGGCGCGCTGCTTCGATTCGGAAGAGGAATGTTTCGAGGCGGTGACGCATCGCAACTACCGGGAAGGCGAGGTTCTCGTCATTCGCTACGAAGGACCGCGTGGCGGTCCGGGCATGCGCGAGATGCTGTCGACGACGGCGGCTCTCTATGGCCAGGGTATGGGCGGCAAGGTGGCGCTGATCACCGACGGCCGCTTCTCGGGCGCGACGCGCGGCTTCTGCATCGGCCATGTCGGGCCGGAAGCAGCCGTGGGCGGCCCGATCGGTTTGCTGAGGGATGGTGACGTGATCTCGATCGACGCCGTGAAAGGCACGATCGAAGTGGCGTTGTCCGATGAAGAACTGGCGGCGAGGGCAAAGACATGGAAGGCGCGCACGACCGACTATCAGTCGGGCGCGATATGGAAATACGCACAGACGGTCGGGTCTGCCCGCGACGGCGCGGTCACCCATCCGGGCGGTGCGAAAGAAACACACTGCTATGCGGATATCTGAGTTGTTGAAGTCAACACCAGAGTTGTTGAGGTCATCTGTCCTTTCGGCACTGGTCGCTGTTGCGATCTTTGGCGCCGTGGGCCAGGCCATGGCCTTCGACGACAAGGTGTTCGACGACAAGACCGGCGTGAAGCCGCAGTCGAGTCCGTGGGCGGTGTTCCAGTTCGGCTTTTCCGCCTACAAGAGCGGCCACAAGGAACAGGCTGCCGAAGCCTATAAATACGCCGCCGAAAACGGCCAGATCGGCGCCACCTGGAAGCTTGCCCGCATGTATGCCGAGGGCGACGGCGTGGCGCGCGACGACTATGAGGCGTTCAAGTTCTTCTCCGAGATCGTCGATCAGGATGTCGAGCCGGGCTCACCGGAAGAAAGCTACGTGTCCGACGCGCTGGTGGCGCTCGGCGATTATCTGCGCACGGGTATTCCCGGCAGCCCCGTCACCGAAAACGAGGTGGCTGCCCAAGAATACTACATGCGCGCCGCAGCCAACTACCGCAATCCGAATGCGCAGTTCGAGATGGGCCAGATGTTCCTTAAGGGCGAGGGCGGCGTGAAGGCCAGCGTCAAGCAGGCCGGGCGCTGGTTCCAACTCGCCGCCGAAAAGGGCCATGCCGGCGCGCAGGCGACGCTTGGCCATCTCTTGTTCCAGAGCGGCAAGATCGTTCGTGGCCTGGCGATGATGACCGCGGCGCTCGAACGCGCCTCGCCGGCCGATCAGCCCTGGATCCGCGGCATGCAGGAAGAGGCCTTCGCCGCCGCCGGCGAAGCCGACCGCCGTACCGCGATCTCGCTGGCGGACGACATCCTGACCAAGGGCACCGCCAACACGGACCAGTAGGCGCCAACGTCCCGCTGCTGGTTCCTGGCGAAAACGGGCAAGCGATCCTTCGCGTCTCTGTGCGCCGGACATTTCTTCAGAGAGATCAGCTGATCAGATTAATCAGTTCTCGGTCGGCTCCGTCGGCACCATGCTGGGGGCGGGCGTCGAGATCGGGGTGACGTGCAGGTGCGGCGCCATCGTATTTCCGGGGCAACTGTCACCGATCTTCGTCCAGGATGTGTTGTTGAGCACCATCTCGCAGCGGGCCAGATGGCTCTGATCGGCGATCATCAGGCATGCAACTTGACCAACGGGATAGGATTTTCCGTTGGCGAGGCATTCCTGAGCGGCATAGGCCGGCACGATCGCGGCCACGGCAAGTGCCACGCCGATCGGAGAAAGAGCAAATCGAATGGTCATGGGAACCCCGGCCGCCATGATGATTGTCCATCATGCGCCTGATTTGTGGCGATACAAGGTCGTTGTGGCGATGCAGGGTCCGGGCGATCGCCGGCAGAAGGATTTCCGTCAGGCCGGCCGCAGGGCGAGGTCGATTGCAACCGGCACGTGATCGGACGGCTTTTCCCAGGCACGCACGTGCTTTTCGATCGAGGCCGACGAGAACCGGTTGGCAGCTTCCGGCGACAGCAGCAGATGGTCGATGCGGATGCCGTTGTTCTTCTGCCAGGCGCCGGCCTGATAGTCCCAGAACGTATAGGTGTCCGGCGCATCGGTGACAGCGCGCACCGCCTCGGTGAAACCGAGGTTGAGCAGCCGCCGGAAAGCCTGCCGCGTCTGCGGCTGGAACAGCGCATCGCCCAGCCAGTTCTCCGGAAACCGCGCGTCGATCGGCTCGGGAATGACATTGTAGTCGCCGGCCAGCACCAGCGCCTCTTCCAGTCTCAGGCGCTCTTCGGCCCAGCGCTCCAGCCGCGCCATCCACGACAGCTTGTAGGGGAATTTTCTCTCGTCATCGATCGGATTGCCGTTCGGCAGATAGAGCGAGACGACGCGCAGCGCGCCCTTGTCGGTCGAGAACACGCCTTCGATGAAACGCGCCTGTTCGTCGGTGTCGTCGCCCGGCAGGCCGCGGTTCACTTCATCAAAGCGCAGCTTCGACAGGATGGCGACGCCATTAAAACCCTTCTGGCCATGGGTTTCGACATTATAGCCAAGCGCCTCGATCTCGGCGCGCGGGAACTGCTCGTCGACCGTCTTGATCTCCTGCAGGCAGACGACGTCGGGCGCGCTTTCGGTCAGCCAGTGGGTGAGGTTGCCGATGCGGGCGCGCACACCGTTGATGTTCCAGGTGACGATTTTCATGACGGGCTATTCTTCCTGCGGCGTGTGGCGTTCGACGAGGCCGATCGTATTGCCAGCCGGGTCTTTTAGAAAGGCCATCCATTCGCTTTCCCCTGCCGGACCGAACGTGCCTTCGGTGTCGCGATGGACGAGAGAGGGCGGGGCAGTGAAGGGGACGCCCGATGCCTTGGCGTCGGTGTGGAAGGCTTCGAGGCCTGCAATATCGAGATAGACCGTGCCGGCCGGAACGCCGTCGGTGAACAGCAGGCGCACATCGCCCGCCATGATGAAGGCGATGCCCGGTGGATCGTAACGGGCGTGCGCGGACATGCCGAGCACATCGCGCCAGAAAGCCAGCGTCGAATCAAGGTTGCGTCCGGCCGCCAGCGCGACCTGACGGACCGCGCCGATGGCAGGCATCTCAGTTGGACCGGTGTACTGGGATCTCGCCATTGTCCGCGATTACTTGCTTGATCACGTCACCCAAATGCGATGCTTGCTCGCGCGTCGTGCGCTCATCCATCCAGTCACAAGCATTGTAGAGATCGCCAAGCCAATGCGGGTATTCGTATGTTTGCTCGATGTGAGAAACCATCCGGCAAACATGGAAGGGTGCGATGTCGTCTTGCAGGTATTCGCGCAGGCGTCGAAGAAACACCTCTCGCGCCATTTCGCTGGCTTGCTGCGACCTGTCGTTGAAATCGGGAAATTGCCGCGCGATCAGCGACTTCAAATGACCATGAGCCTTCCCGAGAGCAACAGCGTTTCTTGGGTTGGACCGGACGAGTTGCTGATAGTTGAGATCGTCGGCGTAGCCAAGTGATGCGGCGTGAAGCCCAGCCCAACCGATAATGTCAGCATTAGAAATTGCCTCTATCTCGCGAGCGACAAGAACCTTCCTGGGATCCTCGCTGCCGTCGAGAAGCGGTGTCATGCCTTCAAATGCTGAAACTGGTGCCGCAGCCGCAGGAGGCGACCGCATTCGGATTGCGGATCTGGAACGACTGGCCCATCAGATCGTCGACGAAGTCGATCACCGAGCCGCCCATATAAACCAGCGACAAATCGTCGATCAGCACCGTGGCGCCGTCCTTCTCGATCGCGACGTCATCATCGTTGCGCGCATCGACCAGATCGAACTTGTAGGAAAAGCCGGAGCAGCCGCCGCCTTCGACGGAAACGCGCAGCGCCGTCTTGCCGGCCTCGCCCGAGACGATTTTCGCGATCCGCTTGGCGGCGGAGTCGGTCATTTCGACTTTCATGGTGGTCTTGGCATCAGCGCCCATGGGCGTCACCTTGCTTTCGGTTTCACATGATAGGTATGAAGCGCGAGGGGCCAAGTCAACTGCGGCAGCATCAGCCATGACCAATGAGTTGGGCGACATCGGATTCGGCTACCGGCCACGCGCGGCCTATGCCACCGATCCGGCGCGCTCGCGCGGGCGGCTGTTCGATGAGGTCGAAAGCCCAACCCGCACGCCGTTCCAGCGCGACCGTGACCGCATCATCCATTCGACCGCGTTCCGGCGGCTGAAGCACAAGACGCAGGTCTTCATCGCCCATGAAGGCGATCATTATCGCACAAGGCTGACACATTCGATCGAGGTGGCGCAGATCGCGCGTGCCTTGGCGCGAGCGCTGCGCGGCGACGAGGATCTCGCCGAGGCGGTGGCGCTTGTGCATGATTTCGGTCACACCCCCTTCGGCCACACCGGCGAGGATGCGCTGAACGAGAAGATGGCCGCCTGGGGCGGTTTTGATCACAATGCGCAGTCGCTGCGCATCGTGACGAGGCTGGAGCGCCGCTATGCCGAGTTCGATGGGTTGAACCTGGCCTGGGAAACGCTGGAGGGCCTGGTCAAGCACAACGGCCCGCTGACGGACGCTGGCGGCAAGGGCCTGAAGGGGCCGGTGCCGCAGGCGATCCGCGATTACTCGGAGCTGCAGGATCTTGAGCTGGACCGGTTCGCCGGCATCGAGGCGCAGTGTGCCGCGATCGCCGACGACATTGCCTACAACACGCATGACATCGACGACGGCTTGCGGGCAGGGCTGTTGACGCTCGACATGCTGGAGACGGTTTCGCTGCCGGGAACGATTCTGGCCGGCGTGCGCGAGCGCTACCCAGCGCTCGATGATGTCCGCACCGGGCATGAGCTGATGCGGCGGCAGATCACCGCCATGGTCGAGGACGTCATCGTCTCCACGACCGCCAATCTGGAGCGTGTCGGGCCACTGAGCGCCGATGCGGTGAGGGCGGCGGGCGAGACGATGGTGACCTTTTCCGCCGAGATGGCAGCGGCCGAGAAGGAACTGAAGGCCTTCCTCTACAAGCATCTCTACCGGCACAAGGAGGTGATGCGCGTGCGCGCTGACGCCGAGCGGATCGTCCGGGACCTGTTCGACGTCTATTTCGCCGACCCGCGCGCCATGCCGGACGGTTGGCGCGAGGGGCTGGATCGGGCCGAGGACCGCATCAAGGCGCGCAGCGTAGCGGACTTCCTGGCTGGCATGACCGACACCTACGCGCTCAAGGAACACCGGCGTTTGTTTGACCATACGCCGGATTTGAGCTAGGGCGGGCGCGATTTTGCCGGCCAACGAGCCGGATTCGCCATAAAGCCGCCAGAGCAATACCCATGAACATCTTCGCCGATTTCACCGCGCGAGTCATAAAGGCTGTCGAAGCGCTTGATCTGAAAGACAAGGACGGCGTTTCGCCCGACCTGTCGCGCATTGCCGTCGAACCGCCGCGTGACGCCAGCCATGGCGACCTCGCGACCAACGCGGCGATGGTGCTGGCCAAGCCGACCGGGCAGAACCCGCGCGCGCTGGCCGAAAGGCTGGCGCTGGCGCTGCGGGATGACGAAGATGTCGCTGGTGCCGAGGTCGCCGGTCCCGGCTTCGTCAATCTCAGGCTCAAGGACGGCTTCTGGCACGCCCATCTGTCGGCTCTTTTGGGCGAAGGGCGCAATTATGGCCGCTCGACTGTTGGGGCCGGCAGGAAAACCAATGTCGAATATGTTTCGGCCAACCCGACAGGGCCGATGCATGTCGGCCATTGCCGGGGTGCAGTGGTTGGCGATGCACTCGCCAATCTGATGGCGTTTGCCGGCTACGACGTGACCAAGGAATACGTGATCAACGACGCCGGCTCGCAGATCGACATGCTCGGCCGCTCGGTCATACTGCGGTATCGGGAGGCTTTGGGCGACGAGATCGGTGAGATTCCAGCTGGCCTTTATCCTGGCGATTATCTGGTTCCTCTTGGCCAGGCGTTGGCAAAGGAGTTCGGCCGCAGCCTGCTCCAGATGCCGGATGACGAGTCGCTGGCCATCGTCAAGGACCGCGCCATCGACGCGATGATGGCGATGATCCGCGAGGATCTGGCGCTAATCAACGTGCACCACGACGTGTTCTTCTCCGAGCGCACGTTGCATGCCGACAATGCCAGGAAGATCCGCTCGGCGATCAACGACCTGACGCTGAAGGGCCATATCTACAAGGGCAAGCTGCCGCCGCCCAAGGGTGAGAAGCCGGACGACTGGGAGGACCGCGAGCAGACGCTGTTCCGCTCGACCGCGGTCGGCGACGACATGGACCGGGCGCTGGTCAAGTCCGACGGTGCCTTCACCTATTTCGCCGCCGATGTGGCGTATCTGAAGGACAAGGTCGATCGCGGCTTCGTCGACCTGATCTATGTGCTTGGCGCCGACCATGGCGGCTACGTCAAACGGCTGGAAGCGCTGGCGCGGGCAATTGCCGGCGACGAGGTCAAGCTTACCGTCCTGTTGTGCAACCTGGTCAAGCTGTTTCGCGATGGCGAGCCGGTCCGCATGTCGAAGCGGTCTGGTGATTTCGTGACGTTGCGCGAAGTGGTTGAAGAAGTCGGCCGCGACGCGATCCGCTTCATGATGCTCTACCGCAAGAGCGATGCGCCACTGGACTTTGACTTTGCCAAGGTGACCGAGCAGTCCAAGGACAATCCGGTGTTTTATGTGCAGTACGCTTCGGCGCGCTGCCATTCGGTGTTCCGGCAGGCGAGCGAGCAGTTGGGCGAGGCGAATTTCGATCGAAGCAGCCTAGCGGCGGCGGTGGATTTGCTGACTGACGAGGGCGAGCTTGGCCTCATCCGCAAACTCGCCGAATATCCACGCCTGATCGAGTCCGCCGCTCTTGCGCTGGAGCCGCATAGGCTGGCATTTTACCTCTATGATCTGGCTTCCAGTCTCCACGGACACTGGAACCGTGGCACGGATAATCCGGACTTACGTTTTGTTAAGGTTAACGATCGTAAATTGACGCATGCCAGACTAGGGCTGGTGCAGGCTGTTTCGGACGTTCTCACGTCCGGCCTGACGCTGATCGGAGCCGCTGCGCCCACCGAAATGCGTTAGGTTTGACTAAAAAACCTGTCACCTTTTGCCCACATTGCGCTGGTATGGGCCAACCCTGCGCGACGTCCATGGCGTCCGAATGAGTGCGAGTTCGGGAACAATAATGGCAGACAGAACCCAGCTGAGAATAGCCGACAACAACGACATCGCCGCCGATGATCCGTTCGCGGAACTGACCAGGATCATGGGCTTTGACCCACGCCAGCCGGTCAAGCCGCAGTCGCCCGCTCAGCCGAAAGCCGATCAGTTGGCACAAGAGGGCGATTTCGACATCGACCTCGAAAAGGAAATGATGGGCGAGTTCGACGCTGGTGACAGCGCCGCCGCTCCGCTTGTCGAGGCTCATGAGCCGGCATTCGAAACGGCCGCCGCCGTTGCGGCGGACGACGATTTTGCCGTGTCGCTCGATGATGATTTTCATCTGGACTTCACGGGTGCCGATGACCATGCGGTCGATGCCCGCCATGCGATCCCTGATGCGGTCGAAACCGCGCCGGTCGTCGAACCTGCCTTCGATGCCGATTTCGACAATGCCGTCGCCAGTTCGCTCGAAGACGTGTCGCCCTTCGAGGACGATCTGCCGATCGAGGACGAGCTAGCCGCGTCGCTCGATCACGATTTCCACATCGAGGTCGAGGCCGAAGAGCCCCAGCAGGCCGCTGCCGAAGTGCCGGTGGCTGTTGCCTCGGATCATGAATTCGACGACGCGGTCGCGATTTCGCTCGAAGACGAGCTGATGCTTGACGACCATTCGCTTGACCACCACTCAGCGGATCAGCGCCATGCGGCGGCGACCGCGGTCGACTATCCGGAGCCGGTGCCGGCCGCCACGAATGAGGCACAGGCAATTTCCGACGAGGATTTCGCGGGTCACTTCGACGACGCCCTGGCCGATGTCGATATGGATTTCGACGTTCAGGCGGACGAGCCGGCGGCCTTTGACGGGGCGCAAACGCACGAAGTTTTCGCCGATGCCGTGGACGCGAAGGCCGCGATTTCAGACCCTGAAGCCGTGTTGGATGATGCCTTCGATCTGCACCTCGACGACGCGTTTGCCGAAGAGCCGGTCGCCGAAATTGCTGCCGCCGAGGTCCAGCCGGTGGCACCAGAGGCTCCGGCAGCATTCATAGCCGAGCCGGTGCGGGCGCCCGTGGCGAACAAGCGGAGCCTCGAGGACGAGTTGAATGCGCTTCTGGGCGCCATGACCGCGCGCACGCTGCCGTCGGCCAAGGAGCCTGTCGTTGCTCAGCCGGTCATGGCTCAACCCGTTATGGCTCAACCGGCTCTTGCTCCTGTCCAGCCAGCTGTCGCCGCGCCTGCAAAGGCTGCCGAGGAACCTGCCGATCTTGTTGGCGATCTCGACTGGGATCTCGATGAGCATGCGCCCGGGGATCTGCATGCCTCCAGCGCCGCTCACACCGATGTCGATCTCGACAATCTGCTGCTCGATGAGCTCCAGGGCCATGATCTTGGCGCCGATACCGCTGATGTCGATTTCGACAATGACGCGTTCGACGCGGCCTTGGCCAGGAGCCTCGATCCGCGCGACGCGGCAGCCTCCCGGCAGGACCAGGTTGATTCTCTTGATTGGCTGGCGGAACGTTCCGCGCCGACGGAGCCGACCCGTTCGTGGAGCCGCGTGACGCCGGTTCCCCAGCAGCCGGCATTTGCCGCGCAGCCGGCCGCTTCGATGGCGGCCAGGACCGTCGCGCCGGCAATGGCTCCAGCGGTCGCCCCGGCAGTCGCTGTGGTGCCGCCCTACCGTGCGCCCGAGCCGGTTGCGGCTGCCCCCTATGCAGCCCCCGTATCCGCACCGCAGACGCGACAGCCCTCGCGCTATGAAGAAATGCCCGATGTCGAGACCGTCGATGTGCCGGAGCGTGTCGTGGCGCTGGCGGACGATCTCGACATTCCCGAACTGCATTTCGAGGAAGATGAGCCGGCCGCATCAGGCTATGACGATCTTGACGCCGAATTCGCCAGCCTGCTGACGGAAATGAATTCGGTGGAAGTCGCGCCTGCTCCTGCTGCTCCCGCGAGCAATGCTGCTTATGCCGATGACTCCTACAATGCCGGATTCAATCCGGGATATGCGGCGGTCAATCCGGGATATGACGCGGTCAATCCGGGCTATGACGCAGTCAATCCGGGCTATGACGCAGTCAATCCGGGCTATCAGGCGCAGGCATATGAAGCGCCCAAGCCGGGTTATGACGGGGTCAAACCGGCCTATCAGCCGGAAGCGCGGACCTATGCGGCGCGACCGGCGGAAACGCCGGCCCGTGCTGCAGCGAACACAGGCTATGCAGATGCCGCCGACGGCTTTGATCTCGATAATCTGCCTGGCAGTCAGCCAGTCTCGCAGGCGGATGATTTCACGGTCGACGAGCTCGACTATGATCCCGAACTGGACGAGGCAATGTCCGTTCCGGGGCTCGGCGAACGCGAGGCGGCAAAGCCCGCGCGACGGCGCGGCCTTTTGATGGCCGGGATTGTCGGCGCTGTCGTGGTTGCCGGTGGCCTCGGTGCCTTCGCCCTGTCCTTTGGCGGCAAGCATGGCAGCGAAGCTCCTGTCATCGTCAAGGCCGACAATTCGCCGATCAAGATCAAGCCGGAAAATCCGGGCGGCACCGTGGTGCCGAACCAGGACAACAAGGTCTACGACGCGGTGATCAAGGGCGCCAAGCCCGCCGAGCCGGTCCAGCAAAAACTGGTCACCAGCACCGAACAGCCGGTGGATGTGCAGGCAAAGAACCCGGCCCGTGCCATCGATCTTTCTGGAGACCAGAGCGCTGCCGCAGGCGGAACGGATGACGGCAATGCCGTGTCGACCGCTGGCGTCGCGCCCACCGACAATGCCGCACCCGCGCCTAAATCAGAGGATCGCATTGCGCAGGTGCTTCAGGACACCGACAAGGGCAACAGCACCGATGTCGTTGCCGTTGCGCCGCGCAAGGTGAGGACCATGGTGGTCAAGTCGGACGGTTCGCTTGTGCCACGCGAGGATCCGGCACCTGCCGCCCCGCAAGCGGCCGCCACCGAGCCGACCGATCCGGCACCGCAGCATGTCGCCCCCTCGACGCAGGCCGATGCCGACCAGACCGGCACGGTGCCGACCGCTCCCGCCCAGGCGGATGACGAGCCGGCCCTCAAGCCGGCAGCCAAACCCGCTGCTGCGCCCAAAGCTACCGCCAAGGCACAATCCGCTAACACGCCCGCCAAGGTTGCGGTCGCGCCGCAACGCCCGTCCGACCAGCCGGTCGATGTCGTCGGCGAGGTCAAGCCCGATCAGGTGGCTTCCATCGATCCGGCCGCGGCCGGTGGCGGTTCGTGGTCGATGCAGGTTGCGTCGCAGCCGACGATCGAAAGCGCGCAATCGAGCTACCAGGATCTGCAGCGCCGCTATGGCAGCGTGCTTGCTGGCCGCACCGCCAACATCGTCAAGGCCGAGATCGCCGGCAAGGGCACGTTCTATCGCGTCCGTGTCGTGGCCCAGTCGCGCAACGATGCCATCAATCTGTGCACCAGCTACAAGGCTGCCGGCGGTAACTGCTTCGTCTCGCGCTAAACGCCGATCAACATCAAGCCGGCGCGGCCCAAGGCCGCGCCGGCTTTTTCATGTGCCCAACTTTTTCATGTGCCTGAAGTTTTTCATGTGGAAGCACTTCTGGCGCTGGACCGTCTACGACCCGAGACGATTCCCTTTGGTCGCGCGAAGCCCTAGACTCCAGGTATGACCGAATCAAAATCCATGATCCTCGGCTGTGCCGGGAAATCGCTCACCCGCGAAGAAATCAATTTCTATCGCAATGAATGCCCGTGGGCGTTCATTCTGTTTGCCCGCAACATCAGCGAGACCGAGCAGATTCGCGATCTGGTAGCCGAGATGCGCGACTGTATCGGGCGTCCGGATGCTCTGGTCTTCATCGATCAGGAAGGCGGCAGGGTGCAACGACTGCGGCCGCCGCTGGCGCCGAACTATCCGGCGGGTGGGGCGCTTGGCGCGCTGTGGCGCGACGATCATGATGCCGGCGCCCGTGCCGCATGGCTGATGGCGCGGCTGCACGCCTTCGACCTCTTACGCTACGGCATCACGGCGGATTGCCTGCCGGTGCTCGACGTGCCGATCGAAGGTGCCAGCGACGTCATCGGCGCGCGCGCCTATGGCAAGGAGCCGAGACCGGTGATCGAACTCGGCCGTGCGGCGGCCGAGGGGCTGATGGCGGGTGGTGTGCTGCCCGTCATGAAGCACATTCCAGGCCACGGCAGGGCTTTTGCCGACACGCATTTCGAGCTGCCGATAGTCAACGCCTCGCTGAGCGATCTGCAGCGGCATGATTTTGCCCCGTTCCGCGAGCTCAACCATCTGCCGATGGCAATGACGGCGCATGTCGTCTATAGCGCCATCGACCCCAACAATCCGGCGACCACCTCCGGCAAGGTCATCGATGAGATCATCCGTCGCGAGATCGGGTTCGATGGGTTGCTGATGAGCGACGACACCTCGATGAAGGCACTTTCTGGGGATTTCCCGACAAAGGCGGCCTCGATCCTTGCGGCGGGCTGCGATCTGGTCCTTCACTGCAATGGCGTTTTCGAGGAGATGGCGGGCATTGCCTCGCGCACCAAGGGGCTTGAAGGCCAGTCACTGGAGCGCGCAAAGCGGGCACTGACCTATATAAAGAAAAGCGACACGGTCGAAGAGACCGAGATACGCGCTGAATTTGCCACCTATTTCGATGCGGTGGCCTAACCAGGGGAAGTAACAGGGCTGTGGCGGAAACATTGGAAAGCAAGGCCGCGAAGGCCGCACCGATGGACCGTCTGTGGGCCGAAAATGACGATTCACGCGTCACCGGCGATCCGTCGCTGGTCGTGGACGTGGCCGGCTTCGAGGGCCCGCTCGATCTTCTCTTGCATCTTGCCCGCACCCAGAAGGTCGATCTGGCGCGCATTTCGATCCTGGCACTGGTCGAGCAGTATCTGACCTTTGTCGAGACGGCGAGGGCGCTGCGGCTCGAACTCGCCGCCGACTATCTGGTGATGGCGGCGTGGCTGGCCTTTCTCAAATCGAAGCTTTTGATTCCCAAGCAGCCGGGTGAAGAGGGCGAAAGCGGCGAGGAACTGGCGGCGGTGCTGCAGTTCCGGCTGAAGCGGCTGGAAGCGATGCGCGATGCATCGGCGCGGCTGGTCAACCGCAACCGGCTCGGCCGCGACGTCTTCGCGCGTGGCATGCCCGAAATGGTCATCATCGAGAAGCGCAACGCCTACTCGGCGTCGCTCTACGATTTGCTGACCGCCTATGCCCAGCAGCGGCAGAAGCAGGCGATCAACAATGTGACGATCGCCAGGCGCGGTGTCTGGTCGCTGAAGGACGCGCGCGACATCCTGACCCGGCTGGTCGGGGCCGTAAGCGACTGGACGACGCTGGAAAGCTTCCTGATCGTCTACATGACCAGCCCCGAGGAAAGGCGCACGGCTATCGCCAGTTCCTTCGCGGCAACGTTGGAACTGGTGCGCGACGGCACGATGGACGTGCGGCAGGATCAGACGTTTGCGCCGATCTATCTGCGCGGCCGCACGCAGTCAATCAAGGCAGTCGAGGTGGCATCATGCGCGAACGCGCCAACGCGTCCGTGATCCCGTTCAAGGTCGAGGATGAGCCGGATCGGGAGCTGTTTTCCGAGGAGGCGGCAGAGCCGGTGCAGAACCCTGGTGAGCGGCTGCACATGGCCGAAGCGGTGCGCATGGCCGAGGCGATCGTGTTCGCCAGTGCTGAGCCCGTGAGCGAAAAGCAACTTGCGGCGCGGTTGCCCGATGGCATCAACATCGCGGCGGCGATGGCTGATTTGCAGCAGATCTATGCGCGGCGCGGCGTCAATCTTGTGCGCGTCGGCGATGCCTGGGCGTTCCGCACAGCCGGTGATCTCGCCTTCCTGATGAGCCGTGACACGGTGCAGCAGCGCAAGCTGTCGCGGGCGGCCCTCGAAGTGCTGGCGATCATCGCCTATCACCAGCCGGTGACGCGCGCCGAGATTGAGGATATCAGAGGCGTCGAGACCTCGAAGGGCACGCTGGACACGCTGCTTGAGACCGAATGGGTGCGCATGCGCGGCCGCCGCAAAACGCCCGGCCGTCCCGTCACCTACGGCACCACCGAAACCTTCCTCGACCATTTTGCGCTCGAGGAAATCCGTGATCTGCCCGGCATGGAGGAGCTGAAGGGCGCTGGCCTGCTATCGGGCCGTATGCCGTCGAACTTCTCCATTCCGCAGCCGCCGGCCGATCCCGATGCGCTGACCGAGGACGAGGATCCGCTGACCGACATCGATCTGGAGGAACTCGGCCTGCTGACGCCGCGCGTCACGGAAGATTGACCCGTCGGCCTCTGTCCAAAAGCGCCGATAGGTCGTAGATGCGCCGATTGGTAGCGGGCCAGCGAGTCGAAAAAGCGTGACATCCGTCACCCTTTCAGAAACTCTGTCGCTGTTGTGTTTGAATCCCAACGCGAAAACGCATAGATCATCGCCAGGGAAAACATTCGAGAGAGATTTTGCTATGGGTTCATTTTCGATTTGGCACTGGATGATCGTGCTGGTGATCGTGCTGCTGGTGTTCGGCCGCGGCAAGATTCCGGAGCTGATGGGCGACATGGCCAAGGGCATCAAGAGCTTCAAGAAGGGCATGGCGGACGACGACGTGGCCGAGGACAAGCGCACCGTCGAACACCGTGCCGATGAGACCGTTTCGGCCGTGAAGGAAAAAGCCAGCAAGAGCTGAGCTAAAAAAGTTCTAGTCGGAACAGATTGCCATGTTTGAAGTCGGCTGGACCGAAATGCTGGTGATTGCGATCGTCATGATCGTGGTCGTCGGGCCGAAGGATTTGCCCAACATGCTGCGTACCTTTGGCCGCACGACGGCGAAGCTGCGCGCAATGGCGGCAGATTTCCAGAAACAGTTCAACGAAGCGCTGAAGGAAGCCGAGCTCGACGACGTCAAGAAGTCGGTTGACGAGCTCAGGGGCCTCAGCCCGGTTGCCGAGATCAAGAAGCAGCTTGATCCGTTCCATCAGGCGGCGGCCGATGTGCGTGCCGGCGTTGACGCTGCGATGAAGCCGAAGCCGGCCGCCGATCCATCGACACCCGCTGCGTCGACCCCACAGGCGGCCGAGCCGCTGAAGAACGGCGCGACGGAAATGCCTGGCGTGAGCGGGCCGCAAACCGCGCCCGCAACGCCCATATTCCCGGCGATGACTGATGAATCGGTGGTGACGGCATCCACGGAACCTGCAGTGACGCCGAAGGCGGCCCGGAAAGGTGCCAAGGCAGCGCCGGCAGCAAAAGCAATGACTTCCGCGAAGACAGTGACGGCAAAAGCCGCACCCGTGGTGAAGGCAAAGGCTGCACCCGTGGCGACGGCAAAAGCTGCGCCCGTGGTGAAGGCGAAACCCACGCCCGCGCCCAAGGCGTCGACAAAGGCCGTGGCAGCAGCAAAGCCTGAAACCGCAGCTGTGACGAAGCCCGTGGCCAAGACAACCGCCGCCAAGATAACTGCCACCAAGGCCGTGGCGAAAGCCGAACCGAAACCTGCGCCAGTGAAGAAGCCGGCGTCCAAGAAGACGGCGGGAGCCGCCAAGTGAGCGTTTCGGACAAGGAAAAGGACGAGATCGAGAAATCGTCGGCGCCATTGATGGAGCACCTGATCGAGCTGCGCAGGCGGCTTATCTGGTCGCTGGGCGGTTTCTTCGTCGCCTTCCTGGTTTGCTTCTTCTTCGCCAAGAGGCTGTTCAACCTTTTGGTCGTCCCCTTCAAATGGGCAACGAAATGGGCGGGGCTTGATCCGCACAAGGTCGAGCTGATCTACACCGCGCCGCAGGAATTCTTCTTCACGCAGGTGAAGCTTGCCATGTTCGGCGGCATGGTCATCGCCTTTCCGCTGATTGCCACGCAGATCTACAAGTTCATCGCGCCCGGGCTCTACAAGAACGAGCGCAACGCTTTCCTGCCGTTCCTCATTGCGTCGCCGGTCCTGTTCCTGATGGGCGCCTCGCTGGTCTATTTTTTCTTCACGCCGATGGTGATGTGGTTCTTCCTCGCCATGCAGCAGGCTGGCACCGACGATCAGGTGCAGATTTCGCTGCTGCCGAAAGTGTCGGAATATCTCAGCCTGATCATGACGCTGATCTTCTCCTTCGGCCTGGTGTTCCAGCTGCCGGTGGTGACCAGCCTGATGACGCGCGTCGGCATGCTGTCGTCCAAGGCGCTGGCCGAGAAGCGCAAATGGGCCATCGTCATTGCCTTTATCGTTGCCGCCGTGCTGACACCGCCGGATCCGATGAGCCAGATCGGTCTGGCCATTCCGACCATCCTTCTCTACGAGGTCTCGATCTGGGCCGCGCGCTGGATCGAGCGGGATCAGGAAAAGCAGCGCGTGGCGCGCGAGAAGGAAGATGCCGCGGAGACCGTGGCGGATAAAAAGCCGGACGAGCCCCCAACGCCGGCTGCTTCGTAAAGGCAACGGGCAGCTACGGAAAAAGACAGTCGCTGCCCAGTCTATCTTGCATCAATCAAGGATGCGGTTTACGCCCTCTGGCCTAGCTTGAGGACGGATAAACCATGCTTGACATCAAATGGATTCGCGACAACCCGAAGGCCCTTGTCGAGGCGCTGGTCAAGCGCTCGTGGTCGGCTGACGAGGCGCAGTCCACGGTCGATGATTTGATCGCCAGGGACGAGGCGCGGCGCGAGCATGTCACCGAGCTGCAGACCAAGCAGGAGCGCCGCAACGCCGCCTCGAAGGAGATCGGCAACGCCATGCGTTCGGGCGATGCCGCCCTTGCCGAAAAGCTGAAAGGCGAGGTCGGCGAGATAAAAACCTTCATCCAGAATGGCGAGGCGCGTGAGCGCGAGCTCGACAAGGCGCTGAACGATGCGCTGGCGGTGCTGCCCAATGTGCCGCTCGACGACGTGCCGGTCGGCAAGGACGAGCACGACAATGTGGTCAAGCACATCGTCGGCACGGTGCCGACACGGCCGAACTGGGTGAAGGAGCATTTCGAGATCGGCGAAGCGCTCGGCATGATGGATTTCGAGCGGGCGGCAAAGCTGTCGGGCTCGCGCTTCACCGTGCTGAGAAGCGGCCTGGCGCGGATGGAACGCGCCATCGGCCAGTTCATGCTCGACCTGCACACGACCGAGCACGGCTATGAGGAAGTGATCCCGCCGCTGATGGTGCGCGACGAGGTGTTGTTCGGCACCAACCAGTTGCCGAAATTCGAGGAAGACCTGTTCTTTGTGCAGCACGGGGAGGGCAGGCTTGGCCTGATCCCGACCGCCGAGGTCCCACTCACCAACCTCGTGCGCGAGGAAATCACCGCGCATGAAAAACTGCCGCTGCGCCTCACAGCGCTGACGCCGTGCTTCCGCTCGGAAGCAGGTTCGTCCGGACGCGACACGCGTGGCATGCTGCGCCAGCATCAGTTCTACAAGGTCGAACTGGTGTCGATCACCGACCAGGAATCCTCGCTCGCCGAGCACGAGCGCATGACGCAATGCGCCGAGGAAGTGCTGAAGCGGCTGGAACTGCCGTTCCGCACCATGGTGCTGTGCACCGGCGACATGGGGTTTGGCGCGCGCAAGACCTATGACATCGAGGTCTGGCTGCCCGGCCAGAACGCTTATCGCGAAATCTCGTCCTGCTCTGTCTGCGGCGATTTCCAGGCGCGCCGCATGGACGCCCGCTACAAGGATAGGGATGGCAAGGGCAACCGCTTTGTCCATACGCTGAACGGTTCCGGCACCGCTGTCGGTCGCGCGCTTATAGCTGTCATCGAAAACTACCAGAATGAGGACGGCAGCGTAACCATTCCTGAAGTGCTGCGGTCTTACATGGGCGGTCTGGCAAAGATCGAAGCGAAATAATGCGCATTCTTCTGACCAATGACGACGGCATCCATGCCGAGGGCCTGGCGTCGCTCGAACGCGTCGCCCGCACGCTGTCCGACGATGTCTGGGTGGTGGCACCGGAGCAGGACCAGTCCGGCTATGCGCATTCGCTGTCGATTTCGGAGCCGCTGCGGCTGCGCAAGATTGGCGAGAAGCATTTTGCCGTGCGCGGCACGCCGACCGACTGCGTCATCATGGGCGTGAAGAAGATCCTGCCCGGCGCACCCGACTTGATCCTGTCCGGTATCAATTCGGGCGCCAACATCGCCGACGACGTGACCTATTCCGGCACCGTCGCCGGCGCCATGGAAGGCGCGCTGCTCGGCATCCGCTCGATCGCGCTCAGCCAGGGCTACTCTTATGTCGGCGAGGATCGCGTCGTTCCCTACGAGACCACCGAGGCGTTGGCGCCGGCACTGCTGAAGAAGCTTATCGCCGCGCCGCTGCCGGACGGCGTGCTGCTCAACGTCAATTTTCCGAACTGCCTTCCCGAAGAGGTCGCCGGCACCGTGGTCACCTCGCAAGGCAAGCTCGTGCACAGCCTTTGGGTCGACGAGCGCCGTGACGGGCGCGGCCTGCCTTACTATTGGCTGCGCTTCGGCCGCGAGCCGGTCGAGGGCAAGCAAGGCACCGATCTCCATGCTCTGCGCAACCGTCTGGTGTCGGTGACGCCATTGCAACTCGACCTCACCGCGCATGAGATCCGTGACCAGCTAAGCAAGGCGCTTGCATGAACCACCCAGTCGATGATCGCGAGGGTTTTGCCGCTTTCCTGCTGCGCCTGCGCGGCAGGGGAAGGGTGCCGAAGGCACTGATCGCTGCTTTCGAGGCGACCCCGCGACGCGGCTTCCTGGCGCCCCACTTCCACCACATCGCCTGGTCGGATCGCATGCTGCCGATCGAATGCGGCGAGGCGATCGAAGGTGCGGACATGCAAGCGGCGGTGGTCGCCGCCCTTGCCATCGAGCCCGGCAACCGCGTGCTCGAGATTGGCACCGGCTCGGGTTACACGGCCGCGGTGATGTCGCGGCTCGCCGCGCGCATCGTTACCATAGACCGCTACAAGACCTTGACCGAGCAGGCGAAACAGCGCTTCGAAGCGCTCGGTATCGGCAATGCCATCGCGCGCCAGGCCGACGGTTCCGCCGGACTGCCCGCCGAAGGACCCTTCGATCGCATCGTCGCCTGGGCAGCCTTCGACAATCTGCCGCGCTTCCTGCTCGATCAGCTTTCGAGCGGCGGCATCGTGATCGCGCCGATCGGACCGGAGGAGGGCGAGCAGGTGCTGGCCAAGTTGACCAAGGTCGGCAGCCGTTTCGAGCGTGAGGACATCGGCATGGTGCGGCTGCAGCCGATTCTGCGCAGCGTTGCGGCCATTATCTGATAGCGAATGGGCCGGTTGTTCAAGCAATGATCGTCTGACGGCCGCATGCGCGGCGCGCATGGCCTTCCGTTGTAATCCCTTTTCACTAGCTCCCAAGGGCCGCTGCTGCGAGTTCGATCGGCTTCGCATGGGCTCAAGCGACGCCACGTCCGATTCCGTGGCAAGGTGAGCTCCAAATGTTTTAAGAAAATTTTCGTCGGATTCTAATGGGTTAACCGCCCAGTAACATTAACGCGCTTTAATCCTGTCTCAGTTGGTGAGAGTTTGTGCGGGTTAGTGCGATGCAACTCAGTGTTTTGAAGACAAACGGTCGCAATCTGGCGCGGGGCTGCGCTGTTCTCATGATTGCAGGCGCGGCCGCCGGGTGCAGTTCCCAGGCTTCGCGGTTCAACAGTGTCGATGATGTCTTCACGTCCTCGACCAACAATCAGCGCGCCATCATCAACAAGCAGGATGCCGTGCAGCCCTATCCGGGCGATGTTTCGGCTGCTCCGCTCGATGGCAGCCACACGCAGTCGGTCAGCCGCTCCAGTCTCGAACCGGTTTCGAGCCGGCCGTTGCCGCCGCCTGTTTCTGCCCAGGCGCAATCCGCGCCTGCCGCCAATCCGGTGCGTGTCGCATCGGCGCCGGCCATGGTTCGGCCCGCTCCCCATCTCGACAGGACGGCAACCGGCACTGTCGAGCCGGCTGCGAAGCCATTCAAGAATGCCCAGCCCGACGCGCCGAAGATGGCCGAAGCGGGCAGGCCGCACGCGACCGAAATCGTCGTCAGGGACGGCGAAACGATCAATGGCATCGCGCAACACTACAAGGTGCCGGCCGACGTCATCATGAAGGTGAACGGCCTGAGCGCAACCAAAGGGCTGAAGACAGGCCAGAAGCTGGTCATCCCGGCCTATGCCTATTCGAGCAAGGCAGAGCCCAAGGTTGCCGATGCCAAGCCGGCGAAGGACGGCAAGCACGACCTGCCGGCCACCGCGCCGGACAAGGTCGCCGTCCTGCCGCAGCAGCCGAAGCTGAAGGAGGGCAAGTCCGCCGCTCAGGTCGATGCTTCGGCCGCCGCCAGCCAGCCCAAGGCGCCCAAGCCCGCGCAGGTGGCCAAGGCAACAGGCGCCACCGGCACCTACACGGTCCAGTCGGGTGACACGATGTCCTCGATTGCCAGGAAGACCGGTGTCGGCGTCGTTGCGCTGAAGCAGGCCAACGGCATGAAGGATGGTTTGCTCAAGATCGGCCAGACCCTGAAGGTGCCGGCCGGCGGAACCGCGACAGTCGCCAGCGCCAAGCCAGCGAAGGTCGATCCGGTGACCACTGCCACTACGCAACCGGCCGCGAAGGCCACGCCTGCGGAAACGCTGGCATCATACACGCCGCCGAAGAAAGATTCGAAAGTCATCCAGCAGGCCGAGGACGACGACGCGGTGGCGCCGGATGCCACGGGCATCGGCAAAATGCGCTGGCCGGTGCGCGGCAAGGTGATCTCCAGTTTCGGGTCCGGCAAGGACGGCGTCGATATCGCCGTGCCGACGGGCACGCCGATCAAGGCGGCCGAGAACGGCGTTGTCATCTACGCCGGCGACGGGCTCAAGGAATTTGGAAACACGGTGCTCGTGCGCCACGAGAACGGCCTGGTCACCGTCTACGGCCATGCCAGCTCGATCGAGGTGCAGCGCGGCCAGAAGGTCAAGCGCGGCCAGGAAATCGCGCTGTCGGGCATGAGCGGCACGACAGACTCGCCGAAGCTGCACTTCGAAGTGCGCAAGAATTCGGCTCCGGTCGATCCCTCCGGCTATCTCGAATAGTCGGGGGCTATCTCGAATAGAATAAAAAAAAGCGATTTGCGGGCCGTCTGACCTCCAGTCCGGCCCGCCGGCTCAGCCCGTTCCGCAAGGAGCGGGCTTTTTCAGTTTGTCACCGAAGTCATTGGTCCGTCCAAGGCGTAGTCCCAGGAAAGAGGACCACGCCTGGGTGGCAGTGCGTCAATCCTTAAGCGGCTTGCCGAGCCGGCCGGCCAGATCCTGGGTGAACTGCCAGGCGACACGGCCTGAACGGCTGCCGCGGGTCGTCGCCCATTCCAGTGCCTCTGCGCGCAGCTGCTCTGGATCGATGTCGAGGCCGTGATGGCTGGCATAGCCGTTGATCATCTCGAGATATTCGTCCTGCGAGCATTTGTGGAAGCCGAGCCAGAGTCCGAAACGATCCGACAGCGAGACCTTTTCCTCAACCGCTTCGGACGGGTTGATAGCGGTCGAGCGCTCATTGTCGATCATGTCGCGCGGCAACAGATGGCGGCGGTTCGAAGTGGCGTAGAAGATGACGTTGGCGGGGCGGCCTTCGACGCCGCCTTCGAGTGCCGCTTTCAGCGATTTGTAGGACGTGTCGTCATGATCGAAAGACAGATCGTCGCAAAACAGGATGAAGCGGAAGGGAGCCGCCTTCAGCAGACCCATCAGTTTCGGCAGTGTGTCGATGTCTTCGCGGTGGATCTCGATCAGTTTCAGCGGCTTGTCTGATTTGGCCTTGGCGTTGATCTCGGCATGCACGGCCTTGACCAGCGACGATTTGCCCATGCCGCGCGCGCCCCACAACAGCACGTTGTTGGCCGGATGGCCGGCAGCAAACCGCTCGGTGTTGTCGACGAGGATGTCGCGGACGCGGTCGACGCCGCGGATCAGGCCGATGTCGACCCGGTTGACCTTGCGCACCGGCTCCAGATAGCCGGGATCCGCCTGCCAGACGAAGCAGTCGGCCTCGGTGAGGCTGGTTTCAGGCACCGCCGGCGGGGCGAGGCGGCTAACCGCCTCGATCAGGCGGTCAAGTTTCTTGTTGAGGGCGTCGATGGTGCTGTCGGTCATTTCAGGTCTTTTGGTTCGTTTCCTGGGGTGGGCAAGTGGGACTCGTTCGAATCCGTCGGGTTCGAAACCGGTTCCAACCTTTTGTTCGAGCGTGATCTTTTCGGAAAACCGGCTCGCGCTTTTCGCGATCATGCTCTAACACGGCTCAACAGGCCGGAAAAGCAGCCGATTTGCCCGGCCGCGCAGTTGCATTGAGAACTTTACCGACTATATTCCGGCCAAATTTCAAGGGGGCCCCTCGCGGCCGTTTTCAAGATTCAGGAGTACCTCAATGCCCGGCGCCTCTCCCGATATGTTCATCAGCATTTTGCCGTTTGTCCTGATTTTTGTGATCATGTATTTTCTGATCATCCGCCCGCAGCGCACGCAGCTGAAGAAGCGCGGCGAGATGCTGGCGGCGGTCCGTCGCGGCGACACGGTCGTCACCGGCGGCGGTTTCGTCGGCAAGGTGACCAAGGTGATCGACGACAATGAGCTCGAGATCGACCTCGGCGGTGGCACCAAGGTGACGGCGTTGCGCTCGACAATCGCCGATGTGCGCGTCAAGGGCGAACCGGTCGCCAACCAGAACGCCAAGAAATAACCTAATTCCAGGCGGAGCGATCCGCGGACACGCTCTGACGGACGACGCCATATGCTGTATTTTTCGCGCTTCAAGATGATCCTGATCTGGGTGGCCGTGGCCATCACAGTGATCCTCGCCGCGCCCAATCTGTTCCCCGCCAGCGTGCTGACGCAACTCCCCAGCTGGGTGCCGAAGCGGCAGATGACGCTTGGTCTCGACCTCCAGGGCGGTTCGCACATCCTGCTGGAGATGAACCAGAACGATCTGATCAAGGATCGGCTCGAGACGACGCGCGATGAAATCCGCACGCTGCTGCGCGACGCCAAGATCGGCTACACCGGACTGGGCGGCACGGGGCGGAGCTTGCAGGTCCGTATCACGGATCCGGCCCAACTCGATGCCGCCAAGACGGCGTTGAAGACCTTGACCGATCCTGTTGCTGCCGGCCTGTTCACTGGCGGCTCGGTCCAGGAAATGTCACTGGACGAGTCCGAGCCGGGCCTGCTCAAGTTCACCGTCACCGATGCCGGTATCAAATACCGCACATCGACCGCTTTGGCGCAGTCGATTGAAGTCGTCGAGCGCCGTGTCAACGAACTGGGCACCACCGAGCCCATTGTGCAGCGGCAAGGCGACGACCGTATCCTTGTCCAGGTGCCCGGCCTGCAGGATCCGCAGCGGCTGAAGGAGATCCTTGGCCAGACTGCAAAGCTGACCTTCCAGATGGTCGACCAGTCGATGCCGGTGCAGGACGCGATGAAGGGGCGCCCGCCCGCCGGTTCGTCGGTGCTGTATTCCCAGGACGATCCGCCGGTTCCGTACCTGATCGAAAACCGCGTCATCGTTTCGGGTGAAAACCTCGTCGACGCGCAAGCAACGTACAATTCGCAAAACAACGAGCCGGTGGTTTCATTCCGCTTTGATTCCAAGGGTGCCGCGCGCTTTGGCCAGGCGACCTCGCAGAATGTCGGCAAGCTGTTCGCCATCATCCTCGACAACCAGGTGATTTCGGCACCGCAGATCCGTGAACCGATCCTCGGCGGCACCGGCCAGATATCAGGCAATTTCACTGCCCAGAGCGCCAACGATCTCGCCGTGCTTTTGCGCGCTGGTGCACTGCCGGCGACACTGACGGTGATCGAGGAACGCACCGTGGGTCCGGGCCTCGGCCAGGATTCGATCCATGCCGGCAAGGTCGCGGGCATCATCGGCTCGGTTCTCGTCGTTGCCTTCATGTTCGTCGCCTACGGCTTCCTTGGCTTCCTCGCCAACATCGCGCTGGCGGTGCACGTGGCGATGATCGTCGGCGTGTTGTCCCTGCTTGGCGCGACGCTGACCTTGCCCGGCATCGCCGGTATCGTGCTGACCATCGGCATGGCGGTCGATTCCAACGTGCTGATCTACGAACGCATCCGTGAGGAACGACGTGCCGGCCGCTCCGTGATCCAGGCGATCGACACCGGCTTCACCAAGGCGCTGGCGACCATCGTCGATTCCAACGTCACTTCGCTGATCGCCACCGTGGTGCTGTTCTACCTCGGCACCGGACCGGTGAAGGGCTTTGCCATCACCTACGCCATCGGCATTCTGACCACGGTCTTCACCGCTTTCACCTTCACGCGTTTGCTGGTCTCAATCTGGCTGCGGCGCGCGCGTCCGAAGGAATTGCCGCGCGCACCGGTGACTTTCGTTCCGCCCGGCACGAAAATTCCGTTCATGGGCATCCGGCGGTGGACGTTCGCGCTGTCGAGCGGATTGTCGATACTGTCCGTGGTGCTGTTCATGAGCGTCGGCATCAATTACGGCATCGATTTCAAGGGCGGTTCGCTGATCGAGGTGCAGGCCAAGACAGGCAATGCCGACCTTGGCAACATCCGCAACCGATTGACGGAACTCAACATCGGCGAAGTGCAGGTGCAGCAGTTCGGCGCACCGAACGACGTGTTGATCCGCGTCGGCACGCAAGACGCCGGCGAAAATGCCGAGCAGACCGTGATCGACAAAGTGCGCGGCGAGTTGCAGGACCAGTATGATTTCCGCCGCGTCGAAGTGGTGGGTCCGACGGTTTCCGGCGAACTTGCCAAGCAAGGCACCATCGCCATGATCGTCGCGCTGATCGGCATTCTGGTCTATGTCTGGTTCCGTTTCGAATGGCAGTTCGCGGTCGGCGCCATCATCGCGACGGTGCACGATGTGGTCATGACGCTCGGCTTCTTCGTTATCTCAGGGCTCGAATTCAACCAGTCGTCGCTGGCGGCAATCCTGACCATCATCGGCTACTCGCTGAACGATACGATCGTGGTCTATGACCGCGTTCGAGAGGATTTGCGAAAATACAAGCGAATGCCGCTGCCGCAGCTGTTGAACAACGCCATCAACGAGACGCTGTCGAGAACGACGTTGACTTCCGTGACGACCAGCTTGGCGCTGTTGGCGCTGGTGCTGTTCGGCGGCGAGGTGATCCGCTCCTTCACGCTGGCGATGCTGTTCGGCGTTGTCTTCGGCACCTATTCGTCGATCTTCATCGCCGCACCACTGCTGATCCTGTTCAAGCTGCGGCCGCAGGCCACGGCCGACGAGGAGAAGCCGGTCGGCGGCGGCAAGGCGGTCGCGACCTGACGGGTGGCGCCAAAGGGGTGACAAAGTGCTGACCGGCAAAGGCATCGTCATCCGCGAAGCGCATTTCCCTGGCCGTGCGCCGATTGAGGCCTACGGCAATGGCGGCTTCCGCTTTGCCGACATGTCGCATCGCGGATCGCTCCTGTGCCTGCCCTCCGGCATTCATGGCTGGGAGCCGGTAGATCCGCTGGTGCTGACGGTGGCGGATTTCGACAGGCTGCTGGCCGAGGCCGACAAGGTGGAGATCCTGCTTGTCGGCATGGGCAAGGATTTGCGGCCGTTGCCGGTGGCGCTGCGGGCCGCGTTGAAGGGTGCAGGCATAGCCTCAGACCCGATGTCGACCGGGGCCGCGGTGCGCACCTACAATGTCCTTCTGGCGGAAGACCGCGCCGTGGCTGCCGCGCTCATCGCCGTCGATTGATATGGCGCAGAATGCTGAAATCGTCATGGATGCGGTGCGCGCCGCCGACCATGACCGCTATGTCACGGCGCTCTATGCGCCGGCCGACAAGCGCGATGCGCTGTTTTCGCTTTATGCTTTCAATGCCGAAATCGCGGGCATTCGCGACCGCATCCATGAAGCGTTGCCGGGCGAGGTGCGGCTGCAATGGTGGCGCGACCTCATCGCCGCCGACAATGATGACGCAGGCATTGGCCATCCCGTCGCCGATGCGCTGAAGGTGACAATTTCCGCCCATCGCCTGCCAAAGCTGGCCTTCGACAACATGCTCGAAGCCCGCATCTTCGATCTCTACGACGATCCGATGCCGTCGCGCACCGATCTGGAAGGCTATTGCGGCGAGACGGCGGCAGCACTTATCCAATTGGCGGCGATGGTGCTCGATC
Source organism: Mesorhizobium loti CJ3sym (assembly GCF_000472785.1). Lineage (GTDB taxonomy): Bacteria > Pseudomonadota > Alphaproteobacteria > Rhizobiales > Rhizobiaceae > Mesorhizobium > Mesorhizobium loti_E. The sequence goes on from NZ_AXAL01000019.1 coordinate 118,475, forward strand.
CCGTCGAGGCGCCGCGCTTTGCCGAACTGGCGGGCAGGGCGGGCTGTGCGCAGGCCATGACCGGCCTCTTGCTTCTGTTGCCGCTGCACCGCAGGCGCGGGCAGTGTTTTATCCCGGCCGACATCCTGGCGGCGGCTGGGTCGTCGCCGGAAGAGTTTGTTGCCGGAGATGGCGGGGCTGGGGCACAGCGCGCGGTGGCGGCGATGATCGCGCTGGCGCGCGAACACCTTTCCGCCTTCGAGCGGGGTGCTGCAGGATTGCCGGCGTCGTTGCGTCCGGCATTCCTGCCGCTGGCCTTGTCGCAGGCCTATCTCGGCAAGATGGAAGGCTCGCGCCATTCGCCGCTCGACGGCCTCGTGCGGCTCTCTGCCTTGCGCCGGCATTGGCTGCTGTTGCGTCGCGCGAGCATGGGCTGGCCGGCGCTTTGACGTAAACGTCAATCGTGCTAAGGAATCCCTCGAGCCGGAACTGTCGCCGAAGATGACAGGCCGTTCGGAGGAGATACCCGTCCATGAGCTTGCCTTTGCTGGTCGCGATCGTCGCCCTTGGCATTGCGCTGTCGGTCGCCGCGGTGCATTTCACCGGCGGCAGCAAGACGGCGACGCTGGCCGATCGCGATCAGGCTCTGAGCCGTTTCGCCGAGGATTACCCTGATGAGATGGCCGCGACAGTCCGCCTGACGGCAGACGCCAGGACGGCATTCCTGGACCTTGGACGAGGGCGTGTCGGCATCGTTCACAGCGTCGGCGACTGTTTCTTGACGCGTGTCGTCACTGCTGCGGACGTCTCAGCGTCCAATTCTGACGAGACGAACACAATTCTGCTGCGGCTGGCGGACTTCAGCTGGAAGGGCGGCCGCTTCCGCTTCGCCAATGCCGGCGATGCGCAGGCCTTGCTGAAGGCTCTTGAAGCACGCCACTCAGATGCCGCCAGGGAGGCCGCGTGATGGACAGCTATGATTTTCCGCAGGTCACCCAGCTGGCCATTCCGTTCTTCGTCGCAGCGATCCTGATCGAGCTCTGGCTCGTGCGCACCGGCCGCGCCAGGGGCTCGTTCGAGACGCGCGACACGCTGACCAGCCTGATGATGGGCACCGGCAATGTCGTTGCGGGGCTGCTGCTCGGCGTCGTCTCCTACTGGGCACTGCTGTGGCTGTGGCAATTCCGTTTCTTCAATCTCGGGCTGTCGGTCTGGGTGTTCCTGGTCGCCTTCCTGCTCGATGATTTGCGATACTATGTCTATCACCGCATCGCGCACCGGGTGCGCTGGGTGTGGGCTGAGCACGTCAACCATCACTCCAGCCAGCACTACAATCTGTCGACGGCGCTGCGGCAAAGCTGGACCGGCCTGTTCACCTTCATGTTCGTGCTGCAGGCGCCGCTGGTGCTGCTCGGCTTCCATCCGGCGGTGATCGCCTTCACCTTCGGCTTCAATCTGGTCTGGCAGTTCTGGATCCACACCGAGACCATCGGCAAGATGTGGGGCTGGTTCGAATTCATCTTCAACACGCCCTCGCACCACCGCGTCCACCACGCCACTAATCCGCGCTATCTCGACGCCAATTATGCCGGCACGCTGATCATCTGGGACCGCATGTTCGGCACCTTCGTCGAGGAGTTGGAAGAGGACCGGCCGCGCTACGGCATCGTCAAGAATCTCGGCACCTTCAACCCGCTGAAAGTGGCGTTCCACGAGTGGATTGGCATGTTCAGGGATGCCTTTGCGCCGGGTCTTTCGCTCGGTGATCGCCTGAATTACCTGATCAAGCCGCCCGGTTGGAGCCATGACGGTTCGCGCGACACATCGGAGAGCCTGAAGGCGGCCTATGTCAGGCGAAATCCGGGTGAGGCGGGGAAGCCGGGGCTGCCGCTTGCACCGAGTGGGTAGGTGGTGGATTAAAGTAAAAGTCGATCTTTTTGCTGGTTTGACACGATGAAGTCAAAGTACTAAAATTTGCCGTCATATTTTATGGTGGTGATCATGCTTCGTCTTGTAATCACTTGCCTGTTTTTATTGATATCGAATTTGGCTTACGCGACGCCAGCTATTGATTGGAGGGTGGAGCATCCATTCCGGTATTTCACCGAAACCACCGATTTCGACATGCAGCGCGAGGCCATGGCCGAAGTCATGACGACGCATGGCGGCGCCTTCACGGCTACGGCGGTTTCCGATCTTGAGCGACTGCTCAACGATCCGCGCTGGCTTCGTGAATGGTACAAGCAGGACACAGGGCTTTATCCAAATCCAAACGGCTCGGGCCGGCCCGAGCGTGGCTGGGCCAATCCGATCAATCTTCGCCGCTCCACCTGCTGGGATAGTCGCGAACAGTGGCATTCGTCCTGCACCAGCGACAGCTTTGGAACAGCCCTTCGCACCGACTATGTGCGCCCGCAAGGCCATACAGTGCTCTTCACGGTGACCGACGCGCCTTCGGGCATTTGCCGATGGGAGGCAGCGCGGCCGATCTTCATCGCTGGGCGCGGGCAGCTTTCGGCGACAGCGGAACAACCCTGCGCCGCGAACGTGAAAGCGCGCATTCCCTTCGAACCAGACATCCCCGAAGCGGCACGTGGTGTCGATGTCTCGGTAAATCTGCCCGACGGTACAAAGCTGTCACAACCCGCCATCTGGGTTCGCGACCGGCTCATTGCCGGCATAGGCGACAGTTTTTCGTCGGGGGAGGGCAATCCCGATACGCCGGTCGAGATCGATCCATTGTCGAAGCGAAAGCACCTCAACCTCTCTTTCGTCTACGACCCCGATACTCAGGCGATCAAATCCGTCCCGGCCTACTCGCTGCCTGTCCGCTTTCAGAATGTGCCGGCGGGCTGGCTCGACCGCAAATGTCATCGTTCGGCCTATAGCTACCATCTGCGCACGGCGCTGCAGGTCGCGCTTGCCGATCCCAAGCACAGCGCGGTCACATTTCTGGGCTTCGCGTGCTCCGGCGCCGAAGTGACGGAAGGGCTGTTGTTTCCTTATGCCGGCGTTGAGACGGTCAATAGCTCCTACTTTTCTCCAGGCGGCCGACAGCGTCGGGATTTGCCGCAGATCGACCGTTTGATGGTCGAGTTGTGCCGGGATGATCTTCTACGCACTCAGGCAACGCGCACTGTCAACTTTGATACGCCGCTGACCGATGAGCAGGGACGTACATTGCGCAGCGCCAAGCTCTTGGACTGCAAGCCCGGCCGGTTCTTGCGACCGATAGACATGTTGATCGTATCTATCGGCGGAAACGATGTCGGCTTTACACCACTGATCGTGGACGTTTTGACCAAGACGAGGCCGCCATACGCGAACCTCAATACCAAGATCCGGGCAGAGGCGCTTGGTGCTTCGGTCATCCGGACTGTCGCGCGGGTGGCAAAGGCCCATGATGTTGCCACTGCGCGTCAGCGGGCGTTGGAGCTGCCCGCCCGCTTTGCCGCCCTGCGCAAAGCGCTGGCGCCGCTTCCGATCGCGACCAATGGTGGAATGCCCAACATCGTGCTGACCGCGTTCCCGAAGATAGAGTTCGACGAGAATGGAAGGCTCTGCGGCGAAGCCACTCCGCGTGCAAGGCTGGAAGGCTTCAACGCCGGTGGCGTGCTGTCGATCGACGTGCCGACGCTGCGTCCGGTCAGCGATTTTGCCAACAATGTTCTCTACCCCGCAACACGCGATGCCGCTCGCGCCGGGAACTGGCATTTTGTCGATGCACAGCGTGAGGTTTTCGCGAAGCACGGCATATGTGCGCAAAAGCGGCAGTCAGGAGGCGTTACAGCCGCCGAGAGTCTGATGCTGCCCTACTACTATCTCGACGGGTCGGGACGGGAGACCTGGTTTGATTTCGAACCGTTTTCCGCCTATCGCGACACCGACTTCAAAGCATCCCGCGACACACGTGCATACGCGCCTCGCGAGCGCTGGTTCCGCACCATCAACGACATCTGTCTGTTCGTGCAATCCAAGGCCAGCGGCACGCCACCGCCGCCGTCGCAATGGGCCTTGCTCGATCTGATCGAGGTTTGCTTGGGCGGCCCGTTCCATCCCACCGCGGAAGGCCATTCCCACATCGCCGACGCAGTGTTCGCGACGGCGAGCACGATGCTCAATCTACCGCAGCCAACGGTCGCGGACGTGCGGCCGCATTGAGCTGGATTCTACTCGGCGGCTTGCGCTGCCGGCGTCGGCAAGCCTAGCCATTGCCGGCAATCGTCCAGCGCGCGCGATGTGATGGCGTGCCGCTTGGCAACCGTCTTGTCCTTGCCGCGCAGGCGTTTGCCTTCGACCTTTACCGCTTCCACCGGCGGGAACAGGCCGAAGTTCACGTTCATCGGCTGAAACGAGCGCTTGCCCGGTTCATCGTCCGAAACAATGTGGCCGCCGGTGATGTGGTTGAGCAGCGCGCCGAAGGCCGTGGTGAGCGGCGGCAGCGACGGCGCGTGGCCGAGCCGCTCGGCTGCGGCGAAGCGGCCGGCGAGCAGGCCGATCGCAGCACTTTCGACGTAGCCCTCGCAGCCGGTGATCTGGCCGGCAAAGCGCAGACCGGGGCGCGACTTCAGCTGCAGCGAGGCGTCGAGCAAGGTCGGCGAATTGATGTAGGTGTTGCGGTGCAGGCCGCCCAGCCGAGCGAAATCGGCGCTTTCCAGGCCCGGAATGGTGCGGAATACGCGCACCTGCTCGGCATGCTTTAGTTTGGTCTGGAAGCCGACCATGTTGTAGAGCGTACCCAGCGCATTGTCCTGCCGCAGTTGGACAATGGCATAGGCCTTGACTGTCGGGTTGTGCGCATTGGTCAGCCCCATCGGCTTCATCGGCCCGTAGCGCAGCGTCTCGACGCCGCGCTCGGCCATTATCTCGATCGGCAGGCAGCCGTCGAAATAGGGCGTGCCTTCCCACTGCTTGAACTCGGTCTTCTGGCCGTCGACCAGCCCCTGCACGAAGGCCAGATACTGCTCCTTGTCCAGGGGACAGTTGATGTAGTCCTTGCCGGTGCCGCCGGGCCCGACCTTGTCGTAGCGCGACTGGAACCAGCAAATGTCCATGTCGATCGTGTCGAAATGGATGATCGGGGCGATGGCGTCGAAGAAGGCCAGCGCATCGGCGCCGGTCGCCTCGGCGATGGACTGGGCAAGCGAAGGCGCCGTCAGCGGACCGGTGGCGATGATCGCCTGGTCCCATTCCGCCGGCGGCAGACCTGGCACTTCCTCGCGCTGGATGGTGATCAGCGGGTGGGCTTCCAGCCTTTTCGTCACCGCTTCGGAGAAGCCGTCGCGGTCGACGGCCAGCGCGCCGCCGGCCGGCACCTGGTTGGCGTCCCCAGCGCTCATGATCAACGAGCCGGCCAATCGCATCTCGGCATGCAGCAGGCCGACCGCATTGTTTTCGGCGTCATCCGAGCGGAAGGAGTTGGAACAGACGAGCTCGGCCAGGCTATCGGTCTTGTGGGCATCGGTGCCGCGAACCGGGCGCATTTCATGCAGCACAACGGGAACGCCCGCTTGCGCCGCCTGCCATGCGGCTTCGGAACCGGCGAGACCGCCGCCGATGATGTGGATAGGGTTTTTGCTCATGAGCGCCGGAATAATCGCTTAGCGCCGCGATTGCAATTGTCGCGCGGCGTTAACCGGAACGTCTGATCTGGAAAGCCTGCCCAGAAAACAACAACACCCGCCGGGGGAGGAGGTCCGGCGGGTGTCGTTTTTGGGGTCGACCCTCGGGAGGAGGTGAAGGTCAACCGTATTCGTCATTGCCGGGGAGGAGGTCGGCTTTGACGAAATCTCTTTCGCGTTTTGGAAAGGGGCGAAACCCTTTTGGAGCAAAATTCGTTTGCCCCGGGGAAACAGCGCCCGCCGCGGGAGGAGGTGCGGCGGGTGCCGTTTTTGTGGCCAACCCTCGGGAGGAGGTGAAGGTTGGGCCTATTCGTCATCGCCGGGGAGGAGGTCGGCTTTGACGAAATCTCTTTCGCGTTTTGAAAAGGGGCGAAACCCTTTGGAGCAAAGTTCATTTTGCTCCGGAGCAAACTCTTTTTGCTCCGGGGAAACAGCGCCCGCCGCGGGAGGAGGTGCGGCGGGCGCCGTTTTGGTGGTCAACCCTCGGGAGGAGGATAAGGGCTGACCGTTCGCTGGAGGTCGGGGAGGAGGTCGACCCCAGTGAAATTCAGTTAGATCGCCCGGCGGGCGATGATCTTGATTTCGTCGCGGACGATACCGAGATCATGCAGCTGACGGTTCGAAAGGCGACCCAGCTCGGTAACCGTCTCGCGATAAACGCGCCAGTTACGATAGTTGCGGATCAGGTTCATTGTCGTTCTCTTTTCAGAAACTTGTTCGGACCATTCGCGGCCCGAAAAATTAGACCGCCTTGCGAGCGACGTAAGGAATGTCGCTGCGGCTGATGCCGAGGTCGGTCAGTTCACGGTTGCTCAGGCGGCTCAGCTCGGACACGGTGTCCCTGTAGCGGCGCCAGTTGCGGTAGTTGCGGATCAGGTTCATGGTAGTTCTCGTTTCGTCTTTCTTGCGGATCATTCCGTTTGTGTACGAACCATAAATAGGCGGGCCTATATCGATTTAAAAGCGCTATGGCTGCATGGCAGCAATGCAAATTGTGCAATGCAACATTAACGCGCCTTCACGGACCTGACATAAAGAAGCCAGAATCGGAAAGTGCCGTCACGTCAACGGTTTGGCTGGTTCGGCTGAAAAAAGACCAGACTGGGGGAGACGCGGAATGGCGGGCTATTCGTCACGAGTGAGGTCGGATATTGCGCGCTGGCTGCAGGCAGGCCTGATCGACGCCGCGACAGCCGATTCCCTGACGCGTGACATCGAGGCCAACGCGCGCCAATCGCTCAGCTTCGGTTCCATCCTGGCGATGATGGCGGCGCTGCTGTTTGGCGCGGCTATCCTGATCTTCGTCGCTGCTAACTGGGATGCGATCCCGCGCCTGGCGCGCGTGGCGGCACTCTTTATTGTCATCCTTGGCGGCTATGTCGGCGGCGCGGTGCTGAAAACACGTGACCATGCTGCGATCGGCGAAGCGTTGTGGGTCGTGGTGGCGGCGGCTTTCGGTGGTTCGATCGCGCTGATCGGCCAGATGTATCATCTGTCGGGCGACGAGGCTTCGGCGCTCGTCACCTGGGGCGCTGGCACGGCGCTGGCGGCGGTGGCGCTGCGGTCGAACCCGCTGACCGTCGCAGCGGTCGGTATCGCTGACGCCTGGCTGTTCCTGAAGGGGTTCGATTATTATAGTCGCAGCGAGGTTCCGCATGCTTTCGTCGTCATGGCGGTTGTGTTGTTTGCCGTCTCGTTCTGGACCCGCAGCCAGGCTGCGCGGCACCTGATCATCCTGTCGCTGCTCTTCTATCTCGTGCTGTTGGCGATGAATCACGCCACGCTGCCGGTGGCGATCCCCCTGGTCATTGTCTCCATCGTGCTCTTCGCGGCTGGCGTCTTTGCGCCAGAGCCGGTCGACAGGATCTTGCAGCTTGGCGGGCGCTTACCCCTGCACGCGCTGCTCGGCTTTCTCACCGGCCTCGCCATCATCCAGTTCGAACTGGCCGACAAAAGCACCTACGACAGCGGTTTCACCATCGCCTCGGTCATAGCGCTCGCCGGCATCGTCGCCGCTATCGTGCTAGCGGGGCGAGAGAGCCGCGGGTTGCGCTGGCTTGCCTATCTCGGCTTCGCCTTCGAACTTGCCATCATCTATGTCGTGACCTTGCAATCGATGCTCGACACGGCCGGCTTCTTCCTTGCCGCCGCGGTGCTGCTCGGCATCCTTGCGGTCGTCATCATCCGCGTCGAAAAACGCATGAAGGGTCCAGCCAGAACGGGAGCCACGGCATGATGACCGGAAAGAGGCTTGTACTCTCGGCGCTGGTGCTGGCGATCGTCCAGATAGGTTTCCTCAGCTGGATCATAGCCGGCCGGGCGGCGATCCTGCGCAACGGCAAGGAAGTGCTGTTGAAGATCGAACCCGTCGATCCGCGCGACCTGCTGCGCGGCGATTACATCACCCTCGGCTACGACATTTCGCGCATACCGGTGAAGATGATCGCCAACATTCCCGCCGATAAACTCTCCAGCGACGACACCTCGATTGTCGTCAGACTGAAGAAGGGCGCCGACGGCTACTGGACGCCAACCATTGCCTGGTTCGGCAAGGCGCCAGCGCTGGCGGCTGCCGACGAGGCGGACATATCAGGCCATGTCGCGGAGGGCTGGGACCTTCGCAGCGAGGGAGCGTCGATCGCACCGGACTACGGCATCGAACGCTTCTATCTCCCGGAGGGCGCGGGGATGGCGATCCAGAACGACATGCGCGTGCGGCCGTTCGGAATAAAGCTGGCGCTGGCCGCCGACGGGACCGCGCAGATCAAGGCGCTGGTCGATGGTGACAAGACGCTGTTCGAGGAGCCGCTTTATTAGCCATGATGAATCATGGTCGTTGGTGCGGGTAGAGGGACTCGAACCCCCACGATCTCTCGCCAGAACCTAAATCTGGTGCGTCTACCAGTTCCGCCATACCCGCATGCCCCGGCAATCCCATGTAGCCATCATTCTGTCAATGTCAGGTTCAAGATGTCGGGTCAGGTCCAAAACGTCGGGTCATGACCAAAAATGTTGGTTATTCGCCTAAACGCGAAGACTGTTGAAAATTAGCCTCGCCTGTGACAAAAGGCGTGTCAAATGTGACGGGACGCGACGATCCGCTTCTACAAGATGTGATAAGAAGTAGGAAAAACAAGAACTTATTCACATTTTGGAACGCAGTTTGGGAGAGTTTGAGCCGTATTTCCGGTCAAATCGCCAGGTTCCGTACCAAAAGCCATTCCCGGCAAGATTATACCGGCAGGCTGTAAACGGCAGAGGCCGTGGCAGTCTCATTGGTGAAAACAAAGGTTTTACGATGCAGGTCACCGAAACGCTCAACTCCGGTCTCAAGCGCGAGATCAAGATCACCGTGCCGGCGGGTGACATGGAAGCCAAGCTGATGGCGCGGCTGTCGGACGCCAGGAACAAGGTCCGCATCAACGGCTTCCGTCCCGGCAAGGTGCCGGTGCAGCACCTGCGCAAGGTCTACGGCAAGTCGTTCATGGCCGAAGTGGTCAACGAGATCCTCAACGATTCGACCCGTTCGATCATCACGGGCCGCGGCGAGAAAGCTGCCATGCAGCCCGAAGTCATCATGACCGAGGACGAGAAGGAAGCCGAGAAGATCCTGGCCGGCGGCACCGACTTCGAATTCCGCCTCAACTACGAGGTCATTCCGGCGATCGAGATCAAGGATTTCTCCGACATCAAGGTGACGCGCCAGGTGTTCGAGGTGCCGGATGCCGAGATCGACGACCAGGTCAAGCGCGTTGCCGAATCGGCACGCAGCTACGAGCCGAAGACCGGCAAGGCCGCCGAAGGCGACCGCGTCAGCATCGACTATGTCGGCAAGATCGACGGCGAGGCCTTTGCCGGCGGCGCCGGTACCGACCAGCCGCTGGTGCTGGGCTCCAAGGAGTTCATCCCCGGCTTCGAGGACCAGCTGGTCGGCAGCAAGGCCGGCGACGAGAAGCAGGTCACCGTGACCTTCCCCGAAAACTACCAGGCGGCGCATCTGGCCGGCAAGGAAGCGACCTTCGACGTCACCGTCAAGGAAGTCTCCCAGCCCGGCGCGCTTGAAATCAACGACGAGACCGCCAAGAACCTCGGCCTGGAATCGCTGGAGCGTCTGCGTGACGTGGTGCGCGGCCAGATCGAGAACCAGTTCGGCTCGATGACGCGCCAGAAGGTCAAGCGCCAGCTGCTTGACCAGCTCGACGCGGCCTATTCGTTCGAGGCGCCGTCGAAGCTGATCGAAGCCGAGTTCAACAACATCTGGGCGCAGGTCAATCGCGACCTGGAAGCCGCCGGCCGTACCTTCGCCGACGAAGAGACAACGGAAGAGGAAGCCCGCGCCGAATATCTGCGTCTTGCCGAGCGCCGCGTGCGCCTCGGCCTGGTGCTGGCCGAGATCGGCGAGAAGGCCGGCGTCACCGTATCGGACGAGGAACTGCAGCGCGGCCTGTTCGAGCAGGTTCGCCGCTTCCCGGCCAACCAGCAGCAGGAAGCTTTCGAGTTCTACCGCAGCAACCCCGAGGCGCTGAATGCGCTGCGGGCGCCGATGTTCGAGGAAAAGGTGGTCGACCACCTGCTCGGCCAGATCTCGGTCACCGACGTCAAGGTCAGCAAGGAAGAGCTGATGGCCGACGACGAGGAAGCCGAAACCACTGATAAGGCCAAGCCGGCGAAGAAGGCCGCGGCCAAGAAGGCTGAGGCCAAGGCGAGCGAGGACGAGACGGAAGAGCCGAAGAAAAAGGCTGCGCCGAAGAAGAAGGCCGCCAAGGACGCCGAATAAGCTCCCGAATTGACGAAATCGACGAAGGCCGCCCTTGAGGCGGCCTTTTTCGTTGCGAAACTGCAACAGCCGGTTGCCTTCGCGGCAGGCGGTACTTGGCGACACCATGCGTTGATCATTATCTGCGCTTGTGCTGCAAACCGTATGGTTCCTGGAGGGGGCGTTGAGCTTATTCTTCGAAACGGGGCGTGCTGTCGCCCTGGCGCTCGTTCTGGCCTTTACCTGTGATCTTGCCCACGCCGACGCGATTGCCGGCGACTGGCGCTTCGGCACGGGCGATGACGGCCTGGTCACCGCGTCGCTTCATGCCACCAACAAACTGATCACCGGCGGCGGGGCGTTGAGCTACAGCCCTGTGCTGACCATTGCCTGTCGGGCGGCCGGCGAACCGCGCTGGACCGAGTGGCTGGAATTGAATGACGCGGTTTCGGCCAGCCGCAAGATCACCATGTCGGTCACTGTCAATGGTGGCGGCAAGTTTGATGAAAGCTGGTCTGTCGGTCCGCGCGGCAGGGTTCTGGTGCGCGACGGCGGCGACGGCATCAAGCGCCTTGTCTCCGCGAGCGAGCTGTCACTTTCCTGGCGGTTCGGATTGTTGTCAGGGCGCGGCCAGGCAGATTTCGATCTTGCCGGGCTTGAAGGGGCGGTCACGCAGATTGCCGGGACATGCCGGACGAATCCACCCTGATCAGATTTCGTGGCGCTTCAGGCGGCATGCATCAGTTGGCCAGCGGCCCCTGAAACCGTTTTCCCGAAAAGACCTCAAGCGCTTGCGGCTTCTCACCGCCGACGATCCAGTCGGTCAGGTATTTGGTGAAGCCAAGGGCGATGGCAAAGCCATGGACGGTCCAGGCAAACCCATAGATGGTGTTGTGCAAGGCAGCCGGCGTGTCGACGATCGGGATGCCGTCAACCGTGCAACTCTCGATACGGGATGCATCGACCTTGAGGAAGGAGGACTCGTCGATGAAGGGCAAGGTCGCGATGGCATTGGTGAGGCCGAGCGCTGTCGAACTGAGCGATCCCTTCCATCGGCCCTCCGGCGTATGGGCGACACTCTGACCGCCTGAAAGCATCAGCGTTCCATCCTGGAGCTGCTTCACCGACAGCGTGCGGTGGGCATGACCCAGGAGGTGATTGATCTTTTTGCCGTGCGGGTTGGTGACGAACATCATCTGCGGCATCTGGGTGATGACGGGCATGATCTCTTGCTGCTGGAGGATCGGTTTCAGCAGCGGCAGCACGCCGCTGTTGGCCAGGAGAACGAGATTCTCGCCAACTGGCACGACTTCACCACTCGCCAGCCTGACCCCCGTTGCGCTCCCTTTGTCGTGGAGGATTTCGGTGACGCGTGCGCCGGTACGCAGGTTCGCTCCAGCCTTGCGCGCCTGTTTGGCGAATGCCAGCGTGGCGAAGGTGTGATCGCACACGCCGTCATTCGGGCAATAGACGGAACCGATAAGATCGCCCGACAGTTCCGGCTCACGTTCCAGCGTTTCGTCCCGGTTGAGAAGCTGGGCGGGAACGCCGAGCGCGTTCTGCACCATGGCCATGGCTTCCATGCTGCCGCGCACTTCATGCTCATGGGCGCCATGGGGATGTTGAAGAGATGAAGCCCGCCGATCCTGCGGTAGCCAACGCCGTCTTCGAATTGTTCCTGATATCTAGCCCAGAGCGGAAAGCTGACGGTCGCCATCGGCAGTTCGCGCAAGTCGCGGCTGTTTGCACGCACGCCCCGTTCACCGGAGCCGCCCGATGCGCCGGCCGCGATATCGTCGGCCTCAAGCAGCGTAACGGTCTTGCCGGCCTGCGCCAGTTCGTAGGCGAGACTCGCACCATAGATACCGCCCCCGACGATCACGATTTCAGCGCGGTGGCCTGTGTGGTCATTTTTATCGAGTCCTTCTCGGATATGTGGTCGTGACTATCGCATGCGGGGGAAGTGCGGTCGGCTCACTTCAATATGAGCGGAGGCACACGATTATTTTATCCGGCTTTGCAGTTCTATTTGAGCAGGTCGACCAGCACGTCGAAAGCCGCGTCGATGTCGGCGCGGACCGCGATCCGCACCGCCTCAGCATCGCGATTTCGCAGCGCGGCGAACATCTCCTGGTGGTGTTCGTTGGCGGTCGAATAGTTCCCTGAATCATGCAGCATGTTGAAATAGGGGCTGATCTGCAGCCATAAATTCTCGATGATGTTGAGGATGTTTTCGGAGCCCGCCGCCCGGTAGATGGAGAAATGAAAGGCGTAGTTGGCTCTGAGATAGGATTTGACGTCTCCCGCCGCATTGGCTTGTTCGAGTGCTACCAAATGCTGGCCGAGTTGCGCAATGCCCTCATCGCCGATGCGCTCGGCCGCCCAGGCGGCGGCGATCGCTTCGATCTCGAAGCGGACATTCCGGAGGTCGACGAGGCGCGCGCGGCTGAGTGCGGGAATGCCGATCGAGCGGCCTGAAACAACCATCAAGGCATTGGCCGCGGTCAGCCGCCGCAATGCTTCCCGGACCGGCATCGGGCTGACGCCGAAGGCGTCGGCCAAGCTTTGCACCGTCACCATCTCGCCCGGCACGATGCTGCCGTCGAGGATCAATTCGGTGACATGGCGATAGACCCTGTCCTGCAGGGTTTCCCTGGACAGGGGCACGATCTCGACACCAGGTTTCCTGAACGCCGCTCCAGCCATCTCCCATCAACCTCCCCGCGCAAAGTCCTGCGCGACAACCCGTATCCGGAATGCAGGGTTCCGGCTGTCGCGTCAAGCGTCCGCGCCTGCCGCTCTGCCGTCAAGCTATTTTATCATTGATCTTTGATCAAATGCTGATACGGTCACCGACATCGGATGGCGAGGGCTACGTTTCGTGCCTTCGGGAGGCATTCGGTCGTTCGTATCGGGAGGAATTCACATGGGTATCGGATCGAAAGTCCGGCGGCTCGCGCTGCTGGCGGGCATGGCCGCTTGCGCCTTTGGCATATCGGCCGCGCAAGCCGCCGAAAAGCACAAGATTTTTCTCAGCATGAGCTATATCGGCAATGATTGGCAGGCGGAGGCGGCAAACATGGTCAAGGCCATGGCCGCGCACAAGAGCCTTGCCGACAAGGTCGACCTGCAGGTCCAGGTCGCCGGGCCCAACGCGCAGCGCCAGATCCAGCAGATCAATGCCATGGTGCAAAGCGGCGCCGAGGCGATCGTTGTCTATCCGATCTCGCCGACCGCGCTCAATCAGGTGGTGAAGAATGCCTGCGACAAGGGGGTGAAGGTCTTTGCCTATGACGCCGAGATCACCGAACCTTGTGCCTACAATGTCCATATCGATCAGCTGGAAGCGGGCAGGGTGACCGCCGAATGGCTGGTCAAGAAGCTCAACGGCAAGGGCAACATCATCGCCATCACCGGTGTTCCCGGTACTTCCGTCGACGATCAGCGCACCAAGGCCGCCAAGGAAGTCTTTGCCAAATACCCTGACATCAAGATTGTCGGAGAGGCTGTCGGCATGTGGAGCCAGGCGGTCGCCCGCACCGAACTCTCCAAGATCCTCGCTACGCGCAACTGGGGCGATATCAACGGGCTGTGGATGCAGGTCGGCTGCTTCACCGCCAACTCGATGCAGCTCGAGGCCGGCAAGAAGACCAGTGAACTCCTGCCTTGCGCCGGCGAAGGCTCCAATGGCGGCCGCATCCAGATGCTGCCGGCGGGCACCGAAGTCGAAGGTGCGGCTCCGCCCTATGCACCGGCGGGCGCACAACGCATTTCCTATGCATCGCCACCTTATTCCGGGGCGCTGGCGCTGAAACTTGCCGTCGAGGCGATCGAGGGCAAGGACGTGCCGAAGACCACGATCCTGCCGCTGCCGATCGTCACCAATGAGACGATCAAGCTCTGCGATGAAGGCACCTGGGCGGAGATGAAGGCCGGCTGCAACGTCTTCAAGCCGTCACTGGTTTCCAACCCCGGCTGGTTCGCCTCGATCTTTTCGGATCAGACGCCGGAGATCGGCCTCAACGCGGCGCTTGTCGGACAACCGGAGAACTGAGCCTCTCAAGCCGCATCGCGACGATGCGCTGACGTCTTGTCCGCGCATCGTCGATCCGCGCCAATGCGTGGCGTCCAAAACTGTGCAGCCTGGCGATCGAGGATATGACAGAACACTCCGCGCTTCCCGCCATCGAGATCGACGGCATCGGCAAGGCGTTCGGCCCGACGGTCGCGCTGGACAGCGTGTCGTTCCGCATCGCGCCCGGCAGCGTCCATGCGCTGCTGGGGGAGAATGGCGCCGGCAAGTCGACGCTGGTGAAATTGTTGTCTGGACTGGTGCGGCCGAGTAGCGGCCATATCAGGGTCTTCGGCAAGGAGATCGGCTACGGCGCGCCGCGCACGGCACATGCTCTGGGCGTGCAGACGGCGTTCCAGGAGATGACCCTTGTGCGCGACCTCTCGGTCCTCGACAACATGCTTTTGCCCTATGCTCCCGTCGGCATCTCCGGCCTGATCCGCCGCGGTGCCGCCCGCAAAACTGTCCGCCGCCATATCGACGAGCTCGGCTTTTCCGTCGATCTCGATGCCGAGGTCGGCGAGCTCGAGCTTTCGGTGCGCCAGAAGATCGAGATCGCGCGCGCCGTCTATCGCAAACCGCGCATCCTTTTGCTCGACGAGCCGACCTCGACGCTCGCCGGCCGCGACGTCGAGTGGCTGGGCGACATCATCGCCAGACTGAAGGCTGTGGGCACGACCATCGTCTTCATCACCCATCGCATGCGCGAGGTGCGCGCCTTTTGCGACACGCTGACGATCCTGCGGAACGGCCGCCACATCGTCACCGCGCCGGTTGCCGATGTCACCGATGGCGACGTCATCGAAAAGATCATCGGCCGCAGCATCGAGCAGACCTTTCCGCCCAAGCCCGATAGCGCCCAGGCCTTCGGTTCGCCGGTCCTCGGCGTGCGCAACCTCAAGGTCGGGCGCAAGCTGGACGGCGCGAACTTCGACCTGCGCCGGGGCGAGATCCTCGGCATTGCCGGACTGCAGGGGATGGGCCAGCAGGATCTGTTCCTGGCCTGCTTCGGCATGGCCGAGATCACCCGTGGCGACGTCCTGGTCGATGGCCGCAAGGTCTGGCTCGGCTCTCCGGCTGACGCCTTGCGACCCAACATGGCCATCGGCCTGGTGCCCGAGGACCGCAAATCCGAGGGCCTGTTCCTGAAACTGTCGGGCAGCCAGAACGCCACTTTGCCGGTAGTGTCGCGCTTCACGCGGTTCGGCCTTGTCGACGCGGCGGCCGAGACCCGCTCGGTCGAGGAAGCATTCGCCACCGTCGAGGTCGACCGCCGCGCGCTGTGGACGCGGGCCGGGGCGTTTTCGGGGGGCAACCAGCAGAAGATCGCCATTGCCAAATGGCTCGTGGCGCAGAGCCGCATCCTGCTTCTGTTCGATCCCACACGCGGCATCGATGTCGGCACCAAGCATGAACTCTATGTGATGATGCGAAACTACGTCGCCGCAGGCGGCTCCATCCTGCTGCATTCGACCGAGATTCCCGAACTCGTCCACCAATGCGACCGTGTCCTGGTTCTCTATGATGGGCGCATCGCGGCCGAGCTCGAAGGCGACGCCATCACCGAGCCCGCCATCATGCGGCCGGCGCTCGGCCATGCCGGGGAAGCCGCCGCATGAGCAGCGTTTCACCTCCTGCTTCCGCTGGTTTCGGGTTGCGCCGCGCGCTGATGCGCAATCGCGGTGCGCTGATCGCCGCGGCTGTGCTGGCGATCCTGCTTTTCATCGTCGATGGGATCAGCGCCGGGCCGCTGACCTATTTCGACGTGTCGTTCCTGTCCAGCGGCGGCGCGACCTCCGCGCTGGCGGCGATTGGCCAGACCATCGTCATCCTGTCAGGCGGCTTCGACCTGTCCGCCGGCGCGATGATATCGCTGGTCAATGCGGTGCTGGCATCGAGCATGGACCCGATGGCACCAGGCGCCAGCATCCTGTTGTGGACGGCGATCGGCATCGGCGTCGGCATGGCGGTGGGCGCCTTCAACGGCTTCTTCATCGCGGTGCTGCGCATGCAGCCGATCGTGGTGACGCTGTCCACCATGTTTATCCTGCAAGGCGTGACGCTGCTGGTCATGGACAAGCCCGGCGGCTTCGTCTCGCCCGATCTAGGCACCTTCTATCTGGGTGACGCGATCACCGGCTGGCTGCCGATGCCGCTGGTGGTGATCGGCGTTGTCCTGCTCGCCTGGTTCTGGCTGAAGGGAACCCGTTTCGGCACCGCACTCTATGCGGTTGGCAGCGATCCGGATTCGGCCGCTGCCGTCGGCATTAATGTCGTGCTGGTACGCTTTGCCGTCTATGTCATCGCCGGCGGCTGTTACGGCCTTGCCGGGGTGTTCATCAGCGCGCAGACCGGCAGCGGCGATCCGCTGGTCGGCAATCCGCTGCTGCTGTCGATGTTCGCGGCGGTCGTTGTCGGCGGCACGCGCCTTGGCGGCGGGCAGGGCGGTCCGGTAGGCAGCGTCTTCGGCGCCTTTATCCTGATGATGGTGGTGAACATCCTGCTGGTGCTCAATGTGTCGGCTTACTATGCGACCATCGCCGAAGGCACCATTCTCGTGCTGGCGGCCCTTGCTGGTTCCTTGTCGCACGCATCGGTGCTTGCCGTGCAACTGCGTGCGGCCCGCGCCCGGCTCGCCGCCTGGCGCGCCGGCATCTTGCCTTCGCAGCTCGAGCCGATCGACCGGCGGCTGAAGATCACCGGGCCCACGCAGGGCCAGCGTGGTCCGGCATCGCCACGCCCGGCGTTCCGCCTGCGCAACGCCGAGACGTTGCGCTATGCGCTGCCCGCCTATGTCTGCCTGCTCATCATCGTGGTCGTCACCCAGATCTGGCTCGGCCGCGCCATCCTCAATCCGGGTTACTGGAATTCGCTGCTGGTGCTGTCATCCTTCCTTGCCGTGCTGGCGCTGGGGCAGGGAACGGTCATCCTGACCGGCGGGCTCGATCTTTCCGTGCCGTGGACGATCGGCATTTCCGGCATCATCCTCGCCGGCATGGTCAATGGCTCCGACCCGGCGCTCCTCTACGCTCTGCCGGTCGTGCTGGTGATGGCTTGCGCTATCGGTTTCGCCAATGGCTTCGGCATCGCCTATCTCGGCATCTCGCCGATCGTCATGACGCTTGCCACCAACGGCATCCTGCAGGGCTTCGCGCTCATCTATTCGCAGGGAACGCCGGCCGGTTTCTCCTCGCCGATGCTGCGCTGGTTCATGACGGCCAAGCTCGGATTCGTGACACCGATCGTCCTGCTGATGCTCGTCTTCGTCGTCGGGGCTGTGCTGCTGCTTGGACGCACGCCGTTCGGCCGCCGGGTCTATGGCATCGGCAATGGCATGCGCGCGGCGCGCCTGTCCGGCATTGGCGTCGAGCGCACGCTGATCCTGGTCTACATGCTATCGGCCGTTTGTGCCGCTGTTGTCGGCATCATGCTGACCGGCTTTTCCGGCCAGGCAAGCCTTGGCATGGGCGATGATTATCTCTTGCCGTCGATTGCGGTCGTCGTTGTCGGCGGCGCACTGATCACAGGTGGGCGTGGCCACTATCTCGGCATGCTCGGCGGCGTGCTGCTTTTGACGGCGCTGCAGATGCTGCTGGCCGGCACCACGCTTCCCTACGCCACCAGGGCAATTCTTTATGGGCTGGTCGTTCTGGGTGCCGTCATGGCGCTGCGCGAACGGCGGCTGCAATGAAAAGGACAGGACGATGAGCGCAAAGGCACCCGTATCGGCGGATGAATTTCTGGCCGGGCTGAGAGGACAGCGCGTGCTGGTGACGGCAGGTGCCGGTGGCATCGGCTTCGCCATCGCCGACACGCTGTCGCGGCTCGGCGCACGCATTGTCGTCTGCGACGTCTCCGACGAGGCGCTGGCCGCGGCTCCCGGCAAGATCGACCTGGTTGCAGCGGTCAAGGCGGATGTCTCGCGCGACGATGACGTCGACCGGCTGTTTGAGGCGGTCGAGAAAGAACTTGGCGGACTCGACGCGCTGATCAACAATGCCGGCATTGCCGGGCCGACCGGCGGTGTCGACGAGATCGAGCCGGACGACTGGCGGCGCTGCATCGACATCTGTCTGACCGGCCAGTTCCTGTGCGCACGGCGTGCTGTGCCGCTGATCAAGGCGGCGGGGGGCGGCTCGATCGTGTCGATGTCATCGGCGGCCGGCCGCCATGGTTACGCGTTCCGCACGCCCTATTCGGCGGCCAAGTTCGGCGTCATCGGTTTCACGCAGAGCCTCGCCAAGGAGCTTGGGCCGCACGGCATCAGGGTCAATGCCATCCTGCCCGGCATCATCGAGGGACCGCGCATCGAAGGCGTGATCTCGGCGCGTGCCAAACAGGTCGGCATCAGCCACGAGGAGATGACCGGGCGCTATCTGCAGAACATCTCGCTGCGCCGCATGACCAGCCCTTATGACGTGGCCTCGATGGTGGCGTTCCTGCTGTCAGATGCAGGCATCAACATTTCAGGCCAGTCGCTCGGCGTCGACGGCAACGTCGAAACACTTTGAGGACCAATCCATGGCCAATGTCGCGATTGTCGGAAGCGGTTTCATCGGGCGGGCCTGGGCGATCAGCTTCGCCCGAGCCGGCCATGATGTGCGGATGTGGGACCAGTCGCCCGCCGCGACAGGTGGCGCGCGCGACTACATAGAAGGCGTACTGGGCGATCTTGCCGCGAACGATCTGCTGCGCGGGCAGTCCGTCGACACCGTGCTTGGCCGCATCGCCATCGTCGGCGAGCTAAGGGAGGCGCTGGCCGACGCAGCCCATGTTCAGGAGAACACGCCTGAGAACCTCGATGTGAAGCGGGAGGTATTTTCCCTCATCGATAGGCTTGCCGGCCCGCAAACGGTCATCGCCAGTTCCACCTCGGCGCTGTTACCGTCGAAATTCACCGACCATCTGCAAGGGCGGCACCGCTGCCTGGTCGTGCATCCGATCAACCCGCCCTATCTCATTCCGGCGGCTGAGGTGGTGCCTGCGCCGTGGACCTCCGCCGAGACGCTGGAAAGGACCCGCGCCTTCCTCATCGATGCGGGCCATGCGCCATTGGTGATGAAGCGAGAGCTCGACGGCTTCATCATGAATCGCCTGCAAGGGGCGCTGCTGGAGGAAGCTTTCCGGCTTGTCGCCGACGGCTACGCCAGTGTCGAGGATGTCGATATCGGCATTCGCGACGGGCTGGCGCTGCGCTGGTCCTTCATGGGTCCGTTCGAGACCATAGACCTCAATGCACCCGGCGGCGTGCGCGACTATGTCGAGCGCTACCAGGGCATCTATTCCAACATCTTCCCGCAGATGCTGCGCCGGGTCGACTGGGCGGGCGAGGTCATTGCAACCGTCGAGGCCGAGCGCAGCAAGCGCTTGCCGAGGAAGAATCTGGGCGACCGGCAGGTCTGGCGGGATCGCCGGCTGATGGCGCTGGCGGCACACAAGAAGAAATCGGATCAGGAGTTCGGACAATGACAGAAACCAGCCGCAAGCCCGGCGCAACGGCAGCCAGGGACAAGGTCATCATCACCTGCGCGGTGACAGGCGCGATCCACACGCCGACCATGTCGCCCTATCTGCCGATCACGCCGGATCAGATCGCTTCGGAGGCGATCGCCGCGGCGGAGGCCGGTGCCGCGATCCTGCATCTTCATGCGCGAGACCCGGAAACCGGCAAGCCCGACCAGACGCCGGAGGCCTTCGCCCGCTTCCTGCCGCGCGTCAAGCAAGGCACCAATGCCGCCATCAACATCACCACCGGCGGCAGCCCTTATATGAAGGTCGAGGAGCGCGTGCGGCCGGCCGCGCAGTTCAAGCCTGAGGTCGCCTCGCTCAACATGGGCTCGATCAATTTCGGGCTCTACCACCTCGCCGACAAATACGAGACCTTCAAGTTTGATTGGGAAAAGCCGCATCTGGAGGCGACACGCGACCTCGTTTTCCGCAATTCGTTCAAGGACATCGAGTACATTCTGGCGACCTGCTACGACAATGGCACGCGCTTCGAGTTCGAGTGCTATGACATTGCGCATCTCTACAACCTCGCCCATTTCGCCGGCCGCGGGCTGGTGAAGCCGCCGTTCTTCGTGCAGTCGGTATTCGGCCTGCTCGGCGGCATCGGCACCCATCCCGAAGACGTCGCCCATATGAAGCGCACCGCAGACCGGCTGTTCGGCGACCAGTTCCGCTGGTCGGTGCTCGGCGCAGGCGCCAGCCAGTTGCGCATCGCCGCGCAGTCTGCAGCGCTCGGCGGCAACATCCGCGTCGGGCTGGAGGACAGCCTGTGGGCCGGCAAGGGCAAGCTTGCCAAGTCGAACGCGGAGCAGGTCCTGCTGGCGCGCAAGATCATCGAAGGGCTTGGTCTGGAGGTGGCGACGCCGGACGAGGCGCGCGAAATCCTGTCCCTGAAGGGCGGCGACAAGGTCGCCTTCTGAGGCGGCCCAATAATCGCTGCACGGGATGCCAATACACAGGAGGATGGCATGAAGATCGAAGTCGTGGTGGACGTGAAGACGACACTTGGCGAAGGCCCGCTTTGGGACGTCGAACAGGAGCGCCTGTACTGGATCGACAGTTTCGACGGGCGGGTGTTCCGCGCGACCGCCGACGGGCGCGAAATCCGCTCCTGGGACGTGCCGA
The DNA here is from genome assembly GCF_000472785.1 of Mesorhizobium loti CJ3sym. Taxonomy (GTDB): domain Bacteria; phylum Pseudomonadota; class Alphaproteobacteria; order Rhizobiales; family Rhizobiaceae; genus Mesorhizobium; species Mesorhizobium loti_E. The sequence goes on from NZ_AXAL01000019.1 coordinate 139,536, forward strand.
TGAAGATCGGCTCGATGGCGCTGCGTAGGGATGGTAGCGGCGCGGTCGTCTCGCTGCAGCGTGGCTTCCATCTGCTCGATTTCGCCACTGGCGATGTGACGCTTATCCATGATCCGGAGCCGGACAGGCCGCTGAACCGCCTCAATGACGGCAAGGTCGACCGGCGTGGCCGTTTCTTTGCCGGCTCGATGGACACGATGGAGGAGGGGCCTTCCGGCGGGCTCTACCGGCTCGATCCGGATTTCTCCGTCACCAGGATCGATTCCGGCATCATCTGCTCCAACGGTCCGTGCTGGAGCCCTGACGACCGCACGTTCTACTTCGCCGATACCTGGACTGGCGAGATCTGGGCCTACGACTACGACATCGCCACCGGAGCGGCCACCAACCGCCGCACTTTCGTGCGCGTCGATACAAGCAAGGGCGGTGCTGCCGATGGCTCGACCGTCGATGCCGAGGGCTATCTGTGGAACGCGCTGGTCTATGACGGCCGCCTGGTGCGCTATGCGCCTGACGGCGGCGTCGATCGCATCATCGACATGCCGGTAAAGAAGATCACCAGCGTGATGTTCGGCGGGCCAAAGCTCGACACGCTCTATGTCACGTCGATGGCCAAGCCGCCGCTGCCGCGCTTTCCCGGCGACGGTGTCCTGCGTGGCAGCCTCTTCGCCATCACTGGCCTGGGGGTGACGGGTGTTCCGGAGCCGCGATTTGGCGGCTGAGGGTTGGCGCTCGATGGCCTTTGCCGGCGGCGAGGCTACCGCTCTCCGCATCCAGGAACCAGCGATGCCGCCGGCGAAAGCCTGGCGGCATCTTGATTGGCTACCTTTCGATTGCTGTCCCTACGTTTGCAAGGGCCGCGCGCTTGCGGCATGACAACGTAACGACATCTTTCTGACGCCACAGAGAACCGACGCCGAACTGTCGCTTGCCGAGGCCGAGGCTGACCTGTTGATGGCGCAGGCGCTCGAAGCGCGCGGTAGAGTCAGATCCGAGATGGCCTCGCGCCATCGAAGCTCCGTCATCTCCTACGTCCCAGGCGACGAATGCAATGCTGGCGAGGGTGACTTGCCGAGGTGCAGGTCACCCTCGCATGCGCAAGCCGCCTGATTCCCCAATGGATCAATCGCCACATGCAATTTATCGTGTTTCACATATCTTGACTGCTGGTTTAAACATCACTATACAATTTTCAGATGGCTCAATTGCATGTTGGAAAGGGATAGCGTGATCACTTCTGCTCAAATGCGGGCCGCCCGGGCACTGCTTGCCATCGACCAGATCAAACTGGCCGAGTTGTCGGGCGTGTCGATCGCTACCATCCAGCGGATGGAAGCGAGCGATGGCAACGTGCGCGGGGTAGTTGATTCTCTGACCAAGGTCGTCCACGCGCTCAACAGCGTGGGGGTGGATTTCATCAACGATTCCGAACGCAGTGACCGGGGAGGGCGTGGCGTCCGGCTGCGTCACACCGACATGCTTCTTGGTAAGGCACATTGAACAACCGTCATCGCGACGGTGACCGCCGACCCTCCCGCCGACGATCCCGCCGCCTTCAACTCAGGAAGGCTCATGCTTTGGATATGACCCCACCCGTCTCGCGTCCGTCCCAACCGACGTTCGTCGAGCTTTTCACTCCGAAAATCATCACTGTCCTGCGCGAGGGGTATGGTGTCGCCAGCCTCCGCGCGGATCTTCTGGCCGGACTGACCGTCGCCATTGTCGCCCTGCCGCTATCGATGGCGATTGCCATAGCCTCCGGCACGACGCCGGAGCGCGGTTTGTTTACTGCGGTGGTGGGCGGCTGCCTGATCTCACTTTTTGGCGGGAGCCGGTTCCAGATCGGCGGCCCGGCAGCAGCGTTCACCGTGGTCGTCGCCACCACGATCGCCAACCATGGCTTCGACGGGCTGCTGCTGGCCACCCTCATGGCGGGCATCTTCCTGATGTTGTTGGGATTCCTGCGCCTCGGCAGCTACATCAAATTCATTCCTTTCCCGGTTACCGTAGGCTTCATTTCCGGTATTGCTGTGATCCTCTTTGCCGGCCAGGTGCACGACCTTCTGGGCCTGACACTAACCGTCAAGGAGCCGGCGGACTTTGTCTCCAAGCTTCAGGTGCTTTCCGCAGCCATTTCGACTATCAACCCTGCGGCTGTCGCTGTAGCGCTGATCACCATCGGCCTCGTTGTCGGTGTCAGGCGTGTGAGGCCAAACTGGCCTGCGATCCTGATCGCGGTTGTCGTTGGCTCCGTCCTGGTTGTCGTGCTTAAGCTCCCTGTCGAAACCATCGGCACGCGCTTTGGAGGCATACCCAGTTCCCTGCCTCGGCCTTCCCTGCCACCTCTTTCGCTCGATAAGGCATTGGCAGTATTACCCGACGCCCTTTCGTTCGCTCTCCTTGGCGCTATTGAATCGCTGCTGTCGGCCATCGTGGCAGACGGCATGACAGGGCGTCGCCATCGTTCCAACATGGAACTTGTCGCCCAAGGCATGGCGAACATCGCGTCTGCGATATTTGGGGGCATCTGTGCCACTGGCACGGTCGCCCGCACCGCCACCAATGTGCGGGCCGGGGCTCGGAGCCCCTTGGCGGGGGTATTCCACGCAGGCTTCATCCTCCTGTTCATGTTGGTGGCAGCCCCGCTCGCGAGCTTCATTCCTTTGGCCGGCCTTGCAGGGGTGCTCGCCATAGTGTCATGGGGCATGGCGGAAAAGCACGAGTTCGCAACGCTCGTGCGGACCTCGTGGGGCGATGCCGTGGTCCTGCTAGCGACGTTCGGCCTCACCGTGTTCCGGAGCCTTTCGGAAGCGATTGTGGTGGGCTTCGCCCTCGGTGCGCTGCTGTTCATCCATCGGATGTCACAAGCGACCGGCATCGAGCAGCACGCCCCCCTCGTGCCTGAGGACATGGCCGATGACGTCGATGACCGTCCGCCTTACGACGTTGCCACAGCTACGGATCCGGACACGGTCGTGTACCGGATCACCGGGGCTTTCTTTTTCGGTGCGGCCTCGGCCGTAGGCGCCGTACTTGACCGCATTTCAAGTGAACGGAAGAATCTCATCCTTGATTTTTCAGCGGTGCCGTTTCTGGATTCGACAGCCGCCAACATCATCGAAAGTGCCGTTCATAAGGCACATAAGGCCGGTCTACGGTTTTTCATTGCAGGCGCATCGCCCGGCGTCATCCAGGCCTTGAATCTTCGCGGCGTGGCTTCACCGCAGGTTGACTTCACCAACACCCTCGACGAGGCGCAACAGCAACTGCGGAAGTTGCATCTACCAGCTTAGGACTTCGCAATGCGCTTGGGGTATGCCCTTCTGAATGTAACTGACGAGGACGGGGCTATACAAATCTTACGCTTACTGAAAGCGGGATGCGATCGGGTTTATGTCGAACGGTCCAACCACCAACCTCGCCCGACGTCATTGCTTGGCGCGATCAACTCGGGCGACGTCATAGTGGTGGATGATCTTTCCAGGCTCGCCGCAACGCCCGGCAAACTAAGCATGGCCCTGGGCTCTCTGCCCATCCTTGATGCCGGCCTAGTCTCACTTGGCGACGAGATTGACACGGGGGAATACCTGCCGGAACACGTCGCCAGGATATTTGCGGCATTTGACCGCCTAGTTGTGGAGCCTCAACAGGTTGTCCCCGGTTAGGGCGAGGCAACTGATAGGTGGTTTGGAATTTAAGCTGCTGTGCGGGGGATGCCAATTGTATCTGTGCAGCCAGACAGGCAGTTCGGCGGCGCGATGATTTGATGTGGGGTAGGCAATGGCGTAGGCCCATTCGCGCAGCGCCGTCTGGATGAAGCGCTCGGCCTTGCCGCCTTGTCCTGGCATGCTTGAGGCCGAGATCGCGGCAGGCCTTGGCGAGGCCTTCGATCTGTAGCAGGAGCCGTTGTCGGTCATGACGCGGGCTATGGTGACGCCGAGCCTGGCGTAATAGGCGACCGCCGCCTTGAGAAAGGCGATGGCGCTTTCCTTTTTCTCGTCGGGCAGGATCTGCGAAAAGGCGATGCGGAACGCGTCGTCGATGCAGACATGCGACAGCGCGGATCACGTGACTGTCGCCAGACCGGCGTTGGCTCTGCCAGTAGCGTCGCCGGAGAGCTTCGCCGGATCGAAGTCGGCCTTTAGCCTGACACCGCGACCTCCAACCTGACTCGGTATGCCATCGCCGATCAATTCGACGCCGGCGAGTTCCAGGGCGCCGATCAGCTTCATCAGCGAGTCGACATTGCCCCTTATCATGGACTCGCTTGCCTCCATGCGTTGGATCGTTGGCACGGAAAGTCCGGACAAGTCCGCGAGCTTGCGCTGGTCGATACCGAGAAGCGCTCTGGCGGCGCGTAGCTGGGGAGCCGTGATCACGTGGCGGGTCCTCTTGATGTGAGATGTTGGACATCATGTGTGCAAGTTGCAACATATATTGAAGCGTTCTATCGTCAATAACTGATGCATAAAACTTTGATTTTGATGTAAGTTCCGCTTGGTCATTTGGCCCTATCGGCAAAATCGGGCGGGTGGCTTGATTGCCTGCAATGGCACGCGTGCGAAACCCTGAGCCCCAGCTGAAATGGCATGGATAGCGAAATACCACTCTGATTTTGGCAATATCGAGATCCTGCAAGCCAAGGATACCGGTTCGTTCATTTACCGCCAAGGTGGATGTTTCCAAAGCGAGTGTGACAGGGACGGCGTTAGCGTGGTGCCGTATGTGCACGCGATCTTCGGCCGCTGATCCAAAAACAGTCGTGAAGTGCTGATGATCGGTTTCGGCGGAAGCCCTGATGCGCTTTTCCCTGCTCTCGGCACTAACCGGCAACAACGATCCTCCCCACAAGGCGGCCAAGCCGTTTTCACTGGACCGTGACGGCTTTGTCATGGCGGAAGGCGCAGGGGCAATGGTTTGGAGCCACTGGCCGCAGCGGTGGGGCGAGCGGCTGGGGTTCTCGCCATCATGCAAGGTTGCGGGAAAAGGCAGATGATTTCCATCGCACCCGATCAAAACCGGATGCGTCGCCTGCCATCGGTGCTATGCGTGCAGCCCTAACTGACGCGAGGATCGCGGCAACGGCCATAGACTACGTCAACACCCACGGTACGTCGACTCCTGAGAATGACAAGATGGAGTATCTGGCCATGTCGACGGTTTTCGGGGATCGCATGCCGTCGCTTCCGGTATCCTCCAGCAAGTCGATGATCGGGCACACGCTAACGGCGTCCGATGCGATTTCCGATGCGATTGAAGCGGTGTTCTCGGTGCTCACCTCCGCAATGGTACGATCCCCCCAACCATCAACTGCGACAACCCCGACCCTGCGATCGTGCTCGACGTGGTGCCCAACACAAAGCGCGCCGCCCGCGTATCGTCGGTCCAGTCGAGTTCTATCGGATTTGGCGGCCAGAACATGTGTCTGGTCAATGCGGCCGCTTAGCACGCTGCCGCGCCATCTGCGGATTGTAATTGTCAGGTTATTTCGGCGGATCGTCTCGGCGCGGACGACTGCGTTCGTGCGCGACAATCCGGCTTTCAAGGCATCGGGCGATCTCTCGCCCAAGTTGAACGTGGTAAACACGCAGGGCGAAGTGTTCGCGATCCAGAGCGTCGGTGATACGATTGTCGCGGCACCCCTCATTGATGACCCTGTTCAGCATTGCCAGCTCCTCTGGCATCGCTCTGTTCGTAACTGTAATGCCCGAGCGCTCATCCGCCTTCGATGAGGGATGTGTAGACCATCGACAATGGAGGTGTTCTCACCGACGATGGGGCCGGCCTGCGTCAGACCGGCAACGCCCGAATGCTGCTTTGAGGCAACGGCACCGGCGTGTTAGAAGACAGCGTCAGGAAGTAACATGGCCCCGAACCCTTTTGCGCCGGAACCAGCACCCGATCCACTTGGCAAAATGCTTGTCAGGGCCGCCGTATCCGCAGTGCTGATCGCGGGAGCAGGTGCGGCGCTGGCCATGACCATGGGCGTGACTGCCATGTCGGCCGTTTTGTTCGCAACGGCGTGCGGGTTGATCTCAGTTATCACGTCATACATCTAAAACCGGCGAGGCCTCCGCCTCCGGTGGAGAAATATGTCTCGGTTCGTGCGCCAGGGTTGCCCGCTGGAACGGGTCGCTAAGTATGTCCAGTTTAACATGATAGATATTGCAATTGACTAAGTGTTTGATATTATTATGTAAAATAGACTTACATAACAGATATTCCGCAATACAAGTCTACGGCTGTTCCCAGAGAGATGCTGCCGCGATAGCGAGCGCCGGCGGCCGTATATGGCGTTCGCATCATCTGCTCCAACGGTCCGTGCTGGAGCCCCGACGACCGCACGTTCTACTTCGCCGATACCTGGACCGGCGAGATCTGGGCCTATGATTATGATATCGCCACCGGTACCGCCACCAACCGCCGCACTTTCGTGCGCGTCGACACAAGCAAGGGCGGTGCTGCCGATGGCTCGACCGTCGATGCCGAGGGCTATCTGTGGAACGCGCTGGTCTATGACGGCCGCCTGGTGCGCTATGCGCCGGACGGCGGCGTCGATCGCATCATCGACATGCCGGTAAAGAAGATCACCAGCGTGATGTTCGGCGGGCCGGAGCTCGACACGCTCTACGTCACCTCGATGGCCAAGCCGCCGCCGCCGCGCTTTCCCGGTGACGGTGTCCTGCGTGGCAGCCTCTTCGCCATTTCTGGACTCGGCGTTACCGGCGTTCCGGAGCCGCGATTTGGCGGGTAATTCGATGTGCCACGGGGCGGCACTGACACCCGTGCCGATCAGATCAGCAACAGCCCCTTCATGCTGGCGTATCCCTTGCGCCCGATGATGATGTGGTCGTGCACGCCGATGCCCAGCCGTTTACCCGCGTCGATGATCTCCTTGGTCATCTCGATGTCGGCGCGCGACGGCGTCGGGTCACCTGAGGGGTGGTTGTGGACCAGGATGATCGCGGTTGCCGACAGTTCGAGCGCGCGCTTGACCACTTCCCTGGGATAGACCGGCGTGTGGTCGACAGTGCCGGTCTGCTGCACCTCGTCGGCGATCAGCGTGTTCTTCTTGTCGAGGAACAGGATGCGGAACTGCTCGCGCGCCTCGAAGGCCATGGCCGAGCGGCAATAGGCGAGAAGCTGCGTCCAGGACGACAGGACCTCGCGGCCATGAACTTCGCCGTGCGCCATGCGCTGCGCGGTCGCCGCGACGATTTTCAGGTCGAGCGCCACCGTCGGCCCGATGCCCTTAACCTCCTGCAATAGGGTAACGGGCGCGCCAAGCACTTCGGCCAAAGTGCCGAAGCGCGCCAGCAACGCCTTGGCGGCCGGCTTGGTGTCGGCGCGCGGGATCAGCCGGAACAGCAAGAGCTCCAGAAGTTCATAGTCGGGTAGGGCGTCCGGGCCGGCTGCGGCAAAGCGCTCGCGCAAGCGGTCGCGATGGCCGAGATAGTGCGGCTTTTCAGTTGGAGCCGGCCTGGCTTTCGCCGCTGGCCGCACCGGGACCTCTGAAAAGAAACTCCGCTCGTCGTCGCCTGTGTCTTCCATATGCCCCCGCACCCCAGCCAATCGCGCGGACAAAGCTGCCGCCCAACCCGGCGAAATACTAGGCCGGCAGGCAGGGGCGGTCGAGTTTTTTTGGCGACCACCGAAAACCCTGCGACCACCAGCGAACATGCGTTCGCATTGTGTGACCGGGTAAACCGCCGCGCAGGCAGTCAGCTCGTTCATCCAAGCCTGCCGCCGAGCCCGTCCATCACCGCGCGGATCAGCGGCACATCCTTGATATCCGTGTGCACGACCAACCAGAGTTCACGTATAAGCGGGTCGCCCGGCAAAGGCAGTCTGGTCAAATTCAGATCCGCCGCCATGAAATCAGGCAGCAGCGCGACGCCGCCGCCGGCCTTGACAGCAGCCAGCTGAAATTCCAGCGCCGAGGTGCGGATGGCGACCGGACGGGTTCCGGCAATTTGCGCAAGCATCCGTTCCTGTGGCGACGCGGCCATGGTTTCCTCGTAGCCTATGAAGGACCAGTCCGCTTCGCGCGTCGCGGCCAGATAGGCGGGATCCGCATAGAGGCTGAAGCCGATCTCGCCGATCTTGGTGACGGTCAGGTCGCCCTGTTCTGGCCGTGCCATCCGCACGGCGATATCGGCCTCCCGCCGTCCAAGCGAGGCATAGCGCGTCTCGCCGATGACCACGACATTGATGCCTGGATGGCTTTGCCGGAGGCCAACGAATCGCGCCGCCAGCAGCGCGGTCGCCAGGGCAGGCGGGGCGCTTACCCGGACGGTCCCTGTGTGCCGGTTCTCGGTATTCAGCGCCGCCCGCTCGATCATCAGCGCGTCTTCGCTCATGCGCGTCGCGATGTCGGCGATCTGTTGGCCCTTGGCGGTAAGCGAAAGGCGGCGCCCGCGCCGGTCGACGAGTTTGGCGCCGATCTTCTCTTCCAGATGCGCCACTCGTCTCGCCACCGTGGCATGTTCCACGCCCAGTGCCCGGGCAGCCGCCGAGAGCGTGCCCAGGCGTGAAAGGGCATGGAAATGGCGCAAGTCTTCCCAATCCGGCATCGGATCGTTTTTTCCTATTGTCTGGGAAATTATAGGTAATTTTCAATCAGCTTGCCATCTGCCATTCATCCGCCAAGCATCAGATTGGAGAATGAGGATGGATATCGCCGTTACGCTGACCGCCACGGGAGGTGTCAACCAGTTGCAGGTGTCGGAACGTGCACCGCAATCTCCCGGTCCGAAGGAAATCCGTATCCGCCACGAGGCGATCGGCGTCAATTTTCTCGACATCTACCATCGCAAGGGCATCTACCCGCTGCCTTCCTATCCCCACGTGCTGGGTGCCGAGGGGGCGGGAACCGTCGAGGCCGTCGGCTCGGAGGTCGCGTCGCTTGTCCCGGGCGACCGCGTCGCCTATGCCGGCGCCCCTGTCGGCGCCTACAGTTCCACCCGCCTGCTGCCGGCGGAGCGGGCGATCAGGTTGCCGGCCGGGGTCGGATCACGCACAGCGGCGGCATCGACACTGAAAGGCATGACGGCCTACATGCTGCTCAACCGCGTTTATGCTGTGAAGCCGGGCACCGCCATCCTGGTCCACGCGGCGGCGGGCGGTCTTGGGGCTATTCTGGTGCGTTGGGCGAAATATCTGGGCGCAACGGTGATCGGCACGGCCGGCTCCGAGGAAAAAGCCGCTCTCGCTCGCGCTCACGGCGCCGACCATCTCATCGTCGGTCGTGACGCCGATCTCGTCAGGGAGGTCATGGAGCTGACGGATGGTCGTGGCGTGGATGTTGGCTACGATGGCATTGGCGGCACAATGCTTGCCAAGACGATTCAATGCATAAGGCCATTCGGCACTGCCGTGAGCTTCGGTCAGGCGGCTGGGCCGATCCCTCCGGTTTCACTCGACCAGTTGCGGCCCAATCGCGCTCTCGCCCACCCGAGCATCATGGCCGCGACCGGCAACCAGGCTTTCTACGCCGAAGCCGCGGCTGCCGTGATCGATGCCTTTCAGCGCGATATCACGGCGGCTGTCGGTGGCGAATTCGCGCTTGGCGATGCGGCAGGAGCCCACGTGGAGCTCGAAGCCGGACGAACCACCGGAAGCCTGCTCCTTATTCCATAGGTAGGCACCAGCGCCGGTTGGTGGCCTTTCGCGTCCTGTTGGCGGCGTGGGCGTGCTAGGCCGGCAGGCCGGGGCGGTCGAGATTGCCAGGCGATAGCGTAAAAATCTCGCAGCCGGTGTCGGTCACGCCGATCGTATGCTCGTATTGGGCCGACAGCGAGCGATCGCGCGTCACCGCCGTCCAGCCATCCGACAGCACTTTCACATGCGGCCGGCCGAGGTTGATCATCGGCTCGATGGTGAAGATCATGCCAGGCCGCATCTCGACGCCTTCATTGGCGCTGCCATAGTGTAGGATGTTGGGGGCGTCGTGGAACAGCTGGCCGACGCCGTGGCCGCAGAAGTCGCGCACCACCGAGCAGCGCTCCGCCTCGGCAAAGGTCTGGATGGCGGCGCCGATAGCGCCGGTGCGCGCGCCCGGCCTGACCGCGGCGATGCCGCGCATCAGGCATTCATGGGTGACCTCGAGCAGGCGTTCAGCGGCGCGCTTGATCGTGCCGACCGGATACATGCGCGAGGAATCGCCATGCCAGCCGTCAAGGATGTAGGTCACGTCGATGTTGACGATGTCGCCATCCTTCAGCGGCTTGTTGTCGGGAATGCCGTGGCAGACGACGTGGTTGATCGAGGTGCAGGACGATTTCGTGTAGCCGCGATAGTTGAGCGTCGCCGGCAGTGCGCCGTGGTCCATGCCGAATTCGAAGACGAAACGGTCGATCGCGTCCGTGTTGACACCGGGCTCGACCATCGGCACCAACTCGTCCAGGCAACGCGCGGTGAGATCGCATGCCTTGCGCATGCCGGCAAAGCCGTCCTCGCCATAGAGGCGGATCTGGCCGGTGTTTCGGAGTGGTGCCGTGGCGGCGTCGAGATAGGTGACCATTTTTTCCGTGTAGAAGGGTGGCGCTGCGGGAGTGCGGGCGTGAATGCCGCATAAGATTTGGCACTTGGGAGCAAAAGGTTCAAGGAAGAACTGCCTGATGCAGTCCGAGCCGCCGGGATATTCGTCTCGCCGGGGCGATCTCTTGCCGGTTTTGCATGGCTTGCTTTCCTTTCCGGCCATCGTGCGCTAGGGCGGGGTATGTTTTGGAAATTGCCTCCGTTTCCCAAGCGCTCCAGATCGCTTGAAGCGCCGCTGACGGCAGCCTGCTCATGTCTGATGGGCCTAGTGCTGCTTGCGATGCTGTGCCTTGGCCGGCCTGATGTGCCCGCCTTCGCGGATCCCGCACAGGGGCGTGCCAGCGTCGGCCTGGAACGGTCGGGCGAGGTCGCGGCGCTGCTGCGCGTCACCAACAAGGCACAAGCACTAGAGGCTCGCGCCGCCCGGCCGGCGCTGGCCAAGTTCGCCGGCGGCCATCCGGCCCTGCCGGCTCAGCAAGCTGTTTTCCTTCGGCTCAACCTGACGTCGCCGGCAGTGTCTGTTGCCTGCTATGGGGCGGTCTCCGCTCCCAGCGCAAGCAGCAACCAGCCGCGTGCACCGCCTTCCACGCATGCCTGAGCGGTCCAGAACCGCACGTTCACACCCTTCCAAGTCATTCGCGTCGCGATCTGTGCGGCGGCCGAGAGCCGCGCATTGGTGGCGCGGCGCGTCATTTTCCGGATTATTGCAATGCAGCAACGTGTCAAGACATTCAAAAGCCTGTCGCGTGCGGCCTCAGCCGCTTCGTTTCTCTCTGTTCAGGCTTTCATCGGTATCGGAACCGTCTACTGGGCGATCGCCGAGACGCTTTATCTGTCGGGAGCCGGAGCGCTCGTCCTTGGTGCCCTGTTCGCCTTGCCGTCAGCCTATGTTCTGCTGACCGCAGTGCGCATAGCCTTCGACGCGGAAACTGACCCGGCCAACCAGTAATCGCGCTGCCAACTCGGAAAGTTCTGCCGGATTACCCCTGGTACCGGCAGGCTTTCCTCAACCATTTGCAGCAAAAAATCACCGCTTCCGCAGTGACGACACATTTTCGTGGCACAAACCGGTCAAGCAACTTTTGACGACGAACGGCGTTGCTTGGGCGACGCCAGTTCGGGAGATGTAGGATGGACAGATTGCAATTCGAGGTGCCGGTGCGCATCGCACAAGCCCCCGGCCTGCCAGTCGAGGAGATTTACGGCGTCGAGCAGGCGCTTGATTTTCTTCAGGACTGGCCGGCGCGTCGCCAAGGGCCGGTCTATCAGAAAGCCTTCAACGCCTGTTTCGGCGCCACCGTGGAGGTGGTCAAGACCGAGGATGCCTGCCGGGCCTTCATGGCGTTCTGCCGTGTCACCGGACTGATGGCCAGCGACATGATGGCGCCGGGCAAACGTAGCGGCGAGACGAAGGCGCTGCAGGCCTGAGGGCCGCTTTGCCGACCCCGATCAACCACTCCGCTTCTGAACCAAATTGGCTTGAATGCACATGACGATCTCGTGTGTGGATCATCGCCTGCATCTTCTTCGACGACGACACATCGACAGCGGCGTTAAGCTTCCGTTTCCATATCAGAGGCTACGCCATTGCTTGTTCAGCAATGGTTGATTCGTTGCGTCAGTTCATGGTTGTGAAGATGTCCCCAGAAAAAGTCCGTGCATTTCCGATCGACCGTCAGGCATTCTTGGTCAGAGAAGTTGCAGCCAAGCTCGACAATCTGCATGGCGAGACCGCAGCATCGTTTTGGAGGTCGAAAGCAGCGGAGCTGCTCGACCTCGTTGTCGGGTCGGGCAGGGACAGAGCGACAGCCAGTGATGAAGTACGCAGGTTTTTCCTGGCCGTACAGAGAGAGCTGTCGGCTGGGATAGCCGTTGAGACGGCACCAATTCTTTCCGCCTGAAGCAAGGACTGCTCTATCGTATCGCGCTGTTTACTCCAATAGCGCGTAGACGTTGACCTTTGCTGCGATTTCCTGTGCTTGCGTCGCAACACTGCACCTAATTTACATCATCTCTATTCTTGGGAGCGCTCAGTGCAGCCGCAATCCGCTAGGTTGCATCAGCAGGGATGACTCGTGCCCATTGGTGCGAGTGGGGGGTGATGATGGCTCGTATTTGGTGGAGCGCAGCCGAGTCTGGTGTTGTTTCAGGATGGCTGGAGCACACGGGCTAAGTCTGTGAAGTGGCAGCGCGCGCGATGATGGTGCGGCCAGTTGCATGCTTCATGTCGAACATGTCGAACTTGCGTTCTGGACCTCTGACAAATGCCCCGCTTCGATACATCAAAGTTAAATGCGGACAAATTGCTTCGTTGCTAATGAAGCAGTGGGGGGCTGCTCGGGAGGAGCGCCCATGGATATACGAGATATCGTTGAGAAGATGTCAGCCAAGCTGCTGAAGCGCCGTGCGGATACACTGCCGGTGTCCATTAAGCCGATCCGCGCATCCTTGGCCGACATTCCACGTGCGCCGCGGCAGACGTCGGTGTATCGACCATCGCCTCCGGCTCGGCCAGCCAGCAACATGTAGTTTTGCACGAGCGCAGAAACACCGAGCTTCCGCATGGCCGTTACCGTGCCGCTGGTCGGCGGTTAGGCTCGCGGTCCGCTCAGGATGTTCGCTATTCGAGACCCTTTGCATGGTCCCAGGCCTTCGACCACATCCTGAGGGCTTTCTGGTCGAGCGCTTTAGGCAGATGAAGGTGCTTTTGCGCTTCAGCCGAGGGATAGAGGTTGGGGTCGGCGCGCAGTGTCTCGTCGAGCAGCGCGAGTGCTGCCCTGTTCGCGGTCGAAAAACCGGTGTCCGTGGCTGCGGAAGCGGCGATTTCGGGACGCAGCACAAAGTCGATGAAGGCGTGCGCGGCCTCCGGGTGCGGGGCGTCGCTCGGTATCGCCAATATGTCGGCCCACACCAGATTGCCTTCCTTCGAGAGGCGATAGGTGATGGAGAACGGGCGCTTGGCTTCCTTGGCCCTGATGTCGGCGATGTGCATGTCGCCGGAAAAGCCGAGCGACAGGCAGGCATCGCCCTCGGCGAGGTCGTTGATATAGCTCGAGCTGTGGAATTTGCGCACGTACGGGCGCACCTTGGCGACCACGTCCACGGCTTTCTGCAATTCGTCGGGATTGGTGGTGTCCGGGCCCAGCCCGAGATAGATCAGCGCCAGGCCCAGCACCTGCTCGGCGTCGTCGAGCATGGTGATGCCGCACGGTGCGAATTTGGCGGCGATTTCAGGATCGAAAAGCATGCGCAGCGAGTCGACCGGGGCATCGGGCATGATCGCGCGGATCTTCTCGACGTTGTAGCCAACACCGGTGGTTCCCCACATCCACGGCACGCCATGCGCGCCACCCTTGTCGACCTCGTCGAGGCGGGCAGCGACTGCCGGGTCGAGATTGCCGAGGTTGGATAGGCGGCTCTTGTCGAGCGCCGCCCAGACGCCGGTCGGCAGTTCACGCTGCAGATGCGGCGCGAGATTGATGGTGACGAGGTCGTAGCCCGATCCGCCGGTGAGCAGTTTGGTCTCGACCATGTCATTGGAATCGAACATGTCGTAGCTGACCTTGATGCCGGTCTCGGCCTCGAACTTTTCGATGCTGCCGGGCCCGAAATAGGACTCCCAGGAATAGAGATGCAGGACCTTTTCCTCGGCCTGGGTCGAGGTCGCAAAAAGGCATGCCGCGGCGACCGCGAGCCAATGTTTCATCATGTTCTCCCTTGGGTTGACCCCGATCGGGGCTGTTCAGTCAGGCTGCATTTTTGGCAAGCAGGCGCTCCGGCGTCGGCTCCAGCAGCACGCCGTAGAGATCAGGACGCCGGTCGCGGAACACGCCCCAGCTGCGCCTCGCGGCCGCGATCTCGTCGAGATCGAGGGCCGCCGTGATGACGCTGTCGGAGACACGGTCGGCCTCGGCGAGTTTTGCGCCGGTATGATCGGCGATGAAGGATGAGCCGTAGAAGACGATCTCGTTTGCCTCACCCCTCTCGACTCCGACCCGGTTGGCGGCGATGACCGGGGTCAGATTGGCGCCGGCATGGCCCTGCATGACGCGTTGCCAATGGTCGCGCGAATCCCAGCCGCGAAAGGATGGCTCGGAGCCTATTGCCGTCGGATAGATTAGCACCTCGGCGCCCATCAGCACCATGGCGCGGGCGGCTTCGGGAAACCACTGATCCCAGCAGATGCCGGCGCCGATCCTGCCGGCGGCGGTGTCGAACACGCGAAAGCCGGTGTCGCCATCGGCGAAATAGAGTTTTTCGGAGTAGCCCGGACTGTTTGGAATATGGCTCTTGCGGTAGCGGCCGAGCACTTCGCCGTCGGCATCGATCATGACCAGCGTGTTGTAGAGCCGCGACCCGTCGCGCTCAAACAGCGAAACCGGCAGGACGACGCCCGTTACGCGCGCCAGCGCCGCCATGCGGGCGATGGTCTTGTGGCCGTCGAGGGGGAGGGCGCGGCTGCTATGGCTGATATCCTGGTCCATGCAGAAGTAGACGCCTTCGAACAGTTCCTGCAGCACGACAAGCCCGGCACCGCGCCTTGCGGCTTCGCGGACATGAATTTCGAGCTTGTCGAGATTGCTTTCGACCTCATCGGTGCAGGAAATCTGGACCGCGGCGGCGATCAACTGGCGCATGGCTCACCTCCGAGATTGCTGTTGTGTGGTCCGCGATGGGCTGCTGGCGTGCTCGGCTGGGTCATCCAGCTTCTGGCTGCCGTGATTGCGATCTCAGGCATGAGTGCGCACCCTGCTGTTGCCATGATGACGTGACGTCGTGTCCACCGCATCACACCGGCTGTTCCTGGGTGATGCAGTGGATGGCGCCGCCTGCCGGGACGACGGCGCCGACATCGACGGTGACGATGCGGCGATCTGGGAAGGCAAGGGCGACGGCCGCCTTGGCTTCCTCGCCCGAAGGGCGCCCGAAATCCGGCATGACGACGCCGCCATTGGCGAGCGCAAAATTGATGTAGGAGCGGGCAAACACTGCACTCGTCGCTTCGACATCATAGGCCTCGGGGATGGGGATGACTTCGAAGTTGCGGCCGTGCGCGTCGGTCTGGCCAGCAAGGGCGGCGAGATTGTCGGCAAGGATGCGGCCGTGCAGGTCGGAAGGATCTGGATTGTATTCGAACATCACCACGCCGGGCTTGACGAAGCAGCACATGCCGTCGACATGGCCGTCGGTCTCCAGATCCAGCGGATCGCCGGGAAGCCATACGACTTTTTCGAGGCCAAGCATGCGCAACAATTCCTTCTCCACCCAGGCCTTCGAGATGCCGGGGTTGCGGTTGGAATGGAGCAGGCTGGTTTCGGTGGCGATCAGCGTGCCTTGGCCGTCAGTGGTCAGCGAGCCGCCCTCGCAATGCAGGAAGGAGCGCAGGATGGACGCGTCCTCGCGAGCGAGCAGCCGCTCGGCCAGCGCGTTGTCCTGGTCATAGGGCTCGTGCTTGCGGCCCCAGGCATTGAAGCGCCAGGACACGCCGGCGAGGCTTCCATCGGCCAGTTTCAGGAAGGTCGGACCGGAATCGCGGATCCAGCAATCGTCGATCGGAATTTCGACCACCTCGATCCCGCTTCCAAGCTGGGCACGAGCGCCATCGGCATGGTCGGGATGCGCCACCATGGTGACAGGTTCGAACTGGGCGACGGCATGGGCGACATCGGCGTAGGACTTCTGCATTGCGGGCAAGGTAGCGCCGTACATGTCCTGACGGTGCGGCCAGGCCATCCATGTCCTGGCATGCGGCTCGAACTCCGCGGGACGGCGGATCTTCAAATGCTGCGCCGGCCATTCGATGGCGTTCATCAAACTCTCCATTCATGTATCGAACTTATTGTTAATCGGCTTCGAGGCCCGTACAACTGAGAAGGATTCCTCAGTCTGGTGAATGGAATTCATGAATGGTGAAGTTCCGGCACATTCCGCCAACGCAGTTCCTGAAGGGGTTCGAGGCAGCTTCACGGCTGGAAAGTTTCAGCCGTGCCGCTGAGGAGCTCGGCCTCTCCCAGTCGGCGATCAGCCACCAGATGCGCCTTCTCGAAGGCCATATCGGCCAGCCGCTGTTCATGCGCTTCGGCCGTGAAGTGCGGCTGACGGATGCCGGACGCGACTATCAGCGCACCGTGCGCCGCTGCCTCGAAATGATGGAGGAGGGGTACCGGCGGCTGGAGCCGTTTCGAAAGCCCGGCAGCGTGGTGATCTATGCGCCGCGCGATTTCAGCCGACGCTGGCTGCTGCATCGCCTGCCGGCCTTGCGGGCGGTCGCGCCGGCCTGCGAGCCATGGCTCGACACGAGCAGCGCTCCCGTCGATTTCGAAACCATGGAACTCGACCTTGCAATCGTCTACGCGGATGCGCCTCCGGAAGGCTGCGAGAGCCTGCTGATCGCCCGGGATTTTCTGTCACCCGTGGCAACGGCGGAACTGGGCCGCACGCTGCGCACCCCGGCCGACTTGCTTGGCGCCCCGCTCATCCACGATGAACGCCCGACCGGCTGGGCGGACTGGTTGCGCGGCGTCGGCATCGAGCCGAACGGCACCTGGCACGGCACCAATTTCAGCGACAGCGATCTGGCACTCGCAGCCGCCGAGCAAGGCCAGGGCGTGGCGCTGGGCAGTCTGACCTTGGCCGGCGAGGCACTTGGCTCAGGAGCCCTCTTGCAGCCATACGAACACGTCCTTAATGCAGGGCGCGGATGGTACGCGATTTCCACCCGAGACCGGCTGCGGGATGTCGATGTGCTGGGGACCTGGGATTGGCTGCGCGAACAGGCGCCGGTGGTTCCTCCACAGGCCGTGCCAAAATAGTGGCGATAGCGGCCTGGCTCGCTGCATCGTGACAGCACGATCCTTGCGGAACCGCGTCACAAGATGCGAATTTGGGTGGTACCAGGTTTTGCGAGGATGCCACGATGCTCACATGCAGGATTATGCTTTGCACGGCAGCGATGGTGATTGCCGCTACAAATCTCGCCAACGCTCGGCCTGAAACGCACAAGATGACGTGTGCACAGACTCAGGCCCTCATTCAGAGCCAACATGCCACTGTGTTGAGCACCGGACCGAACACCTATGATCGCTATGTCCGCCAATTCGGCAGTGAGTGCGATGCCCCTTACGTGCCGATGGTTGACTATGTCCCGGCCAGTGACGGTCAGTGCATGGTCTATCGCTGCGAAGAGCCTTCGCCGATGGTTCCGAATTGATCGGAGGCCAGTGCCGCTTTCCCGACCTTGACGGATCCTCAAACGCTGGCTGATGCCATTTACTTGAGCTTTTGGATCTCCGGAGCCGGCGTCTGATCGGTCGCCGGAGCCGGGGTGCAATCCTGGCCCTTGCAGTCGAGGACGGGGTCTTTGGCGGGAGGCAGGCAATTTTGCCCCTCGCAATGAATTGCCGGCGACTGCTCCGTCGTGGCTTGGCCATTCGGCTGGGCGGGCTGGTCTTCAGCGCGAACGGCCAGCGCGCCCGCCAGGCCGGTGATGGCAGCGCATAAGAGCGCTATGCGAATCAAAGTCATTCTTGCCTCCACTGTGGACGATACGCCGGCTCACTCCGGATATCCGGAAAACACTCGCACTGCTGACACCGAAATCGCTTGTTCGCACGATTTAGCTATTCGGAGCCGCGTATTTCCAACGGTGACGCCTGAGCTTGGAACAGATCGACCGAGTGGCCAGAGGATGCCCAAACGCATATCCCGTATGCCGTCATGAAAGAGATCAACAGGGCGGTCACGACGGATAAACGGTGCATGGCTGGGCTGGTCCTCTTTGTTGCAGACCCGTCTACAACCCCCTGCAACCTGATCGGTTCGTCACAAAATATTCACCGTGTCGGCATGGTTAACGACTGGTTTTGAGCTTCGACGGCACTCCTCGCTCGGCTCTCGAAGCGGCGGCGCGGTAAAGGGCGGAAAGCAAGCCGAGAGCTCTGCTGGGTGTAAAATTGGCTGTTCGCTTAAATATTTTTGTTGTCGGTTTGTTCTGTGTCTCTTGATAATCTACTTCCGCATGGTCACCTACATTGTGGTGGGTCGAAATCTTGGGGGTAAGATGGCGAACGAAATATCGGTACAGAGTGGCGTCGCTCTTACGCAGTGGCGTGAACAAATTCCAATTCGAGGATGCCAGTTCGATCTCTCGCGGATCAAGGCCGCATACAGAGAGTTTAACAACATAAACAGCAGAGAGGGTGATCGAATGATCGCCGCCCTCAAGAAGCCGGTCGACGTTACCGAAGAGGAGTTTAAAGAGAACAATATTGCTCTCAAGAAGAGGGCGTTCCGGGTGACGGTCTCCATCGTTGGTTTTGACGACGAGACCGCCTTTGGCGATACCGAAGCCATCTTTGACGCAAAAACACTTCCTAGTCCCATCGCCTCGATTTTTTTTACGAATACGACAGCCTTCCGACCAGAAGCCAACGGCAACGAGCCTAACAATCGGTTCAGCGTGCTACTGACGTTCGACAAGCCGCCGATTTTGGACCCCAATCCGCTCGTATCTGCTCCTACGGTAAACAACAGTAATGTCGAGATATACGCCGACGAGTTGACCTACATACGTGCAGTTCAGACCGTTGTCAGAGACAAGCTGCTAAAAAGTAGAAAGTGGTACGCGTTCATCCATCAAAAATTTATCTACGATTTCGGCCTGTGGTTTATTGCGCTGCCATATTCACTTTTCATGATCGCTCGAGCCGTCGACCTATACCTTCCTGTGGGTGGCCCATATTCGGGCTATCGCTGGGCAGCAATCGTGTACGGATGCGGAATCTCGCTCATGATTTACCGGTGCCTCACCGGCTACGTCAAATGGGCCTTTCCTGTGAACGTCTTGACCGAAAACAAAGACACTGCAACGTCTCACCGACTAATCTTTGCTGGCATAGTCGTTGGCCTGATCGGAACAGCAATTCGTTCGCTGCCCGGCATGCTTTGGCCTTGGTAGGGGCGATCAGCCCTCATCCGGGGGAGGCCGGGAGCATGTCTTGAGTGTCGCATGTGGTCGATCGATCGGCCCGACCTAGGCTCAGGACTCATTGATCAGAGCCAGAAGATTACGGTTGCAGCGATGCAGATCGCGGACATGAAGGTGTGGGCGCAGCGGTCATAGCGTGTGTGGATGCGCCGCCAGTCCTTGAGCCTGCCAAACATGTTCTCGATCTTATGGCGGCTTTTGTAGAGCAAGGTGTCGTGCGGGATCGGCAGATTGCGGTTGGCTTTGGACGGGATACAGGCGACTATGCCGCGCTTGGCCAGGGCCGTGCGGAACCAGTCGGCGTCGTAGCCTTTATCCC
>NZ_AXAL01000020.1 GCF_000472785.1 Mesorhizobium loti CJ3sym
ACCTTCATCGCCGGGCTGCGATGCCACGGTCTTGTCGCGCCATGGATCGTCAACGCGCCGATGAATGCCGCCATCTTCGAACGCTACGTCGAAACTCAGCTCGCTCCCGAACTGTCGCCCGGCGATGTCGTCATTCTCGACAATGTCGGCTTCCACAAGAACGAGCGCGCCGCGCAACTGGTTCGCCAAAGGGGCGCATGGCTCCTGTTCCTGCCGCCATACTCGCCAGACCTCAACCCGATCGAGATGGCCTATTCAAAACTCAAGGCGAGGCTGCGAAAGAAGGCGGCCAGAAGCTTCGATGCCCTCTGCGAGGCTCTCGGCGATATCTGCCATCTGTTCCAGCCAGCCGAATGCAGAAACTTCTTCAAAGCTGCCGGATATGAGGCCAATTAATCGCGACACGCTTTAAGGCCTAAGGTCTTTGCGCCGCCAGCGCACCATGCCGTTTGCGCCCAGGATCGTGGCCCTGTTCCACCAACGCGCCAACGCGACCTTCTGCGTCGGCGTCACTGCGCCTGGAGCTCCAGCGATTTGCGGCTGCAAAGGCCGCTCAATCCGCCCGCATTGTAGCGAAGCATGCAGTGGCGCGGCGTCTGCCGATGCATGCCCAGTGTCCGCCGCTATCTTGCGGTCGCGGGC
Source organism: Mesorhizobium loti CJ3sym (assembly GCF_000472785.1). Taxonomy (GTDB): domain Bacteria; phylum Pseudomonadota; class Alphaproteobacteria; order Rhizobiales; family Rhizobiaceae; genus Mesorhizobium; species Mesorhizobium loti_E. The sequence continues at coordinate 643 of NZ_AXAL01000020.1, forward strand.
GATCGCCCGTGTCCGGGGTGCCGCCCGTGCATCCCGCGTCTTCGCCGGCGCAGCCCGAACTCGCGCTGCCGTCAGGTCCATCCGCGTGATTGCCATCTCGCCAAGCCGCGTTCGGCTCGCGACAGCCGTGAGTAAGGCTCGTCGCCTTTTGGCGACCCCGTACGAGTCATCCGCAAATGCTGTTGCTATAAAAGCGCGTGAACGTCCGAGCCTTTTCTGGCTTGGCAACCATTCGGCGAATTGGAAAGCCTGCACTAAGCTACCTTACTCTATCCTCCTTGAGGCAATTTCTAGCGCGTGCCAGAGCGAAGCGCCAAACGAGCGCGCGCCAAGCACGGCGACATGGGTTTCGCTGCGGCGGATTACGAAACAGGTCATGTGATCAAGGACTGTACGCGTCGCGCGACCCGGACCGAAACCGGCAAGATCGATGTTGATTAGCTTCGCCAGCAATGCGTCGAGGGGGCCTGTGCCGGCCCGAGATAAAATTTCGACAGCCACCCACCCACCAGTTTGCTCGGTCACCGAACAACCGCGGGCAGCCTCTTTCAGATCTGCGGCAAAGTCCTCTTCGGCGCGGCCTTCGGCTTCAACCATCCACTGACCTGGTCCAGTCCAGAAAGCTGCCACTTCCTGATCTGCTACCCAGCGTCCCGGCCTCGGCAAATTCAAACCGAACGGTTGGGGTGCAACGGTTTTCCGGCGCAGCGCTAGAGAGGCAAGCGCCAAATCTAGGTTCTCACGAATCTCCAGCGCTGCAAACGATGCGTAACGAGGATTTTCGGCGCCCAGCGCCTTGAGCGGTCTCAGGTTAGCCACGCAGACGTACTCCTTCAGCATCAACGAAATGGGACGAAACGACGCGCAGGCGTGCGCTTTCCCCTTCGACCGGGTTCGCAGCCATGATCACCTCGCCCAACCGTTCATAGCCATTCTCGAGGAAAGCCAGCCCGATCATTGAGCCGACATGGGGCGAATAGCAGGCTGACGTGATCCAGCCCTGATCGGTATCGTGGTTCAATGCTGCTCCTTCGGCGAAGAGATGTGAGCCGACAACGATCTTGCTCCCAGGCTCGACGGGCTGAAGACCCATCAGTCGGCGCTTATTTCCCGCCAGCCCCTCGCGCCGAGACATGATCGCGCCGATTGCGTCTTTCTTCTGCGACACCATTTTGCCGAGTCCGAGCATTTCGGCAGTGGTTTGGCCGTTAAGCTGGGCTCCACCGACGTGACCCTTTTCCATCCCTAGGACAGATAGCGCTTCGACTCCAAAAGGTGTCACTTCCAGATCTTCACCCATCTCCATCAGCCGATTCATCAGTGCATGCCCGTAGCGGGCGGGAACCGCAAGCTCGTAGCCAAGTTCTCCCACGAATGAGACGCGGAAGAGCCGCGCCCGCAGACCGCCGCAAACCGTTAGTTCCGCGCAAGCCATAAAAGCAAACGCGTAGTTCGATAAGTCGAACCCGTCGACGACCCGCTCGAGCAGCGCACGCGATCTCGGACCTGCGACAGCAATTTGCGCCCAGGCCTCCGTCGTGGATATGAGCTGTACGTCAAGCTCGGGCCAGAGGCATTGCCTGGCGAAATCCATATTTCGGAAAACCAGGCCCGCATTGCCCGTCGTTGTGGTGACCACATAGTGGTCATCGGCGAGTCGCGCGCAGGTACCATCGTCATAGGGAAAGCCGTCCTCGCGCAGCATCAGCCCATAGCGAACGCGGCCGACCTTCAGCGTCGACATCATGTTGCTGTAAAGACGATCGAGAAACTGCCCCGCATCGGTGCCCTGCACGTCGATCTTTCCGAGCGTGGAGACGTCACACAAGCCAACGGCGCTACGCACGGCCTGCGCCTCGCGATCTACACTCTGGCGCCAGTGCGTTTCCCCCTTACGGCGAAAATAATCGGCTCGCCGCCAGGGGCTAGACTCGTCAAATACCGCGCCTTGGGCTTCGGCCCACCGATGGGTCGGCGTCAAGTGGGGAGGGTGGAAATGCGGCCCTATATCGCCGCCCCCCAGGACCGCCAGTGCCACGGGAGTATAGGGCGGGCGGAAGATTGTAGTTCCGGTTTCCCGGATTGTTTTTCCAGTGAGCTCCGCCATTACGGCGAGCCCGATCACATTGGCGGTCTTGCCCTGATCCGTCGCCATGCCCAAAGTCGTATAGCGTTTCAAATGCTCTACCGACCGCATGTTCTCGGCATGGGCGAGCTTGATGTCCTTCACCGTCACGTCGTTCTGGAAATCGACCCAGGCGCGTCTCCTACCCGGCACGTGAAAGACGGGTGCGATTTTATATGCATCCTCTTCCGGGGTCGGAAAATTAAGAGATTTCGCCGTGATCCCTATGTCTGCCAACGCACATCTCGCCGTTTCCGCACCCGAACGCAGCGCTTCCGCGGTCGAGAAGCGGCCCGCTGCAGCGCCCGCCGCCCGCAACCCAGAAGGCCCGTACTCGCCAGGCAGGAACGCCAGCAGCAGCTCATTCCAGGTCGGCTTACCCCGATGGTGCGAAGCCAGATGCACGTTCGGGTTCCAGCCGCCCGCGACCCCAAGGGCGCCGCAATCGATCCATTCGGACCTGCCCTTTGTTTGAAACTCAATCGAGGTTAGGCCAAGACGGCCGCGCGAGCCGGTCACAACCCCGCCGGCGATTAAACGGTAATCACCACGAGCCTTCGCCTCTGGGCGCGCGTCGATGACAGCGGCGATCTCGACGCCCTTGGCGGCGAGGTCGCAGGCGGTACGGTGACCGTTCTCGTTGTTGGTGAAGACGGCGACCCTTTCGGATGGGCACGCTGCCCAGCGATTCGCGTAAGCTCGCATCGCGCCGGCCAGCATGATGCCGGGACGGTCATTGTCCGCAAAAGCGACGGGTCGCTCTATCGCGCCTGCAGCCAAGATGGCACGTTTCGCCGTTATGCGCCAAAGTGTCTGGCGTACGCGGCCTCTTGGCTGCGCAAGATGATCCGAAACCCTTTCCACCGCACCATAGATGCCGTGGTCATAGACGCCGAAAACCGTGGTTCGGCTCATCACCCGAAGACGTGGCAGGCTCTCGAATTCTGACTCCAGCGCTGAAATCCAATCGAGGGGCGGGGCCTCGCCCAGTGTTTCCGTCTCGCATAACAGCCGCCCGCCCAGGCGGAAATCCTCCTCCGCCAGGATCACACGTGCGCCTGAGCGAGCGGCCGTCAGCGCCGCAGCAAGTCCGGCTGGCCCCCCGCCGATCACCAGCAAGTCGCAATGCAGGAAGCCCCTGTCATAGGCATCGGGATCGGCCTGCATTGAGATGCTGCCGAGTCCTGCCGCCCTACGGATGGCTGGCTCGTAGACTTTTTCCCAGAAACTTTTCGGCCACATAAAGGTCTTGTAGTAGAACCCGGCTGTGAACAGCGGTGAGAACAGGTCATTGATAGCCATTGCGTCGAAACCAAGCGAGGGCCAGCGATTCTGGCTTCGCGCCTCCAGTCCCTCGAACAGCTCGACCGTTGTCGCGCGTGTGTTAGGCTCCTGTCGCGGGCCGGTGCGCAGCTCGACCAAGGCATTTGGCTCCTCCGAACCGGCGGACAACACCCCGCGGGGACGATGATATTTGAAGCTGCGCCCAATCAGGCGAACGCCGTTGGCTAACAGCGCCGAGGCAAGCGTGTCGCCGGGATGCCCCTGGTAGCGTTTTCCGTCAAACTTGAAGTTCAGTGTTTGTGTACGGTCGATTAATCCGCCTGAGAGCCGCGTCATTTTACGCTCCTCTTGCGCGCAAGGGCCACGTCGTGGGCCAACTCGGCGCCGAGAATTTCGTGGGTGATCGTATTGCGCGTAACGACCAGCCAGGAGTGGTCGCCGTGCTCGTGGAACCACAATTCCCGGTGCGCGCCCGCTGGATTGTCGCGCAAGTATACATAGTCGCAAAAGGCGGCCTCGGCATCGGGTGCAGATGGGTCTGGACGGTCGATAAGCCGGGCGTCTCCGAGATAGGCAAATTCTCTTGCATCGCGCAAACCCAGAACTGGATGGGGAATGAGCATTTTGACCTCACTGTAGGTTCGGCTGCGCACCAGCGCCGCTTTCATCGATTAAGTATCCTCTTGCGAAGCGATCGAGTCGGTAAGCGCGCGCAGTCTCATGAGGCGTATCGGTCGCAAGAAGATGGGCGAAGGCGTGGCCGCTGGCGGGCGTCGCCTTGAAACCCCCAACGCACCAGCCCCCGTTAAAATAAAGGCCTTCGATGCCCGTGCGGTCGATGATTGGCGAGCCGTCCATCGACATGTCCATAACGCCGCCCCATTGCCGCAGGAGCCGCACCCGACCGATCATCGGCATCACGGCCATGGCGCCTTCGCAGACATCCTCCACCATCGGCAAGTTCCCACGCTGCGCATAGGAATTGTAGCCGTCGATTTCGCCACAGAAGACGAGGCCGCCCTTATCGGATTGGCTTATATAGAAGTGCCCCGCGCCGAACATGATAACACAAGGAATAATGGGCTTGAGACCTTCCGTGACGAACGCCTGCAGGACATGGCTCTCGATCGGAAGGCGCATCCCCGCCATCGCCATGACGCGGCTCGAGGAGCCCGCCACTGCCACGCCGACCTTGTTGGCACCGATGAAGCCACGCGAGGTCTCCACACCACGGATGTTGCCATCAACGATGCGAAAACCTGTCACCTCGCAATTCTGGATAAGGTCCACACCGTACAGATCGGCGCCACGAGCGTAGCCCCAAGCGACAGCGTCATGCCGTGCCGTCCCCGCGCGTGGCTGCATAAAGCCGCCATGGATCGGAAAGCGCGCATTGTCGTAGTTCAAGAAAGGAAGCATCGCCTTGAGATCCTCGCGGCTTAACAGGCGCGCGTCCGCACCGGCGAGCGCCATCGAATTGGCGCGGCGTCGATACGCATCTCGCTGCCAATCCGAGTGAAAGAGGTAAATGACGCCGCGCTGGGAGACCATCGAGTTGAAGTTCAGTTCCTGCTCCAGCCCCTCCCAGAGCTTCAGTGAAAACTCGTAGAACGGCCCGTTACCGGGCAGTAGGTAGTTCGAACGGATGACTGTCGTGTTTCGGCCAACATTCCCGGATCCCAACCAACCCTTTTCCAAAACGGCGATACGGGATTGCCGGAAGGTCTTGGCCAGGTAATAAGCCGTCGCGAGGCCGTGCCCGCCGCCGCCAACGATGACGTAATCGTAAAACGGCTGCGGATCAGGATTGCGCCATAAAGGTTTCCATCCAGAATGACCTTTGAGCGCTTCAGAAAGAACGCGAAAGCCTGAAAATCTCACAGCGGGATTCCTCGATAGCAACGTCAGAACTACAACTCCGTCACCCAAGACACGCAGTTTCGAGATGTCCGAATGTGGCAGAAAAGGTGTACCACTGCGAAAATGGCGGGGGTATCGCAAAAAATCTGAGGATCTGTTCGTGACGTGTCAAAAAAGGGCGTCGAATGACGAATTGCGCCACGCGGACCGCACTTGGCGCATTGAATGTTGCGATGGGTTAGGCGATCTCTTTTGGGCTACCTTGATGAGGATACCCTAAGGCTTTGTCATGACAGGCGAATAATGCCAGTCAAGCGCGGCAGTTTGCCGGCGATCGGTTCGAGCTATGATGTGGCTCTGGTGAAGATGCAGCGCTGCCCCGCAGGGCCACGGTGCGGCTCAAGCAGGACTAGGTGGTGCAGGTCAATAAGTGCGGTTCCAATGGGTTAAGTAACGGCAGAATCTCCGGTTAAGCCGCCGCTGTTGAATGACAATCAAGGCTCGGCATTGTCGCAAGCAATCGACCTCGACGGGGCCATGTGCTGATGGCTGTGTGACCTGGCCTGGTGGCTTTGGGGGGAATTACGTCTCAGTAAGCGAGCAGACCTTGGGGGGCGCGGAGTGCGCCAGACGGGCTACCGCACCCCTCGTCCCGCCCGAGGCATCATGCGGAGGATGCCTCGGGCGCTTTCGATCGAATATAGAGCCACCCAGTATTGGCGGACATTGACATCTCACCGTCGCGAGCCGCCGACATGTTCAGCAGCCTCTCAGGTTTTGCCGAGGCGATGCTCCGCCTTTACAGCGCGTACAAAGAGGAGCAATTCGCTGCTGCCGATCCGCGGAAGTCGCGATGGTCGGTTGCGTGGGTGCGAAGGTTCCTTGCCACATGACGCGACTGCGTTCTTGGCTTAGGAGGCTGAAAAAAGAGCGGAGATACCCGTTTTGAATTTGCTTTGTGCTTGATCTGATTCCGACACGTTCCGTAAACAAAACAGTTGTTCAACAGATGGGGTGATTGGGGTCTCGCCCGAGCCAAATTGAGGGCGGCTGCTCCTATCGAGATGTGAGAACGTGGTCGATGTAGATCGCCACAAACATCAGGAGGAGCAGCCATGAAGTATTTTGCCGGACTTGACGTGTCTTTGGAAGAGACCGCCATCTGCGTCGTCGACGAGAGCGGCCGGATTGTGAAGGAAGGGCGGGCGGCGAGTGAGCCGAGGGCGCTTTATGAGGTCTTGCGGAAAATCGATCTGCCGCTGGACCGCATCGGGCTCGAAGCCTGCTCGCTGGCGGCCTGGCTTTATGACGGTATTCGCGCCGAAGGATTGCCGGCCATTTGCATCGAGACCCGACTGGCCAATGCGGCGATGAAGACGATGCCGAACAAGACGGACCGGAATGATGCCCGCGCCTTGGCGCAGATCATGCGCACCGGCTGGTATCGACAGGTGCATGTGAAGAGCCAGCAGTGTCGGCGCTGGCGGTCCCTCCTCGTCGCACGACGCACGGTCCTCAATGAAATGCGATCCATCGAGAACGTGATCAGAGCGATTCTGCGGGAGGCCGGCATCAAGCTCGGCACGCCAAGTCGTGCAGCTTTCGCCGATCGCGTGCGCGAACTGATTGGCGCAGATACGGTCGTCATGGCGCTTGTCGAGCCGCTTCTGGCGATCGTGGCCACGATGCTCCGCGAGTTCGGGCGACTGACAAAGCAAGTCCTCAATATCGCCCGCAAGGAGCAAGTCTGCCGGCGACTCATGTCCGGGCCCGGTGTGGGACCCATCACCGCGCTCGCCTTTCGTGCCACGGTCGATCAGCCGGACCGCTTTCGCCGATCGAGCGATGTCGGAGCGCATCTGGGTCTGACCCCGGCACGCTATCAATCAGGCGAGACGGACATTCAGGGCAAGGTAAGCCGATGCGGTGACGAGCTCGCCCGCACGGCTCTCTATGAAGCGGCTCATTCGCTGCTTGTGCTCAGCAAGAAATGGTCGTGCCTCAGAGCGTGGGGTATGAACGTCGCCAAGCGGCGCGGTATGGCCCGAGCCCGAGTTGCTGTTGCCCGCAAGCTCGCTGTCATTCTGCATCGCATGTGGAGCGACGGGACAGAATTCCGCTTCGGCAAGGCACCCGGCCCCGTATCGGCATGAAATAGGGACAACAGACCAACGAAGGAGGAGTTGATTCCGCCCGAAAGGGCGTGATCCGGATCGTTCCCGCGGGGACGATGGGCAAGGCGATCTCGTTAGCAGGCACGATCCTGGGACGAACTCTCTCAAGGTCGTTCAACAGATTGAGACGCCTCGCCCTACTGACCCCATCATGCGGCGGCCTAACGTCGACCGCGAAGAGAAGCGAGTGACCCGCGGGGCGACATGGTCCGGAAAAAAATATCAGGAGGAGCTTGACCCCAAGGACCCCAATCAGAGAAGCCTGCTAGATCACCTCTCGCGTTGCGTCTGCCTTGCTTAACATCACCTCGCGATGCCTGTTCAGCTTGGCACCGCGAACAGTGGAGCGCCGGGTAATGCGGACAGGGCGGCTGTGACTAAAGGCTCCCCTCGGGTTGCGACCGATGTGATACCTGTCGGCGGAAGCGCAGTCAGTCGCTGCGACATCCTTAACTTCAAGTCCACCAGAGAACAAGATCTGGCCGGGCAAATCCGAAAAAGCTGTTTAGCAGCACGCGACGCTTTCCGTTGCCTGCTTGACCAGTGACCCCATGAACGAAACCGCCGTCAAGTAAGGCGATGTCCCCGGCCTTGAGCCGGATGTCGCGACAAGGCACATCCTTTAGATAGACTGCAGAATAGGGATAGCCCGTTGTCTCCACCCCCTGCGACTTTCGGTCGTCAACTGTCGGCTTGTGGCTCCAGAGCCGCAGATTGCCGCCTTCCTCGGACATGCTGGGGTAGAAGTTGAGCGCGGCGACGGTATTGTGCGCCACCGCAGATAGCTCGTAATCGTTCCCGGCACGTAGCACTTGAGCGACATCGTCGTGGGGGTCCAAGGAAAACGTGCCGCTGCCGGTCCAACTGAGAGCCCGACAAACGTTAGCCTGACCGTGTTCTGAGCGCGCCAGCCGCAATTCAATGCCTTGTTTGTGAAGCTCGCGCTTCAACGCGTCGAAGAGGGCTCGGACCGGATCAACTAAATTGCCAAAAAGAGCGTCAACGTGCGGCCGCGCAGTTTCTGCCTCCGCGAAATAGGTGGCTGCATCCTTCCTGTAGTGGGATGCGCCCACATATTGTCCGGGGACGCCATCTTTGCGCTCCCTGAGACCGGGACTGCCAAAAAACTTCGCGGTGATCTCCTCGGCTATTTCGGTGCTGAAAGCTTGGCTGATATGCAGAGCCGTGATCTCACCTTTTAGGACCGAGATGATCTCCGCAGTGCTGATCGAGCCGGTTCGTTCCTCGATCGTAAGAGGCGAGATGGCCGGCGTTTGACGTGCTTGGTTAGTCGCCATTTGTTTTCTCCTGTAGTGCCTGATCGAGGATGGCAATTCCGTGATCAAGTTCGTCATCTGAGATGGTTATCGGCGGAAGGACTTTAATGACGTCGCGATTTGGCCCCGACGATTCGATCAGCAGGCCGTTTTCGAACGCGACATCGTGCACACGGCCAACAACGGCCTGTGATCGGCACTTGAGGCCGGCCATCAGACCACGGCCGCGCTTTTGTTCGATGCACTTAGGGAATTTCGCAACGAGGCGATCAAGGTGTTCTTGCAGTTTGACGGCCGTCCCCTCAACGGCTTTAGTAAACTGCCTATCGGACCACATTTTGCACATGGCCGCGGAAGTCACAAAGGCGAGATTATTGCCTCTAAAGGTCCCGCTATGTTCTCCCGGTTTCCATATGTCCATCTCGGGGCGAATCAGAACTATGGACAACGGATTACCTGAACCGCTTAGGGACTTCGAAAGACACACGATGTCGGGCTCGACTTTCGCGAACTCGAATGAGAAGAAATCGCCCGTTCGTCCCGAACCTGCCTGAATGTCGTCGACGATGAAAACGACGTCGTGCTTACGGCAAATGCGCTGAATTTCTGCAAGCCATGGTGCGGATGCGGTGTTCATGCCGCCTTCTGCCTGGATGGGCTCCAGGATGATTGCGGCCGGCTTTTCTATGCCGCTGCCCGGGTCGCCCAACACGTGATCAATGTAACTCGCGGAATCGAAAGTTTGGTTCGGATAGTTCTCGTAAGGGACACGGATCACGTCGTGGCGAGCAACGCCGCCAAGCTGTCTGGTTGACGCTGAACCCGATACAGCCAAGGAGCCGAGTGACATGCCATGGTACGAATTTGTGAAGGCCATAACACTCGAGCGGCCGGTATATTTTCGCGCCAGCGCCAACGCCGCTTCGTTAGCGTTTGTCCCGGTTGGCCCAGGAAACTGTATCTTGTAAGAAAGGCCCCGGGGCTTCAGGATCGAATTGACGAACACTTCGATGAAATCACGCTTTGCAGTTGTGTACATATCAAGCGACAAGACGATATTTTGGTTGGCGAGATATTGAATTGCCGGCGCCATAATATCTTGATTGTTATGACCGTAATTGAGCGCACCTGACCCAACAATGAAATCAATATAAGGTTTTCCGGACTCGTCCCAGATTGTCGCCCCAAGAGACTTTGTAAAGACTGTTGGGAAGGATCGTCCATAGCGACGAACGTTAGACTCGTAAGCTTCAAAAATGTCGATATCCATTAAAGGGCCTCTCTGTATGCGGCTTGCGATTCAACGCTGCAGGTTCTATGTTCACGCATTCCAAACCAATTATTTCGACGATCAGCTACGGCAAATCTCTGCCTTAAAGCGAACGTATCATGGTCAGCGACTTGAGTTCGCAAAGAGTCTGTAAACTTGTTTGACGAATCTGTTGCAACGCATTGGATAGCGATAGCGTGACAGTCAGTACCCGCCTTGCGGCAGCGCTAATCGGCGGCGTTGTTGGCGGGGGCACTGACCACCGGTTTTTCCAAGCATGACTGCAACCACGATGCTTGGGTATTTCCCTATGTCGGCCGTGACGGGATCCTTGCCGACGAGTAGCTGTGACAGATAGCGATTTCTCTCCTTCGATGTGACGGCGAGACCGGTGGCCGCTCGAGTTTCGTTTTGGACGCGGACGAGCCAGACCGCGGTTTGCGATAGAACTGGAACTGTCCGCGGCCTCTAATCGCGGCCGTGGCCGCCGTGGCGGTGATTGCGCTGTTGCCTGGGCGGCGTGTTGGCCCACCTCCTGGCTTCACGGCATATTGAACGCCTCAGTCGGCCCTCGCGAGATGGCGGCCGCACTACAGTCCATGGACCGAGCACGCGAGTGGTGTTCGGCACCCACGAGCCGACGCAGAATCGACTGCGCCCTCGAGGAAGCGCGATCGATGCGGCTATCGACCACCCGGTGTTCGCCACCGCACTGCGTGGTCACGATGGCGCGGCTTTTGGAGCGCAGCACGACTTAAGAGTTCCCACCCTTACACTGGTCAACATTCATGTGATCGAAAACGCTGGCTCAGGCGACGCCACTGGCGATGTGTCCGATGCCGCTTTTTGAACGCAAGGTTCACTCTGTCCGACATCCGACAATTGTTAGATGTCAGACAGGGCGCAAAATCAGCTAACCCGTTGTTTAATTGAATTTTCCTCTCTGGCACGTTCTGTGCAGCGTAGCTTGCGAAGCATCAGCAAGAAACTTGCGAAGCATCAGCAAGAAAATAGTCCCATGATCACACTTACTGAAAACGCCGTCGCTGCCATCAAGACCGCGCTTTCCCGCGCCGACGAACCGGCGGAAGGCTTTCGCATCATGGTCGAGGCGGGCGGCTGCGCCGGCCTCAAATACCTGTTGGGTCTGGAAAGCGTCTCGCGCGAGGGCGATGCCATCATGGAGACGGACGGGTTCAAGGTGTTCGTCGACGCAAACTCCCAGCCCCATCTCGCCGGCATGACCGTTGACTTCGTCACGGACCTGGAGTCCTCGGGCTTTGTCTTCGACAATCCCAATGCGCGGGACAAATGCGCCTGCGGCAAGTCCTTCGGCTAGCCGCCATCACGACAAGGATCGGCGCCGTGCGGGATAATACCGACAACGTCTACCTCTTCAACGACAAGCTCTATCTCATCAACCCGCACAATGTCGGCGCTTTGGACACCCCCAATGCGGCCGGCGAGGTCGGCGCCGTCGCCTGCGGCGACGGGCTTAAATTGATAATGGGTTTCGACCCCAAGACCGAGACGATTACTGCCGCAACGTTCCAGACCTTCGGCCGCGGCTCGGCCATAACCGCTTCCTCGACATTTACCGAATTCATCGTCGGCAAGACCATCGATGAAGCCCTTCAGATCACCGATCAGGACATGGCGGATTTTCTCGGCGCCCTGCCGCCGCACACGACCTACTCATCGCTCGACCGCCTCATCCTGGAGCGCGGCTTGCGGCTGATGAGCGAGTTCTTCCGTGCTGTGAGGCAGGCTTTCGAGGAGACACCAGGATTCTCACGCCTCGTCGTCGTCAAGGCATCATCGCCATGACCGGCGTGATAGCGGCGTTTTTCGAGGTGATAGGTTTCAAGGAGGGAGAGGCCCTTCCCCGCAGCCTCCGCCCGCTGAAACCTAATTCTGCGTGGAGTTCGGGTGAGTGGGTTTTCGGCAATCAGCCTCGATGGTGGAACGAACTGCAAAACCTGCAGTGGGACATTTCCCACCGATTGCCGCGTCTCCTAAGCCAGCAGAGATGCTCCCTTGCTCACTCGAAGGCCGCTTAAGCCATGCCATATGCGGTCAAAGAAATTTTCTACACCCTTCAAGGTGAAGGACGAAATGCCGGGCGGGCTGCCGTATTTTGTCGTTTCGCCGGCTGTAACCTTTGGTCGGGACGTGAAGGCGACCGGGCAAGAGCATTCTGCGAATTCTGCGACACGGATTTCGTTGGGGTAGATGGCCCCGGTGGCGGACATTTTGCCACCGCACAAGAGTTTGCGTTGGCGGTCGAACAAGCCTGGCGCGGGTCGGGAACTAGGCAGCGTCTTGTCGTGCTCACCGGAGGGGAACCCCTCCTCCAGATCGATGAAGAACTCCTGGAAGCTCTGCATTCCTTGGCGTTTGAAATTGCCGTGGAGACCAACGGTACCATTCCCACACTCGCCGGCATCGACTGGCTGTGCGTCAGTCCGAAATGCAATGCACGCCTCGTGGTCATGGCAGGGGACGAGCTAAAGCTTGTATATCCTCGGATTGGCGCGGAGCCCGAACATTTCGAAGTTCTCGCGTTTGAGCACCTTCTGCTTCAGCCGATGGATGGGCCCGAACGCGAGGCGAATACGGCCGCCGCAGTGGCCTATTGTCTTGCCAACCCACGTTGGCGCTTGAGCCTTCAAACCCACAAGTTTCTCGGGATCCCATGAAAATTACGCAAGCTTTCACCTTCGAGGCAGCGCACTGTCTTCCGCGCGTGCCAGAGACCCACCGCTGTCACCGCATGCATGGCCACTCATACCGTGTGGAACTGCGTCTGGAAGGGCCCGTCGATCCAGACACGGGCTTTGTCATCGACTTCTTCGATGTCGGGGCTGTGTTCGGACCGCTTCTGCAACGTCTCGACCATCAGCATCTGAATGAGGTTGAGGGTCTCGACAATCCGACAGCGGAAAACATTGCGGTCTGGATCTGGAACCAAACCAAGCCGCTTCTTGGCCAAATGTGCTCGGTAACGGTCTATGAGACGCCGCTGTGCTGGGCTGAATACGAGGGTTGACCCGATGCAACGAGATCCGGGAACCGCACTCGTCCTTTTCTCCGGCGGCCAGGATTCGACAACCTGCCTGGCTTGGGCGCTCGAGAACTTCGAGCGCGTCGAGACAATCGGCTTCGACTATGGGCAGCGGCACCGGATCGAGCTCGATGTGCGGCCCTACCTGCTCGGGCGCATTCGAACAGACTTTCCGGCCTGGCGTGGGCGACTAGGCGAGGACCACATGATCGACATGGCCGTGCTCGGTCAAATCAGTGATACCGCGCTCACGCGCGACGTCGAGGTCGCACTGAACGCGAACGGTCTAACAAATACCTTCGTGCCTGGCCGCAACCTTCTGTTCCTCGGCTTTGCGGCCGCGATAGCTTACCGGATGGGCGCGAAACACCTCGTGATCGGCGTGTCCGAGACGGATCGTTTCAGCTACCCGGATTGTCGGGATGACGCAGTCAAAGCGATGCAACTTGCCCTTAACCTTGGAATGGAGACGCATCTCGTCATTCACACACCCCTCATGCGGCGCGACAAGGCGCAGACCTGGGCGCTGGCGGGTTGGCTGGGCGGCGAGGTGCTGGTGAAGCTCATCTGCGAGGGAAGCCACACCTGCTATAGCGGAGACCGCGAACATAGACATAGCTGGGGTTTCGGTTGCGGGACCTGCATCGAGTGTAATCTTCGCGCAGCGGGATGGGAGCAATTCCGGTGCTGCAAAGAGGCACCCGTGGCCGCCCATGAAATGACGTGAGCGCCCCAGGTCCGGGCCGACGGTGGCAATCTGTTCCATAGATCGTTTCCTTCTCTTTGTGGTGTTCAGCACGACCAGGGTGGGTGCCTTCGATGCCGTTTCGAAGGGCTGTTCCATAGGATTGAAAAGGCGGCTGCCGTCACGAACGATACGCGTGACCGCATCAAGCGCCGGGGCAAAGCCATCCCAATGAATTAGAATGGCGAAAGTGTTGTCGAGGTCCAGAAAGCACTGTCCGTTGACGTCAGCCAGATTGGCGCCTTCGCGTTGCAGCGCGCCGCGTGGCTTCGGATCGCACAGCCGCAGCGCGCGTGGTGCCATCGGGAAAAATGGCGGCCGCGGGCGAACAATCGTGCCGATTGGCGTCAGGCGGCGCGAAGCTTTGTGCAATATGTCAGACCTCTCCTTGGGCCTACTCCGCCTTCGTCGCTGACTAGATGGCGTTTGCACTTGGTAGACGTCATTCACGAAATGAGAGGCGGCTGATGAACAGGCCAACGATCGCCGATCTGGCGAAAGCCGCGGGCGTAAGTGTTTCCACGGTCAATAGGCTCTTGCACGGAACTGGCACACTGCGACCGCAGACGGCCGACCTCATTTTGAGCGCAGCGCAGCAGATCGGCTTCCGCAGTTCGGGGCCGCTGCACGAACGCAGGCGGGACAATCTCCCGCATCGGCACTTGAGCTTTCTCATGCAGCAATCGCACCGGCCGCTCTGCCGGATCTGGGCCGAGGCGCTTCTAGGTGCCTGCGCGCGACGCACAGATGCGGTTATTGAGCCAGACGTGCTCTTCGAGGACGACCCTTCCCCCGAAGCGGTTGCTGCCAATCTGCTGAAGATAGGCGGAAGCGCCGACGCAATCGCGGTAATCTCGGCCGATCACCCGCTCGTCGGCCAGGCGATTGATGAGTTGCGCCTCAAAGGCGTTCCAGTGATCGCCTACGTCACTGACCTGTCCGCCGCCAGCCGGGCCGGCTTTGTGGGAACCGACAACTGGAAGGCCGGCCGCACCGCAGCATGGTTTATCAGCCAGACGTCCGGTCGGCCCGGCAAGATCTTTCCTCTCATCGGCAGCAACCGTTATCAGTTCCAAGACATCTCGGATGCGAGCTTTCGCTCCTACATGCGCGAGCACGCGCCCAAGTTCCACGTCAGCGAAACCCTGCTGACCCATGAGGCGCCGAAGAACGCCTATGCAATCGTTCGCAGGCTGATAGCGGAGGAGCCGGAGCTCCGGGGCATCTTCGTTAATGGCGGCGGCATTTCCGGCGTTCTGCGTGCTATGCGCGAGC
Organism: Mesorhizobium loti CJ3sym; assembly: GCF_000472785.1. Lineage (GTDB taxonomy): Bacteria > Pseudomonadota > Alphaproteobacteria > Rhizobiales > Rhizobiaceae > Mesorhizobium > Mesorhizobium loti_E. The sequence continues at coordinate 15,717 of NZ_AXAL01000020.1, forward strand.
TCGCTGCGGAGCAGCAGTGCAAAATCCGGGTCGTCTGCCGCGACATCGGGCCCGAGGCACGCAAGGGATTGAGCGAAGGCCTGATTACTGCTTCCTTGTGCCATCCCGTCGACAGGATGCCTGAAGAACTCATCAATGTGATGCTGCGCATGATCGAACGCACGGACACACGGTTAATCGAACAGCGGATTGTTCCGTTCGAGATCCTCACGCCAGAGAGCATTTGGACTTAAGAATCGGAAGAACCATCGTCGTCCGGATAAGGTCGTCCGTGCCGCTGCGAAGCGAACCGCTTCGTGGGTTAAACTGGGGCGCAAAGGGCAGCTCGGCACTCATGATCCTCGTTGCAACCGAAATTGGCCAGGAGGACGAGGAGATGGAAATCTCCGAGGAAGCCGATCTTGTCGAGAGCTGGACCCCACGCTCGCGCCAATGATTAGGCTGCTTCGGCCGTCCGTGCCGATTTGCGCGGCTTGTGGCGCACCACAACGTCCACCTTATAAGCGCGCGTCGATCGAGGCAGCGCACCGGGCGATCTATAGAGAACTTGCCTGTTCGCCCATGACTACGGCGGATATGTCGAGCTGTTTCATAACAAGCAATTGAGCTGATTTGGCTTGAGTGAGGCGCCGACGCATAATGATGGCGCGGATCTCACGGGCGAGCTTGGCTTTCCGCAATTCCTCTTCGGAATTATCAAAGCCAAAATCCGCAAACACGTTGCCGCTGGTCATTCGGCCGGTGATTCTTCGTCATAACTTTGTTCCTTCCCATAGTTTTCGCGATCGTGCGTCTCGGCCGCCTTCAATCGCGCCTAACGAGATCGATTTCGCACTTGGGCGTGTCCCTGCCTTTCTTCTGGAAGCAAGGATGTAGATCACGCCAGCGAAGCGACGGCATGGACGGCGCGATAAGTATCCCTGTCTAAGTCGTCGACCCCCGCAAGGATGCGGCCGCCAAATCCCTTGAGGGCTTTGACCGCCAGATGCTGTTCGCCATTTGGGCATCGTTGATTGCAACACCCATCACGCTGCAGATATCGACCAATCTGACTCCGCTCAGCCACTGAAAAGAAAGATTCGGGTCAAACAGCCGTTTTCGCCAAGTGATCATATTTCCTATGAACGCATTTTGGACTGCACGGACCGTTCCAGCTCGGCGCAAAACCCTCCCAGATATTCGTCAATCGCGCTCTGCAAATGCACCCAGTAGAGCACTTTGGCGGTGCTACATCGATAATGAGCCCAGTTTTGCTTTTTTTGAGAAGATGTCCCTCTTGCTTGGCCGCAGCCAATATCCCGGTAAAAATTGGCGGCAGCGCATCGCGTTTAGCGCTCGCCGGGCGGAGCTGGTCCGGGTTGCGAAGCCCGGCGAGCGCGGATCGTCTTGGGCGATGTGTTGATCAGGCGCGGTTCTTGGAGCGCCAGGATTCATGTCCGGTTTCGATGATCTCGCAATCATGCGTGAGAGGATCGAGCAGTGCGGTCAGTTGTTCCGTCGAAGTAGCCGCGCCCGCTGACGCGGATGAGCGCCCGGGCGATGGCAATGGCCAGATGCCGCTTCCCGTTCCGGGCCACCAATCAACACGCCATTGGACAAATGCCATCAAGGGCATCTCACCGCCGGTCGGCGGCGAACAAGAAGGAGAGGAAGACATGGAACGCAGGCTTGATGACGTGATCGCAGCCCTCCCTGAGTAGCGTCGGGAGCGTGTCGATGCACGTTTCGAAGAGCTAAGGACGGAGGTCGAGTGCCTCGGCGGTCTGCGCCGTGCGGCTGGGAAGGCCCAGGCGGAGATTGCCTTGCCCCTCAAGATCAACCAGCCCTCTGTCTCGAAGATCGAGCAACAGGCCAATACGTATCTGTCGACACTTTAGAGCTACGTAGAGGCGATCGGGGGACAACTCGACCTCATCGTCGCCTCGCCGCGCGCGCCCCTCCGTATAGAGCGGCTCTGCGACGTCGTAGCCCAACCCCCTCCGCACGTAGTGCTGAAAGAGCGCCAGGTGGATGAACCCGCCCGAAGGCAACGCGCCGGCTGAACGCGCCGTTTCGGTCAAAATTGCCGAAGGGACGACAGTCTCGTCGACGCTCGCAATAGGTATGAGCAAGGCCTCGTTAAACCGGATACCGACTGCCCGCGGTCACGTCGCGGGGGACGCCTCTTCCCCTCCCCCATGCTGGCCCAGCTCACCGCCGCGCTGGGGGTGTCCGGCGATGTGCTCGCCGACGACGACCCCGCTCGAGCACGCTTGGTCACAGCTTCCATACCTGCTCAAGTAGATACCACGCGCCTGCGGATATCTTCGGTGGCTTACAATTTATAAAATTTACGGCGATTATCGCCGCACCGCAAAATGACAAAAAAGTCAAACGGACACGTCTTCTCCCTTCTTATGCGGCTTCAGGACACATTGAGCACAGGCAAATGCTGCCAAGCATGCCAGCACCACGACCCCACGTCGTGGCGGCAGTTAACAACTGCCCGCTGAAGTTTGCCAACGGGCCTTCGGTCAAACCTGGCGGAGCGCTGTTACGGCAGGCACAGCACGTGGAGAGCTGTCGAGCATCAGCCATTGCGAAAGGTGTAGCCATAACCGTTGATGGCCGGCGCGCCGCCGAGATGCGCGTAGAGTATCCTCGAGCCCTCAGGAAAAAAGCCTTTTTGAACGAGGTCAATCATCCCTTGCATCGATTTGCCCTCATAGACGGGATCGGTAATCATACCCTCGAGCCGCGCACACAGACGGATCGCCTCCTTGGTTTCCTCGGATGGAATGCCGTACCGCGGGTGCGCGTAGTCCTCCAGCAACACCACGTCATCCTCGGCAAGTTCCGATCCGAGCTCGACGAGGGTCGCTGTATGTCGGGCAATGCTAAGCACCTGCGCCTTGGTCTTGGCCGGGGTAGCAGAGGCATCGATACCGATCACGTTGCGCTGCCGACCGTCCTTGGCAAATCCGACGAGCATGCCGGCGTGCGTTGAACCGGTGACCGTGCAAACGACCATGTAGTCGAAGGCAAACCCGAGCTGTTCCTCCTGGGCGCGCACTTCCTCCGCGAACCCCACATAGCCGAGGCCTCCATTCGGGTGAACAGACGCCCCGGCCGGTATCGCATAGGGCCTGCCGCCCCTTGCCTTGACCTCATAGAGCGCTTTTTCCCAGCTGCGGCGGATACCGATGTCAAAGCCATCGTCGACCAGACGCACCTCTGCGCCCAAGATGCGGCTCAAGAGAATGTTGCCGGCCCGGTCGTAGACGACATCCTCATGTGGAACCCAGCTCTCCTGGACCAGGAGACATTTCATGCCGATCTTGGCGGCAACGGCGGCGACCATCCGCGTGTGGTTGGACTGCACGCCGCCGATGGTGACAAGGGTATCGGCATCTGACGCGATCGCGTCAGGGATGATGTATTCGAGCTTGCGCAGCTTGTTGCCGCCGAACGCCAGACCGGAGTTGCAGTCCTCGCGTTTGGCGTAGATCTCCACGTTGCCGCCCAGATGCTTGCCGAGCCGGTCGAGCTTCTCGATGGGTGTGGGTCCAAAGGTGAGCGGGTAACGCTCGAATTTTTCCAGCATATTCTCTCCGGCGATGATCATTCAGCTGAAATAGCCACGCAAAACTCGTTCCATAAGCGCTGCTTGGATTGGTCGGCCGCGCTCTCCGACCACCCATCAGAGCTTTGGGGATTTCCAGCGCTCTCCTTGCGATTGAGACGAAGCGATCCACATGTCGCCATGCTGCGATGAGGCGACCATCGCCTAGGAAACCTAGGACGACACGCGGTCGACATCTGCGTTTTTGCCAGCTTTGCAAGTGCAGCCAGACTGCCAAACCAACAGACTTCGATAAAAACGCAGTGGCTCTTGTTTGCGATTGGACCGGCAGGAACTGCACGGTTGCCGAGCCGGATTCCGCGAGGCGATTTTTGTGGCGCTCAACGCGTCACAGAGGTTTCAGCTGCTCGATCGAAGTGCTCGTCTACCTGATCGAAACGGGTGCCAATGCCCTCGAAAGGCTGGGCTCGCCGCGGCCGTAAGTCGTCGGATTGTAGTTGACGAGCGTGTGGGTCCTAGCGGTATCCAGCAACTGATTAGTAATCTGTGTCGGTGTTGCTGACGTGAACTTGCTGCTCTTCTGAACGCGAGTCGTCTGAAAGGCATGCCCGGCAGAGACGGAGCTCCCTGCCGGGCCGGGTTCGCCTTGGGAGGTGGCGTAAGCTAGCGACTTTCGTGGCGGTGGAACCACTCAATCCGTGCGTTTTGCGCAATAACGAGCATGTACCGTGCCAAGCCAAAAAGCATTTAAAAAACACCCAAGAGTCAGCTTCCTCTACGTTGCATACCCGACATTGTCGGTTATCGGACAATGCCGAACGTGCCTCTCGGCATCGACCTACGCCTGAACCCGAGCGCCCCCGCAAGGTCGTTCGCTGCCATTTCGACCTGGTGGTGACCGGGTTTTAGCTCCGACTGTTCTCCGCTGACGGACAGGGCGGATGTCGCTTTTAAAAGAGGAACTGTCTGTACCTTCAATTCAAGAGGGCGCGGCCACGAGAGACGGCGCGGCGAATGCGGTCGCGCAGATGATCGCGAGGATCAACACATCCGGCAGACTGGCAAATCAGCAGCCTGATATCTGTCCACCCTCAGGGGCGCACTCCAAACCGGGGTCAAAATTGGACGCCGATTCCCCGCCTCAGGTGTCAAAATCGCACGCCGAAACACAGGACCGTCATCGGCGAATCCGCCCGGAGAACCGAAACTGCATTCCCCTGGGCGGTAGAACGATGAGAATGCCGTCGCCTTCGACCCTACCAGGGAACCACAGCCTGAATAATGAATCTGCGCTCTGATCTTGTTACGGCGCCTCAAGGGAGGAGCAGCGATATGCCGAGCGTTTGATTGCGCTGGGGCACATCTTGAGTTTCATTCCTATGCTCATCGTCGCGCGACTGGTACCGAACTTCCTGGGACCCATCGAAAAGCTCAGCCCCTTGGCCGGCTTTGCCAGCGCAGCTGGATCGCCAAATCAGAAAGAGCACACTTACGAAATAGCCCAGCTGAAGAAGTAGCGAGCAGCCCAGCGTCGTGACGACTGCTAGACGGAAAGAATGCGAGGCGAAGTAAACCGCCACAGCGTTGCCGCACAGGACCAGCCCGAGGAGCCGACAAAAGATGATGAAGCGCATGCCGTTCTCCTGATTTTGTCTCGTCAAATCATGCAGCTCATGCTGCGATCTGGTCGGCCGCGAGATGGGTCTGGCAGTTCTTTGGGCAGACGCGGCCGCAGGCTCCGCAGCCAATGCAGCGGCCGGCATGGTCGACAACCATGATCATACGATTGAGCTCACCGTCGAAATCGTCGTCATCGGCGCCGCAGGCGCCGAGGATTTCACCCGCGTCATCGACGCCGTAAAGATGCATGACCTCCCGCGAGCAGACTTTGAAGCAGCGGCCGCAGCCGATACAGATCTTGCCATCGATAGCGATCAGATATTCCGGCACCCATATTGAGCCGTCGCGGCTGATGAATTTGCTCCTCATCGCAAAGTCTTCATTTTGGCAAGCTCTCTCCTGGCACCATCCAACTCGGCATAAACGGCATGCGTTTTCTCGGCGACTTCCTCTATCTCAATCCATTTGACCGGGAGACCCTCGGCAAGGTCGCGCAAGTTCGTCTTGGCAATTGCCGCGCGCAGTTGAAGCTTTCGGACTTTCTTCGCCATCTCATCCAGGTTTGACATGATCCTTCCTCGAAAATGGGTTTCTTCACGCCCGCGCCACTTCGGGATAGGCAATAGCTGCAGTCTCATCGCCGACCAGTTTCGCGCCGGTATCCGCGAGTTTCCGGAGAGTCTCGAAGCCGAATCGGAGACGTCTCGACAGCCGTTTGATTTCTGTTGTTGACAATGTCATCACGCCTGAGCGCTCCTCGATCGCCAGCTCCGACATGTCGAGCCTCCACAGCACGTCCGGATCCGGATTGCCAATGAGTGGATATTCCGGCGCAGTTCCTCGGTGATAATGAAATCGGCCAGCAGCCAAGTGTCCGATTTCCGTTGGCATGAGCCGTGGAAATCCTGAGCACGGATCAGCCGCAGGAGGCATTTGACGAACGGGCGGGAAAGGGCCTCGCCATTCTTGTTGACGGCAGGGCCAAGCGCTGCGTGAGACATTTCGTTTCGTTTCCTCAATTTCAGGTCTCGTCCTCAACGGAGGATTTCTGCTTTCGGTTACGCTGACTTCGGGCTCGCTTCCGCAGCCGACGTCCGGCCTCGCCAGGCCGATTCCACGTAAATGCTGCCCCTGTGGCCGACCTTGAACAGGTCCTGGACTGTGACGTCTTCAACGGCGGGCCAAATTCGCTTCGAATATCGCCGCCGCGGCTATTCGGTTGGAAGTCTAAGGTCCGAGCCCTGAGCTGGAGCAAACCGTCGACCCTGTGCTCCATGGACACAGTTACTGCGGGCGCGCCGCAGAAAATGGGCGAATTGACCAGGGTTCCATTCCACTTGTCATCCCGACACCTTGCCGGGCTGAAAGTTCGTGAGAGGATCGCCACGCAGCCAGTCGTCCACTTTGATCAGAGGAGCCGGTGACTCTCTACGCAACATGTTGTTCTCCATTCCCACACCTTTCCTGACGTTTATGCGCGAGCTGGTTCTCTCAGAACGGAACATTAGGAGACCATCAAAGTCTTGCGTGTTCTCATGCGATCAGCCCTCACTCAGTATTTCCGATCTCAACCAGCAAACGTCATGCCAGCGCGTTGCCCGCAGTAAATGCATGATTCTGCCTGGAAACCTTACAGGCCCAAGACGGCCGGTTGTTTTGAACCCAACATGTTTTCTGCTGCTGTCAGCTTTTGGACACGCATCATGCGTCAGACGCTTGAGGGCGAGAACGGCTTGGCTGTCTGCCCTGCGGCAATGTTGGCGTCGGCTCATCTAGCATCATTCGCCGCTGGCGATGCGCGGGCGCGCTAGGCTGACCCAGCGCCCCGAACCGCATGACCTTCTTGATCGGCTGGCTACAGGTCGGAAATTCCGCGATTCCGAAAAAGTTGGTCAGCGCAGTGCAGCCCGCTCGGCATTTGCCGCACGAATGGCAAGCGCCCGAAAGCTGTCAACCGAGGGATCCTCCAAGGCGCGGGCCGGCATCTCGACGATATGTTGGTTAAGGCCGGCCAGTGTTTGTGCCTATGGTCTGGGAGTGGCCTTCGGGCAGCCAGTGGTAGCGAGTAAAGCTTTGGCATCCTCGGCTTTGATTGCCGCCCAAATCTGGTCGAAATCACGATAGGCTATTATGCCTCCTCCTCATGGAGAACAGGAAGCTCTGCTCTGGCGTAGAAGCCTAGCACGGGTCCGAGATCAAAGGTCGTTCCTGGCGCAAGGCGCCGGACGGACGTGGGCCATGTTTCGGTCGAGACGCCATCGATAGCTCGCGCCAGCGTGCTGGCGAATCGGGGCATCAGCGGTGCGAGTGTCTGCGCCAGGATCGCAGCGGCCGTCGTCTGAAGGGCGAGCGAAGTGCGGGTGCGGGCGGGATAGAGACGTCGCGCCGCTTCATAGTCTTGCGCCTGTCGGTAGACTACACAATCGCTCACGAAATCGCAGGCCTGCGCGGCCGCGCGCCGGACCGAGAAGCCATCGTCCGAATAGGCGCGTTCCATCGCCGCGCGATGGATCTCTATCCGAGCAAAGAAAGCGCGATCGGCGGGAGCCCAGTCGCCTGCATCGGGCACACAGCCGCCAAAGTCCTGCTTGATTTCCCGGTGCAGCGCATCAAGCCAATTCAGCCAGATCCCTTGGAACACCTCGTTCTTGGTGCGGCGTAGCGCGTCCAGCGTGAAGTTCGTTCGCTCACCTTCCGGGCGTGTCAGGCCCAAATGAAGACGGACGACATCGACTGTCTTTGGGCCCAGAACCTCTTTGCCCCAGACCGCATGACCGCGGCTGGTCGAGAACTTCTGGCCGTCGAGCAGGTAGAACTCGTTCACATGATACCGGATGCGCGGGGTCCAGTGGGAGAAGACCTCAGCATAAAGCGCCGGATAAAGCAGGGCGTGATAGAAGGAATTATCGAAGCCGAAGAAATGGACAATTTGCCAGTCCTTGCTGGGCAGGGCCGCATTCCAGTCTCGGCCGAGCGATGTAGCTAGCGCCTGGATGTTGTAAAGAAAACCAAACGCCATCTCTGGCCAGACCCAGATCACCTGCCCCGGGAGCCCCTCGGCCGGCAGGCCCCAGTCCGAGGGGTGGGTGATGGGCACGGAAAAGTCGCCACGTTGGCGTAGACGCGCGAAGAGGTCCATGATCCGAACGGGGGCGCCCGACGCCCTTAAATGCCGGTCGATAGTGTCGTAGCACCGTTCCAGCGCAAGTTCGGGACGGCGCACGGAGCCGACCACCGGCGCCTCGGCCGAGTGCCGCGACCGGACTGCACCTAGGTCGTGGCATAGGTTCGGTGCGCCGCATTCCTCGCAGATGTTGCCACCAGCGGAGCTGCCGCAATAGGGGCAGAGGCCGATTACATCCGGTTCGTAAAGGTAGTCGCCTGTCACAGCATCGAAGAGCGCAGGGCTCCGGCGCAGATCTACCGCCGTGCTGCTCAGAAGACTACGGAAACACGCGGCTTGAAACTCTGCGTAAGCGCTATCGCCCAAAGTCGGGAGGAAGCTATGGACCTCACAGTCGAGAAGCGCAAGCGTGGCTCGAATCTCGTCGGCGTAGTTGCGCGCCACCTTTGCGGGCGTCGATTGATCGGCATCGGCACGCGTGGCGACGTAGCTCTGGTAATCGTCGCTTCCAGTCAGGTGATAGGCTTCGACCCCTTTCATGCGCAGGAAACGCGTGTAGACATCGGCGCCAAAATAAGGGCCAGAAAGATGCCCCAGATGCAGATCGCCATTAGGTGTCGGCGGCGTGGAGAAGACGAAGATCGGTCCGCGCGGAGTCGCGACCTGTGCAGCAGCTTCGAGGGCGGCCTTGCCGTCGCGCCAGTAGACATCGACGAAATTTAGCTCTTCGTCCCCATCGTTGTGCAGCACATGCGCTTCAAAAGGGTGGAACAGAACGACGTCGCCGGCTTTGACCGAGATTTCCCCAAGGTCGGTCCTGACCTTGCCCGCTCCTGACAGGACCACGAAGGCCTCGATTTCGTCGTGCCGATGGGGCTCGGATGTGACGCCTGGTGCCACCTTGCCAAATGAAAACCCGGTGCCCGCGCTTCCCGTCCCAAGCGCAGCCATGTCGATACCGAACACCCGCGACAGCTGCGTTCGAGAAAACGTGGATTTCCGCATGACGAACCTCAGCTGTCGAAACAGTGGTCTCTTCGGCTGCCGACGCAACAGCATCTGCTGCAAGTTGCGAAGAGAGCGGCAGCCCGACACGTTGGCCCCCCGTCAGAATAGTCCGGCTCTGGGCCCCAGGCGGGCGAAACTACGGGCGCCAGGAGGGCTTTAGGCGTCACAGAAGAGCGCCCGGCGACACCTCTTCACATCGACATACCGAAGCGTCGTGACGGACTGCAGGCGATGCTCCAGTAGCCGGCAATCAAAACCATGCTCTCCGCGCATTTTTTTGGCGGCCGATCAGTTTCGTTTGCATTCCCGCCTGGTTCCGTGAGCTCAATCGCGATAGAAAATGCCGTTTGGGAGCTTGAGGTTGTCGAGATCAGCCACTTTGCCCTCTGGCGGATTAAGGGCGCGCTTAAGCACGTTATACTCAGCGCGGGTCGGTCCACCGGTTGAAGCACGCTGGAACACCAAGTAGAGCGTCCGCCGCGAACGATTGCTTTTATTCGGCTTCGAGTAATGCGGTGCATAATCGTCGAAGATGAAGATGTCGCCAGCCTTCCATACTACGGGTTCCCAGGAGAATGTTTCGGCGACCTCAGGATCAATCACCCCGCCGGCATCCATGGGAAATACCCCCTTCTTGTGGTTGCCGGGGCTGAAGAAAAGGCCACCATTGTCCGGGTCGGAATCGTCAATGCCTATGGCAACGATCGCATGGACCATCCGGTCGGGCAGCCTGTGTGGAATGTGATAAATGTCCTGATGCGGGCGATAACCGCCGCTATCGGGATAGTGGAAGATCAGCAACTCCTTGAGTCTGCGCGAATCTTCGCCAAGCAAATCCTCGACCGCAGAGTTTATGCGCTGATCTTCTAGGAGGAGCAGACGCAATGGGTCATGGAAGTCCAGAAAATTCTCGGCCTTAGACGTGATCTTTCGATCATCAGTCGTCTTCTCGAACCACATGAGCCATTTATCATCGCTGACATCCCAGCGTGATATGTCTTCAACAAAGCTAGACATACCTTCCACAGCCGCGGGATCGAAGAACCTTTCGAGCCTGATGTATCCGTCTTTCTGCCACTTTTCTCTTTGTGCATCGGTCAACATGCGAAAAGCCTCCTGTTGGAAAGAGTGGTTGGTCAAACATTCCGGTTAGAGGCAGTCGGGCGCCGTCAGGGTGTGGGCCGGAGACGATACTCCACGGCATGCAGACGGCGACGCTAAGTGCGTTGCGCTCCGGGTGGATTGCAAGGCTTTGTTGTCCCTCCTCAATGGAGAGATCGCCCAGGCCCGTAAAGATCTATCGATCCGGTACGTCTGCATAGTAGTCACGGCCGAGCATGCTGTTGATGGTGCGACTGCCCGATAAGAGGACCTTTCGTGCAGCCTGACGCAACGCAAGTCGTGCGCCGCGCAAATCTTTGCGACAAGTTCCCGTTCGGGTCGGGCGATCAGGGAGGCACGTCGCTGGCATCGGGTCCATCGATGCTCCAAAAACGAGTATTGTCCGCACAAGTTCGGCGCCAGACTGCCCATCCGAGGCCACGCAGGGTCCAGGGATTCCCGAAGCTGGTGCCGATCACTTACCTCACCCGGTCCAGCCACCACACGCATCGCTACGAGCCGGAAGCCTCCGCTGACGGCCGACGCAGCCATGGTCGCCAGGGCCACTGCGCACTTTCGAGTGAGCGACCTAGTACGGTTTCGACGACCCTGGGGCAAATGGACGCCCGCAGAATAAAGCGATGCGCCCATAGATCCAAGGGCATGTTCAGTGACGATGAGTTCGGAGCGGACTCCGGCCGTCGCCGCGGCGGAGGCGGATAAAATTCCTTGGATGCCACCGCCGATGATCAGTAGTCGCTGAGTCATATCCCGCTGCCCATTTCTTCGGCTACCGGGTCGGGCCAGCTCTCGACGGTGGTACGGCTGATAAAGCCAGGATGCTCAGGGTTCGCGCACGGCGCGCGCTGTAGAAGGCTGTCAAGAATGCGGCGAGCTCGCCACGCCAGCAGGCTTAGGTTCGGATCGGCCAGCCCGCGCTGGCCGGGATTGGCGTTCTGTACGAAGATGCGTCTGTCACGCGGTCCGTCCCAGCACACCGAAAAATCCTCGTTGATGACCAACTCATTGTCGGTCTGTTGCAGCTGATCCGCCATCGGTTCCAAAAAGCTTGGCACGGCGTTCTCGTAACCGGTGGCCAGGATGACGATGTCGGCCGTGACTTCTTCGACGTCGCCCAAGCCGCGCTGCAGCGTCAAGTTGTGACCCGCGCCGGCGTTGATGCAGCGCGAAACGTTGCAACCCGGCCGCAGTGCGATGTCACATAGGTCTGGCTCAAGAAATTCGTGGCGATACAGCGCCTGGTAGACGGCGCGCAAAGTGCGATCCGAAATCCCATCCGAGGCGAGCACGAAACGCCGCAGGAACAGCTTGCGCTGCGGCTCGCTCATGGCCGCGAAACGATCCGAAAAACAGGGCATGAACAACTCGTTTGTGAACGGGCTGTTGTCGAGGGGCAGGTAGTTTTCGCGCTGCGAGACCCAGGTGATCGAGGCAGGCCGCCGTTCTCTTGGCCCACCGACCAAATGCAACAGCACCTCGGCTCCCGACTGGCCTCCACCAACGACACAAACATGTTTATGTCGCACCTCAGGATGGATGTGCAGCAAATCGGATGAATGGAACAGGTTGCGTCCGATCCAGCCCTGAAATTGAGGTGGAATCCGCGCTTGCTTGCCGATGCCGACCACCAGGTCTCTTGCACCGAGAACTGCATCGTCCGTCCGCACCCGAAACTCGCCATCATAGCGTATTTCGCGGACGGTCTCGCCGCCGCGCACAAGTGGGTTTCTGCGGAACGCCCAGTTCAGGTATTGTTCGAACTCAGCCCTGAGCACAGCATCGAACTGTGCATTCAGAAAGTGGTATAGACGCCCGTTCTCGTGCAGGTAGTTTATGAACGTGTAGGCGGATCGCGGATTCACCAGCGTGACCAGATCCTTGATGTGGCTGACCTGGAGTTCTGAGGACTCGAATGCGCTGCCTGGATGCCAGCGGAAGTCGACTTGCCGATCCAAGAACAGTGCCCCGTGCCCAACCTGCTCATGGATCTGACACGCGAGGCTCAAATTGGACGGGCCAGCACCGATCCCAATGCAAGAGAGCTCCAGGTGCCTTGCTCCTGCTGACGCCTCCCAATCAGGCGCTGTACGCGGCGAATGTCGGCCATAGCCGGTCGGCTTGCCCTCCCCGCACGCATCATCGACACCACAGGACTTGCAACAGTTTGTCCGGGCGTTCGTAGTATCGGGTGTGACGCCCGCAGATGCCGGCTCCGTGATGAGATCTGAACTCATGCCGACGACATGTTGCGCGTGGCTGGCATCAAGACTCCCGCCTCGATGACCCGGAGTGGTCAGTGACATGCTTTCGCAGCCTATCCCTCATTGCAATTGGGCTCGGTTGCCCGCCTCGACCGTGATGAGCCGACCTTCGGCCTGCTTGGCGACCAGCGAGGGCACGATCATGAGTGCGGCGACAGCATTTTTCCGTGGGTTTGATCATAGAAGACCTCCGCTGCTGCTTTCGGGAGGTCCCCTGCATCGAACGTGCCAGAGCAAAACATCAGCAAAGGGAACGGAAGGCAGGTTCGCAATCCTGTCGAGTATCCGACATTGAGGCCGAAACCTTGCACCGGCGCCGATTTTTGCACGCAATCGTACTCTTCGACTTCATAGCGTTGCAGGCTCTCTTGGCACTTTCCACACGGCCGTCATCGAGGACTGGCCCGGCGCCGAGTGTCGATCCCTGAAAAGGAATTTCCGTTATCAAGGTCCTCATGAGGACTATCCCGACATGGTCCTGCATTACGGCGACACGACGGATGCGGCTATGCGGTGGCGAAGCTCTACGGCTACTGGAGCACCATGAACTACCGCGAGGTATACGGGCTCTATGGCATCCTGTTCAATCACGAAGGGCCGACGCGCGGCGAAACTTTCATCACGCGCAAGGTGACGCGTGCGGTGGCTCGATCATGGCCGGCAAACAGGACTGTCTCTATCTCGGAAACCTGGAAGCAAAGCGCGACTGGGGCTCGGCGCGCGCCTATGTCGAGGGCATGTGGCGCATCTTGCAGCATCAACCTGACGATTTCGTGCTGGCAACCGGCGAGACACACACGGTCCGCACCTTTGTCGGGGCTTGCCTTCAGGCGAGTCGAAAAGGAAATCGTCTGGGAGGGCGAAGGCGTTGACGAGGTGGGCCGTGAACGCATGAGTAATCAAGCGCTGATCCGGATCGACAAACGCTGTTTCGGGCCAATCGAGGTTGACCTGCTGATCGGCGATGGCTCCAAGGCAGCCGACAAAACTCGATTGGAAGCCGAAGACCACTTTCGATGAGTTCGTCTCGGAAATGGTCGAGGCTGACTGCCGCGCCTACGGGATCGTGTTAGCGTGGCGTGAAAACACGATGACTTCGCGGCATGTGCATCTTGCCGTTTCAGGGACGTCGGCATTTCAGGCCCGCCGCGGTCAGCCGGCGTCAGTCAGTTCTATCGTTTGGATCGGCAAATTCACACATCCTGCAAAGCAGAAAACCAGCCGCTCCATTCATGCGATCGACGATTTCGCAAAAAACTTGGCTTTTAAAGAGATCGCCATATTCGTCGCATAGAAGGTTGCCCAATACGTGACGCCGCTCAAAATCCATGGAGCAGAGAGTGACCTCGCCGTTTGGAAGTAGTACATTCCGATACTGCCGTTCGTCCACGCATATCAGCGCTCCGACGACTGGCTGCCGTGGTTCTACAATCTTAGGGTCTACGCTTCCACCCCTGCTGCTCACCGGTCGCGCGCGAACTAGGGCTTGGGCAGGGATAATGTCGGCGATATCGGGATGGGGCTCACCCAAAACCACGAATCGGATCGAAGGGATGTCGGCGTCGACGAGTTGACCAACCAAATCGCGATACTTGGCTCCGACAAGGCGGCTATTCATGTGGGCGCCATCATCAAAAACATGAACCACGAATACCCCCAACCGCAGCGCCTGCAAGCGTTGTAGATCCTGCCCCTTCATTCCCACAAGCGTCGTGAAAATCCTGATGCCGTGGCCTTTGGCGGAAGCGTGCTCGACCATTTCGGTGCAATCGGGATTGAGCCATGGCTCAGAATACCCGGCAAAACTAATGTCGACGGAGGCTGGTACGCGCGCCAGACAGCGCTTGAAATCTCCAAGACTAAGATGCTTCGTATCAGATACTTTTCTTTGCCGGTCAGCGAACTTGTCCTGCGGACAATATGAACATCCCACGATGCATCCGGTGGTCGTCGTTATCTCCAAAACTCTGCCGGCTGGGATAGCAGAGCGCAGTTCCGGTAAAATCATTCGTTGTGACTCCCACTCGTCTTGGTCATGCATAACGTCCAGCATGGTGTCGTTGGCTTCATGACACCGACGGTCAAGACAGTCCGAATGAGCCCAGCCATCTCCGCCTGGGCAGCAGTCAACAGCCGGTTTCCTCAATCTGCCGGGCGGACTATCAACGAACTTTGGGCGCATCGGCGCGGCAGGGCGGCGCAACCGCAAAGTCGCGCGTCAGCCATTGCCAAGGTGTAGCCGTGACCGTTGAGCGGGCGCGCCGCCGAGATGGCGCAGCAGAAAATCAATCGTCTCGCGTTCTTATGCGGTCAGCCCCCACTCAACATTGCCGCATCTCCAGCAAAGGCCGTGCCAGCGCGCTTAGCCGCAGCAACTGCACGAGTAGGCTTCGAGAAACCTCACGCCCAAGGCGGCCGGTGGTTTTGGACCAGACAGTTTTTTGTCGCTGTCAGCTTTTGGACATGCATTTCAGACGCTTGAGGACAGACTTGGCTGTCTCCCCTGCGGTAATGTTGGCGTCGGCTCATCATCTAGCATCATTTCGGCACCGGCTGTGTGCGCGGAAGATCTACACGACCTGACCGCCGCGTGCAGCGACTGCCTGCCGGCTCATAGCTGATCTTTTCTCCTGAAGCCGGCGATGGGGCCAGGCCGTCGAGTGCGTGCTGCCGGATGCTGCGTATGCTGTCTGGCTAGACGGCGGATACCGCGTCACCTCCATATTTTCGCGACAGAGGTTTGGTGGCGTCGCAGGCCTTCCTGCTACATCACCGCAGTGCTCGGGAATTCGTATCTGATCCCCGTGAGGCGAAGACCTTCTCTCTCGACTGGCTCGCCGAGGCCGTCTGTCCTGCGGGCACCGAATGATTTCTCATTTGGCATGGCGCATGCGCGTCGATCCGCAAACCCCGTCTGGACAAATCGGAGCTGGCCGCCACTCCACCTCCTCCTACCACGAGGGCAGACGGGAAGCAGCGCCTTCAAATAAGGAACAAAATCACTTTACCTCGAATCTTGCCTCTCGATCACAACCGGAGCCATGGAACCGCGTCCGCGACCATCGCCTCGCGCCCCAAGGCAATTGCCCAGCGCAAATGGCTACGCGCGATTACGCCATGCATCCCTTACGAGGCTATGACAGCACCTCGGAGAGCCTCGCCGCCATCATGCAGACCGATCTAAGCCCACCTGATCCAGCACAAAGGAATTTCAAACATGCACCAAGATACCGTCCGTGGGAAAGCTTTCGCCATGCCCCTGACCAGCCCGGCCTACCCGGCCGGCCCATATCGCTTCCGCAACCGGGAGTATCTGATCATCACATATCGCACCGATCCGCAGAAACTGCGCGACCTTGTGCCGGAGCCGCTTCAGGTGTGCGAGCCTATGGTCAAGTTCGAGTTCATTCGCATGCCGGACTCGACGGGCTTCGGCGACTACACGGAAGGCGGACAGGTCATCCCTGTCTCCTTCTGTGGCCGCAGGGGGAGCTATACCCACTGCATGTTTCTCGACGACCATCCGCCGATAGCGGGCGGACGCGAGTTGTGGGGCTTTCCCAAGAAGCTCGCTAGCCCAACGCTCCGAACGGAGACGGATACCCTTGTTGGCACGCTGGACTACGGGCCGGTCCGCGTCGCGACGGGTACCATGGGCTACAAGCACCGAGCCGCCGACCTCGCGAGCGTGAGGGCCTCGCTCGCTGAACCGAACTTCCTCCTCAAAATTATCCCGCATGTCGACGGCACGCCGCGCATCTGTGAGCTCGTGGAATATCATCTAGAGGACGCCCATTTGAGGGGCGCCTGGACCGGCCCGGCAGCCCTGAACCTCTGGTCGCATGCGCTTGCCCCCGTCGCCGAACTGCCGGTGCTGGAAGTAGTCTCGGCAGTACACCTCGTCGCAGATCTCACGCTCGCGCTCGGGAAGGTCGTCCACGACTATCTCCCGGAAGCCTAGCCTCGCCATCGGAAAGGAAGAACCATGAACTTTTACAGTGATATCTCATTGAACCAACGCGATGGGGAGCTGCTGGACGGCTTCTCGACAAGGAACGCCACTGACAATCTCATACAACGTCTTTCCAGCTACCTAGCCTTAGAGGACATTCCGCCGCTTTGCAGCGAGTGCAGGCGCCTCGCGAGTAAGAGCGATTGCCCTTGCCCATCCTCCCTGCTTTTGGTGCAACATATGCTCGCTGCCGTTTACCAGCGGCTTGACGCCATTGACTGCCTCTCAGAGCAAGGCCCCATAAGACTGAAGGCTTTTACCGATTATCTGGCGGCGGTCGTTCGAATAGCTTCAGAGAGCGGCGACGCGGCACCCTGGATTGATCTAGCAACCCGGTTTAGCGCTCTTTTCGATCCCGACGAGGTTGCCCATTGATCTCGCGCTTATCGCTTTTTCGTGGAACGAGCAGCCTCGTCGGCAGATGCGTCATCGATCGCCAGCGGCGTGCCGGCGCATATGCGAGCGTAAAAGTGCCGAGCAGCCGGTGATGTATCTCGAACGTGACGACGCCGATTGGCGCGATGCGCGTTGGCTCGGGGCCTCGTGCCCAAGCATGGGTGCGTTCCCATTCCGCTGCATCGTACTCGCGATCCCGTCTGTGCCGTGCTCAAGCAAACGAGCTCGAGCGAACCGCCCCAGGTTGCGGATTTAGACAGTCGTTGATGGAGTTGGCTGGCGAATTGGCGCGTTCGGCCTTCGGTTGGAAGACCGGCTTGAGGGGGGCCAACGAGACGGAATTGGCGAAGCCACGCTGGAGTATGCCTTCACTGGGGTCGCGTCCCTGCACGTGCTGTAGCGCAGCGTTCGCGAAGCCGCTCGCGAGCGCGCCCTCATAGCGCTGAGCGGGCGAGCGGCTTCGGGGCGGGCGCAGAGGCTGGGTAGACGGGCCGGACTCACCTCACCTGGTCCAGCCACGACATGCATCGCCAAAGGCAAGGACCCCGCTGACCGCGCCCGCAAGGGGGGAGATTGGCCGTCATCGCTGCCTTCGCCAATCTCCAAGGCTAGAAGTTTGGAGCCGCCAGGGAAGCTGCCGGTCTCCCCCTTGCGGGGGAGATGGCCGGCAGGCCAGAGGGGGGCTGTCCCGCCAGCGTTAGATCACATTCAATTCCCTGAACGCCCGCCCTTCAGCGACACGGCTGTACCCAAACGCCGAGCAGTCCACCGTGCGGTAGCCGCCGTGCACGATCAGCTCGGCCAGCGCCTTGCCGACCGCCGGGGCCTGCTGCAGGCCGTGACCGGAAAAACCATTGGCGAAGAGGAAACTCTTAACCTGCGGATGCGGGCCGATCACCGCGTTCTGGTCGAGCGTGTTGTAGTCGTAATGGCCGGCCCAGGCGCGTGTCGGCTTGATCGCCTCGAAGGCCGGAATGCGGGTCGCCAGCACCGGCCAGATCACCTCTTCGAACAGCGGCCAGTCGACCTCGAAATCGGTGGGGTCGGCCGAGCCGTCGCCTTCTTCCGGTTCGGCGCCGCCAGTGAGATAGACCGAGCCTTCCGGCCGGACATAGATGCCGGAGGGATCGACCAGCAGCGGCATATCAGAATATTTGTCGCGCGCCTCGAAGACGAAGACGTTGCGCTTGCGCGGCTCGACCGGCAACACCAGCCCCGCCATGGCAGCCACCGTGCCGGCATTCGGCCCGGCTGAGTTGACGACGATGCCGACTTCCAGCCTGTCGCCATTG
This sequence comes from Mesorhizobium loti CJ3sym, assembly GCF_000472785.1. GTDB lineage: Bacteria > Pseudomonadota > Alphaproteobacteria > Rhizobiales > Rhizobiaceae > Mesorhizobium > Mesorhizobium loti_E. The sequence goes on from NZ_AXAL01000020.1 coordinate 34,114, forward strand.
TCGAGGCTGACACTGGTCACGCTCTGGCCGTTCCACCTCCGCCTTGCGCATGACTGGAGAGATTTCCGGCGGGCGTCGCCTCCCGAGCAATGCTTTTCATGTTCGTTACTCTTCGTAAGATCGATTATTTCGATGGAGCCCATCTACGTATGAATGCAGGCGTCACAGTAGAGCTTTGAACAGCATCGGTGCGGGTCCGGAACCGTCATCGAGCCAAAAACAGCGGCAATGTCGGCTTTTCAAAGATCCATCTGGTCACACCGCCAAAGAGCCGCTCACGCAGCCGACGGCTGCCATAGGCGCCCATGACGATCATGTCCGCAGAAATGTCGATTGCGTGCTGCGCAAGCACCGTGGCCGCCGATTTGCCGGCACTTGGCAGGAGGTCAACCGACACCCGAGCACCGTGCCGAGTGAGATAGGCAGCGATGTCGGCTCCAGGCTCCGCGCCGTTCCCGTTGTAGTTGGCCTTCGGATCGACCAGGGCGACACGAACTTCCTCAGCAGCGCATAGGAGACCCAGCGCTTCTCGAGCCGCACGGGACGCCTCGACTCGGGAATCCCAACCGACCAGGACGCGCCGTGGCCACAGTGTCGCCTCAGCCCCCTTCGGCACAACGAGCACCGGCTTTCCCGTATCGAACAAGCAGCCGTTGACCACAGGAGGTCCGAGATTCTCGTCGTTGAGGAGCCCCGGTCCGATGATCGTGAGGTCGGCGCAGAGCGCCCGCTGTCGTGCCACTTCACCGAGGCTGGCCGGATCGCAATAGTCGGTGTCAACGTCATAGGCGAGCGACATAGATTCCAGCAGTTTCTGGATATCTTTGGAGCGTTTTTCCAGTCTGACCACGTCCTGTGTAAATCGATCGATTTGCCGAAACCGATCGTTCAATCTGGCAATTGCCTGTCCACGCCCTACCGGCCACTCGGGGACACCATCTCCGATCCGCCGATGCGACATAAGGAGCATCGGAGGGGGTATGATCAGTACGGAAAGGTGCGCGCCGACTTCCGCACACAAGCCGGCAGCGGTTCTGACGTCCTGATCGGAATGGTCAGCGCCGGTCAAACAGAGTACCGTTTTAAAGCCCATTTTCCTGCTTCTTCCTGAGTGTTCGATGAGGGCGTTTCAGGCCGCGAGACCGGCTCACAGCGCGAGGAAAGGGAGTGGAACCACACCCGGCACTCGATTCAGCCGTCCAGCTTCTCGAGCGAGTAGCCGGCCGACCTGACGGTACGGATGACAATACCGGTCGAGGCCGCCTCCAGAGCCCTTCTGAGCCGACTGATGTGGACGTCGACTGTGCGTACACCGACATGGATATTGGCCGGCCAGGCCCCCCCGATCAGCTCGTCCCTACTGAAGACCTTGCCGGGAGCCTCAAGCAAATGCCGAAGCACGTTGAACTCGATCGGTCCGAGATGGATGTCATGGCCATTGCCGCAAACCCGGTGGGCATCGAGCTTCATCTCAAGGCTGCCATAGGAAAGCCAGCTGTTGTTTTCAATCGCGTTTGAACCCGGCTTCGGCAGCGCCAGCCTCGTCCGCAGATAATCGAGCAGCTTGGCCGGCGCCATTGGCCGCACAAAGCTCTCGTCAATCCCGGCCTTCAACAGATCAAGGTGCTGGTTCTCGGCGCCGGGCGCGATCAGGGCAATGATGGGCAGGCCGCCGGTCCGGGGTTCCCGCTTGAGCCGGGCGCAGATTGCGGACCCGGTAAGGCTCGTTGGACCGCAGTCCAGCACCACGGCCTGGAATTCCCGTTCGTCGGCCTTTGCAAGTGCTTCCTTGGCGCCGCCTGCCGGCTCACTGACGAAGCCATCCACCTCCAGTATGTGGCTGAGGAACAGATAGAACTCCGCATCTTGCGAACAGATCAGGACGAGTGGCTTCATCAGCGCTACCCCGAGAACCACATTGGCCTCGACCGCGTCGGCCGCGTGGGCTGGCCATCGCGGCTCCTCAAGGCCTGACATGATCCTCTTGCTCCAAAATTGGTTTCATGCCCGTGCCACCTCGGGATAGGCGTCGATGGCTGCGATGGCATCGTCGACCAGTTTCGTACCGGCCGCGGCGAGTTTGCAAAACGTCTCGAAGCCGAAGCGATGGGCGTCGCGCAGGGTCCTGGACAGAACGACCAGCCGCCCGGCGGTGAAAAGCACGCGCCCGAACCCCTCATGGCTCATTTCGATCATCGGCGATGCCATCAGGCCGGAGCGCTCCTCGATCGCAAGGGCGACGGCAGTGTAAAACTTGTCGAGCCTCCACAGCACGTCCGGATCGGGATCGCCGATGATTGGAATCGTACGCCGCTGTTCCTTGCTGACGATGAAGTCGGCCAGCAACTCACCGTCCGCTGTGCCGTCCCATGACCCGTGGGAATCCTGAGCACGGATCAGCCGCACGAGGCATTTGACGAACGGGCTGGCAAGGGCCGCCTCGTCATCGTTGACAGCAGGGCTAATCGCGACTTCAAACATTTTGCTCTTTCCTCGTTTTAGTCCTCGTCCTCGAAGGAGGGTTTCTTTTCGGCGACACCAGCTTCGGCCAGCACCTTGCGCAGCCAGGGCGGAGGACACGTTCTCAGCATCATCTGCGTGCGCAACAGCACCTCTTGGATGGTTTGTGGCTGCGGCACCTTGATTGGATGGATTTTTGCCGAAATAACCTTGGCTGCCGAAGGCCCGCCGATGGCCAGACAGAACAGCAGATGGCAGCCCTTCAGCGCCTCCACCTTCGGCGTGACGCGGTCATCGCCCTCGGTCCGACGCTTCCCGCTCTCATCGGAAACGTCATCGAAGGCCACGGCTTCCACGAGATGCCACTCCTCGCGCGTCACGTCGTAGACAGCAAAGCGCTTGGCCGACCCGAAATGAGCATTGAGATTCTTCATGTCTTGCGTGGCGATGGCTACGCGCAATGCGCCTACTCGTCGTTCCGGCATTGGTGCGTGAACCTCGTCAGTGACGAGTGAGAGGCGACGAACGGAGCTCATCTGGCATTTCTCGTTTCCGGAATGGATCAAGCGCCTCAGGCGTCGGCGCGTGCTGATTGGCCTGGAAGATGTTGGCAACATCGAAGATCAGGTCGCGCGTCCCCCGATAGAGGATTGTGAGCTTGTGCTGGCTGCCGAGCCGGTCGAAGATCGGGAAGCCGACGCGCATGAGCGGAATGCCAAGGCGTCGCGACGCCTGGCGACCGTGGGAATGCGTAACGAGAAGATCCGCGCCCGCTGCAAGAACTTCCAAATCGCCGAGATCGCCGATCTGAACCCAGTCCGCCGGTACTTTTTGCAGAATCTTCGACATATCGGTCGTCGTGACCGCCGCTGCGATTTCGCAGCCCATGCCGGTGAAGAAGGTTGCGAGTTGATAGAGTTGGTCTGGTTCCGCAGCGATCGCAATTCTCTTGCCTCCGAAATGGAAATGTCCGTCGAGCAATGCATCCTCCAATTGCGCCCGGCGACGGCGAACCCGGGCCGGCACCGCCGCGCCCGAAACCGCCGATAGCAGCGAGACGAACCGGTCGACGGCCTTCAATCCGGTCAGCGACTGGAACACCGCGTAAGGCACGCCGGTCAACCCGTGCAGCGTTTTCGCCGGGTGGCGCATGTGCTCGCCGATGACGATGCATTGCGCGGCCGTGCCAAGCTCGCGGATTTCCTCGACGCTGGTGCCGCCATAGGTAGTGGTTACCCAGCGGTCAGGAACCGTGCCGTCGAGTGAGCCGGAGACGTCCGGCAGGATAACCGGCTTGAGCCCAAAACTTTCAACCATGTCACGCAAATGCTCGACGTCAGCGACAGTGAGATTGCATCCGGGCAGGATCGCGATCTTCTTCGGCTGCCGGGTCCGTGCGCCCGACCGTGTAATCCCTTCGATCATCGCCGCGACAGCCTTGGCCCAGCCTTCTTCGATAGCGCCGCCGAAATCAGGCGTGTTGGCCAGCACAACCTCCGTACCCGCGAGCTCTTCCGCATGCTTCAGCTTGACGTTGGCGATATCACTCGCGCAGTCTTCGCCACGGGTCTCCACCAGCGCGGTCGTGCACACTCCTATCAGCTTTGGCTTAGTGCGGGTTTTGAGGTTGAGGATCGCCTCTTCCAGATGGTCCGCTCCGCCGAGTATGGTTGCCACCTCATCCATCGCCGTTGTCTGCAAGGGGATCGCTTCCTTGAAATGCCGCACGAAGAGCACGAGCGCGAAGCTGGTGCAGCCTTGGCTGCCATGGAACAGGGGCATCGCACCCTCGACTCCAAGAAAAGCGAAGGCGGCACCCAGCGGCTGCGACGACTTCAGCGGGTTGACCGCCGCTGATTTGATTTTGCGAAGGATGCGGACCATCGAATTTCCTCAACGGTTGCCGAAGCGGTGAGCCGTCGCGCCAGCAAATTCATTGAAGGCGTTCACAGTCGCGGTCCCGTTCTTCATGCTCGCCAGATTGTCCTCCACAGCAGGCTGGCGATCCCACGGCGCCGGCTCCCGCACCTGGTCCCAGATCGGGCTATGAATGGCGAGGTCGATCTGCCGGACAAGTTCCACCATGCCGTCATAGCCGGCATAAGGATGTTGGCGCTCCTGGTTGATATCGAGCCAGGGTGTCTTGGCCTTCAGCGCGATGAATTGCGTGCGCCCGCCCGACAGCATGATGTCGGCCTTGTGTTTTGAGAGCATGGCGTAAAGATCGAGCGCTGCCATCTGCTCGAACATGTGGTTTTCGTCCTTGAGGATCCGCTTGATCCGCTCCTTGTCTTCGACTGTGGATTTCTTGACCGAGGTGCCGACGATCTCCATGCCGATCTCCATCAGCGCGTGGACGACTGACCAGGACTTCACACCGCCCGTATTGAGCAGCACGCGCTTGCCTTGAAGCCGCTGGCGGTAGGCCTCGAGCTTCTTCCACGCAATCGCCTCCTGCTCAGCGATCAGCGTGTCCGTGCGCTCGAGGATCTCCGCATCGGCGCCCTTCCTCACCAGCAGCTCAGCAATGTTGCGAAGTGCCTCCGAGGTATCGGTTATGCCGTAGAAGGAGCCCTCGAAGAACGGGATGTCCCAGCGCCCCGCCATCTTGCGGGCCAGATTGATCAGTGCGCTCGAGCACACCAACATAGCCGCCTGGGAGCGGTGCGCGGATGCAACGTCGATGTAACGCGCATCGCCCGGAATGCAGGCGCGCACCCGGATGCCGAGCCGATCAAGCAGCGGCTTCACCAGCCAGAATTCGCCGGAGAGGTTGAATTCGCCAAGGATGTTGATGTCGTAGGGCCCGGCGTCGTCGGGTTCCACCGTGCCGATGACATGATCGAGCAACGCTTCGGCGGCGAGTTTGTTGCCGAGGTTCTTGGAGCCGGCCAAGCCCGGCGCATTGATCGGCACCACGGCCAAGCCGAATTTTTCGGCCGCGCGTTTGCACACGGCCTCAATGTCGTCGCCGATCAGCGCCGTCACGCAGGTCGAATAGACGAAGACTGCCGGCGGCGCATATGTTTCCTTGATCTCGCGGATCGCCCTGAACAGCTTCCGCTCGCCCTGCCCCATCACGACGTCGAGTTCGGTGAGGTCGGTTGTGAAGCTTGTCCGCCACAGGGTTGGCCCGGACGAGGCTGCGCCTCTGTTGTCCCATGAATTGCCCTCGCAGGCGAGCGGTGCATGGACCAGGTGCGCAACGTCGGTGATCGGCTGCAGGACGATCTTGGCGCCGTCAAAGGCGCAGCCGCCGGCTGCCGCCCCGGGGGTCAGCGGCTTCGAGCAGCCCTGCTTGCGCGCCTTGGCATCCTTGCCGCGGTTGTTATCGCAGGCGGGCTCGTCGAAAACGTCCTGGATCTTGGCACTGAGCGAGGTCATTGCGTCAGTCTCCGAAGTCCATTGGGCGATTGGCGGCCTCGGCGAAAAGCCGGCACGGGCTTAGCGGGTGAGGTCATAGGAATAGTCCGTCACGCCCGTTTCGCTCGTCTCGCGATCGAGCTTGTCGAATATCTTGTCGAGGATCGTCGTCAGCACGCGTAATCCACCCTGGTAGCCCATGAGGGGAAAGCGATGGTGATGGTGCCGGTCGAAGATTGGAAACATCAGCCGGATCAGCGGCGTGCCGGTGTCGCGCTCCAGATACTTGCCATAGGAATTGCCGATCAGCAGGTCCACCGGCTCTGTAAAAAGCAGCGAACGCATCGCCCAGAGATCCTTGCCCGCCCAGACCTGGGCATCCTGGCCGAAGGACGAGGATGCAAGCAACTCCTTCATCTCGGCCTCCCAGGCCGATGTGCCGTTGGTCGCGAGGCAATGTGTCGGCTCGCCGCCGGTCTCCATGACGAAGCGGGCCATGGCGTAGACGAAGTCCGGATCCCCATAGATTGCGTACTTCTTGCCGTGCAGCCATGACTGGCTGTCCGCCATGGCGTCAACCAGTCGGCCGCGCTCCATCCGGATCGTCTCGGGGATCTCCTGGCCGGAAATCGCTGAGACCTTCATCAGGAATTCGTCGGTCGCCTGGACTCCCAGCGGATAGTGGAAGGATGCCGTCGCCTGCCCGACCTCGTTGCAATATTCCAGCGTCTTGCGGGTGTTGTAATGCTGCAGCGACAGTGTCGCCTCCGCGTTGAGTGCCCCTTTCACGTCTTCGATCTTCGTGCCACCGTCATACATGCGGTATTCACCGTCCGACGGCGTGTCGAACTGGTCTGAGGCGTCTTGAATGACGGTATAAATGACACCCATCAGGTCGAGGAGGCGCTTGAGTTCCCGGTTGTTTCCGACGCAGAATCCGTCGAAGCCTGGAATGATGTTGATGGTCCCAGCGGCTTGCGAGCGCTCGCTGCCCTTCCAGAAATGCTCCAGCACGCCCTTCACCATGCCGTCGTAGCCATCGACATGGCTGCCGACGAAGGCAGGCGTATGAGCGAAAGGCACGTCGAAGTCGCACGGGACCGAGCCTTCGTTCTTGGCGTTCTCTATGAAGCTCCGCAGGTCGTCGCCAATGACCTCGGCCATGCAGGTGGTCGAGACGGCGATCATCTTGGGGTCGTAGAGCTTGTATGTATTGGCGAGCCCGTCGACCATGTTCTTGAGGCCGCCAAACACTGCCGCGTCCTCGGTCATCGAGGAGGAAACCGCTGACGAAGGCTCCTTGAAATGTCGCGACAGATGCGAGCGGTAGTAGGCAACGCAGCCCTGGCTACCGTGGACGAAAGACATGGTGCGCTCGAAGCCCGCGGCCGCGAACACCGCACCGAGCGGCTGGCAGGCCTTGGCGGGGTTTATGACAAGCGCCTCGCGAGCGAGGTTCTTTTCGCGGTATTCCCAAGTCTTGGTCAATTCGCGTTGATCGGTGACGATCTGATCAGGGTGCGGACATTCGAAATTCAGTTTCTTCTCGGCAAGCATTTGTCTGTATTCCGGCTCGCGGAACAATGGAGCATGGTCGAGAACTTTTTCGGCCGATTGCGGCATGGTGGTTACCTTTTCCATCTGGCTGCGGCAAGCGGCAGCACAGGGACATCGAAACTTGAAGGGCCTCTCGCGGATCGAGTGCCCCCGAGCATTTATCGGCCTCCCTGCCTGGCAGGGAGGCCAGTCCTCATTCGGCGGCGACGGCCCTCAGCGGTGCGTCCTTCATCTTCTTCCACGGCGCGCGGTAGAGACCCCAGACCGGGTTGTTGATGGCCAGATCCATGTCGCGGGCGAAAATGGCGAAGCCGTCATAGCCGTGATACGGGCCGGAATAGTCCCAGGAGTGCATCTGGCGGAACGGGATGCCCATCTTCTGCACCGGGTACTTCTCCTTGATACCGGAGCCAACGAGATCAGGGCGGATGCCTTCGATGAACTTCTCCAGCTCGTAACCGGTGACGTCGTCATAGATGAGCGTGCCATTTTTCACGTAATGGCCGGTGCGCTGATAGTCGTCGTTGTGGGCGAACTCATAGCCGGTGCCGACGATCACCATAGCGAGGTCCTCGTAAGCAGTGATGACGTGACGAGGACGTAGCCCGCCGACATAGAGCATCACCGTCCTGCCTTCGAGGCGCGGTTGGTACTTGGCGATGACGGCATCGACCAAGGGCCGGTATTTGGCGATGACCTTTTCGGTCTTCTCCTCGATTTCCGGGCCGAAATGCTTGGCGATGTTGCGCAGAGAGGCCTCGATCTGGGAGGGGCCGAAGAAATTGTATTCCATCCAGGCGATGCCGTACTTTTCCTCCATGTGCCGGCAGATGTAATTCATCGACCGGTAGCAGTGGATCAGGTTGAGCTTGGCCTTGGGAGCGCGCTCTATTTCGGCGAGTGTGGCGTCGCCCGACCAGTTGCCGACCACCCGAAGCCCAATCTCTTCGAGCAGGATTCGCGAGGCCCAGGCATCGCCGCCAATGTTGTAGTCGCCGACGACGTTGACGTCGTATGGGCCGGACTCGAACGCGACATCGTCCTTGTCGAAGACCCAATCGCGGATCGCATCATTGGCAATGTGGTGGCCGAGCGATTGTGAAACGCCGCGGAAACCTTCGCAGCGCACCGGTACAATCGTCTTTTCGTGCTCCTTGGCTTTCTTGCGCGACACGGCCTCGATATCGTCCCCGATCAGGCCGATCGGGCATTCGGACTGCACCGAGATGCCGCCACTGAGCGGAAACAGGTCCTCGATCTCGTCGATGATCTTTTCCAGCTTCTTGTCGCCGCCGAAAACGATGTCCTTCTCCTGGAAGTCGGAGGTGAACTGCATTGTCACGAACGTGTCGATACCCGTCGTGCCGACGTAATAGTTGCGGCGTTGCGACCAGGAATATTGCCCACAGCCGACCGGCCCGTGCGAGATGTGGACCATATCCTTGACTGGACCCCACACCACGCCCTTGGAGCCGGCATAGGCGCAGCCGCGGATTGTCATCACGCCCGGAATGGATTTGATGTTCGATTTGACGTCGCATTCGGAAAGGCCCTTGTCCTCCCCGCCGGCCTCGTCCTTGCTCGTTGCGACACTGAGGTGCTTCTTGCGACGCTTCGCCGCCTTGTCTGGATATTGGGACAGCACGTCTTCGATAAGCTTCGCATGCAAAGCGCCGTCATTCTCATAGTCGAGGCCCATGGGACCTGCCCCTTTCAAGGTTCGGGTAACGCCTCGCCAACGAGGCCTTGTTTCGTACAAAGGGGCGCCAGGTCACGGTCGGCGCCCCCTGTCGGTAGCGGCGGCTACTGAGCGACGGCCAATTTCGCTTCCTTGGCCTGAAGCTCGGCAAGCATTTGCTCGTCCGTCTTCATGATGCCGAAGTCGAGCAGCATGTCCTCGAGCTCCTCCATGGTGATTGGGGTCGGGATGGTGCCCTGGCCCGAATTGACATGGATCTTCTCGGCCAACGCGCGGTACTCCCCTGCCTGTTTGGAGTCCGGCGCATACTGGATTACCGTCATCTTTCTCAGTTCGGCGTGCTGGACGATGTTGTCGCGCGGCACGAAGTGGATGAGCTTGGAATTGAGTCTGGCGGCCAGCGCCTCGGAGAGGTCGAGCTCGCGGTCGGTCTGTCGCTCATTGCAGATCAGCCCGCCGAGCCGCACGCCGCCCGAATGGGCGTATTTCAGGATACCCTTGGCGATGTTGTTGGCGGCATAGAGCGCCATCATCTCGCCGGACATGACGATGTAGATTTCCTGGGCCTTGTTTTCGCGGATCGGCATCGCAAAGCCGCCGCACACCACATCGCCCAGCACGTCGTAGGAGACATAGTCGACATTATCATAGGCGCCGTTCTCCTCGAGGAAGTTGATCGAGGTGATGACGCCGCGGCCGGCGCAGCCGACACCCGGCTCGGGGCCGCCGGACTCCACGCACTTGATGTCTTTGTAGCCGATCTTGAGCACGTCCTGGAGTTCAAGGTCTTCCACAGAACCTTCTTGGGCGGCGAGATGCAGAACGGTATCCTGCGCCTTTGCGTTCAGGATCAGCCGGGTGGAGTCGGCTTTGGGGTCGCAGCCGACGATCAGGATTTTCTGTCCGAGGTCGACCAGGGCGGCTAGCGTATTTTGAGAGGTGGTGGACTTGCCGATGCCCCCCTTTCCGTAGAATGCGATCTGACGCAGACCTGACATGTTGCTTCCTTCCTTCTTTCCATCCATAGCGGTTACCGCGACTTCAATGCCGGTCGGCAGATCCCGCCGCCTCGCACCGATCGTTTCAAAACTCGTGCCAATTCGGCCAGTTAGATCGAAGAAGAAATTTTATGATTGCTTTTCAGCTATTTAACATTTGGCAAAAATATTAAATTGGCTAAATAGACTTGTGTCGCGGGCCCGACAAAGGCGACAGGAGATGTCGGATGAGGCCGGCAATCGCCTCGAGATGACGTTGCTCCGGGCCGGCGTCGGGAAGCCTCCACGGAAAGAACCCGCGGGCATGCAGAGCGGTGAAGAGCGGTTGTGGTCGTGACGCCCTCGTCCATGGCGGCGCGGGCGTAACCGGTTAGCCGATCCGACTTGTAGAACTCGGTGAACATAGAGATTCGTCAGCGTCACGAGGCTCGCCACGCACTTCCGAATGGCCCATGTTCTTCGTCTTCGAGCCAACCGACTGGATCAGTTTCTGGTAGGCAACGTTCGCGACCCGCAACGCTGTCTCCGCAGCCTTGTTCGCTCGCCTGCGAACTTCAGGCGTCGACCAAGCTTGGACACTAGGTCAGGCAGGCTTTCGCCAACGTCGTCGTCGGCAAGCTCTGGCGTTCGCTTGATGAGACCGTAGATTGCGTGGACGACCTCCTGCGGTGTGGGGAAGGACGCACCACGAGAGAAAAGCGCTCATAGGTATCGAGGAGCGCCGCTTCGTAGAGGAACCGGAATTTGCGGGATAAGATCAAAAGAGCGTCATCATTAAGATAACGGAAGAGTGTCATTCGTGGCATTTACCCGAGGTGCCCACGAATTGTATGCCACCGCTTAGCGAGCCAACTTTTTCATGAACTTAGCGACACAGCGAAAGTTGCGATTTTGGCGATAGGTACGGTACGCCTGGCGCTCTTGCTTGCCGTGGAACCATCATCGCGGTCACAACGAAGTCGTGCGCTTCAATTGCGGTGCCAACTCTTTCCTGCGATTATTGGCGGGGGGAGCGGGCGATGATTAAAGGCTCAATTGCTGGATGCTTGTTGGTTCTGACACCGCTGCCGGCATTGGCCGGCGATTTCGGTGGTCTGACGTTAACTTCGACGTGCGACCAATATAACAAGTCATCAGGTTCGAACCGCGCCGGCTTCGTCCACGACTTGATCGTCGGAACAAGTGCCGCAACGGGCAAAGACTACCAATCCCACCGCGTTGACATTCAAGCGTGTGTTGCAGCGACGTTCGCCCCACCCTGCGTGACGGGAACAACATCCATCCGCGAAGTGTTGGCCGCTTGCATGCTGATGGTAGGCAACTAAATCGATGAGAGCAGTATCCCGTGCCTGTGGCTGTTGAAGCGGTTTGGACGAGCAAAGAGATCATCCTCGCGATCATCGCGACAGGGCTAATTTCGGCTTTGGCAGGCTGGGTAGCCGATTTCGTTAAGGAGCGTTGGTCCGAAAAGCGGTCAGCGCGATACGCGGCGATGCGGTGCGCGATCGCCTTTGAAAGCTACGCCGCAGATTGCTGGAACAATGCCAATATGAGCGAGGGCCATTTTCATATGGCCGAGGAGGCCTATTCGGAGTCCCTTCCACCGGCGCCTGTCATTCCGGAGGATATTGATTGGCGTTCAGTGGATCCGATTTTGGCGGATGCGGTCTTGTCCTTTATGACGTCCAGCAAGATCGCGGAATCAGAGGCGGCTTACGCACGCGTCTACGAAGGCAACCCCTTCGACTTCGACGATGCTACTCGGATGCTGGGACGTCGGGCGCTGGAAATATCGTCCAAACTCCGCTCACGATATGGCATGCGACCAAGTGCAGAGTACGAGAAGATGCATAAGCGGTTGAAAGGCAGCGGCTAGCCTGTCTGGCTGGATTGACAAGACCCGCCACCGTAGCAGCGGGCCAAATTCCAATCCGGTGGGGATTTCACTCGTACCGGAAATCCTGCAGCGAGGCGTGACGCAAATCCTCCTCGCCTCGCCCGATCAGCCCAGGCTTGGCCCATATACTCCAGCGCACCCAATTTTTTGGCGATTATGTACTTTACAAACCAAGCCTCAATAGGTATCGTGAACTATATATCAGGGTTGCCATGTCTATCTTTTCCAAGCCTTATTTTCATGATGAAGCAGCCGCTTTCGAGCACCTTGAGGAGGTGCTCTGGAGGGGCGAGCCGGTATGTCCGCACTGCGGCACGATCAACAACGCTACCAAGTTGCAAGGTCAGGCTACCCGAGTTGGCGTTTGGAAGTGCAAAGACCGCCATTGCCGGAAGCAGTTCACGGCAAAGGTCGGGACTGTGTTCGAGAACGGCCGCATTCCTTTGAACAAAATGTTGCAGGCGGTGCACCTGATGGTCTCCTCCAAGAAGGGGATCAGCTCGCACCAACTGCACCGCATCCTTGAGATCCAGTACAAGAGCGCATGGTTTCTGGCGCACCGTATCCGTGAGGCAATGCGTGACGGTTCACTGGCGCGGATTGGCGGCGGTGGCGGCTTTGTGGAGGCTGACGAGACTTTCATCGGTCGCGAGCCCGGAAAAGCAAAGAAGCGCGCCTACCATCACAAGATGAAAGTGCTTTCGCTGCTCGACCGCGAGACCGGCCAAACGCGCAGTATGGTCGTGGACGACCTGAAGCCGGCGACCATAACTCCAAACTTGGAAGAGAACATCGCCAAGGAAGCCCGCGTCATGACCGAAGGCCGGACACTATTTCCACCTCAACAAGAGCTTTGCTGAACACAGCATCGTTCGGCATGGACAGGAGGAGTATGTTCGCTACGACGCTCGCCATATCCACCCACACCAACACGATTGAAGGCTATTTTTCGATCTTCAAGCGCGGCATGAAAGGCGTTTACCAGCACTGCGGCAAGAAGCACCTGCACCGCTATCTGGCGGAATGTGAGCGCTGTACCGGCACCACCTTTCGCGCGTGGTCGTGAGCAGCGATGTTCGGAGCCTTTGAGGGCTTCGACACATGACGATTTCAGAGCTTACGCTTAAGTCCAAGGATTCTGAGCCGGCGCGACGTTTCGAGGTGTTCACGGGTTCTGGACGGCGGCGCGATTGGTTGCCGGAGGAGAAAGCGCGGATCGTGGCGGAAAGCTACGATGCTGGCGAGACCGTGAGCGCAGTGGCCCGGCGACATGCATTGTCCCCGCAGCAGCTGTTCGCCTGGCGCCGGTCCGCGCGGGTGCCGTTGGCGAATGCGCCAGCACCGGAGCCGTTGTTTGTTCCAGCGGTGGTCGCGGCACAGGAGCCCGAACCGGCGGGGAAGCGCGCGAGATCGACACGGAAGCGGAAGGCCGCGCGAGAAACCGGCGTGATAGAGCTGGAGATTGACGGCGTCGCCATGCGGGTCGGTCGTGGCGCCGACGCCAGGACAGTGGCGGCGGTGATCCGTGCGCTGAAGGCGCCGTCGTGATCGGGCCGACGGGTGTGGTCAAGGTGATGGTCGCGACGAAGCCGGTGGACTTCCGCAAGGGGGCCGAGGGCCTGGCGGCGCTGGTGCGCGAGACGATGGGCGCCGATCCGTTCTCTGGCGCGGTCTACGTCTTCAGGGCCAAGCGCGCCGACCGGGTCAAGCTGGTGTACTTCGACGGCACCGGCGTGTGCCTGCTGGCGAAGCGTCTGGAAGACGGGAAGTTCTGCTGGCCTGCCATCACCGATGGCGTGGTGAGGTTGTCGGCGGCGCAATTGCAGGCGCTCCTGGAAGGGTTGGATTGGCGGCGCGTGCATGACGCCCGCGAGACGCGCGCGCCGGTCGCGGCAAGTTGATTCCATGGGAGGCTAGAGGCGCTGGCAAAGCATTGGAATGCATGATTGAATCGGCCTTGTGAGCAACCCGGCCGAGCCTCAGACCAACGATCCGATCGCGCTTCAGGCGATGCTGGCGGCGGAGCGCGCCGAGAACGAGCGGCTGCGCCAGATCATCAAGGAACTGCAGCGCCACCGCTTCGGCCGCAGAGCAGAGAGCCTGCCGGTCGACCAGCTGCTGCTGGGCCTTGAAGAGGCCGAGCAGATCGAGGCTGAAGGCTTCGCCGCGGAGGACACCGCCGATACTGCCAAGCGCGAGGCTCGCGCCAGGAAGCGCCGCGCCAACCGTGGATCACTGCCCGCGCATCTGCCGCGTATCGAGCAGATCATCGACATTCCCGACTATATCTGCCCGTGCTGCAAGGGGATGCTGCACGTCATGGGCGAGGATCGTTCCGAGCGCCTCGACATCGTGCCGGCCCAATTCCGCGTCATCGTCACGCGCCGGCCGAAGTATGCCTGTCGGAGCTGCGAGGAGATTGTAGTGCAGGCGCCGGCTCCGTCGCGGCTCGTCGAGGGCGGCATCCCGACTGAGGCGACCGTCGCCCATGTGCTGGTCTCCAAGTACGCCGACCATCTTCCCCTGTATCGCCAGGCGCAAATCTACGCCCGCCAAGGCGTGAACCTGGATCGCTCAACGCTTGCCGATTGGGTCGGCAAGGCGGCTTTCCTGCTCCGCCCCATCCACGAGCGGTTGTTCGAGCGGCTGAAGGCGTCCGGGAAGCTCTTCGCCGACGAGACCACGGCGCCGGTGCTCGATCCCGGGCGCGGCCGCACCAAGACGGGCCAACTGTTCGCCTATGCACGCGACGATCGCCCCTGGGGCGGGATCGATCCGCCCGGCGTCGCCTATCTCTATGCGCCCGATCGAAAGGCCGAGCAGCCACTGCGGCACCTTCAGGGCTTCGTCGGGATTCTGCAAGTCGACGGCTACGCGGGATACCGGGCGTTGGCCGAGCGCAATGCCGTGAGCCTGGCCTTCTGCTGGGCCCATGTCCGTCGCCGCTTCTACGAACTGGCCCAGTCCGGGCCCGCGCCGATCGCGACAGAGGCGCTCCAGCGCATCGGCGAGCTCTACAAGATCGAGAGCGAGATCCGGGGCCGCCCGGCGGAGGAGCGCTGCGCTGCTCGCCAGCAGAGAAGCCGACCCATCATCGACGCCCTCGAGCCGTGGCTGCGCGGGAAACTCGCGCTGGTCAGCCAGAAGAGCAAGCTCGCCGAAGCAATCCGCTACCCGCTGTCGCGCTGGGCTGGGCTTGGTCGCTTCCTCGACGACGGCCGCGTCGAGATCGACTCCAACGTCGTCGAACGCTCGATCAGGCCAATCGCCCTCAATCGGAAGAATGCGCTCTTCGCCGGTTCCGACGGCGGTGGAGAGCACTGGGCGACGATCGCCTCGCTCGTAGAAACCGCGAAACTCAACGGCCTCGACCCGTACGCCTACCTCGCCGACGTCATCACCCGCATCGTCGCAGGCCATCCGCAAAGCCAGCTCGACTACCTGCTGCCCTGGGCGTATGCCCCCGCGCCACTCAAGGCCGTGGCCTGAGAACAGCGGTTACGGCGGAATTTGACTTCCGCTACAACAACCGCGTGGCGTTGGGCGTTGACGATGTTGCCCGGGCTGAAAAGCTCGCCAAGGGGCTCGGCGGAAAGCGCCTGACCTATCGCAGGCCTGACGTCACCACAGCCTAAGCGCCGGCTCACACCGCGCGAGCTTTGGGAGGCGATGAAGCGGAAGCACCGCTAGGCGGCGCTTCGGTATTGAGGTTTGTGAACCTGTGCGTCTCGAAGCTCGTCGGGCACTTTAAGGCCCTTGGATACGACGAGAAGTTCCGAGCCAACGCGCTTTACCTGAGCCGAGTAGTTGAGAGAAATCTCATACTGCCTGCGCGTCTTGTAGAGAGCGCTTATTTCGTCGCAGCGGTCGTAGGTGATTATCCAAGGCCTATCGAGGCCCAGGATTTTCGTCGCGACCGCTGCATGGTCCTCGGGATCGTAGAAGCTCGTATAGAGGGTCGAGCCTTTTTTGAAGTACGGCGGATCGATGCAAAGGAATGTGCGTTCGGGGAGGTTTCGTTCGACGTGCTTGAGGAAGTCTAGCGCGTCCTTTCTGTGCAGGTGGATGTGGTCCCGGTATCTTTGCACTCGCCTAATTCGCCGCTCTAATTCGCTCTTGGTGAAGCGGCAATCAATCTTGTAGTCGCCTACCTGACCGAGGCCACCGATAACCCCTGCGTTCTTGATGATTCCGGAGCGATTTGTTCGATTCAGGAAGAACGTGGTGAAGGCTATTTCTAGTGGTGATAGGCCGCGCTGATTTCGTTGCATTTCACGTCTTCGACGCCATTCGTCGAGCGTGACAGGCGTTCGATTCATCAAGTCGATGAAATCGTCTGTTTGGTTGAGGACGACATTCCAAAACGCCCATATTCCGCGGTCGATGTCGTTGATGTGAATGTCGCTGACGTAGCCGCCGTAAAGCAAGCCGAGCGCCAGCCCGCATCCCCCGGCATAGGGTTCCGCATAGTGCCCGTACTGCAATTTGTTCAGACGGATGATTTGGGACACAAGTCCCGTCAGTGGAGCTTTTCCGCCCGGATAGCGCAGCGGTGAGGTTGCCAAAGGCATATCGCAAACGACCCTTCACTTTGAAATGATGGGGGATTTTAGCGAGTTCGTTTCGCCACGGCCATAGCTATTTTCGCGGCTTTATGGATTCGGCCGTTTTGGTCAACAATGGCGTAATCGTCGCCAGATCGTTCGCGAGTTGCAACCTGTCAAAATTCGCCGATGTCTGATGATGCTTGGTTGCGTTTCCGTTGCGGGCAATACGCATCAACGCATCGCGGATCGGATTGAGTGCCCTGCCGCTTGCGAGGCCCAAGTCTGACATCCTTTGATTGCTGAAGAATGCGTTGAAATCAGTGTCCGCATTCTTGCCTGCGAGGGCCGCCAGCGATTCAACAAATGCCCACACGCCAATCGTCAGGAGCAACGTATGTTCGACGTGCACCGCGCAAATCGAATAGTAGAGTGCCTCAAGCTTGGAATTTGTGTTGTCCTCAAGAGCCTTTGCAAGGCCCTTTTCGTATTCCAGATGGGATACGGGCCGCGGCTTCTGGGGCTGGGCTTTCCGGCGGCTTTTCACCACGGCCGGCGTGATTGTTTTCAGCGAAATGGGCTCGGTGCGCTCGCCGGTGATATCCGAACTGGCCGCCAGCTTGCGGCCGTAGGTATCGATCTGCGCACGATTCCGACGTGAATTTATCTTTTCGCCTTCTTTGAGATCATCAACGAACCGAGCGAGCTGCTTCTTTATGTCGTCGGACGGTCGAGTGTACGTCACATCGTCAGGGCTGCTTGAGTCGATGCCGATCGCCTCTCGCACAATGCTGCTGTTCAGGAAACGTTGCGCTGTCGTCAGCTTGCCTTGGCGTTCGTCCTTCGAGATGAAGCCTAGGCTTTCGGCGGCATCCAATACCGCGAGGGCAACCCTGTTGCGACTTGACCCGAAGTGGCGCGCTTTCTGCGCGGCATCCCAGTCAAGCAGACCAACGCCGCCCTGCGCGCCATCGTGGATGATCCCCATCCAATATTTGAGGTCGTCATGGTCGCCGAAAACAACAGCGCTTAGCTTCTTGATCGGAACATGGCCCGAGGTTGACGATAGCCGGGCAAAATCCTTCCGGAGATGCGGCGGCGCAAGGTCCGGATCATTAAGCAGTTTGATCGCGCATACCCGTCGGTTGCCTTCCCAAACCTGGTAGGTCTTTTTTGTGGCGGCCGATCCGGAACCGGGAATCTGAACGAGTCCAACCAATTGCAGCGGATTTGGCCCGGCTTCCGCAATGCTTCTGGCGAGATTGAAAACTTGTTCATCCTTGCACAGATACTCTATAATCTCGTCTTGAGATTCCATAGGCTCATGGCGAGGGTTTTCCTCATACAGGTAGATTCGATTCACCTCAATAGAATCCGGCTGTCGAGTTGTTGCCACTGCGTTTCCCCCCAAGAATTGTCCGTCATCGGAACAGGACATTTTTAGTATGACGGATGAGAAACACCTAACGCAATCTCAGAAGTTTGAACAGGCAGCCCGCGAATTGGGCTGTGATGATTCAGAGGAAGTGTTCGACGCTAAATTGCGGGCGATTGCCAAGCAGAAACCAAAAGATGAGCACCCGCGCCAGAAAGCCGGCAAGCCTCGGTCGCACTCAAAGTAGGGGCGACGCCGGTCATGCGTGTAGCCCGTATCTAGCGGTTGGTGCGAAAAGTACATAATCGCAGTTTTTTCGCAAGCGGGGGTGTATGGCGAGTTGTCACTGGACGGATACGATTCAAAACTCGTGCTGCATGACGTCGAGCATGAGCTTTACCCAGGATCGTTGGACTTAACCATTCACGGCGTTGTCGACCATACAGTTAAGATCTCTCTGGTCGATTGCATCCGGATGGGCAGCAACAGAAAAGCAGATGCTAAATGGACTATTTCAAAACATTTCGTCACCATATAATATTTGGTGGTATTAATTTCAACGACATAGATAGATATATTAACTTCTATTCTTCCCCGTCTGACTGACTCCTCCAAACTGTTCTGTGACTCCGATACATTTTGAACTATTATCGACCTCGATCTTGTCAAAGCGACCTTGGCTGCTAATGCTGATTTTTTCAAGGCGTACGATACACATGCTGATCGACAGAGCCGTGTCACGCAATCAGGCGACCGCAAACAACCGGTCAGCGACAGCTCGGCGTACCTCTTCGTCATGGAAGATGCCGACGATCGCTGCCCCGCGCGCCTTAGCTTCGGTGATGAGGTCGACGACGGTGGCCCGGTTGGCGGCGTCGAGGGATGCAGTCGGTTCGTCGAGGAGTATGATGGGATAGTCGACGACGAAGCCGCGGGCTATATTGACACGCTGCTGCTCGCCACCGGAGAAGGTGGCTGGTGCGAGCGGCCAGAGCCGTTCGGGAATGTTGAGGCGCGTGAGCAGCGTTTTGGAGAGCGCCTTGGCCTGGTCGGCCGGGATGCCCTTGGCGATGGCGGGGCCCGCGACGACGTCGAGGGCGGGCACCCGCGGGATGACGCGCAGGAACTGGCTAACGTAGCCGATCGCGCTGCGGCGGATTTCGACGACCTCCCAAGGTTCGGCGGCGAGGAGATCGACGGTTTCGTTCCTATGTACGACGAGGATCTTGCCGGCATCCGGCTTATAATTGGCGTAAAGCGAGCGCAGGAGCGTCGACTTGCCGGCGCCGGAAGGACCGACGAGGCAGACGCACTCACCGGCGTTGACCGTGAGTTCGATATTGTCGAAGACAGGCAGGACAATGCCGCCCTGGGCGTGCAGCGTGAAGGTCTTGGCAAGGCCAACGGCGCGAAGTGCGGGGTCCGTTGCTGAGGATATCACCAGACAATTCTCCTTGAGGGTCATCGGACCGTATGCTTGCGGTCCGCTTTCTATCAAAATACTTGACGACCTTGCCTCCACACTCCGCGAACAACGGGAATGTCGGCGATTTCAACGATGTGGCAGAGATCGGCGCGGCCGCCGATTCCAATCATCCCTCTGTCGCAAAAGCCGGTCACCGAGGCAGGGACCGAACTAACCGTGGAAATGGCCTTCGTAAGACTCATCCCGATCGGATCCCTTGTCAGTTGAAAGGCTCCATGCAACAGGCTCGCCGGAACGTAATCCGAGGCAAGGATGTCGAGGTGACCGGTTGTCGCCAGCTCACGGGCGCTTATGTTTCCCGAGTGCGAGCTGCCGCGAACGATATTCGGTGCGCCCATTAAGATGCAAATGCCAAGGGAGCGCGCAATCTCCGCAGCAGCCCGGGTTGTCGGAAATTCAGAGATCAAAACTCCAGCGTCATTCGCTTCTCGAACATGTTCAGGTGTTTGATCATCATGGCTGGCGAGCGGCAGTTGCCGAGCGCGCGCAAGGGCAATAATTCGGCTTCGGTTTTGAGGTCCTATCGTCCGTGAGGCATCGATCCATGCTTCGATTCGACGGTCGGCGTCCTCTGCCGACCAGCCATACTGCTTGATCTGCATTTCACGGAAGCGGTCGAGTTGGGGCGATTGGCGATGACCAGGGGCATGGTCCATCACCGATACGAGTTTCACAAGCGGATCGCCGACCAAAGGCGTGAACACGGACATCACCTCTTCGTCGGTCACCTCGCAACGCAAATGCAGAAAATGATCCGCTCGAAGCAGTCCATGGGCCCTGGCTTCACGAATCCCGTCGATGAGAACGGGCAGGATGCGAGCTCGATCAGCTTGTCTGGTATGATCCCGGGTCGTTGATCCTATGCAAAGGGAATCAAAAACTGTCGTGATGCCGGCTGCTATGACCAGCGCATCGTGTGCCATGACCGCCGAAAGATGATTCCACACCACGCCGGCGCGCGGCAGTGCATGCTTCTCCGAATTGTCGGTATGGAGATCGATGAGGCCTGGCGTCACATAGCCGCCTTCGAGGTCGATCGCGCCAGGCACTGTGCTTCTGCCGGCGGCGATGTCGTCGATGTAGCCATCGATGATGTGGACTGTTCCATCATAAACTTCATCCGGCAAAACAAGTCGCGCGCCGGTTAATGTCAGTTCGTTCGGGGAGAGCTTTGCCGCTGCACGGTGCGGTGAAGTATCCGTTCTTATGATCATTCAGAGCACCGAGGAAACGAGAAGCTGCGTGTAGGGATGATGCGGATCGTCCAGAACCTGGTCGGCGAGGCCGGTCTCCACCATGTTTCCTCGCCACATCACGATGATGCGGTCCGCCAATAGTCGGGCAACAGACAGGTCGTGGGTGACTATCACGACAGCCACTCCGATATTCATGACCAGGCACCGCAGCAGGTCGAGCAGCCGGGCTTGAACCGATACATCGAGGCCGCCCGTCGGTTCGTCCATAAAGACGAGGCGCGGCTTGGTAACGAGAATTCTGGCAATTTGCAGACGTTGCTGCATGCCACCGGAAAACGTTTTCGGTCGATGATCTGTGCGCAGCAGGTCAATCTCAACCTGGGCAAGCCAATTCTGAGCTTCCTCTCGTATGCGACCATAGTGGCGTGCACCGACTGCCATTGGCCGCTCCCCTATATTGCCACCAGCGGTGACTTCCATTCTAAGGCCATCTCGCGGGTTTTGGTGGACGAGTCCCCAGTCCGTCCGCATCAGCTTGCGGCGTTCCGGCTCCGATAAGGTCAAAATGTCCGTCGGTCCTTTATGATTCAGATCGTAAATGACGGAACCCTGATCAGGCATCAAACGTCCCGACAGGCAGCTGAGCAACGTCGACTTTCCGGATCCGGATTCCCCGACAATCGCGATGATTTCCCCTGGAAAGAGATCGAACGAAAGGTCCCGGCAGCCTACCGTCTTTCCATACATTTTCGTGAGCTGCCGGACGGAAAGCAGCGGCTGGCGGCGGGCGGGCTGGAACTGAGCCGCTGCTCTCATCGTGATTCCGATCCCGTTGCGATTTTCGAGGGTAAGAGCAATTCGATGTCGGCGGGATCGCCACGATCCGGTCCAAGGTGACCATGGTTCCGGCGAGTAGTGCAGTAGTCGGTGTCCGAGCAAACGAACATCCGACGACCCTTGTCACTCATCACGATCTCATCAAGATAACTGTCAGTCGCCCCACAAAGGGAGCAGCATTGCCTCCATCGCTGCACACGAAACGGATGGTCTTCGAAATCCAGGCTCTGCACCTGTGTGTAGGGGGGGACGGCGTAAATCCGCTTTTCACGGCCCGCGCCGAAAAGCTGAATGGCTGGATTGTTCGCTATCTTCGGGTTGTCAAATTTGGGAATAGGTGAAGGCGACATCAAATATCGCCCGTTTGTCATAACTGGATAGCTGTTGGTCGTCGCAATATGACCAAAGCGCGCGATATCTTCGTAAAGCTCGACACTCATCAGACCATATTCTGCATAGGCATGCATCTTACGGGTTTCGGAGTCCCTCGGTTCCAGCCGGCGCAACGGTTCGGGCGACGGCACTTGGTAGACGATAATTTGTCCCTCCTTGAGAGGCGTTTCGGGCACCCGATGACGCGTCTGAATGATTGTGGCAGCCTCTGTTATTTCGGTCGTAGCGATGCCGGCCACACGCTTGAAAAAACGCCGGATGGAGACGGCATTCGTTGCGTCGTCCGCGCCCTGGTCAATCACCTTCAGCGTGTCGTTTGGTCCAATGACACTGGCTGTGACTTGAATGCCGCCGGTCCCCCACCCGTACGCCAGCGGCATTTCGCGGCTGCCAAACGGAACCTGAAGGCCTGGAACGGCCATGGACTTCAAAATGCATCGCCGGATCATCCTTTTGGACTGTTCGTCCAGATACGCAAAATTGTAGGGTTGGCGGAAGCTGCGGCCGGCTGCGTTGTCATGAGGTCCCGTCATTCCGCGGCCTCCTTGCTTGAACGGCGGCGGTTATGCTCCTCCCGCAACTGTCTTATGAATTGCAGGTCGCCCTGGAAATCGACATAGTGAGGCAAAGTGAGATGCGAGACGAAACCGGCCGCCTCGAGATTGTCGGTATGGGACAGAACGAACTCTTCATCCTGAACAGGGTATTTTGCTTCCTCGCCGTATTCGCGACAGCGCAACGATCGGTCAACGATTGCCATTGCCATCGCCTTGCGCTCACTCTTTCCAAATGAGAGACCATATCCGCGGGTGAAGCGCGCAGGCTCGTCTTCCGAGCCCCCAAAGAAATCCAGCATCTGGCATTCCGTGACGATGATGTCGCCAATAGAAACAGAAAAGCCCAATTCCTCGGGTAGGATTTCTATCGTGACATCCCCAACCCTTGTTTCCCCTACGTAGGGATGGGCAGCGCCATAGCCACGCAGCGCTGAATACGCCAAACCCACGACAAATCCCTCATCGCCACGGGCCAGATTTTGCAAGCGCTGATCGCGACCGGCGGGCATGGCAAGAGGATCTCGGGTGAGATCGAAAACCGGTGACTGGTCGGGTTCCGGCAACTCGGCTTCAATCAGGTCTTCGTCGGAAATGCTGTCGAAGGCACGCGGAAAAGTTGGATCCAGCGGATCATCCGCGACCTTCGCTTTCGGCATATCGCAATCAACAATATCGAGATGATCAAAATCAAGCAGCCTATGTGTGTACTCATAGGTCGAACCGAGAATCTGCCCTCCGGGAATGTCCTTGAAGGTTGCTGAGACGCGTCGCTGAATGGCCATCCGGGCTGTATCGAGCGCGTTTGACACTGCCAAGCGCGGTAGAGTCGTGCGAAACGCCCGGAGAAGGAAGATCGCCTCAACGGCGTCGCCTTGGGCTTGTTTCAATGCCAATGCCGCAAGCTCTCTATCGTAGACAGAGCCCTCACACATCACTCGGTCGACAGCGAGACCGAACTGCTCGGCAATCTGCCGGACCGTAAGTTCGGGAACTGCTGGGTCTCCCCGCCGATCCTCCGCAACCAAACCATGTGAGTTGAGGATAGCCTCCTCCCCACCTTTTACGGCAACATAAGCCATCTAGATCTCCCCGGATATGCTGCGAGGAAGAGCGATAATTGCATTTCCGGAGGTAAAGAGAACATCGACTCCACTCGGATAAAGCTCATGATTGAGCTCCCAGTCCTCCCAAAACCAAGATGCAAGCCCATCAACGTCCACCGAAACTTCGCGCTGGATGCCCGGTCCACGCCACCGAACAGGCGGACCGCCGTTTAAAGATGGCACCTGGACAACAATCGTCGTCGAGACCTGAGGCTCCAATTCTGTTCCGGGATTGAACTCGGCCAGGCGCGGCATCGTCATCGGATTGGCCACAATGGCAAATGTCGATCTTTCAACGCTGTCCACAAACGGCACCCCGCAGTGAAACCCAAGGTACTTGCGAACCGAAGGTAGATTCGACCGGGAATCGAGCCAGACCGGTGTTTCGCAATCCGCAAGCGTGAGGCAGACGGCGGCGGTCGCCGGATCAAGGGGACCGACTGCCGCAGTGGCAGAGACCAGCGTTTGCGGCCTGCCGACATATGCATACGCATCTAACACGCGGCGGAATGTGTCCTGGCTATCGAAGACAGGATTTGCGAATCCGGGCTCAAGCCCGGCAGTATCCAAAACGCTGATCATTCCGGACTGATGCCTCGAGCCATTGCGAAAAAGTGGACCTTAGTCGAAGCCGCTTTGCGGCTCTTGATCTCACGGCGGGCGGATTGCGCGATTCCAAATTCGGTAACGAACCGAAGTACGCCGCTCGCACTGTCATCTGTTCCTTGCAACAGCGCATCGAAAACTGCCGCCAGTTGTGCATGACGCTGGTCGCGCCCGAGGACGAAGGCGAAGCCCGTCATGCCATCGGCCAACCTAACGGCACATCGGGTCATCGTGACCTCACCAAGGTTGAATAGGGCGCCGGTACCCCCGGCGCGTCCACGCACAAGCACGAGGCCGGTTTCCGGTCGGCGAAGCCAATCAAATTGCGGCTGGATGGCCAGGTTGTCCCAGGCCCGCTCAAGTTCATCGCATCGGGCTCGCGCGAGAACCGCCATCCATCGCTGCCGCTTTTCAACTTCAATCCGCACCGGTGTTCGCCGCTTCGATTAAACGCCCGGCTCAGGTCCGGGCTCATCAGGGTGTTGGACATTGATGCCTAGATGTCTAGGTATCTCCGGATAGACATAGTTCCTTTTTGCAACGATTTGATGACAGGGCATCGGCCCATCAAGTATTATTGCGATCCCGACTGGCAGAGCGGCCGCCTGATCCGCCAGAGGTGGTCTCGCGAATAAGCCGCCGTGTTCACACGCGACTCTTCGCGCTTATTCGTTCGTTTCAATAAGATATTCGTACCGGTCGCTTCGTATGACGCTGAAAGCGTATTTGATCGGTAAGCCATCCGGCGTTACGTCGACATTGGTCTCAAAAAGTACCGGGCTGGACGAAGATATTCGCAGGAGCTGCGCTTCTTGCGGGCTAGGTCTTCGGGCCGTGATCCGTGTCCATTTCCGCTTATATTCCGCGATGCCGCAGCGCTTCAAGGCGGCAGTGGGAGAGTTCATTCCCTCGAATGCGGTGGCGAGGCCAGGAACGCGCGCTGCCGGATAGTAGCTCGTTCCGGTCGCCAAAGGCCAATCATTGATGAATGAGGTCGACCTGACCTCGGTAACCAGTGCTGAGGGAGCGATGTTCAAATGACTTGCAATATCAGGTTCGACAGAAGTTTCGTTGATCGACAGTATCTCCCGCTTCACGGACTTGTTCTGACCAAGGAGCTTATAAGTGAACCTGGGATCGCTGTTCAGTTTGTGTGAAACGAAATCATCAGCAACAAAGGTTCCGACACCATGCTGAACTCGCAAGGCGCCTTCAGATTCCAAAACCTTGATGGCATTGCGCACGGTATGCCGATTGACGCCAAATCGGTCTGCCAAGACAAAATCGCCAGGCAGGCGGCCATCCTGGAAGGCTCCCGCATCAATATCATTGAGTAGAGCGGACCGAACCAGTTCCCAACGCTTCATTGAACACCATTTTCTTTTCGGTTCGAATCAATATCGTCTCCTGGAGCGATATAACTGCTCATTGTGTATTATCGGAAAAGCGGGCAATCGGAAAATGTATCGCCGGGCAGTCCAAGGACGCATGAAAGCGTTGGAGTTAAGCGCGTCGCTTCAGCCCCTTCCGCGACCTCATTCGGAACAGCCGGCCCGGAAATAATGCAAACACGATCATCCGCAGCAGAGCCAGGTCGAAAACCATGGGTAGATTTGTATTTCGGACAGCCGACCGGTTGGTCTGCCGGATGGTGTGCCGGGGTCTCTTCGAAATCACATTCTGGCGGCGCCGTGAAAGTGGCAATTCTGTTGCGGAGTTCAATTGGTAGATGATCGCTATTCCAGGCCTCTGCGCCATACTGGAGCAATTTCTTGGTTACCTCTCGGCGGTCCATATCGCTTTCAACCAAAACGTGCAGCGTTGCACCTTCGGACTGCCACACCTTTCCCGGAATGATCAGGTCCGGCAAGATTGATGTTTTGATGTTACGGTGGCCATGATCGCTGACGATCGCAATCGTGTAATCATCACGCCGACCTGCCCGGCGCAGACTATCCAAACAACGACCAACGAGAGAATCCGCGAAAGCGATCGCGAAATGAGCTTCGTCGCTCCCATAGCCGAAGTCATGCTGGAAGGCGTCCGTGGCATTGATCTCCGTAATGAGAAGATCAGGTGCCTCTTCTGACTCGAGCAGACTGGCGGCCGCGGCGATCGTAAGCTGGTCACCGATAAGCGTCCTGGTAATGCTGGATACGCCGTCCGGCCCGCTGAATTCAGGTACGTAAGAGGGCAGCGGGATGGCCCCCAGTCGGCCGCGTGGATCCTTTATCTTCAGCAGTGACGGCGTACTCCCATCGCTGGGGATCTTGATGAAGCCCGGGCCACGCAGCCAGCAAGGTGGAACATAGATGGACGTATCTTCCGGCTTAATGAGGGCGTGCCCGATGCAAGCCACGTCGAGGCCGGCACGCGAGGCAAGAGTCGCAATCGTCGGAACGAGGAGGTGTTCTGCTTCAGCTGCAACAAAGGCGCCGTCACTCAGGATGCGATTGCCAAAGATACCATGTATCTCGGCTCCGACACCTGTGAGTATGGAAGCCCGACCCGGCATGGAGGTCGCTGGTACCGCAGAGCGCATGCGGCGTACGAGATATCCATCGGCTGCCAGTGACGATAAGTTTGGCAGACGGTTGGCATGTGCTTGGAAATAGTCGGCGCTCACGCCATCGATCATTATGAGAAGAAGTTTTCGATGCGTCATTGCAATCTAGCTCACTCAAAAGAGATTAACGTTTTATACATGCTATCCAGTGGCCTGCGCCGACTTGCCGAAGATCTGGCGTGACCTTGGCACATTCTGCGCTGGCAATTGAGCACCTCGTTCTAAAGACGCAGCCTGATGGAGGTGTAACAGCGCTCGGAACTTCGCCTTTCAGAACTACCCGTGCTCGGCGAAGACTTGGATGGGGAACGGGAAGCGCTGAAACCAGGGCTTCGGTATAAGGATGAGCGGGCGCATTTCGAAATATTTCGGCCGGTGCGATTTCCACGACCTTACCGAGATACATTACGATTACCCGATCTGCTATATGGCTAACCACTCGCAGATCATGCGAGATGAACAGGATCGTAAGAGCATGCCTTTCCTTCAGATCAAGAAGTAGATTAACGATCTGAGCCTGGACCGAAACATCGAGCGCCGATACGGGCTCATCGGCGACGACGAAATCCGGCTCGGTGGCCAGGGCCCTGGCGATGGCAATCCTTTGGCGTTGCCCCCCACTAAAAGCGTGAGGGTGACGCGAGCCGTGTGCTGGGGATATTCCGACTTGAGATAAGAGTTCGGCGATCCGTACCTGCCGCGCCTGCGTTGTCAGATGAGCTTTGTGGATTGACAGCGGGTCACCAACAATTTCCGCCACAGTCATGCGCGGGTTGAGGCTGCTATACGGGTCCTGGAACACCATCTGCATTTGCCGCCGAAAAGAATACATCTCTTTGGACGACAGAGCTGTCAGATCGGTCCCTTTAAATCGGATCCGACCGGAACTCGGCGTGACAAGCCGCAGCAAGCTCCGACCTAATGTCGTCTTGCCTGAGCCGGATTCGCCGACCACGCCCACGATTTCGCCAGGAGCAATGCAAAACGATATTCCATCGACGGCTTTTATGGATCGTTTCAACCTGAACGGTGAGATGTTGCGGAGTGGCAGATGGACGCGAAGGCTGTCAACTTCAAGCAAGGGCTTGCCACCATAGGTGATCGGGACTGCACCGGTTTCGGGCGTTTCAATATCGCTAATATTAGCATTCATAGGACAGCCTCCGGCTCCCCAGCGGCCTCCACGATTTGACGCCAATGCATGCAACGCACGCTGTGCCCGCGGACTGTTTCGAGGTCCGGTGGGCGGTAGGCGCAATCAGCGGCTGCATGGCAGCATCGTGGGCGAAAGGAGCAGCCAATTGACAGGTTTGCGAGGTCCGGAGGATCGCCGGGCACGGCAGAAAGCCGCCGGGAAGATCCGTCTCCGGAGTGGAGGCCCGGCCGCGCTTTTAGTAGACCGCGAGTGTAGGGCATCCACGGATCGTCGAATATCTGCATGACATCGCCTTCTTCGACAATTCGGCCGGCGTACATCACCAGAACCCGGTCAGCGATCTCGGCGACGACGCTGAGGTCATGCGTGATGAACAGCAGTGCCATGCCAGTGTCCGCCTGCAACTCGTGAAGGAGGCCGAGAATTTGCGATTGAACTGTCGCGTCGAGCGCTGTGGTCGGTTCATCGGCGATGAGTAACTTAGGGCGACACGAGAGTGCGATCGCGATCATTGCTCTTTGTCGCATGCCACCGGACAGCTGGTGCGGGTAATCGTCCAGGCGGCGTTGAGCGTCGGGAATACCGACGCGATCAAGCATTGCCTTTGCTTGCCGGCGCGCCTCACGAGCACTGCACTGTTTATGGGTTCGAAGAACCTCCGCGATCTGCTCGCCTACGGTGCAGACGGGATTAAGCGCCGCCGCGGGTTCTTGAAATATCATGGCAATTTCGTTGCCCAAGATCGTGCGTTGACGTCGTTGAGAAATCCGGAGAAGGTCCTCCCCTCCATAGAGGACCTTCCCCGCAACTACGCGCCCCATCGACTTTGGGATAAGGTTCAGGATAGAAAAGGCAGTTGCCGATTTGCCCGATCCGGATTCTCCGACAAGGCACACAGTACTCCCTTGCTGAACCGAGAACGACACATCTTCGACTGCTCTGACAGTGCGACCTTGGGAGTAGAAATAGGTGCGTAGATTTTCGACACGGAGAAGCTCGCTCTGTTTCATCCTAGACTTACCTAGTTGCTGGGAGGTCTAGCTTTTCACTTCGTGAAGTGAATGTTGTCGGGGCGAAAGTCCATTGTGTATTCGGTGTTCGGGAGCCACTGAATACCTGATCGGACCCCGTAGAATTCCGGTGCGCGGTACAAATACGTGCCCGGAGCTTCCTCCTCAAAAAGGTCGATCATCTTCTGGTAGATGTCGTGACGACGTCTCCTGTCGAGGGTCGTCTCGCCCTCCTCGGCCAGTTCGTCGAAGTGCGCCTCGTCTTTCCAAAGGTCCTTCGACCAAGTCATGTAGAGGGTGACCGCAGGATCCGTTGGCACGACCCAGTCAGAGCTGTTTCGTGCGGTAAGTACCGGATTGTCCTTGGTGAGTTGGGTCCATCCTTCATCGACGCGGACACTGGCATTTACGCCAATCGCCTTCCACATCTGCACGACGGCTTCCGCAACAGCGACGCCATTGGTGTAGTACACTGGGTGCGTCACGTAGAAGATCGGCTGCCCTTTGTACGATGATTCCTTAAGCAGCTGACGAGCTCGATCCGGGTCGAACGGCGGAGTCGGGCGATTGGGGTCATAAAGCTCGGGTCCCCATGCCTCGTATTGCGCCGAATGCGGAAGCGTGGCCTTGCCATCCCATAGGGCATCGACGAGCAACTGGCGATTGATCGCCAGATTGAGGGCCTGTCGGAGCTTCACATCGGCCATCACCGGATTATAGGTGTTGTATTGAATGAAGTGGTGGTTCATCAAGACACTGCGAACTTTGCAGCAACCCAGACTTTCCACGGCTTTTAATTGATCCGGAGGTATGCTGTTGACAATGTCGACTTCACCATTTGCAAGTGCAGTTATTCTTGCCGACACCTCTGGTATGGACCTGAACGTCAATCTGGAGATCGTGGGGCGTCCACGGAAGTAGGAGTCATTTGCTTTGAGATCGATGCTTTCATCAGGCTGGAGCTTGACGAAATCGAATGGACCTGTGCCCACTGGCTTTTGCCCAAAACCGCTTTCTCCGACCGACTCGAAATATGCCTTCGGCACGATTTCGCTGGTGTGATAGGCCAGCAGCTGAAGCAGGATCGGGCTTGGTGCCTTCGTCGTGATCCTCACAGTTAGGTCATCGACGGCGTCGATTCGCTCGATAACCTTGAGAAGATTCCTGGCTTCGACATAATCGGAAGCCGGATCCAGGATGCGGTCGAACGTGAATTTCACATCAGCACTGGTGAGAGGCTGACCATTGTGGAAATGAACATCGGGCCGGAGTGAAAACTCCATGGTGCGGTCATCGATCTGCTTCCAGCTCTCTGCCAAGCCGGGCACGAGTTCATAGGACGTCCGGTCTTTGCTTTTGGAAAAGTCCCTCGCGACCAGCGTATCAAACATGTTGTAGGTGATGGGTAAGTCCACATTCCCGAGAGCTAGCCCAGGATCGAAATTGGCGCGAACCGTGTTGACGCCAACGGTGAGTGGCGGCCTCGTATCCTCCTGCGCGACAGCGAAGGTCGGCAGCAGCATGGCGATGGCCAAGAGTAGTTTTCGCATATGGGGTCTCCAAGATTAAGGTGATGGTGGCTAGTCTTTCCTGCAGGAAATGGGATTGGAGCTGCGGCTCTTACGTGCGGCTCCGGGGATCGAGGGAGGCACGCAGCCAATCACCGATCGTGGCTGCCGCGACGGTGATCATAACGATCACGACACACGGAAATATCGCGAGCCAAGGTGTGGAGATCAGGTAGTTTCTGGCCTCGCCGAGTAGCGATCCGAGGGAAACATTTGGCGGCTGAACACCTACGCCGAGGAAAGAAAGTGAAGACTCCAGCACGACGATCTCGGCAAAGCTCAAGCTGGCCAGAACGACGACGGGCGAGAACGTGTTAGGAAGAACGTGACGCATCGCGATACGCCAAGGCGACGCCCCTGAACATCGAGCCGCTTCGATGAAACTGCGTCCTTGGAGGGCCACGACCTGCCCGCGGACGATGCGGGCATACCTATAGTAATCCGAAAAGCCGATGATCAGCACCAAAACGAGTGGATGCGTACCAGCTAATGCGACTGCTGTCAGAGCCACCAAAGTGGTTGGCACAGCGGCCTGCGCGTCAACCACAGCCGACAGGCATTGGTCGGCCCATCCTCCTAACGTTCCGGAAATCAATCCGCCCAGCGTGCCCGCGACGACGCCAATAAAGACACCGGCAAAAGCGATGAATAGCGTGGTGCGCGTCGCGAAAAGGAGGCGAGAAAAAACATCGCGCCCAAGATGATCAGTTCCTAACGGATGGTCGTCTGTGCCGCCTGCGAAAACAGGCGGCTGGAGACGACTCAACAGGCTTTGCTCGGAGATATCGTGTGGAGTGATTGCGGGAGCAGCTAAAGCCAACAAGATCATAAGAAACAGAATGGAGAGCGAAATGATCCTCGCTGCCGGCGGGCGGCCACGCCGGGGCGGAGCCAGAACAAGCTTGTCTTCGGTTTCGCCAACAATTGGTTCCGACACGCGGATATCAATGCTCATGATCACCTCTCACGTATCCTGGGATCCAGCAGGCCGTAGGCAACATCGACAAGAAGGTTGGCGAAGATAATCGCTGCCGAGAAAACCAGAATTCCGAATTGAAGCAGGGCGAAGTCGCGTTTCATGACAGCATCGATCACGAGACGCCCTGCGCCAGGCCAGGCAAAGACTGACTCCGTCACGACCGCGCCCGCAACTAGGCCGCCGAATTGCAAACCCATAATAGTCAAGACAGGGAGTATTGCGTTCCTCAGCCCGTGCTTCAGCACGACAACAGCTGGGCTCAATCCTTTGCTGCGGGCATAGCGCATGTAATCCTGCGCTAAGACCTCAAGCATGCAGGTTCGGACGAGGTGAGCTGTGTTCGCGCACGTCGCAAGAGCGAGCGTGATCACGGGCAGAATAAAATGTTTCCACGTCCCCATGCCGCCACTCGGCAGAAGCCTGAGGGAGAGGCTGAAGATTAAGATGGTGGCGATGCCGACCACGAAATTTGGGATAGCCTGCATCACAACTGTTGCAGTCGTGAGCGAACGATCGAAGAGACTATTGTGACGGAGCGCAGCCCATAGGCCGCCGCACAAGCCGATGGCGACAGACAACACAAACGCTGGAACGGTTAAAAGAAGAGTGTTGGGGACCCGCTCCATAAAAAGTTCGACAACTGGTCTTTTGGAGAAGAAACTTTGCCCAAAATCTCCCCGAAGGAG
The DNA here is from genome assembly GCF_000472785.1 of Mesorhizobium loti CJ3sym. Taxonomy (GTDB): domain Bacteria; phylum Pseudomonadota; class Alphaproteobacteria; order Rhizobiales; family Rhizobiaceae; genus Mesorhizobium; species Mesorhizobium loti_E. The sequence goes on from NZ_AXAL01000020.1 coordinate 66,150, forward strand.
CGCTTCGCCATACCTTAGATATTGTGTTGCGATGTCATCATTCAGTCCAAGCTTTGCCCTAAGCTCAATTCGTTGTGCTTCGGGCATCTCTGGCGGCATAAGGAAGCCTGTTGGATCTCCCGTCAACCGTGTCGCAAAAAACACGATGGTAAGAATTGCCCATAAGGTAAGTGCGCTGCGTAAAGCTCTAGAGATGAAGAACACAGGTCTTGCTCCACGCAACAGCCTGAAGGGCTATGAGTGATGTACAGATGTCTAGGTATCTTAGGAACCTTCGTGTAACGCTTTGATGACAATGGGACCAAGGAATTTGGTTTTCCTGCAAACGGGGAGAGCTTTGGTCGATGTACCGCCTCAGCCAGAGCCGGTTACGCAGCCAGCGTTGTTTGCGTCCCTCCGGCTTCAGCTAGCCCTGCTCCATCGCTGGCCATGAGACCGAACCCTCAGAATTTGGTCAGCCGGCGGGTCGTTTGCGGGTGATCGAACGTTGACTCTATCGGGTCGGTCACAAAAAAGCCGACTGCCAGCCACCCGGCTGCCGCGTCTTCGAATTCGCGCACCTTAGTCCGGCAGCTCGGTGTGAGTGGAGGCGGGCAATGGGTGAGCGCGATGGCACGGCGCTACCGGCGGCATTCGAGCCAGCTTTCACTTGGCAGCGCGTGGCGGGAGCGGCGTGAGCCCGGCCCGCATGGAGCACATCGGATCGATGGAGCACCGCTCGTCACGACCAAACCTGGCGAGTCCCTTCTGAGCTTCTTCTTGTATGCGGCCATAAAGCCGCGCGCCGATCGCCCTTGGCTCTGTCGTAATTCCCCACAGGCGCTAACTTCATCGTGACACCATCCCCTGCAAAGCGGGCCGGCTAATCCGCGGGTGCATCAGCGAATTAGCCACGGTTTCGCGCCGAATTCTCCGTGCTAATCATTGATTTCGATAAGATATTCATATCTGTCGCTTCGTATGACGCTGAATTCATATTTGATCGGCAACCCATCGGGGGTTACATCGACATTGGTCTCAACCAGTACCGGGCTGGACGACGATATCCGTAAGTGTTGTGCCTCCTGCTGGGTGGGTCTTCGTGCCGTTATCCGTGTCCATTTCCGCTTGTATTCCAGAATACCGCAGCGCCTCAAGGCGACAGTGAAGGAGCTTACTCCTTCGAACGCAACTGCAAGACCCGGAGCTCGGCTGATTGGAACGTGGCTCGATCCGGTGGCCAAGGGCCAGTCATTGAGGAACGAAACCCACCTGACCTCAGTAACCAACACTAACGGAACGATCCTCAAACGCTTTGCGATATCGGGTTCAACGGAAGTCTCGTAGACCGACAGTATCTCTCGCTTCACCGATTTGTTCTGACCGAGGACTTTGTAAGTGACCCTGCGATCGCTGTTCAGCCTAGGTGAAACGAAATCATCCGCAACAAAAGTCCCGACACCGTGCTGAACCCGCAAAGCGCCTTCAGATTCCAGGGCCTTGATCGCATTGCGTACCGTGTGGCGATTTACACCAAATCGTTCTGCTAAGACGAAGTCGCCAGGCAAGCGCCCATCCTCGAACGCACCAGCATCGATGTCACTGAGGATAGCAGATCGAACCACTTCCCAGCGCTTCATACCTCACGACCTTCCTTTCCGACTTGCGTCAACAACCTTCTCCGAAGGAAAAAGGACTGGGGAAGACCCGACGAGCGGACCACCGGCAGCCAGCGGTTGACGTCTACTGATTTGCGCGAACAGCCCTGGTCATGCGTAAGGCCGGAGGGTGGCTGGAGCGAAGTGCCGAGGGGCCGTTAGGCACATGCGTCGTCATGCGCTCGGCGGATTTCGTCGTGATGATTTTGTTTGGGGCACCATCTCGCCAGACATCGCAAGCAACCATATGGTCGATGGAATAATAACCGACCGGGGCGACGCCAGCGGCAAGCAACCCGTCGATCCGGTTCAGCCCCAACATCAGCCGCGACCGAAGCTGCGTGGCGAGCGCACGGCGTTTTCGATGGCGACACACAATTCTCATGGTGTTTTGCGAAATACCGACATGTACTGCCAAGATGCGTTGTCAAACGGGCGCCTATGCCAGTCTCCGTAACGCTCGAGAAGCTCAAGTCCGCTGATCTTTGCGAGCAAGTCGAGTTCCGTTGGATAAACATATCGCATTTTAATCGGCATCGTCCGGCTTCCGCCCGGTGTGATCCAAAGGTCTTGAGAAACAAAAAGTTGTCTAGGTCTGTCATGCCTGGTAAATCGCACCATCGCGCGCCGTTCATCGATATGAATAACGGTCGTTCTTTGGTCACCATAGAAGCCTGCGCCTGAAAAATTCTCAGTATCTGGATAGTACAAGTGCACCACAAAGCGACCGTCAGGCTTTAACGACTTCGCGACCGATTCAAAGCAGCCAATTTGTTGACCGACGGTCACCATAAGTGAAAAAGTGCTATTAACGCAGTAGACGAGATCATATTGAGTGCCCAGGTCAAACTCTGCCATGTCGCCAAGGTGCGTTGTGACCAAATCGCCACCGGCTTTGGCACGAAGCGATGCAAGCATCCTTTGCGAGTTATCGAGACCGTGAACCGAAGCTCCCGTCGCCGAAAGGGGCAAGGCGATGTGGCCGTTTCCTACGCCCAGTTCGAGCGTGGTTCCGTTCCTTGCGAAGGGCGTGAGAAAATTGACTGCCCGCGCGTTCTCGACGGACTCATTGAGCGCTTCCACATATTCATCGTAGACATCGCCCCATATTTCACCATAGGCGGTGTAAGCGTCCTTCACTTGCGCATGATCTTTCATGACGTCTTCCTCAATTGCCTGTCCAGCCAGTATGTTGATACAGGCCCTTCGGAAATCGCCCGCCAGAGTTGCGCATACTGGTTTCGTGTTGCCACAGGTCACACTGCCTCGGGCTCGCGAGTACGGGCCTTATCTTTGCCGGCCATGGGTGCTTTCGTGAGCTATTCTTCATCCAAAAATCTGACTTCAGCTCGAACAATGATGAAGTGCGGCGGAAAGTCCGTTTTGTAGAATTTCGCTTGGTGTTTCGGCGGATAATTTTGATGCATGTCGTTTCGAAAGCTCTTGCCAGCAACAGCTTGGCTCGAAGAGGGTGAGCTCGGGGGCGAGAGGACAGCCGACCTTGAGCATGACTTTGCCGCGAGATGCAGGGCCGTATCCTGCGTGCTTTCGAGTTCATTATCAGACGGCTGTCGGCTTCGGGTCACAGCCGACGATGCGGATCTTCTGCCCGAGGTCGACAAGGGCCGCGAGATTTTTTTTGGGAGGCGGTGAACTGCCGATGCCCCCTGCCGTAGAATGCGATCTGACGCAGACCTAACATGTTGCTTCACTTCCTCCGTTCCCATCCATCACGACTGCCCGCGACATGAACGCTGGTCGACAGCTCTCGCTGCCTGTGCCGAAGCGATTCAAAACTCGTGCCAACTCTGGCCGATCGAGCCGAACGAAACTTTGTGGCTGCTTTTCATCGATTTAGCCTGAGCAAAACAGGAGATCGGCTAAGGCTGTGTTGCGAATCCGACAAAGGCGACAAGCGATGTCGGATGGCGTGTTTGAGACGACGGCCTCGGAGGCCGGAAGGAAGTCAGGGGGCCTCGGGTGGCGAGACTAGGCGATTTTGATCGGAAGACCGCGGCAGGGAAGGCGGTTTACGCAAACTTGCGTATCGCTCCAGGTGCGTTTTGGCTCAGCGTCGACCCTACTTGTGCGGCCGCCATCGGGACGCTTTGCCGCCAATGGGGCACGTAGTCTACCAAGTATCCTATGTCGCGGGCGACCTACCTTCGGAAATATTGAATCGCGCCGTCAAATCTCGGATGCACACTTCGCCATTGGCCTGATGATTTCGACGAGCCTTTTATGACGGTTATAAATAAGACAACGTGCTTTCCTCTCGCGGAATATGAAAAGGACCAGTCAGTTCGAAGCGTACATGTCACGTCAGACATTGGTCTCAGAGACGGTAGATGAGTGGCTTAAAGTGCGCCGCAGGGTTTTTGCCAGCCTCTCGTTCTCCGCCCGACTTCGAACCGTCAGGCGAAGATATCGATCTGCGTCGTCCATCGCTTGGTAGCCGCATTCTCTTACAAGGACGGATTCAAAGAGAACGAGGCGGCGCTTGAGCTCAGCGGCGGATACCGAATTTTCAGGCAGCCGGCATAGGATGAAATTCGTTTGCGAAGGAACTACGTCGAGACCCGGTACCGTCTGCAGCTCCTGGATCAACAGCTCTCTATCCTTTCTTAACAGTCTCAGACTGTCTTCCAGTTCCTCTGCGAATTCGGGCAGCAGGAACAGTGTGTATTCCGCAATGCCGTTGATGTTCCACAACGGCAGTTTCCGGCGCACGGCCGCAACCAGGGCGGGATCGCCAGCCAAGAGGTAGGCGAGCCGGATTCCGCCGAGTCCGAAGACCTTTCCAAGGCTCTTCACCACGATCAGATTGCCACAGGACTGCACCAGATTCTCAACGCTGTTTGATCGGCCGTCGGCGGGAAAATCAATAAACGATTCATCCACGATCAGCCGCAGCCCGCGAGACCCTAGACCCTCGGCCAGCCATGCCACGTCAGCATAATCAACAAGTCGACCGGTCGGATTGTTTGGATTTACAACGATTGCCGTATCTGCGCCTGTCGCCGTTGCGAATTCCAAGAAAGCTCGAACGTCGAGATCGAAATAGGGCGGAGCGAGGACGAAGTTGTTCTTTCGTTCGTCATCGAGTGGCGTTTGAAAGCCGGCGAACGTGGGCGTGGGAATCGCGATTGTGGGGTTCAGCACTGAATAGAGCGCCTGGATGAGATCGGTCACCCCGTTTCCGACTGCAATAAAGTCCGGCTGCTGCGACGTCATCGCGCCAACAACTGAAACGATATCGATCTGCTGAGAAGGATAACATGTTAACACGCCTTCAAGCCTCGTCGCCAGCCGGTCGTAAAAAGCCGTCGGAGGGAAACGGGTATTGCAAAGAAGCATGTGCTCGGCGATTGGCTTACGCCAATAACCTCCGACGCTCGTTTCCAGACGCCGCAGCAAGTTCTCCTTGTCACATCGAAATTCCGCTATGGATGCGTCGACACCGTCGCGAATATCGAGCAGTTCGGAGCCAGCATTCAACTCATCTGCAGGGAGCGCCATCTCCAGCCCGGACAGACCCACGGCTAACGTGCTCAAGGTCTGACGTCGAACGTCAGATGCCGCGCCGTGGCTTTCAGGTAAAAAATTGCGTAGAACATCCGCACTCAATCGATAAATCCCGGTCGGTGCGTCGGGCCGCCAGGCAGAGCCGCGCAATCCGCTGTCGGTATCGATTCCGTCAAGAACCTCGCTGTCGAAAAACGGCGTTCCCCATATTAGGAGAGTGTCACCCTCATGATCCCGTAGCCTCTCAATGAGGTCGCTGTGATGCGCAGCGCGCCACGAAAGGGTATTTGTGCTGTCCTGTAGGCAAAACCTCTCGGATATGCCGCTGCTTAAATTTTCAACGAGAGCGACATCTTCAATGCCGTTTTCGGAACAGGCGTTGACGAGACGGTCCAAGAGCGGCTGACCGCTGATCGGGACCAATGGTGCATCGTAACTGCCGCTCCACAGATGTATTTTTGGCGTTCTGAAATCGAGGATAAAAACGGCACGAGTTGTACCTACCATTTCGGGGCTCCTTTCTTACAAGACGCAAAAAGTACGAATGGAAGCCCCTCCATCCCCAAATGAAAACGACGAACAGGCGATCGAAATGTCCGTATGCGTTCATATCGGCGTCATCCGGAGCTTATAGGGGGCTCGGATATTCGTCATGAGAATACCTCTTTGAAGAATATCCCAAGGTTGGCCAGCAGCCAGAACTTCCGGCCAAACGAATCTGAAGGATTTCGTCGTCCGGCCTTGAACCAACGCCGCAAAGCAGCAGGGTCGAACAAATCTCCCAGCGGAGAGTCCTTATCAAACAACAGCCTTCGATATTCCGTTGCTCCCTCGCCCACGGCCCACTGGCCCAATGGAAGCGGAAATCCCATCTTTTTGCGAGATAGAACAGATTTGGGCAAGACGCTCCGGTATTCCCTTCGCAAGGGGTATTTTGAGACGTCGAGACGTTCACTGAAGGAAGCAACCGGATGCCAAAGTGCCTGGGCCGAAGCGATTGGAGACCTCCACCTCAACCGCTGGGAGCCGGGCATCGCCATTGCGGCGGTGACGAGCTGGTGATCGGTATAGGGGACGCGAGCTTCAAGCCCAGCTGCCATTGTGGTGTTGTCAACCATTTCCAGCAACGCGGGCAAATGCGTAGAGACGAGAACATATGAGATCTTGCTAAAGAAATCTCCGCCCGCCTCCGCAAATTGAGTCGAGAAATGATCGAAGAGCTCCATCTCGTGCTCGGTTCGCATCTGGCCATCGATAGCAAGTGAACGGATCTCATCAGCCGGGAAGTAGCTATAGCGCTCCAGGAAGAACTGCAGCTGACTGCAATGGACGCCGAGTCCAAGGCGTCGACGTGCGATCTGAGCAAGAGCAGGTGGCAATGCGGTGATGATTTTGCTTCGGTTGTAATCATACGGTGTACGGAACAATCGGCTGTAACCAGCAAAAATCTCATCGGCGCCCTCGCCCGTGAGTACGACTTTGTGCTCCTTCGAAATCGCCTTTGCGAGCGTGAACATGGCGGTTTCGTTATGCATTCCAAGCGGATGTCCACGCAGGCGAACCAGCTCCGCTACAGCGTTGATATCGGAAGGTTCTCCAATTGGGACGACCCGGTGAGTGAGCCCGAATTCGGCGGCGACCTCCATCGCATAGGCCGTTTCGTCATAATCGGGGGTCTCGACCTTGCCGGTATAGCAGACCGGACGGATTTGGGAGCGAGCGGATGCCTCATAGGCCAGGATGCTCGAGTCAAGTCCACCGGACAACAATGCGGCGACCGGTACGTCAGCCACCAGCTGACGTTCGACGGCGCTTCCAAATAGTCTCCTTATGTCGGAATAGTCCGGCTTCGATCGCGAAATTCGCGCGGACAGATTCCACCAACGTTCGGACGTGTGTCGCCCATTTCTTATTTCGAGGAGATGTCCGGGCTCTAACTTGGAGATCCCGGCGAACAGCGTTCTGGCGCCGACAACCGCGCGATAGGATAGAAAGCTGAGCGCGCCGATCATGTCAGGTCCGTGCATTACGCCCGGCCAGCGAATGAGAGCGTTCGGCTGCGACGCAAACAGAAGCCCAACATCGCAAATCGTGTAGTAGAGGGGTTTTACCCCCAAACGATCTCGGGCGATGAGAACAAGCGATTTCCGTGGATCGAAAAGCGCGAAGGCAAATATCCCGTCAAGGCGATTTAGGAATGACTTTCCCCAAGCAATATAGCTAAGAATTAGAACCTCGGTGTCGGACACCGTCGAAAAGGAAAAGCCCATATCCCTCAATTCAGCTTTAATTTCCCGATAGTTGAATATCTCGCCGTTGTACGTTACCACCACTCCGGTATTGGCATCGCGATAGGGCTGATTGGCTCGAGAATGAGCGTCGACAATCGATAGCCGTCGATGCGCGAATGCTACCGATTGATTAATGTATAGGCCGCTGGCATCAGGTCCGCGATGAGCGAGAGCGTCAGCGCAACGCTCAACGGCCGCAGCACAAACGGGTGTTCCCTCGTTTTTGAGGACTATCCCAAAGATTCCGCACATTGGGGTCGCTCTCTTGGCACGAATAACGCCGACTACGTGCTCGGCTTTTCGCCGATCATCTGGATGCAGCCATCGCCGAACCAGAAGCGGGCCAGCGGGTGGTCATAATGACGGTACATCGGAGCGAGAAAACGCCGAAGGTTATGGAAATTTCTCGTATATCTTGAGATCCTGCGGATTTTCTCGAAGCCGCACTCGCCATACCAACCTCGGATTTGAGCCTCTGTGAAGGCGAACTCGTGATAGGTCGGCGCCTGGAAGCGATCCCGGATCGTCACGAACAAATCATCATCAAAAAGACTCCGAAAGAATTCGTTTTCGCCAGGTATATATTCCTTCTCTTCGCCGTCCTTTATTCTCAAGATCCAGTTGATGGCTTCGCGTGCGGTGGATGCATCCAGATTGTCAATGGAACTGCGGAATTGCTCGTCGCTTTGGTAGAGTTCTCGCAAGTGATTGATGCATCGGTAAATGACGCCGTTGGCGGTACCCATAATCGTCAAAAAGAAGCTGCCGCCGGGGCGGGTTACACGGGCAAGCTCTTCAAAGCCTTTTTTCGGATTGCTGGTGTGCGGCAAAACCCCTGCGCAATGGACAAAATCAAAACTGAAGTCGTCAAACGGCAGATCGAGCACACTACCAGCGACCAGTTCCGAGCGCGGCCCAAATCGGCTGAGCCGTTTGCGCGCGCAATCCATCCAATCATTGCTCAATTCAAGCGAAACAACGTTTCGTGCCCCCTTGTCGAGAAACGCATAGGACGCATTCGCGTTGGAGCCGCAGCCCGCGTCCAGGACATCAAGGCCGCGGAAGCTGCCGGTTGGCAGGCCGAAATATTCCTCCTCGATTAGAGAGACCAACCTGTCGAATATGTGGTCGTCATTCTCCTGCTGGCGCTGGTAGCGATCAAAGACGGTGCGAGTTTCGATCTCGAAAGAGTTTTCCATGTATTCTCTTCCCTATAGCTTTGTGAGCAAGGCGACAGATCCGGCTGCGGCGAGTGTAAGGTTGCCCAAGCGCAACGCACTGCCGGTACCCGGAAATTTGAAGTTTGAAAGATGCAGGACCGACAGCACAAACCCTGCACCGATCAATAGGTTGCCCAGGCCCTTCACCGGCAAGTGACGGTCGGCGACGAACAGCAATGCCAACACGAAGAGGTTATTGTTCAACGGCAATCCTCTGCCGAATCCGTCAGCGTCCAGTCCGAACGTCGAAAAATAGCTGAGGCGCAGAGCCCCTGACAGGATGAGGCAATTGGCAGCCAACAATGCGGGAACGGAGAACGCGTTGAAGGACAAAATGAGAACCGCTGGAAAGACGGCTGCGTAGACCAAATCAAGCAGCCCGTCCAACGTGCCACCCAGCTGTGCCATCAAAGCGGACCGGTTCGGGGAACTCTTCGCAACCATGCCGTCGGCATCATCCGCCAAAAGAGCCCACAAGCCGAAACAGATGCCAATCTCGAAGCGCCCGATCAAAGCAAAGTAGATCGCCGTGGTGGCCAAGATCAGCCCAAGGGCCGTAATGGCATTTGCAGCATCGAACAGATAGCGGATCATCCTCCTACCCCCGCAACGGCGGCCGGCGCGCCGGCACTGTGTCTGTGAGGTCGCTCGAGGGCGAAAATTCTTTCCGCCACCCGCAGGTCCTGTTCACTGTCGATCTCGTACCATCGCAAATCGTCACATCGCGCCGCGGCGAGTTGCAGCCCGCGCTGCTCGATGAGATGCGCGAGCAACTCCTCCGTATAGGCTTTGATCGCGCCCGAGCCGATCAGGTCGTGGAGGACCGGGACGATCACCGTTTGGAGTTCGGCGCCAGAGAACCGGATGAGGTTCATCATCTTGAAGAGCACCGGGGTGCCTGATGCCAGATTTGCTGCCGTCTGCTTCAACCGGACTTCGGATATGAAGCCGTTGCCGGAAAGGACGGCCGCGGACCCTTCCATGGATGGATCGAACGGCGCGACCGCGGCGGCATTGGCCGCCTCCACCCTGATCAGGTGGCGCAGCGCATCTTCTTCGAAGAAGACGTCACCTTCGAGGAGATAACAGTCGCCGGAAAGAAGCGTGTCGCGTGCCAGCCAGAGCGAGTAGGCGCTCCCTGTCTTGTCGAAGACCGAGGACTCGACATAGTTGATTTCAAGTCTGCCGAAGCGTTTGCCACAGGCATGGCGTATGGCATCCTTGCGATAGCCGACAACAATCGTTACCTCTTCGACTCCCACCGCCTGAAGGTTCCACAGTGCATTGTGAAGTATCGGTGTGCCGTTGACTTCGACGAGGGGCTTGGGACACAGATCGGTCAGCGGACGCAGGCGGGAGCCGAAGCCGGCAGCGAGAATGACGGCTTTCCTGGGAGCAGCGGGAGGCATCTCATTCACCTCTTTCGTTGTGTTGCGGTGTCATTTCCAGGCGTTGAGGAATTCGACGAGCCGGGCCAGGCCGGTCGCGAGTTTTTCAGGTGGAATTCCATAGGACAGGCGCAGGCCGGCGGGGTCGCCGAACGCGGTGCCCGACACAGCTGCGACGCCAGCTTCGGCAAGCAGACCCGTCACGATATCGTCGGCTGTCGTTGAGGCGCCGTCTTCCGCTCCCGGTCGCAGCAGATGGGAAAGGTCGAGATAGAAATAAAAGCCCCCTTGCGCCCTGGCGACCGGGACACGCGTCAACGAAGAAAGCACGTCGAGACCGACCCGTCTGGCGCTTGTCAGGCGTGAACGCAGCTTGCCTTCATAGTCCGAGCCACCCCTTTGCAAATGGGCGAGCACCGCGTGCTGGGCAATTACGTTTGGATTCGAAGTGGTGTGCGATTGCAGGGCCTTGACGGCATTGATCACCCCTTTTGGACCCGCCAGATAACCGATGCGCCAGCCGGTCAATGCTAGCGATTTGCTGAAGGAGTTGACGATCAGCGCGCGTGCTCGAATTTCGGGAGCGACCGAGACGATCGGATGGTGGGTATGACCCCCATGCACGAAGTCACCATAGCACTCGTCGAAAATGATCCACAGGTTGCGGCTGACCGCCAATTCAGCGATGGCCATCAGAGTCTCAACATCGTAGACCGCACCGGCCGGATTGCTGGGCGTGTTGACGACGATCGCCCGCGTGCGTTCGGTGACCGCCTCCTTGATGTGTTCGGGGCGCGGGACGTAACCGTTGGACTTGGTGTCGACGAAGACCGGTGTGCCGCCGGCGATTAGCACCTGGGCCGGAAACGTTGTCCAGTAGGGCGCCGGGATGATGACCTCGTCGCCCGGATTTAGCAGCACCATTGCGGCATTGAACAAGGCCTGCTTCGCTCCGGACGTCACGGCAACTTCCTCGGCCTTCCAGATCTGTCCGGTATCGAGGGAGATCTTCCGCGCCAGTGCCTCGCGCAACTCCACCATGCCAACGCTATCAGTGTAGCGATTGACGCCCTTATTGATGGCGTCGATCGCGCCGTCGCGAATCGTGGGTGCAAGCTCGCTCCAGATCTCGCCGGCGGTCAGATCGATGATCTCCTTGCCAGCATCGGCCGCCGCTTTTGCGGCAGCGCGCGCCGCGGCGGTACCCGATGTACCGAACAGATTTGTCCGATGCGCAAGCATGTGCGCTCCTGTTTTCGTTTTGCTTTTCAAAAGACGGGCTGGGCCTGCTACCGCACGCTGGTCGCCGTCTGCGGCAGATATTTCTCTTCCGCCGCTGAGAGTTCCTGGTAGTTGAGGAGATCGAAGAGTTCGTCGAGCGTCGCCACCTCGTCCTCGATACCGGCGATACTTTCTTCGCGGAGGATGCGGTCGCAGACCTGGCGCATGGCCGAGATCGCCGCGCGCATGTTATGGTTCGCCCATATGACCGTGGAGATTCCGGCCGCCCGATACGCGGAGACCGGTGTGCGGTAATATTTCGTAGGCACGATCACGACCGGAAGGTGGTTCTGCCAGGCGCGCGTGAAGGCGAAAATCTGCTCAGCGTTGGACTTGCGGGAATGAATCAGAATAGCATCGGCGCCGGCCTCAGCGTAGGCTTGTGCTCGCGCCAGCGCCTCATCCTCTCCGCGGCCGGCGATGAGCGCCTCGATCCGGGCGACCAGAACGAACTCCGCATCCGGCACTTGGTCCTTCACCGCCTTAAGCCGGCCGCAGAACTCGGGAATATCGGCCAACGGGTGCCGATCACCGATGAACGAGTTCATTTTCGGGAACGCCGTGTCCTCGAGACATATGCCGCTCGCGCCATGTTGGCGCAGCTTGCGGGCGACCAAACGGGCATTGTTGAAGTTCCCGAACCCGCTGTCCCCGTCGACGAGGACTGGAATGTCCACCGTGTCGGAAATTCGCTCAACGACATCGACGAGTTGGGACCAGGAAGCTTCGTTCGCATCTCGATATCCGAGACTGGATGAAATCGAGAGGCCGGACGCCCAGAGCGCCTTGAAGCCAGCGCGCTCGGCAATCGCCGCCGAAAGGCCGTCATGAGCCTCCATTGCGAAGGCGAGTTCACTGGACGCGATCATTCGGCGCAAGCTCTCTCGCGTCTGCGCACCAGACTGCCTCTCCACCATGCGGTCTCACCTCCACCAACGCTATCCAGCCGACAAGCCTGTCATCGCTGCCGCACGAAGTACTTTCAGTGACGCACGCTCTGCCCGCCGATTGGCGATCCGCCACTGTCGTGCACCCATACAGAATCAATGAAGCAAGGCGCGTGCCGAATTGGCGAACCACCTGCGCCGCACCAGTTCTCCATACCGGCGCGCCAGGTCCCCTCTCGACCATTTGTCGGGCTTCCGACATCCTCGTCCAACTTCGGACACAAGAAGGGTCGCGGGAGTGGCTATTCGTCTACGCCATGGCGGCCGTTCCGGGCTGCCGATCAACGGTCTCAAGCGAGATGGCCAGGGAGCGGAAGACCGGCGGTCCGTGCAGGCAAGGACGGACGACGTTGGTCTTCGATCCCGGCAATCGCCAGTCGGCTTGATTATTTACCCATGCCTCATGGACGAAGTGTCGAGCATCGGCATACGAGATTTCAACACCCCCAGGGGCCCGCCCCAAGCTTCAAGCCTTGACCTAACCAAGCGACTTGTTGATCGCTGGAATGATCTTGTCTCCCCAGAGCTCAATCTGGCGTAGCATCGTCTTTTGGTCGAAATCTCCCAATTGGGTCTGAATTGCGATCTGGTCCGGCTTCAGGATACTTATCTCTTCCAGCAGGCGATCGATGACGCGACTTACGCTGCCGATCGGCAGGTTCTGGCGCATGGTCTCGAACGACAGATCCTGCTTCGTCGGTGTTTCCTGCAGCAGATAGCCGTCCCGGCTCTGCTGGCGGCGCTGATGAAGTGCTTCAGATAGCCGGCGCTGGAAGCGGGCGTTGTCGAGATAGCTGTCGAACTCCGCCTGATCGTCGCTGGCATAGCAGCAGCGCAGAAGCCCTACCTTGGCGGCAGTGACATCCTTACCCCGCGAGGCCGCTGCTGCCTCGATGGTCTCACGCAGCGTTCTCAAGTTTTCCAAGCCGTTGTGGAACGCCGTGACGAAAAGATTGTGGCCCTCACGATAGGCCCGGCACATGCTTCGCGCGGACCCGCAGGCGATCCAGATCGGTGGGGCTGGCCTTTGGATGGTGCGCAGCGAAATCGCCGTTAAAGGTATTTTCTCATACTGGCCATTGTGCTCGAAGACCTTCTGGTTAAGGCCCTTGAGAAGGATATCCAGGTATTCCGCAAACACGGCCGGCGCCTGATCGACATCGACGCCGAAGCGCTCGAACTCGAACTGCTGGTATCCCGAGCCGACGCCGAGTTCGAGGCGGCCGTTCGAAACGATATCGGCAAAGCCGATCTCGGAGAGCAGGCGCTGCGGTTGATATAGCGGCAGCACACACACACCGGTGCCAAGGCGAATGGTGCTCGTAAGGCCAGCACAGTGCGCCACCATCATCAAGGGCGAGGGAACCAGGCTGTAATTGTTGAAGTGGTGCTCGGCGAACCAAGCGGTGTTGAAGCCAGCCTGCTCCGAAGCGATTGTCTGTTCTATGGAATTACCGATGACGCTGTCGCACGATTGATGATAGCCTCGCTGGGCCGCCAAGATGAACGTCGCGAATTCCATGGCGTGTCCCTCGTTTACACAAAGTGGCCAATCAAGCCTTCGACTTGTGCCGATTGCGGGTGGGCCGCGGTATCGATCCGGCCTGGCGGCGACGTAGTCGACGATCTTGCGCAAAGCCGCTTATCGTTCGGCGGCCGCAGGCAAGCGCCAAAACCTGGCTAGTGATTCGACCCTGATGACGAGTTTTCCGTCACCGATGAAGACGATCACTTGGCAAGCCGTGCTTGGCACGTGCCTTGCAGCCGCAGTCTCAATCCTCGAACCTCGTCGGCTTCGACGAACCGCAACCGGTCGCCGGCGAACATTCGGTTGGATTTTCTTGATCGGTTGGCTGGGCGTTTCGCGCGTCAGCCAACGAGGTCAAGCCGCCGTCCACGTAGAGGGTCGAGCCGTTTACGTATGAGGCATCAGGCGAGGCCAGAAAGAACACTGCCTCGGCGACGTCTTCGGGCTCTCCCATCCGCCCCATCGGGATGCGCCGTTTGATCGCTACGGAATCGATGCAGCCGGACTCGATCAGCTGAGCAATGTCAGGCGTACGGATATAGCCAAGAGCGACGGTGGCCGTTCGGATGCCGACCGACCCGAGTTCGGCCGCCATGCACCGGGTCAGAATGTTCATACCCGCCCTGGACGCCCCATAGGCATGGCGCGGCACGAAGGGCAGGAAACTATTGATCGATCCAAGATTGAGGATTACGCCGCCGGCGTCCATCGACTTGATCGCCTCGCGCGCGCAGGTGAAGGTGCCGGTGAGATTGACGTCCAGTACCCGCTCGATCTGTCGCGGGATTTCGATCCCTCGCACAAACGTATCGGCAATAGCAGCACAGTTGACGAGGATCTCGATGCGACCGAAGCGCCCCCGTATTTCCTCGAACAGGGCCACCACCTCGCTCTCGACCGCCAAGTCGGCGGATTTCGCCACGTGCCTGCCGCCCAGCAAACCAGCGAGTTCTGCCGCCCCAGCACCATCTTTATCAGCAATCACGACTGTGTCGGAGTTCGCGGCAAAGCGGCGAACGACGGCGGCGCCTATACCGTTCGCGCCGCCCGTCACGACCACTGTGCGCGCGCCAGTTCGTTCGGCCGGCCGGAAGAGTTCGGCTCGAGGCGTCTCGTCGACCGGCGGGTGCGCGTCGCCCGGCTGGTTGAACGACATCCAACCGCCGTCGACCGTCAGCACCGATCCTGTGATGTAGCCCGTCTGTGCGCTGGCCAAAAAACGCACGGCCCGAGCGATCTCGTCGGGGCGCGCCATTCGCCCCATGGGCACGCGGCGGCGCACGGCCGCGAGGTCCATCTTGCCCGCACGTTCCAGTTCCGCCACCATCGGCGTGCGCACGTATCCTGGCGCTACCGCCGTTACGCGGATGCCGCGCGAGGCCCACTCGCATGCAAGCGATCTCGTGAGAGCGATCAAGCCTGCCTTCGAGCTGGCATAGGCGTTGCGCTTGGGATTGCCGAGCACGCCCGCCAGCGAAGCGACGTTGACAATGGCAGCGCCGGGCTGCATGCGGCTCGCCGCTTCGCCGGCCATGATGAAAGGCCCGATCAGATTTGTTGCCAGCACGCGTCGGAAGGCCTCGAAACCGGTGTCGATAGTCGCAGCCATGGCGGGTCCTATCGCCGCGTTGTTGACGAGAACATCGATTTTCGCGAACTGCGCTTCGATGTGGCCGTATAGGGCGACAATGTCCTCTTCTCGTGAGACATCGCATTCGAGGCCCAGATGCGGATGGCCGAGACCGCCGGCCAGTTCAAGAACGCCGCTGCCAGGAAGGTCCACCGCAACGACGATGTCTCCATCGGCGGCAACGATCTCGACCAGCGCACGGCCGATTCCGCCTGCCGCTCCCGTTATGATGACGACCCGTCCTGCCTGCTTCATATGAACCTCTCCGCAGCCAGCGTCAGAGATATCGACGCGAGTCAGCCGCAAGACCGGTCGCGGACGTCCTGGTGACGGCGAGTTTCCATACCGGGTAGACGTGTTGCGTTCCGCGACCGCTCCCGCGACGCGGCTCCGCAATTGGGAGCCTTGGAAAGCATTGTGGTGACATGCATGGCATTTTCATTTTGATGACGAGCTGCGGCGCTTCCTGAGCGCGTAAACCGGGTCATTGGGATGCGCTGCTCCGATCGGTTGCCGCAAGCCGAACCGTTCTGCCTCGGGGACCGCTGGTGGGGTCTGCTCTTCGATCCAATCGTAAACGACGGTCCGTTCGGCGATGCGCCACGCCCCTTCCCTCTTCTGAAAAAGATCGCAGTAACGGCCGCAGAGAAGCACCTGGCGTGCTTCTCCGTCATTGTCTGGTCCGCGTTGCAGCGCGGTGAAATAGCTTTCGACCACTGCCTCCGGCGGGTCGATGAATTCGATCAAGACGTTCGTGATCTGGTGGATTAAGCGCGGTCCGGTTTTGAAGAGACCAAGCGCAAACTCAAAGAAGCCCTCGGCTGAGCCGCGATAGGCACCGTGATTGTCATGCGCATCGGGCCAATATGCACTGCGCAGCGCAGCCTCATCCGCGCGGTCTATGCCGCGGCAGTACCGATAAAGGCAGTCGCGGATCGCCTCGCGGTCGCGCAGTTCGGTGATTTTTGCCTGGCCCATCGCTCTGTCGCAAATTTGAGATTGGAAGAGGCGTTTCGTGCCTCTAGGTGCGTGCAAGGTCGAACCGATCGGCAACTGAAGAAGCCAGAACGGAGACGAACTTCACGTGTTGCGTGCGTGTCATTGAGGTCTCGACGCCGGAGAGAAGGTAGGCAGGGAAGCGGCCGGACATCTTGCTTTGCGGTGTGGGGCCACGTCTCGTCGATTCCACCTAAGCTTCCCCAGTTCTTGGTTGCATGGCGGCTGGTCCGAACCGCGCTGCCGATGTGCGATCGACTTCCAGCGCACGTTCGGGGCAGGATCGCGCGCCTTGTGACGCAAGCAGTTGCTCCCCCTCCGCAACCTGAATGTCACCGGGCAGGATGTAGCCATCGTCATCAAGCTTGAAGATGTCCGGCGCTTGCGCCCAGCATCGCGCGTGACCCTGGCATTTGGCATTGTGGACGATAATGCGCATAGCGCTGCCTCCATTGTCTTGGCATGGCTCGGCGATGGTCATGACCAGTCCAAGATCAGATTTTCGATCCCGAACACATGGCCGCCACAGGTGATGGGCGCTGTACCCTCCTTGATCCGGAAGGTCGGTATGCGCGCCAGCCACTCCTCCAGGCCAATGACAATCTCGCGCCGGGCAAGGTGTGAGCCAAGGCAACGGTGGGGACCATAGCCAAAGGCGGCGTGGCGGTTGTGCTCTCGCGCCAGATCGACCGTGTTGGGGGATTCGAATTCCTCCGGGTCGCGATTTGCAATCATCGTGGCGCACGAAACATAGTCTCCCTTTCGGATCGGCGCGCCTTCGAAGTCGATATCTTTCGTAGCCACGCGGATCAACTGAATGGGCGGATAGGCCCGCAGCAACTCTTCGGTTGCGAGCAGGATGCGGTCCGGTTCGCTGCGCAGCAGTTCCTGATCCTTGAGGTTGCGCGCTAGATAAGCCAGGTCAAAGCCAATAGCTGCTGCGACAGTGTCAAGTCCCGCGACGAACACAAGCACGCCGATGCCACGGATCTCCCCGTCGGTTAGCCGGCGGCCTTCGATCTGTGCCTGCACGATGAAGGTCATGAGATCGTCGACCGGATCCTTGCGGCGATTGGTTGCAAGTTCATCGATGAAAGCCACAATCTTGCGGGCAGCCACAGGTCGTTCCACATCGTCGCCGTGGAGCAGATCTTTCGCCCAGCCGACAAATGTATCGAGTCCCTGATCCGGCAACCCCAGAAAGCGAAGGAAGATGCTGACAGTGAACGGAAAGGCAAAATCCTTCATGACGTCGCAGCTCGTGGCCGATGCGGTGATCCGGTCGATCAGGGCTATCGCTCGCTCACGGACAGCCGGTTCCAGTGCCGTCACCCGCTTGGGCGAAAGCAGCGGACTGAGCAGTGAGCGAAATGCGCCATGGGCCGGTGGATCGAGCTCAAGCGGGATCGTCGGCCAGGTTTCGCCCAGTATGGAGGAGAAGATGCTGCGATGGCTGGAAAAAGTTTCAGTGTCCTGCAGCACCTTACGCTGGTCTGCGGCGCGGGTGATGACCCAGGTGCCCCGGCCATCTTGCGTGTTGTAGGGGGAATAGAAGATCGGAGGCCCGTCATGGGCGCAAGCGACGGCTGCGTGTGGATCCCCGTTGGGCGTTGGTGGCATGCCTGGCGATGTGAACAGGCTGAAGTCTCTCACCATTTCGGGCGGGACATGATCTGGAACCGGGTTGATCGCCATTGCATTTCTCCTGCCGTCTAACCACTAACCAGGCCGCGCACCATGGCATCTTGGCCATCCAGCAAGCTTGTTGCCCTCTTGGCCAGACCGCTGCCTGTCCGCCAAAGAGCCGACGAGCGAAATCGTCGGAGACGCGGCGTTTTCCAGCTTCGAACGGCGAACCGGAATGAAGCTCTTGCTCCACAGCGGTTCGGGGTCGATCATCTCTTCGAGGATATCCGCAGCGCGGCACGCGAAAGACCGGCTGGCCGCCGAAGTGCTCGCCGGTCTCCTCAAGCGCCGGCGAGAGGACAGGAGCAAGCACATTCTGGTCGAACCGTATCTGCAGGTCGATCGGTGGCCATTGGCCGGTGCCGGGCGGTTGTGACGGTGACGCCAGTCACGCCGGTCGATATTGCATTCCGCGGGCAATGCCCGTTTCGGATAGAAACTGAACTGACGCTGACCTGACATGTCGTCTTCCTTCATTGCATTGAGCACTCACGAATGGACGCCAGTCGGTATCTCCTGCCGTCTCACATGAGAGCTTCAAAAGTCGTGCCAACGGCGCGGAAAGAGCCCTGCAGGAGATTTTCTACATATCATTCAACAGCTTGAACGAATGCGCAGCCGCAAGCCTGGCGGAGCAAAGCCGTGTCCCGGACATGACAAACCCGACGGCAAAGTCGCGGCAGCTTCAAAATGCTCCGAGAGCACAAGGCGGTCTTCCCGTCACTTCAGGACCGTGCCCGCCTCACGCAAGCGCAGTTCAGGAAGATGGGCATGGCCAGCTTGCTAATGGACGTGCTGGCTTTTTTGTACCCGTTGTCGATTTCGAAGCGGTCTCGCGGGCGTCGGTAGGGCGAAGCGCGTGGGCCTGTCAGCCGTCTCAATCCTGAGAACGGAGGCCATAGGGACCCTCGTCAGGTTAACCCCGATCGACTCCTGTCCCTCGTTCCGAGTTTGAGCCCAGATTTTCGCTTCGAATACGAGCCACGTGTTCGCCGACCCGGCGACCCGGCGACCCTCCGGTCCGACTTCCGACATTTTTGTCCAGCTTCGGACAAAGAGGGGGCGCGGCTTGATACGCATAAACGGGATCTCCTCTGCCCAGAGCTCACGATCAGATGATTATGGGCGCGCTCGCTCTCGGCGAAGGCACGGTCTTGGCCGCTCAAGGCAAAGAGTGTCGCTGCAAAAAACAGTGTGAACCCCCAGCCTAAAATCAAATGGCACGGCGCTTGCGTCGTACTCGGCAGAACCCATCACAAGGTGGCCAGGAGTAAGACCATTGCTGACATCGCGACGCCCCGTACAAGCGCGTAGTGAAACCGTTCTCGTGCCGCCACAAATCGAGAACGCCCGTGCTCGCGAGCGGTTTTGCCATGGCTGATCCAAGGTCGACGCAAAACGCGCGGCGCTCGACCGAATTGCCGGCCGCGGTCGATGCCGTGTCAGTTTCAACCGAAAAAGCAGCGCACCAGTTTTCCTCCAGGAGCACATTGATGACGGTCAAAAAAAAGGTTCCTTTTGTCACCTTTCGCACGCGTGTTCGCGATGAGTCCATCGAGGGGCCAAACCCGTACCGCTGGGAAGACAAGACATCCGACGACTATTTCAGCGGCAAGCGCATCATCCTGTTCTCGCTGCCCGGTGCCTTCACCCCGACCTGCTCGACCTTGCAGTTGCCCGATTTCGAAATGCTCTACGACGAGTTCGAGAAGGAGGGAATTGACGCGATCTACTGCGTTTCCGTCAACGATGCGTTCGTCATGAATGCGTGGGGCAAGGCCCTGGGGCTGAAGAAAGTCCAGCTCATACCAGACGGCTCGGGCGAATTCACCCGCAAGATGGGCATGCTGGTTGCCAAGGACAATCTCGGCTTCGGCATGCGCTCCTGGCGCTACGCTGCCGTGATCAACAATGGCGTAGTGGAGCAGTGCTTCGAGGAGAACGGTTTCTGCGACAACAGCGAGGCCGACCCCTATGGCGTATCGTCGCCGCAGAACGTCCTTGAAACGCTGAGAGCCGCCAAAGCCGTGACGGCTGCATGATCTAGACGAGTCAACGTCTCGAAAATCCCCTTGCACAAGGCGAAGGGTCGCTCGGTAGGAGTTTCACGCTAACCATGGAGTCCTCAGCAAGCCTGCTTCAGCGTCAGAAGCAATCGTTGGTTTTGACGCCGCAAATGATGGAATCCATTCGCCTGTTGCAACTGGCGCATCCCGAACTGCATCAGTTCGTCGAGCAGGAAATCGAGAAGAACCCCTTTCTGGAACGGGCATCAAACCGGGCGCCGAAGGACATTCCGTCGATTTCGGCCGGGAAGCCGCGCATCGGGCCGACCACGGGCGGAATATCGGATCAGGCCTCGCAGTGGAAATCAATCCGCGGCAAAAACAATGTCCAACCGGGGGGAAACCATGCGTTCGAAGATACCTGGACGTCCATCGAAACATTGCACGACCATGTCGCTCGTCAGATCGCTCTCAGCGCATTCGCGCCGCTGGAGCGGCGAATAGCTGGCGAGCTTGCCGGTCATCTGGAAGACACCGGATACCTTCCGGTGAACCTTGCGGAACTGGCCCGCAGCCTGAATGTCCGGGAGGCTGTTGTGGAACGGGTTCTCGGAACCTTGCAGCAGTTCGATCCACCGGGTATTTTTGCGCGAACTCTCAGCGAATGCCTTGAGATACAATTGCGGCAGCTAGACAGATTCGACCCGGCAATGGCAGCGCTGGTCGCCAATCTTGAAGCGCTGGCGCGACGCGATTTTCAATCATTGAAGCGCCATTGCGGTGTCGATGAAGACGACCTTCTCGACATGTTGCACGAAATCCGCGCGCTCGATCCCAAGCCTGGAAATCGATTCCAATCCGGAGGGCCTGAATCGATCATTCCCGACGTCTTGGTCCAGCCCTCTCCCGGAGGTGGGTGGCAAATCGAACTCAATCCAGACACGCTGCCCAGGCTGCTGATGAACCAAAACTATTTTGCCCAGGTCTCCCGCCTAAGCGCCCAAAATTCGAAAGACCAGTCATTTCTCAACGAATGCCTCCAAAACGCGAACTGGCTAATCCGCAGCCTTGATCAGCGCGCCAAGACGATCCTCAAGGTAGCGGCTGAAATCATCCGCCAGCAGGACGCCTTTTTTGAACATGGGGTCGCCCACCTGCGGCCTCTCAATCTCAGGACTGTCGCGGATGCGATCAACGTGCACCAGTCGACGGTAAGCCGGGTAACGTCGAACAAGTACATGCTGACCCCGCGCGGCGTGTTCGAACTGAAGTATTTTTTCACTGTCGCGATCGGCTCCTCCGAAGGCGGCGACGCGTACTCCGCCGAAGCTGTGCGCCATCAAATCAAGGCGATGGTTGCCGTGGAATTGCCCGACGAAGTGCTTTCCGACGACGACATCGCCACGCGGCTCAAGGAAACCGGGATCGACATTGCTCGCCGCACCGTTGCGAAATATCGTGAGGCGCTGAACATCCCGTCCTCCGCGCGACGTCGCCGGGAAAAGCGCGTGCGGCTTCGATGCCAATCAAGCCCGGACGGCGGCGGCGACGAAAGCAGCTCTTAATCCAAAGCGAACCCGTTCTTGATCCGTGCCAAATGGCTTTCGCCTTCCTCCGGGCCAAAACAGCTTTCGAAATCGCCGCATTCCTGACAACTGGGCGCGGTGCATAGCGAAAAGCCTTCAGCCTCGCAGAGCTTACGATAGAAATACTTCTTCCATTTCATGTTTTTGGTGTTGCCGGCCGCCAGCGCCGGGAAATGCCTGGCCATTAAGCGGCTGAGTTCGGCCCGATTGAAAAGGCCAAGGTCCTGCCACAGATGGTCATTGCGCAAACTGCGCCTGGCGATGATCTTGGCGAAGAGGGTGCTCGCCGGATCGCCTGGTCTGGCATGCCCAATAAGCAAGCCGCGCAGAAGCCCTTCCTCCATATCCGGCTCGGGATCGGTCAGCTTTTCCAGCGCGAAGGCGTTGACGGGAACAGCCGGGAAATAGCGTGTCATGACATCTCGCAGGTCGGCACGCGAAAGGCCGGTTGCTTCGGTCGCGGTCGCCTTGCCGGCCTCGACCTCCTCGAACGCGAGGTAGAAAACACAGGCAAGCACATGCCGGTCGAACGCCGCCGCCTGGTCTGTCGGCGGCCATTGGCTGGTGCTGAAACAGCCACGGTGATGGGCGAATGTGGCGCCGTTCTGCTGGTCTTGTCCCCAGCTCATGCAGCAAGCTTGTCGGCCGCAAGGTGGGTCTGGCAGTTCTTCGGGCAGACGCGGCCGCAGGCGCCGCAGCCGATGCAGCGGCCGGCATGGTCGACGATCATGACCATGCGGTTGAGCTCGCCGTCGAAGTCGTCGTCCTCGCCCGCGCAGATGCCGAGGATTTCGCCTGCGTCATCGACGCCATGAAGGTGCATGACCTCGCGCGAGCAGACCTTGAAGCAGCGGCCGCAGCCGATGCAGGTCGCGCCATCGATCGCCGTCAGATAGTGCGGCGTCCAGGGAGAGCCGTCGCGGGTGACGAAAGCGCCCGTCATTGTGAATTCTCCAACGCTGCGAGTTCTTCCTTTGCCGCATCCAACTCGGCAAAAACCTCGAAGGCTTTCCAGGCGACCGCCTCGATCTCGGTCCAGTTGACCGGAAGGTCCTCGGCAAGGTCGTGCAATTCCATCTTGGCGGCTCCCGCGCGCGACTGCAGCTTGCGGACCTTCTTCTGCAACAGCGCAAGGTCTGACATGATCCCCTTCCTCGCAAGCCGGTCGTTACGCCCGCGCCATGTCGGGACGCGCTTCGATGGCCACGACCGCATCGCCGGCGCGCCGGCCTCGGCGGGTTTCCGGAACGTCTCGAAGCCGAGCCGGTGATGCCGATGGTAGGCGAGACGCTGCAGCCAGCTTATGCAATCCCGCGCGGCGAGACGCAGGTCCGTATCCTGCACCTCGAGTTCGGCATAAGAGCGGTTGAGCGCAGACGACAATCAAGATCTTGTTCCCGACGTCGACGCGGGCGGTGAGCGCATATTGTGAGGGTGTCGATTTGGCGACACCCATATGCCAGAGAAGGCGGATCTCGCGTGGACCCGGCGCGTTGCTTTCCTTCGCTCCATTGATCGCATCAACCAGGATCTAAATGATCGCGCGGCGGCCGCCGCCTCAGGAGGAAGCCCCAAGCGCCGTGCCGGGAACGCAGGACGCAGCTCATAAAAAATTGTCTTCATCCCATTCATTGGTTTGCTCAAGAGCGCGTCAGGAAGACAGGCCGGCACCAAGCGTGTCGTGGATTGGACAAACCCGACGACAGGTTGGGGCCGCCCGTTCAGGAACGGCCCGACAGGATTGCTGGGGAGGCAAGCTGAATTCACGCCGCGTTCAACCGTGTTGCACATTGGTCTCATCCCACCCCTTTGTCAGTTCCAAGGCCTGCCGCTCGAACAGGCGGCGGTAGATGCCGTCGCGACGGATCAGCGCGTCATGGTCGCCCTGCTCGGTGATGCAACCACGGTCGAAGACAAGCAGCCGGTCGAGTGCCCGCACCGTCGAGAGCCGGTGCGCAATGACGAGCGTGGTGCGCCCGACCATGAGCCGCTCCATCGCCTTCTGGATCAGCACCTCCGATTCCGAGTCGAGGCTTGATGTCGCCTCGTCCAGAATGAGGATCGGGGCATCGGCGAGGAAGGCGCGCGCTATCGCCACACGCTGGCGCTCGCCGCCTGAGAGCTTCACGCCGCGTTCGCCGACCAGCGTACCGTAGCCGTTCGGCAGGCGCGCAATGAAGTCATGCGCGCTGGCGAGCCGCGCCGCCTGCTCGACATCGGACCGAGAAGCACCCGGCCGCCCATAGGCTATGTTCTCGGCCAGCGAGCGGTGGAACAGGAGGGGCTCCTGCTGTACGATCGCGATCTGCGAGCGTAGCGAACCCTGCGTCACCCGCGAAATGTCCTGCCCATCGATCAAGATTCGTCCAGCATCCAGGTCGTAAAGCCGCTGGATGAGCTTGACGAAGGTGGTCTTGCCGGAGCCAGAGGGGCCGACCAGACCGACCCGCGCGCCGGCCTCAATCGAAATCGACAAGTCGCTGTAAAAGGGCGACCAATGATTGCCGTAGTGGAAGTGGACGCTCTCAAAATCGATGTGACCCTTCGTGATCCGGATCGGCTTGGCGCCCGGATCATCGGCCACGTCGGGCGGCTGGCTGTAGGTTTGGACCAGTTCCTCCATCTCATTTACAGAGCGCTGGATGTTGCGCACGTGTATGGAAACATCACGCAAGTAGCCATATAGGACGGTGAAAGAGGCGAGCACCAAGGCGATGTCACCTGGGGTAGTCTGGCCGCGCGACCACAAAAATAAGGCATAGCCAATCAAAGCCGCTCTCATCGCAAGAAGCATGATCCCCTGGAATGCAGCACTGACCGTCCCGCGCACCCAGGTCCGGAGGGTGCGGTGCCGCCACTTGGAGATGACTTTCGCAAGGCGATGATCTTCCCGCACCTCGGCGCCGAAGCCTTTGACCACCGCGTTACAGCTGATCGCGTCCGCAAGCGAGCCGCCAAGCCTCGTATCCCAGTTGTTGGCGAGGTTTGCGGCTGGCGCCACATAGCCGAGCGACAGGATAATGATCAGCGCCACATAGCCAACCGAGCCGCAAGCGATGATCAGCCCCATCATCGGCCAATACCAGCCGAGCAGAACGCTCGACCCCACGAGCATGATAAGCGACGGGAACAAGGCAAGAAGGATCGTGTCGTTAAGGAGGCAGAACGCCCACATGCCGCGCGTGATCTTGCGCACCGTAGAGCCGGCGAAGGTTTTCGCATGCCAATCGGTCGAAAAGCGCTGGACGCGATGGAACGCGTCGCTGGCGATGTCCGACATCATCTTCAGAATGAAGTCATTGACGGCAATGAAGGCGATGTTGCGCATGACGACGGCGCCGAGTGCGAGCGCGATCAACATTGAAAAGGCCGCAAGAGCCGCATCCCACACGACGGCGTCGGCTGCCGCTCCTTGGGCGACCGCGTTTACGAGCCGTCCGGAATAGAGCGGCGTCAGAACGTCAAGGAGCGTTGCCACCAGCACCGCGATCATAATGATCGCGAGCCGGACCGGCTGCTTGCTCCAGTGGCGCATGGTGAAGGCGAAAACGTCGCGAAAGGCGGCGCCGCGTAGATCGATGTGAAAACGCCGCGTGGCTTTGTACGAGCGCAGCAGGCCGCTCGGTCTCAAGAAACCCGAAATGGAAGGTCTGCGTGAGGACGAAAACATCGCTCGGAATGCGGGTGGCTGATCTGGACCTGACATGTTGCTTTCTTTCCTTCGTTCCATCGATCGCGATGTCACCCGCGAGATGAATATCGGCCGCGGGCACGCGCTGCCCTACGAGGAGAGAACCGCAAAAGCCGCGCCAAAGGCTCAGAAAGAAGCTCAGAAGAATTTTCTGCATATTCTACAATGACAAACGAGATCTCAGCAGGGCAACGGGGGCGTAACAGTGCCGTGTCGCGCACGCGACAAACCCGACAGGACGCCTCGGTCGCGCGGGCATCCTTGGCGAACGGCCCGACAGGATTGCTCCTCACGCGAGGCGGAATCTACGCCCGCCCGATTCAACGGCGTTCCGCGTTGAACAATTCCCGCCGATGTCGGACATGCGACATAGCAGTGTTAGAGCCATCATGTTGTTTTGAAATGATTCCCTTCTTTGGCACGGTCCATGCGTAGCTGTTCGCGAACGCGTCCGGCCTGAAGGAGAGACAGTCCATGATCAAGCGCACCGAAAACGCCGTGGCCTAAAGACCGCGCTTGCCGGGGGCCGAGCCGGCGCAACGCTGGCGCACCAAGGTCGAGGCGGGTTGCCGCGCCGGCGCCAAGAAGCGCGCAGGCCGAATGTGGCGGCGGCAACTCCTTCGGCTAACCATCATCATCATCATCATCATCATGACAGACCGGGCGTGCGCCTTGTGTGATTGCGCTCAGCAGAAGGATCACATCCATGAGACCTGTTTATCTGGACAACAACGCAACGACACGGGTCGATCCTGAAGTCGTTCAAGCAGTGCTGCCGTTTTTTACCGACCAATTCGGCAACCCTTCGTCGAGCCACGATTTTGGCGCTTCCGCCGGGGCGGCGGTGAGAAAGGCGCGCCTGCGGGTGCAAACGCTGATCGGAGCGGAGTTCGAGGACGAGATCACCTTCACCTCGGGCGGGACGGAAAGCGACAACGCCGCGATCCTTTCTGCGCTCGAGGTGATGCCTGAGCGCACAGAGATCGTGACTTCCGCAGTCGAGCATTCGGCCGTGCTGACGCTTTGCGCCCACCTTGAGAAGACGCGCGGCATCAAGGTGCATAGGATCCCGGTGGATCGCCACGGCCGGCTCGACCTCGACACTTATAAGGCCGCCCTCACCCCGCGCGTGGCGATCGTCTCGATCATGTCGGCGAACAACGAGACCGGAACGATCTTCCCGGTGGTCGAGCTTGCTGAGTTGGCCAAGGAAGTCGGCGCCCTTTTTCATACCGACGCGGTGCAAGCGGTCGGCAAGCTTGCGATCGACTTGAAATCGACGGCAATCGATATGCTGTCTCTCTCCGGTCATAAATTACACGGACCGAAAGGGGTCGGCGCACTTTATGTAAAACGCGGCGTGCGCTTCTGTCCGCTGATCAAGGGGGGAGGCCAGGAGGGCAACCGCCGCGCCGGCACGGAGAATACGCCAGGCATCGTCGGTCTCGGCGTGGCAGCCGATCTTGCCTTGAAATTCATGGACGACGCGAACACACGGGTAAAGGCGTTGCGCGACCGCCTGGAGAAGGAACTTCTCCAGCGCATCCCACACGCCTTCGTCGCCGGCGATTTGCTAAAGCGGTTGCCGAACACCGCAAACATCGCCTTTGGAGATATCGAAGGTGAGGGCATACTGCATTTCCTTAATCGCGAGGGCATCGCCTGCTCCTCCGGCTCTGCTTGCGCCTGCGGCTCGCTGGAGCCGAGCCACGTCTTGGTGGCGATGAACATCCCCAATAGCGCGGCACACGGGGCAATCCGTTTCTCCTTTTCGCGCAACAACGGCGAGGAGGACGTCGACCGCGTGCTCGAGGTCATGCCCGGGATCGTTAAGAAGCTGCGTGAGCTTTCCCCATCTGCCAGCCAGGCGAGAGGACTTCAATCAGCTCCAGGCCTGGGCGACAAGGCAAACCCGACCACCGTTTCCGGCCCAGGAGAATGCAATGCGCAGTTGTTTCGCTGAAAGCCGCGCCATCGATGTCACCGACATCCTCGCCCGGCTGAAGAGCCTGTCGGCTGCGGAGGAGTTCTTCGCAGCCCTTGGCATCTCTTATGATCCGAAGGTGCTCAATGTCTCACGGCTGCATATCCTGAAGCGCATGGGCCAATATCTCGCTGAAGAGGATTTCGCCGGCCTTCCCGACGGGGTGATCGCCGCGCGGGCGCGTGCGACGTTGGAACGCGCTTATGAGGATTTCGCGACATCCTCGCCACTCACCCAACGGGTCTTCAAGGTGCTCAAAGAGCACGATCCCGACAAACCGGCCACTCGGGACCACACCTTTGTCCCGTTCGAGTCGATCCTGAGGCGGTTCGGGACAGAATAACGCGACACGAGTGCGACGCGACAATGTCGAAAAGCCGACAAACCCGGTCATCACGACGGCACCTTCGGAAGAAAACAACCCATGTCAAAAGGAACAGAGCAACGCAAAATGGTTGGCACGAATGATGCTGCGAAGGAGATGAACGCCAGGGCCGCTTGCGGATTGGAGCCGAGAAAGACGCAATGCACATTGTAATCTGTATCAAGCAGGTGCCGGACTCCGCGCAGATACGTGTCCACCCGGTGACGAACACGATCATGCGCCAGGGCGTGCCGACCATCATCAACCCTTACGACCTGTTCGCCCTCGAAGAGGCACTGAAATTGCGCGGCGCCCATGGCGGCGAGGTCACCGTGCTTACGATGGGTCCGCCGATGGCAGAAGATGCGCTGCGCAAGGCGCTCACCTATGGCGCCGACCGAGCGGTACTCTTGACCGACCGCTGTTTTGCCGGCTCCGACACGCTGGCGACCTCCTTCGCGCTTTCTCGGGCAATCGTGAGAATTGCCGAGACCTTCGGCGCGCCGGACATCGTCTTCGCCGGCAAGCAGACGATTGACGGCGATACCGCCCAGGTCGGGCCCGGCATCGCCAAGCGCCTCGGCCTCCTGCAGTTCACCTATGTGGCGAAGATCGACTCTATCGATGTCGATGCGCGCGAGATCACCGTCAAGCGCCGTTCGGAAGGCGGTACGCAGATGCTGAAAAGCAGGCTGCCTTGCCTCATCACAATGCTGGAAGGCACCAACGAAATCCGCAGGGGCTCGCTCGACGACGCCATGCGCGCCGCGCGCAGCCAGATCGTGAAATGGAGCGCGGCCGAAGCTGGCATTGAGGACCTCAACAAATGCGGCCTGCGCGGCTCGCCGACGGTCGTCAAGCGCGTTTTCGCCCCAACCACGAAGGCGGAAAAGGCGACGCAGATCGACATGACCGACAAGACGCAGCACGACCTCGCTGACGAACTGATCGCCGCAATCTTTACCCGCCAGCCAGCGCTGGAACACGAACTCGCCTTCGACGGCGGCCAGTGACGGGACGGCAAGGAGAGATGATGTCGAACGCGAACCGCGAAGCCCCTCCTTCCGCCGGCCGTGCCGGCATCAAGAGGGAATTGCCTGAGCACTTTAGGGACTATCGGCACGTCTGGGTTTTCATCGAACTGGAACGCGGCGAGGTCCATCCCGTGTCCTTCGAACTGCTTGGCGAAGGCCGCAAGCTCGCCGACAAGCTAGGCATCCAGCTTGCGGGGATCGTGCTCGGACCGCCGGGCGAGGCCACGCAGCATGCCGTTGCCGAGGCCTTTGCTTACGGCGCCGACCTTGTCTACCTCGTCGAGGCACCGCTGCTTGCCGACTATCGCAACGAGCCTTTCACCAAGGCGATGACGGATCTGGTCAATACCCACAAACCGGAGATCCTGCTTCTCGGTGCGACCACGCTCGGCAGGGATCTCGCTGGCTCAGTAGCGACGACCTTGCTGACAGGGCTCACTGCCGACTGTACCGAACTCGATGTAGATGTCGACGGTTCGCTCGCCGCGACCCGTCCGACTTTCGGCGGTTCCTTGCTATGCACGATCTATACGCTCAACTACCGGCCGCAGATGGCCACGGTACGACCGAGGGTTATGGCCATGCCACCGCGGACGGACAAGCCGGTCGGGCGTGTCATCCGGCACAAGCTGTCAATGACCGAGGAAGAGATCATCACTAAAGTCCTTGGCTTCAACCTCGATCGCCAATCGGCAAAGGCAAATCTCGCCTACGCCGACATCGTGGTTGCCGGAGGCCTCGGTCTCGGCTCAGCGGAGAATTTGCAGCTTGTGAAGAATCTAGCGCGGGCAATCGGCGCCGAATATGGCTGTTCGCGCCCGTTGGTCCAGAAGGGCTGGATGCCTGCCGATCGGCAGGTTGGCCAAACTGGCAAGACCATCCGGCCAAAGCTTTACATAGCGGCCGGGATTTCCGGCGCCATTCAGCATCGGGTTGGCGTGGAGGGGGCTGATTTGATCGTGGCCATCAACACCGACCCGAACGCCCCGATCTTCGAATTTGCCCATCTCGGCATCGTCACCGACGCAATCCGTTTCCTGCCGGCATTGACGGAAGCTTTCACCCGGCGGCTGTCGCCGCACAGCCACGACAAGCTTGCGAGCTAAAGGGAGAGGGCCATGATCGAGCAAGAATTCGACGCCATCGTCGTCGGGGCCGGTATGTCCGGAAACGCGGCCGCCTACACCATGGCAAGCCAGGGCCTGACGGTGCTGCAGTTGGAGCGCGGCGAGTATCCGGGCTCCAAGAATGTCCAGGGCGCCATCATGTACGCCGACATGTTGGAGCAAATCATTCCGGATTTCCGGGATGATGCGCCTCTCGAGCGGCATCTGGTCGAGCAGCGATTCTGGGTGATGGACGACACCTCCCACACCGGGATGCAGTATCGATCGGACGATTTCAACGAGGCGAAGCCCAATCGCTACACGATCATCCGCGCCCAATTCGACAAGTGGTTTTCGCGCAAGGTGCGCCAAGCCGGCGCGACGGTGCTGTGCGAGACGACGGTGACCGAACTTGTCCGCAGTGCCAGCGGCAAGGTGATCGGCGTGCGCACCGACCGGGCTGGCGGGCCGATCTACGCGGACGTCGTCGTGCTCGCAGAAGGTGTCAACGGGCTGCTCGGTACACGGGCCGGCCTGCGCAAGATGCCGAAGCCAGAAAGCGTGGCGCTCGCTGTCAAGGAAATGCATTTTCTACCCGATGAGGTCATTGAGCAGCGGTTCGGCCTCCAGGGCGACGAAGGCTGCGTGATCGAAGCGGCGGGCACGATTTCCCGCAGCATGGCCGGACTGGCCTTCCTCTACACCAACAAGGAGTCGATCTCTCTCGGCATCGGCTGCCTCGTCTCCGATTTCGCCCAGACAATGGAGAGCCCTTACGTCCTCCTCGACAACTTCAAAAACCATCCTTCGATCCGGCCGCTGATCGCGGGCTCGGAAGTCAAGGAGTATTCCGCGCATCTCATTCCCGAAGGTGGCTACAAGGCAATTCCGCAGCTCTTCGGCGACGGCTGGGTGGCGGTCGGTGATGCCGCCCAACTGAACAACGCTATCCACCGCGAGGGTTCGAACCTCGCCATGACTTCCGGCCGCATCGCGGGCGAGGCAATCATTGAGATCAAGGGCCGCAACCAGCCGATGATCAGGAGGAACCTCGCCCTCTACAAGACCATGCTGGACAAGTCCTTCGTAGTCAAAGACCTGATGAAATATAAGGACATGCCGGCCCTGATACACACCAATTCCCGCAATTTCTTCATGACATACCCGCAGTTGATGTCGCAGGCCGCGCAGAACTTCATGCGGGTCGACGGCACCCCGAAAATCGAGAAGGAAAAGGCGACCACTGCTGCCTTCATCAAGGCGCGTTCGCGCTGGGGGCTGATCAGCGATGTGGTCCGCCTGGCACTCGCGTGGCGCTGAAGGAGAAACAGGATGACGATGGCCGTGACGAAGTTACGAGTCGAGGAGAAGCTTTATCAGAACCGCTATCTGGTCGATCCGGGCCGCCCGCATATCAAAGTGCGACCGCACGAGAGGCCGAGCGCGAACCTGCTCGCGCTGACACACATCTGCCCGGCCAAGTGCTATGAGTTGAACGACAAGGGACAGGTGGAGACCACTTCCGACGGCTGCATGGAATGCGGCACCTGTCGCGTGTTGTGCGAGGCCAACGGTGAGATCGTATGGAATTACCCGCGCGGCGGCTTTGGCGTACTCTTCAAGTTTGGATGACTGGCGCAAAGAGCGAGAACGAGAGGCTCGCAATTGCGGTCAAGACCGCCAATATTGTTCACAATTGCCGAAAAGCTGAAAATACTATGTTTCTGGAACTCGAAGTACAAAAAAGGGGTTGGGAGGAGCACCTTGGACAACCCTTGAGGTGTTTGCATGGCTCACATGCTTCCAGATCAGGTCGGTGAAATTGTATCTCGGAACACTCCGCCTGAACCTGCGGTCGAAGCGGCGCGCAATGCGGACAGCTTGCTCAGGGGAATCTACGAGATATCGAAGATTCTGACTGCCCCGACCCGGCTGGAGATTACGCTTGCCAATGTCGCGAATATCCTCTCCTCGTTTGTGCAAATGCGTGATGGCGCAATCGTCGTCCTGGACGCTGAAGGAGAGCCGCAGATTAGCGCAACTACCGGCGGTGCTGTGCCTAAGTCAGCCGCCGGCAGCGTCATACCCCAGGCTGTAATAGACAAAATCGTCGCTACTGGAGTTCCGATCGTCATACAAGACACAAGCACGTCCGAGCTATTTCAGGCTGATCCTCAATCGAGCAGCGGCACGGTCGCAACTGCGTTTATCGGTGTCCCGCTAAAGGCTGAGGAAAAGATCTTCGGGACGCTGTCGATCGACCGCGTCAGGAACGGTACCACCAGGTTCCGCTACGAGGAGGACTTACGTTTCCTGGCCATGGTCGCCAATCTGGTCGGCCGGACCATCCGCCTGCATCGCACTTTGAGCACGGCTGGTCAGCGACTTATCGAGAAGCAACCGAGACCAGAGCAGTCGCTCGACGAGGACAGGACCCATTCGGCCCGACATCCGCATGTCAAGATCGACGGAATCATAGGAGAAAGTCCCGCGCTCAAGCAAGTGCTGGAGATCGTCTCGGTCGTGGCCAGGACCAATTCCACCGTGCTTCTTCGAGGCGAAAGCGGTACCGGCAAGGAGTTCTTTGCACAGGCCATCCATAAGCTTTCACATCGGAGGGAGAAATCCTTCGTCAAATTGAACTGCGCGGCACTGCCCGAAAGCGTTTTGGAATCGGAGCTCTTTGGCCACGAGAAGGGCGCCTTCACCGGGGCTATCCTGCAGCGCGCTGGCCGGTTCGAATTGGCAAATGGCGGAACCCTGCTGCTTGATGAAATCGGCGAGATTTCGCCTGCCTTTCAAGCCAAGCTGTTGCGCGTCTTGCAGGAAGGAGAACTGGAGCGAGTGGGCGGCACCAGGACCCTAAAAGTTGACGTGCGGCTCATATGCGCCACCAACAAGGACCTCGAGACGGCTGTCCGGAATGGAGAGTTCAGGGCCGACCTTTATTACCGCATCAATGTGGTGCCAATAGTCCTGCCTCCCCTCAGAGAACGACCGGGCGATATTCCACGCCTTGCGAACGCTCTCCTCGACCGATTCAACAAGGAGAACCATCGCGATCTTGGCTTCACGCCGTCGGCGCTTGACCTGATGTCGCAATGCTATTTCCCTGGCAACGTGCGTGAGTTGGAGAATTGTGTGAGACGGACGGCCACAC
Source organism: Mesorhizobium loti CJ3sym (assembly GCF_000472785.1). Taxonomy (GTDB): domain Bacteria; phylum Pseudomonadota; class Alphaproteobacteria; order Rhizobiales; family Rhizobiaceae; genus Mesorhizobium; species Mesorhizobium loti_E. Next base: position 99,210 of record NZ_AXAL01000020.1, read on the forward strand.
TTGCGCGTTCAACGACAATAACTGCGTCGGATTTCGCCTGCAAGAACAGCCAGTGCCTGTCTTCGCTTCTGTGGAAAGGAGTCGACCGTTCGCACGGCGCCTATGCCGTCGACGAGTTCGCACGTGGCAATATGATGCCGGTTGGATCGCCGCTGCCTGCCATGCGAGTCGGCCCCTCACAGAATGAGGCATCGCCCGGCGAGACCTGCGACCCCCACCATCCCGTTTGCCCTGCAATGAACCCGCGTCTGACGGAACGCGACCGGCTGATTGATGCGATGGAGAAAGCCGGCTGGGTTCAGGCCAAGGCGGCTCGTGTTCTTGGTCTCACGCCGCGGCAGGTCGGCTATGCTTTGCGCCGGCATCGTATCGGAGTGAAGAAGTTCTAAACGTCCCTGATGACATCAAACGTGGGGGCGCGCTTGCTGCCCGCACCGGGCGTAACTGAGACAAGACGTCACTTTTCGCATTGCTTTTGACCGTTGTCGGCGACCTGACAAAACCGTGTCGCAGGAAACGGACACAATTGGACACAAAAGGCCGACGTAAAAGCCAACATGACGGATAAGACCGCTTTTGGGGTTGGCATATCTCTTGCGCTCTGAAGTGCGATGTTCACATCACGCACGGAGCCGCTCCATGTCCGCACCGATGATTTCGCTACAGGGCCTTTCCGGCACGACAGTCTTCGATCAGTCGCCGGCGAGAGCGAAATCCGGTGGCTGCGCATCTTCATCCTGCGGCTCCTCCGCGAAGCCGCACGAGATGGACTCGGCCGTCTGGGAGAAGATCAAGGATCATCCCTGCTTTTCAGAGGAAGCGCACCACTATTTCGCGCGCATGCATGTGGCGGTCGCCCCAGCCTGCAATATTCAATGCAACTACTGCAATCGCAAATTTGACTGCGCCAACGAAAGCCGGCCTGGGGTCGTTTCGGAAAGGCTGACGCCCGACCAGGCGCTGCGCAAGGTGATCGGGGTTGCCAACGAAGTGCCGCAGCTTTCCGTGCTTGGCATCGCCGGACCGGGCGATGCCTGTTACGACTGGAAGAACACAAAGGCGACATTCCAACGGGTCGCCAAGGAAATCGCCGACATCAAGCTGTGCATCTCAACCAACGGGCTCGCGCTGCCAGACCGCGTCGCCGAGCTTGCCGAAATGAATGTCGATCACGTGACGATCACCATCAACATGGTCGACCCGCGGATCGGTGCCAAGATCTATCCGTGGATCTTCTATGACAACCGCCGTTATACCGGCGTTGAGGCAGCCACGATCCTGCACGAACGACAGATGTCGGGGCTGGAGATGCTGACGGCGCGCGGCATCCTCACCAAGATCAATTCGGTAATGATCCCCGGCGTAAACGATGAGCACCTGATCGAGGTGAATAAATGGGTCAAGGAGCGCGGCGCGTTCCTGCACAATGTCATGCCGCTGATTTCCGACCCGGCGCACGGTACGCATTACGGCCTGAGTGGGCAGCGCGGCCCCAAGGCAATGGAGCTGAAGGCCCTTCAGGATCGTCTCGAAGGCGGCGCCAAGTTGATGCGCCACTGCCGGCAGTGCCGGGCCGATGCTGTCGGCCTGCTCGGCGAGGATCGTGGCCAGGAATTCACGCTCGACCGGCTTCCCGACAAGGTCACGTACGACGCCAGCAAGCGCGAGACATATCGGGCAGTGGTCGCGCGCGAGCGGGGCGATCGCCTGGCGGCCAAGAGCGAGGCGCTCGGGATGGTCAAGACCGCAGGCTCCGGCAAATCGCTTCTGGTAGCGGTGGCGACCAAGGGTGGCGGCCGCATCAACGAGCATTTCGGCCATGCGAAGGAATTCCAGGTTTATGAGGCCTCTCCGAAAGGGATCAGTTTCGTCGGTCATCGCAAGGTCGAACAGTATTGCCTCGGCGGCCGGGCCGAGGACAAGAGGCTCGACGGCGTCATCTCTACGCTCGAAGGCGTAGACATCGTGCTGTGCGCGAGAATTGGAAATTGCCCCGAGGATCGTCTCAAGGAAGGTGGGATCCGAGCAACAGACGCTTACGGGTATGACTACATCGAGACCGCGATCGGCGCGCTTTACGCCGCCGAGTTTGGGAGTGAGCCACTGGCTGCGACGGCCTGAGCCGCCTCATTCTAACCGAACCGGAGTTGAAAATGGCCTTTAAGATCATCGCTTCCCAATGCACCCAGTGCGGTGCCTGTGAGTTTGAATGCCCTTCGGGCGCGATTAAGTTCAAGGGCGAGATCTACGTGATCGATCCGAAAAAGTGCACCGAATGCGAGGGGACCTTCGAAACGCAGCAATGCGCCTCGGTATGTCCGGTGTCGAAGACTTGCGTCCCTGCCTGACCTCCATTTCGGCTACCGACACGGTCGAGGCGCCTCCGCAGGACTATTGACCTCCTGTTGGAAAGCTGCAGCCGAGAGAAAGGAACGGCCATGAGCCTCGGACGCGAACAGGACATCGAAATCCGTACACCCCCGCGATTCATGCCGGGTGAGCGGGTCCGCGCCACACGCCACATAAAAAATGACGGCACCTATCCGGGCAAGGAGATCGGTGAAAATCTGGTGCGCAAAGGCGACGAGGGCTATGTGCGCGACATCGGCACCTTTCTCCAGCAGTTCTACATCTATGCGGTCGAATGGGTCGATCGCGGCACCGTCGTCGGCATGCGTGCGCGTGAACTCATGAGCCTTGAGACGGCCCGGACTCCTTCCAGTGCCGAAATCGGTGCTGGCTTTAACAAAGGAACGGCCCGATGAGGGTAATGATCCGCAGGACCGGTGCTGGCTTGTCGGCATATATTCCCAAAAAGGATCTCGAAGAGCCGATCATCAAGGTCGACAACGAACACTTATGGGGCGGGGCTGTGACGCTGAAGAACGGCTGGCGGTTAGTTCTGCCCGACCTTCCGTGGGACACGCCTTTGCCGATTACCGTCGAGGCAAGGAAGATTTCCGGCGAGGACTGACCTTCGGGTTGACACAAAGAGAGCGGCAAAGGGATACGAGCATGAACACAATGACCTCGGGCCATCTCGTCGTCATTCGGGACAGTTTTGCCGAAAGGCAGCTTGACCTTTTGAAGAAAGCGCTCGCGGCCGATCAGGTCATTCCCTATCTCGGCCCGGGTCTGCTTGAGATCCGCTCCGCGGGACCGCCCGTACCGCATACCCCCGAAGCCGTTGCCGCAGCGCTCAACAAGCGCACGCCAGCCCCTTCGAAGATTCGCACCAACATGTGGTCGGTAGCGCAGTATATCGAACAGCGCCGGCACCGCCGGACGCTTCAAGCTTGGATGGCCGAAATATTCGCGGCCCCGGTGGTGCCGACCATCTTGCATGCCTGGCTTGCAACGCTGCCGCTCTCCGTGATCGTCGACAGCTGGTACGACGGTGCCATGCGCGCGGCTCTAATACAGACCCGCCGAACGGACGTCGTCGAAATACAGGGCGTAACACGGGCGCACGAGATCGGTGACATTTGGACGAAAGCCTACGATTTGTCCGGGATATTACTCGAATCCGCACCAGCGGCGAAGACGGTTCTCTACGCCCCTCACGGCGGTGCCAGGCCGGCCGCAAACTTCCTCGTCGCAGATTCCGACTACGTTGAAGTGCTGAGCGAAATCGACATCCAGACGCCGATCCCTGACCTGGTGAAGGAACGGCGAGCCAGCCGTGGTCTTTTCTTCATCGGCTGCCGCTTCAACGATCAGATGCTGCGCACCTATGCCCGGCAGATCATGAAGCGCTCCAATGGCCCACATTTTGCGGCAATCGATACAGCGACGCTGACCAAGAACGAGCGTCGTTTCCTTGCGGCAAGCGCAATCACGGTCATTGACATGCCGACGGGTCAGGCCGCAGCCCGTCTCGTCGGACTGGGCGAGACATTGCATGAAGCCAAACGGGGTATCGTTTGAGCCATTCTCAGACGCCTCAACATTGCCGAAAAGGTAAAACGGGCAATTGACTTCCGGGTTTTTCAACAACTCCGAGAGGCGCTCTGAAAAGCTACGACGGTTATTTCATTCGAGGCTGCAGTGGATATGGCATTCGATGCTGCGGATGAACACAGCGGCGACGGGCTCGAACCAGCCGAGCAGAGCATAGTCTGGCGCCAGGGTTGTCGCGGCGAGCGGTCGCAGCTGATCGGCTTCACTTGGCGGTAAAAGCTGTGGCACGGCGCGATGACCAGGGCCGGTTGGGGTCGATGCCAATCGAGCTAAGGCCAAGCGTGCTCACCGCATAGGCGGTCACCTGCCACTGCCATCCCAGAGTGTCAGGATGATCGCGTTGCGACAGCTTGGCGCGCCGCAGACGCGAGCGATTGGTTCAGGGCAGCCCGCTTCGCCATCAACGAGACCCACTGCTGCATGAGTTGTAAACGCCCGCACCACGGCGCCGCGAATCCGCGCTTGTGGCGCCATGACCTTGAGGCGAGTGAGTTCGGCGCTAACAACGCAGACTGAACCAATCCGATCAGCCCGGCCCATGCCGGAGAGCACGGCGACCAATGCCGCCAGCTCCACCACGCAGGGGGACACGATCCCGCCTGCGGCTAAGCGCGAGTTGAAAAGCATACGTCGACGCCCGCCATTTCCGCATGCACCGCCTTGGATAAGGCCTGCCTCGAGGCATGATGCGGGCCTGGTTGGCCTTCCTGTCGATGCCAGCTTCGTAAGCAGCGGCTCCCGCGAGGTCGAGCAGTTCTAACTGGCGGCTTGAGTTGACGGCGCTCACGCACAGCCGTTCCAGTGCGGCCGGTTATGCGGCCTTCCTTCCCTTCCCATTTGGCTTGGGCAAGCTTCTGGGTGATCCTCTGCATCGCCGGTCGCAGAGAGGTCCGGTCTGCAACGTCAGCACAGGCCACTATTGCGGCCGCCTCGGGATGTATGCGTCCCTCTCATCTGTTTGGCCGGACTGGGCGAGCTTGCACCCGGTCGGACATGCAGTCCAACCTGGATGCGCGCTTCCACATCAAGCCGCATGAAGGCGAAGAAAATCCTCATACGTCGCTTGCAACCCGGCACCAAGAGACGTTTTGGCTTTCCAGCCAAGGTTACGCAAGCGCGTTACGTCCAGTAGCTTGCGCGGAGTACCGTCTGGCTTCGTCGTGTCGAACACCAAATTGCCCTCCCAGCAGACCGCCGCCTTGACGAGTTCCGCCACCTCGCGAATTGTGACGTCCTCACCAACGCCAACATTAATCAGGGGCGCAGTGTCGGGGGCTGTCAAGGCGTCAAAATCCGAATCTGGCAGGCCAAGCAGGAACGCAATGGCATCTCCTACATCCGACGAATACATAAACTCTCGCCGAGGATTTCCGGATCCCCAGACCCCCACAGAGGAGTCGCCGTTCATTTTAGCTTGATGAAAGCGGCGTATCAGAGCAGGCAGAACGTGACAATTTTCGGGGTGATAATTATCGCCGGGACCATATAAATTGGTCGGCATCAACGCGAGATAGCGCGCCTTGTACTGCCGGTTGAAAGACCAGCACGATTCGACACCTGCGATTTTTGCCAAAGCGTAGGGACGATTCGTCGCTTCAAGCGGACCGGTGAGAAGGTATTCCTCCCGTATCGGCTGCGGACAGTCGCGTGGATAGATACACGAGGAGCCAAGAAAAATCATCCGTTCGACGCCGGAAGCGTAAGCGGCATCAAAAACACTGACTTGAATCGCGAGGTTGTTATGAAGGAAATCGACAGGGGAGCTGGCGTTCGCCAGTATACCACCAACCTTTGCGGCGCACATAACGACGTAATCTGGCCGCTGCGACATGAAGAACCTGCGCGTCTCGCTCCGGTCAAATAGATCCAGTTCGTCGTGAGTACGTGTTATTATCTCATAGGATCCTAATGCCTCGAGGGCTCTCATTGTGGCGGATCCAACAAGGCCGCGATGGCCTGCCACATAGACTTTCTTCATCTTTTTGTTTTCCATTGTTAACGCTCTGGGCGCTCCTTAAGAAGGCCACCATAGCACTGACAACAACCCAGCATGGCGCCGCCGTTGTCAGCATAACTCTCGTGGACTGTGTGAATAATAACCCTGCTTCATCAGCACTGCTTCACGCTCAGCCATGCGCAAATCTTCCCGAACCATCTCCCTAACCAATTCGATGAAGGAGATTTTGGGCTCCCACCCAAGTTTTTCTTTCGCCTTGCGGGCATCGCCGAGAAGTGTCTCGACTTCTGCAGGACGAAAATAACGGGGATCTACTTTTACGATCAGAGCTCCCGTCTTTGCATCGTACCCCTCTTCGTCGACCCCTTCCCCCACCCAACGAACATCGATGCCGAGTTCAGCGGCCGCGACGGTGACGAATTCGCGCACCGAATGTTGCTCACCGCTAGCGATCACAAAGTCTTCAGGTTGCTCCTGCTGCAGCATCAACCACTGCATCTGGACGTAGTCTCGAGCGTGCCCCCAATCGCGACGCGCATTAAGGTTGCCCAGAAATAGAGTGCGCTGCATTCCAAGCTTAATCCGAGTCAAGGCGCGCGTGATTTTGCGAGTTACAAATGTTTCTCCGCGCGCAGGTGACTCATGATTAAATAAAATGCCGTTACACGCATACAAATTGTAAGATTCTCGATAGTTTACGGTGATCCAGTGAGCATACAATTTGGCAACAGCGTAGGGGGACCGGGGGTAGAACGGTGTCGTCTCGGTCTGTGGCGTTTCCCGCACCAGCCCGTAGAGCTCAGACGTCGAGGCTTGGTAGTAGCGCGTATGCTTGACGAGCCCCAGGATCCGAATTGCCTCGAGGATACGCAGCGCACCCAAGGCATCGGAGTTCGCGGTGTATTCTGGTTCTTCAAAGGAGACTGCAACGTGGCTCTGAGCTGCCAAATTGTAAATTTCGTCCGGCTGAACCAGTTGGATGACGCGCGTAAGGCTCGACGAGTCTGTCAAGTCCCCGTGGTGAAGTGTAAGATCAACGCCACTTTCATGAGGGTCATGATAGAGATGGTCTATACGGCCCGTATTAAAAAGAGACGATCGTCTCTTTATCCCATGCACGGAATAGCCCTTTTCTAAAAGCAATTCTGCGAGGTAGGAACCGTCTTGCCCCGTAACCCCGGTGATTAAAGCTACTTTTCTCTTTGACAAGCTTGAATCCTTTTGATTTTGACGCGCCCATGAAAACGCTCGCGTGCGGCGGGATTGCGTGGCGAGAAAGGGGCGTATTGGGCAGGGCGAACGGGGGCCTCTGCGCGAAGGCAAGTGAGAGTTCGAGCGGGATGCCAGCCTTTCATGGAGCCGGGGGACGTTCGAAAGAGTTGTCGATCAAGATCAAACGACGCGGGTCATTCAAATCGAATTCGACAATTCGTGGCACGAAGAGGCGGGCATAGCGGGTGAAGGCGCTAGTCGGAGGAAAGCGAATAACAGTGTCGCATCGACCGAGGAGATACATCTCAACGAGCGCGGAAAACCCCCCGTCGGTGCCCAGTGCTGCACTGTGTAAGGGGCCGGCCTGATCCTCCTGGAAGCGTTTTGGGACGGTGAAAAGTTCGGGAAATACGCCCGACAGGTGATCAACAACCTTGGCGCTGTCTGTACACAAGAACACCCTTACAGGTCTTGAATGCGGTTGCGCCTTGGCCATACGAATGGCAGTGCATACCTGCTCTAAGGCAACCTTTGGATCAGCCCAGTAAGGTGCGTGATCCATAATATCTTCGCCGTTGCCGTGGCGGACATGGACTCCAATTATGCTGTGCCCGTCAAAATGTTCCTGGTAGAGCGCTTCAATGCGATCCTCAATTTCGACCCTCGGTGTGATGCTCCTAAATATGGTTCGCTCCGCCTTTTCATCGCAGCGCCACATCAAGCAAGCATCACACACTACCGTGTTGGCTTCACAATCATCTTGGGCCTGGAAAAGATCGTTAAGCTCGTCACGTTCTTGGAAAATCTGTTCATCCGGACGGTACACGCAGTCGATGGATGGCTTGTTCCACCACGACGGGAAGAAGGGACCAGGGAATGAGACGTGGTTGATCTGGTCATCGCAAATGACCCGTACACCACCGATATCCGCAATTGGCTTGAAGAAAGCTGGAAAGGCATTCGCAAACGGGTTGTCAAGGTAACAAGAGCCGCGCCAATCTATTGCTAAAGCGCGTCCCGTCCGATGTGCGTAGTCCCAAGCCGACGCGAGAGACCACAGGCAATCACCGAGACCCGTGCGCCGTCGAGAAACAACGAACCGATCGTTCCTTGAGCGATCAACAAGCATCTAAATTGCCTCTCTCCAGAACACCACAAGCCTCAGCTTTGCTGCTGCGTTTGAGGCAAGCGCCTGCGCAATTCGGGGAAGATTGTCGTGCTGTGCCAATGCGATGTAGCTTGCGTCTGTCGCGGAAGTGCCTGGCCGCGATGGACGCGCGCCTGGGCTGGTCTTCCGCGCAGACCAGAAAATGCTCTTCGGAGCCAACGCAAACATCAACCACTTTCCTTAAGGCTGCTACATTCTTGAATTCTTTCTATGCATCGTGCCGTAACATCGGTAAAATCGTCTGTTTCGATGAAACGCATCCACGCCATGGATGGCTAGGGACATGGGTTCCAGAGCGTTGGCTGTGAACCCGCTCGCTGTGCTCGACGCACCGCTAACCCCAGCGGAACCTCACGGTGACAGCACGCAGCATCGACCTAAGTGAGCCGGCCATGAGCGCGGGCCGCGGCCACGAAGCTTCGACTGGGCCAGGTTCTGCACGGGAGCGCCACAAAGAAAGAGGCGATGCGTCGAGCTGTAAGCGAGCCTGAGCTCGCTTTCGAAGCGCTATGCCATCAACCCCAAGACGGTCGCGAAGTGGAGGAGCGGAGTTCGACCGCCGATCTGCCCACCGGCCCCAGGGAGCCGAGATCGAAGGTTCTGTCTGCCGTAGAAGAGGACTGTTGTTGTGGCCTTCCGCCGCAACACACTGCTGCCGCTGGACGATTGCCTCTACGGCCTTGCAGCCGACGATCCCGCATCTGACGCGCTCTTCATTGCACCGATGTCTGCAGAGCAAGCATCGGCTTCTTCCACATTGATATTGCGGAGATCCCAACCGAACAGGGCAAGCTAAACATCAAGGCCTTTGTACCGCGGCACCGCCTGTCGCGAACCTTCGCGCCCCTCTGTCCCGCCGGCACCAAAGGAGCCGTCGCGGCGCCGTTGTTGCTAGATCACATTCAATTCCCTAAACGCCCGCCCTTCGGCGACACGGATGTACCCAAACGCGGAGCAATCGACCGTGCGGTAGCCGCCATGCACGAGAAGCTCGGCCAGCGCCTTGCCGACCGCCGGGGCCTGCTGCAGACCGTGGCCTGAAAATCCGTTGGCGAAGAGGAAATTTTTCACCTGCGGATGCGGGCCGATGACCGCGTTCTGGTCGAGGGTGTTGTAGTCGTAATGGCCGGCCCAGGCGCGTGTCGGCTTGATCGCCTCGAAGGCCGGAATGCGGGTCGCCAGCACCGGCCAGATGACCTCTTCGAACAGCGGCCAGTCGACCTCGAAATCCTGGGGATCGGCCGGGCCGTCGCCCTCTTCCGGCTCGGCGCCGCCGGTGAGATAGACCGAGCCTTCCGGCCTGACATAGATGCCGGAGGGATCGACCAGCAGCGGCATGTCGGCATATTTTTCGCGCGCCTCGAAGACGAAGACATTGCGCTTGCGCGGCTCGACCGGCAGCGCCAGCCCGGCGAGAGCGGCGACCTTGCCGGCATTCGGCCCGGCGGAATTGAGGACGGTGCCGGCTTCGATCGTCTCGGCATTGTCGAGCCTGACGCTGGTGACACGGTGGCCCTGCCGCTCGATGCCGATGACCGAGGCGGTCATAAAGTCCACGTTCTTGCCGCGCAGCGCCTTGCGGAACAGCGTCAGCATCGCATGCGCGTCGAACCAGCCTTCGCCGCTGCGGCCGTAGGAGCCGGCGGATATACCTTCGGTCGACAGCCAAGGGAAGCGGCGCGTCAGCTGATCCGCGTCCTCGAGCAGGATGTCGGCCCCCTCGGCGACCTGCGCTTCGTGATTGGCATACAGGATCGGCAGCCCGTTCTCGCTAGCGAGAATGAGAAAGCCGCCCTCGCGAAAACCGATGTCGGCGTCCGCGCCGAATTCTTCCTTCAGCCGCCGGAACAGTTTCATGGTGAACTGCGACAGGCGGATGTTCTGCGGGATCGAGAATTGCTGGCGAATGGAGGCGCAGGACAACGTCGTTGCCGCGTGCGCGAACTGCGGATCGCGCTCGATCAGCGCGATCGAGCCGGAAAACCCTTCATCGCGCAGATAGTAGGCGATCGAGGAGCCGACGATGGCTCCTCCGATGATAACGATGTCGTAACGCACTTTTTTGTCGCCTTTCCGGTAACCGCCCGTGTCGATCACACAGCCGTCAGCATGATGTCGAAGCGCGTGCCGCGGCGGGCGCGGGCCTAGCGAGTTGAAAAGGGTTGCCGCATGCGCTTGATCCAGCGGCGCTCACGCAGCTGCCGGTCCTGCCTCACGCAGCAAGTCGTCGGCTCTGTCCTTCTTCTCCCAGGTGAACTCAGGCTCTTCACGGCCGAAGTGTCCGTATGTCGCCGTGTTGCGGTATATCGGGCGTACGAGATCAAGCATCTTGATGATGCCTTTCGGTCGGAGATCGAAAACATGCGAATCCAAACATGAGGCCCTGATCCCGCCCTTGCTCGAGATCCTGCCATCGTCCTTCATCAACGCCCTGGCTGATGTCGGGCGACTGCCCGGTGAGAGCCAGAACGACGGCGCAATTTCGACCATCAAAGCCGATGGCATCGTCGTAGCCAATATCGAGTATCGTATCGCGGGCGACTTGGGTGTAATCGATGTGCGCATGGCTGGTACCCTCGTCCTGCTGGCTTTGTCATTTCGCGCTCTTCGCAAATGCTGTTTGGCGGCGGAACATAAAACGGCACCAGATTTCTGCCGCCACTGATCTCGCAAGTTGTGATGAGCGTACCATTGACAGCGATTTGCGCTCGCAACGATTCCATGAATTTCTTTGAAGGATCTGTTGCAACGCTAAACAACAACGCAACGAGATTGGCGGGGGCCTGGTAAGACGGCAAGCTGGAACTGGTTGGCCAAGAGGGAGGCGATCGGCGCACCTTTCCCCAGGCGACGTGCTAACTTGCATCGTGCACCTCATCCGCCATTTGCTAAATGTTTAGTCCCGGCATTTGCTGGAGCGGATTGAAAGTGAACGCTCGGGCTGGGAAGCCCATGCCTTCCAGATGAACTCGCAGGGCGTGAGGCCCTTGAGGGTCTTCAGCTTGCGGCCGAAATTGTAGGCCGCGACGAAGTCGGCAAGATGCCGACGCAGTTGGTCGCGATCGTCGTAGTGGAAGCGCTTGACGGTTGCGTCTTGATGGTCCGGTTCATTCTCTCGACTCTTCTCGCCGGCCTGTCGCCGTCGACATCTGGCAATCGGCCGATGCTTGCCTGCAGACAGTGGTGGGAGCGCGTCAGATGCGGGACGTCGGCTGCAACGCGTAGAGGCAATCGTCGAGCGGCAGCAGCCTTGTTGCGGCGGAAGGCCACAACAACGGTTTTCCTCGACACACAGAACTGTCGACTCCCTGGAGCCGGTGGACAGATCGGCGGTCGAATTCCGCTTCTCCACTTCGCGACCGTCTTGGGGTTGATGCCATAGCGCTCCGAAAGCGACCTCAGGCTCGCTTCACCTAGCCCATAGTGCATCCTTTGAGTCGGACGAGAATGGCGAAATTTCTTTTCCGCGACATGCAAGCAAGAAGGCTTCAGCCAATGGCGGTTTTTCGATAATCGGCCGTGTCTATCCCATGCCGTTTCAGCTTGTCGTAGAAGGTCTTGCGGGGAACTCCCAGGACTTCGATCGTGCGCCTCACGTCGCCGCCGCATTCCTGCAAGGCATCGCGGATGACAGTCGCCTCATAAAGGCTGACCTTCTCGGACAAGTGGAGGCTTGATACCGCTTGTTCCTTTCGACCTGATGCAATGGGCGTGCCTAGCCTTTCAAGTCCCAATGCAACGCGATCGGCGAAATGCACGAGTTCACGGACATTGCCGGGCCAATTGTGGCTCACGAGGCGATCGCGCACGCCAGCGCTTATGTCCGGAACTGGCCTGCTGAAGCGTTTGGAGGCGCGTTCCAGGAAATGCCCAAAGAGCATCGGGATGTCTTCGCGCCTTTCGCGAAGCGGCGGGATGCGGAGCGTCACCACATTCAGCCGGAAATAAAGGTCTTCCCGGAAATCTCCGCGGGCGGCCGGATCGCCGAGATCGGCCTTGGTAGCCGACACGACACGAAGGTCGATGCTGCGGGTTTCGTTCGTGCCAAGCGGCGTGATCTGTCGGGTCTCAAGCACCCTCAGAAGCTTCACCTGGAGTGCTGGCGGCATCGACTCGATTTCGTCGAGGAAGAGCGTCCCTCTGTTCGAATGCTCGATGCGACCGGTCCTGCGCCTCTGCGCGCCAGTAAAGGCGCCTGCCTCGTGCCCGAAAAGTTCGCTATCGATGACGCTTTCGGGCAGCGCTCCACAATTCAGGGCAACGAAGGGCTTCGTGCGTCGTCTGCTCCAGCGGTGAAGCAGATCCGCGACCACCTCCTTGCCCGTGCCCGTCTCGCCTTCCACAAGGACATCCACATCAGTATCGGCGATCTGGCGGAGAGTTTCGCGCAATCGAATCATGGTCGGTGCCTCCCCGATCAGCGGGATATCGCCCGCAGATCGGACAACCGCATCCCTAAGACGTCTGTTTTCCAGGACCAGGCGCCGTTTTTCCGAAGCGCGATGCAGCGTCACGAGAAGCCGGTCGTTCGCATATGGCTTCGAGATGAAATCGTAGGCGCCATCCTTGATGGCGGCAACGGCCAGCTCGACGTCGGCATGCCCGGTGATCAGGACAACCGGAATTTCCGGGTCGATCGCCTTCACTCGCTCGAAGAGCTGAAGTCCGTTCAGCCCGGGCATACGGATGTCACTCACGACAGGGCCATCGAAGTTCCCGTCGATTCTGGCGAGTGCGGCCTCGGCCGAACCGAACACGCTCGGTGAGAACGAGGCAAGCTTCAGCATCTGCGTGGCTGCGCGAAGCACATCCTCGTCATCGTCGATAAAAATGACCGGTCCTGATTCAGCACTCATGCCGCTCGCCTCAGCTCGACCGTGAAGGAAGTCCCTCTCCCGTGGCCGGCATCATCATGCCGCAACGAGCCGCCGAGCTCACGTGCGATCTCTTGCGAAATGACCAGGCCAAGACCGAGACCCTTTTCCTTGTTGGTAACGAACGGCATGAAGAGGCTCCTGCGAATGTCGGGGGCAAGGCCGGGGCCGTTGTCCCGAAGGGAAATAGCGACCATTTCCCCGTTTTCGGCGAGCGCTATCTCGACGCGGGGCTTCGGTTGATCCTTCAGAGCGTCAAGCGCGTTCTGGAGAAGGTTGACGAGTATCTGCTCCAGTCGCATGCGGCTTGCCATGACAATTGGAGACGGATCGATCCGCTTCCGTTCAATCGTCACCCCGGAATCGCGAATTCGGCCTGAAAGAAGCGACAGAGCGCCGTCGATCGCGTCGTCCGCCAGTATCGGTCCCATCGATCCGCTGGCGCGGCGGGAAAAGGACCTTAGCGTTTCAGTGATCGTGCCGATCCTGCCGGTTATGGCGACGATCGAGGTCAGATTCTCGGCGGTTTCTTGCGACCGGCCGATCCCTAGAAGACGCGCGGCATTTTCAGCATAGGTGCGGATTGCGGCGACCGGCTGGTTGATCTCGTGGGCGACCCCGGCCGTTATCTGTCCCAGGATTGACAAGCGGTTCGCCTGGGCGAGTTCCTCGCGCAGGCGACGCACTCTTGCTTCAGCGTTCTCTCGCTCGGCGATCTCACCGGCGAGCGCTGCGTTCGAGCTCTGGAGCTCCGCCGTGCGCAGTTCGACGCGATGCTCCAGTTCCGCATTCAGCAATACAAGCACTTCTTGCCGCTGCCGGGCCGCCCGCCGCCGTCGAACAATGATGAAAATGACGAATCCAACGAGAACGAGGGCAAGCAGCGTTGTCACGCGGGCTGTCATGACCGCCGAGGAGATCTCGGTGTCGGCGGGGATGAGCAACGACATGCGCCAGCCCGGAACTGCTTTGCCGAGATCCTGCGAAACCGCAACGAAACCGGCTGATCGACTCTCAGGAGTTGCGGTGACCAGGTTGTCGCCGCGGCGGGAAAGCGGCACCGGCTCGAAAGTCACGCCCGGTAGCTGCAGACGATCGCGAGCGGTTTGCTTCTCCTTTGCGGAAAGCGGTGAGAGAGCGCCAAAACGCCATTGGGGCACGCTCGTGGCAAGAACCACGCCTCGCTCATCGGTCGTGAAGACCACGAAGCCGCTCTCCAGCCAACGCGACTCGACGCGGTCGAGCTCCACCTTCACCACAACCACACCGAGCGGCCCCTCCGGCCCATCGACCCGGCTCGACAGATAGAGACCAGGGCGCGCGCTAACCGTGCCGAGCGCATATTGCATAGCCGCGCCATCCGCCATCGCCTCGGTGAAGTAGTGGCGAAAGCGGTAATCGCTGCCGACGAAACTGGTCGGCTCGCCGGCGTTGCTCGCAGCAACCGCTACGCCCTCAGGATTAATGATGTAGAGTATAGAAGAGCCGGCGTCGCGCGCGATGGCGCGAAGCTTCTCATCAAGCGCGGCTTCGTTGGCAGTGCTCGGACTGCGAAGCATCTCCTGAACGGCACCGTCGCGTGCCAGAACCAGCGGAATCATTCGCTGCTTCTCGATCTCTCCTTTCAAACTGTCGGCTGCAAGCGGGAACGCGGCAAGAGCACGGTCGCGTAGGGCATACTCTGCTCTGGTGCCGGCGATGCGTCCCGTTGCAAAGACGACGAAACAGAGCGCCGCACCAAGAATTGCAAGCAAAACCACAAGCCAGAGAGATCGACCGCCGGATCTACCAGGGAAGACCAATGGGGCGCGCTGGAAGGCGCCATTACCCATGTCTTCTTCTTCTGCCATCGTATTCTTAAAACCGATCATTGACGAACCATAGTGCGGGGTTCCGCCAGAAGGGAAGGCGATCCGTGCGGAAAACCGCACAATCTTGCTGCGCGATTTGTTGAAGATACCTGAGGCTCCGGCGATTTCCGCGCTCTCTTGGCTTGGCACGGCTATTGCGGTCAACAACGCAGCAGCGTTCGACCGGGGCGCCGCGATGGGAGAAGCCGCGGGGAGGAACAGCCCGCCCCAAACCGGTCAGGGAGAGAAAACTTACATGTTGACCCCACTGGCTCCAAGCGTAAAGCGCGCACCCCGCAAGACCCTTTTTGCCAAGCCTTACGTGCAGGTGCTTGTCGCAATCCTCCTCGGAGTTGCGGTTGGCCATTTTTATCCGCAAATCGGAGAAAACCTGAAGCCGCTCGGCGATGCCTTCATCAAGCTCGTCAAGATGATCATCGCGCCCGTTATCTTTCTGACCGTGTCGACTGGAATTGCCGGCATGAGCGATCTTCAGAAGGTCGGCCGTGTTGCCGGCAAGGCGATGGTCTATTTCTTCACCTTCTCGACGCTCGCGCTTATCGTCGGCCTCATCGTCGGCAATGTCATTCAGCCTGGCGCCGGCCTCAACATCGATCTGACCTCGCTCGACGTCCAAGCCGTCAATGGCTATGCCTCAAAGGCCCATGAGCAGTCCGTGACCGGCTTCCTCATGAACATGATCCCGACCACGATTGTCGGCGCCTTTGTGGAAGGCGACATTCTACAGGTGTTGTTTTTCTCCGTCCTCTTCGGCATCGCGCTGGCGATGGTCGGAGAATCGGGCAAATCGGTTCTTTCCTTCCTTCAGGACCTCACTGCACCCGTTTTCAAATTGGTCGGCATCCTGATGAAAGCCGCGCCGATCGGTGCTTTCGGAGCAATGGCCTTCACGATTGGCAAATATGGCATCGGTTCGGTAGCCAACCTTGCGATGCTGGTCGGGACCTTCTATCTCACGGCCTTCCTCTTCGTATTCGGGGTTCTCGGTGCAGTCTGTCGCTACAACGGCTTCTCGATCTTTTCTCTTATCCGCTACATAAAGGAAGAGCTGCTGCTGGTCCTCGGAACGTCCTCCTCCGAGGCTGCGCTGCCCTCTCTCATGGAGAAAATGGAAAAGGCCGGCGCCAAGCGCTCGGTCGTGGGCCTGGTTATCCCGACCGGATATTCCTTCAATCTGGATGGCACCAATATCTACATGACCCTCGCCGCCCTTTTCATCGCGCAGGCGACGAATACGGATTTGTCAGTTGGCGATCAGGTCCTGCTGCTGCTCGTCGCGATGCTTTCCTCCAAGGGTGCAGCAGGTGTCACGGGTGCCGGCTTCGTCACGTTGGCCGCGACGCTCTCCGTAGTGCCGGCAGTTCCCGTTGCTGGAATGGCGCTGATCCTTGGCGTCGATCGCTTCATGTCGGAATGCCGGGCACTGACGAATTTGGTCGGTAACGCGGTGGCATCGCTCGTCGTCGCCCGCTGGGAAGGCGAACTGGATCAGGCGCAATTGAAAGCTGCATTCTGCGGCCACCAGCCTGCCGAGACATCAACCGGCCAGCCACTGAGAACGCCCGCGCCGAGCAACTCGGCAGCATCGCTGCCGGTTGAATCGCCTGGCTGGTCCCAAACGCCGGACGATCGGGCCGCGGGTTCCAAACAAACTCTCGCGGGCCGATGAAATCAAGAATCCCGAAATGCAGTGGGTGCAAAATCATCTGCGCCTTGCGAAGGTCTTGCACCGGGC
Source organism: Mesorhizobium loti CJ3sym (assembly GCF_000472785.1). Taxonomy (GTDB): domain Bacteria; phylum Pseudomonadota; class Alphaproteobacteria; order Rhizobiales; family Rhizobiaceae; genus Mesorhizobium; species Mesorhizobium loti_E. The sequence continues at coordinate 115,987 of NZ_AXAL01000020.1, forward strand.
ACGACACACAAGCCATCGATGATGCGCTTAATGCCTCCGAAGTTTGCGACGGTTCGTGGAACCGGGCGTGGAGCTCGATCGGAGCCGTCGGCACGGCTGAACAATTCGCCCACGCTCTACGTCTCGGCTTCTACCTCGCACCATGCCACGACAAGAATTCGGTAGCGAACAGGATCAATGCAGGAATGACAGATTTTACTGAATCGACCTTTGCCGGGACTCTTGATGTCGTTTAATCAGACTCGAACAATGGCGAAGCGACCCATAATTGCTGATATCGCCCGGGAAGCCGGGGTTAGTGTTGCCACCGTTGACCGAGTTCTGAATGCCCGTCATCCGGTGCGGAAGGAGACTGCGCAGCGGGTCTTAGCGGCGGCACAGGCCATCGGATATCACGCCGCAGGTCTTATCAAGCAGCGCCTGCAGCCGGACCTGCCGCAATATCGGCTTGGCTTCATCTTGAGAAAACCGACTCACCACTTCTACCAGGGCTTCGCGCGTGAGGTCGAAGCGGCGGTCAACGCGGCGAAGTGCTTCCATGGCACTTCGCTCATCGAATTCGCGCCGTCGCACATGCCATGCGACCTTATTCCATTGCTCAAGGAATTCGGAGCGCGCTGCCACGCGATCGCCATGGTGGCGCCGGACCATCCGGCGATCACGGCAGCCGTCCAAGAACTCAAGGCAAAAGGCATCCCCGTTTTCTCGCTGCTTTCCGATTTCGCCGAAGGTGTTCGTGAGGGTTATATCGGCCTCGACAACCGCAAGGTCGGGCGGACGACAGCGTGGATGCTTTCAAAGGTCGCAAGACGGCCGGGCAAGGTGGCGGTTTTTGTCGGCAGCCACCGTTTTCAGGGGCAGGAGCTGCGGGAGGTCGGCTTTCGCTCCTATTTCCGTGAGAATGCACCGGCATTCGAGCTGCTCGATCCGCTCGTGAACCTTGAGGCACGGCAGATCACCTACGAGGCCACGCTGGATCTCATGCAACGGGAACCCGAACTCACCGGCTTCTATGTGGCCGGCGGAGGTATGGAGGGAGCGATCTCCGCGCTCCGTGAAGAAGGCGAAAGCCGGGGTCTCGTCGCGATCGTTAACGAGATCACGCCGGAGTCACGGGCTGCACTCGCAGATGGCATGATCACGATGTCGGTCGCCACGCCCCAGCGCCTGCTTTGCCAGGAACTGATGACGCTGATGGCCCAGGCCATCAAGGTCGGCACTTCGGAGACGCTTGGGCAGACTTTTCTGCCGTTTGAGATCTATCTGCCGGAAAACATCTGAAAAACTGATAAAATACTATCATGAGAGCCTAATTTCCTTTCATTCATGAAAGAAAAGCAGCGGGAGTTTGATTGACTCACCTGCCTCATTCCGGTCTCGTTTAACAACGAATGATTGCTGCGCGGCGGAAGCCAGTCAGCCGAGAACGATGACCCGCACTTCATGAAGAGAGAGGAAAGCCATGCGTCAAGCATCGCTCCGCTTTGCGATCGACCGCATGACGCCGCCCCATCTTGCCAGGGCCGCACTTGCTCGCGGCCCGGGCCTGACTGGCATCGACATTAGCTATCATCTCGATGGCAATTTCATTGCGCGCGAAAAGCCGGCTGCAGACGTCCGTCTTGCTGACGGATCAATCGTCACGACTATCTTCATCAACGCCTTTTCGTGTTTCAATGAATCCCCGCGTGCAAGGGCGAGGCGAGCAAACTCGTCGATTGTGCAGCGGCCTGCGGAGCGAAGACGCCGACGAATGCGATTCGCCAAGGACATCCACGCGCTGGACAATAGGCGCACTTGCCTCGGGCATCGATTTCATGGCGCGAGATGGATGATCACATGCACGATACTCGCAACTGCGAGCAAAGTGCCAGGCAGATCTCGTCACGCTGCATATCGCTTCCAAAAATGAAAAGCCCTAATTCAAAGTCCGAGATGAATAACGTGGTCCCTATTGTGCCGTTGCACCAGAGGGCGCCGGACATCTTTGAAACGTCGACAGCGCTCACCGCTCCCTCTGGGCTGGAAGCCGCGTTGGCCAACGTCGTCGACCTCCTGCCATCGTTGGTGCAGGTGCGGCACGGCATCATCTCGCTCTGCGACGGTGCCGGCATACCGGACATGACCGTCGGCGCCGGCTGGAGCGAAGGCAGCGATGAGCGCTACCGCAAGCATCTGCCACGGGCGGCGATCGACCAGATCATAACGACGGGCATGGCGCTCGTCGCCGAGAACATAGCGTTGGATCCGGCTTTCAACGCCGCCGACAAGGACGTGCTCGGGGCGTCCGACAACATGAAAGTGTCGTTCATCGGCGTACCCATTCGCGTCGATGCGAACGTCGTGGGCACGCTGACCATCGACCGCATCCTGGACAACAAATCAGGCTCCCTCCTCGATTACGACCTGCGCCTCCTTACCACAATCGCTAATCTGGTTGGACAGACAGTGAAGCTGCATCGCCTGTTCGCGTCCGACCGCGAGCGACTGATGGCCGAAAAAATCCGGATGCAAAAGCAATTCGGCGAACTAAAGCAGCCTGGGCATGAGGGCAAAAGGGCTCATGTCAAGGGGATCATTGGCGACAGCCCGGCGCTGCGCGGGCTGCTTGAGAAGGTCGCGTTAGTAGCCAGGTCCAACAGCACCGTTTTGCTGCGCGGGGAATCGGGGACCGGCAAGGAGCTGGTCGCCAAGGCCGTTCACGAGATGTCGGGACGCGCCAAGCGGCCGTTAATCAAGCTCAATTGCGCAGCGCTCCCTGAGACAGTCCTGGAATCCGAACTGTTCGGTCACGAAAAGGGTGCCTTTACCAGTGCATTCAACTCGCGCAAGGGGCGCTTTGAGCTCGCCGACAAGGGAACGTTGTTTCTGGACGAGATCGGTGAGATTTCGGCCTCGTTCCAGGCAAAGCTGCTGCGCGTGCTGCAGGAGCAGGAGTTCGAGCGCGTCGGCAGCAACCAGACGATTAAGGTCGACGTTCGCGTGATTGCCGCCACGAACAGGAACCTGGAAGACGCGGTTGCAAGGAATGAGTTTCGCGCCGACCTTTATTATCGCATCAGCGTTGTTCCCTTGCTGGTGCCGCCATTGCGCGAAAGGCGCGGTGATATTCCGCTCCTTGCCGCTGAGTTTCTCAAGAATTTCAACAGCGAGAACGGCCGTACGATGGTCTTCGATGCGAGTGCGACTGAAGTGCTGATGAACTGTGCTTTTCCCGGAAATGTCCGCGAGCTTGAAAATTGCGTGCAGCGCACAGCGACCCTGGCAGCGGCAGCGTCAATCGGCAGAAACGACTTTGACTGCTGCCACGGCCGATGCCTTTCCGCGATGCTATGGAAGCACGCATCGAAGGAGACTGCGCCGAAATCGGAGCCGATCGCACCATCGTCACTGAACCCGGCCATGCAATCGTCTGGTGCTTTTGCTTCGGCCGCCTTTGGCGGCCCGCCCGTTGACAGCGAGCAGGCACTGCCAGCGCCTGTTCGGCTAGGCCTCGTAAGCGACGCGACGATGACCGATCGCGAGCGTCTCATCGCGGCCATGGAAAGATCCGGCTGGGTACAGGCAAAGGCAGCGCGCCTGCTTGGACTGACGCCGCGCCAGATTGGCTACGCGCTGAGGAAATACGGTATCGAGATCAAGAATCTCTGAACCGGCTCGCGGACCTCAAGCAGGGCCGCGAGATAGCGCGCGAGGAGAATAGCTGGGACAATGAGCGTTGATTGGTACGGCTCGGACCTCCGTCGGTGAGACGTTGCAGCCGTCCTGTTGGCGCCGGCCGCAATCCACGGCCCGCTCGACCGCACGGCGCTTGGTATCCCAATCAAGTTGGCGAGAACGCAGCGCCGTCATGGTCGGTCCGATGGCCATGTCGCTCCGCCGGCCCCGTGCCGGATGTCTCGCGATTGAAACGGAGAACAGTACGCCGTCAACCAGCCTAACCGGAGTGGTGTAGGTCGTCAGGCAGATAAGCGCCGTACTGCCTTTCGCGCACGGATATCCGGCGGCGTGATCGCCTTTCACGAACCAGCGACGCTCAATCGACGTCTCTCCTCACCCAGCGTCACCCACGGCGAGTGTCGCGTTTGGCATATTTTTGTGCAGGCGCGAAGAGGTAAAGTCGCCACAGCGCGTGGTGTTGACGCGACGATTGGTATGATACAGAACAGAACTAAATCGGTTTAGACAGTTCGCGCGGAGGCCTACCCAAGTGGGTCAGGAACCATGGATCAGGCCAAAGGACCAAGGAAAGGCAGAACCATAGGCAAGACCAACGATGTCAACGCCGACCTGATCGCAGTCGTGGTCGCCGTGAACGACGCTGGACCATGTGTTCTGACCATCGAACAGGGGGCCGCTCTTCCCTCGGGCCCGTTTGAGCTCGCTCATCGTTCGCTCCAGTCGGGGCTCAGGGCATGGGTAGAACTGCAGACCGGTCAGCCTCTCGGTTATATCGAGCAGCTCTACACCTTTGCCGATCGCGATCGGGTCGGCGCCAACCAGCGCGTGATCTCGATCAGCTATCTCGCACTCACCCGCGAAGAAGATGCGGGCGCCTCGGGCAGGCGCAGTTGGGCCAGCTGGTACGACTATTTTCCGTGGGAGGATCATCGCTCCGGCAGGCCCCCGATAGTGCTGGAAGAATTGCGGCCGCGCCTTATCGAATGGGCGGACGGCGCGGACGACGGCGCGACGCGCTTCGATCGCCGACGGCGAGCGGCGGTTGCCTTTGCCTTGGACGGCCGGGCATGGAACGAAGAGCTCGCGCTGCAGCGCTACGAGCTGCTCTACGAAGCCGCCCTGGTGGAGGAAGCAAAGCGCGGCGGAGTTTTGGCCATCCTCGCTTCGGTGCCGGGCAGATCGATGATCGCCGATCACCGCCGCATTCTGGCAACGGCTATTGCGCGACTGCGCTCCAAAATCAAATACCGGCCTGTTGTGTTCGAACTGATGCCGCCGCTCTTCACGCTTTTGCAGCTACAGCGAACTGTGGAGGCGCTCTCCGGCAGGCTCATCAACAAGCCGAACTTTCGCCGGCTCATAGAGCAGCAGGAACTGGTTGAGAAGACAGGGGCGACGACCGCCGAGACCGGCGGCCGGCCGGCGCAGCTCTACCGCTTCCACCATACTATTCTCGACGAGAGGCCTGTGGCCGGCACAAAATTGCCGATCGCACGGGCTTGACACCGCTTATAGTCACAACGATTATATACGCCTTATAATCAGGTAGACTATAACTGGAGGCTCGATGAGCGCCGTCCTGCCTTCGAGCGCCTCACTGTACGACCGCGTTCGGCGCGTTATCCCACCGATCGAGTGGCCGGTCTTCGTCGAGGATATCGATGCAATCCTGAAACTGAAGCGACAGCGCAATGCCGTCATCCTGGCGCATAACTACCAGACGCCGGAGATTTTTCACTGCGTGGCTGACATCGTTGGCGACAGCCTGGCGCTGGCCCGCAAGGCCATGACGGTCGATGCGGACGTCATCGTGCTCGCGGGCGTGCATTTTATGGCCGAGACCGTCAAGCTGCTCAATCCGGACAAGACCGTGCTCATCCCGGATCTCGGCGCCGGCTGCTCGCTGGCGGACTCGATCACGGCCGAAGACGTGCGCATGATGCGGCAGCGCTATCCGTCCGTTCCGGTCGTCACCTACGTCAACACCTCCGCCGCGGTGAAAGCCGAGTCAGACATTTGCTGTACCTCAGGCAACGCGCTTGCAGTCGTAAAGTCGCTCGGCGCGCCGCGTGTGATCATGCTGCCCGATGAATATCTGGCGAAGAACATCGCGGCGCAGACCAAGGTCGAGATCATTGCCTGGAAGGGGCGCTGCGAAGTGCATGAGCGTTTCTCGGCGGCCGACATCCGCGAGTTGCGTGAGGCCCATCCCGGCATCAGTGTACTTGCCCATCCCGAATGTCCGCCTGAAGTGGTCGCGGAAGCCGATTTCGCCGGCTCGACGGCGGCGATGTCCGACTATGTCGCTTGGCACAAGCCGGCGCGTGTGGCGCTGATGACGGAATGTTCAATGAGCGACAATGTCGCGGTCGAGCATCCGGACGTGGATTTCGTGCGTCCCTGCAATCTGTGCCCACATATGAAGCGCATCACACTTCGTAACATCCGCACCGCGATCGAGGAGAACCGCCACGTCGTCACGATCGATCCTCATGTCGCTGAACGGGCCCGCTGGGCTGTGGAACGCATGCTCTTTGTATGACGGCGGACATTCATCACATTGGCGGAGCGCCGGTCATCATCGGGGCCGGTATCGCCGGGCTCATGACGGCGCTTCACCTGGCGCCGCAACCAGTCGTTCTGCTCTCCAGAAGCCCACTCGGGACGGAGGCCTCGAGCACCCTCGCGCAGGGCGGCCTCGCAGCGAGTCTTGGGGAGGACGACAGCCCCGACCTGCACCTCGCCGATACGCTTGCTGCCGGCGATGGGCTTTGCGACGAACAAATGGCCAGGCGGGTGGTAGAGGCCGCACCTCAAGCCGTCGAGAACCTTATTCGTCTTGGTGCTCCTTTCGACCGGTCGCTGGACGGGAGGCTGCAGCTGGGCCTGGAAGCGGCGCATTCGCGTCGCCGCATCGTGCACGCCGCCGGCGACGCAACCGGCCGCGAGTTGTTTCGGGCGCTACTCGGCGTGGCGCGGCGAACCCGTTCGATCACGATCATGGAAGGCATGACAGCGCTTCGCTTGGTTGTCGCGGAAGGGAGCATTGTAGGGGTGGTGGCTGCCCTGCACGGCGGCGTGTTCGCATTGCCCACACGCCGCGTGGTGCTGGCCACCGGTGGGATGGGCGGCCTGTTTTGCGACACAACCAATCCGCTCTCCACATTCGGGCATGGCCTGGCGCTGGCCGCCTGCGCGGGCGCGGAACTAGCCGATCTCGAATTCGTGCAATTCCACCCAACGGCCCTCGACATTGCGCGCCGGCCAATGCCGCTTGTCAGCGAAGCAGTGCGTGGCGAAGGCGCGGTGCTGATCGATGAGCACGGCCATCGCTTCCTGGCAGATACGCCCGGGGCAGAACTCGCATCGCGCGATGTGGTCGCGCGCGCGATCTCGGATCAGCTCGCAGCCGGGCATGGCGTCTATCTCGATGCCCGACATTGTCTCGGGCAGAAATTCGCAAGACGCTTTCCGGCAATCGACGCTATTTGCAAGCATGCCGGCATCGATCCGGCGGTGGAACCCATTCCCGTGCGGCCCGCTGCTCACTATCACATGGGCGGCGTGGCCGTTGACGCCGATGGGCGAACTTCCGTTAGCGGCCTGTGGGCCTGTGGCGAAGTCGCATGCACGGGACTGCATGGCGCCAACCGGCTTGCCAGCAACTCGCTGACCGAAGCGGTTGCAACCGCCGCCTGGGTGGCTGAAAGCGTCGCGGCTACCGCTGCGGGTTGGCAGTGGCCTAGGCTTCCCGCAACTGTTCCCATTCGGCCCGACCCTTCACCTATTCGCCCGATTGTGTCCAATGCGCTTGGCATTGTTCGGAATGGGAAATCACTGCGCGACACGGTCGCGACACTGCTGCCGATATCTGTTTGCGAGACGGCCGCGGCCGATCCGGCCCTGGTGGCATTGTTGATGGCGATCGCCGCGCTTCGGCGCGAGGAGAGCCGCGGCTCCCACTATCGATCCGATTTCCCTGGCCGCGATGCCGCCGCCCTCCCCTCACGACTGACGCTCTGCACAGCTTTTGAGAATGCCGTCACGCTCAGATGGCAAGCATCCGAACGGAGCCTTTGACATGACTTCACTTGCACCACTTCCCCAGATCATCATGGAGCCCATCGTGCGTTGTGCCCTACTTGAAGACCTGGGCAGAGCCGGCGACATCACGAGCGATGCGATCATTCCCGCCGATTGCAAAGCGACGCTGGCGTTGAATGCCCGGCAGGGAGGCGTTGTTGCCGGGCTCGACTTGGTCATGTTTGCCTTCCTGCTGGTCGATCCCGGGATCAGCATCCAGCTGCGTTGTCCTGAGGGCGGCAAGGTTTCGGCCGGCCAGACCATCGCGATCGTAAACGGGCCGGCGCGCAGCCTGCTGACGGCGGAGCGGACGGCGCTCAATTTCTTATGCAAACTCAGCGGCATCGCGACGGCAACGGCTACGCTCGTAAACGCGGTGAGGGGCCATCACGCAAAAATCGTGTGCACGCGAAAGACGACGCCGGGCCTGCGCGTCCTGGAAAAATATGCGGTACGAGCGGGCGGCGGTGCCAATCACCGGTTCGCGCTCGACGACGCCGTGCTCATCAAGGACAACCACATCGCCATTGCCGGCGACATTCGCACTGCAATCGAGCGCGCGCGCAGCGCCATAGGTCACATGGTCAAGATCGAGGTCGAGGTGGACAGGCTGGACCAGTTGGAGATCGCGCTTACAGCGGGCGTCGACGCCGTGCTCCTCGACAACATGTCGGTCGAGGACCTTGCGCAGGCTGTGGCTATGGTCGGGGGCCGTGCGATCACCGAGGCTTCAGGCCGGGTGACGCGGGCGAGTGCCGCGGCAATTGCGGCGACCGGCGTCGACCTCATATCGGTCGGCTGGCTTACCCACAGCGCGCCCATTCTAGACATCGGTCTCGACATGCCGGCCGACCGAAATTGCAACAGGCATCTGAACTGATGGAGAGGACATGAGCCGGGATCGCAGGAACTCCTTTGGTCGCAGGCTAACCTGCATCGGCACGTCCCCGGTTCCACCAACAGCCGACGCAAGCCTGCTCGGCGACAAGCGCCACGCTTCAACAACGGAGGCGGGAACGACGGACCAGCAAGGCACAGAAAGCCGCGTCGCAGCCCTTGGCGTCATCATCTGCCGACTCGACGAGATGCGCCAGTTGGCGGCCTCTCACGGCCTGGAACTTCTGGGTTATCTGCTGGACGTCGCCTTCACCGAATCCTGCGACGCGATCAGAAAGGAGCATTCCTGCGCTCAAAGTAAAACAACGGAAACCGAAATCCCCACGGATGACGTGAGTTGAGCCTGCGGGCAGCAGTTGGAGAATCCGCTTCAAGCGCGCCACCGCTCGCGTTTCGATAGAAGACTTCCCGCTGGCATGCGCCTTGTCTTCAACATCCACTGCAACGCTCCAGGTCAAGGACGGAAGATTAGGAGAACAAGACCGTTATGAACGAACTCAGCCCAGACCTGACCTCGGATCCAATCGGTTGGGCGCTTCCCCCCTGGACGCGAGCGGAAGCCCAGGCGGTCTACGACCTGCCTTTCAACGACCTTTTGTTTCAGGCGCAGACCCTTCACCGGCACAATTTCGATCCCAACAAGGTCCAGCTCAGCCGGCTTCTCAGCATCAAAACAGGCGGATGCCCGGAGGATTGCGGCTATTGCAGCCAATCGGCACATCACGAAAGCGGGTTGAAGGCGTCAAAGCTGATGGAGGTCCGGCACGTCATCGCCGAGGCGACCAAGGCCCGTGACGCCGGCGCCACCCGCTATTGCATGGGCGCTGCCTGGCGAAACCCGAAGGCGCGCGACATGGACGCGGTGGTGGCGATGGTCGAGGGTGTCAAGGCACTCGGTATGGAGACCTGCATGACGCTCGGCATGCTCGATCTTGAGCAGGCCGCTCGTCTGAAAGAGGCCGGTCTCGACTACTACAACCACAACATCGACACCTCCGAGCGCTATTACTCAGAGATCATCTCGACGCGCACGTTTGCCGACCGGCTGGATACGCTCGCCAATGTCCGCGACAGCGGCATTAAGGTCTGTTGCGGCGGCATTGTCGGCATGGGCGAAGAGCCGGTGGACCGGATCGACATGCTGGTGACGCTGGCCAACCTGCCGGAGCACCCGGAAAGCGTGCCGATCAACATGCTCATCCCGATCGAGGGCACCCCGCTTGCCGAGGCTAAACCCATCGAGCCGATCGAATTCGTGCGCGTCATCGCGCTGGCGCGCATCATGATGCCGAAATCGCATGTCCGACTCTCCGCCGGCCGCACCGCCATGACCGATGAGATGCAGGCGCTGTGCTTTTTTGCCGGCGCCAACTCGATCTTCGTCGGCGACACACTGCTGACGGCGGACAATCCCGGCGAAGACAAGGATACTCTGCTGTTCCAGCGTCTCGGCATCGAGCCGATGGACCTCGAGACGCAATGAACGAGGCACTTCTTGCCCGGTATGACGCGTCCTTGCGCGGACTGGCGCGCAAGGACCGGCTGCGGACGCTGTCGCCACGTGCCGGGCTCGACTTTTCCTCGAACGACTATCTCGGTCTAGCTGCCTCCAAACGACTTGGCGATGCGGTTGCGGCAGCAATTGCGCGAGGCACGCCGGTCGGCGCCACCGGGTCGCGGTTGTTAAGGGGCAACTCACCGGAGCACGAGGCCCTGGAGGCAGACGCCGCGGCGTTCTTCGGCGCCGAACGCGCGCTGTTCTTCGGCAGCGGCTATATCGCCAACTTCGCTCTGCTGACGACGCTGCCGCAAAAGGGCGACCTCTTGATCCTCGACGAGCTTGCTCATGCCAGCATGCATGAGGGGGCCCGCGCTGGCCGCGCCGAGTTCAAGCTCGCCGCGCATAACGACATCGATGCTGTCGAGGATGCGATCACCCGCTGGCGCGCCGAAGGCGGCATGGCCCGCATCTGGATCGCGGTCGAAAGCCTCTACAGCATGGATGGCGACCGCGCCCCGATGGCGCGCCTTATCGCGCTTGCCGATCGGCACGAGGCATTCCTCGTCGTCGACGAGGCGCATGCCACCGGCATCTGGGGACCGGACGGCCGCGGGCTGGCCGCCGCTTTCGAGGGCCGCGACAACATTGTCGCACTTCACACATGCGGCAAGGCGCTCGGCGCGTCCGGCGCACTCGTCACCGGGCCGGGAACGCTATGCGACTATCTCGTCAACCGCTGCCGGCCATTCATCTACGCCACCGCGCCGTCGCCTCTGATGGCGGTGGCAGTGCGCGAAGCGCTGGCCATGCTATCCGACGAGCCCCAACGCCGTGTCCAGCTTCAGGAGCGCGTAGCCTTCGCGGGCCGCCAATTGGCCGAGCGCTGCGGCGTGAAGCCCAGCGGCTCGCAGATCCAGCCCTTTGTCATCGGCGACAACAGGCGCACCATGGCGGTGGCGGCGGCGCTGCAGACGCGCGGTTTCGACATACGCGGCATTCGTCCGCCGACCGTACCCGAGGGCACATCGCGACTGCGCATTTCGCTGACGCTCAACGTCGACGAAGCCGACATTTCCGCCATGGTCGAGGCGCTCGTCGAGGTGCTGGCCTCGACATGACCAAGCGCATCGTCATCACCGGAACAGATACCGGAATCGGCAAGACGGTGTTTTCGGCGGGATTGGCCGGCTTCCTCAACGGCTTCTACTGGAAGCCGGTGCAGTCGGGCCTCGACGGCGAGACCGACAGCGAGGTTGTTGCGCGGCTTGCCGGCCTTCCGCCGGGGCGCGTGCTGCCGGAAGTGTATCGCCTGAAGGAGCCGCTGTCGCCGCATCGTTCGGCCGAACTCGATGGCGTCGCGATAGACGTGGCAAGGCTCTCGCTTCCGGACTTGCCGGGTCCGATCGTCATCGAAGGTGCCGGGGGACTGATGGTGCCGCTCAACCGGCGGACCAAGTTCATCGACATATTCGCTCAGTGGCGGGTGCCGGTCATCCTGTGCGCCCGTACCAAGCTCGGCACCATCAATCACACCTTGTTGTCGATCGAGGCCCTGCGGGCTCGCTCGATCCCGCTCGTCGGCATCGCCTTCATCGGCGATGAAGTGGCCGATACGCAAAGGACAATCGTGGAATTCAGCGGCATACGCCAGCTTGGCAGGCTGCCGCTGCTCGATCCGCTGACGAGTGAGACGCTGAGGGAAGCGATGGTTGCCGGCTTCGACCTCGCAGCGATCGCAGGAGGCGAGTGATGTCGCAGTCTCAAGTCTGGCATCCGTTCACCCAGCACGCGCTCGAGCCGGCTATCCCTGAAATCGTCAGGACGGAAGGCGCCTATCTCTACAAGGCTGACGGCACACGTATCCTGGACGCCATTTCGTCCTGGTGGGTCGTCACGCATGGCCACCGCCATCCCCGCATCATCAGGGCCATCGAGACGACCGCGTCGAGCCTCGACCAGATCATCTTCGCGGGCTTCACCCACGAGCCAGCCGAACGCTTGGCCAGGGCGCTTGTCGGGCTCGCTCCCACCGGTCTCGACTGGGTGTTTTATTCCGACAGCGGCTCGACCTCAGTCGAAGTCGCGCTGAAGATGGCGCTCGGCTATTTCCGCAACATCGGCGCGCCGCGCTCGCGCATCGTCGTCATGGAGCACAGCTATCATGGCGACACCATCGGCACGATGAGCGTCGGCGCCCGAGGCGTGTTCAACGCCGCCTACGAGCCCTTGCTGTTCGAGGTCGACACAATCCCCTTCCCGGCCTCCGGGCGCGAGCAGGAAACGCTGGATCGTTTCGAGGCCGTCAGCCGTGACCGGCGCGCGGCCGCGCTGATCGTCGAGCCGCTCGTGCTTGGCGCCGGCGGCATGCTGATGTATCCGGCCTCGGTTCTCACCGAATTGAAGAAGATCGCAGAAACCTCCGGAACTCTGCTGATCGCCGACGAGGTGATGACCGGCTGGGGGCGCACCGGGACCATGTTCGCCTGCGAGCAGGCGTCCATATCTCTTGATATCCTGTGCACCTCGAAGGGCTTGACCGGCGGTGCCATCCCGCTGGCCGCCACACTTGCCACCGATGCCATCTTCCAGGCCCATTATTCCGAGGACCGCACGAAGACGTTCTTCCACTCGAGTTCCTACACCGCCAATCCGATTGCCTGCGCGGCAGCACTTGCCAATGTCGAGATCTGGCGCGACGAGCCGGTGGCCGAACGGATCGCGACCTTGAGCGCGAAGCAGGCCGCCGGGCTGCAACGCTTCCGGGACAATCCATATTTCACCGACTGCCGGGCGACCGGCACGATCGCGGCACTCGATCTGCGCACCGGCTCAGCCGGCTATCTGGCCGAGATCGGACCGAAGCTCCGCGCCTTCTTCCTCGAGCGCGGCCTGCTAGTGCGCCCGCTCGGCAATGTCCTCTATCTTCTGCCGCCCTATTGCATCACCGGCGAGGAATTGGACGGGCTCCATGACGCCATCGAGGAGGCCGGCGAACGCTTCGGCACAAAGCCATGAGCCGATCGTCGCGCGTCCTCGGGTTTGGTCATCATGCGCCGTCGCGCAAGGTCGAGAACCCGGAAATCGAAAACCGTCTCGGGCTAGAACCCGGCTGGATCGAGCGGCGCACCGGGATACGTTCGCGCTTCTGGGCAACGGACCAAGACACGCTGTCTGGTCTTGCCACGCAGGCTGGCGACATGGCTTTGGCGAACGCCGGCATCGACCGCAGCGACATCGGTCTTTTGTTGCTTGCCACCTCGACACCCGACCACCTTCTGCCGCCCAGCGCACCCCTGGTCGCGCACAAACTCGGCCTTGGCCGCGCCGGCGCCGTCGATCTGACCGGCGCTTGCGCCGGCTTCATCTATGCGCTGATGTTTGCCGACGGCTTCACTCGTCTGCATGGGAAGGCGAGCCTTGTCATTGCCGCCAACATCCTCAGCCGCCGCATCAATCCGGCCGAGCGCGCAAGTTCGGTCCTTTTCGCCGATGCCGCCGGCGCCCTGGTGATTGGTGCGTGCGAGGACCCTGATCTAGGTATTCTCGGCGCTTCGGTGGATTCGGACGGCTCGCGCTACGGGCTGATCCAGATCCCGGCCGGCGGAAGCAGCATCCCATTCCATGACGATCTGGATCTCGGGCAAACTCGGATGACGATGACCGACGGACGCGAAGTGTTCGCCAAAGCTGTTGAGATGATGACCGATTGCTCTACAAGCGCGCTTGCCGTTGCCGGAGTGCGACCACAGGACATCGATCGGTTTGTGCCGCACCAGGCCAATGCCCGCATTTTCGATGCGGTCGGGCGAAACCTCGGCATCGCCGATGAAGCGATCGTCAAGACGATCGCCGAGTATGGCAACTCTTCCGCCGCGACGATCCCGCTCTCGCTGTCGCTCGCCCATCGGGCGGCGCCGTTCCGGCCAGGGGAGAAGGTTCTTCTGGCGGCCGCGGGTGCGGGTCTTAGCGGCGGTGCGATCGTCGTTGGAATTTAGCCGCGCGAACCGAACTGCCAAGACTGACCTTGAACGATGAATACAGGGACAACGACCAATGCGAAAACTAGTCGCCGGCAAGCTGCACGGCATCCACGTCACCGAAGCGAACCTCAACTACCATGGTTCGATAACGCTCGACCCCGACCACTGCGAGGCAGCCGGGATCCTGCCGATGGAATTCGTGGAGATATGGAACAAGAATTCCGGTGCGCGGATTTCGACCTATGTCATCCTCGGCGAGCGCGGTTCACGGTGCTGCATCCTCAACGGAGCGGCGGCTCGCACCTGTCAGCCCGACGACCCAATTATCGTCTGCAACTCCATCTACCTGGACGAAGCGCATATCACCTCGCTGAAGCCGCGCATCGTCACGTTCGACCAGGATAACTACATACTCGACCGCCTGAGCTACTCCGTCGATCTTGACACAGACGGCCGTTACAGTTTCTCGATCCTTGATGAGGCGAATGAAGCTTTGGCAATTCCAGCCTTGGTTTCCGGGGCGTGAGCCGCGCTCCGCAGATGTGCGAGCCTCGGCACTGAAGAGCGTCTGGTCTAAGACTCGACGAAGTTGCTGAAAAAGGCCGATGCCCACTGCGCCTTGGGCACCGTGGGCCTTCGTGGGATGGCGCAATGTCTCGCAGCTGCTGATCCGCGAACAGCGGTTTGCATGTCTGACCCTTGTCTCAGGTTACTTGCGGTGGCGGCTTGCAAATTCTCTCTGCTTTCTCAAGCGCCGCGGCTGGGTCCTTGACGACCTGGCTTTTCATGATCTTTGCCGCCGTGTCGATCAAGCAGGCCACCGTCTTCCGCATCGGCAGCGGTGCCAACCATCATCGCGAATATGGCTAGCCGAACGGCCGCAAGCAGCATTGAGGTGGGCCTTCGGCAAAGTGTTTCTCGCCGGCGCCAAGGCTCGCCAGCCATCCGACGCCTGATCGCGTTACATATCAGGTTCGTCGATCGGTGGCTTGGCAGCAAGACCGAGCCTGGCTCGTTGGCCATCGGCGTAATTTTCGGCGGGAAACTGTGTCTTGAACCGAAGAACTGTCAGTTTGCCGTCCTCGACAATATGAACAACCCATCCCCCACTACAACGCTTGACCCGCACGTCATTAGGTTCGCCAGCCACCATTGCTGCCCTCATTTTCGTTGCCCTTGGGCTGAGACTGGAAGTCGTTCCCGCACATCGGAAAACATAGGACCTTACGTAACGTCAAGCCCCGATTTTGGGATAGCCGATGCCTTGTCGATTTCAGGGTGACGGCGATTCTGGTCCGCAACGTCCGTGAGTGCTCAAATCGATTTAGATGCGCAGATTCTGCATGTTAATTCAGCCTTGTTATCCACAACTAACGTGAATGGGAACGCGTATTCAGTCCGAGTACCTCTGCAAAAAATCTGCCGCTCTGGTGAGGGGAGCGGGCGATCAGGGCGTGTGAGGTGCTGACGTCAAACGCGAGATTCCGGAAGATTGATAAAATCGTTTGTTTCGATGAGATGCATCCACCCTGTGGATAGAAATACAGTCCCATGAACGGGCAAGCCTCTGGTGCGGGAGATGATGCTAAAGGAGACATCCCGCATGGCCACTCCACGCAAAAGCTCGGCACGTCTCGGCGCTACCAAATGCTCAGCCCCTCACCTCGCTCTCTACGGTGCGACGAAGCGCGCTGGCAGATCGCGGAAGGCACAATGGTTACCGATCCGCAGGGTGGATTCATCCTGTGGGTCGAGCCTCCGAACACCATCGATTGGCTCGACTCTTTCAGGGCTGCATCGTCCGGAAAATCGTGATCGCCCACCCTCTTGTCTTGACTAGCCCCCGCCTGGGGCTTATCTCGTCGCATTGTTAGCGCTCGCCCTTGGTGAGTGCTAACCGCAGGCCGGCATAGCCGAGCTTTGTAAGTTATCCGGCGTCGCCGGACGCTTTTCTCACCGTTCTCATCGAGGAAGAAAAAATGGCAAAGTCGAAGTTCCGCCCGCTTCATGACCGCGTGGTCGTTCGCCGGGTCGAATCCGAATCCAAGACCGCCGGCGGGATCATCATCCCGGATACGGCAAAGGAAAAGCCGCAGGAAGGCGAGATCATTGCTGTCGGCTCCGGCGCTCGTGACGAAGCCGGCAAGCTCGTCCCGCTGGACGTCAAGGCCGGCGACCGCATCCTGTTCGGCAAGTGGTCGGGCACCGAAGTCAAGCTCAATGGCGAAGACCTTCTGATCATGAAGGAATCCGACATCATGGGCATCATCGGCTGATATCAGGCCTTTCCGTCAACTGAATTCCCGGGCTCAATCCAAGCCCTTGCCAGGAGTTAAAAATGGCTGCCAAAGACGTAAAATTCTCCCGTGATGCCCGCGAGCGCATGCTGCGCGGTGTCAACATCCTCGCCGACGCGGTGAAGGTCACGCTCGGCCCCAAGGGCCGCAACGTCGTCATCGACAAGTCGTTCGGCGCCCCGCGCATCACCAAGGACGGCGTCACCGTCGCCAAGGAAATCGAGCTTGAAGACAAGTTCGAAAACATGGGCGCACAGATGGTCCGCGAAGTCGCTTCAAAGACCAACGACATCGCCGGCGACGGCACCACGACCGCGACCGTTCTGGCGCAGTCGATCGTCCAGGAAGGCCACAAGGCGGTTGCCGCCGGCATGAACCCGATGGACCTNAAGCGCGGCATCGATCTNGCCGTNACCGANGTCGTCGCGNCNCTNNNCAAGNNNGCCAAGAAGATCAAGACCTCNGANGANGTTGCCCAGGTCGGCACNATNNCNGNCAATGGCGACGAGTCGGTCGGCAAGATGATCGCGGAAGCGATGCAGAAGGTCGGCAATGAAGGCGTCATCACGGTCGAGGAAGCCAAGACTGCCGAGACGGAACTCGAAGTCGTCGAAGGCATGCAGTTCGACCGCGGCTATCTCTCGCCCTACTTCGTCACCAACGCCGACAAGATGGTTGCCGATCTCGAGGACGTCTACATCCTNCTNCACGAGAAGAAGCTCTCCAACCTNCAGNCCATGCTGCCGGTTCTCGAAGCNGTCGTGCAGACCTCNAAGCCGCTGCTCATCATCTCGGAAGACGTNGAAGGCGAGGCTCTGGCCACGCTGGTNGTCAACAAGCTGCGTGGNGGCCTGAAGATCGCCGCCGTCAAGGCGCCGGGCTTCGGTGATCGCCGCAAGGCCATGCTGGAAGACATCGCCATCCTCACCGGTGGCCAGGTCATCTCCGAAGACCTCGGCATCAAGCTCGAGAACGTCGGCCTCAACATGCTCGGCCGCGCCAAGAAGGTGTCGATCTCCAAGGAGAACACCACCATCGTCGACGGCGCCGGCAAGAAGGAAGAGATCCAGGGCCGCGTTGCCCAGATCAAGCAGCAGATCGAAGAGACCACGTCGGACTACGACAAGGAGAAGCTGCAGGAACGTCTCGCGAAGCTGGCGGGCGGCGTTGCGGTGATCCGCGTCGGCGGTGCGACGGAAGTCGAAGTCAAGGAAAAGAAGGACCGCGTCGATGACGCCCTCAACGCGACACGCGCGGCCGTGGAAGAAGGCATCGTTCCCGGCGGCGGCGTTGCCCTGCTGCGCGCTTCGCTGAGCATCAACGCTGTCGGCGCAAACTCCGACCAGGCCGCCGGCATCAACATCGTGCGTCGCGCGCTGCAGGCTCCGGCCCGCCAGATCGCGGCCAACGCCGGTGCGGAAGCCTCGATCGTTGCCGGCAAGATCCTTGAGAACAAGGGCGCGACCTTCGGCTACAACGCCCAGACCGGCGAATATGGCGACATGATCGCCATGGGCATCGTCGATCCGGTCAAGGTCGTGCGCACGGCTCTCCAGGACGCGGCCTCGGTCGCCGGCCTGCTCGTCACCACCGAAGCCATGATCGCGGAGGCTCCGAAGAAGGAGTCTGCTGGCGGCGGCGGCATGCCTGGCGGCATGGGCGGCGGCGGCATGGGCGGCATGGGCGGCATGGACTTCTAATCTAGCCTCTATCAGCTTTCAAATACCGAGAGGGCGGCAGCGACGCCGCCCCCTTTTTTTGGGACGGAGCCGGTCGGAAAAGGTTTGGGCTCGCGTGATATTGTAGTGCGCGCGCCTACACGGCCACACTACATCGTCGCAGTGGAGCTTTCGGGTGGCGAACTGAACAAACATGGCTTTGTGCGCGACTATCAAGACTTAGCAGCGCTCAAGCCACTACATCGATGGCACGTTCGACCATGGCGGTCGGTTTTCGATATGCCTGATATGAGCGGCCGTGGAAGCCGCTCAAAGAATGATACCGCAGTGCTGTTGCCAACGTCGGCGATTTCGATGATCGACTCCGCCTATGCCAGCTCTTCACGAGCTCTATCCGCGCTTGCCTACTATGGAGCGAAAGCCTTAGCGCGACTCGTGATTGAGGCTGTCATTGCTATGGGCTAATCAGTCGGGAAGCTGCGCTTGCAATGACGGAGGGCCGGAACGATCTCGTCCGATCATCTGGCACAAGGTGTGCTTATTAGTACGTTGCGAAGCTAGTAACTTAACCATGAAGGGGGACGACGGTTTGACCGTGACACAGTCGCTGACGAGACGTCTCAAAAATCCCGAGCTATTTGACGATCTGGCCGGTGTGCCTGGTCGGAAGGCGGAGCAATCCACGAGGCGTTTTTCGGTGTTCAATCCCTCAACGGGCGAGCTGTTGGCTGAGCTTCCAGATATGGATGTCCGGGACGTTTCCAAGGCAATCGATAAGGCTGAAGCTGCGCAGGAACATTGGGCGGCGCTCACCGCGCGCGAGCGCTCCGACATCTTATGGGAATGGCACCAACTGATCCTCGACCACAGCGAGGATCTTGCAGCCATTTTGACGGCTGAAATGGGTAAGCCGCTTGCAGAGGCGAAGTCTGAAATCGCCCATGCCGCAGCCTACCTCCAATGGTATGCCGAGGAGGCCAATCGCATCTATGGCGAGACGATTTCACCGCCTTCTAACGACAGGCGTATGCTGGTAATCAAACAGCCGATCGGTGTTGTCGGCGCCATTACTCCTTGGAATTTTCCCGCCTCGATGGTGGCTCGCAAGATTTCGCCTGCGCTTGCCGCCGGCTGCGCGATTGTTCTGAAACCCGCGGAGCAAACACCGCTTGTCGCGGGTGCTATGTTCACGCTTGCCCGGATGGCAGGTTTTCCCGATGGCGTTCTAAACTTGATCTACGCATCGGAAGGCGATGCGGTTGGGCGTGAACTTTGCTCGAACCCGAAGGTCCGCAAGATCAGCTTCACTGGGTCGACCGAGGTCGGGCGGCTGCTCATGAGGGAGTGTTCGGATCAGATCAAAAGAACTAGCTTCGAACTTGGTGGTAACGCTCCTTTCATTGTTTTTGATGATGCAGACGTCGACGCTGCCGTCGATGGTGCGCTACAGGCAAAGTTTCGGAATGCAGGCCAGACCTGCGTTTCAGCCAATCGGCTTTACGTACAGTCCAGCGTGTATAATGAATTCTGCGACAAATTCACCAAGCGCGTCAGTGCATTGCGCGTCGGTGACGGTTTCGAGCCAGAAGTTGCGATCGGTCCCCTGATCGATAAGTGCGCGCTTGCAAAGATTGAAGATCATATTCGCGATGCTGTGCGGCAGGGTGGGAAGATCCGTTGCGGTGGCAACCGTATCGGCGAATCGGGAACCTTCTTCGAGCCAACGGTGATCACCGACGTCGAAAGGACAATGCGGGTCGCTCAGGAAGAAACCTTCGGACCGCTGGCTCCCATAATCCGCTTCAACGATCCCGACCAGGTGGTGCGCGAGGCGAATGACACGATTTACGGTCTTGCAGCCTACTTCTACGCTTCCAATCTAAAGCGCGTGTGGCGCGTGGCTGAAACCCTCGAATACGGAATGGTCGGCATCAATACGGGACGCATGTCATCCGAGGCCGCACCCTTTGGCGGAATGAAGCAATCAGGGATCGGTCGTGAGGGGTCGCGCCACGGCCTCGAGGATTATCTCGAAATGAAGTACCTGTGCATGGGTGGGCTATAATCCCACAGCATCGGCGTCCCATTGACTTCGCCCTGACAATCCGCCGCGGCCATCGATGGAATGGTGGCCTTCGATCAAGGCCCAGTGTAAAACCTTGATGCTGTCATCCTTGCCTTCGGCCGCATTCACCGATCCCTGATTGACACGTGCTTGCCATGTACCGCTTCAATCCGCCGGGAGTGGTTTTTCCTGTCTCGGCCGCGACAGATCAGGGTGCTGGTGAACAAAATCTCCGTCCATCCGACAGCCGGCGAGCCTTCGATCACAGTTCTACCGTATGGGTCGAATGGCGGCATCTTCTGAAGCCTTATTGCAGCCCTAGCTTCCTCTTCAGTTCCGCGTTCTCTGTGCGCAGGCGTTCCGCGAGCAGGCTCTTCAATCGCTTGTTTTCTTTCTCGAGCGCGACCAGGTCCTTCAGATCGTCACCATCGGATCTAGGCGCCGCGGCCTTCTTCCAGTGATAATAGGTCTGTTCCGATATACCCGCCTGCTTTACGGCGCTCTTGAGAGTGGTGCCGCCGCTGATCGACGTCTCGACCTGAGCGAGCATTTGGGCGCGCTCTTTTCCGGAGTAGACCTTCCGGGCGCTCCGCACGGCCGCTCCTGTTGCTGTTGCTTCCGCCGGGGACGCCGTATTGGCGCCATTCTTGCGACCAGGCTCAGTCTTGGCCTTCCGCGAAGGTGGGGTTTTCTTCTTCGTTTCAGGCGTCCTTCCTTTGGGAGCGTGTTCGGTTGCAGCTTCTACTGATTCAGCGTCTAGGGGATTTGCCATGAGATACTCCGCTCGCGGTTTGTGCGCGTGTTCAGCATCAAGGGCTATGACATTAGAGTCAATCAGCCGACGATTTGGCAGATCCATATCTTTGAGCTCCCTTGTTGTGTCGGCTATAGCCGCGGAGAGATCGACATCGCTCCAGATGGAATGGCCCCGTTTTTGATAATTGCGCTTTTGTTTGACCTCCACAGTGAACGGTCGGGTCTGCCGCCTCATAGTTTCTTCCTTGTTAGAACGAATTGCACAGGAGGTCGCGGCTGACGATGACTGAACAACTGGCGCTTCCTCTGTTGCGCCGAGCTATATGGATGAGATAGCCCGAGAGCAAGCGGCACTTGCGGTGTGCATCGACAAATGCTCGGGCCACGTCGCTGGCTGGCCGCAGCTTTGTTTTCATATCGATGCGTTTGCAGAGCTGGAACAGCGGCTCGCGCGTCATAGCTTTCCAGTTGGATAGGCCTCGCCGGAAGTCATGATCGTCTCGTCCCAGTGAAGGTCGCAATCATTCGTGATTGCGACCTTCACTAGCCAGCTCCGGCCAATCATTGCGGGAGGATATGCAATACAGGTCGAGGCGTTGTCGGCGTTTCGGCGGGTAAGACGGGATAGGCGACCTCCGGTACTTTTCCGGTCAGCGAATTAAGGAAGGCAACGAGCAGGTCGACTTCTTTTTCCGTCAATTCTTGGCCGAGCTGGGTGGTCCCCATAATGGCGACGGCCTGTTTCAGATCCCAAACCTTGCCCGAATGAAAGTATGGCGCGGTGAGTGCTACGTTGCGCAACGGCGCCACGCGGAAAACATAGGAATCGTCGGCTTCATGGGTCACGGCAAATCGGCCTTTGTCGTTTTCCGGCAGGACATCGGTGTTGGGCTTTTCAACGAGGCCGAATGGGGAATAGCCCTCCCCACCCACGTTGATACCGCCGTGGCAGGACGAGCAGCCTTTGTCCATGAAAAGCGTCAGGCCCTGTTTCTGTTCGGAAGTCATAGCGGCGTCATCGCCGTTGAGGAAGGCATCGAAGGGCGCCGGTGTGACCAGTGTCGCCTCAAAGGCTTCGATTGCCTTGGCGACGTTTTCGAAGGTGACGCGATCGGCTTCGCCCGGGAAAGCTGAATTGAACCACTCGACATATTGCGGCATCGACTTGAGCGTGGCGATGAGTTGACCTGGTGTGTTGGCCATTTCGACAGCGGCTTGGATCGGTGCCTTGGCCTGAACCTTCAGGTCTTCAGCACGACCATCCCAGAACTGCGCTATGTTGAAGACAGCGTTCAGTACCGTCGGCGCGTTGCGCGGTCCCTTCTGCCAACCATGGCCGATCGAGCTTTCATGATTGTCGTCGCCCCCGGTGGCCAAGTTGTGGCACGAATTGCACGACAAGACGCCTGACGCCGAGACGCGTGGATCGAAGAACATTGCCTTGCCCAGGGCTATCTTCTCCGGTGTGATCGGGTTGTTGGCGACTGTCGGCGTGATGGATGGTAGAGGCTTGAAGGTGGCCCGTGCTGTTTCTCTGAGGTATACGGGGATCGTTTGCGCAGCAAAAGCGATGGCCGGCAACGCGACAGCCACCGTAGTGAATAGGATTTTCACAAGTGATCTCCCTGCGTTTTGCACGGAAGCCATTGTTGATATGCGGTTCGTGAACGCCTTGCGCTAAAGGCGGCAATCCTCTTTGCATAAAACCGATTCTGACGCGGACCTGACATATTGTCTTCCTTCGTTGCATTGCGCGATATCACCCACGATGAACGCCAGTCGGTATCTCCTGTCGCCTCTCGAGAAGCATCAAAAGTCGTGCCAACTGAGCAGAAGGAACCTCCGGGGGATTTTCTGGTCATCATTCAATAGGTTGAGGGAATTCGCAGCAAAGCGCAGCTCTACTCCGGTGTCGCGGATCTGACAGCCAGCAGTCGGGCTGAAACAGAGAGATGTTGGTCCCTCAGCGTCTTGTCCGATGGGCACCCGGCCTCCTGCATGGGCGGGAGGGGACCACACGGTATTAAAGCTCAAGATGAACGCCGCCGGCAAGCATCGCTAGACAGTCCCCGCAGATACTTTGACGCTGGTCCGCGAGCTGGTGCGCCTAGTGCCCGACCGCCAGATCGCGGCTCCTCAATCGCGCCGCAAGCCGACGGCGCGTTAAAGCGGCCGCGCAATCATCGATGTGAGCGTGATGACGGCGCTGCACTGTGTCGTCGAATTGTGGCCACTGGAGCAATCCTCGTAAAGCGAGCCAAGGTTCTTGATCTAAACGGCGGCGGCCGCCATATTAGCGTAGCGCCTCTCACACGTTCGAGAGTGATCGCATTTTTGGATGCCGCCGGCTCGGGCTGTTTCGGCATCCTATTTCAACATCGGCCGCCGCTTGTTTCGAGTTATCGAATGGCCGTTCTCTGCATTTGGAGGCAAAATGACCGCAACGCCTTTCGCGCTGCCCGAGGCAGTGCTTACCGCAATCTCAAACGGAAAACCCGTAATTCAGGCATGTCGGGAACATCTTGGCTATTCGACCGAGGACGTTGCCGTGACCAGCGGTCTGACAGTCGAGGAGGTCGGGCTGATCGAATCTGGCCATTGTTTCGACAAGGGCTATCGCGATCGGATCGCTCGGGCGCTTGGCTTGGCTGAGAGTATCTTCGATGAAATCTGGGGTATCCCGAACGCTGCCTGACGTCGGCCTCTGAAGATTACCCGCCGCCTGCCAGGTCGGATCAAAATCCCAAGGGTATATCAATACCCTTACGGCGGCGGGGCGGTGGCAGAATTCTTATTTCTACGGAATCGATTCGCTCTGCGGAAGATCGGCCTCATGCTGGGCGACACGGATGTAATCTTGGCCCGCACGAGAGGCCAGATCTGTGGATAGAGAGAACCGGCTAGCCGGTTGATCGTACGAGGGCATGTGGACAAAATATTCCTACCCGATGGTGGCGCCGAACTACGGCACAACGATCAGCGCTTGCGAAGTCGAGCGCTTAGACGAAAGATTTCGGCGAAACCACCCGAGGCCATCAGGAAGGTTCGTCACGATGAAAGCGATCCCTTGCCCGTTCTGCACAAGCTGCGAGGTTAGGCCATATGAGACGGACGAGGCGCGCGTTGTGATGAAATGCGAGGACTGCGGTGCATCGGGGCCGGTCTGCATCGACGAAGTCAACGCCGTCGAAAGCTGGAATTACCGTCCATCTGCCCAGCCCGAATAGGATTGTCCACGTGGCATGGCGATAGCGATGCGCCTACGCCTAATGGCCCCGGTCCGTCACCGGCGCGCAGGAGCGTATTATCTTCGTCAGCCGGTGCCGCGTTTCTCTTCCGAGCCCCGCCAGTCAGGCCCGGCGCATGCTGGCCTACCCCGTCAGAGTGCCAGGCCGCTCATGTCGCGCCTGCCGTACATGGCAACGAACCTTATCGCGCACCTGATCGACTGATATTGCCGATACCTTCCGCAACTCGAGCGGCTGTAGCAGCGCATGCCGTTACATCGGATGCGCAAGTGTCGTCTGACAATCTCGCCGGAAAACTGCCGTCTCAACAATTCGGCCAGCCTGTCGTTGCGACATCGCTCACTAGCCATACTCATAAAACCTGTTCTGGTTTGCCTCGCCTTGCCTAGCCGCCGGTCGCCTGACAGCCCACATGCCGACGCAGGTTCGGTCTGCCAGCCACCGTAGGGCATGTGACGTTGAACTGTCAGGTTCGACCGTATACGTCCTCAAGCCGCACGATGTCATCTTCGCCGAGATACTCGCCGCTTTGGACCTCGATCATCACCAGTCCGATATTGCCGGGGTTTTCGAGCCGGTGTTTGTGGCCGCAAGGGATATAGGTGGATTGATTGGTGGTCAGGAGTAGCTCCTGGTCGCCGTTGACTATTTTCGCAGTGCCGCTGACCACGACCCAGTGCTCGGAGCGGTGATGGTGCATCTGCAGGCTCAAGCGTCCGCCCGGCTTCACCTCGATGCGCTTGATTTTGAAGCGCTCGCTTTCCTCCAGAACCGTGTAGGTGCCCCAGGGCCGGTGCACGGTACTGTGAAGCAAGTGCGCTTCATGTCCCGCAGCCTTGAGGCCCTCGAAGAGTTTCTTGACGTCCTGGACGCGATCGCGGGATGCAACAAGCAATGCATCGGGGGAATCCACGATCACCAGGTCGCTGATGCCGACGGTGCCGATGACGCGTTTGTCCGAGCTTATGTAACTGCCCACGGTGTCGACCACATGGACATCGCCGCGAATCCTGTTGCCGCTCCCGTCAGCGGCGACCAGTTCGGCCATTGCGTTCCAAGATCCAATGTCATTCCACCCCATTTCGCAGGGAACGACAGCGAGATTGTGGGTTTTTTCCATCACCGCATGGTCGAGTGAAATACGCGGCGCCATGGCGAAGTGCTCAGATGAGAGTTCGACGCTGGCAACATGTTCGCCGTGGCTGACGCGAGCGTTATCATAGCTATCGAGAACGGCATCGATCACCTGCGGGCAATGCGCAGCCATTTCGTCGAGCATGACCTGCGCCTTGAAGCAGAAGATGCCGGCGTTCCAGAAGAAACGTTTGGACGCGACATAAGATTTGGCAGTCTCGGCGTTCGGTTTCTCGACGAACCGGACAACTTTCTCACCG
Organism: Mesorhizobium loti CJ3sym; assembly: GCF_000472785.1. Classification (GTDB taxonomy): domain Bacteria; phylum Pseudomonadota; class Alphaproteobacteria; order Rhizobiales; family Rhizobiaceae; genus Mesorhizobium; species Mesorhizobium loti_E. Next base: position 141,568 of record NZ_AXAL01000020.1, read on the forward strand.
TCGGCCTCGATGTAGCCGAATGCGGTGTCTGGCCTATCCGGGGTTATGCCCAAGGTTGCAATACGCCCCTGCTGCGCCTGTTCGATTGCCCGGTTCATGGCGGTTTGAAATGCGGGCAGATCACCAATCATATGGTCGGCGGGAAAAACACACAGAACAGCATCGGGACCCTGTGTTGCCTTGGCATGGACGGTTGCCGCAGCGACGGCGGCGGCGGTATCCCGACCCTCAGGCTCAAGCAGAAAGGTGCGTGGCAAAACAACGGAATCCAGCTCGTCGAAAACGTCTTTCGTAAGGAAGAGGTGCCCCGTGGACGTCACGGTAACAAGCTCCACGACATGCTGCATCGAAGCGGCGCGCAACACGGTGTGCTGGATGAGCGAAAGTCCATCCGCCACCTTGAGGAAAGGTTTGGGGTGCGATTGCCTTGAGGCGGGCCAGAGCCGCGAACCAGCTCCACCGCTGATGATGACCGGAACCACTTTCATCAAAGGTCCTCTATCTCGTCTGTAAGCGCGAACGCATGTGCCCCTTGCAGCGTCGAGGCGACGATCGCCATGGCCCTGCTCTCGGTCGAAGCTTCCGAGTAGCAGCGCAGTTCCGGGGCATTGCCGGAAGGCCGCAGATGTATGATCTCACCTGAAAGCATCCGCGCCCTGAGGCCATCGGTTTTGTCAATTTCGGCGACGGTCCCGAACGAGGCAAGAAAGTGCTGCAGTGCGTTCCGGCTTGCGAGATGATCCATCAATCTGCGCGAACTTTCCGCGGGGAAGTTCTGAAGCCGGTCACTGACGCACACAGGAAGATTCCAAAGCCCGCGCAGTCGCGACAGCTTCTTTTTTGTCGACGCCATGGTACTGAGCACGGCCAAAATCGGGAGGAATGAGTCCCGCGTCGGCAGTGCAGTCAATGTCTTCCCATTCACCACACAATCCGAGCCCAGCAGAACACCACCATTGGCCTCAAAGCCGACGATGACGCCGCCGGCGCCGTGTAATGCTTCCATTGCTTCAATGACAAATGGAGACCCGACTTTCGTCCTCTGGACCGCGAAACCAAAGGCCTTCGAAATTCCCGAATTGGAGGTCACTGGCGTCACGATCGTGTCTGCCTTCAGGAAAAGAGCCGTTGCAAGCCCAACCAGGTCGCCGCGAAGAAGATCGCCATTTTCATCAGCGATGAGTGGCCGATCAGCGTCCGCATCGGTCGACACGATGGCATCGAGACCGAATTCGCGGACCCACTTCTTCAATTTTGCGATTGTTGCTGCGTCCACGGCTTCGGTATCGACAGGTACGAAGGTCCCGGTTTTCCCGACGGCGACCACGCTGGCACCGAGCGATCGAAGAACCTGTACCAACAGTTCCGCCGCGACCGAACTGTGCTGATAGACACCAAGTCTCATGCCGGAAAGTGAGCCCGGCTCCAGCATGTCATGGGCGCGCTCTCGATAAGAGGCGATCGCTTCTTCACGGTGCATAGGCCACGTCGTTCCCAAACAAGCCGTTGGTAAGCAATACGCAATTGATCTTTCGGCTACAAAGCGCGTAATCGCGGCCTCATCCGCCTTGCTGATTTCACCATTCGGGCCATAAAATTTGATGCCATTGCGATCGGCTGGAATGTGCGACCCGGTGACCATAAGAGCCGCCGCGCCGTGTTTGCATGCATATAGTGCCAGGGCAGGCGTGGGTATGGTGCCGCAATCGATCGGCTGGAAACCATTTGCGGCCAACGCCGCCATGCAATTGTTGGCTATCGCCTGACTGCTGTCACGTAGGTCGCGGCCTATGAAGACTGAACTATTCGGCTGAACCCGGCTGGAAATCAAACGCCAAGCGAAAGCTTCGGTATAAAGTCCGCTGGCCTTGCCGACCAATTCCGAAGCCAAACCTCGAACGCCGCTTGACCCGAATTTCATGATTTCGCTTTGCTAGTGGACAGGCAGGGTGGGGTAATGTTGCAACGGGCTAGTACTTTCTACTGCAAGCGCCATCGTTCTCAGGCACCTGCTGTTCAGGTATGCGGTCTCTACAACACGGTGTGGCGTAAGGACCCCTCAGAGTTCCGCCGAACAGCAGGGCATCCACTGGCACAGGGGCATCCACAGTTCTCCTTCTAATGGAATCTTTTGGCGCGCTCATCTAATGATCAAGGAAGTGGAGTGATCGATCGGTGCCTGCCGGTATTTCGCTATGCATCATCATGACAGGTCCGTAAACTTGGTTGTTTGGATGGAACGCATCCATGGCATGGATAGGGCTAGAAAGCCGTCTCGATCAGCGCAATGGACCCTGTGATTCTTGGGTAATGGATTAAGGTCAGCCAGAGCGCTCGCCGACCATGGCGTCGCCTAGGGCGCTGGGCCCAAGCAGGAACCGATGCTTGGATCAGTTGGGGCGACGATCAGCGCCGACAATGTCTTGGCTTGCGACGCCTTCAGAAAGTTGTTTCTGGAATTGCGTTCGATCAAGGCCCAGCGCAAAACCTTGATGCAGTCGTCGCCGCCGCAATCTTCGCCTTCGGCTTTGTCTACATCCATCCGTTCGAGGATGGAAACGGCCGCATTCACCGCTACCTGATCCACCACGTCCTTGCCATGCACCGCTTCAATCGCCGGGAGTGGTGTCCCGTATCGGCCGCGATCCTGGACCAGATCGACGAGTACAGGCGCGTGCTGGAGAGCAATTCGAAGCGCCTTCTGCCATTGGTCGAATGGGAACCGACGCCGCAATTCAACGTGCTGAATGACACCGGGGATTTCTACCGATACTTCGATGCAACCCCGCACGCCGAATTTCTTTATGCCTGCGTTCGGCGGACGATCGAACGGTACCTTTGACGAAACAGCTTTTCTGCAGCGCTACGATCAATTCCGGCAATAGGTGAATGCCTTTATCGACATGCCCGAGCGGCTGATCGATCTGCTCTTCCGTCTCCAACCAGAATGGTGGCCCCTCTCGAGCCGCGCCCTCGGAAAGGAATTCCCACCAATGACGAGGCGCGGCGGCTCGAGGCGATCTATGCGCAGACCAGAAAACGGCAAACCACGAGGCAGAAGCCTTTCACTGGACTGCCGGTCGACCCTTGCGTTGTCGCCGAAACTCGGGACGTCATGTTCTGGGGCAAACCGGACAAGCCGAAGGTGTGTCGGGAATGCTGCTGCGCCACGGCAGTGATTTCTGCATCGTCTATACGCCTATATACGCAGTGCCGGCGTCAGCCCCCCAGCGGTCGAAGATACGCGACAAGTCGCGTGCAAAGTCATCTTGGGGACGCTGACAACAAGGTACGTGGGCTCAATCGCGTCCACCCCATTCACAAAACCGGCTCCGTGGAGTAGTGGGAACGCAGAGAAATCTCCGGTCGCAGCCTTACCCGGTCAAAACAAGGACTCAAACCATGAATGCCCTCGTCATCTGCTCCGGCGGATTGGACTCTGTTTCGCTCGCTCACAAGGTGGCGACCGAGCAGAAACTCATTGGCCTGCTTTCGTTCGATTACGGCCAGAGGCACAAAAAGGAACTCGGCTTTGCCGCTATCTGCGCCAAGCGGCTGGGTGTTCCGCACCAGATCGTCGATATCCGCGATGTTGGCCGGAACCTGAGCGGCTCGGCGCTGACTGATAATGTGGACGTGCCCGACGGGCACTATGCCGAAGACTCCATGAGGATCACGGTGGTGCCGAATAGGAACGCCATCATGCTGGCCATCGCCTTCGGGGTTGCCGCCGCGCAGAAGGCCGATGCGGTGGCCACTGCCGTCCACGGCGGAGATCATTTCATCTATCCCGATTGCCGGCCCGCTTTTATCGACGCCTTTCAGACGATGCAGAACCATGCGCTCGCAGGCTACGCCGATATCCGCCTGTACGCTCCGTATGTGAATATGTCGAAGGCCGACATCGTCAGCGAGGGGGCAAAGTACGCCACGCCGTTCGAGGCGACGTGGTCCTGCTACAAGGGCGGTGCACGTCATTGCGGTCGCTGCGGGACATGCGTCGAACGGCGCGAAGCATTCGATCTGGCCGGCATCACCGACCCGACAGATTATGGGGACGCAGACTTCTGGCTCCACGCTATCCAGACAAGGAGCGCGTAATGTTCCACATTACCAAAGAGTTCCACTTCTCGGCCTCGCATCAGCTCACCTCCTTGCCACCAGGTCATCAGTGCGCACGTCTGCACGGCCACAACTACATCGTCGTAGTGGAGCTTTCAGGTGGCGAACTGGACGAACACGGCTTTGTGCGCGACTACCAAGATCTGGCGGCGTTCAAGCACTACATCGATGGGACCTTCGACCATCGGCATCTTAACGACGTGCTTGGGCATGACCATGCCACAGCGGAATACCTGGCCAGGCACTTCTACGACTGGTGCAAGGTGCGGCTACCCGAAACCTCCGCCGTGCGGGTGAGCGAGACGCCGAAAACCTGGGCGGAATACCGACCATGACTTGCGCGTTGCATCCCGGAATCCGGGTGAGCGAGATTTTTGGGCCGACCATTCAGGGCGAAGGCGTGCTGATCGGCTTGCCGACGGTGTTCGTAAGAACCGGCGGGTGCGATTATCGCTGTTCCTGGTGCGACAGCCTGCATGCGGTGGACCGTCGCTTCCGCCATGATTGGGAGATGATGTCTCCCGACGCGGTTTGGCAAAAGGTCATTGCGCTTTCCGGCGGTCAGCCCGTGATGGTATCGCTGTCGGGCGGCAATCCGGCCATCCAGCCGCTTAGCCAGTTGATCGACCGCGGGCATGGTGAGGGCTACCGTTTTGCATTGGAAACCCAAGGCTCGGTGTCTAAGCAATGGTTCGCGGATCTCGACGTGCTGGTACTAAGCCCTAAGCCGCCCTCAAGCGAAATGACGACAGATTGGGCCGCGTTCGACGCCTGCTTAGAGGCGGCGCAGGATAAGCCGCAGATGGCGCTCAAGCTCGTTGTCTTCGACGATGATGACTATGCCTATGCCAAAGACGCCGCGGCGCGCTACCCGCAATTACCCGTCTATCTGCAGCCCGGCAATCACACGCCGCCGCGTCCCGGCGACGAAGACGCGTTCATCGACATGGCCGGTGTGATGAGGCGCATGGAATGGCTGGTTGAAAAGGTGACTCGTGACAGGTGGTTCGAGGCGCGTGTACTGCCGCAGCTTCATGTTCTGCTCTGGGGAAACAGACGGGGCGTCTAGCCGAAGGGGAAGGATTGCCGACGACGAGCAAGACAGACATCTATAGCAATCTCACCCAACTGGGCGGCAGCAGCGTCGTTCCGGAAAGCCCCGAAAATACCGTGCTGGAAAAGGCACCGAATCCGCATGAGGGCTCGCCTTATTGGGGGCGCTTCACCGCTGCTCTGGGGCGTCACTTGCTCTCGATACTAGCATGCTTTTCCGCTGGGTTTGTTTGGTCGTCGATCACCGCTGCGGGACGAATGCGCTTGACAAAATAGCGCCGGCCCATTCAATTCGACGCATTCACCAGGGGAGTCCCGGCAAGGGGCTGAGATACTGCTGGCTTTCGCGGCGCAGTGACCCGTTGAACCTGATCCAGTTCATACTGGCGTAGGGACGGTGCAAGCGCTTTGCGGGAGTTCACGCCCGAAGACCTGTTTTGAACAGGTCGACAAAAGCGTCTTTTCATCCTTCCGGCACAGAACTGGGTCTCCAATGCATGAGCAAAGGAGCCTCAAGATGAATGCCCTCACCCCAGCCGTGTCGACGGGACCGCTGCCCGCCTCACGGAAGATTCACAAGTCCGGCGTCCTCCATCCGCACATCAAGGTGCCGATGCGCGAAATCTCCGTCCATCCGACGGCCGGCGAACCGCCCGTCATCGTCTACGATCCGTCCGGCCCCTATACCGACCCGATTGTCGAAACCAGCATCGAAAATGGCCTTGCCCGGCTTCGTAACGAATGGATCACAGCGCGCGGCGATGTCGAGGCCTATGACGGCCGCCATGTCCGGCCGGAGGACAACGGATTTGCGACCGGCGAGCGCCTGACGCCGGAATTTCTCACTCGCAACCGGCCACTCAGGGCCAAGCAGGGCAAGGCGGTGACCCAGCTCGCCTATGCGCGCGCCGGCATCATCACGCCCGAGATGGAGTTCGTCGCCATCCGCGAAAACCTCGGCCGCGAGATGCTGCGTGGCAAGCTTGAGCGTGACGGCGAAGCCTTCGGCGCGGCGATCCCAGACTTCGTCACGCCGGAATTCGTGCGCGATGAGGTTGCGCGCGGGCGTGCGATCATTCCCGCCAACATCAATCATCCCGAAAGCGAGCCGATGATCATCGGCCGCAATTTCCTGGTGAAGATCAACGCCAATATAGGCAATTCCGCCGTCACCTCCTCGATGGCCGAAGAGGTCGAAAAGATGGTCTGGGCGATCCGCTGGGGCGCCGACACGGTGATGGACCTGTCGACCGGCCGCAACATCCACAACATCCGTGAATGGATCGTACGCAATGCGCCGGTGCCGATCGGCACGGTGCCGCTCTATCAGGCGCTCGAAAAGGTCAACGGCATTGCCGAGGACCTTACCTGGGAGGTCTACCGCGACACACTGATCGAGCAGGCCGAGCAGGGCGTCGACTATTTCACCATCCACGCCGGCATGCGGCTGCACTACATCCCGCTGACTGTCGACCGGGTCACGGGCATCGTCTCGCGCGGCGGTTCGATCATGGCCAAATGGTGCCTGCAGCATCACCGGGAAAGCTTTCTCTACGAGCACTTCGCGGAAATCTGCGACATCTGCCGCGCCTATGACGTGTCCTTCTCGCTTGGCGACGGTCTTCGTCCCGGCTCGATCGCCGACGCCAACGACGCGGCGCAATTCGCCGAGCTGGAAACGCTTGGCGAGCTGACGCAGATCGCCTGGGCCAAGGATTGCCAGGTGATGATCGAGGGGCCTGGCCACGTGCCGATGCACAAGATCAAGGAGAACATGGACAAGCAGCTCGCCGTTTGCGGCGAGGCGCCGTTCTACACGCTTGGACCGCTGACGACCGACATTGCGCCGGGCTATGACCACATCACCTCCGGCATTGGTGCTGCCATGATCGGGTGGTTCGGCACCGCCATGCTCTGCTACGTCACGCCGAAGGAACATCTCGGCCTTCCCGATCGCAACGACGTCAAGATTGGGGTGATCACCTACAAGATCGCCGCCCATGCCGCCGATCTGGCGAAGGGCCATCCGGCGGCGAAAGTCAGGGATGATGCCCTCTCCCGCGCGCGCTTCGAGTTCCGCTGGGAGGACCAGTTCAACCTGTCGCTCGATCCTGAAACCGCGCGGTCCTTCCACGACCAGACCTTGCCCAAGGAGGCGCACAAGGTGGCGCATTTCTGCTCGATGTGCGGGCCGAAATTCTGCTCGATGCGCATTTCCCACGACATCCGCGCCGAGGCACAGAAGGAAGGCATGGCGGCGATGGCGGCGAAATATCGCGCGGGTGGCGATCTCTATGTGCCGGCTGACAAGACCGGCGTAGCACTCATGACAGGGGCGCCGGAGCCGTCATGAGGGTGCTGGTCAAAGGGGCCGGCATCGCCGGCCTCACCGTCGCCTTCGAACTCGCCACGCGCGGCGCGGCGGTGACCGTTGCGGAGACAAGGCATGGCCTCGGCGGCAATGCGTCGTGGTTCGCCGGCGGCATGCTGGCGCCATGGTGCGAGCTCGAAAGCGCCGAGCAACCGGTGCTGGATCTCGGACGCGATGCCGCCGACTGGTGGGAGGCGGCAACGCCCGGGCAGGTGACGCGGGCCGGAACACTGGTCGTGGCCGCGCCGCGCGACGCGGGCGAACTCGACCGGTTCGCCAGCCGCACGTCGGGTCATCGGCGCGTCGATGAGGATGAAATCGCATTGCTGGAGCCCGACCTCGCCGGCCGCTTCCGCCGCGGACTGCTTTTCTCCGACGAAGCCCATCTCGACCCGCGCCAGGCGATGGCGTTACTTCATGACAGGCTGGCGGCGATGGGAGTCGAATTCCACTTCTGCGCCGATGCCCAGGCTGTTTCCGGGTTCGATCGCCAGATCGACTGCACGGGAATAGCGACGGGCGACGACCGGCTGCGTGGCGTTCGTGGCGAGATGCTGATCCTGCGAACGCCTGAAGTCTCGCTGTCACGCCCGGTCCGTCTGCTGCATCCACGCTTTCCGCTCTATGTGGTGCCGCGTGCCGACCACCATTTCATGGTCGGCGCGACGATGATCGAGAGCCAGTCCAGTGGACCGGTCAGGGCGCGTTCGATGATGGAGCTTCTAGGTGCCGCCTATGCCCTCCATCCGGCCTTTGGCGAGGCCGAGATCGTTGAAACCGGTGTCGGCGTTCGTCCGGCCTTTCCCGACAACCTGCCGCGTATCGAGGCACTCGGAAACACGGTCGCGATCAACGGGCTCTATCGCCATGGCTTTCTGCTCGCCCCAGCCATGGCGCGCCAGGCGGCCGAGCTTGTCTTCAGTCACGACAAACCCGCGGAGTTTGCACATGAATCTGATCGTCAACGGCGAACCGCTTGAGACCGCCGCCACATCGCTGGCGGCGCTGCTTGCCGCGCTCGACTATGAAGGCGATTGGCTAGCAACCGCCGTCAACAGCGACCTCGTACACAAAGCCAACCGCGCGGAGTTCCAGTTGAGCGACGGCGACCGGATCGAAATCCTCTCGCCCATGCAGGGAGGCTAGCATGTTCGAACTTTTCGGAACGTCGCTTCCCTCGCGGCTGCTTCTCGGCACGGCTCAGTATCCTTCACCGGCCATCCTTGCCGATGCGGTCAAGGCGTCGGGCACATCGGTGGTGACCGTCTCGTTGCGGCGTGAGATGGCAGGCGGGAGGGCCGGCGAAAAATTCTGGTCGTTGATCCGCGCGCTCGGCACGAGAATCCTTCCCAACACTGCCGGCTGCCACTCCGTCAAGGAAGCGGTCACGACCGCGAAGATGGCGCGCGAAGTGTTCGGCACGAGCTGGATCAAGCTCGAAGTGATCGGCAACCAGGACACGCTGCAACCGGACGTGTTCGGCCTGGTCGAAGCCGCGCGCATCCTGTGCGAGGACGGTTTTACGGTATTTCCCTATACCACCGACGACCTTGTTGTCGCCGAGCGGCTGCTGGAGGCGGGCTGCAAGGTCCTGATGCCGTGGTGCGCACCGATCGGTTCCGCCCTCGGGCCGGTCAACATCATGGCACTGCGTTCGATGCGCGGACACTTCCCGGATGTCCCGCTCATTGTGGATGCGGGGCTCGGACGGCCGTCGCACGCGGCAACCGTCATGGAACTCGGCTTTGACGCCGTGCTGCTGAACACGGCGGTCGCCAGGGCGGCTGATCCGGTCGGCATGGCGCGTGCGTTCGGCAAGGCTGTCGAAGCCGGCCGTGAAGCTTACAGCTCGGGAATGCTCGAACCGCGCGACGTCGCCGTGCCATCGACGCCGACAATTGGCAGAGCCGTTTTTTCATGAAACTCGATCCCTTCTACCTGATCGTCGACAGCGCTGCCTGGATCGAACGGCTGGTCCCACTCGGCGTCAAGCTGGTTCAGCTTCGCATCAAGACCATGGATGAGGCCGGGTTGCGCGCGGAGATCCGCAAGGCAAAGGCCTTGTGCGCCCAAAACCGTTGCCAGCTCATCGTCAACGACCACTGGCGCCTGGCAATCGAGGAAGGCTGCGACTTCGTCCACCTTGGCCAGGAGGATTTGCAGACCGCCGATCGTTCGCGGATTCGGGTAGCCGGCGTGAGGCTCGGACTGAGCACACATGATGATATCGAACTGGAAACGGCGATGGCCGCCGGGCCGGACTATATCGCGCTTGGGCCGATCTATCCGACCATCCTGAAGACGATGAAATGGGCGCCGCAAGGGCTCGAACGGATCAGCGAGTGGAAGCGCCGGGTCGCGCCAATCCCATTGGTCGCCATTGGCGGTCTCAACCCTGACAGGCTCAACGGTGTTTTCGCGGCGGACGCCGATAGCGCGGCAGTGGTCACCGACATCACGCTGAATGCCGATCCCGAAGCGCGCACACGAGAATGGATCGAAAAGACGGAGCGATGGCGCTGAGGCGAGAACCGCATGTGCTTGTCGTTGGCGGGTCGGACTCCAGCGGTGGAGCTGGAATTGCCCGCGATATAGAAACGGTTTCCGCCTTCGGGCTGCGCAGTTGTCTTGCCATCACCGCCGTGACAGTCCAGACGCACTCGGCTGTCGAGCACGTCAAGCTTGTGCCGTCGGAGCTTGTCGCCGCTCAGATGCGCGCCGCGTTCGCTGCCAACGCTGTCGCGGCCGTCAAGATAGGCATGATTGGGACATCGGCGGCTGTTGAGGCAGTCGGCGCTGTTTTGGTCAACCGCCAAGTGCCTGTGGTACTCGACCCGGTCCTGGCCTCTACCTCGGGACGCAATCTGCTGGCGGACGATGCCATTAATATGCTGCGCCACGATCTGATGCCGATCTGCCGGCTTGTAACGCCTAACCTGGTCGAGCTGGCTGCGTTTACCGGCTCGTCACCGGCCGCGGACGAAGAAGGGGCTTGTCGTCAGGCTGAAGAGCTATCGAGGACGGTGAGGACCGCTGTACTCGTCAAGGGCGGCCATGCACAAGGAACCCGTTGCGTCGACGTGCTTTTGCAGCCGAACCAACGTGCAGTTCGGTTCGAGGCGCCCCGCTTGCCGCGAGGGATGCGCGGAACGGGTTGCATGATGGCCAGCGCAGTCGCCGCCTCGCTTGCTCTTGGAGCGTCGCTGGAAGCGAGCGTGCGCCAAGGCAAGCAATATGTTCTCGATGCGCTTGCCGGATCGAAGGACATCGGGCCGATTAGCTGATCGGGCCGAACGTATCCAACGCTCCGATCAAGTCTGGCAGGCGATCGTGGGTCTACTGCTAGGACATGAAGGCCCTATCCGAGGGGTGAGAATGCGGCATACACGGTCGCTTTCGCCTATGAACAACACGCCGCTTTGAGGAGGAAGCCGCATGCCTCTGTGCCAACCGGTTGATGGGTCATCCGAAACCCGCACCTAGTCGTCGCTAGCGACAGCATGCCGCTTGGCACGTTGTTGGGTGAGCGAACGTTCGAACCGGGGTTAGCCAACTCGAGCCATAATTGCGGATTGAATCGCCGTTGCGGTATATAGGGAAGCATCTAACGACAGATTCCCAAACGCCGGTTGACAAAGGAGGTAGTTTGCACCTGCCGCTTCCAGCTGATCAAGAAGAGCTTGTCCCGCAGATGCTGCCGTTCCTACTACGCACAATTCCTTCTCGATTGCTGCATCGAAGGTCAGCGGCAGGTTTGGTGGAGTCGGCATGCCATTGAGATCATAAAGGAATTTAAAGCTCTTGAGCCACCGTTCGTAAGCAGGTGCGGCGAGTGAACGTGCATCTGTTTCAGAACGCCCAATCACGACCATTCGGAGCAATCCAAGAAATGGCGCTTGGTCGTCCGCCTCACTGGTGTGCTCTCGACCGGCGCGGAAGGCATCAGTGATTCTTCGAACGGAAGAGGAAGGTCCCACGCACGCGATGTTCATGCCATTCGCAGCGGCCCAGCCTGCCGATTCCGGTCGATTGGTGGCGATCCAAGTCGGCGGATGTGGACGCTGATGAGTTCTTAGCGTCAGCGGAACGCTGTTCAACTCAAAATGGCGACCTTGATACGATAGCGTGCCGCCCTTCAGCGCATTGATAAGAATTTCGCTGGCTTCCGCATAGTGGTTTGGCGCCGCGTCCGAGCCAATCCCGAAGTAACCCAATTCGATCGGGAGCGAGCCGCGCCCTATCCCAAGTTCGAGCCTGCCACCGCTCAATTGGTCCAGCATACAGATCTCTTCGAACGCACGTAGCGGATGATAGAGGGCAAGCAGCATTACCAACGGGCCGACACGAAGGCGCCGGGTTCGCTGGGCTACGCTCGACAAGAACAGATTCGGTGAGGGACCTCTCCCATGTGGGGTACAATGGTGCTCTGCGAGATGATATGCATAGAACCCAAGGTGATCGCACGCCTCCGCTAACATCAGGCGATCTTCGTACTGTCGGGCGATATCGGGGCCGTCCTCGTCCAGATGATCGAAGATGCCGACAGCTAAGCCTGAAGGAAAGGCCTTATCCATGATATTGTCTCCATTTTTGACGCAACAAGTCCGGTTGCTTGCGCATTACAAGCAATTTAAAGATTTCTCGCTTGTGTAATCGCTCGGATTATTGCCTGCGAAATGCTAAAGCAGAGCCTTAGCAACCTAATACGGGGGCCTTGACATATTCAATATTCGACTAATACGACTAGCGGCACGAAGAAACGCATCCATTTGCTCTTTTGTACCGATGCTGACGCGGATGTAATTTTCCAAACCTTTATCGGGAAAGACGGCAACAAGTATTTTTTGCCTTGCAAAGGCTGATTGCCACCATAAGCCGTCCTGTCCCGTTGGCACGCGGGCAAGTAAGAAGTTTGCGTGGGAAGGGATTACGGAAAATCCAAGTTGCGAGAGCGCGAGCGTCACTCGCCGTCGTTCATGCCTGATGTGTCTGTGGTTGTCTGCATAGGCGGCGCGGTGCGCAAGGACGCTGATACCAACCGCCTGCCCGATCACATTCATGTTGAAGACGTTCTGGATGTTGCGTAGCCTGCCGATAATTTCAGGGTGACCGAAACCGAAACCGACGCGAACGCCGGCGGCAGCATAGCTTTTCGAAAATGTCCTTAAGACCAGAAGGTTCGAATATCGATTGATGAGGCGTAGACCATTCTCGGGTGCAAAGTCGACGTAGGCCTCATCCAGCACGATCAAGCGGTCCGATTTCGCTACCAGGCGTTCGATATCGGCCACCGGAACGAACGTTCCGGTCGGATTGTTCGGATTGGCTAACAGAATGAACTTGGCGTCCTTTGCAGGACCGAAGAGCAATTGCTCCATCGGCAAGGAATGATCTTCGCTAAATTTGATTTCGACAAATTGAGCACCCTGCAACGTTGCAAGTTTGCGGTTGAACGAAAACCCTGGCGACATCATCGCCACGCTATCCCCCGGGGCAAGGAAAGCTCTGTAGACAAGTCCAAGCAGTTCAGACGATCCGTTGCCGGCGATCACCTGATCCATGGAGACGCTGTAGGCATTTGCGGCTGCTTCCCTCAAGCTGATGTTATCGTCTTCTGGATATAGATACTGCCGTTCGAGAGCTGCAATCGCGCTTTGCATTATGATTGCTGGAAGCGGGAACGGGTTCTCATTCGTGTTTAGTTTTACCCAACTTGAACCAGGCGCTGGTCTATCGGATGGCAGAGCATCTAACTGTCTCGCCACTTGCGAAAGAGACGAAAGCACACTCTGAAGTTTTGCATCGGACATGTTTTTCTCCGTTTCAGTCGCAGAGGGAATCCGGGATGAGCGATGGTCTAGAGCACATGGCCGACCGACGGTTCGTTCACACCGCCGTTGTCAGCACATTGACCCCGTGAGGTCGGGCGGGCTGTCCTCCCGGGTCGGATTGGCCCGACGCTCAGGTCCGCATCCACTCGTCATCGGGCCAAGGCTCCGCCAACCACCAACGCTTGATTTGTCCCTGATATTGCCTCGGTCGGCCTTTCAAGGACGCTTGATCTGATGCCGTATTTCCTCAGCGGGTATCCAATCTGGCGCGGCGTCAGTCCAAGCAGGCGCCGCCTTTGCCTGCACCGAGCCACATCTCTCCACGGCCGCGATGACACGCTCGCGATTTGACATACTCGCACCGCGGATTTTGACCGGTCACGGGCAAGCGCGAAAAATGCCCTGGCCGTAAGTCGCGACGTGTCGAGTGCACAGCGGTGTGATGCCTGGCCATGGGTTTCCTTTCATGAATCGCGACCGTCGACTGACTTCTGCAGGCCGCAACCGCACGTTGATTCACGAGACCGGAATGGGGCGGGCGAGTCAATCGAGCTTTCTTTCATCCGCGAAAGGAAACTCTGCGCTCATGATAGAATTCCATCAGTTTCATATACCTCCGGTAGATGATATCGAACGGCAGAATGTCTGCGCCGGCGTCCCCGCGGTGCCGGTGCTGATGGCCCGGGCCATCAGTCTAATCAGCTCCTGGCAAAGCTGGCGCAGTGGCGTGGCGACCGCCATTGCGACGATGTCATCTACGAGGGCCGACCGCGACTCCGGCGTGATTTCATCACAATCGCGACAAGGTCTTGACCTTTGCCCACCTCGCCGAGCGGCTGATGGCCCCCTGTCCCGCCGACCAGCTGCGCTGCGCCGTTTCCCAAACCTCTAGGTCACATTTTCGAAGTGCGTGTTGGAATCGGTGATTCCGTATCACATTATCGCCACGTTTTAGCCAGACGTGGTCGCAATCTCCCACCGAGAGCGCCGTCACCGGACCGACGCCCGGGATCGCCATGAAGCGCCGGCAGAGCTCGCTCTTCGCGACGATCTTCACGACCAGGTCGTGCAGCCGACAGTACTCTCGCCACAGCGCGGCGCGTGCTGACAGCATGGCGTCCATCAGCTCGGCCGACAGCGGATCGTCTGTCACAGCCGTGCGTACCGCCTGGTCGAAAGCGCCGCGCGATGTGCCGCCAAGCTTGATGCCGAACGCTTTCAGCGAGTGGCGGATGGCGTTTTCGATATCGAGGAACTTGCGCTTCAGGTTACGCCGGTGGGTCAGCAAAAGCCGCATCAGCTAGCAGTCCTGCGTTTTGATATGCGCCTGACGGAACCAGCCCGTGCGCATGATGTGGGCGATGCCGAGCGCGTCGGCAGCGTCCGTCTTGTTGCGCTGCGCCGACATCGCGGCGCGCACGTGCTGGGTCTCCAGGCAAACCACTGGCGTCCGCGTTTCAGAGCTCGGGATGCAGCCATGGCGACAGAGATCCCGCCTTATGGCCGACACGCCGCAGCCGGGCGACGAACGGCTTCAACACCACAAACAACGCATCGGGATCGGTCTCCACCTTGACCGTCAGATGCACCTCACCGTGCTCGTCGACGACGCACACCGCCGTCTCGTCCACTGCAACATCCAGTCCGCAAAAGTATTCCACGAGCCGCCTCCTGCGTGGTTTGACAATTGATTTCTTAGCAGTCGGCGCAGCGGGCGGCAGCGATCCGGCAAATAGAGGAGCGGCTTGCCGATTACGGGCGGCAATCCCTCGCCATCCGATCCGGCTTTTCCTGCAGCGTCTCGTACGCGAGAAGGCGGGTGCTGTGGAAAGCCGCGACGGAGAGATCAAGCGCCTTCAGTCGATCATCAGAAAGCTCCAAGAGTGTAGTTTGGTCGGCGTTCCAAACGTCTCGATCCAGATCAACTGGCACTCGCGCTTGAAGACCTCGACGCCGATATCGCCCCGCATCCGGGTGAGCCGTCGCAGTGTCAAAAGACAGCGGTACGAGCGGCCATCCCACCGCAACCCGCTGCCCGATCATCTGCCGTCAGATCGGGTGCATGATCACCGCCAACTTGCACGACGGCGACACAGGCCTTGCCGTCGCATGAGCCCGGCCCACCTTGGACCTCCACTTGAGGCGCGTCAGCAATTTCGACGCCGCTTCGTAAGTGCGACGTCCCCGTCGCCAAAGATTCGGCTCTGAACGTCGATTCAGCGGACTGATGTAAACATGCAAAAACGTTGTCCACTGCCTGTGCCAAACCTCACGGCAAGGATACCGCCTGCCGGAAATGCCGATGAGCAGGATACTACACGGTTGAGCATCTCATCATGTTGACACACCGACACCCGGGCGGCATGTCGAGCATTGATAAGCTGGCCAACATGTCCTGGGGCGAATGCCTGCGTTGCCAACAAATCTGATTGGCTGCCCGTGGCCCGCTGACATGTGTGGTTACGCGGCCAGGCTCAACTAAGTTCGGCGAGGCACTGTCAAGTGCGACCACCGCGCCAATATCGTGACCTTGCCCCTCAGATCTAATCCGGTTTGAAGTTCGTTCTGGCCCATCGAGAGGACCAGGACATGAAACGTAGCCGCTTCTCTGAAGAGCAGATCATCGGAATTTTGAAGGAACACGAGGCCGGGGTATCGGTTGCCGATCTGTGCCGCAAGCACGGGGTCAGCGACGCCTCGATCTACAACTGGAAGGCCCGCTTCGGCGGGATGGATGTCTCCGAGGCTCGGCGACTGAAGGCGCTGGAGGACGAGAACACGCGGCTGAAGCGGCTTCTGGCCGACGCCATGCTCGACAATGCCGCGTTGAAGGATCTTGTGGGAAAGAAATGGTGACGCCCGCGGCCAAGCGGAAAGCTGTCGCTCGCCTGAAGGAAGGCTTCGGGATGAGCGAACGGCGGGCGTGTAAAGCCATCGGCTGTTGCCGCTGACCTGCCACTGAGAATTTCCTCCATGTGAGATTAGAGTCCGGCCCTTGATCGAAGGACGGACTGATGAAGAGAAAGCGGTTCACGGAAGAGCAGATCATTGCGGTTCTGCGCGAGCACGAGGCGGGAGCGAAGGCGGGCGATCTGGCTCGCAAGCACGGGGTCTCGGAGGCGACGCTGTATAATTGGAAGGCGAAGTATGGCGGGATGGACGTGTCCGACG
>NZ_AXAL01000021.1 GCF_000472785.1 Mesorhizobium loti CJ3sym
CCACCGCCACCGCGGTGGCGGAGCGGCGCGTGGCGCTGATCATGGCCGAAGACGACTACCGGCTGGTCAGGCCCTTGGCCAATCCCCTCCATGATGGCGAGGCGATGCAAGCGGCGTTGAAGGCGCTCGGCTTCGAGGTCGTTCTCGAAACCAACCGCGACCTCCGGCGCATGCGGCGCGCGCTCGACGATTTTCGCGAGGATGCCAAAGGGGCCGATGTCGCTTTGGTCTATTTCTCCGGCCATGGCGTGGAAATCTCGGGCGACAACCGGCTGCTGCCGGTCGATGCCGATGCCTCCTCGCTCGACGCGCTGGACAAGACCAGCCTACCGCTGGAAGAGGTGCGCGCTGCGGTCGCCGCCACCGCCAAGGTCGGGCTGATCGTGCTCGATGCCTGCCGCAGCGATCCGTTCGCGGGCGGCAACGGCGAGGGGCGCGGTGCGACCTCGCTGGCGAAGGATGTCGCTGACAAGGTCAAGCCAGGTCTCGGCCGCATCGGGAAGGCGGAAAACATCCTGTTCGCCTTTTCAGCCGCGCCCGGCGAGACAGCCGCTGACGGCACCGGCCAGAACTCGCCTTTCACCACGGCGCTGACCAAATATCTCGGTACGGACGGGCTCGAAATCCGCTCGGTGCTGACGCTGGTGCAGCAGGAGGTCTATGACCTATCGCGCGGCAAACAGCTGCCTTATGTCGAGAGCGGCCTGCCAAAACTGTTCTTTGCCGCCGCCGCCAAGCAACAGCTGCCGGAGCGCGAACGGCTGCTGCTGGCCATGGCCGATGTGACGCCGGACATGCGCGGCGAGGTCGAACAGATCGCCAGTGATGCCGACATGCCGCTGGCGCCGCTCTATGGCGCGCTGATCGGCACCGACACCAGCCATCTGTCGGCTGACAGCCTGAATGCCCGGCTGCGCGAGGCTGCCGACTCCTTCGTCAAGGTGCGCAGCGAAATGAAGACGCTCGCCTCCGACGATCCGCAAGTGACGGAGCTGCGCCGGCAGGCCGAGGAACAGCTGTCGCTCGGCGCCTTCGATGGCGCTCGTGCGATCCTTGCCAAGGCCGCCGACATCGACAATGTCTCGCGCCAGGCACTGAAGGTCAATTTCGTCAGCCGCACCCTGTCCGAAGCCGCCACGGTCTATCTGTCCGGCGGCGCGGCGCGCGCCGATCTCGACTACGCCACGGCCATCAAGGACTATGAAACGGTGCTGTCGCTGTATGGTGAGGCCGGGCAAACGTCGCTCAACCTGGAACAGGCCGACCGCCAGAGCCGCACGCTGGAGGAACTCGGTATTCTCTATACGACGGTGGGCAATGTCGAGGCGGCCGGCCGCGCCTTTACCGCGCTGGTGGCCAACCTCGGGCAGCGGTCGCGTCAGGAAACCGACCCCAGCGTCAAGCGCGATCTCGCCATCAGCCATATCAAGCTCGCCAACATAGAGATGGCGCAAGGCGACCTGCCAACCTCCCTGGAAAATTATGAGGCGGCCAGGGACATGCTGCAGGACCTGATCGCAAGCGTGCCGGACAAGAAAAACTGGCTTGATGATCTTGCCATGGCCAATGACAAGATCGGCAATGTGCTGGCGACGCAAGGCGATGTGGGCGCGGCGGCCCAGGCCTATCAGCAGAGCCTGTCGATCAAGCAGCAATTGGCCAATGCCTCGCCGAACAGCGGCGATCTGCTGCGCGACCTGACGATTACCTATGACGAAATCGGCGACCTTGCCCGGACCGCCGGCCAACTGGACGGCGCCCAGACGGCCTTTGAAGAGAGCCTAAGGATTCGGCTGGCGTTGGCCGAGAACAAACCCGATGACCCTGAGCGCCAGCGCGCTGTCGCCGTCAGCCAGGAGAGGATTGGTGATGTGATGCGCGAGCGCGGCGACGCCGCCGGTGCGCTCGCGGCCTACACCAAGAGCCAGGCGATCGCCGAAGAGCTGATGCGCCGCGACCCCAACGACACCGACCTGAAGCGCGACCTGTCGATCAGTTACGACAAGGTCGGCAACGCGCTCAACGACCAGCAGAACTGGCCGGCAGCGCTGGCTTCCTATCAGCAGGCACTGACTGTGATGCGCGACCTTGCCGCTGATGACCCCGGCAACACCGAATGGCAGCGCGACCTGTCGGTCTGCATGGAAAAGGTTGCCGGTGTGCTCGGTGCCCAGGGCGATGTCAGCGGCGCACTGCAAAACTACCAGGACAGTCTTGTCATTGCCGACCGGCTGGCGAAACTCGATCCAGCCAATTCCGACTGGCAGCGTGACCTTTCGATCACGCTCTCGGAAATCGGTATGCTGGAGACCAAACAGCGCCACTTCGAGGGCTCCAAGAAGGCCTTCGAGGCCAGTCTCGCGATCCGCCAGCGACTGGCCCAGTCCGATCCGAACAATGCGATCTGGCAATTCGATCTGGTGCAGGCCTACATCAACTATGCCTATGTGGCGAAGGATCCGAAGGCGGTGCTGACCAAGGCGCTGACCCTGACGCTGGAGCTCGACCGCACGGGCCGGCTGGCGCCCCGGGACAAATCCACGATCAAATATCTGCGCGATCTTCTCGCCAAATTCGGCGCGCGAAAAAAATAGCCGGCTGCCAGCCCCGGATTCAGCCCGGAAATGCCCGCAAACCTTGGAAAAACCGCCTTTAGCGCCTATATCTAGTCGATATCAGACGCGCGATTCGGGGCCGATTTTTCGCGCTGTACAAGCGGCATCTAGACAACAGGTTTTCATGAGCGACCAGACCGAGAACACCAACGGCGCCGAGGCCGAATACGGCGCCGATTCCATCAAGGTTTTGAAGGGGTTGGACGCTGTTCGCAAACGCCCCGGCATGTATATCGGCGATACCGACGACGGTTCGGGCCTGCATCACATGGTCTATGAGGTGGTCGACAACGCCATCGACGAGGCCCTGGCCGGTCACGCCGACCTCGTCACCGTGACGCTCAACCCCGATGGTTCGGTGACGGTGATCGACAATGGCCGCGGCATTCCGACCGATATCCACACTGGCGAAGGCATTTCCGCGGCCGAAGTGATCATGACGCAGCTGCATGCCGGCGGCAAATTCGACCAGAACTCCTACAAGGTGTCGGGCGGCCTGCATGGCGTCGGCGTCTCGGTGGTCAACGCCCTTTCGGCATGGCTGAAGCTCAAGATTCGCCGCAACGGCCAGATCTTCGAGATGAGCTTCACGCATGGCAATGCCGATGCGCCGCTGAAGGCGACGGGCAGCTATGAGCAGAACAAGCAGCCGGGCACCTATGAGGGACGCAGCGGCAGCCAGATCACCTTCTTCCCGTCATCCGAAACCTTCACCATGGTCGAGTTCGACTTCGGCACGCTGGAGCACCGGCTGCGCGAACTCGCCTTCCTCAATTCCGGCGTACGCATCATTCTGACCGATGCCCGCCACGCCGACATTGTGCGCCATGAGCTCCACTATGATGGCGGGCTGGAAGAGTTCGTCAAATATCTCGACCGGGTCAAGAAGCCGCTGATCGAGACGCCGATCGCCATCAAGGCTGAGCGCGACGGCATCACCGTCGAAGTGGCGATGTGGTGGAACGACAGCTACCACGAAAACGTGCTGGCCTTTACCAACAATATCCCGCAGCGCGACGGCGGCACCCATCTGGCCGGTTTCCGTGGCGCGCTGACGCGCCAGATCACCGGCTATGGCGAGTCCTCGGGCCTGACCAAAAAGGAAAAGGTCTCGCTGATCGGTGATGATTGCCGCGAAGGGCTGACGGCGGTGCTGTCGGTCAAGGTTCCCGACCCGAAATTCTCCTCGCAGACCAAGGACAAGCTGGTCTCCTCGGAAGTCCGTCCGGTGGTCGAGGGGCTGGTCAACGAGGCGCTCGGCACCTGGCTGGAAGAGCACCCGTCCGAGGGCAAGGTGGTCATCGACAAGGTGATCCAGGCCGCGGCGGCGCGTGAAGCGGCGCGCAAGGCGCGCGACATCACCCGCAAGAGCTCGCTTGGCGTCACGTCCTTGCCCGGCAAGCTGGCCGATTGTCAGGAACGCGACCCGGCGAAATCCGAAATCTTCATCGTCGAGGGTGATTCCGCCGGCGGCTCCGCCAAGGGCGGCCGTTCGCGGCAGAACCAGGCCATTCTGCCGCTGCGCGGCAAGATCCTCAATGTCGAGCGGGCACGCTTCGACCGCATGCTCGGCTCCGAGATGATCGGCACGCTGATCACCGCGCTCGGCACCTCGATCGGCAAGGACGAGTTCAACGCCGACAAGCTGCGCTACCACAAGATCATCCTGATGACCGACGCCGACGTCGACGGCGCCCACATCCGTACCTTGCTGCTCACCTTCTTCTTCCGGCAGATGCCTGAACTGATCGAGCGCGGCCACCTCTACATCGCCCAGCCGCCGCTCTACAAAGTGACGCGCGGCAAGAGCTCGCAATACATCAAGGATGAGAGTGCCTTCGAGGAATTCCTGATCGGATCGGGGCTGGAGGAGGCGTCACTTTCGCTCGGCTCGGGCGAGGTTCGCACCGGACAGGATCTGCGCGGCGCCATCGACGATGCGCTGGCCGTGCGCCAGCTGATCAACGGGCTTCACACACGCTACAACAGGGGCGTGGTCGAGCAGGCGGCGATCGCAGGCGGGCTCAACCCGGATGTATTCGACGATCTTGGCCGCGCCAATGCAATGGCGGAGCGCATTGCAAAACGCCTCGACATCATCGCCGAGGACACCGAGCGCGGCTGGACCGGCCGCATGTCGACCTCGAATGAGGGCACTGGCGGTTATGTCTTTGAGCGCACCGTGCGCAGCGTCAAGGAATATGCCCATCTCGACCTGGCGCTGATCAATTCGGCCGATGCGCGCCAGCTAGACCGCTACGCACAGCGTCTGACCGAAATCTACGGGTCGCCGCCGGTGCTGCGCCGCAAGGATGTCTCCGAAATCGTTTCGGGGCCGCTGGCGCTGCTCAATGCGGTCTTTGCGACCGGCCGCAAGGGGCTGACCATGCAGCGCTACAAGGGTCTCGGCGAAATGAACGCCGAGCAGCTGTGGGAAACCACGCTCGACCCGAATGTGCGCTCGTTGCTGCAGGTCAAGGTCAATGACGCGACCGATGCCGACAGCCTGTTCTCGCGCCTGATGGGCGACGAGGTGGAGCCGAGACGCGAGTTCATCCAGGACAACGCATTGTCGGTCGCTAATCTGGATATTTAAGACCGCAGCGATGCCCTGAAAAAGTCCACCAGGGCAGCGTTCAGGCGCTGACGAAACGCAGCCCGGTCAAATCCCGGAGCGTCCAGGCAAATCCTTGGAGCCGCGGCGCGCAATTTTGTGCCGCATGGGGGCAGGAACGCATAGTGGCCCGCCAGGGGTTCGACATGATACTCCGGCGGCCGAGGCAACGCCGACCGGATTTTTTCTTCATACCATGGGTTGGGTTGATGCTGGTCGTCGGCCGCGCGCCACATCAGTACCGGGATTTGAACCGAAGCGAGGCCGGCGCGGTCGAACGCAAAGCCGAATGCGGGCGCGGCGGCCGCGATGGCTCGGATTCGCGGATCAGGCCTCCACGCTTCGGGCGGAGGTTGGACCGCTTTTGCAACTGAATGGACCCCCGCTTTTGCCAGCGCGGTGCAAAGATCGTGCTGGGGATTTGCGGCGCAGTATGGGTCGATCCTGTCGAGGTCGGGTATTCCCCCCGCTTCGACGAGTACAGTGAAGCCGCCATTCGAGAATCCGAAGGCGCCGACGCGCTGCGGGTCGATGTCGGTATGTCCCCGCCAGTCGCCCAGCATGAAATCGATCAGCCGGCTTAGACCCGGCGCCATGGCATCAGCACCTTGCTCTGGTCGTCATAGGTATCGCCGGCGTGGCTCACCGCGGCTACGATGAACCCAGCACTCGCCATCGCAAGCGCTGTATCATAGTGGCTGGCATAGGATCCGCCACCTCCATGCGAGATCACGATGAGCGGTAGCGAACGGCCTTCTATCGGGCCGGAAGGCGCGACGCGCTGATTGAAGGTATCCAATGGAACATCCCGCGGCTCGGCTGAGGTCGGGTACCAGATACCGGCCGTCAGCGGCGGTTCGCTGCTGTTGGGAATGCGAACCACTTCAAAGCCTACCGGAGAAAGATGCCCGATATCTTGGCTGACTGACCCGGTCGGCGTCGCACCAGCCGGCGCAATGGCTGTGGCTGCCAGGGTTCCACCCCAAACGAACACACCACAGAGAAAGGCCAAGCCGGCGAAAATTGCCAGGCGCGGCCTGCAGGCGGCATCCAAAATCCACCGGGCTTTCGTTTTTTGCTGCATCCGCAACCTCGTCAGGACCATTGGGCTTTCTGCTCAGAAAGGAAATGTGGCGTCAGAAGAATTGGCAGGGCTGACAGGTTCAGCTTGATCCGCGCTTCACGAGTCAAAAGCCCCGATGCGAGGCGTCCGCTTTCGCCCAACTCGATTTGCGGGTCAAATCACAACGGCATCATCGGCTCAGACATTGCGGAGCCGCGGCGCGTCAATTGTTCCGTCTGTACCAATAAAATCATTTTATACCCCGCCGGAACGGAAGCCCTCCCACGACATTGTGACAGCATCGATCACAATTGCTCACAGGAGGCCTTTCATGGGACGTGGCATATTGCTCTGGTTGCTCGGTATTCCGATTCCGATCATCATTCTCATCATGCTGTTCGTACGGTAGGGGGCATTGATGCAGCCCACCGTATCGGCTATCGACCTATCCGCTTCAGAAGAATCATCGGCCACAGCTGTCAGCTGGGGACCGATCATCGCCGGCGCCTTCGCGGCCTCGACGCTGACCTTCATCCTCATGCTGCTCGGCTCAGGGCTTGGGCTCAGCATGGTTTCACCATGGTCGGGGTCCGGTGCATCGATAACCACCTTCGCGGTGTCGACCGCCATCTGGCTGATCATCGTGCAATGGCTGTCAGCCGGCGTCGGTGGTTACCTTGCCGGACGCCTGCGCACCAAATGGGTCGGCGTCCACACTGACGAGGTGTATTTTCGTGACACCGCTCATGGCTTCCTTGCCTGGGCGTTGGCGACGCTGCTTGTCGTCGGCGTGCTTGGCTCGGCGCTTTCCGCGGTACTCGGCACAGGCGTACAGGCGGTGTCCACCGCGGCTTCGGGTGCCGCCATGGGTGCATCGGCTGGTGCTTCTGCCAACGCCGGCAGCGCATCGACCGACAACGCGACCTCCTATATGGTGGATTCGCTGTTCCGTCCGGCAGATGCGAGCAAGCTCGTGACGGCTGGTCCGGACGGCAATGCCGCCGCGGTTGGCCAGGCGTCGCGCATCCTGATCGCCAGTGCGGCGGCCGGCGAGATTTCGGCCGACGACAAGACCTATCTGTCGCAACTCGTTGCCGCCCGCACCGGTCTTTCCGAGGCCGACGCCAAGACGCGGGTCGACGCCTTGGTGGCCAAGGTCGACGACGCCAAGGTCAAGGCCAAGCAGGCTGCCGACACCGCCAGGAAAGGCAGCGCGACTTTTGCCCTGCTTGGCGCCTTGTCGCTGGTCATTGGTGCCTTTATCGCCAGTGCCGCGGCCGTTCTCGGCGGCAGGCAGCGCGACGAAGAGGAAGCGGTTTTCCTGACCACCCGCTGACATCGGCCATCGCCGTTCAACAGGAAGCCCGGCCAAACAGGCTGCGTTTAAACAGTGCCGGGCCGCAAAAAACGAAAGCCCAGCGCGATGCCGGGCTTTCTCTCATTTTGAGGTTTCGAAGACGAGGCCAGGTCAGTGATCCATGGCCTTGACGATCTCTTCGGTCATCTTCTTGGCGTCGCCGAGCAGCATCATGGTGCCGTCCTTGTAGAACAGCGTGTTGTCGATGCCGGCATAGCCGGAGCCGAGCGAGCGCTTGACGAACAGGCAGGTGCGCGCCTTGTCGACGTCGAGGATCGGCATGCCATAAATGGGTGAGCTCTTGTCATCCCGCGCGGACGGGTTGGTGACGTCATTGGCGCCGATGACATAGGCGACATCGGCCTGCGCGAATTCGGAGTTGATGTCCTCGAGTTCGAACACTTCGTCGTAAGGCACATTGGCCTCTGCCAGCAGTACGTTCATATGGCCAGGCATGCGGCCGGCCACGGGATGGATGGCGTATTTGACGTCGACACCATTGGCCTTCAGCTTGTCGGCCATTTCGCGCAGCGCGTGTTGCGCCTGGGCGACCGCCATGCCGTAGCCCGGCACGATGATGACCTTCTGGGCGTTCATCATCAGATAGGCCGCGTCATCGGCCGAGCCCTGCTTGACCGTGCGCTCGATGCCGTCATCGGCCGCTGCTGCCGTCTCGCCGCCGAAGCCGCCGAGGATGACCGAGATGAAGCTTCGGTTCATGCCCTTGCACATGATGTAGGACAGGATCGCGCCGGACGAACCGACCAGCGCCCCGGTGATGATCAGCGCCAGATTGCCGAGCGTGAAACCGAGTGCCGCCGCTGCCCAACCGGAATAGGAGTTCAGCATCGAGACGACAACCGGCATGTCGGCGCCGCCGATCGGGATGATCAAGAGGATGCCGAGCACCAGCGAGGCGGCGACGATCAGCCAGAACACCAGTTTGGCTTCGGTGGTGACGAGCAGCACAATCAGCACGATCAGGGCTACGCCAAGGGCAGCATTGATGAAGTGGCGGCCACCGATCATGATCGGCTTGCCCGACATGCGGCCGTCGAGTTTCAAGAAGGCGATGACCGAGCCGGTGAAAGTGATGGCGCCAATGGCGACGCCAAGGCTCATCTCGATCAGGGCTTGGGCGTGGATGTCGCCATTCGTGCCGATGCCAAAACTCTCCGGCGCATAGATGGCGGCTGCCGCCACCATGACGGCGGCAAGGCCGACGAGGCTGTGGAAAGCCGCGACCAGCTGCGGCATCGAGGTCATGGCGATGCGGCGCGCGGTGACGGCGCCGACACCGCCACCGATGGCAAGGCCAAGCACGATCAGGCCGAAGCGACCGGCCGAAGGGGTTGCCAGCGCCAGCGTGGTGGCGATGGCGATGCCCATGCCGATCATGCCGTAGAAATTGCCCTGGCGGCTGGTGGTCGGATGCGACAGGCCGCGCAGCGCCATGATGAACAGGACGCCGGAAACCAGATAGAGGAAGGACGCGAAGTTGGCGTTCATGGCGCGCTACTTGTCCTTCTTCTTGTACATGGCCAGCATGCGCTGGGTGACGAGGAAGCCGCCGAAGATGTTGACGGAGACCAGCATCAGCGCGACGAAGCCGAAGCCTGCGGCAACCCCGGAAGCCGCGATGCCGACGGCGAGCAACGCACCGACGACGATGACCGAGGAGATGGCATTGGTGACGGCCATCAGCGGCGTGTGCAGCGCCGGGGTCACCGACCAGACGACATAATAGCCGACGAAGATTGCCAGCACGAAGATGGCGAACCGGAAGACGAAGGGATCGATCGCGCCGCCGGACAGCGCGTGCGCGGCGTCACCCGCCGCGTCAGTGCCGCCTGGGGCGTTGGCCAGGTTCTGCACCGCAAGCTTGACGGCGGCGGAGGCCTGGTCGAGCTGATCGAGGGCTTTCTGCAGGGTCTGATCCATCACGCGGTCCCTTTCGGCTTGGGCGAGGACTTGGATGAGGCAGTTTTCTTGGGCGCGGCTTTCTCTGGTGCAACCCAGGCGTCGGCAACCATCGTCGTGGCCGGTATCGCGGCCGGCTCGACATGAGGCTGCTGGTCAGCCTTGGCGAAGGCTGGATGAACGACTTTGCCGCCGTCGGTCAGCATCGTCGCCTTGACCAGATCGTCATCACGGTTGATGGCAAGCGTTTTCGTGGTCTTGTCGACCAGCGTCTCAAGGAAAGCGAACAGGTTCCTGGCATAAAGCAGTGAGGCGGATGCGGCGACGCGGCCGGGCACGTTGAGATGGCCGACGATCTTGACGTTGTTGGCCGTGGTGACAACCTTGCCTGGCACGGCGCCTTCGACATTGCCGCCACGCTCTACCGCCAGATCGACGAGCACCGAGCCCGGCTTCATCGAGGCGACCATCGCCGCCGAGACCAGCTTCGGCGCCGGACGGCCGGGGATCAGCGCCGTGGTGATGACGATATCCTGCTTGGCAATGTGCTCAGCGGTGAGTGCCGCCTGCTTGGCCTGGTATTCCTTCGACATTTCCTTGGCGTAGCCGCCGGCTGTCTCGGCCGCCTTGAATTCCTCATCCTCGACGGCCAGGAATTTCGCGCCGAGCGAAGCGACTTGCTCCTTGGCGGCAGGACGAACGTCGGTGGCGGTGACGACCGCACCGAGGCGGCGCGCCGTGGCGATGGCCTGCAGGCCGGCAACGCCGACGCCCATGATGAAGACCTTTGCCGCCGGCACCGTGCCTGCAGCCGTCATCATCATCGGCAGCGCCCGGTCATATTCCGAAGCGCCGTCGATCACCGCCTGATAGCCGGCAAGGTTGGCCTGCGAGGACAACACGTCCATCGATTGCGCGCGGGTGATGCGCGGCATGAACTCCATCGAGAAAGCCGTCACGCCGGCCTTAGCCAGAGCCGCGACTGCCGCGTCGTTGCCGTAGGGATCCATGATGGCGATCACGGCAGCGCCGGATTTGTAGCTCTTCAGCTCGGTGTCCGTTGGCCGGCGAACCTTCAGCACGACATCGGCCTTGGCGACATCGGAAGCCTTGCCGATGGCAGCACCGGCCTTGGCGAACTCTTCATCGGGGAGGCGCGACCTTGTGCCAGCACCGGTTTCGATGACGACATCGAAGCCAAGCGCGATCAGCCGTTTCACGGTATCCGGCGAAGCCGCGACGCGCGGCTCGTTCGCATCGAGTTCACGAGGGATGAAAACCGTCTGTCCCACCGCATGATCCTTTCGGCTGGAACCTGTTTGCGCAAAGTGTCGGCCGGAATGTCCGGCGACGTCAACCGCAACGGGGTTTTGGAAGGTCTATCGCAGAATGAAGGCGCCGACGGCCAGAAGCAGGACGAACAGGATCAGCGCCGAGAAGAAACCTGCCGCAAAGAAGCCGAAAGCCATCGCCACAAGGAGCGCGCCGCAGAAAAGCGATCCGTATTTGGCCAGCGCGAGAAAGCCCGCATAGGTGCGGTCATGCTCGGAATAGTCCATCTTCGCGCCCAGTTCGACAGGACCGGTCGGCGAGTGATCAGCCATAGGAGTACCCCTTCGAAGACATCTTTCAGGCACATACCGAAAAGCCGGGCCAAGAGCAATGGCGCTATTGCCGCATTGGGCCGACAACTGCCTCAAGGGAATATTGAAACTGCCGGCCGACCCCCCAGCGAGAGACAGCCTTTGCGCCAGGCTCGCTCGAAGGTTTCAGCCGGCAAGGTGCGGGAAGAGCCCCAGCAGTCCGACGACGATCAGATAAAGCGCGACGATATAGTTCAGCAGCCGTGGCATGACGAGGATCAGCACGCCGGCGATCAGCGAGATAAGCGGCGTGAGCGCGAGCTGAGAGATGTGCATGTCGGGAGTCCTTCTGACAGATCCGTTGGGATGACAAAGACAGAGCGGCAGCACGCCGCCGTCATTAGAACGCGGATCTGGCCGTAAGGCTCCGGGTGCTTTGCAAAAATAGGGACGCCTACGCGGCGGCGCGATAATATTTCGCTGTCGGCACAATGGACAAGGGTGTCAGTCGGTTGATGGCCGGATTGCCAAACATCAGCCGCTGTTCCGTGGGCGTCGACCTGAAGAATGGGAACCGTTCGAGTGTCAGGCGCATATTTTCGCCGGCAGGGATTTCGAACAGGGCGATCCGGGTAAGAACGCCTGGAAATTCTTTAGCCTCGGTCCTCTGCACGGCATTGAAATAACGCGAATAGAAATTGGAATGCTCGACCTTGACCGGCGTAAGCACCGAGTTCTGGCCAAAATAGAGCGAGGCCACCATGGCGAGCCTGAGTGTCAGGAACGGCAGCACTCCCGGCGCCGGCGCGCTGTCGGGATCGGTCGCAAACCGGGTTCCGTCGATAAAGGTTTCGCCGCGGGCAAGTCGCTCGAGCAGTATTTCGGGATAGGCATCGACGGAGGGCGAATTCGGGTGCTCGCTGGAAATGTAATGGAAGCGGATCGTGCTGACCAATTCTCCGTAGAAATAGACACCGAACCGGTAGGAGTTGGGCAGATTGTCCCAGCGATCCTGGAACATCCCGCTGGCGATTGGGCCGCACATGCCCGTGCGCAGATAGGATTTATAGCGAAGTCGGTAAATCGCCTCCAGATCCTCGCCTCCGGTAATGAGGCGATAATCGACATGCTCCAGCAATTGCATCATCGATCGGTTCAGCACGGAATCCCCGGCTGAGCCTACCCCGCCAGAGGCATTGCTCACGGTCCTTGCAGCATCCATTATCTGTCCTCGAAATTCCGCCTACGGATAAGGGTATTCGAGCTGAAATGAGACACAAGCTGAAACTTGGATGGTGCTGGTTTACCTTCTGTTAACCTTAACAGCCGTGCGTCCACTTGAGATGCGACCCTTGCGTTCAGCAATCTTCGCGTGTGTCGTATTCCCTCGTTTTGCCTGGCGAACTTTAACCGGCTGGCTGTCAATGACGCCGCCTGTCAGGCTGGATTTCGCCCGACCCGTTCCCGGTGATCACGCAACATTGTGTACCGCCGGACATGAGACGCCTGACAAAGCGGTGGAACCACCCCAAGCGAGCCGCTTCGCACTTTTCCTGGAATTGCCTAACTGGCTGTCCGTTTGCCGGAACTGGCCGCCCGTTTGCCGGTGAGGCGCAGGTCCGCGGCAAATGGCCAGGTGACATTCGACATCGTCTCGATACCCGATGCACTCAGTGCGGCACCGAAGAGGAAGCCCTGCACAAGGTCCGGTTTGACCTGCAAAGCCAGGATCTTGAGCTGCTCGAAGGTCTCGACGCCCTCGACGGTCACCGAAAGCCCAAGCGGCCGTGACAGATTGACGATGCCCTTGAGCAGCTCCAGCGAACGGGAATTCTGGGTGACGTCTATCAGGAACGAGCGATCGATCTTGATCTTGTCGAGCGGCAGCTTGTGAAGATAGCTCAGGCTCGAATAGCCGGTGCCGAAATCGTCGAGCGCGATGCGCACACCAAGCTGCTTCAATTCGTCGAGATATTGGCGCGTCAGCGACTTGTCGTCGAGCAGCGCCGTCTCGGTGACCTCGATCTCCAGCCGGCCGGCGGCGAGGCCGGAGCTGATCAACGCATCGCGAACCTTCTGGATGACGTCGCGATTGCGGAAATCCTTGGCGGAGAGATTGACCGATACGCTGGTCTGGTCCGGCCATTTGGCGCATTCGGTGCAGGCTGCCTGGAGCACAAAGGTGCTGATCTCTGAAATAATGCCCATTTCCTCGGCGAGCGGAATGAAGATGGCGGGCGAAATCGGCCCGAGATCGGGATGATCCCAGCGGCACAGCGCCTCGCAGCTGGCGATGCGCATGGTGTTCATCGCCACGATCGGCTGATAGACGACCCGCAGGCTCTTGCTTTCCACCGCGCTGCGCAGGTCCGCTTTCATCAGCTGACGGTTGCGGAACGCGGCGTCCATCGCTGCCTCGAACAGCCGCCAGCCGTTCTTGCCGAGCTCCTTGGCCTTGTAAAGCGCCAGATCGGCCTTGACGATCATGGCGTCGACATCGCTGTCCGTGACCCGCGCCAACACGGCGCCGCCGCTGGCCTGGATGCGCAGCCCGTGGCCGGCAACGTCCACTTCGCCTTGCAACGCTGCAAAGATCTCGTCGATCTGGATGGTCAGGTGGCTTTCATCCTCGATCCGGTCGAAGAAAACCATGAATTCGTCGCCGCCAAAACGGCTGACGGTGATGCCTTGCCCTGCAACGCCGGCGAGACGTTCGGCGACCGCATAGATCAACCCGTCGCCGATCGGATGCCCGAGCGTGTCATTGACGCTCTTGAAATCGTCGAGGTCAAGCACGGCCAGGCCGCAGAGGCGGTCGCGGTCGCCCGATGCCATCGCCTCGCCGACGAGTTCGTGGAAGTAAGCGCGGTTGGGCAGACCGGTGAGATTGTCGTAGCGCGCCATGAAGCGGATCTTGTCTTCCGCCTCGACGCGAGCCGTCACATCCTCGAAGGTGATGACACCCAATTCCTGGCTGCCTTCGCGTGCGGAAAATTCGTAGTGCTGGCCGTTGGCGAGGGAAACGAGCACCTTGCGGTCGCGGCCCTCGCGCAGGGCGCGGGTCAGCTGCGCCTCGATGTAGCGGCAATCCTTCGGCGCCAGCATGCCGCCGGCGACGCCGCGCATCAAAAGGCCATGGATCGACCGCCCGAGCAGCGCATCCCCGGACTTGAGCGACATCAGATGGGCAGCCTCGGCATTAGCCACCGCCACCCGGCCGTTGGGGCCGAGCATGACAAGGCCGTGCGACATGGTGTTGAGGGCGCGATCGAACCTGTGCGCGAGCTTCCGCGCTTCCTTGTGGCCGATGACCGCCGAGAAAAGCACGTCGCGGACGTGGTCGGCGCTGTTGATCGTGATGAAAGTCAACGGGATGATCATCAAGCCGAGAACGACCGAGGGGAGATCCATGCGCAGCAGGAGTGCAAGGGCTGCCGGACCAATGAAGGTCACGGAAAAAATCCGCACCATGAGCGGAGATCCGTAGTTGCGGCCAACAACCGTCACCAAGGTTGCGATGGCCAGCGACGTCGCGGCCAGTTCGGCAAACGGATCGGGATAGACATAGATCGATATGAAACACAGCGCGCCCAAGCCGAGGCCCTGCAGGCTGCCCTTGAGGATATAGGTGCGCTCCCACCGCCGTGCCTCTTCGACATTGGCTATGACGCCGCCCGCCTTGCGGAAGCTGCGAATGCCGGAGTAGCGGAAGAGGCTGATGGACAGCAGGGTGAAAGAAAAACCCAGGAACAAAGGGTTCTGCGTACGCAGGTAGATCATGAATCCGAGAATCCAGTAGCATACGCCACCGATCACCAGCATGTGGGCGTTGTCGAACAACGACCGCACAAACTGGATATAGACATCCGCGGGGATGTTCTCGGTTTTTGTTCTGCCCATATCGTCGGCCCAACGCTAAGCCTTGTCATGTCACAACCGCCTTAAGAAAGGCTTAGAACAGTGATTTCGACTTAGCTGCCGAGGACCTGCGAATGCAGGACAGGCCAGGAAAATCAAGCTTCAGGTAAACAAGCCGTATCCGTCATTCGGCGGCCTGCAGTTCCGGCCGCACTGACGCGGCCGACAGGCGTTCGAGCAGCCTTTTACGCTCGCCCGCGGCCTTTTGCGCGCTTGCCTGCCGTACGTGGCCGTAACCACGGATGAGGGCGGGGACCGAGACGAGAGCGACCGCCGCATCGGTCTGGCCCGGCGCCAACGACCTGGCGACGAGCTCAAGATCGGCCTCATATTGCGCCAAAAGCTGCCGTTCCACGCGCCGTTCAGCGCTATAGCCAAACAGGTCGAAAGCGGTGCCGCGCAAGCCCTTCAGCGCCGCCAGCAGGCGAAAACCCTTCATCATCCAGGGGCCGAAGCTCGATTTCCGAGGGCTTCCGTCATTGCCGCGACGTCCCATGATCGGCGGGGCGAGGTGGAATTCGAGTTTCTCGTAGCTCTGGAACTGCTTGCCAAGCTCGGCGGCGAAGGAGCCGTCGGTGTAGAGCCGCGCCACCTCGTATTCGTCCTTGATCGCCATCAGCTTGAACAGGTTCCTGGCCGCCGCTTCTGTCACGGTCGTCGAGCCGGGCATGGCCTTGGCTTCCGCGGCACGCAGCAGCGCCAGCCTGTCGGCGTAGCGCTTGCCGTAGCCGGCGTTCTGGTAAGCGGTCAGGAAGGCGACACGGCGGGCAATGATCTCGTCCAGCGTCTGCGCGGCCGGAGCGATCTCTCCCGCCTTGCCCGGCTGGGCGACGACGCCGCGCACGAAATCCGGCTGGTGCGCTGCGCGGCGGCCCCAGCGGAAGGCGGCAATGTTCATCGCCACCGCTTCGCCGTTGAGTTCGATCGCCCTTTCGACAGCCTCGGCCGACAGCGGCAGGCCGCCATGCTGGAAGGCAAAGCCGAGCATGAACATGTTGGCGCCAAGCGAATTGCCAAACAGCGATGTGGCGGTGCGGGTGGCGTCGAAGAAATGCGCCTTGTCGTCGCCGGCGGCGGCCCGGATCGCCTTCTTCAGGCGCTCGATCGGTAACGAGAAATCGGCCGAGCGGGCAAACTCGCCAGGCATGATCTCGGCAGTGTTGGCGAGGAAAATGGTATGGCCCTCGCGCACCGCCGTCAGCACCTTCTTGGCGCCTGACACGACGAGGTCGCAGCCGAGCACGAGATCGGCCTTGCCCGCCGAAACGCGGATGGCGTGGATGTCGTCCGGCGTGCGGGCAATGCGGACATGGGTGAACACCGAGCCACCCTTCTGGGCAAGGCCGGCCATGTCGATCATGCCGCAGCCCTTGTCCTCGAGATGGGCCGCCATGCCGAGCACGGCGCCGACGGTGACGACGCCGGTGCCACCGACGCCATCGATGATCGCCGCCCAACCCTCGGCGCCCAGCGGGAATTCGGCTGGTGTCGGTACCCCGTCAAGCGGATCGGTCTTGCCGGCAAGGCCTTCGGCCTTGCGGATCTTGGCGCCATGCACGGTGACGAAGGACGGGCAGAAGCCGTTGACGCAGGAGAAATCCTTGTTGCAGCTCGACTGGTCGATCTTGCGCTTGCGGCCGAATTCGGTCTCGACCGGCTGAATCGAGACGCAGTTCGATTGCACGCCGCAATCGCCGCAGCCTTCGCAGACCAGTTCGTTGATGAAGACGCGCTTGTCGGGATCGGGAAAGGCGCCGCGCTTGCGGCGCCGGCGTTTTTCGGCGGCACAAGTCTGGTCATAGAGCAGGATCGAGACGCCCTTGACGTCGCGCAGCTCGCGCTGGACGAGATCGAGGTCGTCGCGATGATGGATGGTGGCGCCGGCCGGGAATGCGGCCTTGCCGGCATATTTGTCCGGTTCGTCGGTGACGATGGCGATACGGTCGACGCCCTCGGCCCGCACCTGCCTGGCGATCATGTCCACCGTCAGGCCGCCCTCATGCGGCTGGCCGCCGGTCATCGCCACCGCATCGTTGTAGAGGATCTTGTAGGTGATGTTGGCGTCGCTCGACAAAGCGAAGCGGATCGCCAGCACGCCGGAATGGTTGTAGGTGCCGTCGCCGAGATTCTGGAAGATATGGTCGCGCTTCGAGAACGGCGCCTGGCCGACCCATTGCGCGCCCTCGCCGCCCATGGCGGTGAAGCCGAGCGTATTGCGGTCCATCCACAACGCCATGAAATGGCAGCCGATGCCGGCAGCGGCGATCGAGCCGTCTGGCACCTTGGTCGAGGAGTTGTGCGGGCAGCCGGAACAGAAGAAGGGCGNGNGCGAGCCGATATCGGTGGCGTCGGCCAGCATCGCCTGGAACTGGCGCAGCTTCGCCACCCGCGCCGAAATCTCTTCCGACGGACCGATGGTTTTGACGATCCTCTCGCCAAGGGCAATGGCGATCTCGTTGGGGTCGAGCGCGCCCTTGGCCGGGAACAGCCAGTCGCCGCGCTCATCCTTCTTGCCGACGATGACCGGCTGCGAGGCTGTGCCATAAAGGCTTTCGCGCAGTTGCACCTCGATCAGCGAACGCTTCTCCTCGACGACAACGATGGTATCGAGGCCGCGGGCAAAGTCGGCGATGTGCTGCAGGTCGAGCGGCCAGGGGCAGCCGACCTTGAACAACCGCACGCCGATGCGGTTGGCGGCCGCCTCATCAATGCCGATATCCTCCAGCGCCTGGCGGACATCGAGATAGCTCTTGCCCAGCGTGATGATGCCGAGTTTCGGGTTGCGGCCGCCCGAATAGACGATGTGGTTCAACCCGTTGGCATGGATGAAGGCGGAGGCTGCGGCGCGCTTGTACTCGTGCAGCCGCTCCTCCTGGCCGAGCATGTCGATCTCGTGACGGATGTTGAGGCCGCCCGGCGGCATGTCGAACTCCGGCACGACGATGTTCAGCCGTTCGAGCGAGGCGTCGACCGAGGCCGTCGATTCGATGTTGTCCTTGACGCATTTGATCGCCGCCCAGGTGCCGGCGAAACGCGACATGGCAAAGCCGTACAGGCCGTAGTCGATGATCTCCTGGACGCCGGCCGGATTGAGGATCGGCACCATGGTGTCGACGAAGAGGAATTCGGTGGCATGCGCATTGGTCGAGGATTCGGCCATATGGTCATCGCCCATGAGCGCAAGCACGCCGCCATGCCTAGATGAGCCGGCCAGGTTGGCGTGGCGGAACACGTCGCCCGAACGATCAACGCCTGGACCTTTGCCGTACCAGACCGAAAAGACACCGTCATGGGTGCCCTCGCCCAGTAGTTCCGTCTGTTGCGACCCCCAGCAGGCGGTGGCGGCAAGCTCCTCGTTGAGGCCGGGCTGGAAGACGATGTCGGCTTGCGCGAGCTGGTTCTTCGCCTTCCACAGCTGCATGTCGAGGCCGCCGAGCGGCGAGCCGCGGTAGCCGGAGACGAAACCGGCCGTGTTAAGGCCGGCGCGGCGGTCGCGCTCGCGCTGCATCAGGAGCATGCGGATGACCGCCTGCGCGCCGGACAGGAAGATGCGCTCCTTTCCGAGGTCGAACTTGTCGTCGAGCGCGACATCATGCAGCGTCATCAGGCATTTCCTCTGCGAAGGCCGCGCGGGGGGAAGCGGCCAACGTCGGGATCGGATGACGCATCCTTTCTCCCCTTGCAAGTGAGGTCAAACAAAATCGCAGGGGCCAGGCAACGCGCAACAAACAGTCAGGCAGGGGCTGGACCGCGCATGAAACCGCGCGCCGACAGGGAGAAGGCGCACGAAAATTCCGGCGAATTGGATGTCGTCAGACGATGTCAGCCGGCTTTCGAGCAGTCCGGCTTCGGCTCACCCGGCAGCTTGCCGTCGGGATGGCCGACGAGGTCGGGGTTGGCCGTGTAGAGCTGGTCGACGACCAGCGGCCGGTCGGGCAGGATCGACTGGTCTTCCGTCGACATCAGCGTGGTGTCGATCTTCTGCAGGACGGCACCGTCGGCGCCCTTGATGCTGATGGCGATGGCATAGGGCTTGTTCTTGACGATGCAGGTCAGTGCCGGGCTCTCCAGGCTCACCTTGTCGAGCTTCGGCCAGACCTTCTGCTCGACCACGATCGGCGCACCGCCGGCAGGATTCTGGAAGCTGGCAACCGCCACCTGGCCCTCGCCCATCGGCTGCAAGGGCCGCAGTGTGACGACATAAGTTGCCCTGGCGAGCCGGTAGTTGAAGACGAATATCTTGCCGGAGACCTCGAACAGCTTGCCCTCCCCGCCGGTGTCGCGGCAGGCGCCGAGTGCGGCGGCGGCAATCAGCATGGCGCCGGCAACGACAGACCGTGAAAATCCTCTAGGCATCCTTGACCTCATGGGCCGCCATGCGTCGGCGGCGATAGTGACGACTTGCCTTCTGCCGGTTGCCGCACACCGCCATGTCGCACCAAAGGCGGCTGGAATTGCGGCTTCTGTCGACGAACAGCCAGGTGCAGTTGGGACAGATCCTGAGCCTCGCGACGGTGTCGTCGCGCAGCAGCGAAAGGGCTGAAACCGCCAGCGCCGCCTCGAAGGCGATCGGCGTCACGGGGTCGCCGAACGGCCTTCCCGGCGCGCTGATCTCGGTCCGGCTGCCGGCCAGGCCTTCGGCACAGGCGCGCAGGAATTCGGGCAGGTCGGTGGTGGCGACCGCTCCCTTCGACACCGCACCACGAAACAGCTGGTCGGTCGTCTCGCGGATCGACAGCACAATCGGAGCGATCACCGCCGGCGAGGATACCGCAAGCCGCCTGTCGCCGAGCTCGGCGGCACGAAAGCCGCTGGCCGCGTCGGCAAAGCGGGCGATTTCGACCGGATCGGCGAAGCGGTCGAATGTGCGCTCCGGATCGCCGCGCAGCACGACGGTGTTGGCCGTGTCGAGCGCGAGCAGGCCGCCGGTAAAGCGATGCGGGGTCCAGGCAACTGTCATGCTACAAAATCTAACCGATAAATCGCATTTGACAAGTTAGATTCAGCAATGCAAACCTCTCCGCATGCTCTACTTCTTCCAGCAGGTGCTGAACGGGCTGCATTCGGGCGCGCTCTATGCGCTGCTCGCCTTCGGCTACGTGCTGACCAACGGCATTTTGCACCGCACCAACCTCGCCTATGGGGCGCTGTTTGCCTTTTGCGGCCAGGTCATGATCCTGAGCGTCGCCTTCGGCTACCAGGTGCTGTGGCTGACGCTGCTGGCGTCGGTGCTGTTCGGCGTCGTCGCGGCATTGCTCTACGCAGCGCTGGTCAGCCATGTCCTGTCGCGCAGCGTCTTCGAGCCGTTGGCCGACCGCTCGCCCAATGCGATCGTGGTAACGACGCTCGGCATCCTGATCGTCTTGTCGGAGGCGAGCCGCATCGCGGCCGACACGCATGATCTGTGGCTGCCACCGATGCTGGCCCAGCCTATCGTCTTCGCGGAAGGCGCCGGCTTCAAGGCAACGCTGACGCTGATCCAGGTGCTCGACTGCGCGTCGGTGCTGGCCGCGGTCGCACTCGCCACATGGGCGTTTGCCCACTCCAGCTTCGGCCGGGCCTGGCGGGCTGTCTCCGACGACCCACGAGCCGCCGCCCTGTGCGGCGTCGATGTGCGCCGCGTCTTTCGACATGCCGTGCTGTTCGGCGGTTTCTGCGCCGCCCTGGCTGGTATCATGGCCAGCCTCTACTACGGCAATGTCAGCTTCGGCTCCGGCCTTGTCTACGGCCTGAAGATCCTGTTCGTGACCGCGGTCGGCGGCTATCTCTCACCGCCACGGGCAGCGCTCGGTGCCGCCGCCTTCGGCATGGCCGAATCACTGTGGGCCGGCTATTTCCCGATCGAATGGCGCGATGCGTGGATGTACCTGTTCCTGGTGGCCATGCTGATCCTGATAGGCGCCGGCCGCGACACCGGCAAGGTCGTCTGAGCCATCAGACTTTGGTTGCATGACGCCGGGGCAGACCGCCCTTGTCCCGTCCCGCGCTTCACCCAACATCGTTTTGCTGCCGCCATCCGTGTTGACCCGTGTGGCCACGCGCGGCATACCGTTGGGCCACGCGGCGTGACGGCGGGAAAAGGGGAGCCGGCACGCCTCCGCCATAAGGGAGGACTGCATGCAAGGGCCGCTCGCTCTGTCGCGAGGCATCGACCGCCTCAACGAATTCATCGGCAAATCGGTATCCTGGCTGATCCTGCTGGCGATCCTGGTGAGCGCGGCTAATGCCGTCATCCGCAAGGTCTTCGACATCTCGTCAAACGCGTGGCTGGAGCTGCAGTGGTATTTGTTCGGCGCCGCCTTCATGCTGGCGGCGGCCTATACGCTGAAACAGAACGAGCATATCCGCATCGACATCGTCTACGGCCTGTTTTCGCGCCGTGTGCAACACTGGATCGACCTCCTCGGCCACGTCTTCTTCCTGATGCCGTTCGTGACACTGATGGTGTTTTACTTCGTCCCCTATGTCAGGCTGTCGTTCCACAGCGGTGAAATGTCGACCAATGCCGGCGGCCTGATCGTCTGGCCGGCCAAGGCTATCCTCCTGGTCGGGTTTTTCCTGCTCGCGCTGCAGGGCATTTCAGAAATCATCAAGAAGATCGCCATCATGCGCGGCGTCATGGACGATCCCAACCCCTTCATTTCCGTGCACGAGCAGGCCGAGCTCGAAGCCAAGGCGCTCGCCGACGAGGTGCGCTCGTGATGGAGTTCATTGCCCAGAACATGGCGCCGATCATGTTCGCTTCGCTGATCCTGTTCATGCTGATCGGCTATCCCGTCGCCTTCTCGCTCGCCGCGAACGGGCTGATGTTCTTCTTTATCGGCGTGTTTCTGACGCCCTATTCAGGTGGTGCGATCAATCTCGACTGGCCGCTTCTCTATGCACTGCCGGACAATTTCTACGGCAGCCGGGTGATGTCGAACGACACGCTGCTGGCCATCCCGTTCTTCACCTTCATGGGCATCGTGCTCGAGCGATCGGGCATGGCCGAGGACCTTCTCGACACGATCGGCCAGCTGTTCGGACCGATCCGTGGCGGCCTTGCCTATGCGGTGATCTTCGTCGGCGCGTTGCTGGCCGCGACCACCGGCGTAGTGGCGGCATCCGTCATCGCCATGGGATTGATCTCGCTGCCGATCATGCTGCGCTATGGCTATGACCGCAGGCTGGCGTCGGGCGTCATTGCCGCCTCCGGTACGCTCGCGCAGATCATCCCGCCTTCACTTGTGCTGATCGTGCTCGCAGACCAGCTCGGCCGCTCGGTCGGCGACATGTATGCGGGCGCGCTGGTTCCTGGCCTCGTCCTGACCGGGCTCTACGCGCTTTACATTCTCATCGTGTCGATCTTCCGGCCGAAAATGGTGCCGGCACTGCCGCTCGAAGCGCGCACGCTTGGCCATGGCGTGATGTCGCTGCTGGTGGCGCTGGCGGTAACGGTGGCCATATCCTATGCGGCGTACCGCTATCTCGCACCGGCGCATGGCGACAATGCCGATATTCTGGGCGCCACGGCTGGCGTGCTCCTGATCTATATCGTTGCCATTGCCGACAGGCGGCTGAACATCAACATGATGTCGCGGCTGGCGCAGCAGGTGGTCATCGTGCTGATCCCGCCGCTGGCGCTGATCTTCCTGGTGCTTGGAACCATCTTCCTCGGCATCGCCACCCCGACCGAGGGAGGCGCCATGGGCTCCGTCGGGGCATTGATCATGGCGGCGGCAAAAGGTCGGCTGTCGCTGGACGTGATCAAGCAGGCACTAACCTCTACGACGCGGCTGTCATCCTTCGTGCTGTTCATCCTGATCGGCGCGCGGGTGTTCTCGCTCACCTTCTACGGCGTCAACGGCCAGATCTGGGTCGAACACCTGTTGACCTCGCTGCCGGGCGGCGAAGTCGGCTTCCTGATCGGCGTCAACTTCCTCGTCTTCTTCCTGGCCTTCTTCCTCGACTTCTTCGAACTGGCCTTCATCATCGTGCCGTTGCTGGCGCCGGCGGCCGACAAGCTCGGCATCGACCTGATCTGGTTCGGCGTGCTGCTCGGCGTCAACATGCAGACCTCCTTCATGCATCCGCCTTTCGGCTTCGCGCTGTTCTACCTGCGCTCGGTCGCCGCCCGCGTGCCCTATCTCGACCGCCTCACCGGCAAGCAGATCGCGCCGGTCACGACTGGCCAGATCTATTGGGGCGCGGTGCCATTCGTCTGCATCCAGGTGATCATGATCGGACTGACGATCGCCTTCCCGCAAATGGTGATGCGCTACAAGGGGACTACGGTCGATCCAGGCACGATCGACTACACGGTGCCGGCAATACCCGGCATGTCACCGCCCGGTGCGCCGCCGGCCAACGGCACCGCACCAGCCAATGGCGGCACAGCTCCGCCTGCCACCCCCGACCTTTCGCAGCCGCCGAGCTTCGGCGACACGCCACCCGCGCAACCGGCTACGCCTCAGCCGGACCTGTCCCAGCCGCCGAGCTTCAACTGATGGATGCCAGGACCATGAAAGCGGTGCGACTGGAAGCCGTGGGCAGCATTGCACTGCGCGAAGTCGACAAGCCCATCCCCGGCGCCGATGATCTTCTGGTCCGGATCGAAGCCTGCGGTGTGTGCGGCACCGACCGGCATCTTTTCCATGGCGAATTTCCCTGCAGGCCGCCGGTGACGCCCGGACATGAATTCTCGGGCATCATCGAGGCGATCGGCGCTGGTATCTCGGGCTTTTCGATCGGCGACCGGGTCACCGGCGACCCCAACATCGCCTGCGGACGATGTGCCCATTGCCATGCCGAGCGCGTCAATCTCTGTCGCAACCTCAACGCCATCGGCATCCATCGCGACGGTGGTTTTGCAGACTACGTCGTTCTGCCGCAGAAGCAGGCCTTCATCCTGCCGGCTGACCTCAAGCCAACGCATGGCGCGTTCTGCGAGCCGCTTGGCTGCTGCCTGCATGGCGTGGATCTGGCCGAGATCAAGCCGGGCAGTTCGGTGATCGTGCTTGGCGGCGGCGTTATCGGCCTGCTCACCGTGCAATTGGCGCGGCTGGCCGGAGCCACGACGATTGTCCTGTCGACCAGACAGGCTTCGCGGCGCGCGCTTGCCGAGGAGCTCGGCGCGACAGTGACGGTCGATCCCACCGCCGCCGATGTCATCGAGGCCATCGCCGGGCCGGCGGGCCTGTTGCCGGGAGGCGCCGACGTGGTGTTCGAATGCGCTGGTGTGCGCGAGACCGTCGAGCAGTCGATGCGGCTGGCCAGGGCCGGCGGCACCGTCGTCATCGTCGGCGTCACGCCGCAAGGCATGAAGGCAGAATTCGAGCCTTTCGACCTATTGTTTCGGGAATTGAAGGTGCTGGGCTCCTTCCTCAATCCCTACACGCATCGCCGCGCCGCCGAGCTGATCGCATCCGGTGCGATCGAGATCGACCGGCTTATCTCCAGGCAAGTGCCGCTCGAAGAGGCGGCAATGGTGATCGCCAATCCGCCAGCGCCCGGCGAGGTCAAGGTGCTGGTGGTGCCGGGCCGAAGCTGAGGTACTGGCTATCGGGCATTTGCGCTGCCCCTCATCGCCCTGCCGGGCACTTCTCCCCGTATAGTGACGGGGAGAAATAAGCCTTCGTCACCGGCTTCGCCAATTACCAACGTTGCAGGAAGGTGCGCCAAGGGGCGGCAGCTTCCTTCTCCCCGTCACTATACGGGGAGAAGGTGCCGGCAGGCGGATGAGGGGCAGCGCAGACTCCGGTCATTAGCCGGCGCCAAAGTGAAGCGTTACAGCTTGCCCTGGCGCTGCTGCACCATCATGAAGGTGTCGTAATTGTACTCCGCCACCTGCGCCCAGAGATAGTGCTCCTTGCGGAAGCCCTTGATCGATTCCCAGATCTTCTTGAACGGTGCGTTCGAGGCTTCCATTTCGGCATAGACCTCGTTTGCCTTTTCAAAGCAGGCGGCCATGACGTCCTGGCTGAACGGGCGCAGTTTGGCGCCGCCGGCCACCAGCCGCTTCACCGCCGCCGGATTCACATAATCGTATTTCTGCAGCATGTCGGCATCGGCTGCTTGCGCCGCGGTGCGCAGCAGCGACTTGTAAGCCGGCGAGAGTTCTTCGTATTTCGCCTTGTTGAACATCAGATGGACGGTCGGGCCGCCTTCCCACCAGCCGGGATAGTAGTAATAG
Source organism: Mesorhizobium loti CJ3sym (assembly GCF_000472785.1). Taxonomy (GTDB): domain Bacteria; phylum Pseudomonadota; class Alphaproteobacteria; order Rhizobiales; family Rhizobiaceae; genus Mesorhizobium; species Mesorhizobium loti_E. The sequence goes on from NZ_AXAL01000021.1 coordinate 25,242, forward strand.
GGCGCCACCTTGTAGAAGCCGAGCTTTTCGTCGTCATAGGGACCGACCCATTCGGCGGCGTCGATGGTGCCCTTTTCCAGAGCCGGATAGATGTCGCCGCCAGCGATCTGCTGCGGCACGACGCCGAGCTTCTGCACCACCTTGCCGGCAAAGCCGCCGATGCGCATCTTGAGGCCCGAGAGGTCGGCAACGGTATTGATCTCCTTGCGGAACCAGCCGCCCATCTGCACGCCGGTGTTACCGCCCGGCAGGCCGAACAACCCTTGCGTGGCAAGAAATTCATTGAACAGGTCTATGCCACCGCCATGGTAGTGCCAGGCATTCATGCCGCGTGCGTTGAGCGAAAAGGGAACCGCGGCACCCAGCGCCCATGTCGGGTCCTTGCCCCAGTAATAATATGCCACCGTGTGGCAGGCTTCGACCGTGCCGGCCGTGGTGGCGTCGGCAGCCTGCAGGCCGGGCACGAGTTCCCCGGCGGCGAAGACCTGGATCTGGAAATTGCCGTCGGTGGCTTCCGACAGCATCTTGGAGAACACTTCGGCGCCGCCATAGATCGTGTCGAGCGACTTCGGGAATGACGACGCCAGCCGCCACGTCACCTTGGGATTGGACTGGGCAATTGCCGGTGCTGCCAGCGTGGCCGCGGCGGCGGCAGCGCCGACGCCGGTTACGCCGGCCTTGCGAATGAATGAACGACGATCCATGAAGTTCCTCCCTTTTGGATCAACAGACCGATTTTCGGGAAATCCTCGGTTCCCGTATCGGTTGGCCGAAACAATACACGGGCAAGAAGTCTAGTCCAGCACGGCCGCCAGATTTGGTGATCAAGCCATGCGACCCTGCAACTATAGTCTAACGGCGGCGTTCGTGGCCCATGCGACACGTAGAAACTTGGCATGGAAAAATGCCCTGAGATCGCCTATTTTGGAGGCAGGACATTCCTTGCCAGATGGAAAACAGACCCAAAATGCACCAGCCGCTCGTCGCCATATCGACCGACGTCCGTCAGTTCGACAATTACACCTGGCATGCCGCCCCACAGCAATATCTGGAAGCCGCGGTTGCGGGCGCCGGCGTGTTCCCGCTGCTGGTGCCTTCGTTCGGCGACAGGCTCGATTTCGACGAACTTCTGTCCTCGGTCGATGGCGTCATGGTCACCGGGTCAAAGTCCAATGTGCACCCCTCGCTCTATGGCGGCGATGCCAGCGAAGCCAACGGTCCCTATGACCCGGCGCGCGACGCGACCACGCTGCCGTTGATCCGCCGGGCGATCGAGCGCGGCGTGCCGCTGCTCGCCATCTGCCGCGGCATCCAGGAGCTGAACGTCGCGCTCGGCGGCACGCTGGGCACCGAGATCCAGGAGCGCGAGGGGTCGCTCGACCACCGCGCGCCGGTGAGCGACAAGCAGGATGAGCGCTTCGCCATCCACCAGACCATTTCGATCAAGGCAGGCAGTTGCCTGGCCGGCGTGTTCGGTGCCGGCGACATCAAGGTCAATTCCTTGCATCGCCAGGCGATCGACCGGCTGGGATCGAAGCTCGAGATCGAGGCCGTTGCCACAGACGGCACGGTTGAAGCGGTTTCGGTCAAGGGGGCTCGCGCCTTCGCCGTCGGTGTCCAGTGGCACCCCGAATATTGGGTCAAATCGGACAGCAATTCGGCCAAGATCTTCCGTGCCTTCGGCGATGCGGTGCGCCTGCACGCGGCGGCGAAGGCTGGCTCGCGAGCCGCCGCGGAATGATCAGTCGTCAGTTTTCAGATCACCGGCGACCGCCAGCGACAGCAATGGCATGGCTGGAGCATAGGATTCATAGCCATCGCCATCAGCAACCGAGAAGGTGACGATCGGATCGATGCCGTTGGCGCTGAAGGCGACCGTGCCATCGTTCTGCTCGCGCCAGAATTTTGCCTGCTCGATGCCCGGCAACAGCCGGCGGCAGGTCGGAGACACCGTCAACGAGGACAAGCCATCCGAAATCGAGGCTCCACGTACGACGGCGCAGGCCCCCTCATCACCGTTGGCGACCAGCCTGTAGCTGTTGGACGAAGTTGCATCGGTGGCGACGCTTTCCGCATTGCCTTCATGGAAAATTTGAACGCCGCCAAACAGCGCGCCGGCAGCAATCAATGCGGAAAGCGTTTTCATCACTCTTCATCCACGCACACGAACAGGATGCAGAATGATTCCAAAGGGTTAAGCTGGCGTTAATGAATGTGGCGACTTGCCACTCAGCCGCGCGCTTTCACATTCGCCGTCTCCGGCACCGGTGTCAGCGGCCGGCGCTCGGTGAACCAGGACACCAGATTGTCGACGCACAGATCGGCCATGGCGCGGCGTGTGTGTTCCGAAGCCGAGCCGACATGCGGCACCAGGCAAGCGTTCGGCGCGTCGAGCAATGCCTTGGGCACGTTCGGTTCGTCGGCGAAGACATCGAGCCCGGCGGCGGCGATCGTGCCATCGGCGAGCGCTGCCGCCAGCGCCGTCTCGTCGACCGTGCTGCCGCGGCCGATATTGACGAAGACGCCGTTGGCGCCAAGCGCCGACAGGATTTCGGCGTTGACCGCCTTCTGCGTCGAAGCGCCGCCAGGCGCCACCGAAATCAGCGTATCGACTGCTTCAGCCAAGCCCTTCAGCGTCGGGTGGTACTGGTAGGAAAGACCGTCGATACGGCGCCTGTTGTGGTAGGCGACGGGCAGGCCGAATGCTTCCAGCCGCCGGGCAATGGCCTGCCCGATGCGGCCCATGCCGAAAATGCCGACGCGGCGCGCGCGCAAGGTCAGCCGGCTCAGCGGATAATTGCCCTTCTTCGCCCAACTGCCATCACGCAGCCAGGTTTCGGCGCGCGGCAGATCGCGCACGGTGTTGATCAGCAGCCCGATCGCGGTGTCGGCGACCTCCTCGGTCAGAACGTCGGGCGTGTTGGTGACCATGATGTTTTTCGCCCGGGCATGGCCGACATCGACCGAATCATAGCCGACGCCGAAGGAGGCGATGAGTTCGAGATTGGGCAATGCATCCATCATCGCCGCGCTGATGCCGGCAAAGCAGGCAATGCCACGCACCGTGCGGCGCATCTCGTCGGTGACCAGCGCCGGATCGGCGCGTTCGATCCTCATTTGTTTGAAGGTACGGTCGATGCGCCTGACGGCATGATCGCTGAAGTCGACCGGCACCAGAATGGCAACGGCTTGCAGTTGTTCGGCCTTGGTCATGCACGCTCCACCGGCTTGCCGGTCGACTGGCGCACATGCAGTTCCGGCTTGATCAATTCCTGCGAGGGCCGCACCGTCTGCCCGTTGAGCTTGTCGAGCAGGGCGCTGGCGGCGCGGCGGCCAACCTCGCGCTGACCGTTCCAGACGGTGGTCAGCGCCGGAGTGGCGATCGCGGCCTCCTCGAGATCGTCATAGCCGGTGACGGAGATGTCGATGCCGGGTACCAGGCCGGCACGCGCAATGCCGTTCATCAGGCCGATGGCGACGAGGTCGTTCCAGCAGCAGGCGGCGGTCGGTCTGTCCTTCAGCGCCAGGAACTGTCCGGCGGCCTCGAATCCCGCCTGCTTGGTGCGCGGGCCGGCGATACGCCAGGACGGCCTGACTTCCAGCCCGGCCGCGTCCATGGCGTTGACATAACCCTGATAGCGATCGCGGCCAGTCGAGGTCTGGTCGGTGCCGCCGATCATGGCGATGCGCTTGTGGCCAAGCGAGATCAAATGGTTGGTGGCGAGGCCTGTTCCATAAGAATCGTCGCCGCGAAACACCGGCACGTCGGCGCCCTCGACAGTGCGCGCGATCAGCACTGCCGGCAGGCCGTTCTCCTCGGCCATCAGGATGTCGGAAGCCGGCGTGCCGATGGCCGGCGACATGATGACGCCATCGGCGCCGAGCTGCAGCAGTGTGTCGATAAACGTACGCTGCTTCTCAAGCTGGTCGTAATGGTTGGACAGGATGAAGGTCTGCCGGCTGCGGTCGAGTTCGCTTTCGATCGAGCGCAGTATCTCGGCAAAGAACGGGTTCATGATGTCATGTACGACGACGCCGACAATGCCCGAACGCGAGGTGCGCAGGCTGGCGGCGCGGCGGTTGTAGATATAGCCAATGGCGCGCGCATGTTCCTTGATGCGGTCGCGCGTCGAGCCGGCAACCAGCGGGCTGTCGCGCAGCGCCAGTGAGACGGTGGCCGTGGACACGCCGAGCGCATCCGCGATCGTCGAAAGCTTGATTTTTTGTGCCAGCGCCTTGCGCTCCCCGAACGACCTGAGTTCCGACCTAAACAGTTTAAAGGCGGCGTTATGCCACCGATCGGGGGCAAATCAAAGTTTTTTTGCCAGCGCTTCCGCCTCGACATCCGAGGCAGCGCGGCTCTGCAGCCGAAGCCGGTGCTCGCGGTGGACGATATAGAGGCCGCTGGCGACGATGATGGCCGCGCCAACCAGCGTCCAACGGTCTGGAAACTGCTTGAAGACGATCCAGCCGGAAATGATCATCCACACCATCTGCGAATAGGGATAGGGGGCGAGCGCCGTGGTCGTCGCCAGCCGATAGGCCTGCACCAGCAGCCAATGCCCAACACCGCCGAACACGCCGAGCATGAGCAGGATGAACCAGTGCCAGCCATCATGCGGCAGCGAGAAGGAAAACGGCAGCATCGGCAAAAGCAGCACCGCAGGCGCCAGCGCCGAGAACAGGATCAGGCTTTCCGACGTCTCGGTCGCCGACATGCGGCGCGTCATGATGACATAGAAGCTGTTCGACAGCATCGAGCCGAGCGCGAAGAGATGCCCGATGCCGAAAACGCCGACACCTGGCCTTGTGATGATCAGAACCCCGGCGAAGGCGGCCAGGATGGCCAGCCAGCGCCGCCAGCCGGCCCATTCGCCGAGCAGCGGGCCGGCAAGTGCTGTGATCACCATCGGTCCGAAGAAATAGATCGACGTCGTCTCGGCCAGTTGCAGGGAGCGCAGCGCCAGGATGTTGCACATGGTCGAGCCGAACAGGAACACACCACGCAGCACATGCGCCGGCAGGTTGACCGGGCGAAACCGCATGGGTTGGCGCCAGCCGCGCAGCAGCGTACCGACCAGCACGACATGCACGGCAAAGCGCACCCAGGCGACGATCAGCGCCGAAATGCCGGCCAGGACGAGATATTTGCTCGAGGTGTCGAGGAAGGTGAAGAAGACGTAGGTGCTAAGCATGCACAGGATCGCCACCGGCGGCGTCGCGCTTTCGACATATCTTTGGGAAGCATTCACGTGCAGGCCGGGGAAAAGCTGGGCTGAAGCCCCACCTTTGCGGGAATTGTCGCTTGCCGGCAAGCCAAAAGCGCCTGGCACAACAAGACGCGTCGACAGGCTTAGACAGCCCTCGTCTCGCATAGTCACAAACGACTGCCCGGCTCGGATCAGGCCTCAGGGCAGCACATCCACAATTTCTGTTGCTGATCGACGTCGCAGGCATGCTGCCTTGACGACATCAGGCTTTCCGCCTAGCTCTGATGCCATGAACATCGCAATCGCTTTGATCGTGGTAAGGGAGCGCATGGGCAGGATGGTGTAACCATCCGGCGAAAGCACCCATGCGCGGTAAGCAGGCTCCTGACGGGGCCTTTTTTTATGCCCGGAATTTGGGCCGCCTCGTCAGACCCTTCCTTAATCCCACCGACAAGGCGAACGAGATCATGGCGAGCGATAACCCCATTCGGAATCCGGGCTCAGACATATCAGGGAGAACGATGGTCTCCGAACCCGCTGCTCCACCCCGACTAATCACCCTTATCCTGCTTTCGGCTCTGGCCGTGTTGCCGGTGAACATGATTTTGCCGTCGCTGCCGAACATTGCCGCAACCTTCCAGGCCGATTTCGCATTGGTCAATCTGTCGGTTGCCGGCTTTGCCGTCATCACTGCCGTCATAGAGGCCATCGGAGGCGCAATCTCGGACCGATTTGGGCGCAGGCCGGTTGTCCTGACATCCCTCTCGATCTTTGTCGCGGCGTCCATCGGCTGTGCGCTGGCTCCCAATATCGGCACTTTCCTGCTGTTTCGCGCGATGCAGGCGTGTATCGGCCCCTGCTATTCCGTCGCCCTGGTCATCATCAAGGAGACATCGGATGAGCGCGAAGCCGCCAGCAAATTCGGTTATCTCGCCATGGGGTGGGCGCTTGCACCCATGGTCGGTCCTTTGTTTGGCGGGTCACTGGACGAACTGTTCGGATGGCGATCGAGCTTCGTTGTCTTCGCAATCCTCGGCGTAGCCGCCTTCGCCTTGTCCATGCGGGAGATCAGAAGGGCGCCATTGTCGAGATCGCCTGGGAATTACATCGCCTCCTATCGGCTGCTCATGAGTTCGGCGCGGTTTTGGGCCTACACACTGTGCATGGCCGCCTCGATGGGGGTGCTTTATGTGTTCCTGGGCGGAGCGCCATTGGTCGTCGGTGACGCGCTCGGTGGGTCGAGCGCCAAGCTCGGCCTTTACATGGGATTGGTCCCGACCGGCTTCATTCTCGGCAGCTATCTGGCTGGGCGTTACGCCTCAAAGGCGTCGCTCGGCGCCACACTTGTTTTCGCGCGCCTTCTGACCTGCGCCGGCCTGTCGGCCGGTCTGGTCCTATCAAGCTTTGGCATCACGCACGTCCTGGCCTTCTTCGGACCTTGCCTGTTCATCGGCGTCGGCAATGGATTGACCATGCCTGCCGCCAACAGCGGCGCCTTGTCGGTGCGACAGGATCTGGTTGGCACCGCCGCGGGACTGGCCGCCGCAATGCGGATCGGTGGCGGGGCACTCATAGCCTCCATCGCCGGCCTGTTCCTGGCAGGGTCGATCCCAGCGCTGTTCGTCACGATGCTGATATCAGCGGCACTCGCATTTCTGGCGGCACTGTATGCCGCCGTTCTCGATCGGCGGCAGCCTTCCGTCTAGGCATGCATGCGGGCGCCCTTGGTGATCTTGTCGACGAGCTTCTTCTCGGCGCGCAGCGCGATGCCGACCACCTTGGCGTCTTCAGGCGCGAACTCGGCGAAGACGGCGCGGTTGGCGGCGTCGAAGCCGGTGGAAAACATCTCCTCGACATAGAGCGAGGTCGTCACGCCGCGCTCCAGCGCGCGCCGGCGGATCGCGGCGAGCGTCGCCTGGTCGGCCGACAGCACAATGACCGGCTGGATCGACAGCGGATTGTAGAGATTGCCCGTGCGGTCACGATAGGGCTCGCCGATGATGTCGGGAAACTGCGCGACGATGCCGCTGGTCAGAAAGGCGGTGACGTTGAGTTTCTGCCAGACCGGCAGATCTTCCCGCAGGACGATTGCAAATTTCGTGTCGAACATGAGAAAATGGACCATTCAAGCTTGTGCCCCGATTTCGAGGCTGAAGGAGACGATGTCGTTCGAACTAGACCGCCAGGCCTTCGAGGGTCTTGGACGTTTGTGCGCGAGTGCGGCTGAAAACTGCATCATCTCGGCTCCCGACCCTGCGGGCATGGAGCGGATCGAAGCACGGTTCCACGGCAGCGCCTTCGATATGCATCGCCACGACAGCTACGCGATCGGAGTGACGCTGCAAGGCGTGCAGACCTTTCGCTATCGCGGTGCGACGCGGCTAAGCCTGCCCGGCCAGATCATCGTGCTGCATCCCGACGAGCTGCACGATGGCGGCGCCGGCACCGAGGACGGGTTGCGCTACCGGATGCTTTACCTCGAACCATCGCTGATGCTGGACTGCCTTGGCGGCGCATCGCTACCCTTCGTCAGGGATGCCGTGGTGAGGGACGATGCCTTCTGCACAACCCTGCTGTCGGCGCTGGGGCCGTTGCAGCGGCAACTCGACGAACTGTTCGTCGATGATTTCCTGGCGCAACTGATGCAAAGCCTGACGCGTCATGCCGGCCAGCCGGTAAAGCCGATGGCCAGGACGGCGTGGCGGGCGGCGAAGCTGGCGCGCGACTATCTCACGGAGAATGCAACGCGCTCCGTGCGCTCGGGCGAATTGGAAGCCATTACCGGGCTCGACCGCTATGCCTTGTCGCGGCATTTCCGCGCCGCCTTCTCGACCAGCCCGCATCGTTTCCTGGTGATGCGCCGGCTACAGCGCGCGCGGCGAATGATTGCCACCGGCGAGCCCTTGGCGCAGATCGCGGTCGAGGCCGGCTTCACCGATCAGAGCCATTTCAACAGGCAATTCAAGAAGGCGTTCGGCATGACGCCGGGACGTTGGTCCTCGCTGATCCGGAAGTCAGTCCCGGCAGCGGCCTGATTGTTGCAATCAGTCGTCCGACTCGGCGTCGTCGTCGATCAGTGCCAGTTCCTCATTGGAGAGGTTGGCCTCGATGCGGGCCAGCAGCTTGAACAGCGCCTTCTGGTCTTTCTTGTCGAGGCCTTTGAGCGCCTGCTTTTCGGTCTTCTTCACCGACTTCTCGATGGCGCGGATGGTGTCGCGGCCAGTCTCGGTGAGGAAGATGTGCGCCTGACGTGCGTCGGACTCGGAGGCGCGCTTTTCCAGAAAACCCTGCGCCTGCAGGCGGTTGATGGTCTTGGTGATGGTCGGCGGACGCACGCCGAGGCGACCGGCAAGATTGCCAGGCGTCTGGCCGTCCTCACGGTCGAGCGCCAGCATGATCTGGTCCTGGCCGGCGTAGAAGCCGTGCGCCAGAAGCCGGGCCGCCAGCGCGGTTCTTGCCAGCCTTGCCGCCGAATGCAGCCGGCTCATTGTTGCAGTCTTGTCCGCCTTGGCCATGGTCATCCCTCTTCGGCCGTACCGGTGCATGCAGCATAGACGCAGCCGGCCGGTTGGCAATCGACGATCAAAAAGATTCCGGCGCTCCAAACAGCTTTGCCGGCAAGCATTGCGGTGCCCGCCGTGGTGATGCCAGATGTTTATTTCAGTTAGATGACAAACGAGTTTCCGCCAAGGTAATTGCAGCGGTTCGGCGAGCCGGGGTTCCGCTCAGATTAACGAGAAGCGTTTCCGGCGACGAAGCTGCAGCGCCGGCGTCGCCTCATGCGCTGCCGGCGCGAACGATGTTCTGGCTTTCCACATCTGGGTCAAACGCACAGGCGGTTTGCCTCGTGCAAAAGGCCGGCACACATCCTATATCAGGCCAACAATCCCTTCTCGTGGCCCTGTATTTTCTAGGGCCCAGTCATTTCGAGGCAAGCCATGAGCGACGCACAGACGCAGATTCCCGTAACCGTTCTCACCGGCTATCTCGGCGCCGGCAAGACGACGCTGCTCAACCGCATCCTGTCGGAAAGCCACGGCAAGCGCTACGCGGTCATCGTCAACGAATTCGGCGAAATCGGCATCGACAACGACCTGATCGTGGAATCCGACGAGGAAATCTACGAGATGAACAATGGCTGCGTCTGTTGCACAGTGCGCGGCGACCTGATCCGCGTCGTCGAGGGCCTGATGCGCCGGCCCGGCCGCTTTGACGCCATCGTGGTCGAGACCACCGGTCTCGCCGATCCCGTGCCGGTGGCGCAGACCTTCTTCATGGACGACGACGTGCGCTCCAAGACCAGGCTCGATGCGGTGGTCGCGCTGGTCGACGCCAAACATCTGCCGCTCAGGCTCAAGGATTCCAAGGAAGCCGAAGACCAGATCGCCTTCGCCGACGTCGTCGTGCTCAATAAGACCGATCTCGTCACCCCGGAAGAGCTGGCCAAGGTCGAGGCGACGATTCGCGCCATCAATCCTGCGGCAAAAATCCATCGCACCACCCGTGCCGGTGTTGACCTGTCCGAGGTGCTCGACCGTGGCGCCTTCGACCTGTCGCGGGCGCTGGAAAACGATCCGCATTTCCTCGAGGCGCATGACGACCACCATCATCATGACCACGATCATGATCATGATCATCACGACCATGATGGCCACGATCACCATGATCATGACGGGCATGATCATCACCATCATGCGCATCCCTCCGACATTCATGACGTGACGGTGCAGTCGGTGTCGCTGCGCGGCGGCGAGATGGACTCGAAAAAGTTCTTCCCATGGATCGAGAAGATCACCCAGATGGAAGGTCCGAACATCCTGCGGCTGAAGGGCATCATCGCGCTCAAGGGCGATGACGAGCGCTATGTCATCCAGGGCGTGCACATGATCATCGAGGGCGACCACCAGCGCGCCTGGAAGGACGGCGAGAAGCATGAGAGCCGGCTGGTGTTCATCGGCCGCGAACTGGATGCCGAGCGGCTGAAGAAGAGCTTTGACGCCTGCCAGGTCTAGTCCGTAGCGCGGGTTGAATTTTCTGCAGTGTACACATATCATGTGTACACTGCATCGCCGAGGAATGACCCATGCCCAGATCAGCCGACAACAAGACCGAGCGTTATCAGATCCGCATTCCCCCGGTGCAAAAGGCGATGATCGCTCGCGCCGCTGCGCTGTCGCACAAGGATATGGCGGACTTCATCCTCGACAAGATCGTGCCTGAAGCACAGGCCGTGATCGACGCAGCCGAAGTAACGAAAGTGGCCGACCGCGACTTCAAGCGCATCCTCGACCTTTTGGAGCACCCGCCCAAACCCAACGCTAGGCTCAAGGCTGCGATCGCCGCCTTGCCGGATACTCTGTGACGCTTCCGTCCTGGCACGAGGAGCCTATTGCCAAACGGCACGACCGCGCGTCCTTCGATTGTGGTGACGCGCAGATGAATGACTTTCTGCGACGTTTCGCGCGACAAAGCCATGATCAGAACGCAGCCAAGACGTTCTGTGCGATTGATGATGGGGCTCCAGAACGGATACTTGGCTTCTATACAATAGCACCCTCCGCCGTTGCACATGAAATCGTTCCCGAAGTAATGACGAGAGGCTTGGCGCGACACGAGGTTTCCGGCTTCAAGCTTGCCCGGCTTGCGACCGACCGCACCTTTGCCGGGCAAGGGCTCGGAGGTCAGTTGCTTGCCGCCGCAGCATTGCGTTGCCTGCGGCTTGCTGGAGAAGGTGGTGGCATCTTGCTCATCATCGATGCGAAGAGCGAGCGGGCGGCTAAATGGTATGCCAGCTACGGAGCCGAACGCCTCCAAGGAGCGGATTTGACCCTGGTGATGCCATTGGCGACGTTCGCAACCGATCTGCGGGCCAAGGGACTGCTTTGACAATAGCCTCTTGCGTCGAGTAAGCCCCGCTTCTGCAACCTCGTCCAACTGCACAAAGATAATCATGCCGACCGTCGCCCCCCTAGACCTCGAAGGTCATTGCGTTGCCGCCGTCTTCCTCGGTGACGTGCCGCATTTCGCGCTGGCTGACGGTGCCGTCCATCGGCTCGACAATGGCCACAAGACGGTGCAGGCCAATGACGGGCTGCTCGCGGCCTTCCATGATGTAGCCAATGACCGGCTGATCACTGGCGGCGAGGACGGCAAGGTATTTGCCGTCAAAGCCGGCAGCGACGCACAGGAACTGGCGACAGCCGGGAAGAAGTGGATCACAAGCGTTGCCGCCGGGCCGCAAGGCACCATCGCTTATGCGACGGGCAAGACCGCATTCGTGCGCTTCGCCGATGGCAAGACCAGGGAATTCGCCCATCCGCGTTCGGTCGAGGGGCTGGCGTTCTCGCCCAAGGGCATGCGTTTCGGCGTTGCCCGCTACAATGGAGCGACGCTGCATTTCCCGGCTGCCGAGGGCAAGCCTGTCGAACTCGAATGGGCCGGCGCCCATACCGGCATCACCTTTTCGCCGGACGGCGCCTTCCTCGTCACCACCATGCAGGAGAATGCGCTGCATGGCTGGAAGCTCGCCGACGGCAAGCACATGCGCATGACCGGCTATCCCGGCAAGGTCAAAAGCCTGTCGTGGAGCGTCAAGGGCAAGTGGCTGGCCAGTTCCGGTGCACCGGCAGCGATCATCTGGCCGTTTTCAGGCAAGGATGGCCCGATGGGCAAGGCGCCGCTGGAGCTCGGTACGCGCGGCAACACGATGGTGACCTGCGTCGCGTGCCATCCAAGCCAGGATGTCGTGGCGGTCGGCTATGACGACGGTATGGTGATTGCCGCGCGCTTCGCTGATGCCAAGGAAGTGCTGTTGCGGCGCCCCGGCAAAGGCGCCATCACTTCCATGATGTGGGACAAGGAAGAACGCCGCATCGCCTTCGGCAGTGCCGCCGGCGACTGCGGCGTCATCGACATCACGGCCTAGGTCCGCCCACCAATCACTCGGCGCCGCAGGAGACCTTGCCAGTCAGATCGGCGGTCTTGCCGTCACCGTCCTTGTCAGCCGTGCTGTCATAGACGGCAAGCTTGTAGTCTCCGTCATAGACGCCTTCATCGCTGGCCTTGGTCAGGATCGTCAGCTCGACCGAGCTGAACCTCTTGGCCACCTCCTGTTCGTGATAGACATTCAAGCGCAATTCCTTGGCGTCGAGCCAATACTGGGTGAGGTTGGAATTCTCGAATGTCGTTTTTCGCAGTTGATCGTCGACCGGTCTCGCCTTGATTTCGACGTCGCCGCGAAAGTTGAAGGTCGGGCTGCCAAGGCCAGTGGTGACGCCGGCATCGACCTGGAATTTCACCGCCGCATCGTCGACGGAGCACCAGATACCGCCGGTGGCAAACGCAGCGCCTACCGACAGAAACAGCATCGTCACGCAGATGATCGTCCGCATTTCCCCCCCCCCGCGTCCCCATTGCCGACAGCATTGGCGCTGACTTCGCAGAGAGGGTCAAGCGCCGCCGCTGGCAACTGAGCCAATGCAGGACAGACGCGCGGCCAATTGCGGTCGCGGGGGTTGATTGGCTAAGAGCAACCTATCAGAGGGGATTCCATGCACAGCAGCGACAGTTCAGAGACCATCGGCGGCATCAGCCGTGACCGCATCGCGCAATTGCGCGAGACCGAAGGGGCGACCTTCCGCGCGGCGCGGCCGAAATCCCAGGCCAAGGTCGGCAATGGTCTGCCCGGCTTCTTCGGCGGCGTGCCGATGCACTGGATGAACGACTGGCCGACGCCGTTTCCGATCCTGGTCGACAGCGCCAGGGGTGCTGCGATCACCGACATAGACGGCAACAGGCTCGACGATTTCTGCCTTGGCGACACCGGCTCGATGTTCGGCCACTCGCCGCCGCCGGTGGCGCGCGCCATCCGCCGCCAGGCCGGTCGCGGACTGACCTATATGCTGCCTTCGGAAGACGCTCTCGCCATCGGACCGCTGCTGCAGCAGCGTTTCGGCCTGCCGTTCTGGCAGATCGCGACGACGGCGACCGATGCCAACCGTTTTGCGCTTCGTGTGGCCCGGGCCATCACCGGGCGGGAAAAGATCCTTGTCTTCAACGGCTGCTACCATGGCTCGGTCGACGAGACGATGGTGCGTCTGATCGATGGCAAGCCCGTCAACCGGCCTGGGCTGGCAGGCGAATTTCGCGACCTGACCCGCACGGCCAAGGTCATCGAATTCAACGACATTCCGGCACTTGAAGCAGCCCTGAAGGACAGGGATGTCGCCTGCGTCATCGCCGAACCGGTGCTGACCAACTCCTGCATGGTGCTGGCCGACCCCGGTTTCCATGACGCGTTGCGCCGATTGACCCGCGCTGCCGGCACGCTGCTCGTGATCGACGAGACGCACACGATCTCGACCGGCCCCGGCGGTTACACCAGGAAATACGGGCTCGACCCGGACTTCTTCGTGCTGGGCAAGCCGATCGCCGGCGGCGTACCGGCAAGCGTGTGGGGCATGAGCGATGAAGTCGCCTCGCGCTACGCCGACTACAACAGGACCAAGGAGCCCGGCTATTCCGGCATGGGCACTACGCTGTCGGCCAACCCACTGCAGTTCGCCACCATGCGCGCCACACTCGAAGAAGTGATGACTGAGGAAAATTATGACCGCATGGACCATCTGGCGCGGCGGCTCGATGCCGGGCTGACCGGCGTGATCGACCGCTATCGCCTGCCCTGGCATGTCGCCCGCGTCGGTGCGCGCGTCGAATTCATCTGCGCGCCCGGCCCGCTGCGCAACGGCGCGGAAGCCGAGACGGCGCATGCGCCGGAACTGGAGGCCGCCATCCATGTCGCGCTGGTCAATCGCGGCGTGCTGATCGCGCCCTTCCACAATATGATGCTCATCTCGCCGGCGACGTCAGGTGCCCAGGTCAACCGGCTGATCAGCGCCTTCGCCGCGGTTGCGGCAAAGCTTGCGGCATGAGACAAGCGGCCATGGACAATCCCAATGCCACCCTGACCTCGCCATCGGGGTCGTCGCCCGCTGAGGCACAAGCCTTTCTCGACGCCCATCCCGAGATCGAGGCCTTCGATATCGTGCTGACCGATGCCAATGGCGTCGGCCGCGGCAAAATAGTGCGCCGGCACGAGCTGAAAAGCATTTTCGAGGGCGGCCGGCACATGCCGATCTCGATCCTCGGCCTCGACATCACCGGCGAGGATGTGCACGAAACCGGGCTGATCTGGACGACCGGCGACGGCGATCTCAGGGCATGGCCGATCCCCGGCACGCTGGTGCCGCTTTACGGCACGAACCCGCCGCGCGGCCAGCTGCTGATGGCGATGTATCACCTTGACAGCCAGCCAATGTCGTCGGACCCGCGCCTGGCGCTGGCCCGGCAGGTCGACATATTGGCGGCCAAGGGCCTGTACCCGGCCGGCGCCTTCGAGCTGGAATTCTTTCTCCTTGCCAATGAACGCGATGCCGATGGCAAGGTGCAGCCTGCGCGCGCGGTGCTCGATGGCCGTGTCTCGGGCAAGACCGAGGTCTATTCCGTCGACCATCTGCACGGCATGGAGCCGCTGTTCTCCGACATCTACGCCGCCGCCAAGGCACAGGGCATTCCGGCCGAAACCGTAATTTCCGAATATGCGCCTGGCCAGTACGAACTGACGCTGAACTACCGCAAGGATGTGATGCGGGCGGCCGACGACCTCGTCATGCTGAAGCGGCTGGTGCGGGCACAGGCGCGCCGGCATGGCGTGACCGCCTGTTTCATGGCCAAACCGATCGAGAAATATGCCGGCTCGGGCATGCATTTCCACGTCTCGCTGCAGGACAAATCAGGCAGAAACGTGTTTGCCGAAGCCGGTGGCGAGAGCTGGTCACTGCCCCTATTGCAAGGGCTCGGCGGGCTGATCCAGACGATGGCGGAATCCATGCTGGTGTTTGCGCCGCACGCCAATTCCTGGCGGCGCTTCGTCTCGCAATCCTACGCGCCGGTAGCGCCGACCTGGGGCGTCAACAACCGCTCGGTGGCGCTGCGCGTGCCGGCGGGCGACGCCAAGAACCGGCGCATCGAGCACCGGCCATCGGGCGTCGACGCCAACCCCTATCTGATCGCGGCAACCGTGCTCGCCGGCATCATCAAGGGTCTCGACGAAGGTCTCGACCCCGGCCCGGAAACGACCGGCAATGGCTATGAGGCGGCTGTCACGCGCACGACGATGCCAGCGGATTGGCGCGGCGCCATCGAAGCTGCAAGGGCATCCAGCTTTCTGAAAGGCGCGCTTGGCGAGGACCTGCACCGCACCTTCGTGGCGATCAAGCAGTCCGAATATCTGCGCGTAGCCCGCACGGTCAGCGAACTGGATTATCACCTCTACCTGCACGAGGTGTGACGACCTGATAGCGGGCGGCCATCACTTTTTCGCCGCCACCATCAAATGAGGTAGCGTATCGGCATCATAGAACATACCATGAACATATGAGCGCACTCACTGTTCGTGAAAAACTGGCGATCCTTTCCGATGCCGCCAAATATGACGCCTCCTGCGCCTCGTCGGGTTCTGCAAAAAAGGATTCGCTGAAATCCGGCGGCATTGGCTCCACCGAAGGCATGGGCATCTGCCATTCGTACGCGCCGGACGGGCGCTGCATTTCGCTGCTGAAAATCCTGCTCACCAATTTCTGCATCTACGATTGCAGCTACTGCATCAACCGCTCGTCCTCGAATGTGAAGCGTGCCCGCTTCAGCATCGACGAGGTGGTGAAGCTGACCATGGATTTCTACCGGCGCAATTACATCGAGGGCCTGTTCCTGTCCTCGGGCGTCATCCGCTCGCCAGATGAGACCATGGGTGAGATGGTCGAGGTGGCGCGACGGCTGCGGCTGGACGAGAAATTCTCCGGCTATATCCATCTGAAGACTATCCCGGAAAGCTCGGCAGAACTGGTGGAGCAGGCCGGGCTCTACGCCGACCGGCTGTCGATCAATGTCGAGCTGCCGACCGATGAGGGCGTCAAGAAATTGGCGCCGGAAAAGAAGCCGGAAACGATCCGGCTTTCCATGGCGAAGTTGCGCCAGAAGATGGAAGAAAAGGCCGAGCCGACGCTCCGGACCAAAAAGCGCGAACGCTTCGCGCCCGGCGGCCAGTCGACGCAGATGATCGTCGGAGCCGACAAGACATCGGACGATGGCATATTGCACACCAGCGCCCGGCTCTATGGCAGCTATCATCTGCGGCGCGTTTACTACTCGGCCTTCAGCCCGATCCCGGATTCGTCATCGTCCCTGCCCCTGCAGAAGCCGCCGCTGATGCGCGAGCACCGGCTTTACCAGGCCGACTGGCTGATGCGGTTTTATGGCTTTTCGCAGGTGGAAATTCTGGCTGGCAGCAGCGACGGCATGCTAGACCTTGCCATCGACCCCAAGCTCGCCTGGGCGCTGCGCAACAGGGGACAGTTTCCGGTCGACATCAACCGCGCCGACCGTGAATCGCTGCTGCGCGTGCCCGGTCTCGGCACCAAGGTGGTGGCCAAAATTCTAGCGACCCGCCGCCACAGGCGGCTGCGGCTGGAAGATGTCGGGCGAATTTGCCAGTCGATCGCCAAGCTCAGGCCATTCATCATCGCCGAAGGTTGGTCGCCGGGAACGCTCACCGACAAGCAGGGCTTGCGCGACAAGATCGTGCGCTCCTGCGAACAGCTGTCGCTGTTTTGACCATGCGGCCGGCCGAGCTCAACCTTGCCCGATACAGTGTTCGGCTCGACAGCGAGACCGATTTTACCGGCTGGCGCGACGCGGCACGGCGGCTGGCATTGAACGAGATCAAGCCCGAAGACATCAGCTGGCATGTCGCGACCGGTTCCGATCAGCCGCCGTGCGATTTGCCTGCCGCGCCTGTGGGCGCGCAGCTTGTCGTGCCGCGTGATTTTATCGGGCATGCCGAAACCGCCTTTTGCCATTCCGACCCCACCCGGGTTGCCTTTCTCTATCGGATGCTGTGGCGCTTGCGGACCGAACCGAAGCTGTTGGCGATCGCATCGGATCCCGACACCAGGCGGCTCGAGGCGATGGAAAAAGCGGTGCGGCGCGACAGCCACAAGATGCATGCCTTCGTGCGTTTCCGGAAGATCGGCGATGGCTCTGAGGAACGCTATGTCGCGTGGTTCGAGCCCGATCATTTCATCGTCGAGCGCAACGCGGATTTCTTCGTCAGGCGTTTCACCGGCATGCGCTGGACGATATTGACGCCCGATGCTTCCGCCGACTGGGACGGCGAAAGGCTGGCGATCGGGCCGGGTGCCGCCAAGGGCGATGCGCCCGATCAGGACGACACCGAGGCGCTGTGGCGCACCTATTTCGAGAACATCTTCAACCCGGCGCGGCTGAAGGTGAAAGCCATGCAGAAGGAAATGCCGAAGAAATATTGGCGGAACCTTCCCGAGGCCTCGCTCATTCCAGAGCTGATCGCGGGAGCGGACAATGCCGCTATAGCCATGATTGCGAAGATGCCGACGACTCCAGCGCCGCACCATGCGAGGGTTCAGGCCAAACATTGGCCGAAGCAGCCAGCCGAAACGCCGCAGGATGACGACGCCGGCACCATTTCCGAGTTGCGCGAGGCGGCGAAAGGTTGCCGCCGCTGCCCGCTGTGGCGTGACGCGACGCAGACCGTATTTGGCGAGGGGCCTGACAATGCCAAGGTGATTTTCGTCGGCGAACAGCCTGGCGACCAGGAAGACATCGCCGGCAAACCTTTCGTCGGTCCGGCGGGCAAGGTGTTCGACGCCATCCTCGATGACGCAGGCGTGGACCGGCAAAAAGTGTACGTCACCAATGCGGTCAAGCATTTCAAATTCGAGCCGCGCGGCAAGCGGCGTATCCACTCCAAGCCGAATGCCGGTGAGGTGCAGGCCTGCCGCTGGTGGATCGACCAGGAATTCGCGCTGATCAAGCCTGAGCTTGCGGTGGCGCTTGGCGCAACGGCCGCGCTGTCGTTGCTCGGCAAGGCAATCCCGGTGACGAAAATGCGCGGGCAGGTGATCGAGCGTGAGGATGGATTGCGCGTGTTCATCACCATCCATCCGTCCTTTATCCTGCGCATCCATGAGCCGGCCGAGAGGGAGGCGGAATGCGAGCGGTTTTTGCGGGATATGAGAGAGGTGAAGCGGTTGATGGCTGCTTGATCGTTTGCCTAACGGATCAGAATCGCCCTGAGATCATTCACATTCGTGCCTGTAGGCCCCGGCACGAAAAGATCGCCGACCGCATTGAAGGCCGTCCAGGCATTGTTGCCGGCCAGCATGGCCTTGGCATCGACGCCGGCCGCACGCATGCGCGATACGGTCGAACCATCGGCGAAGGCGCCGGCATTGTTCTCCGAGCCATCGATGCCATCGGTGTCGGCGGCCAGGGCGTGGATGCCTTCAACGCTGTTGATGCCAATGGCGAAGGCAAGCAGGAATTCCGAATTGCGACCGCCCTTGCCCTTCGCCCGCAGGGTTACCGTGGTTTCGCCGCCGGACAGGATCAGCACCGGCTTTTGGAAGGGCCTGTTGCGCGTCGCCACTTCGCGCGCGATGGCCGCGTGAACGCCGCCAACCTCGCGCGCTTCGCCCTCGATGGCATCGGAGAGGATAACGGCCTCTATGCTTTGCCGCCTGGCTTCGGCCGCTGCCGCTTCCAGCGACACGCCGGCCGAGGCGATCAGATGCACCTCGTTGCGCGAAAAGCGCTGATCGTCGGGGTTGGGTGCATCGGCCGCCGGCGAATTGATGTGCGCGATCACCGAGGCTGGCAGCTTCATGCCATAGGCCGATATCGACGCCAGCGCAGCCTCACGGCTGCCGGTATCCGGAACCGTCGGGCCGGAGGCGACAAGTGCCGGATTGTCGCCGGGAATGTCCGACACAACCAGCGACACCACCTTGGCCGGCCAGGCGGCTGCGGCGAGACGGCCACCCTTGATGGTGGAAAGATGCTTGCGGATCGTGTTCATCGCCGCGATCGGCGCGCCGGAAGCGAGCAGCGCCTCGTTGACGGCGATCTCGTCGGCCAGCGTCAGGCCGGTGGCGGGTGACGGCAGCAGCGCGGAACCCCCACCGGAAATCAGCGCCACGACCAGATCATCCGCCGTCAGTCCCTGAACCTTGGCCAGCAGGCGCCGCGAGGCTTCGAGGCCAGCGGCGTCCGGTACCGGATGCGCGGCCTCGATGATCTCGATGCGCTCGCATTTGGCGCCATAGCCGTAGCGTGTAACGACCAGCCCTTCGATCGGACCATCCCAGACCTTCTCGAAGGCGGCTGCCATCTGTGCTGAGCCCTTGCCTGCACCGATGACGATGGTGCGGCCCTTTGGTTTCGCCGGCAGATGATCCCTGATGGTCCGCTCCGGATCGGCCGCGGCGACGGCTGCATTGAAGATCGAGGTGAGGAAGGTCTTGGGGTCGAGCACGGTCATTCGGTTTCCGCAGCCAGCGCCAGCCCACGCTTGTCGATACTCAGATGATCGCACAGCGCATCAACCACGACGCCGTGATCCTCGCGTTCCGGCAGGCCGGACACCGCGATCACGCCGATGACGCCGGCGCCCTTGACGGTGACCGGAAAGCCGCCGCCAGCGAGCACATAATCCGCTATGTCCAAGCCTTCACCGACCTTGAAGGTGCGGTCGGGGCGCTGCTGCTCCAGCACAAGACGGTAGGTGCTTCTGAGGAACCGCCTGACGACGTTGATCTTGCGCCGTGCCCAGTCGGGATTGGAAGCGTTCGAGCCCGGCATTGCGGCGTAAAACAGCGGCCGGTCCCACAGCCTGATCTCGACGATGACAGGCAGGTTCTCGGCCAGTGCGCGATCGCGGATGGCGGAGCCGATCTTGAAGGCGACGGCCTCATCGAAGGCGGCAAAGACCAGGGTTTCTTCCTGTTTGCGGATCAGAGCGATGTCGTCAGCAACGGCCATTTTCTTTCTCCGAAGTCAGTCTCACTTCGTTTGTACGACAAGCTCTGCTGGGTCAAGCTCCGGTCGTGGCGGCCCCCTCATCCGCCCGCTTCGCGGCCACCTTCTCCCCGAGGGGAGAAGAGACGAGCACAGGTCTCGGCTTGCTCCTCTCCCCTCGGGGAGAGGTCGGATTGCCCCGAATTGCCCTTCGCAATTCGGTTTTGGCAATCCGGGTGAGGGGGACCTACCCTGCGATCATATCGCTCTTCGCCGCCCGCCCTGCGACATAGACCTCGCGCACGGCGCGGTCGTCGCCCAGCGTCTGCAGCAGGAACAATTCCTGCGCCAGCGTCTGCGCCGTTTCCATCCTTAGCCGCATCGCTGGTGTCGCCCTGGCATCGAGCACGACGATGTCGGCGTCGGTGCCTTCATCCAGCGTGCCGATCTTGCCGGCCACCGACAGCGCTTCGGCATTGCCGCGCGTGATCTGCCAGAAGGACTGGAACGGGTTCAGCTTCTCGCCGTTCAGCGCGATCACCTTGTAGCCTTCGTCCATGGTGCGCAGCATGGAGTAATTGGTGCCGCCGCCGACATCGGTGGCAGCGGCGATCCGGAGCGGCTTGTCGCGGCGGCGAAAGCGCTGATAGTCGAACAGGCCGGAGCCGAGGAACAGGTTTGAGGTCGGGCAGAACACCGCCACCGAGCCGCTGTCCGAAAGCGCATCCGCCTCGCGCTCCGACAGATGGATGCAATGGCCGAACAGGCTCTTCTCCCCCAGCAGACCGTAATGCTCGTAGACGTCGGTGTAGTCGCGCGACCACGGATAAAGCTCTTGCGTGAAGGCGATCTCGGCGTGGTTCTCCGAAAGATGCGTCTGCATGTGCAGATCGGGATGTTCGCGGCAGAGCGCGCCGGCCAGCTCCATCTGTTCCGGCGACGAGGTGATGGCGAAGCGCGGGGTGATGGCGTAAAGCTGGCGGCCCTTGCCATGCCATTCCGCGATCAGCGCCTTCGTATCGTCATAGCTGGATTGCGGCGTGTCGAGTACGCCCTCGGGCGCGTTGCGGTCCATCATCACCTTGCCGGCGATGTTGAGCATGTTGCGGTCGTGCGACTCGGCAAAAAAGGCTTCGGCGGAGGCCTTGTGCACGGAGCAATAGGCGGCGACCGTTGTTGTGCCGTGGCGCACCATCTCGTCGAGGAAGAGCCGCGCAATGCGGCGTCCGTGCTGGGCGTTGGCGAATTTCGTTTCTTCCGGGAAGGTGTAGGTGTTCAGCCAGTCGAGCAGTTCGGCGCCATAGGAGGCAATGATCTGCATCTGCGGGAAATGTACGTGGGCATCGATAAAGCCCGGCAGCAGCAGATGCGGCCGGTGATCGATCTTTTTTGTCCCCTCGCCGGCCTGTTCCTCGACATCCGCATAGGCACCTGCGGCGACGATCCTGCCGTCGCGGATCAACAGGCCGCCGTCTTCCTCGTAGCGCCAGGCCGAAAGATCGTCGATGGTTTGCGGCCAGCGCACGAAGGACAGCGTGCGGCCGCGCAGAAGTGTCGAAATCATGCTATTTCCCTGCGCCTTCGAACCAGGCCACCAGCAGCGCCCGTTCCTTGTCAGTGATCTGGCTGACGTTGGCCGGCGGCATGGCGTGGCTGCGGCCGGCCTGCAGGTAGATCTCGCGGGCATGGTTGGCGATGTCAGCGTCGGTGTCCAGCATCACGCCCTTGGGTGCGTGATAGATGCCTTCATAGACCGGTTCGGCCGCATGGCACATCGAACAGCGACCGAGCACAGTGTCGCGCACGGCCGGAAAATGCGCCGAGGCGATGTAGATATCGGCCGAGGCGGCGGCCTTCGGTTCGCCGGTCAGCACCTTGGGCACGGTCGACAACCAGATGATGATGATGAACAGGACAAGGGCACCGAGCCAGGTCCAGTGCGGATTTCCGGCACGCCTGTGCAC
Source organism: Mesorhizobium loti CJ3sym (assembly GCF_000472785.1). GTDB lineage: Bacteria > Pseudomonadota > Alphaproteobacteria > Rhizobiales > Rhizobiaceae > Mesorhizobium > Mesorhizobium loti_E. Next base: position 47,305 of record NZ_AXAL01000021.1, read on the forward strand.
GGTGTTGAAATAATGCCGGATCAGCACGCCGATGATGAACACCAGCGAGGCGATGACCCAGTTGAACTGCGTGGCGAACGCCAAGGGATAGTGGTTCGACAGCATCAGGAACAGAACCGGCAGCGTCAGATAATTGTTGTGGAGCGAGCGCTGCTTGGCGATCTTGCCGTATTTCGGATCGGGCTTGCTGCCGGCGATGAGATCGGCGACCACGATCTTCTGGTTGGGGATGATAACCATGAAGACATTGGCCGACATGATCGTGGCGGTGATGGCGCCCAGATGCAGGAAGGCGGCGCGGCCGGTGAAGAGATGCGTCAGTCCCCAGGCGATGAACACCAGCACGCCATAGAGCACCAGCATCAGGCCGGTGTCGCTTTTGCCGAGCGGCGAGCGGCACAGGAGATCATAAACCACCCAGCCGACGCCGATTGTCGCCATCGACAAAAGGATGCCGACCGGTACCGACATTGGCAGCACATTGGGATCGATCAGAAACAGATCCGCCCCGGCATAGTAGACCACGCACAGCATGGCGAAGCCGGACAGCCAGGTGGCGTAGGATTCCCATTTGAACCAGGTCAAATGCTCGGGCATTTCGGCCGGGGCCACCAGATATTTCTGGATGTGGTAGAAGCCGCCGCCATGCACCTGCCACTCCTCGCCGAAGGCGCCGACCGGCATGCCCGGACGCTGGCGCAGGCCAAGATCGAGCGCGACGAAATAGAACGACGAACCTATCCAGGCGATGCCGGTGATGACATGCAGCCAGCGCACGGCGAAGCTCAGCCATTCCCAGAAAATCGCGAAATCCATCATTGAAGTCGTCCCTGCCGATTGGCTGACTTTACGGGCTCGTGCGCAAACGGAAAGAGGCGAGGTGTACGATGACTTTCAAAAAAAAATGGAAAATACTAAGCTCACCCCACGCAGCAGGATGGGAGCCGCCCGAAGGCGGCCCTGGGAAAGCCACGGAACCGCATGGCCTATCTCGACAACATAGCCGTCTTCGTTCGCGTCGTCGAACTCGGCAATCTGTCGGCGGCCGGGCGCGACATGCGGATTTCGCCGGCGGTCGCCTCCAACCGCATCAAGGAACTGGAGAAGCACCTTGGCGTGCGGCTGTTCAACCGCACCACACGGCAGTTGATGCCGACCGAACATGGCACTGTTTTTTACGCGGGCGCCAAGCAAGTGCTGGAAGCGATCACCGAGGCGGAGGCCGCCGTCTCGGCGTTGTCCGGCCAGCCGCGCGGTACTATCAAAGTGACCGCACCGCTTGGCCTCGGCCGTCGGCTGGTGGCCTCGGGCATTCCCGATTTCCACGACAAATACCCTGATATCGAGGTGCGGCTGAGGCTCTCGGACCACAATGTCGACATCATGAAGGAAGGCATCGATGTCGCCTTCCGGCTCGGCATCATTGAGGATTCCAGCCTTAGGATGCGCGGCATCATGGAGTGCGAGCGTGTGCTGGTGGCGGCGCCGAAATATCTGGAGGCACGCGGCGAGCCGATAGAGCCGCAGGAACTGATCGGCAAGAAGCATGATTGTCTGATGCTGCGCTATTCCGGCGCGCGCGAATATGTCTGGACGCTGCAGACTCCCGCCGGACCGCAGAAGTTCGAGGTGCACGGGCCCTACGACACCGACGATGGCGATGTGCTGACCGGATGGGCACTGTCCGGGCGCGGCATCATTAACAAGCCGCGCTTCGAGGTCGAACCCTTCATTCGCGACCAGCGGCTGAAGGTGATCCTGGCCAGCACGCCGCCGACGCCGGTGCAATTCGCCGCCGTCTATCCGCACAAGAAGTTGCAGGACCCGAAGGTGCGGCTGCTGCTCGATTTCATGGCCGAGCGCTGCCAGCGGCTGATCAATGACCTTCTGGCCGGAAAGTAGAGGCTGACCTGAAAGTGACGGCTGGCCGGCACGTGACCAGCGGTTGGCCCAGCGCCAGCGGTTGCCATCCCTGGAAGCGGCGAACATAGTCTCGGTTCTGTTTCGCCCTGCAGGGATTATCGATGGACAACGGCGCCACAATGCATCTTGCCGTTTCGCTGTTTGCGGAAACCGCCGATCCATCGCCCGAGCCGGAATTCAGCCGTCTTGCTGGTCTTGTGCAAAAGGCCGAAGCCGCCGGACTGGACATGGTGGTGCTTGCCGATTCCGCGCCGGCGTCGGGTGGTGAAGCAGACAAGCAGATGCCCTTCGAAGCGACGACCTTGCTGGCCGCGCTGGCGACAGTGACGAGCAAGATCGGCCTCGTCGCCGCGGCCTCGACCATTGCCCACCAACCCTACAATCTGGCGCGCCGTTTCGCCTCGCTCGACATCATCAGCCATGGCCGCAGCGGCTGGAACGCGACGATGGCGCAGGCTCCACGCGAGGCCACCAATTTCAGCAGACCGGAAGGGTTTTCGGACACGGATTTTCGTCGTCGCACTGAGGAATATATCGGCATCGTTCAAGGCTTGTGGCGGGGCTGGGATGCGGATGCGCTCCTGTTCGACAAGAGCGCCGGTCGCTTCCATATTCCCGAGAAGATGCATTTGCTCGACCACAAAGGCGAATTTTTCTCCGTGCGCGGACCGCTGAACGTCGCGCGCTCGCCGCAGGATACGCCGGTTCTGGTGCTGTCGGGCCTGTCGGAAGCCGACTTGGACATTTCCGCCCGTACCGCCGATGTCATTTTATTGGAGAGCGGATCGGTCGAAGGCGCGAAAGCACGCTATGACGATCTGAGGCGCCGCGTTGCCGCCTGCGGGCGCGATCCCGTTGCTGTGAAATTGCTGGTGAATGTCTCACCAACTGACGGTGGGCCGACCGTCGCTGCCGACCGGCTGGCAGAACAGTTCCAGTCGAAAAGCTGCGACGGGTTCAACATCCAGCTGCCGGCACAGCGTTCGGCACTCGACGAGTTCGCCGATCTTGTCGTGCCGGATCTGCGGCGGCGTGGCTTGTTTCGAGAGAATTATCGCGGGACGACGTTGCGCTCGCATCTTGGCCTTTCCGGTGGAGGTGAGCAATGACCGCGCAGATGAAGCTCGGCGCCTTTCTGTGGGCGACGGGCCACCATATCGCCGCCTGGCGCCATCCCAAGGCGCATGTAACGGCCGGCATCGACATCGACCATTACATCCAGCTGGCACGCACGGCGGAAGCGGCGAAGTTCGACATGATCTTCTGCGAGGATGCCGCCGGTCTGCGTGAGGCCAATATCGACATCGCCAGCCAGACGTCGCGTTCGATCGGCTTCGAGCCGATCAGCCTGCTGTCTGCGCTGGCCGCGCAAACCAGCCGCATCGGCCTCGTTTCCACCGCCTCGACAAGCTACAACGAGCCCTATGGCCTCGCGCGCACCTTTTTGTCGCTCGACCATCTGAGTGGCGGCCGGGCCGGCTGGAACCTGGTGACGTCAGCCAGCCCCATCGAAGCCGCCAATTTCGGCGCGACCGGGCTCAAGCCCCATGCCGACCGCTACGAGCGGGCGCGCGAATTCGCCGAGGTGGTGACCGGGCTTTGGCGCGGCAAGGCTTCCGGCCATGACGGCCAGAGCTTTTCGGTGCGCGACCCGCTCGACCTGCCGCGCTCGCCGCAAGGCGCGCCGGTCATGGTCCAGGCCGGCGCCTCGGATGTCGGCCGCGACCTTGCCGCCCGCACCGCAGACGTGGTCTTCACGGCGGCGCAGACTTTCGAGGAAGCGAAGGCCTTTTATGATGACCTCAAGGGGCGCATGGCCGCCTATGGACGTGAGCCCGACGACATCAAGATCATGCCCGGCGTCTCACCCGTGGTGGCCGAAACCGCGGCAGAAGCCCGCGAGAAACATGAGGAGTTGCAAGCGCTGATCCCCGACGATGTCGGTGTGGCGCTGCTGTCCAGCTATCTCAGCATCTCCGATCTCGGGCGCTATCCGATCGACGGGCCGCTGCCCGAACTGCCGGAGAGCGAAGGCATGAAAAGCCGGCAGGCGCTGGTGGTCGAGCAATCACGCCGCGACGGCCTTTCCATCCGCCAGCTTGCCCGCCACTTCGCAGGGGCGCGCGGCCATTGGCGCATCGTCGGCACGGCGGCGCAGGTCGCCGACGAGTTGCAGGCGCGTTTCGAAGGCGGCGCTGCCGACGGCTTCAACGTCATGCCGTCCTATTTCCCCGGTGAGCTCGATGCCTTTGCCACGCTGGTCGTGCCGGAACTGCAGCGGCGCGGCCTGTTCCGCTGGGACTACGAAGGCCGAACGCTGCGCGACCACCTCGGCTTGAAACGGCCGGACTGATGCCGGCAGCTTCTATGCTTCGTCCATCATCCGGGCCGTGCCTGAGACCCTGATCGAGCTGCCGATCTCGGGCGCAATATTGGCATGCAGACGCGAGCGCATGCCCATGTCCTCGCCTTGCACGATATCGATCGCGCCGCCATGCGGCCAGGCGATGTCTCTGAGATAACCGGCAAAGGCCGCTGTCGACGCTCCCGTAGCCGGATCCTCATAGACCCCACCCGAGGCAAAGGGATTGCGCGTGTGGAACAGCCGTGGCGTTTCGGCATAAGCGAGCAGGATCGTGACCAGCCCATTACGCCGCATCAGGGTTTGCCCGGCTTTCAGCTCGTAGCGCATGGCGGCCAGTGCCTCGCGCGATTTGAGGGCGAGCACAAGGTGGTCCGCGCCGCCATGGATCAGCGCCGGCGGAATGGCCGGATCGAGATCGGCCGCATCATAGCCGAACAGCGCCAGCGCCTCGGCAATCAGCGCGAGCGGCGCCGGCTTGCTGCGTGTCGGCGGCGACTGCAAGGCGGCGGCGACGTTCGCGCCATCGCGGAACCCTTCGACGGTGATGTTGGCCTGGTTGAGGGTCAGCGGGAAAATTCCATCGCCAAACTGTCGAACCAAAGCCGCTCCCAGAGCGATGGTGGCGTGACCGCAGAAGGGAACTTCGGTTTCCGGCGAGAAGTAGCGCACCCGCCAGTTGTCTCCATCCAGTGCGGCAAACGCGGTTTCCGAGAACCCGACCTCCGCCGCCAGACGCTGCATTTCGGCCGCATCGGGCAAGACATCGCCGATCAGCACCCCGGCCGGATTGCCGCCGGTGTTGCCATCCGAAAAGGCCGCGATCTTCAGAACATCCATGTGTCTTCGCCTCATGCCGCAATGCCGGGTGGATAGCGCAAATGCGTGGTTCGGGCGATTGAAAACTGACGAGGCGGCGATGGCTAACCAGCCATCACCTTGTCCTGCCGGACCTGGTGGTCGGCACTCACGGCCGCGTTGTGAACGACCAGCGCCGTCATGATCTCGGCGGCTGCGAGTGCCGCGATCACCGGAGGGCGCTTGTCCTTGACGGCATCGCCGCCGATCGGCGAGACGAGGCGGGCAAACTCCGCTTCGCTACCATCAGCCGATTTCAGGAACCAATTCTTGAAGGTCGCTTTCTTGGTCTTCGAGCCTATCATGCCGACATAGGCCGCGTCGTCACGCTTCAGCGCTTCGGTGACGATCAGGAAATCCAATGCGTGATCGTGGGTGAGGATGGCGAAGGCGGTGCCTGGGGGAGCTTTGCGTACCTCGGCCTCGGGCATCGGCGTCAAACGGGTTTCGACGGTTTCCGGCATGCCTTCCAGCGCCTCGGCGCGGGTCTCGATGACGACGGTATGAATGGGCAAGAGCGCGAGCGATGCGGCCAGCGCCTGGCCGACATGCCCGCCGCCGAAGACGTAGACATGCGGCAGGTGTGCCTGTTCGGCTTCCGCCGTCGCAACCAGCTCGGCAGCGAGCGTGGCATCGACAAGTCGGATCAAGACTTCGACACGCCCGCCGCAGCATTGGCCGATCTCCGGCCCGAGCGGCACGTCGAGGGTGGCGCAGATTTCGTCGACCTCGATGCGGGAACTCGATTGAAGACGGCCGACCGAACCAAGCCGACCGGACGGCATTACCATCTGCCGCGCCTTGTCGAGAGCCATGTATTCGAGCTGACCTCCGCCGATCGTGCCAAGAATCGCCGATGCCGAGACGAGCATGAAGGCGCCTTTCTCGCGAGGCGTCGAGCCTTTGGTGCCGGCCACTTCGACCAGCGCGACCCGGCCGGCGCTGGCAAGAAAGGCTTTCAGGCTTTGCACTTTCGAGTTCATCTTAGCTTCCCTATTGGGAAATATAGGCTTTTTCGGCCTGGATTGCACGTTTCGCTCGTTTCAGGCGCCTGCCTTGACCTCTTTCTTCAACCGCTCGATTGCCATCAACACGCGTTCCGGCGTCGCCGGCGCATCGAGACGCGGACAGATCTTGTGGTCGGCGACGCTGGCCACCGCGTCCGACAGTGCGTGCAGAACCGACATGCCGTGCGGCAGCGGTGGCTCGCCGACCGCCTTGGAACGATGGATGGTCGGCTCATAGGCCTGCGACCAATCGGTCAGCGCCACGTTGAAAATCTTCGGCCGGTCGGAGGCCAGCGGGATCTTGTAGGTCGACGGCGCATGCGTGCGCAGCCGGCCCTTGTCGTCCCACCAGAGCTCTTCCGTCGTCAGCCAACCCATGCCCTGGATGAAGCCGCCCTCGACCTGGCCAATGTCGATCGCCCGGTTCAGCGAGCGGCCGCAATCGTGCAGGATATCGGCGCGCTCGACGACATATTCGCCGGTCAGCGTATCGACAGACACTTCGGAGCAAGCCGCGCCATAGGCGTAGTAGTAGAAGGCGTGGCCCTGTCCCTTGCTGCGGTCCCAATGGATCTTTGGCGTCTTGTAAAAGCCGGCGGCCGAGAGCTGCACGCGTGCAATAAAAGCCTGCTTGATCAGGTCGTTGAAGCTGATTTCCTGGTTGCCGACGCGAACCCGATTGGGCAGAAACACCACCTGATCGACCGGCACCTGATATTTCTCGGCGGCGAAATCGGTGAGCCGCTTGCGGATTTGCCGCGCCGCATCCTGCGCCGCCATGCCGTTGAGGTCGGCGCCCGAGGATGCAGCGGTCGGCGCCGTGTTCGGCACCTTGGCGGTGGTGGTGGCGGTGATCTTTACCCTGGCGAGATCGATCTGGAACTCTTCCGCCACGACCTGCGCCACCTTAAGGTGCAGGCCCTGCCCCATTTCGGTGCCGCCATGGTTCATGTGCACCGAACCGTCGGCATAGACATGCACCAACGCGCCGGCCTGGTTGGACTCGGTCTTGGTGAAGGAGATGCCGAACTTCACCGGTGTCAGCGCCAGGCCGCGCTTGATGAAGCGGCTGTTGGCGTTGAAGGCCTGGATCTCGCGCCGCCGCCGCGCATAGTTGGCGCTTTCCTCGAGTTCGGCGACGATGCGCTGGATGATGTTGTCCTCGACCTTCTGGTGGTAGGGCGTGACGTTGCGCGCGCCGATCGCCTCCATCGGGTCATAGAAATTCAGCTTGCGGATTTCGAGCGAATCCTTGCCGACGGCAAACGCCACCTCGTCGATGACGCGCTCGGCGCCAATCATGCCTTGTGGGCCGCCGAAGCCACGAAAGGCCGTGTTGGAAACGGTGTTGGTGTAGAGCGGCGCCGATTTGGCGTGGACGTTCGGATAGAAATAGGCGTTGTCGCAATGGAACAGCGCACGGTCGCCGACAGGGCCGGACAGGTCGGCCGAGAAGCCGGCATTGAGGGCGAACATGAAGTCGACGCCGAGGATATTGCCCTCGTTGTCGAAGCCGACTTCATAATCGATGGCGAAGTCGTGCCGCTTGCCGGTGGCGGTCATATCCTCGTCGCGGTCGAGCCTGACCTTGACGGCCCGCTTATGCTTCTTGGCCGCGATCGCGGCGATCGCCGCGCACTGGTTGGCCTGTGTTTCCTTGCCGCCGAAGCCGCCGCCCATGCGCCGGACCTCGACCGTCACTGCATGGCTGGGTACGCCGAGCACATGGGACACAAGGTGCTGGGTCTCGCTCGGCCCCTGGGTCGAGCAATAGACTGTGACCTCGTCGTCTTCGCCCGGCACGGCCAACGATACCTGGCCCTCGAGGTAGAAATGGTCCTGTCCGCCAAGCTTCATGCGCCCCTTCACCCGGCGGGGCGCCGCGGCGATCGCGGCGGCCGCGTCGCCGCGGCGCAAAGTCAGCGGCGTGGTGACCAGCCTGTCCTGGAGCGGATCCAGCGGCCAGATGCCGAGGATGGCTGGAAGCTCCTCATATTCGATCCTGGCCAGACGCGCGGCACGGCGCGCAGCGTCCCGTGTTTCGGCGATGACCGCGAAGATCGGCTGGCCGAAGAACTGCACCTTGCCTTCCGCCAACACCGGGTCGTCATGCATGTTGCTGGGCGAGACGTCGTTTTCGCCGGGCACGTCGGCATAGGTCAGCACATCGAGGACGCCGGGGGCTGTCCGCACGGCCGAGAGGTCGACACTCTTCAGCGTGCCATGCGCGACCTTCGACAGGCCGAGGCCGACATGCAGCGTGCCTTCCGGCTCCGGCATGTCGTCGATATAGACGGCGGTGCCGCTGACATGCTTGTGGGCGGAATCATGCCGCTGGTCGGTGGCGACGCCGCCGACGATCTTCTCGGGCTTGAGATTTGATGTGGCGTGCTCGTTCATCAGGCCGCCTCGTTGCGTGACACCAGGAAGGGTGCTTTGGTGCCGGTGGTTTCGACAAAGAAGCGCAGCAACAGGTTTCTGGCCGCCAGAGCCCGGTATTCGGCTGACGCCCGCATGTCGGTGAGCGGGGTGAAATCCCTGGCGTATTCGGCCATTGCCGTCTCGACGGTCGCTTCGGTCCAGGGTTTGCCGAACAGCGCCTGTTCGACAGAAGACGCCCGCTTCGGCGTCGCAGCCATGCCGCCATAGGCGATGCGCACATCGGCGACCGTGCCGTCCTTGGCCAGCGTCAGGAAAAAGGCGCCGAGTGCCGCCGTGATGTCCTCGTCGCGGCGCTTGGTGATCTTGTAGACGCCGAATTTCGTTTCCTTCGCCGGCACCGGCACGTGCACCGCCTCGACGAATTCACCCGGTTGCCGGTCCTGCTTGCCGTAAGCAATGAAGAAATCCTGCAACGGGATCGTGCGCCGCTTCTTGCCTTTGCGCAGCGTGAGCCGCGCGCCGAGCGCGATCAAGGGTGGCGGCGTGTCGCCGATCGGCGAGCCGTTGGCTATATTGCCGCCGATGGTGCCCATGTTGCGCACCTGTTCGCCGCCGATACGGTCGAACAGCGGCCCCAGCGCCGGGACGCGTTTGGCGAGCGTCGAGAAGGCTTCGGTATAGGTGACGCCGGCGCCGATCGATATCACGCCCTTGTCTTCGGAGATGGTGCACAGCCCGTCGAGATTGCCGATGAAGACCACCGGTGAAATATCGCGCATGTGCTTGGTCACCCACAGGCCGACATCGGTCGAACCGGCAACGATGGTGGCGCCGGGTTCCTTGTCCAGTATGGCGGCGAAATCGTCGACATTGGCCGGCACGATGAGCCGCGCCTTGGCTGAACCGATCTCGACCCGCGCGCCGTCATGCAAGGCCTCCAGTCTCGCCGTGATCGCCTTGCGCTCCACCGCCAGCGGATCCTTCGCCGCCTTGCCGTAGCTTGAGATGGCGTGCGCGGCGCGCATGATCGCCTCGTAGCCCGTGCAGCGGCAGAGATTGCCTTGCAGGGCCTTTTCGATTGCCCCGTTCGACGGATCCGGCGATTTCATCCACAGGCCGTAGAGCGACATGACGAAGCCCGGCGTGCAGAAGCCGCATTGCGAGCCGTGGAAATCGACCATCGCTTGTTGGACAGGATGCAACTGGCCAGGCTCGCCGCGCAAATGCTCGACCGTCACGACATGGGTGCCGTCGAGCGAACCGAGGAAGCGGATGCAGGCATTGACGCTTTCGTAGACCAGCCCGCCGGCGGAGAGCTTGCCGACCAGCACGGTGCAGGCGCCACAATCGCCCTCGGCGCAGCCTTCCTTGGTGCCGCGCAGCGAACGGTCGAGCCGCAGCCAGTCGAGCAAGGTCTCATCGGGCGCCACCGATGACAGCACGACATCCCTGCCGTTCAGGATGAAGCGGATCTCGTTGCGGATAGAAACCCTGGCCATGCCTCAGCTCCCCCTGTAGGTCGAATAGCCGTAGGGCGAGAGCAACAATGGTACATGATAGTGCACCGCGTCGGCCATACCGAAGCGGATCGGCACGCAGTCGAGGAAGGCGGGATTGGGCAGCTTTGTCCCCAAGCCGCGCAGATAGTCACCAGCCGCGAAAACCAGTTCGTATTCGCCGGTGCGGAAATCGCTGCCAGCAAGCAGCGGTGCATCGCAACGGCCGTCGGCATTGGTCGCGACCGTCTTCAGATGTGTTCTGGCCGAGCCATCGAGACGATAGAGCGCGATTGACAACCCGGCCGCCGGCTTGCCGGTCGCCGTGTCCAGCACGTGGGTCGTCAGGCGCCCGCCATCGGCTTTCGACGTCTCTGCCATTGGCCGCCTCCCATCCTGGTACATCAGAACAATAGTGATGAATTGTGCGCCAATTAAAGGCGATGCATAAGTCCCGGTCGAGCGGAGTGCGACAAAAACACTTTCAAAAATTTTCGGGGGAATGCGAGAAGCACCCTTTCGATATCCTGATCACACTTTCGGGCAATGCCCGGCAGGAGGGGCAATGCGTTATATCAGAGACATGCGCGGCTACGGAGCCAATCCGCCGGATCCGAAATGGCCCGGCGGCGCGCATGTCGCGGTGCAGTTCGTCGTCAATTACGAAGAGGGCGGCGAGAACTGCGTGCTGCACGGCGACAAGGCCTCGGAAGCCTTCCTGTCGGAGATCGTCGGAGCCGCCCCATGGGTCGGCCAGCGCCATTGGAACATGGAATCAATCTACGAATATGGCGCGCGGACCGGCTTCTGGCGGCTGTTGCGCCTCTTCAGCGAGGCCCAGGTACCCGTGACCTGCTACGGCGTTGCCTCAGCACTCGCCCGCTCGCCCGATCAGGTCACAGCCATGCAGGAAGCCGGCTGGGAGATCGCCTCGCACGGGCTGCGGTGGATCGACTATCGCGACCATAGCGCCGAGGACGAGCGCCGCGACCTCGAAGCGGCGATCAAGCTGCACTACGAGGTGACCGGCGAGCGTCCGACCGGCTGGTATACGGGCCGCACCTCGGTCAACACGGTGCGCATCGTGGCCGAAGAGGGCGGCTTCGACTACGTCTCCGACACCTACGACGACGAACTGCCCTACTGGTTCGAGCACAGCGGCGGCACGCAGCTCATCATTCCCTATACGCTCGACGCCAACGACATGCGCTTCGCCACGCCGCAGGGCTTCAATTCGGGCGATCAGTTCTTCGCCTATCTGAAGGACAGTTTCGACACGCTCTATGCCGAGGGCAAGGCCGGCCGGCCACGCATGATGAATATCGGCCTGCATTGCCGGCTCGTCGGGCGGCCGGGCCGAGTGGCGGCGCTGAAGCGCTTCGTCGACTATGTCAAATCGCACGACAAGGTCTGGCTGGCGCGGCGCATCGACATCGCCAGGCACTGGCAGGAGAATCACCCCTACAAGCCGGCGGCGCTCAGGCCCTCGAAGATGGAATTCGAAACCTTCGTCCACACCTTTGGCGGCGTGTTCGAACATTCGCCCTGGATTGCCGAGCGGGCCTACGAGCTGGAGCTCGGCCCGGCGCATGACACGGCGGGCGGCCTGCACAATGCGCTCTGCCGTATCTTCCGCGCCGCCAGCGAGACCGAGCGGCTGGGCGTGCTCAACGCCCATCCCGACCTTGCCGGCAAGCTAGCCAAGGCCAGGCGGCTGACAGCGGAATCGACCAAAGAACAGGCTTCCGCCGGCCTCGACGCTTTGACCGACAAGGAACGCGAGCTGTTCTCCAAACTCAACGCCGCCTACGTCACCACCTTCGGCTTCCCCTTCATCATCGCGGTGCGGGGCAAGACCAAGGAAGAGATCCTCGCCGAATTCGAGGCGCGCATCGGCAACAGCCGTGGCGTCGAACTCGATACCGCCTGCAAACAGGTGGAGCGCATCGCGCTGCTCCGTCTCAGGGATATGCTACCGCAATAGGTTTGAACCCATGGATACGATCACGATGCCCGAGCGAACCTATTATGCGCCGCATGGCGGCCATTCCGGCCAGACAGAGCTGCTGACAGGCCGCGCCGTCTTCACCGAGGCCTATGCCGTCATCCCCAGGGGGGTGATGCAGGACATCGTCACCAGCGCCTTGCCGTTCTGGGACAAGACCCGCGTCTGGATCCTGTCGCGACCGCTGTCCGGCTTCGCCGAGACCTTCTCGCAATACATCGTCGAGGTCGCGCCCGGCGGCGGCAGCGAGCGGCCGGAGCCCGACGCCGGCGCCGAGGGCGCACTGTTCGTGGTCGAAGGCGAATTGACCGTTCTGCTCGCCGGCAAGAAGCATAGTTTAAGGCCCGGCGGCTTTGCCTTCCTGCCGCCGGCCAGCGGCTGGACGGTTCGCAACGAAAGCAAGGCGCCAGTCCGCTTCCACTGGGTTCGCAAGACTTACGAAGTGGTCGATGGTCTCGACATACCGGAAGCTTTCTTCGCCAATGAGCAGGAGATCGCACCGACGCCGATGCCCGGCACCGAGGGCCGCTGGGCGACGACGCGGTTCGTCGATCCGGCCGATCTGCGACACGACATGCATATGACCATCGTTACGCTCGAGCCAGGTGCGGTCATTCCTTTCGCCGAGACACATGTCATGGAACACGGGCTCTATGTGCTGGAGGGCAAGGGGGTCTATCGCCTCAACCAGGACTGGGTCGAGGTCGAGGCCGGCGACTATATGTGGCTGCGCGCCTTCTGCCCGCAGGCCTGCTATGCCGGCGGTCCGGGCAAATTCCGCTATCTGCTCTACAAGGATGTCAACCGGCACGCCAAGCTCGGCGGGGCGGGCATTGGCGGCGGCGCGCGGTGACCCGCATCACAGCACAGAAGCTGACCCGTGAGGCCTTTGCCGGGTTCGGCGATGTCATCGACATGGGCGGCGACAACCACTACCCGATCAATGGCGGCCGCGCCGAACGCTACCACGACCTTGCCACGGCGCAAGCCGCTGGGCCGAACGCCCGCGTGCTGATCTCGATGGTGCGCGGCACGCCTTATGAACTGCCGCTGAAGCTGACCATGGTGGAGCGCCATCCCTTGGGCAGCCAGGCGTTCATCCCGCTGTCGCCTCGCCCGTTCCTGGTCGTCGTCTGCCATGATGGTGATGAAGGGCCAGGCGAGCCGCACGCCTTCATCACCGCGCCCGGACAAGGCATCAACTATGCCCGCAATCTCTGGCACGGCGTGCTGACGCCGCTCGGCGAGGCCCAGGATTTCCTGATCGTCGACCGTGGCGGTGACGGCTCCAACCTCGAAGAGTTCCATTTCTCGCACGCCTACGAGATCCATCTCCCCGACGGGATTCCTTCATGACCGACATTTCGCTGATCGACCGCCTGCTCGACGTCATCGAACACGACATCGTGCCGAAGACGGCGGAAGGTGTTGCCCATGGGAACAAGCTGTTTGGCGCGGCGATCCTGCGCAAGGACGACCGCTCGCTGGTGCTAGCCGAAACCAACAACGAGATCGAAAACCCGCTCTGGCATGGCGAGGTGCATTGCCTGAAGCGTTTCTACGAAATGCCGAGGGCCGAGCGCGTCGACACCAAGGACGCGCTGTTCATCGCCACGCACGAACCCTGTTCGCTCTGCCTATCGGCGATCACCTGGACCGGCTTCGACAATTTCTACTATCTGTTCAGCCATGAGGATTCGCGAGACAGTTTTGCTATCCCGCACGACCTGAAAATCCTGAAAGAGGTCTTCACCCTCGACCCCGGCGGCTACAATGCCGAGAACGCCTACTGGAAAAGTTTTTCGATCCGCAGGCTGGTGCGGGCGCTGCCCGAGGCCGAGCGCCAGCGGCTGGAGGCGCGCATCGGCAAGATCTCGGTCCGCTACGACGAGTTGTCCGGCGCCTACCAGGCAAGCAAGGGCGAGAACGAGATTCCACTGAACTGAGGGCCTACTGCTTGAATTGCCACCTTTATGGTGGCAACCATAGGCTATGGAAGTGACCGCAGGAAAAACCATGATTTCCCCCGAAACCGGGGAAACCCTGACGCGTCAGGTGCGTCCATTCACCGTGACCTATAAGGGCGAGAGCATGGTAGTCGACCTTCCGGGCTATTATCCGGCCTCTGGGGACGAGGGGGTGCATGTCGGAGACGATATGATTGCTGTCGACGCGTGCCTTCGCGCCCTCAAGGAAAAGATTGACGGCGTTCCAGCTCCCGCAACCATCCGACGTATGCGTACGAAGCTGAAACTGTCACAGCGCGAGGCCGGATCCCTGTTCAAGGTCGGCGAAAATGCTTTTGACAAGTATGAACGAGGCTTGATCGAGCCGAGCGGCCCGACCATCCAATTGATGACGCTGCTGGAAAAACATCCCGAGCTGCTGGACGAATTGCGATAGCGGCACAGGTCGCATATTTCGCTGCTCCAGTCGCGAATGGCGATTGAAAGTTGCGGCGCCGCGGGGCGTTATGCCAGCCCATGAAAACCGTCACTGAATTTCCCCGCAAGGTCGTTGAATTCCCCGACATGGGCATCGTCATGCCGGATGGCTGCCGGCTGTCGGCGCGGGTGTGGATGCCGGAGGATGCCGGCGACGATCCGGTGCCTGTCATCCTCGAGCATCTGCCCTACCGCAAGCGCGATGGCACCATTTTTCGCGACCAGCTGACGCATCCCTATTTCGCCGGCCACGGCTACGCATCGATCCGCGTCGACATGCGCGGCAATGGCGATTCCGAAGGGCTGATGGACGACGAATATTCCGAGCAGGAATTGCAGGACGCCTGCGACGTCATTGCCTGGGCGGCGGCTCAACCCTGGTGCAACGGCCATGTCGGCATGATGGGCATCTCCTGGGGCGGCTTCAACTGCCTGCAGGTGGCCGCCAAGCAGCCGCCGGCGCTGAAGGCGGTCATCAGCCTGTGTTCGACCGTCGACCGCTATGCCGACGACATCCACTATAAGGGCGGCTGCCTGCTGATCGAGAATTTCGGCTGGGCCTCGACCATGCTCTCCTATTCGTCGCGGCCGCCGGACCCGTTGATCGCCGGCGACAACCGCTGGCGCGATCTGTGGCTGACGCGGTTGGAGAACCAGTCCTTCCTTCTGCCGTTATGGCTCAGCCACCAGCATCGCGACGCCTACTGGGAACGCGGCTCGATCTGCGAGGATTTTTCCGCGGTCAAAGCGGCCGTTTTGTCGATCGGCGGCTGGCATGACGGCTACCGCAACACGATCTCCAATCTCGTGATCAATATCGAAGCGCCGGTGAAGGGCATCGTCGGCCCCTGGATCCACAAATATCCGCATTACGCCGGACCCCAGCCGGCCATCGGCTTCCTGCAGGAAGCCTTGCGCTGGTGGGACCACTGGCTGAAGGGCGCCAAGACCGGCGTGGAGAACGATCCGGCCTACCGCGCCTATGTGATGGATAGCGTGCGACCGGCACGCTGGCATCCCGAGCGACCTGGCCGCTGGGTAGCCGAGAAAGAATGGCCGTCGCCCGCCATCAAGACGGAGAAGATCGAGTTGATCGCGGCGGGCGGCAAACCCGCCATCGTCGCCTCGCCGCAGACCTGCGGCCTCGCCGGCGGCGAGTATTTCCCGTTCACCTTCGGCCCGGAACTGCCGGGCGACCAGCGTCCCGACGATGCGCTGTCGTTCTGTTTCGACCAGCCGGAACTTGGTGAGGCGGTCGACATCGTCGGTGCGCCCGAGGTTCTGGTCACGCTCTCCTCCGACCGTCCGCAGGCCAATATCGCGGTCCGGCTGTGCGACGTGCACCCCGACGGCGCTTCGGAACTGATCTCCTATGGCGTGCTGAACCTGACACACCGCGACTCACACGAATTTCCGCAGGCGCTGGTGCCAGGCGAGACCGTCTCCGCGCGTGTCGTGCTCGACCAATGCGCCTATCGCGTGCCGGCCGGCCACCGCCTGCGCATTGCCGTGTCGAACGCCTACTGGCCTGCCATCTGGCCATCGCCGGAACCGGTGAAACTCACCTTGTCGGCAGCGACGCTGTCCTTGCCGCTGCGCCCGCTGGCGACAGGCGACGAAGCGACGTTCGCCGAACCGGAAGGTGCGGCACCCTGGGCGATCGAGACGATCCGTGCCACCAATTCCGAACGCCATGTCAATCGCGACGAAAAGACCGGAATCGTCACGCTTTCCATATCGGATGATTTCGGCGAGGTGCGCGATCTCGACCATGGCCTGGTCAATGGCAGCGTCGCCCGCGAGACCTGGGCGATCCATCCTGACAATCCACTGTCAGCCTCGGGGAAAACCCACTGGACGCAGACACTGTCGCGAAATGGATGGTCGGTGCGTACCGAGGCATGGGCCGAGATGCGATCGGATCCGCAAAACTTCATCGTCAGCGCCAGAATCGAGGCCTATGAGGGTGAAATAATCGTCTTCGAGCGCAATTTCGAGGAAAGGATTCCACGCGCGCTGGTCTGAGCGCCGCAGCCGTTGGTCCAAATGCGACGTACGATTTACGCCACGGCATGTCGCATTCGGTCTTGCTTACGGCATTAGCTTACCCTCATTATTCAGGGAGAATTAACAAAGAAAATCGACCGCAGAGTCGATCCAACAGAGTGAGGAACTCAAAATGTCGAATGAACTCGAATTCCTTAGCCGGCGTGTTGCCGCGGGCAAGCTGAGCCGTCGTGATTTTCTCGGTCGCGCCGCAGCGCTCGGTATCGCCGCACCCTTTGCCAACTCGCTGCTGTCCAGCGCGGCGCGCGCGGCAGGTCCGGTCAAGGGCGGCACGCTGAAGGCCGGCCTGGTCGGCGGCGAATCCACCAACAGCCTCGACCCGGCGCTGATGATGACGCAGGTTCCGTTCGCCTTCGGCAAGATGTGGGGCGAATTGATCGTCGAGCTGTCGCCCGACGGCAAGCTCGAGAACCGCATCGCCGAGGAGATCGGCTCGTCGCCGGACGCCAAGGTGTGGACGCTGAAGATCCGTGACGGCATCGAATTCCACAACGGCAAGACGGTGACCGCCGAAGACGTGGCCGCCACGCTCGAGCGCCATTCGGATGAAAAGTCGAAGTCGGGCGCGCTCGGCTACATGAAAGGCATCGAGACCATCAAGGCCAGCGGCAAGGAAGTGGTGCTGACGCTGAAGGAGCCGAATGCCGACCTTCCCTACCTGCTCAGCGACTATCACCTGATCATCCAGCCCAATGGCGGCAAGGACAAGCCGGACGCCGGCATCAGCGCTGGCCCATATAAGATCGCCACCAACGAGCCGGGCGTGCGCCATGGCGGTGAACGCTTCGCCAATTACTGGCAGGGCGACAAGATGGGCCATGCCGATCAGATCGAGATCATCGTCATCAACGACGCGACGGCGCGCACGGCGGCGCTGCAGGGCGGTCAGGTCAACATGATCAACCGCGTCGAGCCGAAGATCGTCGACCTGATCAAGCGGGTGCCGGGCGTGACCATCCGCAACCACGCCGGCCCCGGCCACTATGTCTTCATCATGCATTGCAACACGGCACCCTTCGACAACGCCGATCTGCGCATGGCCTTAAAGCTGGCGATCGACCGCGAGGAGATGCTGAACAAGGTGCTGCGCGGCTACGGCTCGCTCGGCAACGACTTCCCGATCAATGCGTCTTACCCGCTGTTCACCGAGATCGAGCAGCGCAAGTATGATCCGGACAAGGCCAAGTTCCACTTCAAGAAGTCGGGTCATGACGGCTCAGTGCTGCTGCGCACGTCGGATGTCGCCTTCCCCGGCGCCGTCGATGCGGCCCAGCTCTTCCAGCAGAGCGCGGCCAAGGCCGGCATCACGCTCGAGATCAAGCGCGAACCGGGCGACGGCTACTGGTCGGAAGTCTGGAACAAGCAGCCCTTCTGCGCCTCCTACTGGGGTGGGCGCTCGACGCAGGACCAGATGTACTCGACCGCCTATCTGTCGACCGCCGACTGGAACGACACGCGTTTCATGCGCCCGGATTTCGACAAGATGGTGCTGGCGGCGCGCGCCGAACTCGACGAGACCAAGCGCAAGGCGATGTACCACGACATGGCCGTCATGGTGCGCGACGATGGCGGTCTCATCCTGCCGATGTTCAACCAGTTCATCGATGCGACCGGCGCCAAGGTCGACGGCTGGGTGGACGATCCGCATCAGGAGCTGATGAACGGCTACGCCCTGGCGAAGTGCTGGCTGCAGGCCTGAGCCGGCTTTGCGGATATGTCTTCACCCATCTTGAAGCTGATTGCCCAGCGCATTGCGCTGGGCATAGTCCTCTTGTTGGCCGTCTCGGTCCTGATCTTCGCCGGCACCCAGATTCTGCCCGGCGACGTCGCGCAAGCCATTCTCGGACAATCAGCGACACCGGAGTCGCTCGCCAATCTGCGCGAGCAGCTCGGTCTCAATGCGCCCGCCTATGTCAGGTATTTCCACTGGCTTGGCGGTGTTCTGGTCGGTGATCTTGGAACCGCCATGTCGAGCGGGCAAGACATCGCCACGTCGATAAAGGGCCGGCTGTGGAACACGCTGTTCCTTGCCTTCTGGGCGGCGATCGTTGCCGTGCCGCTGGCAATCATTCTCGGCTTGATCGCGGTGCGCTACCGCAATGGCTGGGTCGACAAGCTGATCTCCGGACTGGCGCTCGCCTCGACCTCCTTCCCCGAGTTCTTCATTGGCTATGTCCTTGTCTACTTCTTTGCCGTGAAGTGGCAGATCTTCCCCGGCATCTCGACTGTCTATGACGGCATGCCATTCGGTGAGCGCATGCAGGCTATCGCCTTGCCTGCGACGGCGCTGACGCTGGTGGTGCTTGCCCATATGATGCGAATGACGCGTGCGGCGATCCTCAATGTCATGCAGTCGGCCTATGTCGAGACGGCGGAATTGAAAGGCCTGTCGGCCTTCAATGTCATCCGCAAGCACGCCTTCCCCAATGCCATCGCGCCGATCATCAATGTCGTCATGCTCAACCTCGCCTATCTGATCGTCGGCGTCGTCGTGGTCGAGGTGATCTTCGTCTATCCCGGCATGGGGCAGTATCTGGTCGATCACGTGACCAAGCGCGATGTGCCGGTGGTGCAGGCCGTCGGCCTGATCTTTGCCGCTGTCTACATCACATTGAACATCATTGCGGACATAGCGGCGATCATCGCCAATCCGCGCCTCAGACATCCGAAATAGGGGGCGGGTATGCTCGATATCAAACGCATCCCCATCCCCGCGCTGATCGGCATAGTCCTGACGGCGCTGTTCGTGCTGGCGGCAATCTTTGCGCCCTGGATCGCCCCGCACGGTAATGCCGAAATCATCGGCGACGTCTGGGAACCAATGTCGGCCGCGCATTGGCTGGGCACCGACAATCTCGGCCGCGATCTCCTTTCGCGCATGATCTACGGTGCCCGCATCACGCTGTTCATCGCCGTGCTTGCGACCGCACTATCCTTCTCGCTCGGCGCCATACTCGGTTTCTCGGCGGCGGTGTTCGGCGGCTGGTACGACACTCTGCTGTCGCGCCTCGTCGATCTCCTGATGTCGATCCCGACCCTGATCATGGGTCTGGTCGTGCTTTCCGTGCTGCCGACCAATCTGGTGACGCTGATCCTGGTGATGGGTATCCTCGACTCGACCCGCGTCTACCGCCTGTCGCGCGCAGTCGCCGTCGACATCAACGTCATGGATTACGTTGAAGCCGCCAAGCTGCGCGGCGAAGGCAGCGGCTGGATCATCTTCCGCGAGATCCTGCCCAATGCGCTATCGCCGCTGGTTTCGGAACTCGGCCTGCGCTTCATCTACGCCGTGCTGTTCCTGTCGACGCTATCGTTCCTAGGCCTTGGCGTGCAACCGCCGGACGCCGACTGGGGCGGCATGGTCAAGGAAAACAAGGATGGCATCGTGTTCGGCATCGGCGCGGCGCTGATCCCGGCGGCGGCGATCGCCATGCTGGCGATTTCGGTCAACCTCGTCGCAGACTGGGTGCTCAACCGGACGACAAGCCTGAAAGGAGGGCGCGGGTGATGGCTGACACAAAAGCGAACCCCGGACAATCCAAGCAAGGCCTGCTGCTCGACATCCGCAATCTGCGCATCGAGGCCACCGTCTATCCGCCCGGCGAGGCGCCGAAGAACATCGTGCTGGTGCATGATGTCTCGCTGACCCTGGAAAAGGGCAAGGTGCTGGGCCTGATCGGTGAATCCGGCGCCGGCAAGTCGACCATCGGCCTGTCGTCCATGGGCTATGGCCGCGGCGGCGTGCGCATCACCGGCGGTGAGGTGATCCTCAACGGCCGCGACATCCTCAAGACCGGCAAGGACGGTTTCCGCAAGCTGCGCGGCCGCGAGGTCTGCTATGTCGCGCAATCGGCGGCGGCGGCCTTCAACCCGGCCCACAAGCTGATGGACCAGGTGGTCGAGGCGACGCTGCTGCATGGCACGGCGACCCGCGCAGAGGCCGAAAAACGGGCCGTGGCGCTGTTCAAGAAGCTTAGCCTGCCGAACCCCGAAACCATCGGCGAGCGCTTTCCGCACCAGGTTTCGGGCGGCCAGTTGCAGCGCGTGATGACAGCGATGGCGCTGTGTTCCGAACCGGACCTGATCGTCTTCGACGAACCGACCACCGCGCTCGACGTGACGACGCAGATCGACGTCCTGGCGGCGATCAAGGATGCCATCCGCGACACGCATGTCGCGGCGCTCTACATCACCCACGACCTCGCGGTCGTCGCCCAGGTTTCCGACGAGATCATGGTGCTGCGCCACGGAAGGCTCGTCGAATGGGGCGGCACCCGTCAGATCATCAAGGAACCGCGCCAGGAATACACCAACGCGCTGGTCTCGGTGCATGAGATCGAACATGCCGAACAAAAGCCCGGCACCGCGCCGTTCCTGTCGGTGAAAAACGTCACTGCCGCCTATGGCCGCAGCCACATCAAGGTGCTGAAGAACGTCTCGGTCGATATCTATCCTGGCCAGACGCTGGCTGTCGTCGGCGAGTCCGGCTCGGGCAAGTCGACGCTGGCGCGCGCCATCACCGGTTTGCTGCCGCCAGAAGAAGGGACCGTGACCTTCGACGGACGCCCGCTGGCCAACCGGCTTGCCGACCGGCCGAAGGAGGATCTGCGCCAGTTGCAGATGATCTACCAGATGGCCGACGTGGCGATGAACCCGCGCCAGACCGTCGGCACTATCATCGGCCGGCCGCTCGAATTCTATTTCGGCATACGCGGCCGCGAGCGCGACAAGCGTGTTGCCGAACTGCTCGACAAGATCGAGATGGGCAAGGGGTTTGTCGATCGTTACCCGGCCGAGCTTTCCGGCGGTCAGAAGCAGCGCGTCTGCATCGCCCGCTCGCTCGCCGCCAAGCCGAAGCTGATCATCTGCGACGAGGTGACCTCGGCACTCGACCCGCTGGTCGCTCACGGCATCCTCAAGCTGCTGCTCGACCTGCAGAAGGAAGAAAACGTCGCCTATCTGTTCATCACCCACGACCTCGCAACCGTGAAGTCGATCGCCGATTCGATCGCGGTGATGTATCGCGGCGAGGTGGTGCGTTATGGGCCAAAGAGCACCGTTCTGACGCCGCCCTTCGATGCCTATACCGATCTTCTCTTGTCGTCCGTTCCGGAAATGGAGATCGGCTGGCTGGAAAAGGCGATCAAGGGGCGGCGCATGGCCAGCGCGGGGAATTAGACCAATTGCAAGAAGAGTTTGAAACGGTTCTCCATTCGAAATCGCATTAAAACAAAGACATAGGCACGATCCGCTCGGCGGCGGCGACTGCCGTCATTCGCATGCAACACGAGAGCGTCAAACGTCACCCTGACGGGCGCTGCTTGTGCGACGTTTTTAATAGGGGGTAGGACATGAAGACCGAATTCGATTATCTCGCTGAACTCGCGGGCCAGGGCCGGATCTCACGCCGCGACTTTCTCGGCCGCACCGCGGCTCTTGGCGTCTCGGCGGCATTGGCTACGACATTGGCCGGAAAGGCCTTCGCGCAGACCCCGGTTAAGGGCGGCGTCCTCAAGGCCGGCCTGCAGGGTGGCGAATCGACCAACAGCCTCGACCCGGCGCTGAACCTCAGCCAGGTCACCTACAGTTTCGGCAAGCAGTGGGGCGAATATCTGGTCCGCCTGATGCCGGACAACAGCCTGACAAATATGATCGCGCAGGAGATCGGCGCGTCGAAGGATGCCAAGACCTGGACGATCAAGGTGCGCGACGGCATCGAGTTCCACAATGGCAAGACGGTTGCGGCCGAAGACATCGCCGCAACAATCGAGCGCCATGCCGACGAGAAGTCCAAGTCCGGTGCGCTCGGCATCCTCAAGAACATCAAGGGTGTCAAGGCAAGCGGCAAGGAAGTCATCGTTACGTTGGGCGATGCGGATGCCGATTTCCCGTATTTGATGGCCGACTACCATCTCGTCATCCAGCCGAATGGCGGCAGGGACAATCCGAATGCCGGTATCAGCGCCGGCCCCTACAAGGTCACCGTCAACCAGCCGGGCGTGCGCCATGGCGGCGAGCGCTTCGCCAACTACTGGCAAGGTGACAAACTAGGCCATGCCGGCCAGATCGAGATCGTCGTCATCAATGATGCTACTGCACGGCTTGCCGCTCTTCAGGGCGGGCAGGTGCACATGATCAACCGCGTCGAGCCCAAGGTCGTCGATCTGGTCAAGCGCATTCCCGGTGTCACCATCGAGAACGTCTCAGGCAAGGGCTACTATCCGTTCAACATGTTCTGCGACACGGCGCCCTTCGACAGCAACGACCTGCGCATGGCGCTGAAGCTCGCCATGGACCGCGACGAACTGCTGGAGAAGATCCTGCGCGGCTACGGCTCGGTCGGCAACGACTTCCCGATCAACGAAGCCTATCCGCTGTTTACCGCCATCGAGCAACGCAAGTTCGATCCGGAAAAGGCGGCGGCTCTCTACAAGAAGTCCGGCCACAGCGGCTCGATCGTGTTGCGCACCTCCGATGTCGCCTTCCCCGGCGCCGTCGATGCCGCCCAGCTCTACCAGCAGAGCGCCGCCAAGGCCGGCATCAAGATCGAGATCAAGCGCGAACCGGGCGACGGCTACTGGTCGGAAGTCTGGAACAAGCAGCCCTTCTCGCTCTCCTACTGGGGCGGACGCGCCACGCAGGACCAGATGTATTCCACCGGCTATGTCTCGACCGCCGACTGGAACGACACGCGCTTCAAGCGGCCGGAATTCGACAAGATGCTGTTTGCAGCGCGCGGTGAACTCGACCAGGCCAAGCGCAAGGCGATCTACCATGACATGGCGGTGCTGATGCGCGATGAAGGCGGCCTGATCGTGCCGTTCTTCAACCAGTTCATCGATGCCGCCGCCACCAACAAGATCGGCGGCTTTGCCAAGAGCCCGATCGGCGAAATGATGGACGGCTACGCGCTTGGCGAGTGCTGGCTCAACGCTTAGCCGAACCCTGCCTGTCTGATTCACGTGTAAGAACGCCGTGTGCCCGAAACGGCACGCGGCGTTCCCGTTTCAACTGCTAGACATCATGGAGCAGCCCATGGCGCTCAAATCCAAGCTTCTGCTGATCATCCTCGATGGCGTCCCCTACAGAAACTGGCGCCGGCTGATGGGCAATCTCGAGGGCTGGGTGCAATCGGGCGAGGCTCGGGTCTGGAAGATGCGCTCGGTGCTGCCGTCGACCTCGGCCTGCTGCTATGCCTCGATCCATACCGGGGTTTCGCCGCAGGTGCATGGCATTCTTTCCAACGAGAACCGCTTCCGCGTCTCGCAACCAGACATCTTCTCCGAAGTCAGCAAGGCGGGCGGCAAAACGGGTGCCGTCACCCATTCCTACTGGTCGGAATTCTTCCGCTCCTATCCGTTCGACCTGGTCGAGGACATGGAATATGACGAGCCCGGCGGGCCGATCACACATGGCCGCTTCCACACCATGACCGGCTATAACCAGCGCAACCAGATGACGCCGAGCGATGTCGATCTGTTCGCCACGCTGACCATGCTGACCAAACGCCACGGCATCCACTACGGCATCCTGCACACCTGCACGCTGGATTCGATGGGCCATCGCTTCGGCCATGACTGCCATGAGATGGACCATGCCGTCTACGCCATGGACGGCATGCTGGCGGCCTTCCTGCCGGGCTGGATCGAAGCCGGCTACGAAGTCATGGTCACCGCCGACCATGGCCAGACGGATCGTGGCCACCATGGCGGCCGTGACGACGAGATGCAGGATTTCGCGCTCTATTACTTCGGATCCGGCAAAGGACCGCAGGCCGACACACTGCTCGACCAACTGCAGCTGGCGCCGACGGTGTTGGGCCGGCTCGGTGTGCCGGTGCCGGCGACGATGAAGGCGAAGCCCTTCTTGAGTTGAGCGGGCGGCTCTGGCAACCGCACCCTACTTCGGTTAGCCTCCGCAAATTCCTTGGCGGAGGATGAACCTTTTTGCACCGATCAGCGACAGAGCAGACAGGAGCCAGGCGGCTCGACCGGCCATGACGGCAGCGACGGAGACCGATCGCGCGCTTGTCGACCGGGTCGCGAAGGGCGACCGTGCCGCCGTGCGGCTCCTGTTCATGCGTCACCACGCGCGGGTCTACCGCTTCGTGGCGCGCCAGACGGGATCGGAAATGATGGCTGACGATATCGCGAACGAGGTGTTCCTCGAACTGTGGCGCCAGGCGCCAGGCTTCGAAGGACGCTCCGAAGTCTCGACATGGCTGCTCGGCATCGCCCGGTTCAAGGCGCTGTCCCTGCTGCGCAAGAAGAAGGAAGACTGGATCGACGACGAGGCCGCCGCCGCGGTGCCCGACGGCGCCGACACGCCTGAGGTCGTCACCATGAAGGAGGACAAGGCCGCCGCCTTGCGCCGCTTCATCGACGCCTTGCCCGAAGAACACCGCACGGTGATCGACCTTGCCTATTACCACGGACAGTCGGTGACGGAGATTGGCGAGGTGCTCGGCATCCCGGTCGCGACCGTCAAGACCCGGATGTTTTACGCCCGCAAGAAACTCGGCGAGGCCCTCAAGGCTGCCGGTTACGACAGGGGGTGGCCATGAGTAATCCTGACGATATGAGCGCCGCTGAAAAGATGTCGCGCCGCGACGACATGGAAACGCTGCTGCCGTTCTACCTGAACGGCTCGCTGGAAGGCTCTGACCTCGAAGCCGTCGAGGAATGGCTGGCGACCGATCCGGCGGCAATGGCAGCCCTTGGCGAGGCCGAGGCCGAGTTCTCCGGCACATCGGCCGCCAATGAAGCGATCCGCCCGCCCGCCGATGCCCTCAGCCGCTTCGCCAGGGCGCTCGACGCCGAGGCCGGGCCTGCACGCAAGCCCGCAGGCTCATCCTGGCTGGCGCAGGCCTGGGGCCGCTTCATGGCGGTGCCGGTCGGCGTCGCCTGGGCGGCGGCCGCGGTCCTTTTGGCGCTGATCGCGGTGCAATCCCTGGTGCAGCCCGGCGGCAAGGGCGGGAATTTCGAAATCGCCGGTGCGGAAGATGACCTGGCGAAAATGCCGTTCGCGCTGGTCAAGTTCAAGCCGGATGCGAAGATGTCCGACATTTCGGGCTTCCTCGGCGGCAACGGGCTGAAGATCATCGGCGGACCGACCGCCGACGGCGTGTTCCGGCTCGGCATTGCCGCAGCCAACGCCGCAGACTATGCAAAGCAACTCGGCCTTATTGCTGCCCAGCCTTTCACCGACACTGTGATCGAGGGAAGGAAACCGGTTGATGGCGGCTGAGGCGGCCCTTCGATTTGCGGCGATCCTGGCGGCGGCGATAACGATCGCCGCCGTGCCCGCGTCGGCGCAGACCAATGACACCAATAGCGACCAGACGAAAATCGACTGCCGCAACGGAGCAAATGCGACCGCGGCCGATTGCGCCAAGGACGGCGGCAACGCCAAGGCCGGATCGGGCACCGATCAGGCCGGCGCTGTCTTTCTCCCCGCTTTGATCGTCGACCTGTTTCCCAATCCGGTAGCGCCTCCGGCACCGGTACCGACGCCACGACTGGAACCGGCGACGCCACCTGCCAACAATCAGGCCGGCCCGCCGGCCGGGGGCTCGATCATCTCGCCTACCGATCTCATTGCCGTTCAGCCGCCGCGCGCCGTGGCTGGCGATTTCGTGCCCGACGAGGTGCTTGTAACGGTCGACGCTGATGCCGGTGCCGTGCAGCAGATCGCCGCCTCATTCGGCCTCGAAGTGCGTTCGCAGCGCCAGTCCCGGCTGCTCGGCACCACGCTGGTGCGCTTCGGTATTCCCGATGGCCGTCCGGTCGGCGTTGTGCTGGCGCAACTTGCCGCCGATGGCCGCACGCAGCGGCGTGAGCCCAACCACATCTATTCGCTCCAGCAGGCCGCAGGCATTGTAAACTACGCCTTCGACCATATCGAACTCGATTCCAAACAGGCCAGCGGCGAAAACGTCAGGGTTGCCGTCATCGATACCGGCATCGACGACACCAATCCGGCGCTGGCCGGCGCCATCGCCGCACAGTTCGACGCCATGCCGGACGTGCCGATCGAAAAGCGCGACCATGGCACTTCGGTCGATGGGCTGATCGCCGGCGTCGGCTCGCTGGAAGGCATGGCGCCGGGCGCCAAGATTTATCACGCGCGTGCCTTCGAAGGCGGCAAGTCGACCATGGATGTCATCCTGTCGGCGCTCGACTGGGCGGCGGAACAGAATGTCAGCGTCATCAATATGAGCTTCGTCGGGCCGAAGAACGATCTGCTCGGCACCGCCTGCCGCAATGCAAGGGCGCTCGGCATTGTGCTGGTCGCTGCGGCCGGCAACAACGGGCCGAAGGCGCCTTATGGCTATCCGGCCGCCTTCGACGGCGTCATCGCCGTGACCGCCACCGACGCCAAGGACGGGCTAATGCCGCAGGCCAATCGCGGCGCCTATGTCTTCATCTCGGCGCCCGGTGTCGAGATTGTGGCGCCGAGTGGCGCCGGCTCCGACGTGGTGACCGGCACCTCGTTTGCCGCGGCGATCGTCAGCGGCGCCATCGCCAATCTGATCCATGCTTCGCCCGGCCGTAGCGCCGACGGTATCGAGAAAGCGCTGGCGGCAACGGCGAAAGATCTCGGCCCCAAGGGGCGCGACAATGATTTCGGCTATGGGCTGCTGGACCTCAAGGCGGCGGAGGCGGCGAAGGAATGAACCCGCGTTAGCGGATTATCGTTCCAACCAATCTGCCGCGATCTCGATCAGCGGCTGCTCCGGGTGTGTGGCCAGATCATCCAGCAACTCCATTTCGACGTCTGGAATCGATCGTTCGTGTTGAGGCGCCTCACGCCAGCGATCCCAGTTCGACGTCTCGCGACCGTTCAGCACATAGTGGTCGCGCAGCACGTTGATCTTCAGGAACCACCCGCCGGTCACACTGCCGTGGCCGAATGCACCTGGGTCAGCCTCTGCCCGACGGCACTTCAGCCAGGCTTCTCCCGCCGGCATGAAAAACTGGCGCGGCACATCGGCGGAATCGAATTCGATGCGATTCCTTTGCCGCAGCACATGATCGATCTGGGCATCGCTGAGGCGCCAGTTACTGGTCCTGGGATCCCAGTATTCGCACACCCAGTGGTCTTCCCATTCGCCGTCAAAATACGCGGCGAAGCCGCACCGCACCCGCGCCGGAACGCCCCTGCAGCGCAAGAAGGAGCAGAGGGCGAGCGCGAAGTCGCGGCAGGTGCCGGTGGATCGCTTGTCCGCCGTCCGCGGGACGTCAAAAGGTCGTGGATCCCGCTTCAGGACATCATCCAGCCGCTCGGCGATGGGCAACGTCCTGCGTGCCGTTGGGTCGAGCGTGGTCTCGTCGAGGCCGTATTCTCGTGCCCAATCGGCATGCACCAGCACCCCCTGGATGATCTGGTTGAGAGGTCCGATGCCTGCCGGAAGCGCCGCAATCGCACCAGCGTGCCGCCCCGGATCGGACATGTGGCTATGAACCAGCCAACGATCCGCGCCTTCCATGTCGGCTCTCCGTTCCTCGACCAAGGCCGCTCCATCAATCAAAACTGATTTTTTCGCTGCGAGCAAGGCTGGCAAAGGGTGGTCAGGCACATCATTGTCGATCTCTGGATTCGGTGAACGCTGCCTATCAAGCCGCCGGGAACTGCCGGGCTCGACCGACTTGCAGAAGCAACGCGGATCCAAGACAAAGCCCGGTGACAACCAGCCCTGATATAACCAGCCATCGCATCAATACCGCCTGCTCATCGCGGCCGATGACGCGATAGAGACCGTTGATCTCGACCATTTCCGGGTCGGATAGTCGTTTTTTGGGCAGTGTCCGATCGGTATAGAAATATTTGGTCATCGCGTTGAATTCGAGTTCACGTCCGATGAACATTTCCGTGGGGTTCACGTCTGAAGTGACATAGCCCTCATAGTTGCGTTCCTGTGTGGCGCGGATATCAACATTGTTGAAGTCCGGTTTTGTGGCGCCTTGATGAAACCAGCCTGGTGAAAACACCGAGAATGACCCGGAGCGGGGCAGATGGGTAACCGGCTGGTTGATGATTTCGACCACTTTCTGTTCTGTCCGCGCCACTTCCGCATTGGCCCTTCCAATGCCCGGCAATGTCCAGACGATTGCACCGGCAACGGTCAGCAGAAGGCTCGTCAAGCCAAGCAAAAACACGATATGGGCTACAGGGCGCGCTGGCCTTGCGATGTGGTCAACCGGCGCAGCCGCGACTCGCGCGCCCGCGCCGGCCGAAAGCCGTGCTGAGCTGGTTGGTGTTCATCGGCCCATGTTCGAACAAGCGGGCTAATGGGGCGTTAACGGCCCACCCGGTCTCGGCCGGGAAGCTTCGCATCGTGCCGAACCCGGTCGCTCAGCGCGATCGGGCCTCGCCCCTAGGCAGGGGCACCAGCGACCGAACCCCTGACCACCAAGTCGACCGGCCAGACCTCACCTCGCGCACCTTCTTCCAGACCCGAAATCCGTGCCGCCAGCCGTTCAGCGACGCGGGCGCCGGCGAGACGGATCGACGAGCGCGTCGTCGACAGCGGCACGGAAAAATTCTCGGGCTTCAGCCAGGGAAAGACGTCGTCATGGGCGATCAGCGAGACGTCGCCGGGGATGGTCAGGTCGAGGTCGCGCACCGCGCGCACGACGCCCAGCGCCATGATCAGGCTGGAGCAGGCGATCGCTGTCGGCGCGTCGCTCGCCTCCAGCAGACGCCTGGTGGCGCGATAGCCGTTTTCTTCGGTCATGACCACCGAGCAGACATGGCGTTCGCCAAGGGTCAGTCCGCTGGCGGCGAGCGCGCGACGCACGCCGCGCTGGCGATGGATGGCGAAGGTTTCGCGGTCGTCGCCATTGATCAGCGCCAGCCGCCGATGGCCGAGCTGGACCAGCAACCGCGCCGCCTCGTGGAAGGCACCCTCATTGTCGATGTCGAGATACGGGTAATCGAAATCAAAGCCTTCGCTGCGGCCATGGACGAGGAAGGGAATGCCGAGCGTGCTGACCAGCGCGACCCGGCTGTCCTGCGGCTTCGGCGAGGAGATATAGACGGCGTCGACCTGCCGGTTGGCGACGATGCGCCGATAGGTCGTCTCCTGGTCATCGGCATCGGCCGGCGACAGCACGAGGTCAAGCTCATGCGAGCGGGCATAGTCGCCAAGGCCGGACAGGAACTCGACGAAGTGCGGGTCGATGTCGACGGCCGCACCCGTCGGCAAGACATAACCGATCATGCCGGACTTGCCGGTCGCCAGCCGGCGCGCGCTCGGATTGGGGCGATAGCCATGGCGCTTGGCGGCGTCCATGACGCGCCTGCGGGTTTCCTCGTTGACCTCCGGGTAACCGTTCAGCGCCCGGCTCACCGTGGTCTGCGAAAGCGCCAGCATATGCGCGAGCTGCTTGAGGTTCACAAAAAATCTCCATTCCCTCAAAGCGCTTTTAAATTGAATCGACCCAAGCGCCGCAAGGGCGTGGTCATACGAGCACCAAGCATAAGCGCGGTTTGCGCGAGTTTGAAACAGAAATTACTGCTGCGCCGCCATAAAAGCATGTTGCAGCGCACTTTTTTGACTACAAATGCGCAAGCTTAAATCGATTAGCCACTGCCCCCTCTTGACTCTTGAGTGAATCAATGGCGAGATCAGGAAAGCCAAAGCGCTTTGGAAGACTCTTCGAAAGGTTGCGGTTCCTTCGCGACTGAGTCACAGTCCTGCAGCGTCGGCGGACGGAATGGAGGTTCCGTCCGGTGTATGTGACCCACTGGGAGGGAATACCGATGAAGAAAATGCTTTTGCTGGGCGCTGCGTTTGCCACGTTCGCCCTGAATGCGCCCGCGCATGCCGAACTGAAGTTCAAGCCCGGCGAGGACAAGCGCTTTCACTGGGCAAATTTCGAAGACCTCAAGAAAGTCGACCTCAAGGGCGAGACCCTGACCATCTTCGGACCGTGGCGCGGCGAGGACGAGGCACTTGCCCGTTCGGTGCTCGATTATTTCGCCGAAGCCACCGGCGTCGAGATCAAATATTCCTCGTCCGAAAACTACGAACAGCAGATTGTTATCGACACCCAGGCGGGCAGCCCGCCCAACATCGCCATCCTGCCGCAGCCGGGCCTCATCCAGGATCTCGCATCCAAGGGCGTGCTGACCCCGCTGGGCGACGACGTCGCTGCCTGGGTCAAGGAAAACTACGCGGCCGGCGACTCCTGGGCCAAGCTTGGCACCTTCGCAGGCAAGGACGGCAAGCAAGGCTTCTACGCCCTTCCCTACAAGATCGATGTGAAGGGGCTGGTCTGGTACTCGCCCGATAATTTCCAGGAAGCCGGCTACAAGGTCCCCAAGACCCAGGAGGAACTGGCCGAGCTCGAGAAGAAGATCATCGCCGATGGCGGCAAGCCCTGGTGCATCGGGCTTGGCTCCGGCGGCGCCACCGGCTGGCCGGCGACCGACTGGGTCGAGGACATCATGCTGCGCACGCAGCCTCCGGAAGTCTACGACAAGTGGGTGAAAAACGAGATCCCGTTCAACGACCCCGCAGTGGTCAACGCCATCGACATTTTTGGCAAGATCGCCACCGACGACAGGATGGTCGACGGTGGCGCCAAGGCGGTCGCGGCGACCGATTTCCGCGACAGCCCGAAGGGCCTCTTCTCGGTGCCGCCGAAGTGCTACATGCATCATCAGGCGTCGTTCATCCCTTCCTTCTTCCCGGAGGGCGTGAAGCTTGGTCAGGATGCGGACTTCTTCAACTATCCGCCTTACGCCTCCAAGCCGGAGCTTGGCACGCCGCTGGAAGTGGCCGGAACGCTGGTGATGATCACCAAGGATTCCAAGGCATCGCGCGAATTCGTCAAGTTCCTGCAGATGCCGCTCGCGCATGAATTGTGGATGGCGCAGAAAAGCTTCGTCACCCCCTTCAAGGGAGCCAACAAGGACGCCTATGGCAGCGAAGCGCTGAAGAAACAGGGCGAGATCCTGGTCGGAGCGACGACCGTGCGCTTCGACGGTTCCGACCTGATGCCGGGCAAGATCGGCGCCGGCGCCTTCTGGACCGGCATGATCGACCTGGTTGGCGGCAAGTCCGCCCAGGATGTCGCCACAGACATCCAGAAGAGCTGGGACGGGATCAAGTAAGCGATTGATTGGCCCGGCAGCCGAGCGGCCGGCCGCTTCATCTTCGCAGGGATCCGGGCCTTGCCGGCCCGGATCCGACGGCGGCCGACGCCGCCCCGTTTCGTCATGAGCGCATCGACATGAAGCGCAATCCGCATGCGAGATTTTTAAAGCGGCCGATTGCGCTCCAAAACAACTGAATCGGCGCCTGGTCGCGAGGTTATCAAGCCTCGCCGGATCATCCGCAGGGGAGGAATGCATGGCGTCTCAGATTTTCTCGGCCATATTTGTCATCATCATCGGCGTCGGGGGCTGCGTCGCCTATTTCTGGGGCGCCAACAAGCTGGTCGACCTGATATTCCCATCGCGCGGCGTCGCCGGCGCTGCTGCCATCGACAATCTTCGCCGGCAAGGGCTGGTCCGGCCCTGGCTGTTCGTCGGCCCGGCCATGATCATCCTGACCATCTATCTGATCTATCCCGTGATCGAGACGCTGCGGCTCTCCTTCCTCGATCGCGGCGGCATCAATTTCGTCGGTCTGGCCAACTATCAATGGGCGTTCGGCGACCGCGACTTCCGCAACTCGATCCTCAACAACGTGCTGTGGCTGGCCGTCGTGCCCGCCGCCTGCACCTTCCTTGGCCTGATCATTGCGGTGCTGACCGACAAGATCTGGTGGGGCACGATCGCCAAGAGCCTGATCTTCCTGCCGCTGGCGATCTCCTTCGTCGGCGCCAGCGTGATCTGGAAATTCATCTACGAATATCGCGGCGAGGGTCAGGTGCAGATCGGCATCCTCAATGCCATCATCCAGCATTTCGGCGGCCAGCCGCAGGTTTGGATATCGCTACCGTTCTGGAACAATTTCTTCCTGATGGTCATCCTGATCTGGATCCAGACCGGCTTTGCCATGGTCATCCTGTCCTCGGCCCTGCGCGGCATTCCGGAGGAGACTCTGGAAGCCGCGGTCATCGACGGCGCCAACCCGTTCCAGATCTTCTGGAAGATCATGGTGCCGCAGATCTGGGGTACGATCGCGGTGGTGTGGACCACGATCACCATCCTGGTTCTGAAAGTGTTCGACATCGTGCTGACCATGACCAACGGCCAGTGGAACAGCCAGGTGCTGGCCAATCTGATGTTCGACTGGATGTTCCGCGGCGGCGGCGATTTCGGCCGTGGCGCGACAATCGCCATCATCATCATGATCGCGGTCATTCCGATCATGGTCTGGAACATCCGCCAGGCCAACAAAGAAACGGGAGGGCATTGAGATGGCCGTCGCGACCGGAAATTCCTTTGCCAGCCGCTTCGGCGTCCACATCGCGGTGCTGATCTTCGTTACGATCTGGACCATCCCGACACTCGGCATCCTGGTCTCCTCGCTGCGCGACAAGGACCAGATCATCGCTTCGGGCTGGTGGAATTCGTTCTCCAGTTCCAGCCAGACCGAAGCCGGCCGACTGCCGCCCGCCTCGGCGCAGACCCAGAAGGACGGCAAGTTCGTTCTCGAGGGCAACATCTTCGGCGACGGCGCCAAGCGCGCCATCAGCGCCTTCGGCGTCAAGGCGGCGGCCCCGACGCAGTATCCGGCCGGCAGTTCGGCCGATCTCGGTGACGGCGTCACCCTGCAGGTCAATGCCGACGGCAGCTTCGTCATGATCTCGCCCAAGGCGTTCGAGGGCGATCGCGGCCAGCGCGTCTATTACGCCTCGTCGGCGCCGCCGAAATTCACCACCGACAATTACAAGACCGTGCTGCTTTCCGAAGGCATCGGCCGCTCATTCATGAACTCGCTGACCGTCACCATTCCGGCGACCGTCATCCCGATCCTGATCGCGGCCTTTGCCGCCTATGCACTGGCCTGGATGCGCTTTCCCGGCAGGGCACTGCTGATCGCGGTCATCATCGGCCTGCTGGTGGTGCCGCTGCAGATGTCGCTGATCCCGCTGTTGAAACTCTACAACGGCGTCGGCACGTTCTTCGGCGTGCCGTCGAAGACCTATCTCGGCATCTGGCTGGCCCATACCGGCTTCGGCCTGCCCTTCGCCATCTATCTGCTCAGGAGCTACATTGCCGGCCTGCCGCGCGAAATCATGGAATCGGCGCGCATCGACGGCGCCAGCGATTTCGAGATCTTCGTCAAGATCGTGCTGCCGCTGTCATTCCCAGTGCTTGCCTCGTTTGCCATCTTCCAGTTTCTGTGGGTATGGAACGATCTGCTGGTGGCAATGGTTTTCCTCGGTACGGAAGCAGACCAGATCGTGCTGACGGCCAAGCTCAACGCGCTGCTTGGCTCGCGCGGCGGCGATTGGGAGATTCTGACGACATCGGCCTTTGTGACCATCATCGTGCCGCTGATCGTGTTCTTCTCGCTGCAGCGCTATTTCGTCCGCGGGCTGCTTGCCGGTTCCGTAAAAGGAGGCTGAGACCATGCAATCCGCTTTGAAAGCCAGTTCGAACCCTGACCTCGCCGCCGATCGTGATTGGTGGCGAGGTGCGGTGATCTACCAGATCTATCCGCGCAGCTACCAGGATTCGAACGGCGACGGCATTGGCGACTTGAAAGGCATCATCGGACGGTTGCCCTACATCGCCGCGCTCGGCGCGGACGCCATCTGGATCTCGCCCTTCTTCAAGTCGCCGATGAAGGATTTCGGCTACGACGTCTCGGACTATTGCGACGTCGACCCGATGTTCGGCACGCTGGCCGATTTCGACGCACTGACGGCGGAGGCGCACCGGCTGGGTCTCAAGGTGATGATCGACGAAGTGCTGTCGCATACGGCGGACAGCCATCCCTGGTTCGGGGAAAGCCGGGCGAGCCGCACCAATCCCAAGGCGGACTGGTATGTCTGGGCGGACGCCAGGCCCGACGGCACGCCGCCCAACAACTGGCTGTCGATCTTCGGCGGATCGGCTTGGCAATGGGACACCAGCCGCCAGCAATATTACCTGCACAATTTCCTGGCCGAACAGCCCGACCTCAACTTCCACAACCGCGAGGTCCAGGACGCACTGCTCGACGTCACCCGCTTCTGGCTGGAGCGCGGCGTCGACGGTTTCCGCCTCGACACGATCAATTTCTACTTCCACAGCCAGGGCCTGGAAAACAATCCGCCGTTGCCGCCGGAAGAGCGCAACGACCAGACCGCGCCGGCGGTAAATCCCTACAACTACCAGGACCACATCTACGACAAGAGCCGCCCGGAAAACCTCGGCTTCCTCGAACGTTTCCGCGCCCTGCTCGACGAATATCCAGCGACCGCTGCGGTCGGTGAAGTCGGCGATTCGCAGCGCGGGCTGGAAGTGGTGGCAGCCTACACCGCCGGCGGCAAGCGCGTGCACATGTGCTATTCCTTCGACTTCCTGGCGCCGGAAAAGATCAGTGCCGGCAAGGTCCGCTCGGTGCTGGAAGCGTTCGGCAAGGTTGCCAGCGACGGCTGGTCGTGCTGGGCCTTTTCCAATCATGACGTGATGCGCCCGGCCTCGCGCTGGGCTGCCAACGAGGCCGATCCGACCGCCTATCTCAAGGTCATCTCGGCATTGCTGATGTCACTGCGCGGCTCGGTCTGCATCTACCAGGGCGAGGAGCTCGGGCTCGGCGAGGCCGATTTGCGCTTCGAGGATTTGCAGGATCCCTACGGCATCCGCTTCTGGCCGGAATTCAAGGGCCGCGATGGCTGCCGCACGCCCATGGTGTGGGATGGCGGCGCCAGGAATGGCGGCTTCTCCCAGGCAAAGCCCTGGTTGCCGGTGCCGGCCAAGCATCTGTCGCAGGCGGTCAATGTCCAGCAGGGCGACCCGGCTTCGCTGCTTGAGCACTACAGGCGCTTCCTCACCTTCCGCCGCGCCCATCCGGTGCTGGCCAAGGGAGACATCACCTTCATTGAAAGCCAGGGCGACACCGTCGCCTTCACGCGCCGGGCGGGCAATGAACAGATCGTCTGTGCCTTCAACCTCGGCGCCAAGCCGGCCAAGATTGACCTTGGCAACCGGCCGCTGCAACCTTTGCCGGGACACGGGTTTTCCGGACAGGCGAGCACCGGTTCGATCGAACTCGGCGGTTACGGCGCCTGGTTCGGACGCATCGACTGAAATCTTTGAGGACATCACTGGGAGGAAACCAATGGCCGATGTCAATTTGAGACAAGTGAAGAAGTCCTACGGCAACCTGAACATTCTCCACGGCATCGACCTCGATATCAAATCGGGCGAGTTCATCGTCTTCGTCGGTCCGTCGGGCTGCGGCAAGTCGACCTTGCTGCGCTCGATCGCCGGGCTCGAGGAAATCACTTCAGGCGAGCTCAAGATCGATGGCGAGGTGGTCAATGACGTGCCGCCGTCGAAACGCGGCATCGCCATGGTGTTCCAGTCCTATGCGCTCTATCCGCATATGACCGTCTACGACAACATGGCGTTCTCGATGAAGATCGGCAAGGAGAACAAGGCCGAGATCGACCGACGCGTGAAACAGGCAGCCGAAATCCTGCAGCTGACCAAATATCTCGACCGCCTGCCCAAGGCGATGTCGGGCGGCCAGCGCCAGCGCGTCGCCATCGGCCGCGCGATCGTGCGCAACCCGAAAGTGTTCCTGTTCGATGAGCCGCTGTCGAACCTTGACGCCGCACTGCGCGTCGCCACCCGCATCGAGATCGCCAAGCTCAAGGAATCGATGCCTGCCACGACCATGATCTACGTCACCCACGACCAGGTCGAAGCGATGACGCTGGCCGACCGCATCGTCGTACTCAAGGACGGCT
This sequence comes from Mesorhizobium loti CJ3sym, assembly GCF_000472785.1. Taxonomy (GTDB): domain Bacteria; phylum Pseudomonadota; class Alphaproteobacteria; order Rhizobiales; family Rhizobiaceae; genus Mesorhizobium; species Mesorhizobium loti_E. The sequence continues at coordinate 83,711 of NZ_AXAL01000021.1, forward strand.
ATATCGAGCAGGTCGGCACGCCGATGGATCTCTACAAGAAGCCCGGCAATCTGTTCGTCGCCCAGTTCATCGGCTCGCCTGCCATGAACATCCTGCCGGCGACCATCGACAAGACCGGCAACCCGACCGTTGTCAGCCATGTCGGCGGGCGCAAGGCCACCGTGCCGATCACGACGCCCGCCTCGGCGAAGGGTGCGGCCGTGAGCTTCGGCGTGCGGCCGGAGGACCTGATTGTCGCCACCGGCACGGAGTATCTGTTCGAAGGAACGGTCGATTATGTCGAGCAACTCGGTGAGGTACAGCTGGTCTATGTCGACATTGGCCGCGCCGACCTGCCACTGGTGACCAAGCTGCCGGGCAATGTCGAGGTCAAGCGCGGCTCGACATTGCGGCTCAGTGCCAATGGCGAAGACCTGCACATCTTCGATGCGGACGGACATTCCTTCGCGCTCCAGAAACCGGAAGCAAAGGCGGCCTGAAGCGGCCAGGCCCGTTGAATCAAGGCACAAAAAAAGAGCGGCGGGCCAGGCCCGCCGCTCTTTTCTGGATCGACTTTGGCTGTTAGTGGCCGAAGAGGTTCCGGTCGCTGCCCTGGGGCGCCGACTTCTGCACGTCGCCAGAGGAGTTAAGCAGCTTGTAGACGGGCGAGCCGTTTTCGCGGATCGAACCCGTACGCGAGTTGTCAACCGAAGTCGCAGCAGGCGGGTTGGCGCTATTGGCGTTGTAGTTGTCGCTGCCGGCGAAAGCGCTGCCGGAAATGGCCAGAACGGCGGCGGCAGCAAGGATGATCTTCTTCATTTCAAGTCTCCTGAATTTCAAGTTTCAACAGAGCGGCAGGCAAGCCCACCGCTCCGGAGGATCGGCTGTTAGTGGCCGAAGAGGTTGCGGTCGGCACCCTGGACAGGTGCCTGGGCAGCCGGTTCCGACTTCTTGATCGAAGCCGTGTACGAGCTGTCGGTCGAAGCAACAGCGGACTGGTTGGCGCCATTGGAGCCAAAGTTGTCGCTGCCTGCGAAAGCGCTGCCGGAGATGGCCAGAACGGCGGCGGCAGCAAGAATGATCTTCTTCATTTCAAGTCTCCTGAATTCTTCGAGTTTCGCCAGGGCGGCGAGCCAAGCCCACCGCCTGTTGGTGATCGGCAGTTAGTTGTTGCCGAAGAGGTTGCGGTCGGCACCCGTGACAGGCGTCTGAGCAGCCGGTTCCGACTTCTTGACCGAAGCCGTGTACGAGCTGTCGACAGCAGCAGTGGCTGCAGGGGCATTCGAACCGTAGTGGTCGCTACCAGCGAAGGCGCTGCCGGAAATGGCCAGAAGGGCGGCGGCAGTGAGAATTATCTTTTTCATTTTAAGTACTCCAGTATTTTTGTATTTTTGCTGTCCGTCTAGCGGCGTGTCTTGGGATGAAATCGCGTCGTTCGGACAGCCCCGATGTGGGTGAGCCGTCTGCCGGATTCCAATCACGAAGTTGTTCCGTCTGGGCCATGATTTTACATCTTGTAATTTTAATAAGCATGCCTATTATCTTATTTTATGTATATAATACAGATACTTAAATAAACATCCCTCCCACTCACCGAGTGTATCCGGGCGTCAGCGTTCACACCGTCCTGCACGCATTGTCAACAGAAACGAACCGTTCGGTTCGATTTTAGAAGTTGCTAATAGTCACTTTTCGATACCCCCGACCTCTTTTGCCCCCGCCTGGAGCCGGACAAGAGACGATTCGAAACAGCACAGATGGCCAGCCAAACAGGATCTCAGCTGTTCAGTCGCTGGCCGGAGCGTTCGTCAAGCGTGTCGCGCCGCATGGATGCGATGTCGTTTTCGTGCCGACACCGGGACGCATGTCGTGATTAGATCATCACATCTCAGGTGCTGCTTCGTCATGACGAAGCGGAGAATTGGGAAGCCGGTCAGAATCCGGCGCTGCCCCCGCAACGGTGGTGGAGTTCAAGTCGCAACGGGAGACCACTGGGCGAAAGCCTGGGAAGGTGTCGCGATGGTCCGAAAGGACAACTCCAGAGCCCGGAAACCAGCCCGAGATTGTTGAACTCGACTGATCGCGGTGGGCGGTCAAGAGGCGGATGGTGCATGCCCGGCTTCCGCCGGCCTGCGTCCGGTCCTTCCTCCGTCACCACCAGTTCAGTCCTTGAAGTATGAGGACAGGACATGGATGCTCGCAACGAAATGCTGAGGCTCTTGAACAGCCGCAGGGACGGGTTCTCGCTCGAGCAACCCTTCTACACCGACCCGGACTATTTCAAGCTGGACATGGAGCTGATCTGGTATCGCGACTGGCTGTTCATCGGCCATGATTGCGAACTGCCGAAACCAGGCAGCTTCATCACCGTGCAGATCGGCGACTATCCGGTCGTGCTGGTGCGCGACCAGCAGGGCAAGATCAACGCTTTCCACAATTCCTGCCGCCATCGCGGCAGCCGTGTCTGCAACACCGACAAGGGCACCGCCGCCAAGCTGGTCTGTCCCTATCACCAGTGGACCTATGAGCTGGACGGCCGCCTGCTGTTCGCCCGCCAGATGGCCGACGGTTTCGACAAGAGCCAGTTCAGCCTGAAGCCGGTCGCCTGCGAAAGTGTCGCCGGCTACATCTTCATCTGTTTGGCAAAGGAGCCGGCCGACTTCGCGCCGATGCGGGCAATGATCGAACCCTATCTCAAGCCACACCGGCTGGGCGAGGCGAAGGTCGCCTTCGAGAGCACAATTGTCGAGAAGGGCAACTGGAAACTCGTCTGGGAAAACAACCGCGAATGCTACCATTGCGCCGGCAACCATCCGGAACTCTGCAAGACCTTCCCGGAAGCACCGACCGTGACCGGCGTGCAAGGCGCCGACAGCGATCCCGAAATGCTGGCGCACTGGGCGAAATGCGAGGCCGCCGGCCTGCCGAGCAAGTTCCGCATCGATCCGGCCGGACAATATCGCGCCACGCGCGCGCCGCTGCTGCGCGATGCGGTCAGCTATACTATGACCGGCAAGCGGGCGGTGAAGAAGAGCCTGTCCGACAGCGTCTCGGCCGACCGCATCGGCACCTTGATGCACTATCACTACCCGACGACGTGGAACCACATCCTCATCGACCATGCCGTCACTTTCCGCGTGCTGCCGATCAGCGCCACGGAAACCGCGGTGACGACCAAATGGCTGGTGCACAAGGATGCGGTCGAGGGCGTCGACTACGATCTCGCAGAGCTCACCCATGTCTGGACCGAGACCAACGACCAGGACCGCCGCATCGTCGAGGAAAACGCCTTTGGCATCCTGTCGCCGGCCTATGAACCCGGCCCCTATTCGGAGCTGCATGAGGGCGGCGTGATCCAGTTCGTCGACTGGTACGCGCGCTTCATCGGTCCGCGCCTTGCCGAAGGCGGCCGGCCAGCGCTGCGCAGCGTGGCTTGAGAGGTTGAGGAATGAACGCGATGACTGACCTTGGCCTTTATCGTCATCTCGATCAGATGGCGCCCTGGAACGACAGGTTGCAGGTACTGGAGGTGATCGGCGTCAGCGACGAAGCGCCAGACGTGAAGACCTTCACTTTCCGCTCCGACAACCAGACCTGGTTCCGCTACAAGCCGGGCCAGTTCGTGACGCTTGAGCTGCCGACGCCAGACGGGCCGCTGATGCGCACCTATACACTATCGTCGTCGCCGTCACGGCCGTTCTCCATTGCGGTGACGGTGAAGGCGCAGGCGGGCAGCATCGGCACACGCTGGATGTTCGACCATCTGAAGCCCGGCTCGCACGTCAAGGCCTATGGACCGAGCGGCGACTTCTCGCTGCACAGCCATCCGGCGGCCAAATATCTGTTCATCTCGGCCGGTTCGGGCGTGACGCCGATGATGTCGATGCTGCGCTGGCTGAACGACTGCGCGCCATGGACCGATGTCGGCTTCGTCAATTGTGCACGGCGTGCCGAAGAGATCATCTTCCGCAAGGAACTCGAACTGCTCGGCGGCCATATGCCTGGCCTGTCGCTCGGCTTCATGATCGAGGAGCGGTCGAGCCGCGAAGGCTGGTACGGCCATATGGGCCGCATCGACGCCATCCGGCTGCCGCTGCTGGCGCCCGATTTCCGTGAACGTGAAATCTTCTGCTGCGGCCCCGACCCCTTCATGCGTGCCGTGCGCGGGATGCTGGACGCCGCCGGCTTCGACATGACGAAATACCACCAGGAGAGCTTTGCCGCCCCCGCGGTGGAGGAAATCCCGGCGCCATTCGCAACGCCCGAGCAGGACGGCGTTGCCGTCCCCGTCGAAGCCGCAACCCCGATCCGGTTCGCGCTTTCGGACGTCGACGCCGAATGTGTCGCCGGCCAGACCGTGCTGCAGACGGCGCGTTCCTCGGGCGTGCGCATTCCAGCCGCTTGCGAATTCGGCCTGTGCGGAACCTGCAAGGTCAAGAAAGTTTCCGGCACCGTCGAGATGAGCCACAATGGCGGCATCCTCGACCATGAGATCGATGACGGCTTCATCCTGGCCTGCTGCTCGAAGCCGCTGTCGGCGCTCGAAATCGAAGCGTGATCCACTTGGCGACCAACTGATTCCCGAAATGCTCGGGGCCTTGCCGGCGCCGGTTGCCTTGCCAAGAAAGAACCGAGCGTTTACAGGCGTTGTAGGTGAAGCGATCCTGCTGGAGGGCAGAATTGCGGGCGGGGCGACGATGATGCGTGATTCCAATGCCTATGCGGTTGCGAGCAGGGATATTGTCTTCGAATCCTTCGATGGCGAAGCCGTGGTACTCAATCTTGCGAATGGCAAATATTTCGGCTTCTCCGATTCCGGCAGCAGGGTGTGGCAGGCGCTCTCGTCAGGGGTCGATGCCCAGGCCCTGATCGGGCTGACCGCCGGCGGCTCGACAATAGCCGCGGCCGAACTCGACCACTTCATATCGCAATTGCTCGACCTGGGGTTGCTGGCACGTCTGGAAGCGACGGCTCAGCCACTGCCGGGCGAGCTGCCCGCCGAGCTTGCCGCCACGAGCGAGCCGCTCCATGTGAGCATTCACGACGACCTCGCCGACCTGATCATCGTGGATCCCATTCACGAGGTCGAGGAGCCCCTGGGCTGGCCGGCGGTCAAGCAGGCATCCTGACGGGCCGATTGCGGCGGGGATAGAGGCGCAGGATGCCGCGCGTCACGCTCGAAACCTTGCCGGATTACGCCCGGTATCTCATCACCACCGCCGAAAGTGTGGCTAAGGATTATCCGGCCACGCGTAAGGTCCATCTGCCCCGACTGGAACTGACCGCTCATGTCGGTCCAGGGGTGCTTGCGGATGCGTTTGGTCATGCTTTCGCGGAGGCCGCGCAAGACCAGCGGGAATCGCTGGCATGCCGTATCTTCATCGTCCATCCCGGCATCGCCGGCATCCCCGAGCCGGCGCGATGGGGCGACGCGCATTTCACCGAACACGGCTTTGCCGAACGGCTCGCCGAGGCCGGGCTGCGTGGCCACTATTTTCACGATCTGGATTTCTGGCAGGTCTACGATCCGCAACGTCGCACTGGCGTGCAACTGATGGCCTCGGCCGATGCCTTTCCGCCCTGGGAACCGACAGCGCCGCTGCGGGCCTTCCTGCATTGGGAATATGCGGCGCGTAGCATGCGGCTGACCCATGCCGGCACGCTCGGTGCCAACGGCAAGGGCATGCTGCTCGCCGGTGCGGGCGGCGCCGGCAAATCCGGCACCGTCGCCGCCGGTCTGCTCAACGGGCTGGACAGCGTCGGCGACGACTATGTGCTGATCGATCTTGCCGGCGGCGTGACGGCGCGACCCTTGTTTTCAACGCTGAAACAGGATCCGCGAGGTTTCGCCCGGCTGGGCCTGAAGCAGCGACTGAAGATCGAGAGCCCCTTGAACTGGCAAGGCAAGCACACGTTTCACATTGCTGACATCGCGCCCCGGCCGGTGCCGGCAGCGCTGGACATTGTTGCGCTGGTGGTGCCACATATCGGCGGTGGCGAGACGAGTTCGATCGTGCCAGTGTCGCGTCGAGACGCCATGATAGCACTGGCGCCGTCGGGTATCATGCAGATGCCGGGGGAGCGCGAAAGCGGTTTCCGTTTCTTCAGCGATCTCACCCGGCTGTTGCCAAGCTACCGTCTGTCCTTGGGAACGCATCCCGAGGAGATCGCCGGCACTATTGCGGATTTTCTAACGCGGGTTGCCTCGTGAAGTTGAGCGTGATCATGCCTGTCTACAACCGCGAACGCTATGTCGTTTCGGCCTTGCGCTCGCTTGTGCGCCAGAGCGATGCCGCCGATCTCGACATCATCGTCATCGATGACGGTTCAACCGATGGTTCGGCGGAGGCCGTGCGCTCGATGATGGTTGAGAACCCCTGCATCCGCCTGTTCCGGCAAGAGAATATGGGCGTTGCCAAGACACGCAATGCCGGGCTGAGGCAGCTGCCGGCGGACGCCGAGTTCGTGTCCTTCCTGGATTCGGACGACATCTCCCTGGCCGAGCGCTTCAAGACGGATCTTGCACATTTCCGCGCCACCCCCAGCCTGGAGTTGACCTATTCACTGATGACCCTGGCTGACCGGATTGACGACGAGCGGCTGGAGCCTACAGTTGACAGCCGCATCGTCACGCTTCGGGGAATTTCGCTGAGCACGGCCATGTTTCGCAGGAGACTTGTCGAGCGAACGGGTCAATTCGACGAGGAGTTCGAGCAGTCCGAGGACACCGACTATCTGCTGCGGGTTTTCGAAAGAGGTCCTAACTACGAGTTGTTGGACACCGTCGCGATCTACTACCGGCGCCACGCGGGGAATGTAACCAGGGAACACGGCGATAGGGTCCGCAATCATTTGCGCGCAATCCACAAGTCGATTCGGCGGCGCAAGGCTGATCCGTCGCTGCGCGAGATTCCAGGTATTTTCGAGATGAAGAGCCCCCTAAATGACTGGCCGACGACGTAATGCCGGGCGCAATCGGATCAGATTCCGCAGATCTGGAACGGTCGTGGAGGCTGAGCGTGATCATGCCCGTCCACAACCGTGAGGCCCTTGTCGGCCCGGCCCTGCGCTCGCTGCTCAGGCAGCGCGACGCCGCCGATCTCGACATCATCGTCATCGATGACGGCTCGACCGACGGATCGGCCGAAGCGGTGCGCTCGATAATGCGTGAGAACCCCTGCATCCGCCTGTTTCAACAACCCAACATGGGTGTGACCCGGACGCGCAACACAGGGCTGAGACTGCTTGGGCCAGAAACGGAACTGGTCTCCTTTCTGGATTCGGACGATATTTCGCCAGTTGGACGCTTTGCGGCCGATATCCAACTTTTCCGCGACGATCCCGAGCTGGATCTTACCTATTCAAGGATGATGCTGGTCGACAAGATCGACGATGAGCGCCTGGAGCCTGCCGCTGACAGCCGCAGCATCACGGTTCGCGGCATCCATTTGTCGGCGGCGATCTTCACGCGCCGGCTTGTCGAGCGTATCGGTGTCTTCGATGAAGCCTTCAATCAGGCAGAGGACACCGACTACCTGCTGCGCACTTTTGAAAGCGGGCCAAGATACGTTATGCTCGAGACCGTGGCCCTCTATTACAGACGCCATCCCGGTAACATGACTCGACAAACCGAGGTTCAGTCCCGTGAATTCCTGCGCGCCATCTACAAGTCGATGACCCGCCGCAAGGCAGATCCGACCTTGCGGCGGATCGAAGGCATCTTCGAACTCAAGGATCTCGCTGACTGGCAGTTCATGTGATGAGTGGATACGGCGTCATCATTCCGGCCTTCAACGCCAGCGGCACCATCGCCGAGACGCTGCGATCGATCGCCGCCCAGACGGTTCGCCCGGACCTGGTGGTGATCGTCGATGATGGTTCGACCGACGATCTTGCGTCGGCGATCGGCGATACGGACCTGCCGGTACGCTTGTTGCGGCAGGAGAATGCCGGGCCTGGCAGCGCCACGACCCGAGGCATCGCCGCGCTGTCCACGCCGCTCATTGCGACGCTCGACGCGGACGACCTCTGGCTGCCGGACAAGATCGATAGACAGCTGGCGCATCTTGAGAGATATCCCGCGACAGCGGGGGTTTTCTGTCATTGGCGGAATTTTCGCAACGACCAGCCCGACGCGCCCGAGGCTACTTCCGTGCCCGGCTGGTCACGCACCACCATGATGATCCGCCGCGCGGTCGCCGAGACCGTTGGACCAATCGTCGATCCACCGGGCGGCCGTGGCGAAATGATCGACTGGATCGCCCGGGCGCGCGAGGCGGGCCTTGCTCTCGACATGCTGGAGGAGGCCTTGGCGCTGCGCCGCATCCGGCCGGGCAGCCTGTCCTATGGACGCGATGCGGCCCGCGACCGCGGCTATCTCGAAGTGGCGCGGCTCGCCATGCTGCGCCGGGCGCGCAACAAGGCCGGCTCAGGCTGATGGCTGATATTCGCCGCATCGAGCGACGCTTCCCGGATTACGGCTGGTCCTGGCCGACGGGGGGGCTCGACCAGTTGCTCAAGGCAGCACTTCTTCCCGACGAGGACGCCGCTGCCGCTTGCGCCGGCCGCTGGCTGGACGAGAACGATATCGATCTCGTCCCGTTTCGGGAGCACCGGCTGCTGGCCGCGATCTCCGACAGGTTCGGCAGGAAGCTGGCCGGCCATTCCGCCTATCCGCGTCTCGTCGGCCTGCAGAAGATGCTGTGGACCAAATCGCGGATGGCGATGCGGGAAGCAGAACCGGCGCTGAAGGCGATGGCCGATGCGGGATGCCAGGTGATGCTGATCAAGGGCGCCAGCCGCATTGCCTTGAACGCCTCGGCGCAGCGCGGCCGGGTGGCGCATGACATCGACATATTGGTGCGGCCGCAGGACATGCAAACGGCCTTCGACGTGCTGCGCGACGGCGACTGGCAGATCGCCACCGGGGTCAGCCCGCAATATCTGAGGACAAGACTGGCTTCACTGCGCTCGATGAATTTCTTCAAGGGCAATCTTGGCGACATCGACCTGCACCAGCTCGCCTATGACGGTTCGCAGCGAAGCGAGGAAGACGACCTGGCCATATGGCAACGGGCCGATAGCGCCGAGTTCAGCGGCGTCAGCGTGCTGGTGCCGTCGCCCGCCGACCGCATCGCGCTTGCCATCGCGCATGGCGGGCTCGACGCCCACACGCATAGCGACTGGCTGGTCGATTGCGCCGTGGCTATCCGCGGCGGCGATGTCGACTGGGACGTGTTCCTCGATGTTGTCGCCAGGCGCGGCCTTGCCGTGGCCGCAGCGGTGGCGCTCTCTTACCTTGCACTTGAAACAGGCGTTGCGGTGCCGGACAGGGTGCTGGCGCGCGTGCTGGATATGGCCGACCGCACCGGCCTTTCGCGGTGGTCGGCCGTGCTGCAGGCCAAGCCACGGACCGATTTCGGCAGGCTGGTCTGGTTGTCGCGCGGCCTTGCCAAGCAGTTGCGGCTGCGGCGCAAGAGCGGCCGGTTGCGGCAGGAGCCGTCAGCCAAAGCCTGGCGCGGCAGGCCAGCCCGTCGCGAACCCCTGGAAGCACCATCGCCATCGGTGCTCTCCCAAATCATACCCTGCCCGCCAACGGCGGGAGAGATGATGCTGGACATCACGGTCAGGATCAGTGTTCCACCAGTCCGGCGCCGCATCGAGATGGAGATCAATGCCGATGACCACCATGTCGCGCGCCTGCGCGCCATGGCCATCAGCCGGTCCGGCAGGGAACGGGTGCTGCATTTTCGCGGCAAGGTGACGCTTGATGGGCAAAGGCATGCCTTGACGCTGGAGGCGCGACCCTCCCGGCAATTCCGGCAATGGGACGATGCGGCGGCGGTCGCGGCCTATGGCGCGCTGCCCTTCCAACTGATCTCTGCGACATTTTCGCCGCTGCGCTGAGTACCGCGTGGCTCCGGGGCTAGGATGCCTGGCTATCCGCTGCGCCCAAAACAACGTCCCTGCGTTCACGGGCCCTGATCTCGGCAAGCATCCATGCCGACAGCGACAACGGCACCAGGACACCGATACCAAGCCCCACCCCGTTCACCAGATGGGCGATGGCCGGGTAGAGCCAGACCAGCGCCAGGAAGAGCCTGGGCATGTTGGCGCGCGTCGAAAACAGGTAGGCGACGGCAACGGCAAGACCGACCGTGTCGTAGCTGTAGCCATAAGGCGTCGCAACGGTTGCCAGCACGGCGGTGAGAACCACTCTTTCGCCATGCTGCACCTGCCGCCAGGGTAGCCAGACCCAGATGGCAGCGGCGATGGCTGCGATCGTCGCAACGGCCTGCATGGCATAGGCGACCGTCAGCCCCGCCCCGCTTGCGCGCGCCAGGAAGAACATGGTTGCGGCGTTGGCCTGGTAGGGCTGCGGATAGGGTGCCTCCAGTATCGCCGTCATCAAGGGGCGGGTTTCGGTCCAGAACAGCTGCCAGACGTCGAAGCCGAGCGAGGCGCCCGTCAGGATGAAGAGCGCCGCCGATGACAGGGCGGCCGCAACGATGGCGCGCCAATTGCCGCTGGCCAGCAGGCAGAACGGGACCAGAATACCCAGATGCGGCTTGACCGTCAGCAAGCCGAACAGCAGCCCGGCCAGGATCGGCCGCCTAGGTGCTACGGCCAGTCCGCCGATGAGGAAGGCGGTGGTCAAGGCGCCGTTCTGACCGAAGATGGCGTTGATGAAGACGGCCGGGCACACAAGGATGGCCGCTTGCGCAAGCATGCCCATTTTCAATGGCCGCACCGCCAGCCACAGGCAGAAGACAGTGCCGAAGGTCCAGATGAAATAGGCCGAGAAAATCGGCAGCAGCGCAAGCGGCGCGCCGAAGATGAGGATGCTGGGCGGGTAGCTCCATTCCTGATTGGGAAGATCGGGCGAGAACATCCGCCGCAAGGCCGCGCGATAAATGTCCACGTCGAACAGCCAGGCCGCATGGCCGTCGAGCGCCATGCGCCCGCCTGCCCACAGATTGGTGAAATCCCAATAGGGCAGCCGGTCGCTTAGCTCCGAGAAACCATGCTCGTCGAAGGTCCACAGGGCAAGATGGTAGCGCAGCCCGATCAGAATTCCGGTGCACAGCACAAGTGCCGCGAAACGCAAATCGGATCGATCGCGGACAGTTTGATTGACCGGTGTCATCGCGCAGTTTTCCAGGACCCTGACAGCCTTGATAAGGGACGCGCGTTAAGATCGGCTTATGCTGAGCCCTCGTCCGGCTGGGTCACCCGCCGCAGAGTCAGATTGATCCTGCCGCCGTTCTTGAGCAGTGCCGAGGTCGACGGGTAGATTCGGTCGACGCCATGAAAGGCGAGACGGCCCTCGCCGCCGAGCACGACGACGTCGCCACTCTTCAGCTTGAACGACTTGGTGCCGCCCTCGCGCGTCGTATGGCCGACCCTGAACAGGCAATCGTCACCCAGCGAGACGGAGACGACGGGTGCCGAGAAGTCGGCCTCGTCGCGGTCCTGGTGCAGGCCCATCTTTGCTTCAGCCGTGTAGAAATTGATCAGGCAGGCCTGCGGCGGGTTCGGATAGCCCGACACCTGTCGCCACAGATCGAGCAGGCCGTCGGGGATCGGCGGCCATGGCTCTCCGGTCAGCGGATGCGTCGGCTGGTAGCGGTAGCCGCGTTCCTTGTCGGTGACCCAGCCGAGCGGGCCGCAATTGGTCATGCGCACGCTCATCTCTTTGCCGGTGCGCGGCATGGCGGGCACGAACAGCGGCGCCTGCTGGACGATGCCTCTGACCGCCTCGACCAGTGCCTCCTGAACAGGGCGGGACAGATAGGCCGGCATGTGGCGGACGCCCTTGGGTAGAACGAGCATGGATTGGCGCACCTTGAGATGGTTGGGACCCGCAAGATGCCACCATCGAAAGAAAACGGCGACCCGAAAGCCGTCACCGATCTCACCGCAATTGCAGATGCCGAGATGGGCGGTGAATTCGCGCCCCGGCTTCGCGAAATGCGGTTGACGGATAAATATGAGTTCCATAGTCAAGTTTTGAACTTGAGTTTTTAAATCAATAATTTGGATGCCGGCGAGCGGGAGAGGCCTTCGGCGGCGAATGGCAAAGAGCGAGGCATATCGACGTGACGTTTCATCGAGAGTTTAACATGATCAGGGGTGGCAGGGTCTGGGGCCGGGGATTGCTCGGTACGACGTGTCTCGCGACGCTGCTTGGCGCTCATCCAGCACTTGCGCAGCAAACCGGCACCCAGACACAAGATGGCACGCTCGAACCGATCAGGGTCGACGGCAAGGCCGGTCGGGACAATTCCCGGGATGACGACAAGACGGTGGCTGCCAAGCGCAGCGCCGGTGCGACCAAGACGGATACGCCGCTCATCGAAACGCCGCGCTCGGTCTCGGTGGTGACACGCAAGGAGCTTGAGGAGCGCGGCGCGCAAGACATCATCGAGGCGGTGCGCTATTCGGCGGGCGTTAGCACCGGCGCCTATGGCTGCGATCCGCGCTTCGACCAAATCTATATCAGGGGCTACGACGCCACCACGCTCGGCGACTACAAGGACGGCCTGCGCCAGCCCTACATCAATTATGGCACGTTCCGCACCGACCCCTATTCGCTCGAACGCGTCGAGGTCATCAAAGGACCGGTGTCGGTGCTTTACGGTGCGGGAACGCCGGCCGGCATCGTCAACAAGGTGCCGAAGCTGCCGACTGAGGACAGGATCCACGAAGTCGAGTTGCTCTATGGCACGAAGGACAGGGCACAGGCGGCCTTCGATTTCGGCGGCCCGGTCACGCAGGGCAGCGACGAGTTCCTCTACCGGATCGTCGGCCTGGCGCGAAACGGCGACACCAATTTCGACATCGCCGACGATCGCTATTTCCTGCAGCCATCGCTGACCTGGAATCCCGATGCCGCGACCTCCTTCACCATCTACGGGCTGGTGCAGGCTGACGAGACGGATACCAGTGTCGCCGCGATCACCGATCCGTCGGGAAAGGTCCACGCCTTGCGCTCAAGCGATCCGGACTATGACTATCAGAAAATCCGGCAGCAGCAGATTGGCTACAAGTTCGAACACGATTTCGGCGACGGCATCACGTTGCGCCAGAATGTTCGATATTCACACCTCGACCTGAGGTCGCGCTATCTAGCGATCGCCAGTTGGACCGGCACTGTCGCGCATCGTTATGCGAATTCGATCCGCGACGAAATGAACGTGTTCCAGGCCGACAACCAGGTCGAGGCCAAGTTCGATACCGGTGCGCTCGCCCACACTTTGCTTCTCGGCCTCGACTATACCAACCTGACCTCGTCCTTCGGCTACGGGGCAGGTCCCGTCAATCCTGCCTATGATTTCGACATCTCCAATCCGACCTATGGTGTTTCCGGCCCGACGCCGGACTACAATGTCACGACCTCCGACGCCGATTTGCACCAGACCGGCGCTTATGCGCTGGATGAGGTCGAATTGGACAAATGGCGCTTCACGCTTGGCGGACGCCAGACATGGGTCGAGCAGACGCGTGAATACGGTGACGGCAGTTCCGAGGGCTTGAACAAGAACGCCTTCAGCGTCCAGGCCGGCGCCCTCTATCTGTTCGACAATGGTGTTGCGCCCTTCGCGAGTTATGCGACCTCGTTCGAGCCGGTCACGAACCGATCCGAGTCAGGCGACATTCTTCAGCCGACGAACGGCGCGCAATTCGAACTGGGGGTCAAATACCAGCCACCAGGAACCGACATCCCGCTGTCGGCGGTCGCCTATCATCTCGTCGAGAAGAACAAGCCGGTCGTCGTCAACGCCAACACGGGCACCTACCCGCGCTCTGGGCGAAGTCACCAGCAACGGCTTTGAACTCGAGGCGCGCGGCCATCATGGACGGGCTGGATGTGATCGCGGCCTACAATTACAACCATGCCGAGATCACTGACGGCGCGGTCGCGGAGATAGGCAAGGTTCCGGCCGTCACGCCCGAGCATGTCGCGAGCCTCTGGGCCAACTACAAGTTCGACGAGGGCAGTGTCGCCCCAGGCCTATCGGTCGGAGCCGGCGTGCGACTGCAGAGCGCCACCTATACCGACACGTCAAACACCGCCAAGAATGATGCCGCGGCCTATCTCGATGCCTCGGCATCCTATGATTTCGGCGCCATCGACAATAAATATGAAGGTGTCAGCGCCGCCTTCGCCGTCCGCAACATCGCCGACGAGCGCGCCACGGTTTGCAACAGCGGCTATTGCTACATGGGTCAGGGCCGCAACATCACGGCTTCGCTGAAGCGCAGCTGGTAAAATCGAAAACGCCGCGCGTCCTTTCGGATGCGCGGCGCGAAATGGAAAGTCGCTTTATACACGCGTTGGTGTGACGCTTAATCGTTATCCACCCGGCGCCGCAATTTCTTGATCGTGCCGCGTCCGGCTTTGCTCTTCAGCCGCCGCTCCACCGCGCCTTTCGAGGGCCGCGTCTTCTTGCGCTGCGGCGGCGGCGGCTCGGCGGCCTTGGCGACCAGCGCCGTGAGCCTTGCCCGGGCGTCGGCCCGGTTCTGCTCCTGGGTGCGAAAGCGTCCGGCCTCGATGACGATGACGCCGTCCTTGGTGGCGCGTTGGCCGGCAAGCTTGATCGTGCGCTCGCGCACACGTTCCGACAGGCCGGCTGCGTTGGCTGCGTCGAAGCGCAGCTGCACGGCGGTCGCCACCTTGTTGACGTTCTGACCGCCGGGACCCGACGAGCGGATGAAATCCTCGTGCAGGTCGCCCGGGTGGATCACGGCTTCGCCAGATATGATGATGTCGTCGTCGATCGGCATGGCGCAGTCATGGCGCGGCGCCGTGAAAAAGAAAAGGCCCGATCGAAATCGGGCCTTCACTGGTACCGAGCAGCAATGATGCCAGACGAGCTGGCGACTACTCCGCCGCTTCCTGCATACGGGGCGCCGCACCCATTACGGTTGCATCGACATGCGGCTCGAACTTCTCGAAATTAACGGCGAACATGCCGACCAGCCTTGCCGCCTGGCGGTCATAGGCTGCCTTGTCGACCCAGGTCGAGCGCGGGTCGAGAATGGCGCTGTCGACGCCAGGCACGGCCACCGGCACTTCGAAGCCGAAGTTGGCGTCGCGGCGGAAGGCGCCCGTCTTCAGCGAGCCGTCGAGGGCTGCGGCAAGCAAGGCGCGTGTCGCCTTGATCGGCATGCGTTTGCCGGTGCCGTAGGTGCCGCCGGTCCAGCCGGTGTTGACCAGCCAGCAATCGGCGCCATGCAGTGCGATGATCTCGCGCAACAGATTGCCGTATTCCGAGGGGTGGCGCGGCATGAATGGGGCGCCGAAGCAGGTCGAGAACGTCGCCTCGGGCTCGGTGACGCCCTTTTCGGTGCCGGCAACCTTGGCCGTGTAACCCGACAGGAAATGATACATCGCCTGCGCCGGGGTCAGCCGTGCAATCGGCGGCATCACGCCGAAGGCATCGGCGGTCAGCATGATGATGTTCCTGGGATGACTGGCGCGCCCGGTCTTCGAGGCGTTGGGGATGAAGTCGAGCGGGTAGGCGCAGCGCGTGTTTTCGGTGAGGCGGCCGTCGTTGAAATCCGGCACGCCGTCGGCGTCGAGCACGACATTTTCCAGCACCGTGCCGAAGCGCTGCGTGGTGGCGAAGATCTCCGGCTCGGCTTCGGCCGACAGCTTGATCGTCTTGGCGTAGCAACCGCCCTCGAAATTGAAGATGCCGTGCGGGCCCCAGCCATGCTCGTCATCGCCGATCAGCGTGCGCGACGGGTCGGCCGACAGCGTGGTCTTGCCCGTTCCCGAAAGGCCGAAGAAGATGGCGGCGTCACCTGCCGGCCCCTCATTGGCCGAGCAATGCATCGGCATCACGCCCTTTTCCGGCAGGAGATAGTTGAGCATGGTGAACACCGACTTCTTCATCTCGCCGGCGTAGGAGGTTCCGCCGATCAGCACGATCTTGCGGGTGAGATCGACGGCGATCACCGTCTCGGTGCGGCTGCCGTGGCGGGCCGGATCGGCGCGGAAGGACGGCAGGTCGATGATCGTCATCTCAGCCACGAACTGCTCGAGTTCAGCGTTGTCGGGACGGATGAGCAGGTTGCGGATGAACAGCGAATGCCAGGCAAATTCGGTGATTACGCGCGTGGGTAGCTTCAGATCGGCGTCGGCGCCGCCGACCAGGTCCTGCACGTAGAGATCCTTGTCCGCGGCGTGGGTAAGGAAATCGGCGAACAGCGTCTCGAACTGGGCCGGCGAAATCGCCTTGTTGTTGTCCCACCAGACATGTGGCTCGGTGGCACCGTCGCGGACGACGAACTTGTCCTTGGGCGAGCGGCCGGTGTGCTGGCCGGTCTCGGCCACCAGCGCGCCATGCGCGGTCAGTCGGGCTTCGCCACGCCGGATCGCCTCCTCGTAAAGGGCAGCCGCGCCGAAATTGTAGCGCACCACACCGGTGGTTTTCAGGCCGATACGATCGATCGGGCAAGCAGGATTGCGTTTGCCGACTTCCGACATTGGTGTCCCTTCTTCGATTTTCCGCATCTTTGCCGGCGCGTTTCCGGCACGCCCACTACGCAGGCTAACTTGGTCAGAACCAGAAAAGCCAAATGATATCAAATCATTAATCGATTTAAATATTTTGAAAGTTGTTTAAATCGTTTATATATGCGAAAAGTTTCACGGTTGCCCAAAGGATTGGCGATGTTCGTTCGTCCAATCCATGTCGAGGTTGAATTGTGGCCGGCGGCACCCCGCGCGTGACAGCGGACAAGGCCTATGCCACATTTTGTACCTAATTTGTCCTGCAAAAGCCCCTTCTCTACGAAAGAAGGGACAGCTCATGAGGGAGCCGCTTGAAATGGCAACAATCGCGCTTGTCGATGACGACCGCAACATTCTG
This sequence comes from Mesorhizobium loti CJ3sym, assembly GCF_000472785.1. Lineage (GTDB taxonomy): Bacteria > Pseudomonadota > Alphaproteobacteria > Rhizobiales > Rhizobiaceae > Mesorhizobium > Mesorhizobium loti_E. Next base: position 100,570 of record NZ_AXAL01000021.1, read on the forward strand.
ACGTCTGTGTCGATAGCCCTGGAATCCGAGGGGTATCGCGTCGAGACCTACACGGATGGGGCGTCCGCGCTGGAAGGCCTGGCGGCACGTCCGCCGAATCTTGCCATTCTCGACATCAAGATGCCGCGCATGGACGGCATGGAGCTTTTGCGCCGGATGCGCCAGAAGTCCGACCTGCCGGTGATCTTCCTGACCTCCAAGGACGACGAGATCGATGAATTGTTCGGCCTCAAGATGGGCGCCGACGATTTCATCCGCAAACCGTTCTCGCAGCGCCTGCTGGTCGAGCGGGTGCGTGCGGTGCTGCGCCGGGCCAGTGCCCGCGAGGCAGCCGCCAAGACACCCAGCCAACAGGCCCGCTCGCTCGAACGCGGTCAGCTTGTCATGGACCAGGAGCGCCACACCTGCACCTGGAAGGGCGAACCGGTGACGCTAACCGTCACCGAATTCCTGATCCTGCATTCGCTGGCGCAACGTCCCGGTGTCGTAAAAAGCCGTGATGCGCTGATGGATTCGGCTTATGATGAGCAGGTCTATGTCGATGATCGCACGATCGACAGCCACATCAAGCGACTGCGCAAGAAGTTCAAGGCTGTCGACGATGACTTCGAGATGATCGAAACTCTTTACGGAGTCGGATATCGGTTCCGCGAAGCGTAATTTGATGTATGTCGAGCAAAAGCGGCCCCGAGCCAGGAGCTGCGATATGCGTCAAACCGAAGACTAAGCAGGGACTGCTATTCGATGGCAGTGGAAGCACAGCGAAGCAGGCCGACGGGCGCCGCCAGGCGGCCGTCGCGCATCATGCCGTCCTTCGTGTCGAAGTTCACGGTGCCGATGCGCCGCTTCCTCGGCCACCACATCTTTTCCAGCTTGACGCGCCGCATCCTCTTCCTCAACCTCGCTGGACTGGCCGTCCTGGTCACCGGCATCCTCTATCTCAACACCTTCCGCGACGGGCTGATCGACGCCCGCGTCGAAAGCCTGATGACGCAGGGCGAGATCATCGCCGGCGCGATCGCGGCCTCGGCGACGGTGGAGACCGATTCGATCAGCATCGATCCGGAAAAACTGCTTGAGCTGCAGGCCGGCGAAAGCCTCGGACCAGGCTCGGACCAGCTCGACAATCTGGATTTTCCGATCAACCCCGAACGTGTCGCGCCGGTGCTGCGGCGGCTGATCTCGCCGACGCGCACGCGCGCCCGCATCTATGACCGCGACGCCAATCTGCTGCTCGATTCGCGCCACCTCTATTCGCGCGGCCAGATCCTGCGCTACGACCTGCCGCCGGTCGACGAGGAAGAGCCCGACCTTGTCGAGCGCGTGCAGAAGTTCATCTTCGACTTCTTCCGCAACACCGACCTGCCGGTCTATCACGAGCAGCCAGGCGGCAATGGTGCTGCCTTCCCGGAAGTGGTCAAGGCGCTGACCGGCAGCCCGTCGACCATCGTGCGCGTCTCGGAACAGGGCGAGCAGATCGTTTCGGTGGCGGTGCCAATCCAGCGCTTCCGCGCCGTCCTCGGCGTTTTGATGCTGTCGACGGAAGGCGGCGACATCGACAAGATCGTTGCCGCCGAGCGCAAGGCGATCCTGCGCGTCTTCGGCATCGCGGCCCTCGTCACCGCCATCCTGTCGATGCTGCTCGCCTCTACCATCGCCAACCCGCTGCGCCGGCTCTCCGCTGCGGCGGTGCGGGTCAGGCGCGGCGTCAAGAGCCGCGAGGAGATCCCCGACTTTTCCGACCGCCAGGACGAGATCGGCAATCTCTCGGTCGCGGTGCGCGACATGACCAACGCGCTCTACGCCCGTATCGAGGCTATCGAAAGCTTCGCCGCCGATGTTTCCCATGAGTTGAAGAACCCGCTGACATCGTTGCGCAGTGCGGTGGAAACCCTGCCGCTGGCCAAGAACGACAATTCGCGCAGCCGGTTGATGGAGATCATCCAGCACGACGTCAAACGGCTGGACCGCCTCATCACCGACATTTCCGACGCCTCCCGGCTCGACGCCGAGCTCGCGCGGGAGGATGCAGGCACGGTCGACCTGAAGAAATTCATCACCGATCTTGTCGCCGTGTCGCGTGAGGCGACGCGCAACAAGAAGGCGGTCGAGATCGAACTCAAGGTCGCCAAGCTGCCGCAAGGCGTCAAAGGCTATATCGTCGTCGGCCATGATCTGCGCATCGGCCAGGTTGTTACCAATTTGATAGAGAACGCCCGCTCCTTCGTTCCTGAGGACCACGGCCACATCAGCCTGTCGCTGGCGCGGGCCGGCAAGTTCAACATCCTGACCATCGACGACAATGGTCCCGGCATCCGCGCCGACAGCATCGACCGCATCTTCGAACGCTTTTATACCGACCGGCCGGCCGGCGAGGCGTTCGGTCAGAATTCGGGCCTTGGCCTGTCGATCTCCAGGCAGATCGTCGAGGCCCATGGCGGCACGCTGACCGCCGAAAATATCCCCGGCACCAAGCCCGGCGAGATCAAGGGCGCGCGCTTTGTCGTGACACTGCCGGCCGAAGCATGATCCCGCAAAGTGGAAACCGGTTTGCGGATAGGATCATGCTTTATCCAAAGGGCATGAGGCCGGCTTCGCGATACACGATCCCCAGAGATGACCGGCCCGATCGTGCAGCCTGAAAACATTCATGCAACGGCGATCCTCATCGGCGAGCGCGGCATTCTCATCAGCGGGGCGTCCGGTTCAGGCAAGACGACGCTGGCGCTGACGCTCATCGACCATGGACGCCAGCGCGGATTGTTTTCGCGGCTGGTCAGCGACGATCAGCTTTTCGTCGAGGCGCATGCCGGGCGCCTGGTGTGCCGCGCTCCCGCTACGATAGAAGGTCTCGCCGAAGTGCCGGGGCTCGGGCCACGGAAGCTGCCGTTCGAACCGGCCTGCGTCATCGACCTGCATGTGCGCCTGCTGCCGGCCGGTGAAATCGCACGCTTCCAGGAGGACGCCAGCGACGACATCGCCGGCTGCGCGGTGCCGAGGATCGATCTGGCCGAGCGCAATGTCCAAGCTGCCTTGCCGGCCATGATGGCACGGCTGTCGATCCCGCCTTTTCTATGATCCGCCCCAGATTTTTTGCTGCAATGCGTCAAAATGGCATGGGCCGGCGCAATTTTGGGCTTGTCAACGGGCCGCGCGTCGACAAGATAGCGCTCCCGCCGCCTGGAATGGTTGGCGAGCATAAAATACGCCTGTGAAGCGGCGATGACGGGAGCCACCAAAGAATGATCGGACTCGTGCTTGTAACGCACGGTCAACTGGCCACCGAGTTCCGACATGCCGTCGAACATGTCGTCGGGCCACAAGACAATTTCGAAACCGTGGCGATCGGTGCCGATGACGATATGGAGCAGCGGCGCCGCGACATCGTCGACGCCGTGGCCCGTGTCGATACGGGGACTGGTGTCATCGTGCTGACCGACATGTTCGGCGGCACGCCATCGAACCTCGCCATCTCGGTGATGGAGTCCGGCCGCACCGAGGTGATCGCCGGCATGAACCTGCCGATGCTGATCAAGCTGTCCTCGATCCGCAAGGGCGACAACATGGCCGCCGCTCTCGACGAGGCGCAGGCCGCCGGCCGCAAGTACATCAACGTCGCCAGCCAGCTTCTGAGCAGCAAATGAACGCGCTATCCCCGGAAAAAGACCAGATCGCCAAAGATCCGATCACCCGGGAATTTCCGATCGTCAACCAGCGCGGCCTGCACGCGCGCGCCTCGGCCAAATTCGTCCAGCTCGCCAGCGGCTTCAACGCTGAGGTCCATGTCGAGAAGGACGGCGTCAAGGTCGGCGGCACGTCGATCATGGGCCTTATGATGCTTGCCGCCAGCCCGGGCTACTCGATCCGCGTCACCGCCAGCGGGCCGGAGGCGCTCGAGGTCATGGACGCGCTGGAGCAGCTTGTCGCCTCCCGCTTCGGCGAGGAATGCTGATCTCCGACGTGCCCCCAGCATGCCTGAGAGACATGCAGGGATAAAGATTTCTTTATATCCCATTGTCGTCTCGACACCGATCTGCTAGTCAGGCCGGCAATTCGCGCCCTTCGACGCGCCGACCAGCGCGGGCGTATCCGCAACCAATTCGCACGTACAACAATTCGCACGGAGCACTGCCATGACGGGTAGCAAGGACTATGTGGTCGCCGACATCTCGCTTGCCGGCTGGGGCCGCAAGGAACTCGATATCGCCGAAACCGAAATGCCGGGCCTGATGGCCTGCCGCGAGGAATTCGGCGCCAAGAAGCCGCTCAAGGGCGCGCGCATCACCGGCTCGCTGCACATGACCATCCAGACAGCGGTGCTGATCGAGACGCTGAAGGAGCTTGGCGCCGACATCCGCTGGGCTTCCTGCAACATCTTCTCGACCCAGGACCATGCCGCCGCGGCGATCGCCGAGACCGGCATTCCGGTCTTTGCCGTCAAGGGCGAGAGCCTTGAACAGTACTGGGACTACACCGACCGGATCTTCCAGTGGACCGATGGCGGTCTCTCCAACATGATCCTCGATGATGGCGGCGATGCCACCATGTACATCCTGATCGGCGCCCGCGCCGAAGCCGGCGAGGACGTGCTGTCCAACCCGCAGAGCGAGGAAGAGGAATACTTCTACGCCCAGGTCAAGAAGCGCCTGAAGGCTTCGCCCGGCTTCTTCACCAAGCAGAAGGCAGCGATCCGCGGCGTCACCGAAGAGACGACCACCGGCGTCAACCGGCTCTACCAGCTGCAGAAGAAGGGCCTGCTGCCCTTCCCGGCCATCAACGTCAACGACTCGGTCACCAAGTCGAAATTCGACAACAAGTATGGCTGCAAGGAATCACTGGTCGACGGCATCCGTCGCGGCACCGACACGATGATGGCCGGCAAGGTCGCGGTCGTCTGCGGCTATGGCGACGTCGGCAAGGGCTCGTCGGCCTCGCTCAAGGGCGCCGGCGCCCGCGTCAAGGTCACCGAAGTCGACCCGATCTGCGCCCTGCAGGCGGCGATGGACGGCTTTGAAGTGGTCACGCTGGAAGACGCGGCCCCGACTGCCGACATCGTCATCACCACCACCGGCAACAAGGATGTCGTCACCCTCGACCATATGCGCTCGATGAAAGACATGGTGATCGTCGGCAATATCGGCCACTTCGACAACGAGATCCAGGTCGCCTCGCTGCGCAATCTGAAATGGACCAACGTCAAGCCGCAGGTCGACATGATCACCTTTCCGGACGGCAAGCGGATGATCCTCTTGTCGGAAGGCCGCCTGCTCAATCTCGGCAACGCCACCGGTCATCCGAGCTTCGTCATGTCGGCATCCTTCACCAACCAGGTGCTGGCCCAGATCGAGCTGTTCACCAAGGGTGAGCAGTACCAGAACCAGGTCTATGTCCTGCCCAAGCATCTCGACGAGAAGGTCGCCCGGCTGCACCTCGACAAGCTTGGCGCCCGCCTGACCGAATTGTCGGGTGAACAGGCCGCCTATATCGGCGTCACTCAGCAGGGTCCGTTCAAGCCGGAACACTACCGCTATTAACCAAAGCTAGATTTACTACCAGATATTGAAGCCGGGCGATTGACTTTTCGCCTGGCTTTATTTTTGCGCGCAATCGCCTTCACGGCGATTCGGCGAGGGTTTATTGTCAGGTGATTCGCGACGCTTCCGGCCCGAGAGGGGATCAGAGAGGCGCGTATCAGGGCGGTCTTGCATTCAGGCGGCGGAGAGGACCAAGACATGCCGGGGCAAAACCCGCACGGAGCGGGATCGGCCGTTTCCGGCGGCCATGACGATTCAGGGACCATAGGCTCAGCCATCGAGGGCGGGCGCCTTTCATGGCGTGCCCGCGCGGGCCTGTTCCTGGCCAGTTCCGCGCTGTCCTATCCGTTGGCCAGCGCCGTCGCGCATGCCGAGAACGCAGCCGTGGCGACCGCCGGCCTGTCAATCAGCACAGTCGAGGTCATGCAGCTCGCCGTGTTCGTCGGCGTGACGGGCGCGGCGCTTTTGTCTGCCATCGTTCTCATCCGTGAACGCGCCCGCACCTCGGCGGAAAATGTCGAACTGAGAAGCCGCGTCGCCGATGTCAACGCGGCGCTGCGCCGTTCGGAAGCGCTACTCAATCTGCGCGACCAGCGGGTGATCGTCTGGGCCTCGGAAAACAAGAAGCCCGAACTCATAGGTACATTGCCGGTCGAAAGCGGCGCGCCAGAGGAGCGGGCGGCTTTCCTCGCCTTCGGCCGTTGGCTTATGCCGCGCTCGGCGGCGGCGCTCGAACATGCCGTTGCGGGCTTGCGCGAAAAGGCCAGGCCCTTCGACCTCGTCATCGAATCGCAGGCCGGCGCGCCGCTCGAAGTGCATGGCCGCAAGAGCGCCGCGCATATACTGGTGCGGTTTGTCTCGCTTTCCGAGACGCAGCGCAGCCAAGCCCGGCTGAAGATCGAGAACCAACGGCTGGCCGCCGACCATGACACGATGATCGGCCTGCTCGAGGCGCTGAAGATGCCGGCATGGCTGCGCGACGAGCACGATCGCCTGAAATGGGTCAACCGAGCCTATGCCGACGCGGTCGAGGCCGAGAGCGCGGAAGCCGCCGTCAGGGACGCCAAGGAGTTCCTTGGCGGCCAGGCGCGTGAAGCAATCGCCACCCAGCACAAATCGCACCCGATCTTCGAGCAGTCGCTGTCCACTGTAATCGAAGGCGACCGCCGCGTTTTCGCGGTGACCGACTTCGCCGGCGCCGACGGTTCAGCCGGCCTTGCCTGCGACACCAGCGCCATCGAGACCATTCGCGGCGAATATGAGCGTACGGTGCGCAGCCACGCCGACACGCTCGACCAGCTCAACACCGCGGTCGCCATCTTCGACACCGACGAGAAGCTGCGCTTCTTCAACCAGGCGTTCCAGAAATTGTGGGGCCTCGACAGCGGCTTCCTGCACAGCGCGCCCGACAATGCGCTTTTGCTCGACCGGCTGCGCAGCGAAGGCAAGATAGCCGAGCAGCCTGAATGGCGCCGCTGGAAGGAAGGCTTGCTCGGCGCCTATCGCGCCGTGGAATCGCAGGAACATTGGTGGCACCTGCCCGACGGCAAGACCATCCGCGTCGTCGCCAATCCGCAGCCCAAGGGCGGCGTGACCTGGGTGTTCGAGAACCTGACCGAAAAGATGGACCTGGAAAGCCGCTATCGCACGGCGGTGCGCGTCCAGGGCGAGACGCTCGACAACCTCGCTGAAGGCGTGGCGGTGTTCGGCCCCGACGGCCGGCTGCGGCTGTCGAACCCGGCCTTTGCCACGCTGTGGGGCCTGGGTGGCGAAGCCGCCAAGCCCAATGTGCACGTCTCGACGATCCGTGATCTTAGCGACCGGCAAGCGGTCGACAGCCCCTGGCCCGGCTTTGTCGCCGCCATCACCGGGTTCGACGACGAGCGCCGCGAGCGTCACGGCCAGACCGAGCTCAACAACGGCACGGTGCTGCGTTACGCCGTGATTCCGCTGCCCAACGGGCAGGTGATGATGACCTTCGTCGACGTCACCGACAGCGTGCATGTCCAGCGCGCCCTGAAGGACAAGAACGAGGCGCTGGAGAAATCAGACCAGCTCAAGAACGACTTCGTCCAGCATGTGTCCTATGAGCTGCGCTCGCCGCTGACCAACATCATCGGCTTCACCGAACTGCTTTCGGTGCCCGCGACCGGACCGCTCACTCAAAAGCAGCGCGAGTATGTCGAGCATGTCAGCTCGTCCTCCTCGGTGCTTTTGACTATCGTCAACGACATACTGGACCTCGCGACGGTCGACGCCGGCATCATGCAGCTCGACATTTCCGAGGTGCAGGTCGACCGCACCATCGCGGCCGCCGCCGAGCTGGTTGCCGACCGGCTGCAGGAGCATTCGATCCGGCTCGAGGTCGACGCCGCTGCGGCGCCGAAGACGTTCCACGGCGACGAAACCCGCATCCGCCAGATCCTCTACAATCTGCTCAGCAACGCCGCCAATTACGCGCCGGAGGCCAGCACCATCCGGCTCGCGTGCCGCCAGCTGGCAAACGGGGTGGAATTCTCGGTTCATGATGACGGCCCTGGCATGCCGCCGGATGTGCTCGATTCGGTGTTCCGCCGCTTCGAACCGCGCACCAATGGCGGTCGCCGGCGCGGCGCCGGGCTCGGCCTGTCGATCGTCAAGAGCTTCGTCGAACTGCATGGCGGCAACGTTCGCATCGAAACCGGCAAGGACAAGGGCACGACCGTCATCTGCACCTTCCCCGACATGCCGGGCATCCGCGCCGCAGCCGAGTAGCGCGCTCGATGACGGGTTTGGTGATCGAGCGTCTGCTCGCCGATGAGACACAGACAGCGAGGCTGGGCGAGGATCTGGCGCTGGCGTTGCGCGCCGGCGACGTGCTGGCGCTCAAGGGCGATCTCGGCGCCGGCAAGTCGACGCTCGCACGCGCCCTGATCCGGACGCTGGCCGACGATGCCGGTCTCGACGTGCCGAGCCCGACCTTCACCTTGGTGCAGAGCTACGACACCCGCATTCCAGTGCATCATTTCGACCTCTACCGCCTGTCGTCGGCAAGCGAACTCGACGAGCTCGGCTTCGACGAAGCGCTGACGCAAGGCGCTGCCCTGGTCGAATGGCCCGAGCGCGCCGAAGGCTATTTGCCGAAAACGACGCTCTTGATCGAACTCGTCGAGCATGGCGAGGGCCGGCTGGCGCGGCTCTCGGGGCAAGGAGCGACCTTCGACCGCGCGGCGCGATCGCTGGCCATGCGCGGTTTTCTGGAAGACGCCGGCTGGGGCAAGGCTCAGCGGCGCCATTTCATCGGCGACGCCTCCGCCCGCTCCTATGAGATCGTGACGCTCGCTGGCCAAGAGCCGCGTGTGCTGATGAACTCGCCGCGACTGGTGCTCGGGCCGCCTGTGCGCGACGGCAAACCCTACGCCGTGATCGCTCACACCGCGCAATCGGTCTCCGCCTTCGTCGCCATCGACCATGCCCTGAAGGCCGGCGGTGTCAGTGTTCCCGAAATCCATGCCGAGGACCAGGACCAGGGTTTTTTGCTGCTCGAACATCTCGGTGCTGAAGGGTTTCTCGGTGGGGATGGCGAACCGCTGGCCGAGCGCTATGCGGCGGCGGCCGAACTGCTGGCTATGATGCATGGCCGGACCTGGCCGCAGCGTCTGCAGGCCGGACCGGGCAATTTCCATGAGGTGCCCCCCTTCGATCACGATGCGATGATGATCGAAGCCGACCTGCTGGTCGATTGGTACGTGCCGGCGATATCGGGTGGCCCGGCGAGCGGCGAATTGCGCACCGGCTACGCCAGGGAATGGAACGCGCTTTTCGACCGGTTGAAAGGCAGCGAATACACGCTGATGCTGCGCGACTTCCATTCGCCCAACATCATCTGGCGCGGCGATCGTTCCGGGCATGACCGGCTGAGCATCGTCGATTTCCAGGATGCGCTGATCGGCCCATCAGCCTATGACGTCGCTTCGCTTGCCATGGATGCCCGCGTCACCATCTCGCCCGAGATAGAGAAGCAGACGCTCGATGCCTATGTTGCGGCGCGCCATGCTGCAGGGGCTTTTGACGAAGCAGGTTTCCTGGAAGCGTATGCAATCATGGCGGCGCAGCGCAATTCCAAGATTCTTGGCATTTTCGTGCGGCTCGAAAAGCGCGACGGCAAACCCTATTATCTCAGACACCTGCCGCGCATCCGCGACTATCTGCGCCGGGCGCTGTCCCACCCGGCGCTCGCCAGCCTGCGGGATTTCTACGACGCGCACGGGCTGCTTGAGGAACGAACGCTGTGACAGCAAGACCGGACACTGCCATTGTGCCCAGAACTGCAATCGTACTCGCCGCCGGGCTCGGCAAGCGCATGCGGCCGATCACCGACACCATCCCCAAGCCTCTGGTCAGGATCGCCGGCAAGACGCTGCTCGACTGGGGCCTGGACAGCCTCGCCGCCGCCGGCGTCGACAAGGCGGTGGTCAACGTCCACTATCTTCCCGACCAGATCGTCGCTCACGTCGCCGCGCGCCATGTGCCTCGCATCATCATTTCCGATGAAAGCGACCGGCTGCTCGATTCCGCCGGCGGTATCGTCAAGGCGCTGCCGGAATTGGGCGACCAGCCTTTCTATATCCTCAACGCCGACACCTTCTGGATCGATCACGGTCCGCTCAATCTCGGCCGCCTCGCCCTTGCATGGGACGCCGCGAAAATGGATATTCTGCTGATGCTGGCGGATCTCCATCAGGCGACAGGACATTGCGGCTCCACCGATTTCCTGGTGGCGCCGGACGGTGCCTTGCGGCGTTCGAAAGGCGACCCGGCCGGCCTGATCTATGCCGGCGCGGCGATCATCCATCCGCGTCTGTTCAAGGGTGCACCCGCTGAACCGCACTCGCTCAACGCCTATTTCGACACGGCAATAGCCGCTGGCCGCCTGTTCGGCATGAAGATGCAGGGCCACTGGATTACCGTCGGCACGCCCGATGCCATCCCGCTGGCGGAAGACGCCGTAGCCGGCGCACTAGCCGAGATGCAATGAGCGGCCCAAGCCGCGTTTTCTCTATTCCCCCCGGAGCGCCGTTTCTGCCGACGCTGGCCGAGGCGCTGCTTGCCGGCCGTCTGGTTCCCGGATTTCGGTTCGACGGCGACCCGCTCGCTCTGGCCGATGTCACCATCTATGTGCCGACGCGCCGCGCCGCGCGCGCCTTGCGCGGTGTCTTCGTCGACAGTTTGAAGGCACGTGGCGGTGGCGGTTCGGCGATCCTGCCGGTCATACGCCCGCTCGGCGAGTTCGACGAAGATGAAACCCTGTTCGAGGTCGAGCCGGCGGCGGCGATCGATCTTGCACCGCCGATCTCGGCAACCGAACGCCTGTTGCTGCTGACGCCGCTGGTGCGCGCGTGGAAACGCCGGCTGCCGGAGCATGTGGCGAAGCTTTTCGCAGAGGAAATCGTCATCCCCGCCTCCACCGCCGATGCGATCTGGCTGGCGCGCGACCTTGCCGGGCTGATGGACGAGATCGAGACCGAAGGTACCGACTGGGCAAAGCTTGCAGGCCTGGTGACCGGCAACCTTGCCGGATGGTGGCAAGTGACGCTCGAATTCCTCGGCATCGTCACCGAGGCCTGGCCGAAATTCCTGATCGAGAGCGACCGCTCCAATCCGGCCGCGCACCGCAGCGCGCTGATCCGCACCGAGGCGGCGCGGCTGCGGCGCAATCCACCGGCCGGACCGGTCATTGCCGCTGGCTCCACAGGCTCGATACCGGCCACGGCCGAACTGCTTGCCGCGATCGCCCGCTTGCCCGGCGGCGCCATCGTGCTGCCCGGGCTCGATCAAACTCTGGATGAAGCGTCCTTCCAGGCGCTTGTCGCCCCCGGCGCTCGCCCTGCCGTGCTTGGCCATCCGCAATATGGCCTGGCCAGACTGATCGGCAAGATCGGCGTGCTGCGCTCAGATGTCGAAGAGATCGGCGTGCCCGGGCCGCACCTTGCACTTCGCGCAGCGCTTGTCGGCGAGGCGCTGCGGCCGGCCGAAACCACCGAATTGTGGGCCGAAACGCGCAACGGGTTTTCGGCGTCTGATATTGCCGGTTCCTTCGCCGATGTGACGTTGCTTGAGGCGGCGAGTGAACGCGACGAGGCCATCGCCATTGCCGTCGCGCTAAAACAGGCTGTCGAACAGCCCGGCCAAAGGGCAGCTCTCGTCACCGGCGATCGCGCGCTGGCACGGCGCGTCTGCGTCGAACTCCAGCGCTTCGGCGTCGTTGCCGACGATTCCGGCGGCACACCCCTCGCCAACAGCCCGGCGGCCAGCCTGCTCCGACTGGCGCTCGAAGCGGTGTTCCGGCCGGGCGGCCCGGTCGGCCTGCTGTCGCTGCTCAAGCATCCGCTGCTCGGACTCGGTCTGGAGAGGGCTGATGTGCGCCATGCGGCCGGACTGGTCGAACTGGTGACGCTGCGCGGCGGCACCGGCCGCCCCGATATCGTTTCGCTGCCGGATCTTTTCGAAACTCGTCTGACCGGCCTGGGCGGCGACAGCCGACCGCCCTTCTGGTTTTCTCGGCTGACCGTGCGCTCCATCGAAGATGCTCGCGACCTGCTCGCACGCCTGACAGAAGCACTGGCGCCGCTCTCGGCCTTTCGCGGCGAGGCGGATGCCGATCTTGCCGCGCTGGTCAAAGCCAGCGTCGTGTCCTTGGAAAATCTCGGCCGTTCCGCCGACGGCGGCCTGGGCGAACTCTATGCCGGCGATGCCGGCGAAAAGCTCGCCGAATTGTTGCGCGGGCTGGTCGCGGCATCGGCATCGCTGTCTTTCGCGGTGAGCGAATGGCCCGATGTGATGGACGCGCTGATCGCGCCGGAGACGGTCAAGCCGGCGCAAGGCACCGACCGGAACATCGCCATCTGGGGCGCGCTGGAAGCGCGACTGCAGGATGTCGACACGCTGGTCATCGGCGGGCTGAACGAGGGTGTCTGGCCACGCAAGCCGGAGAGCGACCGCTTCATGTCGCGGCTGATGAAGACCGGCATCGACCTCGAGCCGCCGGAACGGCGCATTGGCCTCGCCGCGCATGACTTCCAGATGGCGATGGGCGCCAGACACGTGCTGCTGGCCCGCTCGGCGCGTTCGGGCGACGCACCCGCGGTGCCGTCACGCTGGCTGCAGCGCCTGCTCACCTTCATCGGCACCGACCAGGCGTCGGCGCTGCGCCAGCGCGGCAACGAATTGCTGGCCTGGGCACGCGCATTAGACACCGGGCCGAAGCGGGACTTCGCGCCGCGACCGCAGCCGAAACCGCCATTGGCGGTGCGCCCGACGCATTTCTCGGTCACCGAAATCGAGACCTTGCGCCGCGATCCCTACGCCGTCTACGCAAGGCGAATCCTCGACCTGCTGCCGCTCGACCCGCTCATCCGCGACCCTGGCGCTGCCGAACGCGGCACGCTGTTTCACGCCATCCTGCATCTATTCTCGTCAGAGGTGGCCGATCCGCGGGCGCCGGATGCGCTGACCAGCCTCATTGCCGCCGGCCGCACCTGCTTTGCCGAAGCCGCCCTTCCAGCCGATGTCGAGGCCGTGTGGTGGCCACGCTTCGAAAAACTCGCCGCCAACATCATCGAGTGGGAGCGCACGCGTGCCGACGCGGTGGTCCAGCGGCATGCAGAGGAGCGGGCGGGGAAGACCGTCGTCGGCCAGTCCGGCGTGACGCTGTCCGGTTATGCCGACCGCGTCGACCTGCTCGCAGGCGGCATGGCCGATATACTGGACTACAAGACCGGCTCCTCGCCATCCAAGGCGCAGGCGCACACGCTGCTTGCACCGCAGCTGGCGCTGGAAGGCGCGTTGCTGCGGCGTGGCGCCTTCAGGGATTTGGGCGCGCGTGAACCGTCGCAACTGGCGTTCGTGCGGCTGAAGCCGAATGGCGAGGTGTTCGAAGAGTCCATCCTCGAACACAACCGCCAGCCGCGAACCGCCGCCGATCTTGCCGAAGAGGCCTGGGCACGGCTGGAAAAGCTTTTGATCCATTATGCCGATCCGGCGACCGGATATCTGTCGCGCGCGCTGCCGTTTCGCGAGGGCGAGACCGATGGCGACTACGACCATCTCGCCCGTGTGCTCGAATGGTCGGCCGGCGGCGACGCCGGGGACGAGGGAGGGGAGGCATGAAGAAGGCCTATCCCATCCCGAGCGACACCGCCAACAGCCAGGCCCGCGCCGCCGATCCGCAAAACTCCGCCTGGGTGTCGGCCAATGCCGGCTCCGGCAAGACCCATGTGCTGGCGCAGCGCGTCATCCGGCTGCTGCTCAACGGCACCGACCCGTCGAAGATCCTGTGCCTGACCTATACGCGCGCCGCCGCCGCCAATATGTCGAACCGGGTTTTTTCCACGCTGTCGGACTGGACGGTTCTCGGCGACGCCGAGCTTTCGGCAAAGGTCGAGGCGCTGGAGGGACGCCGGCCAGACCGCGACACCATGCGCCGGGCGCGGCGCCTGTTCGCCGAGGCGCTGGAGACACCCGGCGGGCTAAAGATCCAGACCATCCATGCCTTCTGCGAATCCGTGCTCCACCAGTTCCCGCTGGAAGCCAACATTCCCGCCCATTTCGAGCTGCTCGACAGCCAGATGGAGGCATCGCTTTTCGCCTCGGCGCGTCGCGAAATGATTTCCGGCACGGCTGCCGGCAACGCGGATCTGGCAGACGCCTTCGCCGCTGTGCTGGAGCGTGGCGGCGAAGCCGGTCTCGATGTGTTGCTCGGCGAGATCGTGCGCAAACGCGACGGGTTGCGCGATTTCCTCGATGCCGTCGGGCGTGACAGCTTTCAGCCACTGTTCGATGAATTCCATTTCCACGCCGGCCGGACCGCCGATGGAATAGCGGCATCGGTGTGGCCACTGCCGGGCTTCCTGCCCGACTATTTTGCCGACTTCGCCCAGGCCGCCGAATCCACCGACGCCAGATCGGTGCTGAACAACATCCTGCCCTATGCGCGTCAGGCTTTTGCAGAGAGCGATCCCATTCGCCGCCTGCAATTGCTCGCAAGGGCCTTCCTCAAGACGGACGGCGATCCCTATGATCCGGCAAAGGCCTTCAAAAAGGCGCTGACCGACCGATTGCCGGATCTCGCCGAGCGCTACCTGTCGGCGGCCAAAGCCATCATTGAAACCGTCGACCGGCTGGCGCTGTTCCGGATGCTGGAAGGCACGGCTGCTGCGCTGACCATCGCCGACTGGCTGATCGCCCGCTACGAAGCGCTGAAGCGCAGCCGCGGCTTTCTCGACTTCAACGATCTGATCACCCGCACGGTCAACCTGCTGGCGCGTCCCGATGCCGGCCCCTGGGTGCAGTACAAGCTCGACCAGGGCATCGACCATATCCTCCTCGACGAGGCGCAGGACACCAGCCCGGATCAATGGGAAGTGGTGAAGCGGCTGGCGGAGGAATTTTTCGCCGGTTTCGGCGCGCGCGACCGGGTCCATCGCACGGTCTTTGCCGTCGGCGACGAGAAGCAGTCTATCTACTCCTTTCAGGGTGCTGCCCCGGACTCGTTCGCCGACAGCCGGCTGCTGTTCGCGGGACGGGTGCGCGATGCAGAGGCGTCCTTCGCCGACCTCAAGCTGACCTGGTCATTTCGCTCGACCGACGATGTGCTGGCCGCCGTTGACCGCGTCTTTGCCGACCCAATCGTGCGGCGCGGCATCAGCCACGATCCCGATCCGCTGAACCACAAGGCGATCCGCACCGATGCGCCGGGTTATGTCGAGGTCTGGCCGTCGATCGGCACTGAAGCCGTCGACGAGCCCGACGATTGGACGAAATCCATCGACCACGCCCATGCGCCGGCGGTGCGGGTTGCCGAGAATGTGGCGGCGACCATTGCCGGCTGGATCGGCAAGGGCGAGATCATCGAGGGCCGTGGCAAGCGGCTGCGACCCGGCGACGTGCTGGTGCTGGTGCGCAAGCGCGACAGCTTCGTTCATGCGCTGACCCGCGCTTTGAAACGCCGCGACATTCCGGTCGCCGGCGCGGACCGGCTGAGCCTGCCCGGCCATATCGCGGTCAAGGACCTGATCGCGCTCGGCCATCTCCTCATCCAGCCGCAGGACGATCTGTCGCTCGCCGCCGTGCTGCGCAGCCCGATCTTCGACTTACCTGAGGAGACGCTGTTCGCACTCGCCGCGCAGAGGCCGCCTGGCCTGTCGCTGGCCACATCGGTGCGCCAGCATGCCGGTGACGATGAAGTCCTCGCAAAGGTCGTCGCCCAGCTTGACGTCTGGACAAACGAGGCCGCCTTCCAGCCGGTGTTCGAGTTCTATGCCGGCCTGCTGGCGCGTGATGGCGTGCGCCGGAAAATGATCGCTCGCCTCGGGCCAGAGGCAGGCGACATTCTCGACGAGTTCCTGAGCTTCTGCCTTGCCGAGGAACGGACCAGCCTGCCCGGGCTGGAAGCCTTCCTGTCGACGCTGGAGAATGCCGGCCCCGAAATCAAGCGCGAGATGGACCAGACCCGCGACGAGGTCCGCGTCATGACCGTGCATGCCGCCAAGGGCCTGGAGGCGCCGGTGGTGTTCCTGGTCGATGGCGGCTCCGCCCCATTCAGCGACCAGCATCTGCCACGGCTTATGCCCTTCAAGGGCTCGGGTAGCTACTGGGAGGGCAAGGGCTATCTCTGGCGTTCGGCCAGCGATGTCGCCAACGGCTTCTCGAAGGCGGCAGCAGCGCGGGCAAGGGAACTGGCCGACGACGAATACCGCCGGCTGCTCTATGTCGGCATGACCCGCGCCGAGGACCGGCTGATCGTCTGCGGCTATCACGGCAAGCGGGCGCCGAATGCCGGCACCTGGCATTCGATCGTCAGCCGCGCGCTGATCGGTGCGCCGGAAAGCGAGCAGCGCCCGCACCCCGCCAGCGGCGAGCCGGTGTACCGTTTCCACGTCACCAAATTGCCGCCGGTCGCGCCAAGCACCAGTGAACAGGCGCGGCAGGCCGACGCTTTCGGGCCGTTGCCGGCGACCCTGTTCCGGCCCTTGCCTCCCTTCGAGGACCTGCCGCGACCGTTGTCGCCATCCGGCGCCTCGGCACTGATCGACGAAGGCAAGGAAGCGGTGGTCGACAAGGCTTCACCCGTGCTGGATGCCGATGCCGAACCGGGTTTTGCCGTACTGCGCGGGCTCGCCTTGCACAAACTGCTGCAGATGTTGCCCGGCATTGCCGAGGATGAGCGCCATGGCGCCGCGGAGCGCTACCTGGCAAGGGTCGGTGTCGAGTGGCCGGTGTCAGAACGGGAAAAGGCCCTGGCATCGGTTATCGCCATCCTTGCCGATCCGGACCTCGGCCAGCTGTTCGCGCCCTCATCGCGTGCCGAGGTGGCGATCATGGGCAGCCTGGAGGTTAGGGGCAAAACGCGCTCGATTTCCGGCAAGATCGACCGATTGGCGGTGACAGCGGATACGGTCTCGATCGTCGACTACAAGACCAACCGGCCGGCGCCCGCCTCTTTGGCCGAGGTCCCGCCGGCCTATCTGCTGCAGCTCGCGCTCTATCGCGCCCTGCTGCAGCCGCTTTATCCCGGGCGGGAGATCAAGGCGGCCCTGCTGTTCACCGAAGCGCCGCGGCTGATCGAACTGCCGGCCAGGGCCATGGATGACGCCCTTGCCCGACTCACGGGAGCGTGACACAAGACCCGCTTGAAGAAAGGCCCGACAACCACCACATTTGGTGCGACAAAGAACTCTCGAAAGGATTTTCCGGATGGGTGCCACCGTCAAGGTCGACAAGAACAATTTCCAGGCCGACGTGCTCAACGCCAACGTGCCGGTCGTGGTTGATTTCTGGGCGGAATGGTGCGGACCGTGCAAGATGATCGCGCCGGCGCTCGAAGACATCGCCACCGAGCTCGGTGCCAAGGTCAAGATCGCCAAGCTCAACATCGACGAGAACCCCGAACTCGCCGCCCAGTTCGGCGTGCGCTCGATCCCGACCTTGATGATCTTCAAGGGCGGCGAGATGGCCGATATAAAGGTCGGTGCATTGCCGAAGACCGCGCTGTCGCATTGGATCAACGGCAACCTCTGATCCGTCCGAAATTCATGATGTCAAGCCCGGCTTCGTGCCGGGCTTTTTTGTTGGTGTCATTTCTGCCGGGCTCTGGCCCTCGCGCCCGCGCTCTCCATGTCTTCTGTTGGCAGCAGAAGCAGGGAGAACGCCATGACCGGATCCGCCAAAGCCACCGTCTTTATCGACAATGATCGCGTCATCGTCACCGAATACCGCTTCCAGCCGGGCGACAACACCGGCTGGCACCGCCATGGCCACGACTATGTCGTGGTGCCGCTGATGGATGGCAAGCTGAAGCTGGTGACCAAGGACGGCGAAACCTTCGCCGAGATGAAGAAAGGCGCGCCCTATTTCCGCAAGGAGGGCGTCGAACACGACGTCATCAGTGCCAATGAAGGCGAATATGCTTTTATCGAGATCGAGCTGAAGTAGGGCCAGGTCCGGCGTTGGCCGCAAGCCGACATGCTGGAGATCCATCCTCCTGATGGAGTGCCATCAATGCGATCTTGATGGCAATGGCGAATTAGCCTCTATTCCTCTATCGAAGGAGTTTGAAATGGCCGAACCACGGCTCTCGGTCCGCAGCGCAAAAGCGCGCGACCTTGCTCGTAGACTTGCTCGTCGAGAGAGCCGCTCGATAGTCGATGTGGTCGAGCGCGCGCTTGAATCCTACGCGATTCGGGAGGCGGCCCTTGAACCCGCTTCCACCTTCTATGCCAGCCTGACCGCCAGCAATGACATTGATCTGGAGAAAGTTATTCGCGAAAATCGGCAGGTTCGTTCGGGAGTTGAGCTTTGAAGCGCCAAACCAGTTAAGGCGTCTCAGGTCGGCGGCGTGCCGTTCTCGGCCAACACCGCGCCGACGAAGTAAAGCGATCCGCCGATCAGGATCCGCGGCGGCGGACCGTCCCAGGTGTCGCGCAACAGCATCAGCGCGCTGGCGACGGAACTCACCGGTTCGGCCGTCAGCCCGGCTTCCGTCGCGCGGATCGCCAGTTCGTCGTTCGGCACGCCGGCTTCGCTCATGCTCACCGGCACCGTGTAGACATGCCGGGCCAGGCCCTTGAAGGCACGGAAGTAGCCGCTCTGGTCCTTGGTGTTGATCATGCCGGAGATGAGGAACAGCGGACGCGGGTTCCTTTCCTCCTGCTCGGCCAGCGCCTCGGCAACAACCACGCCGGCGCCCGGATTGTGGCCGCCGTCGAGCCAGATGTCGGCGCCCTTCGGCGCCAGCTCCACCAGCCTGCCTTGTGACAGCTTCTGCATGCGACCGGGCCAGGCGACATTGGTCATTGCCTTCTCGGCGGCACGGTGGCTGATCTCGAAGCCGGCAGCCTTGACGGCGGCGATGGCCGCGGCCGCATTGGCGAATTGGTGGCGCCCGGGCAGGCGCGGTGGCGGCAGGTCCATCAGGCCGTCTTCGTCCTGGTAGACCATGCGGCCGTTTTCCTCGAAAGCGAGGAAATCTTGGCCGTAGACGAAGGTAGGGCACTCCAGCCGCTCGGCGGTTTCGATCAGCGCCTGCAGCGCCGTCTCGCTTTCCTGGGCGCCGATCACCACTGGACAGCCGCGCTTCATGATGCCGGCCTTTTCGACGGCGATCAGTTCGACTCGGTCGCCGAGATAGGCTTCGTGGTCGAGCGACACCGGCATGATCACCGACACCGCCGGCCTGGCGATAACATTGGTGGCGTCCAGACGGCCGCCGAGACCGACCTCGATGATCGCGGCCGCCGCCGGATGTTCGGAAAACAGGATGAAGGTGACAGCGGAGAGGATTTCGAAGACGGTGATCTTCTGACCGCCATTGGCCTTGGCGACGCGGGTTATAGCTTCGGCGAACACCTTGTCGTCGACCAGCCTGCCGCCACCCTCGGCGGCCAACCGATAGCGCTCGGCCCAGTTCACCAGATGCGGCGAGGTGTGGATATGGACAAGGTGGCCGGCGGCTTCGAGCAGCGCGCGCGAAAAGGCGGCGCAGGAGCCCTTGCCGTTGGTGCCGGCAATATGGATGACGGGCGGCAGCAGGTCCTGCGGATTGCCAAGCCGTTCCAGAAGCCGCGTGATGCGGTCGAGCGAAAGGTCGAAGCCTTTCGGATGAAGCGCCATCAGGGCTTCGATTTCGCGGTCGGCGGCGAGCGTTGTCATGACAAAATCCTCGCGCATGGCCCGAGAGCCAGAATCGCTCCCGGAATGGCCATGGCAATCAAAAGGCTACAGCGCGCCATGCAGGTGGCGCAATCGCCGTTCGCGGCGGGCAAAGTCGTGTTTTGTGCATGTCGTTTCCCCAAAACCGAGGCCACTTTTGTGCGACATGCACAATGTCGCGTCAGGCCTGCGGCCGGGCTTCCGCGGCAATCACTGCCGGCGGCAGGATTTCCGGCTCCAGCGGCTTTTGCTCGACCGGCATCTTGAGCAGCATCTTCAACAGCCGCGCTATCGTTTCGCGCATCTCAAGCCGCGACACGACCATGTCGACCATGCCGTGCTCCATCAGATATTCGGAGCGTTGGAAACCGTCCGGCAGCTTTTCCCGGATGGTCTGTTCGATGACGCGCGGACCGGCAAAACCGATCAGCGCGCCAGGTTCGGCGATGTGCACGTCGCCCAGCATGGCATAGGAGGCGGTGACGCCACCGGTGGTCGGATTGGTCAGCACGACGATATAGGGCAGGCCAGCTTCCTTCAGCCGGTCGACGCCGACCGTGGTGCGCGGCAATTGCATGAGGGACAAGATGCCTTCCTGCATGCGGGCGCCACCGGAGGCGGCAAACAAGATCAGCGGGCGCTTTCGCTGCAAGGCAACCTCGAAACCATGGACGATGGCGTCACCGGCGGCCATGCCGAGCGAGCCACCCATGAAGGCGAAATCCTGCACCGTCACCACCACGGGCAGGCCCTCGACGGTGCCCAGCGCGTTGATGATGGCGTCTTCCAGGCCGGTCTTGGCCTTGGCATCCTTCAGCCGGTCGACATAGCGCTTCTCGTCGCGGAATTTCAGCGGATCCTGGACGACCTTGGGGTTCTCAAGCTGCTCATACTTTCCGTCGTCGAAGAAGAATTTCAGCCGCTCCTTGGCCGAGATCTTCATATGATGACCGGACGACGGAATGACGAACTGGTTGGATTCAAGGTCCTTGTGGAACACCATTTCGCCGGTCTCCGGATCCTTGATCCAGAGATTTTCGGGCATGTCGGTGCGCCGGCCGAGCATCGAATTGATCTTCGGGCGAACGTAATTGGTGATCCAGTTCATCGCTTCGGCTCCTGTCCTGACGAAGATTTGGGAAGAGAGGTAGGAGAACTATTCGGCGGCAGCAAGGCGGGCAGAGCGCACACCTTGCGCCAGGCCGCTGACCAGCGTGGCGACGGCCTCGGCTGGGTCGGCGGTCTTCTCACCCTTCGGCCCCAGCACATTGGCGACCGCATTGACGATCGCGGTGCCGACGACGACACCATCGGCACTGGCGCCGATCACTCGTGCCTGCTCGGCGGTCTTGACGCCGAAGCCGACGCAGACCGGCAGGTCGGTGTGACCCTTGATGCGCTTAACGGCGGCGGCGACCTTGCCGGTGTCGGCCAGTGCCGAGCCGGTGATGCCGGTCATCGACACGTAGTAGACGAAGCCTGACGTGTTCTGCAGCACCTTGGGCAGGCGCTTGTCGTCGGTGGTCGGCGTCGCCAGCCGGATGAAGTTGATGCCGGCCTTGAGCGCCGGAATGCAGAGTTCCTCATCCATCTCCGGCGGCAGGTCGACGACGATCAGCCCATCGATGCCGCTGGCCAAGGCATCGCTGAGGAAGCGGTCGACGCCGTAGACGTAGATCGGGTTGTAATAGCCCATCAGCACGATCGGCGTTTCATTGTCGCCGGCGCGGAAATCCGACGCCATCTTCAGTGTCTTCACGAGGGTCTGGCCAGCTTTCAGTGCGCGCAGGCCCGCCGCCTGGATCGCCGGGCCGTCAGCCATCGGATCGGAAAACGGCATGCCTAGCTCGATGACATCGCTGCCGGCGCCCGGCAGGGCCTTCATGATCGACAGCGAGGTGTCGTAGTCCGGGTCGCCGCCCATGAAATAGGTGACGAGCGCCGGCCTGCCTTCGGCCTTGAGTCTCGCCATGCGGCGGTCGATGCGGGTGGTCATTCTAAAGCTCCATCCCCAGAATTTTGCCCACTGTGAAAATGTCCTTGTCGCCGCGGCCGCACAAATTCATGACGATGATCTGGTCCTTGCCCATGTTCGGCGCGCGCTTGATCACCTCGGCCAGCGCATGCGCCGGCTCCAGCGCCGGAATGATGCCCTCCAGCCGGGTCAGCAACTGGAACGCCTCGAGTGCCTCTGAATCCATGATCGGCACGTATTCGACACGATTGGATTCCTTCAGCCACGAATGTTCCGGGCCGATGCCGGGATAGTCGAGGCCGGCCGAGATCGAATGGCCTTCCATGATCTGGCCGTCGGAGGTCTGCAGCAGGTAGGTGCGGTTGCCGTGCAGAACGCCGGGCGAACCGGCGGTAAGCGACGCACAGTGCTCGTCACCATCAAGGCCCTTGCCGCCGGCTTCGACGCCGACGATCTTCACATCCGTGTCGTCGAGGAAGGGGTGGAACAGGCCGATGGCGTTTGAGCCGCCGCCCACCGCTGCGACAAGCAAGTCCGGCAGCCGGCCTTCCGCCTCCAGCATCTGTTCCTTGGCCTCGCGGCCGATGACCGACTGCAGCTCCCGCACGATCTCGGGATAGGGGTGCGGACCCGCAGCGGTGCCGATCATGTAGTAGGTGTCGTCGACATTCGTCACCCAATCGCGAAGCGCCTCGTTCATGGCATCCTTCAATGTGCCGTGACCGGAAGTTACCGGCACCACCTCGGCGCCGAGCAGCTTCATGCGGAAAACGTTGGGCGCCTGACGCTGCACGTCGGTCGCACCCATGTAAACCACGCAAGGCAAGCCGAAGCGCGCGGCAACTGTCGCCGACGCAACGCCGTGCTGGCCGGCACCGGTCTCGGCGATAATGCGCGTCTTGCCCATGCGCTTGGCAAGGAGAATCTGGCCGAGGCAGTTGTTGATCTTGTGTGAGCCGGTGTGGTTGAGCTCGTCGCGCTTGAAATAGATTTTCGCGCCGCCGAGATGTTGGGTCAGCCTTTGGGCGAAATAGAGCGGACTGGGCCGGCCGGTATAGTGCTTGTTGAGATGCTCTACCTCGGCCTTGAAGGCCGGGTCGGTCTTGGCGAAGGTCCAGTGCTTTTCGAGGTCCAGGATCAGTGGCATCAGCGTTTCGGCAACGAAACGACCGCCGAAAATGCCGAACATACCCTGTTCGTCGGGTCCGGTGCGGAAGGAATTGGGTGTCGCCGGCTTGTTCATCGCCGATCTCCTGGTTCGAAAAAATTGTTCAGGCGGCGCGGTCGTCGCGTGCTGCCCTGACGGCCCGGAAAAACTGTTCGATCAGCGCCGGATCCTTGACGCCCGGGGCGCTTTCCACGCCCGAGGAAATGTCTATTCCGGGTGGGTTGGCAAGCCGAAGGGCATCGCCGATGTTGGCGGCGTTGATCCCACCGGAAAGCATGTAATCGACGCCGGCGTCAAGGCCGGCAAGGATACGCCAGTCGAAGGCGACGCCATTGCCGCCCGGCAATACGGAGCCCTTTGGTGGCTTGGCGTCGAACAGGAATCGGTCGGCGACGCCGATGAACGGCTTGATCCGGTCGAGGTCGGCAGCCTCGCTGAGCGGCAGCGCCTTCATCACCGGCAGGCCGCAGCGGGCCTTCAGTTCGGCCACACGCTCCGGTGTTTCCGAGCCGTGCAACTGGAGCATATCGGGCTGCATGGCCGTGACGATCTCATCCAGGAAGGCGTCGCTGGCGTCGACCGTGACAGCGACCGCCAGGGCCTTGCCGCGCGCCGCTTCGCGCAGACGCCCGGCTTCCGCCGGCTCGACATAGCGGGGGCTTTTCGCAAAGAAAATAAAACCGACATGGCTGGCGCCGCGGGCCAGCGCCGCGGCCATTGCCTGGTCGGTCTTCAAGCCGCAGATTTTGATATCGAGCGCCATGGCGCGGGAATTGGCATGAAACGCGCCAAGAGTCGAGAAAAAGCATGCTGTTTGCCGGCACGCCCAAAGGCGCTACCTATGGATAGACAGCTTGCCAGGCGGGAGAAAGATCATGGCCGACAGAACCGTTGCCGAACTCAGACAGAAGATCGCGCAGGCGCATGAGGTCATCGCGCATCTGATGGACAAGGCCGCCTTCAACGGTGCCGAAGCGCACCGCGCGCTGGATTATTTCGGCAGCGACGCTTTCGACGATAACTTCCTGCCCTGGCCGCACCATGGCGACGAAGGGTTGCGGCCGGATGAACTTAATGCGGCGAATGACGATTGATCTACCATGCTTCAGATCGCGATGCCGTGCGAAGAAATCGATTGTTCCGGCCTATTCGACGCTTGGGTTTGGCGGATACCAGCCACCCATTCGCCATTGATGATCGGCCACTTCGGGGACACGGTTTTTGGCGCGCCGGACGGCTCTCACTGGTTACTGTCAATATTGGATGGCGATTACCAGCTGATCGCGCGAAGTCCTGCGGACTTCAATCTTCTGAACAAAAATCCGCAAAATATGGACGACTGGTTTTGCTGGAACTGGGCTGCGATGGCGTTCGAAAATGGAATCGTGCCGAAGGAAGGCCAATGCCTGGGATGGAAGATCGCCCCCGCCCTGGGCGGCCGCATAGGGATCGAGGAAATCATGATCTACCCCCGCAGGGCTTACCTGAGCATTCAGGGCCAGTTGCTCAGGCAAGTTAATCAAGCTTAGCTTATTCGAACACGATCGCCTGCAGCGCGCCGCCATTGCGCTTCAGCCAATCCTTGCAGCGGTCGGTGTCGGGGCAGAGTTTTTCGCACAATTTCCAGAATTTCGGGCCGTGGTTCATCTCTTTGAGATGCGCCACCTCATGCGCGACGAGGTAGTTTATAACAGGCTGCGGCGCCATCATGATGCGCCAGGAGAAGGACAAATTGCCCTCCGAGGTGCAGGAGCCCCAGCGGCTGGACGTATCCTTGTAGCGGATCGCCTTGGCGCGCTTGCCGAGCGCCTCGGTGTGCTTGATCACCAGCTTCTCGATCTCCTTCTTGGCCTCGCGCTTCAGGAAATCGGCGATGCGGCGCGGCAGATGTATGCGGTCGCCATGCACGATCAGCAGCGGTCCGCGCTCATCGCGCGACACGGTGACGGTGCCGCGCTTTGACGACTCATGGACGATGCGGTGTGGCACGCCGCGCACCGGGATCTTGATGCCCGGCCGCACCTGCGGGCGCGTCGGCACCTTGGCCAGCCGCTGCTCCAGCCAGTCCTGGTGGCGTTCGAGGAACCGGTCCACCTCGCCGCGGCGCAGGCCCGGCGGCACGGTGATGCGCAGGCCCTGGCCGCCGGAATCGATGCGCAGCGTCAGGCGCCGCGCCCGTGCGCTCTCGACGATCTTGAGCGGCAGCGTGCGGCCGGCGACACAGTACTCACGCTCGACGACAGGCGTGGGTTTGGGCTTCGTCAGATTGCGGAAGAATCCGATGGTCATGGCGGGACGATACGCGATTCGAGAAAAACGACTAGAACAAAAAAGAAACGGCGCCGCTCGCGCGACGCCGTTTTTTACGTCAGGCCTTGTCGCCGGGCCTTAGTCGTCAAGCAGGTTCGAACCCTTGCCACGCTTGGTGGTGGTCGTTCCGGTGCTCGGATCGGTCTTGGCCGGTGCGGTCGACTTGTTGCGGTTCGCCATGAAGCGATCGAACTCGTCCTGATCCTTGGCGCGGCGCAATTCGCGGGCATACTCGTCGAACTGCGTCAGCATCTCGTCGAGCTTGCGGCGCTCTTCGTTCAGGCGCTCAAGTTCCTTTTCGCGCCAGTCGTCGAACGCGACGTTGCCAGTGCGAGCGGCGCCATTGCCCCAGCGCGCGGCCTTGTCGGAACCACGGCGGCAGCCGGCGAAGATGCCGTCGGTGGCGCGGTTGACGTCACGCTTGAAGCCGTCGAGCCGGTCGCCCCAGATGATATAGGCGAGCATGGCGAAGCCGAGCGGCCAGAACACCATGAAACCGATCACCATCAACGCGATGGTCGCCGGGGTCCAGGCCGGGCGGATCAATGCAGATGTGTTCATTTTCTCCCATTCCTTCGGTTGGAGACAGCCAAACCCGGCTGCGTGGAATCGAAATGGGAAAGAGAAAACGGCGATTCAAGACAATGCTGGCCAAAACCGGACAAGGGTTTGAAATGATTATCGCTTTTTAAGCATATCGAGGAAAAGCACGACCAGCCCGGCAATCAGCCCCCAGAATGCGGCGCCGACGCCGAACAATGTCAGCCCGGAGGCGGTGACGACGAAGGTGACGGTGGCGGCCATACGATCACCCTCGTCCTTCAGCGCGATTGCCAGCGCGTTGGCGAGCGACGCCATCAGCGCCAGACCCGCCACCAGCACGATCAGGCTCTGCGGCAGGACGGCGAAGATCGCCACCAGCGAGGCGCCGAAAATCGCGAAGATGAGATAGGCAAGCGCATAGAACGGCCCGGTCTTCCAGCGCTCGGCCGGGTCGGGATGGACATCTGGACCCGTGCAGATCGCCGCCGAAATGGCAGCAAGATTGGTGGTCGAGCCGCCGAACGGTGCCGACAGCAGCGAAAACAGGCCGGTGATGCCGATCAGCGGGCCGGGCTCGGGCTGATAGCCGGCGGCGCGCAGCACGGCGAGACCCGACAGGTTTTGTGAAGCCATGGTGACGAGGTAGAGCGGCAGCGCTAGGCCGATGATCGCCTTGGCGGTGAAATCAGGTGTGATCAGCGTCAGCGTCGACAGTTCGGGTGTCGGCAGGCCGCCGACACGGCCGGTGAGGAACGCGGCGAGACCGCCACCGATCAGCACCGCCAGCACCGACAGCGCCGGATTGAACAGGCGGATAATGAAGAAGGCCGCGATCAGAGGCAGGATCAGCCACGGGTCTACCGGGATGGTCTTGACCGCATTGAGGGCGAAGGTGACGACGATGCCGGCCAGCATGCCGGAAGCGACGGAAGGCGGAATCCTGGAGATCAACTGCGTCAAGGGCCGAAACAGGCCGGTGGCGATCAACAGGATGGCGGTGACGATGAAGGCGGCGACCGCCTCGCCGATCGAAAAGCCGCTCGATGCCGCCATCAGCGCCAGGCCCGGCGTCGACCAGGCTGTGATGACAGGCATTTTCGTGCGCCAGGACAGCCACAGGCTTTCGATCGCCATGGCCAGGCAAACGGTTGTCACCCAGCTTGCCGTCTGAATCTGCGTCGCACCGACCGCGTGGGCGGCAGCAATGACGATGGCCAGCGTGCCGCCGAAACCGACGATGGCCGCGACAAAGGCCGAGATCGGGATGGAAAGGCGCATCGTCACTTGCCCCGCCCGGCCATGTCGCCGACCGCCCGCACCAGCATGTCGAGGTCCTGCGACCGCGACAGGCGGTGGTCGCCGTCGGGAATGAGCGACAGCGTGACATCGTCGGCCGGGAGCAGGCTGACCAGCTTCAGCGCGTGGCTCGACGGCACGTCCGCATCGGCCAGGCCCTGCAGGATGTGGACCGGGCAGTGGGTGTCGATCGGGCCGGTCATGACCCGGTTGTTTCGCCCGTCCTCGATCAGCGCACGCGTGTAGATATAAGGCTCGGCGGAATAGTCGGATGGCTCGGCGAAAAACCCCTTTTCGGCAAGGTCGCGCTTTTGCGCCTCGGTCAGCACCGGCTCGACCAGTTCAGAGGTAAAATCCGGCGCCGGCGCCAGCAGCACCAGGCCGACCACCTTTGCGTCGCCCACCTTGCGCAGTTCCTGCACCATCCGCAGCGCGATCCACGCGCCCATCGAGGAGCCGACCAGAATCTGGCTGCCGCTGGTGAAACGCCGGAAGACGGCAAGGCTTTGCGACAGCCATGTCGAAATCGTGCCGTCGGCAAAGGCGCCGCCGGATTCGCCGTGGCCCGAATAATCATGGCGCAGAAAGGCACGGCCCTCTTTTGCCGCCCAGTCCGACATCGTCTGCGCTTTCGTGCCCAGCATGTCCGACTTGTAGCCGCCCAGCCAGACAATGCCGGGCGCTGAGCCCGCAGTATGGCGCACCGCGATGCGTGTTCCATCAACATCGAGAAAGGTTGGGGGCGTGGCGGTCATGGCTATTTCCTCAGGCCGCTCTTTTGGCACGGGGTTCTTGTGACACAGCCACAGGCGTGGCGAAAAGTGCTCGCGCTGCTTCTTTGTTTGGTACAGGCCAGTGATCAGGGTGATTTTCTGTCAATGCTGTGCTATTGACTCCGCCCGCGCGCTCACCACATTGGCGCGTCCAGACATCAGACCGACAAAACCCGGAACGAAACGGCCAAGGAGACCACGACCATTCGCAGACCTTTCAAAGCAGCGGCGCCGACCAAGGATGGGCCGCGCTCCAACCGTGATATCCGGGTTCCCCGGGTCCAGCTTATCGACGCCGATGGCCAGAACCGCGGCGATACTTCCATCAACGACGCGTTGCTGTTGGCCGAAGAGGCCGGGCTCGATCTGGTCGAGATATCGCCCAATGCGGTGCCCCCCGTCGTAAAGATCCTCGATCTCGGCAAGTTGAAATACGCCAACCAGAAGAAGGCGGCCGAGGCGCGCAAGAACCAGAAGGTCATCGAGATCAAGGAGATCAAGATGCGCCCGAACATCGACAGCCATGACTATGAGACCAAGATGAAGGCGGTGCGCCGCTTCTTCGAGGAAGGCGACAAGGTCAAGCTGACGCTGCGCTTCCGTGGTCGTGAGATGGCGCATATGGAGCTCGGCATGCAGCTTCTGAACAAGGTGCGCGAGGAAGTGGCGACCATTGCAAAGGTCGAGGCGGAGCCGAAGCTCGAAGGCCGCCAGATGATGATGGTGCTGGCGCCGCGCTGAAGCGCGCCGCCAGCGATTGCATCAGATCACGGCGTGGTCACGTTAAGGTTAGGCGTGGTCATCTCGCGTAAAATCCGCCTGAATTGTGTTACAGGCCGTCCCGGCGATTGGCGGGACGCCTGTTTGCCAGCAAAAGCTGCGATCGCCGGCTCAGCTTCTCGACGATCGGACTCCTGACATGGTCGAAGACGTAAAATCCCCGGATGCCAAGCCCTTGAAGCACGAGCTGGGCAACTACCAGCAGATGCGCCGGCTGGTGCTTGCCGTGCTCGTGGTGGTGCTGTTCCTGGCGCTGCTGTTCGGGCAATCGACCTTTCCGCCGGATACGCCGGTGCACGAGTCGATCGAGATGTTCGGCGTGCTGCTGATTTTTCTAGGTATCTGCGGGCGCCTCTGGGCGACGCTTTACATAGGGGGGCGCAAATCCTCCGAAGTGGTGACGGGCGGGCCCTATTCGATCACCCGCAATCCTCTCTATGTCTTCTCGACCGTGGCCGCGGCCGGCGTCGGCGCGCAGATCGGCTCCTTCTCGGGCATCATCCTGTTCGCACTGCTTTGCGCGGGCGCCTTTCACATCGTCATCCTGCGCGAGGAAAAATTCCTCAAGGTGGCGCTCGGCGCGCCCTACCAGGCCTATCTGGACAAGGTGCCACGCTTCTTTCCCAAACTCTCGCTTTACGAGGAAGGCGATACCGGCAGTTTCAAGCCGCGCCTGCTGCTCACCACGCTGCTCGACGGGCTGGTATTCCTGATCGCGCTGCCCGCCTTCGAACTGATCGACGGCGCCCAGCTGTCGGGCATGCTGCCGGTCTGGTTCACCCTGCCCTGACCGGGGACAGAGCGTCGCACGGCTTCAGGTGTTGCGCGCTGGCCATCTTTGACGTATAGGACCGCCGTTCAAGAAAACCGCCCGGCAGGGCATGCCGTGGCGGTTTCATTTGCTTTTCGGGCTTTGGTCGGCCTGAAGCGAACAAGAAGCGCGATAGTGCGCCAACGAGACGGAGTAGCAAAATGCCCAAGATGAAGACCAAATCGGCCGCCAAGAAGCGGTTCAAGATCACAGGTACGGGTAAAGTCCTGTCGGCTGCGGCCGGCAAGCGTCACGGCATGATCAAGCGTTCCAACAAGTTCATTCGAAATGCCCGCGGCACGATGGTTCTGGCTGAACCGGATGGCAAGAAGGTCATCAAGAATTTTCTGCCGAACGGCCTCTAAGGCATTCGGTCCGGACACGCATCAGTTTTACGCAATTCGGAACGGAAAGCCGCCAGGCACCTGGAATTGCTTTTAAGGAGATCATGACATGGCACGCGTAAAGAGAGGCGTCACCTCGCACGCCAAGCACAAGAAGGTCCTGAAAGCCGCCAAAGGCTTCTACGGCCGTCGCAAGAACACCATCCGCATCGCCAAGCAGGCGGTGGAAAAGTCGATGCAGTACGCGTATCGCGACCGCAAGAACCGCAAGCGCTCGTTCCGCGCGCTGTGGATCCAGCGCATCAACGCCGCGACGCACGAGCATGGCCTGACCTATGGCCGCTTCATCGATGGCCTCAACAAGTCGGGCATCGAGATCGATCGCAAGATCCTGTCGGACATGGCCATCCACGAGCCGCAGGCTTTCGCAGCCCTGGTCGCCAAGGCCAAGGTCGCGCTCGAATATCTGAAGAACACCACGCCGAACGCTTTTGAAAGCGCTGTCGCCTAAGACCAGCGCTTCCCAAGCATTCGCAATTCTGATTTGGGGAACCCGCGCTGGCACGGCTGGCGCGGGTTTTTCTTATGCCTGATGTAACCAAAATGGTGACACCGAAACCAAAATGGTGCCGGTCGCCGATCGAGAGAGTTTCGCCGTGAACGCCACCGCTGGAAATCTTGAAACCCTGGAAGCTTCACTGCTGGCCGACATCGCGTCGGCAGCCGATGAGCCGGCCATCGAAGCCGTGCGCATCGCTGCCTTCGGCAAGAAGGGCACCGTGTCCGAGATGCTGAAGACGCTCGGCGCCATGACCACCGAAGAGCGCCAGCTCAAGGGCCCTGTCATCAACGGTCTCAAGAACCGCGTTACCGAGGCGCTGACGGCCCGCAAGGCCGAATTGAAAGACGTAGCGATCGCCGCCCGCCTTGCCGCCGAAAAGGTCGACGTGACGCTGCCGGTGCGGCAGTCGCCAGCCGAGCGCGGCCGCATCCATCCGATCAGCCAGGTCATCGACGAGATCGCGGCGATCTTCGGCGATCTCGGCTTCGCCATCGCCGAAGGTCCCGATATCGAGACCGACTATTACAATTTCACCGCGCTGAATTTCCCAGAGGGGCATCCGGCCCGCGAGATGCACGACACCTTCTTCTTCCAGCCGGACGAGAAGGGCGAGCGCAAGCTTTTGCGCACGCACACCTCGCCGGTGCAGATCCGCACCATGGAGAAGCAGAAGCCGCCGATCCGCATTGTCATCCCGGGCAAGACCTACCGCCAGGATTCGGACGCCACCCACTCGCCGATGTTCCATCAGGTCGAGGGTCTGGTGATCGACAAGACAGCCAATGTCGCCAACATGAAGTGGGTGCTGGAGGAGTTCTGTAAGGCCTTCTTCGAGGTGCCCTCTGTCAAGATGCGCTTCCGGCCGTCCTTCTTCCCGTTCACCGAGCCAAGCCTCGAGGTCGACATCCAGTGCGATCGCTCGCGGCCCGGCGAAGTGCGCTTCGGCGAAGGCTCCGACTGGATGGAGATCCTCGGCTGCGGCATGGTGCACCCCAACGTGCTGCGCGCCGGCGGTCTCGATCCCGACGAGTATCAGGGCTTTGCCTGGGGCATGGGCATCGACCGCATCGCCATGCTGAAATACGGCATGCCGGACCTGCGCGCCTTCTTCGACGCCGACGTGCGCTGGTTGTCGCATTACGGCTTCAGGCCGCTCGACATGCCGACATTGTTCGGAGGCTTGAGCGCGTGAGCGGAGCTGCCGATCCCTATGCGGACGCAGTGACCTTCCGCTTCGGCGACAGTCCCGAACTCGCTGACGCGTTGCTGGCGCTGGTAATGTCGGGACGCAAGACCGCGACCTGCGGCGCATTGCGTGACTATGGCGGCGCCGAGCCGGCGCCGGAGGTGGGTCGCCGCGATGTCGTGCTCGATGGCAGCGGCCGGCGCGCGGCGGTCATCGAGACGGTCGAGGCGATCGTGCGGCGCTTCGACGAGGTCGACGCCGACTTTGCCCGCGACGAGGGCGAAGGCGATCTGAGCTATGAATACTGGCACGAAGCCCATCGCGCCTATTTCGAGCGCAATGGCGGCTTTTCGCCAGACATGAAACTGGTTTGCGAACGCTTCCGTCTGGTCGAAGTGTTCGCTGAAGAAGACGCGAAAGTGTGAGACGATGAACTGCTATCAGAGCTGTGCGGCTTCCGGCCGCTCGACATGTCGACCCTGTTCGGGGGCCTGAGCGCATGACAGCGCCCCACACTGGCGGCTGCCGCTGCGGCGCCGTGCGGTTCGAGGTTTCCGTCGAACCGCACCACGTCAGCTATTGCCATTGCGGCGATTGCCGGAGGGCGAGCGGCGCGCCGGTATCGGCGTTTGTCGGCTTCCTGATCGACAAGGTGGCGTTTACGGGCAAGGCGCTGAAGATGTACGAGAACGGGCCGGTGACGCGCTCGTTCTGCGGCATCTGCGGCTCGCCGATCGCCTATGTCGACGAGCGGCTGGAGGACGATATCTACTTCATGCTCGGCGCGATGGACATGCCGGCCGATTTCGAACCGACGCAGCATGCCTATGTGAGTGAGCAGCTTCCTTTCCTGCATATGTCCGACGAGCTGCCAAGACATCTGAAAACAAGCGTCAAAAGACCAGACGGAACAATCCAATGAAATTCACCCTCTCCTGGCTTAAGGATCATCTCGAGACCGATGCCTCGCTTAACGAGATTGTCGAGCGGCTGACGTCGATCGGCCTCGAAGTCGAGCATGTCGACGACAGATCGAGCCTGAAACCCTTCGTCATCGCCAAGGTGCTGACGGCGGTGCAGCATCCCGATGCCGACCGGCTGCGGGTGCTGACCGTCGACACCGGCAACGGCAAGCCGCCCGTGCAAGTGGTGTGCGGGGCGCCGAATGCCCGTGCCGGCCTGATCGGCGCCTTTGCCGCGCCCGGCGCCTATGTTCCCGGCATTGACGTGACGCTGACGGTCGGCAAGATCCGTGGCGTCGAAAGCCATGGCATGATGTGTTCCGAGCGCGAGCTGGAACTGTCGGACGAGCACAATGGCATCATCGATCTGCCCGAGGATGCGCCGGTCGGCACCAGCTTCGCTGCCTACGCGCATCTCGACGATCCGCTGATCGAGATCAATTTGACGCCGAACCGGCCCGATGCCACCAGCGTCTACGGCATTGCCAGGGATCTTGCGGCAAGCGGGCTCGGCACGCTGAAAAGCGCTGCGGTCGCGGCCATCCCCGGCAAGGGCGCGACGCCGGTCAAGGTGACGATCGAGGCGCCCGAGCTTTGCCCGGGTTTCGCCTTGCGCCTGGTGAAGGGCGTGAAGAACGGCCCGTCGCCGAAATGGCTGCAGCAAAGGCTGATCGCCATTGGCTTGAGGCCGATCAGCGCGCTGGTCGACATCACCAACTACGTGACCTTCGATCGCGGCCGGCCGCTGCATGTGTTCGATGCCAAGAAGGTTGCCGGCAATCTCGTCGTGCGTCGCGCACGCGACGGCGAGAAGGTTCTGGCGCTCGATGGCCGCGAGTACACGCTGACGCCTGAGATGTGCGTTATTACAGATGACAATGGCGTCGAGTCGATCGCCGGCGTCATGGGCGGCGAGCATTCCGGCTGCGACGAGAACACGACGGACGTGCTGATCGAATCGGCGCTTTGGGATCCGATCACCACGGCCCGCACCGGCCGCACGCTCGGCATCATCACCGATGCGCGTTATCGCTTCGAGCGCGGCGTCGACCCTGAATTCATGGTTCCCGGTGTCGAGCTGGCGACCAGGCTGGTGCTTGATCTCTGCGGTGGCGAGCCAACCGAGACCGAGGTCGTCGGCTATGTCGGCCACAAGCCCAAGATCGTTTCTTTCCCATTGTCGGAAGTGACGCGGCTGACCGGTATCGAGGTGCCGGGCTCGACAAGCCTCGATATCCTGTCGCGCCTTGGCTTCAAGCCGCAGGGGTCGGGCGATGTCGTCGATGTGGCGGTGCCGTCCTGGCGCCCCGATGTCGACGGCAAGGCCGATCTGGTCGAGGAGGTCATGCGCATTCACGGCGTCGACAATATCGCGCCGCAGCCACTCGGCGCGCATGATGCGGTCAATTCCAAGATCCTGACGACGCTGCAGGTCCGCACCCGCACCGCCAAGCGGGCGCTTGCCGTGCGCGGCATGATGGAGGCCGTCACCTGGTCGTTCATTCCGGCCAAGCATGCCGAACTGTTCGGCGGTGGCCAGACGGCGCTCAAGCTCGCCAACCCGATCGCCGCCGACATGTCCGACATGCGGCCATCGCTGCTGCCGGGGCTGATCGCCGCCGCGCAGCGCAATGCCGACAAGGGCATTGGCGATGTGGCGCTGTTCGAGGTGTCGGGCACCTATGAAGGTGACGGCGCCGACCAGCAGCGGCGCGTGGCCGCCGGCGTGCGCCGCGGCACCGCCAAGCTCGACGGCTCGGGCCGCAACTGGGCAGGCAATTCCGGCCCGGTCGGGGTGTTCGACGCCAAGGCGGATGCGATCGCGGCACTCGAAGCCTGCGGCGCGCCGGTCGACCGGCTGCAGATCGAGGCTGGCGGCCCGGCCTGGTACCATCCCGGCCGTTCCGGCACGATCAAGCTCGGGCCGAAGACCGTGCTCGGCACCTTCGGCGAATTCCATCCGAAGACGATGGAGGGGCTTGATGTTTCCGGGCCGTTGTGCGGCTTCGAAGTGTTCGTCGACGCCGTGCCCGAGCCGAAGGCCAAGCCGACGAAAACCAAGCCGAAGCTGGAACTCTCCGCCTTCCAGGCGGTGAAGCGCGACTTCGCCTTTGTCATCGACAAAACGGTCGAGGCCGGCACGCTGGTGCGCGCGGCGTTGGCCGCCGACAAGAAGCTGATCACTGGCGTTTCGGTGTTCGACATCTTCGAGGGTGCGTCGCTCGGCGCTGACAAAAAATCGATCGCCATCGAGGTGTCGATCCAGCCGGTCGAGAAGACGCTGACCGACGAGGATTTCGAGGCGCTGGCCAAGCGCATCGTCGAGAATGTCGGCAAGCAGACGGGTGGTGTTCTGCGCGGCTAAAACTTGCGAGCAGATGGCGAATCATCCTCCAAAGGGTGATGGACCATCTGCGCTATTCCGGGCTCTCGTTCGAAGCCCAACGTGTGGCGTTTCTCGACATTGTGTCGGGGGATCCGCTCGTCCGCGACGCGCTGATACGGGCTCACGCGCTGGCTCTGCCGGACTGGCTGGTCGTATCCGGCGCGCTTTACAACAGCGTCTGGAACCATCTGACCGGCAAGCCGTCGGGCTACGGCATCAAGGATGTCGATCTCTTCTACTTCGATGACGGTGATCTGTCCTACGAGGCCGAGGATGCTGTCATTCGCCGGGCAGCGGAGCATTTCGAGGGGCTGGCGTTGCCGGTCGAGGTGCGTAACCAGGCGCGGGTGCATCTGTGGTATCCGCAGAAGTTTGGCCAGCCCTGCCCGCGCTACACCAGCGCCAGCCAATCCGTCAGCTATTTTGCTTCGAAGACGCATGCGGTCGGGGTGCGATACGACGCCGACGGGCAGCTGGAGCTGGTGGCACCGTTCGGGCTCGATGATGTCTTCTCGTTTCGCATCACGCCAAACCGGGTGATGGATAATCAGCGGACGCATGAAACGAAGGGGGCTCGTGCAAAGGCCAATTGGCCGGAGATTGTTGTTGTACCTTGGTGAGTGGATGTCGGCGCGAGGCACCCCCCTCTGCCCTGCCGGGCATCTCCCCCTCAAGGGGGGAGATCACGCACACCGCCGATTTCGCCAATTATCAACGCCGCAAGATGAGCGGGACGGCAAAGCTGCCAATCTCCCCCCTTGAGGGGGAGATGTCCGGCAGGACAGAGAGGGGCGTCTCGCGCCAACGTTTGTTCGCGGCTCACCCATTCACCAGCGCCAGCAACTCCTCCGTATAGCGCTTGCCCATCACCTTATCCGGCGACAGCGCGTCACCAATCGCCACCACCTCAGCGGCACTCAATTCAATTGCGGCCGCCGCCGTGTTCTGCTCGAGATGGCGGATCTTTCGCGCGCCGGGGATCGGCACGATGAAGTCGCCCTGATGCAGCACCCAGGCCAGCGCCAGCTGTGCCGGGGTGACGCCCTTTTCAGCCGCCAGCCTTTCCAGCGTGGCGATCACCTTGGCATTGGCTTCCATGGCCTCGGCCTGGAAGCGCGGCAAGGTGCGGCGCCAGTCGCCATCGTCAAGCGTTTCCGGCTTGGCGATGGTGCCGGTCAACAGGCCACGCCCGAGCGGGCTATAGGGGACGAAGCCGATGCCGAGTTCGCGGCAGACGGCGAACACGTCGTCTTCCGGGTCACGGGTCCACAGCGAATATTCGCTCTGCACGGCCGCGATCGGATGCACGGCATGCGCCCGGCGGATGGTGGCAGCACTCGCCTCCGACAAGCCAAGCGCCCGCACCTTGCCTTCGCGCACCAGTTCGGCCATGGCGCCGACCGTGTCCTCGATCGGCACGTTGGGGTCGACGCGGTGCTGGTAGTAGAGGTCGATGACTTCGGTGCCCAGCCGCTTCAGCGAGGCTTCGGCCACCGCCTTGACGTGCTCGGGGCGGCTGTCGACGCCGGCCATGCGGTCGAGGCCCGTGCCTTCCTCCAGAATCTTGAAGCCGAATTTCGTGGCGATGGTCACCTTGTTCCGAACGGACTTAAGCGCCTTGCCGAGCAGGATCTCATTTTCGTAGGGGCCGTAGACTTCCGCCGTGTCGAAAAAGTTGACGCCGATCTCGACGGCGCGGTGCAGCGTGGCGATCGCTTCGGCCTCCGGCTGGCCGCCATAGGCGAAGCTCATGCCCATGCAGCCGAGGCCGACGGGATAGACGTTCAGTTCAGTTCCAAGCTTGCGGGTTTGCATCACGCGTCTCCTTGTTGTGATGGCTAGGAGATAGCGTCTTGCCTTACGTTCGATAATCGGCTCATCTGCGCACGGGCTGTTCTCAGAAATAGATCAATGAATCGAGCACATCTTTCGCAGCTGGCGGTGCTGGCGACTGTCGCCCAATGCGGCAGCTTTCGTGGCGCGGCCAGGGAATTGGCCATTGCGCCATCGGCAGTCAGCCACGCCGTGTCCAGCCTAGAAGCGCGGCTTGGCGTGCGGCTTCTGGCGCGCAGTACGCGCAGCGTTGCGCCGACCGAGGAAGGCGCGCAGTTGCTGGAGCGATTGCGGCCGGCGCTTTCCGAGATCGACCTGGCGCTGGAGACGGCGGTCGAGGCGCGTGACCGGCCAGCCGGGAATCTGCGGCTCAGCGTGCCGCGCACGGCCGCGCATCTGGTGCTGACGCCGCGGCTTGGCGCCTTTGCCAGGGCCTATCCCGACATCGTTCTAGAGATCGTCATCGAGGACCGCTTCACCGATGTGGTGGAAGGTGGTTTCGATGCCGGCGTGCGGCTTGGCGAGAGTCTGCAGCGCGACATGATCGCGGTGCGCATCGGGCCGGACATGCGCGGCGCGGTGGTCGGCGCGCCATCCTATTTCGATGCCATGCCCAAACCACGCCACCCGCGCGGCCTTGCCGACCATCGCTGCATCCGCTTCCGTTTCTCCAGCGGCATTCTCTATCGCTGGGAATTCGAAAAGGACGGCGAGGCTATCGAGATCGCGGCGCAAGGGCCGCTGATCCTCGACGAGGACCATCTGATCGCGCAAGCGGCGGTCGACGGCGCAGGACTTGCCTTCGTCTTCGAGCCTTATGTGCAGGCCCCGCTCGCCGACGGCAGGCTGATCCGCGTGCTGGAGGACTGGTGCCCGTCTTTCGAGGGGTTCTTTGTCTATTATCCCAGCCGCCGGCAGATGCGCCCAGCGCTGAGAGCGTTTGTGGATTTCTTTAAGACAGGCCGCTAGTCCGTCCGCCCGCAAGGTGGAGGGTGAAGGCCGCTGGAAGAAAGCTCGATCCGTATCGACAAATTCACCGCCGAGCTTGGCGGCCTCAAGGGCGGCACGATCAAATTCCATGTCACCGGCAAGGTGCTGAGGTCGCGCTACGGCATGGATGTCGGCACGCCGATCTATTCCAACATCGTCGATTTCGACATGACGCTGACGGGTAAGCGCAGCTGACCCAGGGGTAAGCGGAGCTAACCCGGGGGCAAGAGGGGCTGCCCCAGGGTCAGCCTCCGGTCATTGGCTTTTCCGCAGATTTCAGGCAAATCTCCTCGCCTGTAATCGATAGGGAGAAGCGTGATGTTCCGATGGGGTGTTCTGTCGACGGCCAAGATCGGCCGCGAGCATTTGTTGCCGGCAATGGTCG
This sequence comes from Mesorhizobium loti CJ3sym, assembly GCF_000472785.1. Classification (GTDB taxonomy): domain Bacteria; phylum Pseudomonadota; class Alphaproteobacteria; order Rhizobiales; family Rhizobiaceae; genus Mesorhizobium; species Mesorhizobium loti_E. The sequence goes on from NZ_AXAL01000021.1 coordinate 138,595, forward strand.
AGGCCGAGAACGGCGTGCTGTCGGCCATCGCCAGCCGCGACCTGTCGAAGGCCAAGGCTCTGGCCGAACGTTTCGGCGCGCGTCATGCGTTCGGCTCCTATGAGGAGCTGCTTGCCTCGAAAGACGTCGATGGCGTCTACATCCCGTTGCCGACATCGCAGCATGTCGAATGGACGGCGAAGGCGATCGAGGCCGGCAAGCATGTGCTGGTTGAAAAGCCGCTGGCGCTCGACGCCAAGGATATCCTGCCGCTGATCAAGCTGCGCGACGCCAAGAAGGTGCTGGTCTGCGAAGCCTTCATGGTCATCTACCACCCGCAATGGATCAAGGTGCGCGACCTCATCGCCAGCGGCGCTATTGGCCGGCTGCGCCATGTGCAGGGCGCGTTCTCCTACTACAATGTCGACCCCAACAACATGCGCAATCAGCTCGACCTCGGCGGCGGCGCGCTGCCAGACATCGGCGTCTACCCGACGGTGTCGACGCGGTTCTCGACCGGCAAAGAGCCCTTGCGCGTGCAGGCAACGATCGAGCGCGACAAGACATTCGGCACCGACATCTACTCCTCGATCCGAGCCGATTTCGGCGACTTCGAACTGTCCTTCTATCTGTCGACGCAGATGGCCGCGCGCCAGGTGATGGTGTTCCACGGCGAGAAGGGTTTCATCGAAGTGTTCTCGCCCTTCAATGCCGGGCTCTACGATCATCACCGCGTCGAGCTGCACAACCAAAACCACACCGAAGCACAAGTGTTCCGCTTCCCCGGCACGCAGCAGTACCGGCTGGAGGTCGAGACCTTCGCGCGCACGGCGCGGGGCGGCAAGGAGCGTGTTTTCACGCTGGAGGAGTCGGTGCTCAACCAGAAGGTCATCGACGCCATTTTCCGTGCCGGCGGCAAGGACGGCTGGGAGGCTGTCTAACTCTTAGTTTGACGCAATTCCGGACGGAAAACCGCCTGGAATTGCGTTAGCCGGCTAATCCTGGGAGGAAGAATGGCTGACGACGCGGACGTTATCATTGTCGGTGCCGGCCTTGCCGGGCTGGTTGCCGCCGCCGAGCTTGCCGAGGCCGGCAAGAAAATCATCATCGTCGACCAGGAGCCGGAACAGTCGCTGGGCGGCCAGGCGTTCTGGTCGTTCGGTGGGCTTTTCCTCGTCGATTCGCCGGAGCAGCGGCGCATGCGCATCCGCGATTCGCATGATCTGGCGCTCGAGGACTGGATGGGCACCGCCGCCTTCGACCGGCCGGAGGATTTCTGGCCGCGCAAATGGGCGGAGGCCTATGTCGGCTTCGCCGCCGGCGAGAAACGCTCCTGGCTGCTGCAGCGTGGCCTGAAATTCTTTCCCATCGTCGGCTGGGCCGAGCGCGGCGGCGGCAATGCCATCGGCCATGGCAATTCGGTGCCGCGTTTCCACATCACCTGGGGCACAGGCCCCGGCGTGCTCGAACCGTTTGTCGTGCGGGTGCGCGAGGCGCAGAAGCGTGGATTGATCCGCTTCAAATTCCGCCACCGGGTCAATGAACTGACGCGGACGGGCAACGGCGTTACCGGCGTACGCGGCGACATTCTCGAGCCGAGCACCGTCGAACGCGGCCATAAGAGCTCGCGCGAAATTACAGGCGATTTCGAGCTGCATGCGCAAGCGGTGATCGTCGCCTCCGGCGGTATCGGCGCCAACCATCAGCTGGTGCGGGAAAACTGGCCCAAGCGGCTGGGTGCAGCACCCAAGCGGATGATCACCGGCGTGCCCGACCATGTCGACGGCCGCATGCTGGCCATCACCGAAGCCGCCGGTGGCTCGATCATCAACCGCGACCGCATGTGGCACTATGTCGAGGGCATCAAGAACTGGGCGCCGATCTGGACCGACCATGCGATCCGAATCCTGCCTGGCCCGTCCTCGCTGTGGCTCGACGCGCGTGGAAAACGCCTGCCGGTGCCGCTCTATCCCGGCTTCGATACGCTGGGCACGCTCAACCATATCATGAGCACCGGCTTCGATTATTCCTGGTTCATCCTGACCAGAAAAATCATCCAGAAGGAGTTCGCGCTGTCGGGCTCCGAACAGAACCCGGACCTGACCGGCAAAAGCTGGCGCCAAGTGCTCGGCCGCGCGACATCAGGCATTCCAGGCCCGGTGAAAGCCTTCATGGAGAAGGGCGAAGACTTTATTGTCGAGACCGACCTTTCGAAGCTGGTGGCGCGCATGAATGCGCTGGCCGGCGGCGAGCCTCTGCTCGAGCTTGCCCAGGTCGAGCGCGAGATCCGCGCCCGCGACAGGCAACTCGACAATCCGTTTTCCAAGGACATGCAGATCACCGCGCTGCGCGGTGCGCGCGCCTATCTCGGCGACAAGCTCATCCGCACCGCCAAGCCGCACAAGATGCTCGACCCGGCCAATGGCCCGCTGATCGCGGTGCGCCTCAACATCCTGACGCGCAAGACGCTGGGCGGCTTGCAGACCGATCTCGACAGCCGCGTGCTGGGCGCCGATGGTCAGCCGGTGCCCGGGCTCTTCGCCGTCGGCGAAGCCGCCGGATTCGGTGGCGGCGGCGTGCATGGCTATGCCGCACTGGAAGGCACCTTCCTCGGCGGCTGCATCTTTTCCGGCCGCAGCGCGGGCCGGGCAGCAGCGGCCTCGCTGGCGTGAAACGACGCCACCGCCGTCGCCTGAGGTCCTATACGCCCGTGCGATAAACATATGACTTTTTTATATTTTTCAGATTTTGCCCGCCTCGAATACAAATGCCGATGCTTTTATCTTTCTGAGTGCAGCCGGTCCTGAGCCGCTGCAGGCAGCCGTCACCTCGTGGCGGCACCAGAAAGAAGGAAGTCTGCGATGTTCCTCTCAGACGGGCTCTATCTGCCCACCCATCGTCCGTTGCCGGCGTCGCAAGTCGAACAGATCAGGCGTGCGGCCACCAGCAATCGCCGGCCTGCCACCCTGGTCGCGCCGTTCACACCGACATGGTGGCTTCTGGTCGTCGGCGCCTTGGTGGCCGCCGCAGCGATCGCTGCCCAGCTTTCCTGAAAAGCAGGAGATGACAATGCAAAGTTCCCCTGTTCCCCCTGACGCAACCGCCCTTCACCGCTTCGTCGTCGGACGTGATGGCGAAGGCCACTGGATCGCACGCGACGAAGAAGGCCAGACCGGCGGCGTTTTTGCCGACAAGACTTCCGCTGTCCGTTTCGCCACCATAGAAAGCGGCCATCGGGCCGGAGCGATACGCTTCGCCCCGGCAAGTGTGCGGCTTTCCCTATTCAATTGAGCCGAGCCGGTTCCGCACTGACCGGAACGATCTGGCCATGGACAATTCCAACAAAATCGCTGAGCCCAACAGTGCCGATCTCGCCGGTTTGCTTGATCGCGTGCCGAATGTCGGCAGGCTGCTTGAGCACCACCTCTGGGAGGCAGCGCGCGCCCTGTCGCTCGACAGATCATCCCGGCAGGGCTGGCGATTTGCCGGTCTGGTGGAGGCTGGCGCCACGCTCGACGCCGTCCTCCTGCTCCTCGCCTCGTCGAAGCCGGAGCGTTCGGTGTCGGCCATCAGCCGGGACGGCGAACGCTGGTTTTGCTCCATTCAAGTCACACCCCCAAGAACAACGGCCGGAGCCGTCACAATCGAAGCGGACCACATCGATCTGGCTGCCGCGCTGCTGTCGGCCCTGCTTTCCTCGCACCTCATGAAAACGGTGCATCCAAGAATTCATCCAGGAGACTCTGATTGCCATGACCCCAGAACAAGCCCGAATGCGCCTGACCGGAGCGATGACCGCGCTGGTAACGCCGTTCACCGATGGCGAGGTCGATCTGAAGCAGCTGACCGCACTGTTGCGCTGGCAGATCGAACAAGGGATCAACGGGCTGGTCCCATGCGGCACCACAGGTGAGGCCCCGACCCTGTCGTGGGAGGAGCGCCTCGACATCATCGCGCTGTGTGTGAAAATCGCCGGCGGCAGGGTGCCGATCATTGCCGGCACCGGAACCAACAGCACAGAGACGACGATCGCCTTTTCGACGGCCGCCGAAGCCTTTGGTGCCGACGCCGCCCTCATCGTGACGCCTTACTACAACAGGCCGAGCCAAGACGGGATCTTTCGCCATTTCGAAGCGGTTGCGGCCAAGGTCAGGATACCGATCATCGTCTACAATGTGCCGGCACGAACCGGCGTCGACCTGTCCGAGGAGACGATCGAGCGGCTGGCACAGATTCCGACCATCATCGGCATCAAGGATGCCACCGGCGATGTGAGCCGGCTGTCCACCCTTCCGGCTGTGCTCAGGCGCCGCTTCATCTGCCTTTCCGGCCATGACGCGACGTCGTTCGGCTTCAACACGATGGGGGGGCGCGGGACGATCTCGGTGATCTCCAATGTCGCGCCGCGGCTGTGCGTGGAGATGCATGATGCGTGCCGGCAGGGCGACCACCACACCGCGCGGGCCATCCATCATCGCTTGCGGCCGCTGATCGCGGCGCTTGAACTGGAGAGCAATCCCGTGCCGGTCAAATATGCGCTAAGCTTGGCGCTTGGCATGAGCCCGGATGTCCGCTTGCCGATGACAGCTGTTCGCCCTGAAACCGCAACTGCGATCCGAGAGGCGATGTTGGGGCTGAGCGAGGCTGGATTCAGGATCGGCCAGTCAAGACCGGCGGCGGCCGCGAATGCGCAGCGCCAGTTCTGACAGGGGCCTGCGCACCTCGCCATCAGCGGCATAGACCAGTCCGGGCTGGACGATCCATTCGCCAGCCCGGAGCGCTTCGGCATCGAAGCGTCCACTGGCGTCGCGCGTTGCAACACCGACAAAATGGTATCGCCGGCCTCTTGCATCAACGACCGTATCGGCGATGGAGTGACCGGCGAGTCGGCCGATGATCGCTCCCTCTTCTCTAAGGTTTGCCAGGACGAAATACTCCGTCGGCATCCTGCGGCTGGCCCTTGAGGTCAGCCAGACTGAATGTAATCTCATGGTCGTCCGAAGCCAGTCGTTCCGGCCGCCGGTCAAACGGCGGTCCGGAATTACATAGTCGCTGGCTGCATAGGAATTCGAGAGCAGGTTTTGGCCTTAGATATAAAGGCCGCATATGCCCTGCCCCGCCGTCAGGGATTGCGGCGCGGACGGCGCGGCTCGATGCAGTCCGGTGACGGCGCCGTCGCCGGGCCGCCAGCGCAGTCCGGGCCGCCGGGTTGTATGTCCGGCCGGGGCGCGCAGTCGATTGCTGGTCCGCCGCAATCAGGCCTTTCGGGCCTGTCTGGTCGATCGGGCCGGTCGGGGCGATCTGGCCTGTTCGGCCAATCGGGTCTGTCGGGGCGATCAGGCCTGTCTGGTCTGTCGGGGCGCCATGGCCTGTCCGGCCTCCATGGCCTGTCGGGTCGGTGGTCACGGTCGCGCCAGTGATGCTCGCGCCAGGGCCGGTCACGGTAATCGTCCGTGTCGACACATGCGCTGAGCGTCGCAGCGCAGATGATGAGCGCCAACGCGCTTGCGAACCTGGTCATGTCTGTGATGTCCTGCTGTCGGTCAAACCCAGCGTGGTCTGCACCGCCTGCATTGCACCTGCATTACGCGTACCTATCCGAGCACGCCCAACTCACGGGATAGGGAAAACGCTCACCAGAGCCAGGCGCCCCGTCCGAGCGCAGCAGCCGCATCGACGATCCGCGTGAAACTTTCGCGGGCTCGGCCGACTGTGTGCCGGGCCCTGAGATAGCCGTGCACCAAGCCCGGCTCCTCGAACCAAGTGGCCCGCCCGCCCGCTGCGATGACAAGGTCACGATAGGTCTCGCCGTCGGACGATAGGGGGTCACACTGCGCGGTGATCAGCACTGTCGGCGGCAAATTGGCGAAGTCGGCGTCGGCCAGCGGCGCCAGCGTCGCACCATCGCTGCGATCCTGCCCGCCGGTGCGGATATGCTTGTAGAATTCGAGATCGCGCATGGTCAGCATCGGCGCTTCGGCGTGTGTCACGTAGGAGCCTGTCGAGCGGTCGCCGCCGAGACCGGGATAGATCAGCACCTGGCCGACCGGCCTTTTCGCGTGGCCGCGCGTGGCGTGGCTGACGGCGGCGCAGAGATTGCCGCCGGCGCTGTCGCCGCAGAGCAGGATGGGGCGATCACGGGTGGACGCCGCCCATGCGAAGGCGCTCATCGCATCGTCGAAGGCGGCTGGATGCAGATGCTCCGGCGCCAGCCGGTAGTCGACCGAAATCACCTCGTAACCAGTGCGGGCACAGAGCTCGGCGCAGACATCGTCATGGCTGTCCAACCCACCGAGGATGAACCCGCCGCCATGGACATACAGCACCGTCGCCACGGGTTGCGGGGTGCTTCGGTAGAGACGAATCGGAATGTTATGCGTTGATGTCGTCACGCAAGAGGTTTCGACCGTCACGCCTTCTGGATAGCCGGCAAAGAACTCCCGGCACATACGGTCATAGATCGCGCGCTGCTGGGCGATCGTGTAGTCGATCGTATCGGGCGGATAATAGGAATTGGTGCGCTCGATGAAGGCCCAGGTCTCGGCGTCGATGAGCTTGGTGTAATCGGTCATTGCGTCTGGACCGGCTTGAAAGGTTGAGCCCAGGCGCCCCCCTCTGTCCTGCCGGACATCTCCCCCTCAAGGGGGTGTTTGGACCGGAGACATCGCGAACAGGTGTGCGAAGACATCGCGAACAGTTTCGTGCGCTTTGCGCGGGGAGGTTCGTGTTGCCATTCGAGGCCAGGAGCGTGATGAACCAGAAGGAAGAATTTGTGCGCCTGGCGCTGGCGCCGGGTGCGAATGTGAGTGCGCTGTGCCGTCGCTTCGGGATCGGCCGGACCTGCGGGCACAAGCTGATCGCGCGCTTTCGCGCGCAAGGCGAGAGCGGGCTTGCGGAGCGTTCGCGGCGACCGGCATCGAGCCCACGACGCAGTCTGCCCGCTCTGG
>NZ_AXAL01000003.1 GCF_000472785.1 Mesorhizobium loti CJ3sym
TTGAGAATGACCAGCGGGATCAGTTTTTCGGGAAAATGATAGGGGCCGTAATTGTTCGAACAGTTGGAGAGCACCACCGGCAGGCCGTAGGTCTCGTGCCAGGCGCGCACCAGATGGTCCGAGGCCGCCTTAGAGGCGGAATAGGGCGAGGACGGTGCGTAAGGCGTTTCCTCGACGAACATGCCGCCGTCGAAAGGCAGGTCGCCGAACACCTCGTCGGTGGAGACATGATGGAAGCGGAAGCGGCTTTTCCTGTCGTCGGAAAGGCCGCGCCAATATTCGAGCGCCGCATTGAGGATGCGGTAGGTGCCGACGATGTTGGTCTCGATGAAAGCGCCGGGCCCGTCGATCGAGCGGTCGACATGACTCTCGGCGGCGAGGTTCATGACGATGTCGATGTCGTGGCGGCGCAGAAGATCCAGCACCGCCCTCTCGTCGCAGATATCAGCCTGGGCGAAGCTGTAATTATGCGCGTTCTCGATTTGCCGCAGCGAGGCAAGGTTGCCGGCATAGGTCAGCTTGTCGAGATTGGTCACACGGTAGGCCGGATTGGCGCACAGATGCCGGCATACCGCCGAGCCGATGAATCCAGCACCGCCCGTCACCAGAAAATTCATGCCGCTCTCCTCATGCCCATCAGGCAAACACTTCGGCATCGGCGAGAAATGGCGCCCTGAGATCCTTGTCCGAAAGCTGGAACCCGCCAGGCAGCGAAGGCCATTCAATGCCGATTGCGGGATCGTCGAAGCGGATCGACCGGTCGTGCTCTGGTGAATAAGTATCGGTCACCTTATACAAGACCTCTGTGTCGGGCACGAGCGTTACAAAGCCATGTGCAAAGCCCTTCGGCACCAGGATCTGGTTGCCCTTTTCGGCAGACACCTCAAGGGCAACCCATTTTCCAAAGGACTTCGAATTACGGCGAATGTCGATCGCGACGTCCAGGATGCTGCCATGAATGACCCGCAGCAATTTGTCCTGGGCCCGTGGCGCAAGCTGGTAGTGAAGCCCGCGCAAGACGCCGGCGGCAGCGGAATAGGAGTGGTTGTCCTGCACGAAAAGCAGGTCGATGCCCGCCTGTGCAAATCGCCCGGCATTGTAAGTTTCCATGAAGAAACCGCGAGCATCGCCATGCCGCTTCGGAACGATTTCCAGCACGCCTTCGAGGCCGAGGGACCTGATCTCCAACGCTCAGCCCTCCGACAGATCGGCGACGCGCCGCCGCAGATAGGCGGCATATTCATTCTTGCCCAACCGGGTTGCGCGTTGCAGCACTTGCTCGGCCGTCAACCAGCCCTGCTCGAACGCGATCTCCTCTGGGCAAGCGACCTTGATGCCCTGCCGATGTTCGATCGTGCGCACGAAGGAAGAGGCTTCGTGAAGGCTGTCATGTGTGCCGGTGTCGAGCCAGGCATAACCGCGGCCCAAACGGTGCACGTGCAGTTGGCCGCGCTGGAGGTAGACGTTGTTGACCGCCGTGATCTCTAGCTCGCCGCGCTCGGACGGCCGGATGGTCGGGGCTATGTCGACGACTTCATTATCGTAAAAGTAGAGACCCGTGACCGCCCAGTTGGACTTCGGCTTCTGCGGCTTTTCCTCGATCGTCAACGCCGTTCCGCTGCCCTTGTCGAAGGAGACCACGCCATAGCGTTGGGGATCCTCGACATGGTAGGCGAACACCGAAGCGCCCTTCTCTCGCGACGCCGCGTTGCGGCAAAGCTGCGACAACCCGTCGCCGAAATAGATATTATCACCCAGAATCATCGACACGCTGTCCTTGCCGATGAAATCGCGGCCGATGATAAAGGCTTCCGCAAGCCCGTTGGGCTGGGGTTGCTCGGCATACGACAGATCCAGTCCGAACTCCGATCCGTCGCCAAGCAACTGGTGAAAGATTGGCAGATCACGAGGCGTTGAAATGACCAGAATTTCTCGGATTCCCGCGAGCATCAACACGCTCAGCGGATAATAAATCATCGGCTTGTCGTATATCGGGAGGATTTGCTTAGAGACCGCTAATGTAAGTGGATAGAGACGCGTTCCACTGCCTCCAGCAAGGATAATTCCTTTCAAGAAGCTCTCCTTGACATGCCAAAGCCCCCCGGCCCTGAGTGCCTGTGCTTAGGTTCCATGCAATGGCTTGTCAATCGCGGCTCGGCAAACGAGTTGACGGCATCCAGCGAGGTCCGTCGACTGACCTCCTGCGCCCTGACCGAACCCGCTCGCCTCGCCGATACCCGAACAGGAACAAGCAGGTTGTCATCCTCGTGATGGCCGATCCTGGCCGACTCACCCTTTTGGCCAAGTCTATCAGCGAAACCGGTATGAAAGATAATAGCGTTCAGATAGGCGAACGTCATCGCAAGTGCCGCGGTTCGCAAGGGATAGTCGACAAGTGAATGAACGAGCAGAAACGACACCGAAAGAAAGGCGGCTTTCTGTAGCGGTTGCCCGCGAATCCTGACAGATGATGCCAAGAGCATTGCCATATAGGCGGCCATCAACAGAACAACTGCCACGCCACCCTCAAGTACAAGCTCCAGATAATCGTTGTGAGCGTGATTTACGTACGATTTGAAAATCATGCTGCCTTTTTCGTAAATCTGATAAACCTTCTGAAAACCGCCGAAGCCAACGCCAACTGCCCAATTCTGCTCGATCCCGTCGATCGTGGTGCGGGCAAATTCCGCTCTCCCGAAAGCCGGATCGACCACTTTCGCATCGATCTTTGTCCACGCGCCTATCGTATAGGCCGAAAGACCTATGAAGGCCGCGAGGATGCCATATCCGCCCACCCGGGAGCGTGCCGCCAGGAAGACAACGGATATCATGGTGATCGCCAGCCCGATCAGGATACCGGCACGCGAGCCTGCCGCGAGCAGCAGCAGCAGCACCGTCACCAGCCCAAGCGAACCGGAAAGGAGGTGCCCACGGAACAAGCTGTAATAGACCACGAAAGGGATGGAGACGAACAGCAAGGCCGAGAAATGGTTCTGATTGGCAAACAGGCCGGCATTAATCGTGAACGGCAGCAATCCCTCAATGGCAACGACATCGGAGAGCGAATACTGGATCGCCGCAGCCAAGCCGTTGCAGATGACACCCATGAAAAAGAACGGGAGAAGACCGTAAACCTGCTCTGCGCGCAGGCGCATGACGCCGAGGAAAAATGCCGCGGCAGCAATGAAATACAACAGACACTCGATCGTGCGTCCGACGCCGACACTGGCGAAGCGCAACCGGGTTTCGCCTTCCAGCCATGGATTTGCGAGCAGCACATCGGGTCGCAATCCGTCCAGCAGGGTCGCGGGCAGCGGGATGATTTGAAAACAGAACACGGCGAGGACGAGCGCAAGCAGCCACAGGACGGTGCGAGGAATTGCCTGTTCCGATGCACGCGAGAGAACGACCGCGGCCGAGACAATTGCCGCAATTTCAATCAGTGTCTCGGTGTAGAGGCCGCTTGCGGTGCCGCCACCGATGAGCAGGGAAAGAAAGAGGACCGACCCAAGCAGATATTTGTCCCACTCCGTGGGTCGCCGAGACCGCTCTCTCATGACGACACTCTTTCGATGCTCAATCTGTGCATGACCAACGTTCCGACGTATCGAAACCGCCAACTCTCGGCAATTGCGGCCGTTTCCAGCCTCAGCACCTGGAGCGGGCACGCAACCGGCCCGACCGTGAAGTCCAGGCTGAGGCTTCGCCGGTTGAACGTTCCTTCCGGAATGTTGAAGCGTGCTATTTCGCCTGAAGGGTCGGCGCACCTGAGGGACCAGAACAAATCCTTTGGCAGTTTGAGATTTGTCGCCGACGCGCTCAGGGAAATCCTGTAAGAGCCAGGAGGCAGCTCGATATATTGCTGAAGTGCCGCGTTCTTGATGGGTGTGTTCAGAAATCGGATCGTCGCCCCGCGGTCGCTTTCACCCGCCTCCTGCGATCCGGCGAAAGTGATCTCCAGACCCGACCGATCGTGTATCACCCAATCGAACGGCTTGCCGCTGTGGATCGGTTCGAAGCCGCCGTTGAAAATGTAACCGCCGAGTTTGCGTTCCTGATCGGACAGGCTGAAAAGAAACAGTCGATAGGCCGGACCATATTGCTTCTGCCTGACGTAGCCGTTGATCACAGCAGACAATTCGTTCGACGTCGGCGGCGTGGCTGATCCCGCAAGATCAAGCAGCAATTGGTTTGCAGCCGCCAAGCCTTGGGGATTCTGGCCAAGCGTCGAGAAAAGCTTGCCTCGCCATGGCGCTTCCGCCCGGACAGCGGCCAGCACGGCCCGATATCCGTCCGCATTGGAAAGGATGGCTGGCCAGCCGGCGGCAATGACTGAAAACTGATCAGGCCACCGGCGCAGCAAGATATCGATCTCGCCCACGGCCTTCACCAGGTCGCCCGTCTCGACGGAGCGATCAATGGATCTCTGCAACGCGTGTATCTCGGTCTTGGACAGCAATCGAGCCCGATCGAAGAGTTCGAACGCCTCGCCCTTCTCGCCCTGTCGGTACTTGATCTCGCCGATCAGGCTGTAGAGGCGCGCATCCGCGACATTGAAACGAAGCGCATTTCGAGCCTTGGCAGCCAACCCATCAAGATCGGCATCGTTCTTTGTTCCGTTCAGTTCGTCCGTGATCTCACCGATCAAGGCCTCGACGTTCAACGGATCGAGCGTGAGAGAGACGGCTGGCAGTCCACCTTCAAGAAGCCGACTTAGCCCAATCGACGAAGCCGTTAGCACCAGAGCGAAGGCGACGAACCAAACGCTTGAGCGCAGGAGATTTTGCATGCGCGGGCTGGCCTGCTCCGTCATCAACTTTGCCCTCGATTTTCGGGGTACTCGTGCCGTAGTCGTAGTACTGGTAGTTCATATATTTGTAGGCGTAGTTGTAGTCGAACTTGTTCACTGAGAACTTAGACATTGCCGCCCCAATCACGTTTGCCCCTGCCGCCCGCAGACGTTTCAACGCCGTCTTGGCAGATTTGCGCGTTACCTGGTTGGTGGAAATTACCATCAGCGTGCCTTCGGCAAGCCGGCTGAGGATGGGTGCATCCGAAAGGCCGACGACTGGCGGGGCATCGATGATGACCAGATCGAAGCGTTTGCCGAGATTGGTCAAGATCAGTGCCATCTTTGGCGAAGAGAGCAGGTCCGCCGGATTGGGCGGAATCGTCCCCGACGTCAAAACGGTGACATTGGGGCATTTCGTTGCTCTGAAGATGCCAGCCAGATCTTCCTTGCGAACGGTGTTTGTCAGGAGATTGCTCAATCCTATCGCGTTGTCGAGACCGAACAGCCGATGCAGATTCGGTTTGCGCAGGTCACCGTCAACAAGCAGAACCCTCGCGCCGAGAGCGGCAAAATCCTGACCAAGCTTGAACGAAGTGGTCGACTTGCCTTCGGAAGGCTCGGAACTGGTCACCAGCAGCGAACGCGGCGCCCCTTCCGCACCGGAGAATTGCAGCGAAGTCCGCAGCGAACGATAGGCCTCCGAAAGTCCGGATTTTTGATCGGCGATGCTGGCTATGAGTTCCCGGTCATCGACGAGCGGCAAGACGCCAAGCATGGCCAGCCCAAGCTCTTTCTCGACCTGCTCCGGGTTGGTGAAGGTGTTGTTCAGCAATTCGACGATGTAGATGATCAACGCGCTCATGGCCATGAAAAGCGCCAGTGCGATCGCGAGATTGATGGTAAGGCGAGGCGAATAAGGGCTCATGGGCTGTGTCGCGAAATCGACGATCGCAGCGGTTTGCGTCTTCAGCTCCGAACTCACACCGACTTCATTCAGTTTGGCAATGAGGCTGTCATATTGCGACCGGTTGGAATCGACCTCGCGCTTGAGGATGGTGTATTTGATGTTCTTGTCGTTGAAGAGAGCCTGTTGCTTTTCCAGTTCCGCGAGCTTGGCCTTGAGGTCGGCTTCCTTGTTCTGCGCTTCCTGGTACTTCAGCCGCAGCGAATCGGTGATCGCCAGCACGCCATTGTTGTAGACGCGCTGGAGTTCCTTGATCTGCGATTGCAGTTGCTGCATTTCCGGGAAACCAGGCTTCAGGATACCCAGCTTCTGCTGATACTGGCTGGTCAGATCCGCCAGCTTTTCACTGAGCTTCTGCAGGCCTACGCTCTCCAGGACCGGACCGAGACTGGCACCGCGTCCCTTGTCTATCTGGTCCACCACGCGGCCGGCATCGAGACGATCCTGGATAGCGGTTGCCAGCGCCGTGTTGATGGCTTCGATGTTGGATCCGATCAGCGATTTGTCGTCGCCGGTGACGGTGATGCCGGCATCTTTTGCATAGGTGACCAGCTCTTCCTCGGATTTCTGAAGCTTTTGCTTGACCTGCAAAACCTGCTCCTGGATGAACTGCCTCGCCAGATCGGACGTTTCGCTGGTCTGATCGAGACGTTGATCGATGAAGCTCTGCGCAACCTGATTGGCCACATCGCTCGCATATTTCGGCTTCTGGTCAACGAAGGTGATCGACAACAGGCTGGTGTTCGTCACCAGATTGACCGTCAGGTCGTCCAGAACTCGCTTGATGGCTATTGCCTCGCGCTCTTCGGGTGTTTTCTCCTCGATCGAGGGCGATTTGGAAATTCCGAATGCGCGGTAGAAGATGTTGCTGAGCGAAAAACTCGACGTGGGAAACAGGAAGTCCGGCTTGTCGGCAAGTCCCAGTTGAAACACCACGCGTTGCGCCAAGGCCCTGCTCTTCAGTTTCTCACGAGCGGTCAGGAAGGCACGGACGTCGCTGTTTTCGGACACCACTTCGATGTCCTGGAAGACCTTGGCCGAAGGGACCAGAACTTCCAGCTGCGTCGTCGCCTGATATTTCGGTGTCTGCATCATCGTCACGATGACGCCGGCGACGAGACCCGCCACCGCCATCATGACGATAAGCCAGCGGTATTGGACAACGTAGAAAAGCAGTTTGAGCGGATTGAAGCCCTCGTCCTTGGCAGCATAGTCTCGACCGTAAGGACTATAGTTCTGCGCCCCATCGTAATAAACGTCGGCGGACAGGGCCTGGCCGTATCCGGGGCCGGCGATTTGAGGCTGCCTGTTGCGATCGAGCATGACGCGAGGTGTTCCTGGGTTTGTCCGTAAGCAGACCGGCGAAGGCCTGCCCTACGGAATGACCGCAATGCGAGCCGCGCTCGAGGCGAGGCCCAGGGCATCCTTGAGGTTGTTCATCGCGATTTTCGACTTCGAAGCAAAAACGACGATCACATCGCCGCCGTAAATGCGCGGGTTGCGATTCTTGCCGGCGCGGATTTCCTCGACATTGTAGTTGGCCACCAGCTTGCTCTGGCCAAAATTGCGATAGACGAAGACCTTGCCGGCATCGCCGACGGGGTTGAACCCTCCGGCGAGCGCGATCGCATCGAGCAGCGATGCGCTGCTCGATACCGGGTAGATGCCGGCCCGGTTGACCTCGCCGTCGACGGTGATGCGCTGGCCGATCGATTCCTTGACGAAGATCGTCACATCCGGCGACTGCAGGTACTTGGCCCCATAGGCGGTCTCGATTTCCGTCTCGAGCTGGCGAACGGTCTTGCCGGCCGCGGTCATCGTGCCGATGAGCGGAAGCGATATCTGCCCGCTGGCGTCGATCTGAACGGTCCTGTTCAGATTGTCGACCTGGAAGACGCTGACTTCGAGCACGTCGTTGGCGGACAGCAACTGCTCGCTGCCATTTTGTGTGTTTTGCGGTGCCGGCAGATCTTTCACCACCTGCAATGCGCCGCCAGAAGTGGCTGTTGGAGAAGACGTTGGCTGCAGCGCGTCGACAGAACTCGTGGAGGATGTCGAAGAACTGCTTGCGCAACCAGAGAGCGCAAATAACGCAGCCAATAGCGGTATGGCTGCATTGTTTCTCGTCAGGTCGAAAATGCCCATCACAGAGACCCGCTCTTGAACAGCCGGCCCAATCCGCCGAAATGGCCAGCACTGCTGGCGCCCGATTTCTTCGCGCTCACCTTTCCAATGGGCGCGACGAGCTGATTCTGCAATATCGCACCGGGGCGTTTCACCGCCATATTGTAGGCTTCATCTTCCCCGCAACGGTTCGCGATGGCGACAACAGCCTGCGAAAGCCCCGGCCGGCGCCGGGTCGCGCCATGGGTATCGGAGGCGATGATATCCACCCTGCCCTCGTCGAGCAGCTTTTCCGAGTAGTAGAGGGCCGTGCGGCCAAACGCTCCTATGACTGAATCCGCCGTCAACTGGATTAGACAGCCCAGAGCATTCAATCGCTCAATGACGTCGTAGTTCGACTTGATCCAGGTCAACCGTTCGGGATGGGTCAGGATGGGAACGTAGCCGGCGTTTGTCAGACGGGAGGCGAGATCCTCAAGCCGTGGCGGCAAGATGTGATGCGGCGGCTCGAACAGGAAATAGCGCGATCGATTCAAGGTCGGCACCTTGCCAAGCTTCAACCGGTCGGGAAGATCGGGCGTGACGTGAACATCGGCGCCGACGTAAAGAGCCAGCGGTATGCCGGCGTGACGAAGCTCCTGCTCCAGGGCCTGAACCGCCTGCTCAATGCTTGCCGTGTCGTTTTGGTAGACGCCCGGCATGACGTGCGGCGTGCACACCATATGCGTCGTCCCGTCGGCCACCGCCAGCCGCGCCATCTCAAGCGATTCAGCCACACTGGAAGAACCATCGTCGAGGCCGGGCAGGATATGAGAATGCAGGTCGATCATCTGTGCTTCTGGCTGCGTGGAGGCCAACCGATTTTGCCCCGACAAAATACAGATGCGTCACCCGCATGATGGCGAATGACGCACCTCACAAGCTTACACAAAACAGCTGACGTCAGGCCCTCGACTAGCGGCTGACGGCGTCGTCATCATCCTGCAGGCCGATAATAAGTGCTGCAGCACCACCACCAACCGCGCCGGCGCCCAGCAGAACCGGCAAAACGCCGGGCTCGGAACTGGCGGGCACGACCACTGCCTGCGGCGTATCGAATGACACGCACATGCCACCTTGGACAGGATCGACCTTCACCGTCATATTTGCCGGAATGTCGAGCGCGCAATCGGCGCCGACAGCTAGCGAAGCCGACGCCTGCACCCCTGTCATGATACGTGCGCCCGGATAGACCGGCGCCTCCGCGCCCACTCCGGCGTAGCCGCCGGCCTGCGACATCTGAACATCACCCTGGACCCGCGTTAGTCGACCGACCGCCTGGCCGGATGCCGGCAGGGCCGCGAGGCAAGAACAGGCCTGCGTTTGCTGGGCGAAAGCACTCGATGCGGCAAACAAGGTGCCGCCAGCGGCGAATGTTACAAAAGCAAAAACCACCCCAACGCGATAACGAACCGCCATTTCCGCCCCTTCGAAATCAGCGATCCGCCGCCCAGAATCGCTCACGCACTATTTCAACCAGCAATAAGGCGATACGGTTAACGAACTTAGCACGCCCCCCACTCAGCCGTTACTCGCCTTCCGGCGGCAGGTCACCGCAGTTACCCACGCCGTCAGCGGCTGACGGCGTTGTCGTTGTCCTGTGTCGCGGCAAGCACGCCAGTCGCCAGAAGCGCGCCCGCGAAAAGTCTTTCCGGCGGACCGAACCCGCCGACAGCGCCGCCTGACGGCTGAATGGCCGCGGTCTGCTCCGAACCCACCAGCTTGAGGCAGATATTGCCTTCGATGCGCGAGACATCCAGGCTCGAATTCGCCGGCACATCCACATTGCAGCCGCCCACGGCCACGGACGCCGACCCCTTGGCGCCGACGACCACGCGACTGCCGAAATCAAGCGCATTTCCCGCTTTGGCCGGACCATAGCCAGCCGCCTGCGATACCATCACATCGCCATCGGCGGAACGAATGGACCCGATCGGATTTGCGGCACCGTGATAGGCGGTGGCGCAAATGCACGATGCATCCTGAGCAAAGGCTGAAACCGGACCTAAACTCACTGAAGCAACAAACCCGACCAAAGCGGTTCTGATGAAGAGATTCATCCGTCTCGCCCCTTTCCTTACCCCACCTTCCGACATGTCAAATCACAAGATGGCGACATTAGCGCCTAGCAGTTTTTGACCACAATTTCAACCCGTTTCGCACTGGCGAGAGGATTTTGACTTGCAATGCAGCCATCACGACACATTACTTTCGCAACCGCGCATGAGAAGTTCTGACAGGCAGCGCGAGTTTCTTGATTATCTAGAAAGAAATTGAGATTTCCTTGCGCCGTGATTGTAGCCGACCAAGCTTGATCGAGGCTGAACACCCCTTGAGCAACGACTCGCGATCGGCAATGCGGTCAAGACAAGCTTAGTATCTGATTGGACATGCCCTGATTGGCGGCGGCTCAAAGGTCCGGAGCGATCAAACTTAGGGACGGGAAATAGGTCCGGTATCGGGCAATGTCACGGGTGAGGAGCGGAATGCCAACGACCGCGGCATGAGCGCCGATGAAGAAGTCAGGCAATACGCCGGTCCTCGCCCCACCTGATCGGCGATATTGTGTAAATACCTTTCCAGCCAGAAAGAGGGCTGCTCTTGGCATCGCGACCATTTCAAGACCGGCAGCTTCTAGAAACGCGTCAAGGTCCTCGATACGGGCGTAGCGAGCAGCAAGCTCGGCATAGACCGCGTCGTTGATCAGCAACGGCCCGTTGAGACTCGCCGCCTCAAGCTGTGCAATCGACCAATCCGCCCAGTTCGGATCGTCCGTGACAAGGTCGAGCAGAACGTTGGCGTCGACGAACGTCACCCCTCGCCACGCGTCATCGCCATGATCGCGTCGGTCGTAAGGCCCTCGCCGGCATGACCACGCAACCTGGCAAAGCGGCTCACAGGCTGTTTTTTGTCGGCACGAGCCAGCACTACACTGCCATCGGCAACGCGTCGGAAATCGACCTTGCTCCCCGGGACGATCCCCAGAAGATCACGGACCGGTTTGGGGATGGTCACCTGTCCTTTTGCGGTAACGGTGGTACTCATCCTTCGCTCCTAGTAATACCATGATCATAGAAGGTATTACCTTGAAGACCGAATTTCAATCCCGAGCCGCCGAAAAACCAGGTTGACCCGATTTATCGCCTTGTTAGGGGAGCGAGTTTCTCTATCTGGCGCATGTATCTTTCAACGACGATCGTTTCCGAGAACTGCCGTTCGACCTTTTTCCTGCTCTCAATTCCCATCCTGTCCCTGGAAGCGCCGTTCATGGCAGCGAATTCGATCATGCTGCCGGCCAGATCATCGGCATCCCTGACCTTGCAAAGGAAGCCGTTGACGGCGTGATGCACCACTTCCTTGCAGCCGGGGACATTGGTCGAGATCAAGGGCCTGCCCATCGCGGCCGCCTCGAGCAGCGAACGCGGCGTTCCCTCCCTGTAGGAGGGCAGCACGACACAGTCGGCGGCGTCGAGGAAGGGGCGAACGTCGTCGGTGGTACCGAGATACTCGACCAATCCTTCTTCGACCCATTGCTCGACCTGCGCGCGACTGACCGCGGTGCGGTTTTCGACATCGAGAAAGCCAAGGAGCTGGAACCGCGCGGCGGGCACCTTGAGACGGACCAGGCGGGCCGCCTCGATGAACTCTCCAACCCCCTTGTCCCAGAGAAGCCGGGCCACAAGCAGAAAGACGATGGGGCCGGACCGCGGGCTCTTGCGCGACGATGGGGAAAAACGCACGAGATCGACGCCGGAGCCGGGCAGCAGCGCGGTCTGTTCCTTGCGCACCAGACGCCCGTCGACGAACAGCATCCTGTCGTCGTCGTTTTGAAAGAAGACCACCTTCGAACGCGCCAGCGCCAGCCGGTACAAGGCCTTGGCAATTCTCTGGAGCAGGCCGCCACGGACGAAAACAGTGCCGAGCCCCGAAATATTGTTAATGACCGGAATGCCGTTCAGGTTTGCCGCCAGCGACCCGAACACATTGGGCTTGATGGTGAAGCCGACGAACACCAGCGGCTTCGCGCGACGCAGGATGCGCCAGTAGCGCCACAGAAGTGCAAGGTCACGAACCGGCGAGGTACCGGAATTGTCCATCTCGATGTCGACGTAGCGGCAACCCATGTCCGTGATCGCGGATGAATACTCATCCCTGGGCGCGACGACGACGACATCATAACCGCGTGCCCGCAACGCCTCGATCAGGCCCTTGCGGAAATTGACGACATTCCAGGATGTATTGATCGAGATGACTATCTTTTTTTCTGCCTCAGACACCGTTCCCCACCCCGCCAGATACCGATCTGCTCACCGTCGCCTGCGCGATTGTGCCGTGTCAGGTACAAAAGCCTCGAACAGTCGTAAGATCTCCTCGTCACTGGCGACGGAAGAAATGCGCGCGAAGCATGCGTCTCTTGCAAGCCGCAGATCCTCGGGCCGAGCAACAAGCCCCGCGATTGCGCGTGCGATATCCTGCGGATCATCGGGATCGAAGTCGAAGGCGGGTCCCTCGGGCATATAGTGCCGCGTGCCGCTGTCGCGCGACATCAGCACGGCACACCCTGCCCAGGCAGCCTCGATGGGAGATACCGCTGCGGGCTCCGTGCGCGACGGCAATATCAGGAGATCATGACTGGCATAGACCGAGGTCATCCCGTCATGAGCTACATTGTTTTGAAACTGAAGCCTGTCCGCCAGTCCAAGCGCTTGAGCCTCGTGCCGCAAAGCCTGACAAAAAGCCGTGTCGGCCTTCGTTGCCTCCTCGCCGCAGAACGTCACGGAGAATGGGCTGGATGCTGAAATCGTTGCCAGGGCTCGCAGAAGCAAACTGTGCCCCTTTCGGTCCCGGTACTTTGCCACCATCAGAATTCGAGGTGGCCAATGCAATGGCCTGTCTTCCAGCTCTCCGATCTGAGCTGGCTCGAAAGGACTGCCAAATGGCAGGGGAATGGCGCTGCCTGCGCCGACCGGATCGAGGTTCGATGAGAGCCGTGACGTAAAGTGCGGAATCCCCAGCCGTTGAAAGACGGCTCTTCGAAGCCATGTGCCGCTCCATGCCGGAGGCCTGGCATCCTCCTGGTCGTAGATGACGAGCTGGCGCCCCTGCAGGATCGTGCACAAGGCGGCGATCCTGCAGAACCAGCGCGTCACCCCGCGGACGATCACCACGTCGGGATTCTCGGCCCGCAGACGCCTCCAGTAAAAGACGAGGCCGGGAAACGAAAAGGGCGCGTTCGGAACACCGCTCTGATATCGGCGCATGATTCTCCGCGACAGTGCGGACGGCGCCACGATATTGGGAGAAAGGAGAATATGGTTCTCCGTAGGCCCCGTTTCGACCACGTCGACTGAAACGTGATGCCCGGCCGAAGTCAGTATGCGCACCCAAGGCACGGCATTGGTATGATATCTCGGCAGGCAAAACAGGTATCTCAAACGATCAGCCCTAGATATTTTCGGCGGCGCGGATTCGTCTTTTCAGCAACAATTGCGAAACCACCATCATGGCGGTGTAGATCAGCGCCGCTACGATTAGGCCGGCCCAGGCAATGCCCAACATTCCGAGCCAGCCTGATAGAGCGAACGAAAGCGGCAGGTAGACGATGGTCGCCAACGCCATGATCTTGAGCAGCGGTTTTGCTCCGGCCACAACCTGGATCAGCGGATTGAAATGCGTTCCGGCCAGACCGAAGCACTCGGCCGCAAACAGAACCGCGAAGAGCAGCGAAGCATCGGCATAGGCCGAACCGGCAGCCAGAACAACGATGACTTTTTGCAGCAGGATCCCGACACCTGCCATGCCAGCAGCGGCACATGCCGAAACCACGGTGACGCGGGTGTTCAACCGGTATACGCGGGAAGGTGCTTCTTCGTTGGACAGTTTCGCGATTTCGGGAAAGATCACTTGGTTCAAGGGACCGGTCAGCCGGGACACCATCGTCGCCAGACGCGAGGCGACAGAATAGGAGCCCGCGGCAACCTCCCCCAAAAGACCGGCAACCAGGAACAAAGCGATATGCCGCCTCGCGCTCACCAGAGTCGAGAGCAAGCTGGTGCCGGTGGCCATGGCAAGGAACGTCCAAAAGAAACGCCGTTTGGAGCGGGAACGAAGCGGGTTGAACAATGTAATGTTCTCGCGCCCCGCATAGACCAGCAGGCGAACGAACAGCGTCAGATTGTAGAGGGCGCCGATCGCCGCCAAGACGATCACATAGGCGATCAGGGGCGCATCGACCGCCCAAAGGACGAGCGAGGCAACAACCACGGCAGCCCCCTGGGCGAGTTGATTGCCGACGATGACGTCGTATCGCCCATTCAGGCGAAGCACCCCCTTGGGCGTGCCCGAAAGGCTTGCCAGCAAGGTGACGCTGTAGATCATCGCCAGAAGACGATTCTGGTGCGATACACCGATCGCCTCTCCAAACAGCAGAATTCCGCCGATCGCCACGGCGGTGGCAAGCACGGCAGCCGAAACATCGAGCGCGATCCCGCAAGATGCCGCCGGCCCGAGGCGCGAGCGCGACCTGGCGGACAATCTGATGACAGGCTGCCAACTCTCAAACGTGCACAGGCCGGAGATGAACGTGACATAGGCCTGGATCACCGCGAGGGTGCCAAAATCTGCCGGGCCGAGCGAACGTGCGTTGAGCGCCAACGCAACGATCGAGCACAGCGCAGCCACCGCACTTGAGGATGTCGCCAGGGTAACGTCCCGAGCGACACGCCGTGCGCGCAACCAGCCAGAAGGTTTGGCGATCGCCGTCATGTCCTCAGCCATGGTCACGGCGCGGACCTCGCACCCCCTGAGGCCCCATTGCTATCGCGGGGACTTGCGGGAAGCATTTTCGATGGATGTAGACCACACCGAAGATGAAGAGCGACACAAGGATGACTCGCTTGGCGGAAATGAACGCGCCGAGAAGTTCCTTGCGCTGGATGTAGAAGGTGAGGTGGATGATTGCCACGATCAGGCCGGCCTTGAGGGCCGCGCTGCGAACATTGCGGATTACCGCTTCAATGGCGACGCAGGTGAGCGAAAGAATGAGGACAAGCAGCGGAAATCCGGCATATCCGAAATTTGCATAGAACTCGGCCCAGATGTTTGCCGCGACACCGCCACTGTAGCCGGGGAAGAGAAGCGGCTGGACCTGCTCATTGTAAGTGCAGCCATCCTTGCCAAAGACCGAATCCGAAAATGGAATGAAAGAAAGCGGCACCAGCCAGAGATTCGAGCAAGGCAAGGTGTAGCCGTATTTCACGATAAGATCCAAATGCGCCAATGTCACAAACTGCTCCAGCCCAACAAGGGTCGAATCCGACAACTGGTTAAACTGGATTTTCTGACCAACGACCTCGAAATTTCCCACCTTCACAGCCGAGTAGATTGACTTGTATATCGCCAAGAAAAAGAAGGCTGACACTCCGCCGATAATATATCTTTTTTTTATAACCAAAAGAGAGATATTTCTGTAACGTATGTATAGGAAAGATAAAATTGCTATTGCGACCGCAGATCTGTGACCAATATAAAGCGTCAGGATCAATCCTAGGCAGCTCAGGATTATAACGAGCCTGGATTTCCTCCAGCCTGACAGCGCCCCGAACACCACACCGACAATGCAGGTATTGTAAAATATATATTGGAAACGCCCGGTGGATGATAAGACGTCTGCCTTCGAAGCGGAAAATAGGGCCGGATTCGCAACCGAGATCCCTCCGAAAACAACGATCATCGCGATTATTATCAGGGACTCTCCCTGGCTATCACTAGCGACCTCGAAATTTTGATTCCTCGGCACAAAGACAAGCATCGCAGCGACAATGCAGGATATAACGAGAGCGATGGCATACCCTGTGCCTACATCATAGGTGAAATCATATTTTCGTCCGCCAATGTCGACATATTGAAATCCGCCGGCAACAAATGGCGCAAAATAAACCAGGCTTGAGACAAGCAAAAGCATTTGCGGGGTCAGCGCAAATGGTGAAGCCAGATAATCTCTCCTGAAGTTCTGCACTTTAAACCCATTGCCCTGCTAAAAATACCGCCTCTCCTGCCAGGCAGCGACGCATTCGGCGCTAGCCATTGAAGGATAATCTCTCCCATAGCGCGCCATACGACTTTGCCATCCGTTCAAGTGAAAAATCCGAAGCGACGCGATCGCGGCATGCCTGCTGTCTGGCCGTCCAGGATCGCTGGTCGCGGATTTCGCAAGCCATGATGGCGATAGAACGAGAAAGCTCGTCGGAATCCTGACTTGGAACGACAGACCCGGTGTCGGCGACAAGCATGCCGATATCTCCAACATCCGTTGCCACGCAGGGCGTGCCACACGCCATCGCCTCCGCGACTACATTCGGGAAGGCTTCACGACTGGAGGCAAGCACATGGATGTCAAACGCATTCATGAGCCCGGCAACATCGTCGCTTGGACCAAGCAGCATCACCTTGTCGCGAACCCCAAAGCGATCCAGCAATCCGGCAAGCTCGGCATTTTCAGCCGTGATTCCCGGGCCAACAAGAATACACCTGAAAGGAAGCTCGGCGCGAGCCGACAGTTTCGCCAAGGCAGCGACAAGATTCTTGTGATCCTTGTCGGGATGCCAGCGGGCGACGCTTCCTATGACGAACTGGCCGTCATCTATCGACCAGCTTTGGCGCAGCAGCGTGCGCGCCTTCTCGTCCGGTTCGAAGACGGCCAGGTCATAACCGTTCGGTATTATCGTCCAATTCGAGCTCGAATAGCCTGCAGCAATATGGCGCCGTGATGCTTGTTTCGAACAACTCACAATCTGGGCGGGGATCGCACGGGATAGGAGCGCGCAGAGCCTGTCCACCGCCCTTGTACCCAAGGGGGCGACACGGGGATCCAGTCCGGAATTGTGCATCCCCCACAGAACCGGCTTGATACCGGCAAACCATGCCAAAACGCCTCCAACCAGATTCGCGTGGTACATCCAGCACTGGACTACATCTGGCCGATAGGTCGAAAAGACTCGCCGAAACGCTGCGAGCCCGCTGAGGCTCAACCGCCCCCTGGGCATCGACAGACATGTGAGGGGTACCCCGGCCTCCCGAAGCAGCGGCCCATATTTTCCCTCGCCAGATAGCGAGACCACACAGTGCGAATGGGCGTGCTCGGCCGTGCAGAGGCGAAACAGAGCCGCCTCTGCACCGCCATTCTCAAGTCCGGTGATGACATGCAGGACCTTAATGCGATCGCTCCTTCCCCATCGCCCTCGTGCGGTCTGGCCGCATCGCAAGCAGGTATGCGTCAGCTACCTTTTCGACACTGAAATCCTGTGCCCGACGTCTGACATCCGGATGGCTGGCGTCATCGAGGCCGGCCGATATCGCGGCCGCGAAGCCTTGCACGTCGCCTACCGCCACAAGGCGCCCCCATTTGCCGTTCTCCAGAATTTCCGCCGGCCCGCTTTCGCAGTTCGTGCTCACCACCGCCGCCCCGCAAGCCATCGCTTCGATGATCGTGTTGGGAAACCCTTCCCGGCGCGAGGAATGAAGAAACAGCGCGGCACGCCGCATCCATGGATACGGGTTTTTCGAAAAGCCGATCAGGGCGACCGAAGAGCTCAGGTCGAGTTCGTCGATCATCGTCTGCAGCGATGCGCGTTGCGGGCCTTCTCCGACAATCGCCAGTTTGACGGGCCTTTTCGTTGCGACCTGCGAAAAGCTGCTTATGAGGGTGGCGTGGTCTTTTGCGAAATCGAGGCGACCGACGGCTACCAGCAGAAGCCTGCCATCCTCATCCGCGAATGGATGAACCAAGGGCTCGGTCGACTGCGCCTCGATGTATTCGATGTCCAACGGATTGTAGATCGTTTCGACGGAACTTCTGTCGAGCCCTATACTGCTGATCAAATCGTCTGCAACACCATGTGAGACGGTTATGATCCTGTCGGCATAGCCGTAAGTCATGCGCATGAGAAACGGCAAAAATCTCTCGCGGATCAGCTTGGTATCCGCAAGGGTCCTGGACAGGTTGCTTCTCTCGGATATGACCGTACGCACCCTTCGGCGCGACAGGAAGGACGAGACTATTCCCAGGATATTCGCATGAGGCAGGGCTGACAGCATCACCTCAGGCTGCTCCGTTCTAAGGTACCGGATCAAACCGAATAGCGAGAACAGCATGCGAGAGGCATGCAGGTCCACTATCCTTACGGTGGCGGGAACCAGGGAGAGATATTCGCCCGTTGCACGTCCAATCACGAGATCGGTGGTCAGCCCGCGTCGGTCGAATTCCCGGGCCAGAGTAAGCATTGCCCGCTCGGTGCCGCCCGCTCGAAGCGAGGGGATGAAAACGGCAATCCGGCCATTTGGGCCACTCGACGATTTTCTGTCCTGGCGCATGGTCTTCACCCGGTTCGCCGCCTGTTTGGTCTGGTCGCCGCGAGGGTCACTGTTTTCGCCGAAAGACATAGGCATAGGTCTCAGCCGCATCCTTGCCGAAAAAGAGAGCCGCGACGCCAAGCCAGATGCGCCAGGCGAGGAAGGCCGGCACGAAAGAATAAAAGTATGAGCTCCTCCAGAACAGGCGGCGCTGGACAAGCTCCAGGCCATTTTGCGCCGCGATCCTCTCCACCTCGCTAGGCAGGCATTTGTCATAGAAGGCCGGGAACCCGTCATGGCCCTTGCCCTTGTCAGGGTAGATCGCAAAAAGCAGGCGCTGCTTGACCCTCTCGGGCAAAATCCGGTTCAACCTGGCGAAGACGGCATTGCGCGACGGCGAGAAAATGGCAACAACGCCGCCGGGTTTGACGCAACTGGAAATGCCGCGAAATGCGCCCTCGCCGTCGCGCACGTGTTCCAGTGTGGCCTGGCATATCACCAGATCGGCATCTCCCTTGCCTCTGAACAAGGTCAAATCTGCCTCGATCTGCTCGTCATAGACCTCGCCTGGAGCCTTCGAAAGTTCCTCGGCATCGAGGTCCACCCCGACCACAACCAGCCCCAGGCGGCGCTTCTGCGCCAGGCTGACAAGCGGCCGTGCCCCACCGCCGAGATCATAGACCAATGCATTGGCTGTCAGCAGCGCCGGCGCGATTTCCGCAGCGAAAGTGTGGTTGCCATCCGCGCGCAGCCGTAGCGGCAAAACTCTGTCCAGGCACTCAGAGAGTGCCACGTTTGTGCGAACGAACCCTCGCAGCAAGGACACTAGCCCACCATCGATTTTGCGTGCAAAGACGTGCCCCCTACCCCCGCCCGAAATACGCCTGGTACCACTCCACAAACCTCCCTACCCCCTCGGTCACGGAAGTGCCGGGGCGGTAGCCGACCGCCGCTTGCAGGGCCGAGGTGTCGGCGAAGGTGTCGGGAACATCGCCGGCCTGCAAAGGCAACAGCTCGATGATGGCCTTGCGGCCAAGCGCGTTTTCCAGCGCCTCGACATAGGCGGTCAGCTTCACCGGGTTGTTGTTGCCGATGTTGAAGATGCGCCAGGGCGCACTGCTCGTGGCCGGATCCGGATGGCCGGAATCCCAGGCAGGGTTGCCGGCCGCGGGACTGTCGCTGGCGCGGATCACACCTTCGGCGATGTCTTCGACGAAGGTGAAGTCGCGGCTGTGGTTGCCGTTGTTGAACAGCTTGATCGGCTCGCCAGCCAGGATGCTCCTGGTGAATAGGAACAGCGCCATGTCGGGGCGCCCCCAGGGGCCGTACACGGTGAAGAAGCGCAAGCCCGTGGTCGGCAGCCTGAACAGATGGCTGTAACTGTGCGCCATCAGTTCGTTGGCGCGCTTGGTCGCGGCGTAGAACTGCAGCGGATGGTCGGCCGGACGATGCTCGGAAAATGGCATGTCGGTGTTGGCGCCGTAAACGCTCGACGTGCTGGCATAGGTCAGGTGCCCCACACGGCCGTTGCGGCAGGCCTCGAGCATGTTGGTGAAAGCGACGATGTTGCTTTCGACATAGGCGTGCGGATTTTCCAGGCTGTAGCGTACCCCGGCCTGGGCGGCGAGATGGATCACCCGGTCAAAGGCATGGCTGGCGAAGCAGCCGTCCACGACGCTTCTGTCGGCGAGATTGCCGTGGATGAAATGATAGCCGGCATTGGTGCTGCGGCTTGCCTCGGCGAGCAGCCCCAGCCGCGCCTGCTTGATCTTGGGATCGTAATAGTCGTTGATGCTGTCGATGCCGACAACCTCGTCGCCGCGCTCCAGCAGCCGCCGGGCGACGTGATAACCTATGAAGCCGGCGGCGCCGGTGACCAGAACCTTCATCAGAAACGCCCGTCCGTAACATGCCTGGGGAACAGGCCCTTTATGTCGTAGATGACGCCCGGGGCCTTGCAAAGCGCCTGCAGGCCGGCAACCCCCAGCGAGCGGAACTGCCTGTGTCCGACGGCAACGATGACGCCGTCATAGCGTGTGGCCGGAATATGTTTCACGCTCGGCACGCCGAAGGCGCGCGCGCATTCC
This sequence comes from Mesorhizobium loti CJ3sym, assembly GCF_000472785.1. Lineage (GTDB taxonomy): Bacteria > Pseudomonadota > Alphaproteobacteria > Rhizobiales > Rhizobiaceae > Mesorhizobium > Mesorhizobium loti_E. The sequence continues at coordinate 20,357 of NZ_AXAL01000003.1, forward strand.
TGCGTGTCGACCCAGGGGTCCCATATGTCGATTTCGGCATTGTACTCCCTCAATTGCGCGACGATGTCGGCGACCTTGGAATTTCTCAGGTCCGGACAGTTTTCCTTGAAGGCCGCGCCCATGATCAGGATCCGGCTGCCGACGACAGGGATGCCCTTGCGCATCATCAGGCGGGCCGTCTGATCCGCCGCATGCTGGCCCATGGCGTCATTGATGCGGCGCCCGGCAAGAATCACCTCGGGATGATAACCGAGTTCCTGAGCCTTGTGGGTGAGATAATAGGGATCGACGCCGATGCAGTGCCCCCCGACAAGGCCAGGCGTGAAGCGCAGGAAATTCCACTTCGTGCCGGCGGCCTCCAGCACTTCGGTCGTATCGATACCAAGCTTGCCGAAGATCAGTGACAACTCGTTCATCAGCGCAATGTTGAGGTCGCGCTGCGTGTTCTCGATGACCTTGGCCGCCTCGGCCACCGCAATGCTCGACGCGCGGTGCGTGCCCGCCGGCACGATCGAGGCATAGAGCGCGTCGATGGCCTCCGCCGCTTCCGGCGTCGAGCCGCTGGTGACCTTGATGATCGTCTGCAGCCTGTGTTCGCGATCACCCGGATTGATGCGTTCCGGGCTATAACCGAGGAAGAAACCCTCGTTGAAGCGCAGACCGGAATGCTTCTCGATCAGCGGTGCGCATACTTCTTCGGTACAGCCGGGATAGACGGTCGATTCAAAGATCACCACCGCGCCAGGGGATATGACCTCGCCGACCGTCGTCGACGCCATGATCAGCGGCCTCAGATCCGGCCGGTTGGCCTTGTCGATCGGCGTCGGGACCGTGACGATGAAGACCCCGCAATCGCGCAGGTCGGCCTTGTCGGTGGTGAAGGTCAGCCGCGAAGCGGCAGCGATTTCCTCCCTGCTGGCTTCGAGCGTGTGATCGTCACCACGCCGCAACGCTTCGACCCGCGACTGGCTGATGTCGAAGCCGACCACATCCCTGGCGGCCCCAAAGGCCACGGCTAGCGGCAGGCCGACATAGCCAAGCCCGATAACAGCAATCTTCCTGGAGGCGAGATCCATTGAGTTCCCGTATTTGCAATCGACATCGGGTCTCGGCGTCAGCTATCGCGCGCCAAACCCGGTAAGCATTGTTTTTATTGTTTTAAGAACAATCAATACGTCTAGCCAAGGCGAGAAGTTCTTAATGTAGTAAAAATCATAGTGTAACTTCTCCATGACATCGCCGACCGCCGCGACATGCCCCTGATTCACTTGCGCCCACCCGCTGACGCCCGGCCTGACGATGTGCCTGTAGCGATAAAACGGCAACTCGGTCTCATACCATTGCGACAGCACGACAGCCTCGGGCCGTGGTCCGATCCAGCTCATTTCGCCGCGCAAGATGTTGATGGCCTGTGGCAGCTCGTCGAGCCTGAATTTGCGCAGGACACGCCCGACACGGGTGATACGGTCGTCATCACGCTTGGTGATCGCCTTCTCCTTGTCGCTGCCGGCGCCAAGGTGCTCCCGCATCGAGCGAAACTTGTAGACCGTGTAGATATGGCCCCGGTAACCCATGCGTTGCTGCCGAAACAGCACGGGACCGTCCGAGTCGAGCCGGATCAGCAGTGCGATCAACGCCAGGGCCGGAGAAAAGACCATAACGAGGACGAGTGCAAAAACCCAATCAGCGGCCTGCTTGATCTTGAGATAGGCTTGGTTTGGATTGAGCGATCCGAGTGTGTTTTCAGACAGATGCTCAATTTCGACGCGACCGGTCAGCGATTCGCTGATCTGCTTGACATGGTAGACCGGTGTGCCTGACAGGGCACGGTCGGCGATGTATCTCTCCCATTCGTCGCCAAGATCGGCGCGCAGATCGGCAACCACGCCGTTTGCCTTTTCGATGATGGTGCTGGTCGAGTTGATCCAGAACCAGTGCACGCCCTGCAACGCCCTGAGACGCTGGACATCCCCGCCAGGGATGATGACGAGCCGGTACGGCTCGAGGCGACGCGTCATGAGGCTGAGGCCAAAATACCAGAGCGTGGACTGCGTGAAGCTCGCCGCGGCCTGAAAGCGACTGTACTCGAAACGGAAAAAGAAGATGGTCAGGAAAACCGCCCCGTAGGACAAGGCGAAAGTCGGCAAGATGTAGCTTGCAGCCGCCACACCGGGGAAATTTCCGATGCGACGATAGGCAAGAAAACCGGCCAGATGCGCCATCACTGCGGCAATTACCGTCACCTGAAGATTGGCCGTGTAGATAGCGTCGGGCTTGAAGGCAATCCGAGCGATGGCCGGGGCAAAAATCGCGAACGTCAGGCCGCCGAGCAGTTGAAAGCGAATTCTGAACAGGAAGTGCCTGCTGCTTCCTGCAATAGCCGATGCTGCGACATTCAACTTCTTGCCCCTTCCCCCGAAGTTGCCGTGTCGGTCGTCGCCATACAAAGATACACTTGGCTTGGCTGCTCGCTCGTGGAGCGTAGACAGGCCTCTCGCCGTCGGCTGCTCGACTCAGTCGAGAATCAAGGGCTACGCCAGTGCGGTTTCGCCAGCAAGCCTATAATTTTAGGTGCAATATTTGGGCAGCTTCGATCTAGACTAGATCACTGTTCATTGAAACGGTGAGATGGTCTGGATCTTTGTTCTGACGCAGTGCCTGCGGGAAAGCCGTTTCACACTTTTCCTGGAATTGCTCCAGCGTTGTTCTGCGCAACCGTGGAAAGCCGGGCCGGCTTTCCACTTATCGACGCAATGTCCCGGACTGTGGGCACAGATCCAATGCCTTCACCTTCGGTTCACGGGCTGCTGCCGCACCGGCCGACCAATCACGACCTTGGGCGCAGGCACCGATTTGGCATTGGCTGATCTTTATTGATGGCTGCACAGAATGTTCTGGACCAGCCTGTTTTCAAAGCCTCAGGCGCGCTTCAGCAGCGACCAGACGGCCGGCACGAGGCTTGCTGCCAGCGCCACCTTGATCAGATCGCCGACGATGAACGGCACGACGCCGAACTGCCAGGACTTTTCCGGGCCAATGAGCAGCGCCAGCCAGGCGAAGCCCATCGCCATCATCACCACTTCGGCAACCAGCATCGCATTGAAAAGCTTGATCGGATGGCGATCCCAGCCGCGATCGGCGGCCCAGCCGACAATTGCCGCCATGACCACGAAGCCAGCGAGGTAGCCGCCGGTCGAGCCGAGCATGTAGGCGATGCCGACGCCCTTTTCCGGTGTGCCCTGGAAGACCGGAAAGCCCATCGCACCTTCCGCCATGTAGAGCAGCAAGGTGGCGACGCCGAGACGCATGCCGAAGGCGGCGGCGATCAAGAGGACGGCGAGCGTCTGCATGGAGATATCGACGGGGCCTAGCACAACCTTGGTCTTGGCCGACAGGGTGAGCAGCAGCGTTCCGGCGATCGCTAGCAAAAGCTGCGTTGCCAGTCGCGCCGCGCCTTCTTGCGGCAAAGCCAGAGAAACAAGCGGGCGCATCGTCGTTGCAGTTGCCATGGTCTTCCCCAATCCGATCTGTCGCGATCCAATAGTCGTGGTCTCAGCGTTTTCCTATATTGGCTTGCGTGCTATGCGGCAATCGGTTTTGCCGTTCCGGTCACAATGTGCCTGCATTGTTCCCGGGAACAATGTGCCGATATGGTTCGAAAAGACATGGATCGAAAAGACATGGCTCTCAAATTCGATACCAGCTTCGATCCGAACTACGGCCGGGGCGTGACCGTGGCACCAGACGTGCAGCGCGTCACGGTCCGGAATCCAAGCCCCTTCACCTTCCATGGCACCAACAGCTATGTCGTTGGGCGCGACACGCTGGCGGTGATCGATCCCGGGCCGGAGGACGAGGCGCATCTTCAGACCCTGCTCGACGTGATCGCCGGCAGGCCGGTCAGCCACATCTTCGTCAGCCACACGCATCGCGACCATTCCCCGCTGGCGGCCCGGCTGAAGGAGCGCACGGGCGCCCCTGTGCTGGCGGAGGGGCCGCACCGGCCGGCGAGGCCGTTGCACATCGGCGAGACCAACGCGCTCGACGCCAGCGCCGACACCGCTTTCGTTCCCGACATCGCGCTGCCTGATGGTGAGATGGTCGCAGGCGATGGCTGGGCGATACGCACGGTTCTCACCCCCGGCCACACAGCCAATCATGCGGTGTTCGCGCTGGAAGGAACCGGCATCCTGTTTTCGGCCGATCATGTGATGGCGTGGGCGACGTCCATCGTGGCACCTCCCGATGGTGCGATGGCCGACTACATGGCATCGCTGGACCGACTGATCGAGCGCGACGACCACCTGCTGCTGCCTGGCCATGGCGGACCGGTGACGAAGCCGCGCGCGTTCATGCGCGGGTTGAAGACGCATCGCAAGATGCGCGAGCGGGCCATATTGGAGCGGGTCAGAGCCGGCGACCGGACCGTCCCCGAAATGGTCAAGGCGATCTACAGGGATACCGATCCCCGGCTGCATGGTGCAGCCGGGCTGTCGGTGCTTGCCCATCTCGAGGACCTGGTGACGCGCGGCATGGTGTCGACAGACGCCGCGCCCGCCATCGACGGCATTTTCACGCCGGCTGGCTAATCTAGAGCAGTTCACGGTTTCACGGAAACTGCGCAGCGCTCCAACTCTTTGTTTTGACGCAATTCCCAAGGGAAAGCGCTATGCGCTTTTCCCGGGAAAACCGTTTCACACTGGAATTGCTCTCAGACCTCGCCACGACCTTGCGCTGCCCTCCCTCAGAACCGGCTCGACCGCTCTTCCGGTTGAGGCGACTTCAAACCGTGGCAAGAGCATTCCGGATTGACCGGAAGTCGTGCCGCGGTCTCCAGCGCGACCCGCGAGGCTGTCATGGAGAGGCTCGGCAACACGTCCTCCTGCAGCAATTTCTGGCGATTGCGGTCCATATAGTCGTTAAAGCCGGCCGTGACGAACGCCAAGGGCACGAAGCATGCACCGATCTCGCGCGACAAAGTCGCCTCAGGGGCAATCGAGTGGTTGAGCACATCCGCTCCCATGCTTCGAAACGCCAGGGCTTCGGCTGGGCTTGTCAGTCGCGGCCCATAGCAGTGGCCAGCGACCAATTGCTGTTCGATGCCATGAACACGGCATTCGGCTGGCCAATGACGGCGGGCGGTTTCGACCAGAACCGCCGCACATCTTGGACATACGATCTGCTTGCCCGAGCAGTCGAAGCTCTGGCGGCCGGGAAGCAGTGAAAACGGGGTCTGCGTCAGTTCGATGATATCGGCGTTGACCACCATATCACCGGGCTGGATCGCCTTGTTGACGGCGCCGATGGTCGAGCAGGACAGCACTTGCCTTACACCCGCGTTCATCAAGACCCAGAACGCGCGGCGATGGCAGGAATGGTCGATATGGTCGCGGGGATTGCCGTGAGAATACATGCACAAGGCACGTTTCGTCTTGCCTTCCGCGGTAATCGACGCATCGAACTCGAGCAGCTTCCAGTTGTCGGTGCGACCGAAAGGCGTTTCAAAACTCATGTCGCGCTGCAAGGTGCGCACACCCTCGAATTCGACATCTTCCGGGAAGGCAAGCCCCCAGTTTGCCGAGCCGGTGATGATGGCCAACCCTACCTGAGGAATGTCGGTTGATTGATCCGCCGGAGCATCGGCTGCGTGATGATTTGTAGGCATGTTTCCAGTCTCTGTCAGGATTTTTGGCGAAGGGTCACAATCAGGACTACGGCCACGACGATGACGGTCCATAATGTCGAGATCGCCGCAATGGTCGGATCGATCTGATCGCGCAGCGACAGGAACATGAGCTTCGGCAACGTGCTGTTTTGACCGCTGGCGACGAAGATCGAAATGACGGACTCGTCGAGCGACGTCAGGAAGGCCATCAACGTGGCCGACAACAGACTGATCTGAAGCTGCGGGACAATTATGCCGCCAATGGCTCTCGCCCAGTTTGCGCCGAGGCTGCGCGCTGCCTGCACCTGGTTCCAGTCAAAGCGGGCCAGAGCGGGCAACAACACAATGCAGGCGACCGGAATGGCCAGCACCACATGCCCAACCAGCACGCCGAACAGCGTCCCGACCAGATGTTGCGCCGCCAGCACAAAGAAAAGGCCGATCGCCAGCAGGATGCCCGGCACGATGGACGGAGTGAGCAGAATACCCTGAATGGTTGCGGCGGCCTTTCCGCCGAGCCGATTTATCGAGATGCAGGCCAGCAGCCCCAGGGGCACTGCGACTATCGCGGTCAATGTGCCAAGGATCAAGCTCGTCCTGAGTGCGGCCATCCATGTCGCCGAGCCGAAGAAAGCCTCGTACCAGCGCAACGAGTATGCGCGCGGTGGGAACTCGAGAAGATTGGACGACGAAAAGGAGAGCGGGACGACGACCAGCGTCGGCAGCATCAAAAACGCCATTACGAGCGCGCAAAAGCTCCACAGAAAAATGCGGGCCGGCCTGTTGTCTGGATAGGCTTCAAGCATGGACTGTACCGACATTGTTGCGCGCCATCAGCCGTCGCGCCGCCAGGAACATCACGCCGATCAGCGCCATGAGAATGAGCAGCAGAATACCCAGGACGCTCGCCGACCCCCAATCCTGAAAGGTCGACAGCGTGCGCTCGATCCGGATGGAGAGAGGATTTACCTTGCCGCCGCCAAGCACCGCGGGCGTGATGAAAAACCCTATGGTGTAGATGAAGACGATGATCGAACCCGAGAAGATGCCACCGGCAGAAAGCGGCAGAATGACCGTGCGGATCGTTTGCCCGAGAGTGGCGCCCATGCTCGCCGACGCGCGGACGAGGTTTGCGTCGATATCGCGCATCGCGGCATAAACGGGCAGCAGGAAGAGCGGCAGCATGTAGTGAACCATGCCGATGAGCGTTCCGGTGAAGTTGTAGACCAGCGGCAATGGCTCCGTTGTAAGGCCTGAGCCGGTCAAAGCCGCGTTGATCAAGCCATCGCGCCGCAACAGCACGAGCCAGCCATAGGTGCGCACCAGAATGGAAGTCCACAACGGCAGCATGACGAAGGCCATCAGCAAATTGGCCACCCTTGGCCTGGCGCTGGCCAGAGCAAGGGCCAGCGGGGTGCCGAGAAGAATGCAGAACGCCAGCGTCCCAAAGGACAGCTCAACGGTTGTCACGAGTGCCGACCATGTCAGTCCGCTCGAAAGCACCTTCTCGTAGTTGCCGACAGTATACTGACCTCCTGTGGTCAGGAAGGATTGCCTGATAATCCAGAGGATGGGCAGTATCGCTGCCAGTCCAACGATGAAGAGCGCCGGGAGCGACAGCGCAAGGAAGAACCGCCGCTCGCTTCGCGCATCTGCCGCGAGCGCAGGATCGGCGGCGATGGTCACGCTATCGCTCCCGGTATGGCGTGAACCTTCGCTGCTGGTGCATATACGGTCACCCGCTGACCGGCGGCGAGCTCGGTGCAGCCGCCGGCAAGCGCCGCCGGAATACAGGCAAGAACCTCTTGCCCGCCGTCAAGCGCCAGCGTCAGAAGCCAGTTCTCACCGCGAAACGCCTTGGCGCTCAGTATTCCTTCGAGCGCCACCCCGTCTCGCCCGACGAGTTCCGTATCAAGATGGAGGCTTTCCGCGCGGATCATCAGAGCTTCGCGTGACTCATCGGCGCCGTCCATTCTGCGCACCGAGCCGGGGGCCACAATGTTGGCCTCACCCATGAACTCCGCGACGAAGCGGGTCGATGGGCGATCATAAATCCGCTGTGGCGTATCGATCTGCTGAATGCGGCCGGAATTCATCACCGCGACCCGGTCGGACATGGTCAGAGCTTCGCGCTGGTCATGCGTCACATAGATCGTGGTGATCCCCAGATCATCGTGCAGACGCCGGATCTCGTACTGCATGGTTTCGCGCAGGTTCTTGTCGAGCGCCGACAGCGGCTCGTCCATCAACATCACGCGTGGCTCGAAGACGATCGCCCGCGCCAAGGCTACCCGCTGGCGCTGTCCCCCGGACAATGCGGCAATGTTGCGCTCCGCCAGACCCTCCAGCTTCACACGGGCCAAGGTATCAAGCGCCCGCTGCCGGGCCTCCGCTTTCGGCACCTTGCGCAGCACCAACGGATACTCGACATTTGCCAGAACGTTCATGTGGGGAAACAGGGCGTAGTTCTGGAACACTATGCCGATGTCGCGCTTGTTGGGGGCCAGGCGGGTAATGTCGCGATCCCCCAGCAGGAGTTTACCTCGATCGGGCCGGACAAAACCGGCCAAAGCCATGAGCAGCGTGGTCTTGCCCGACCCGGACGGCCCCAGCAGCGTGAGGAATTCGCCAGCCTGAATGTCAAGCGAGACATCATCCAGCGCGACGTAAGACCCAAAGGTCTTGCGCACGCTGTCGATGGTGATCGGGAGCGACTTCATGATGGGCTCCAGCTTTAGAGCTGACGAATTCGAGACTCAGCGGTTCGTCATTTCATCGAAGGCCCTTTGAGCGGCCTCGCCGTTCTTGAGCCACCAGTCGGCATTCGAGAACACCGAAGTGCCAGCATTTTCAGGCGCGGTCGCCAGGGTCTTCAGGCGGTCCTGAGGAATAAGGCCACCCTCATAGCCGGCAGGATTGACCGGGCCATAGGCGATGAAGTCGGTCAGCTTCGCCACGCGCGCGGGCTGTGTCATCGCCGCGATGAGCTTCATGGCTGCTTCCTTGTTCGGCGCTCCCTTCGGCACCGCCAGGCAGTCCGTGCCGATGACCGAACCCTTAAACGTATAGTCAACCGTGCCGCCATCGGCTTTCACGGTCTGCGCCCGGCCATTCCAAGTCACGACCAGATCCGCCTCGCCGTCTTTCAGCAACTGCGCGGACTGCGCTCCCGAGGTCCACCAGACCGAGACATTCGGTTTGATCGCTTCGAGCCGCTTGATGGCGCGGGCCAGGCCTTCCGGTGTGCTGAGCACGGAATAGACGTCGGCCGGCGCCACGCCATCGGAGAGCAGCGCGATCTCGATCAAGTCTTGCGCGTTAGCGCGCAGGGCGCGACGGCCCGGGAATTTGGCGACGTCCCAGAACTCCGCCCAGGTCTTTGGCGGATTCTCACCATAGGTCTTGGTGTTCCACGACATGACAGTGCCATAGGAGTCGAACGGATAGCAGTAGTCCGACTTCGCGCCGGCCGGCACGGATTTTGGATCGATGATCTTGTAATCGAGCGGCTCCAGCAGCGACTGTGCGGCCGCCTGCGCGCCTTCGGGCGAGCCGAGATGGATGATGTCTGTCGAGACTGCGCCTGAGGTGACCTGCATCTTGAGAGCTGCCAGGCCGTCGCTTTGCGTCTCCTCGCGGACATCATAGCCGAGCTCTTTTGCAGCGGGGGCCCACATGGCCTCCTTTATGGCATTGCCATAGTCGCCGCCCGCGGTGGTGATGGTGACTGTCTGGGCATAGACGGGCAAAGCAACTGAGACGGCGATCGCTGCCAGGGAAATACGTAGTAAACGGGACATGGTTTCTCCTCCTCCGGATTCATCAAAATGCCAACAAAATCAGCTTTTTTGTTAATCGTAACGTTACGATTGCCGAAAACAGCCCGCGAGTCAAGCGGGTGCCAGGCAGGTTCGTTTGCTTCGACGAGCCTGGGTTTGACCCTCGGATCGAATCCGGTAACGTTGCGATGCCCAGCAAGATCAGCCGGCGCTTTCGCAAATGAAGTCGGGCGACATGGCCAATCTAAAACAGATCGCGGCGGAACTTTCCCTTTCGGTCACCACGGTGTCCCGCGCTCTGAAGGATGGGCCGGAAGTGCTGCCCTCCACCATAGCCCGCGTCAAGGAGGCGGCGAAGCGGCTCGGCTATGTCCCGAACCATCATGGTCGCGCGCTGAAAACCGGACGAACCCTGACGTTGACGGCAGTGCTGCCGATGGAGACACGCGACTACCTGTCCGATCTGGCGAAACTTCCCTTGATTGAAGGCATGACGCTGGCGGCGCGGCAAGCGGGTTATAGTCTGTCCATCTATTCAACCACGCCCGACGACGACCCGGTCGAAAGTGTGCAGCGCCTGCTTCAGGCGCATAGCGCGGACGGCCTGATCATCACGCGCATGGTCTCGGGCGATCCGCGCGTCAAGTTGCTGCTGGATCAGGGCATACCGTTCGTCGCGTTTGGAAGAACCGACCTGGACATCGCCTATCCCTATGTCGATATCGACAATGAACAGATCGCATATGAGGCGACCCGGCGGCTCATGGACAAGGGCTGTCGACGCATTGCTCTACAACTTCTCGTGCAGAAGGACCAGGCGAGCGCCACGCGTCTCGCCGGCTATAGAAGGGCGATGGCCGAGGCCGGTATCCGGATCGACCCATCGCTTATCGGTGACGGCACGTTCACAATGGAATCGAGCGCGACCTGGTTCGATCGCCTGCTGGCGTCGTCAGATCCTCCGACGGGCTTGGCATGCGCAAACGAACTGGGTCTTCTGGGCGCCTTGCACGCTCTCGGCAGACGGGGTCTGGTGCCGGGCCGCGACGTTCACATCGTCACCCGTGACAATACGCGTCTGGCGCGTTTCCTGCCGGCGAACATCGACGTTCATTCCGTGGACATGGCAGACGTCGGGCACAAACTCGTCGAGGTCCTCGAGAGCCGGATCGCCAATCCGCTTGGTCCGGTCGCGACAATCTTGCTGCAAGGCAGGTTCGAGCCGGCCGAATAGTCCGCTCGCAGGCTGAAGCCACATTTGTGCGGCACTGCGCAAATCCGCCTGGCTGCAAGATGTTCTGGGATTCACTCGGCCGGAGCCGCGCCGACCTGGCCGGCGACTTCCTGGTCCAGTTCGGCGAGAAACTCGGTGATGCGCGCGGCGTTGTCGCCGAGATCGAAGCGGCCGTATCGCGAAGCCGACCGCATATCGACGATGACGGCGTCGCCATTGTCCGTCACGCGGATCGCCACATCGGCGGGAAGGCCGAGCACAAAGCCCTTGGCGACAGCGGTGATGGTCACGTCGCTTTGCCCGGCGAGATCGGGATAAGGCTCGGAAAGATCCCAGCCGCGCCGGTCGAGCACGGTTTCGACGGCATTGACGATGGTCTCGAATGGCAGATCATAGCTGCGTGCGGTGACCAGCGGAAAGCTGTCGGCCTGAAGCCGCTGTTCGCCCGGCGTCGACACAGACAGCACATTCATATCCTTCGTCCGGTCACTCACGTCGAGCGCGGGCGGATTGTCGAAATCGGTCGTGATGTCCCTTAGCGGCGGATAGATTGTCGCCCAGTAGGCGGCAACGCCGTAGGGGACCAGCACCAGCAGTGCCAGCAAGGCGCCGACAGTCAGGTCGCGGCCACCGCGGTCGCCAAATTTCCAGAGCCTCGAAAAGGCAAAGGCGGCGAACAGCAGCGCCAGTGCCGCGAGCAGCGCAACAATGCCCAGCACCCAGAGGAAAACCGGTGTTTCGACGAGATCGAAATGATGACCGACAAAGACAGTCAGCAACAGCACCGCTGAAAATGCCGCCGTGCGCCGCGACCAGCCGGCGGCCTTCGACGTTTGCCGTTCGGGAATGCTAACCATTGTTCTCTGCGCTGCCCCAACCCGGACGGAGGTTTAGTGCCTTTTCGCGGCGGCTTGAAGCCGAAACACGCAACATCCTGTCAATCCGTCGGCAAGCGATAATCCTTGAACTGCTGGCGCAAGGTGATCTTCTGGATCTTGCCGGTGGCGGTATGCGGTATTTCGCCAACGAAAGTGACATCGTCGGGCATCCACCACTTGGCCACCTTGCCGTCCATGAAGTCGAGAATATCAGCCTTGGTCGGTTCCTTGCCCGGTTTGGCGACGATGACCAGCAAGGGCCGCTCGCCCCATTTCGAATGGTGGATGCCGATGGCTGCCGCCTCCGCGACATCGGGGTGGCCGACGGCCAGATTCTCGAGGTCGATGGTCGAAATCCATTCGCCACCGGACTTGATGACGTCCTTGGCCCGATCAGTAATCTGCATGTAGCCACCGGCGTCGATATGGGCGACGTCGCCGGTGTCGAACCAGCCGTCCTTATCGAATTGTTCCGCGCCGGCACCACCATAGTAGGCGCGGGCAACAGCGGGGCCGCGCACTTTCAGCCGGCCAAAAGTCTTGCCATCCCAGGGTTGCGCATTGTTCTCGTCATCGGTCACCTTCATTTCGACGCCGAACGGTGGATAGCCCTGCTTCTGCTTGACATCGAGGCGGGCCTCGCCCTGGAGATCGTCGTATTCGGGCTTCAAGGTGCACAGCGTGCCCAGCGGCGACATTTCGGTCATGCCCCAGGCATGGATGACCTGGACATCGTAATTGTCCTGGAATTTCGTCATGATCGCGCGCGGGCAGGACGAGCCGCCGATGACGACCTTGTTCAGATAGGGAAGTTTCTTGCCGGTCTCCTCCAGATATTGCAGCAGCATCATCCAGACGGTCGGCACGGCAGCGCTGAAGGTCACCTTCTCGGTGTCGAGCAATTCATAGATCGAGGCGCCATCCATCTTGCAGCCGGGCATGACCAGCTTGGCGCCGATCATCGGGCCGCTCTGGCCAAGGCCCCAGGCATTGGCGTGGAACATCGGAACCACCGGCAGGATGGTGTCGCGTGACGACAGGCCCATCGCGTCCGGCATGGCGGCGATCATGGCATGCAGCACGTTCGAGCGGTGGCTGTAGACGACGCCCTTGGGATCTCCTGTCGTGCCCGATGTGTAGCACATGCCGGCAGCGGTGCCTTCGTCGAAGGTCCTCCAGGCGAAATCGCCATCGACCTCGTCAAGCCAGTCCTCATAGGCGACGGCATTGGGCAAGGTCGTTTGCGGCATGTGCGCCTTGTCGGTCAGCACAATCACCTTTTTCAGCGATTTGACGGCACCGGCGATCTTTTCGAGCAGCGGCACGAAGGTCAGGTCGACTAAGACGGCCTTGTCCTCGGCATGGTTCATGATCCAGACGATCTGTTCGGGAAACAGGCGCGGGTTGAGCGTGTGATAGATCGCGCCGATGCCCATAATGCCGTACCAGGCCTCGATATGGCGCGCGGTGTTCCAGGCCAGCGTGGCGATGCGGTCGCCCAACCCATAGCCGTCTCGCTCCAGCCGCTGAGCGACCTTGAGAGAACGACGGTGGATGTCGGCATAGGTGGTGCGCACGATCGGCCCCTCGATCGAGCGCGACACGATCTCGCGCACGCCATGCTGCCGTTCAGCGTTGTCGATGAGCTTGTGGCACAGCAGCGGCCATTCCTGCATCAGCCCCAGCATCTCGTTCCTCCTCCCTCGCGCATTTTGCGTCGTTGCTTTGGCTCATTGTGAAGCGAACCGGCGGATTGTCCAGTCATCCGCTTGCGCGGCAAATGGATTTCAGAGTCCCTGCCGCGACGGCAAGCGGTTGAGTTTTGGAATGTTTTGGATTCTGGGCTGCTGGGCACTCGTGCCATCGAGATGACAGGAGGTTCAAAACCATGATGGTGGGGGCGGCGTCGTCTTGATCGAAAATGCCGTGAAAATCCGCCACAATCCGGCCATCCTCGGCGTTAAGGTTCGTTAACGGGCAAAGGGGTGCGATTGGCGACTGAAAGAGGTTCGCATGGACGTGCAGCTCGACGACAAAGCCCTTGAGAGCACACTTGCCGAAGGCCTGGCCGATCTGGTGCCGGACGAAAAGACGGTTTCCGAAGACGAATTTGTTGAAGTTGTCGGCGGCGCGCTGGAAGCGGTCGGCGGCACGCTGCTGTTCAAGATGTGCGTCCACAACGAAGGGGAAGGCCAGCATGTCGCGGCCGCATCCGTCGGCGCTGGCGGCAATCGCCAGTTCCTGCTGCTCACCTTGCCGACCGGCGGCGGCTCGCTGAAAGTCGAGACCGTTTCAAGAAGCAGCAACCCCGTGGCGGGCATCGCAGCCGCCTATGCCGGACTGATGGACGCATTCAAAACCGCCGCCTGAGCCTCGGCTGACATTCGAAAACCCTGTAGCGCCGCGCCCAGCGATTGGCGCCTGTTTTTGTGATGCGAACAGACCTTGCGCAACAGCTGTGTCCGCCACACCTTAAGGGGCAAGGCAAGGAGGAACCAGCATGGACAAGATCGCCAACCCGGCACCCGGCTTCCAGCGCAACCCCGACAAGATAATCACCATCGAGCCCTATATCGGCACCGTCACCGTGCGCGCCGGCAATACGGTCGTCGCGTCGTCGACTAACGCCAAGGTGCTTACCGAAACCCCTTATCCCGCCGCCTTCTACATTCCGTTCGCCGACATCGATTTCGACAGGCTGAGCAGCACCGAACACTCGAGCCATTGCCCCTACAAGGGCGACGCCAGCTATTGGAGCGTGCTGCCGGCCGGCGAAGCCGGCAAGGACGCGATGTGGGCCTATCGGCAGCCTTTCGACGAAGTGACAGAGATTGGCGACCACGGCGCGTTCTACGCCAGCAAGGTCATCATTGAAGCCAAGCCGGGCTGAAAAGCGGCAGACTGCCAGTCAGTCGGTCGTGCCGTGATTGCCGAAACCATCGACATCGTCGAGCCGCACAAAGGTCATGCCCTTGGCTTTCAACGCCAGCAGGCCCTGCACCACGCCCTCACCGGCGGCGTGGGTCGGCTGGTTGATATGTGAGATGATCACGTCACCATCCTTGGCCGCGGCGATACGCCTGGCTGTTTCCTTGGCGCCGAGCAGCGAGCCGCCATCGCCATTGATCGAAAAGCCGGCAATCTTGAAACCGAGCTTGCGGATCATCGCGATCGCCGAGGGGCTGTATTCGGCGGTTGCGCCGCGAAACCATTTCGGCGCCGGCTCACCGGTCCTGGCAAGAGCTGCGGCACCCGACTCGACTTCCGCCAGCACGGCCTCGGGGCTGCCGGCGCTCTTTATGCCGTAGATCTTCTGCGGCGTGTCGACCGCCGGGACATGGCGCCCGCCGTGATTTTCCAGTTCGAACAGATCGGGATGGGCACGCATGATGGCGACGGCCTCTGCGTTGCGCTTCAGCCAGATGCCGGTGACGAAAATGGTGGCCGGTATCTTGTTTTCCACCAGCGCCGAGAGAATGCGTGTGTCGGTCTTTCCGCCGCAGGCGTCGAGCGTGAGGGCCACGTGGCCGGCTCCGCTTGCCACGGGCTTGATGTGCAGCGTGGGCTCGACCAGCGGCGCGGCATGGGCGCTGGATATGACCGCCAACGACATGGCGATCATGCAGAGATGTCTTTGCAGCAGACGCATCAAACCAAATTCCTGACTAGCGATTCCAAACACTGGCGATTTCAAGCTGGTATCCCAAGATCCGCATGAAGGCGGAAATCGGGACGATGGATAGCAGAAAAGTGCCTGGCGCGGCAATTTGACCGCCCGCCTCGCGAGCAATCCATTCGACAGTCAGACGATCGATCCCGCTCAGACAGTGCGTTCCCGTTTCATCTCGCTGCGCGCAAGGAGCTCGCGCACCGCTTCGACGACAGGCTTCACCTCAAGCCGCCACACGCAGCACGCCTTGCTGGGGTCCTTCGGGCGGCAAAGGTCGCTGGCAATGCAGTCACATGGCATCGACGGCCGCAGCGCGATGCTCGGCACGCCGACAGGCCCCCAGCGCGACGGATTCGTCAGACCGAAAAGCCCGACAACCGGCGTGCCCGCGGCGGCGGCTATGTGCATCGGGCCACTCTCGTTGCCGAGAAACAGCCGGGCCTGTTTCAGGACAGCCAGCAGGGTCTCGAGCGACAGCGTCCCGACAAGGTCGACGACCGGCGTCGCCGTCCTGGCGATGATCTGCGCCGCGGTCTCGCGTTCGTCCGGCCCTCCGACCAGCACGACTCCCAATCCGGTCTCGCCTGCAATTTCGTCGATCGCCTCGGCAAACCGTTCCGGCTGCCATTGGCGGCCCTTGAAGCTCGCGCCCGCATGTACGGCGATGAAAGCGTTTGGGTGAAGACGGTGCTTGCCTAGCAGCGCCAGGGCTTTCACGGTCTCGGATGGCAGCGGCTGAATGCTTGGTACCGTCACGCGCAGATCGATGCCAAGCGCTTCAAGAGGCGAAAGATAGCGATAGACAAAATGCTGGCCGCCAAACCCCTGTGGTTTTGCAAACAGATTGGCGGGCTGCCGCTCCAGCAGCTTCAGAGGCCTTTCGGGAGGATTGTAGCCGATGCGGGTCTTTGCGTTGACGAGCCCGCTGATGAGGCGCGAGGTCTTTGAATCGGTCAGGTCGATCGTCAGATCGAAGCGGAAGCCACGCAGTTCCCGCACGATGACATAGAGTTCTTTTCCGCGCTCCAGCGGGGTGCCCCGCATGCGGGCGCGCATGAACGTGACCACCTCGGAAGCAATGCCATGCGCCACCACGAAGCTCTTGAAATTCGCTTCGCAGAGGAACACGATCCTGGCGCCGGGGAATTCGAGCTGCAGGTTCCTGGCGAGCGTCGAGGCGAGGACGATATCGCCGATGAACTTCGTTTGAACGATCAGGATCGAGCGGAATGGCGCGGGTGAGATCTGCAACATGTGATTCCGGGAACGATTGGCGGGCAGTCCGCAAATTGGGCAGGAACAATGTCGAGATTATGCAATGCCTTCAGCACGTTCGCGTGAGCTTTCATACAAAATCGTAAATTTTGGCTCTGTCTGATGCTCTATCCTTTGCCTGCTTTCGCCACCAGCACCGCCGCCTGCGCTGCCGCCAGCCTGGCGATCGGCACCCGGTAGGGTGAGCACGACACGTAGTCGAGGCCGACCTCCTCGCAGAATCGGATCGAAGCGGGATCGCCGCCATGTTCGCCGCAGATGCCGAGCTTGATGTCGGGCCGCGTCGCCTTGCCCTTTTGCGCAGCCATGCGCACCAGTTCGCCGACGCCGTCAATGTCGAGCGACACGAATGGATCCTGCTCGATGATGCCCTTTTGGCGGTAGGTCTCCAGGAATGAGGCCGCATCGTCGCGCGAGATGCCGAAGGTGGTCTGGGTGAGATCGTTGGTGCCGAAGGAGAAGAACTCGGCCGATTCGGCGATGACATGGGCACGGATCGCCGCGCGCGGCAATTCGATCATCGTGCCGGTGAGGTAATCGATCTTGACGCCGGTCTCCTCCATGACGCTCTTGGCGACCGCATCGATCCGCGCCTTCACGTAATCGAGTTCCTTCACCAGGCCAACCAGCGGCACCATGATCTCGGGCACTACCAGCGCGCCGGCCTTCTTGCCGGCCTCGACGGCGGCCTCGAAAATGGCGCGCGCCTGCATCTCGGCGATCTCGGGATAGGAGACGGCCAGCCGGCAGCCGCGATGGCCGAGCATCGGGTTGAATTCGTGCAGGGCCTCGGTGCGCTGCCTGAGTTTGTCGGGCGACACATTCATGACGGCCGCGACCTCGGCGATTTCGGCTTCGGTCTTGGGCAGGAATTCATGCAGCGGCGGATCGAGCAGGCGGATCGTCACTGGCAGGCCGGCCATGATCTCGAACAGTTCGAGAAAGTCCGAGCGCTGCATGGGCAGAAGCTTGGCAAGGGCGGCGCGCCGCTCCTTCTCGGTGTCGGCCAGGATCATCTCGCGCATGGCGACGATGCGCTCACCGTCGAAGAACATGTGCTCGGTGCGGCAGAGCCCGATGCCCTCGGCGCCGAAAGAGCGCGCCATGCGGGCATCGAGCGGCGTTTCAGCGTTGGTGCGCACCTTCATGCGGCGCACCGCGTCGGCCCACTCCATGATGGCGGCGAAATCGCCGGACAGTTCCGGCTGAAGCATCGACACGGCGCCCTTCAGCACCTGGCCATTGCTGCCATCGATGGTGATGATGTCGCCCTTGCGGAACGTCTGTCCCATCGAGAGGAGCGTGCCGGCCTTGTAGTCGACGCGCAGCGAGCCGGCGCCCGACACGCAAGGCTTGCCCATGCCGCGCGCCACCACTGCGGCATGGCTGGTCATGCCGCCGCGCGTGGTCAGGATGCCTTCGGCGGCATGCATACCGTGGATATCCTCGGGGCTGGTCTCGATGCGCACCAGGATCGCCTTGCGGCCTTGCGTCTTCAGATCCTCGGCATCGCCGGACGAAAAGACGATCTCGCCGGTTGCAGCTCCGGGCGACGCCGGCAGGCCGATGCCGATGACGTCGCGCGCGGCCTTCGGATCGATGGTCGGGTGCAGCAATTGGTCGAGCGAGGCCGGGTCGATGCGGGCGACAGCTTCCTCTTTCGTGATCAAGCCGTCCCTCGCCATCTCGACGGCGATCTTCAGCGCCGCCTTGGCGGTGCGCTTGCCGGACCGGGTCTGCAGCATCCACAATTTGCCGCGCTCGATGGTGAATTCGAGGTCCTGCATGTCGCGGTAGTGCTTTTCCAGGCTGTCGGAAATGGTGACGAAGGACTGGAAGGCGTCCGGCATCAGCTTCTGCAGCGATGGCTTGTCGGAGCCGGCCGCGATGCGGGCCGCCTCGGTGATGTTCTGCGGCGTGCGGATGCCGGCCACGACATCCTCGCCCTGCGCGTTGACCAGGAACTCGCCATAGAGCTGCTTTTCGCCGGTTGACGGGTTGCGGGTGAAGGCCACGCCGGTGGCCGAGGTCTCGCCCATATTGCCGAACACCATGGCCTGGACGTTGACCGCCGTACCCCAGCTCTCGGGGATGTCGTGGAGACGCCGGTAGGTGATGGCGCGGTTGTTCATCCAGCTCGAGAAGACGGCGCCGATGGCGCCCCAGAGCTGCTCGTTCGGATCCTGCGGGAACGGCTTGCCGAGCTCTTCCTCGACCTTGGCCTTGTAGAGCGCGATCACGCCTTGCCATTCAATGGCGGTCAGCTCGGTGTCGAGTTCGTGGCCGAGCCCACCCTTCTGATCTTCGAGGATTTCCTCGAACACCTCGTGGTCGAGGCCCATGACGACATCGGAATACATCTGGATGAAGCGGCGGTAGCTGTCATAGGCAAACCGCGCATCGCCGGAATCGGTGGCCAGCGCCTCCACGGTCTCGTCGTTCAGGCCGAGATTGAGCACGGTGTCCATCATGCCCGGCATCGAGGCACGTGCGCCCGAACGCACCGACACCAGCAGCAGCTTCGACGGATCGCCGAACCGGCGCCCAGTCAGCTTGCCGATATGATCCAGCGCTTTCACCACATCGGCTTTCAATGCAGCTGGATAGGTGTTGCCGTCGGCGTAGTAGGCGTTGCAGACCTCGGTGGTGATGGTGAAACCCGGCGGCACCGGAAGGCCCAGGCTGCACATTTCGGCCAGATTTGCGCCTTTGCCGCCCAGCAGATTCCTGTCGCTGGCCCGGCCTTCCGCCGCACCATCGCCAAAGGTGAAAACCCATTTGGTCATGCTTTGCTCTCCGGTTGCAGGAGATTGGAAAGATTGGCGAAACGGAAAGTTCCGCTCGTGTCCGACTTTGGAGCGATATGATGCTGCAGTGCGAAAGGCAAGCGCCGCCCAAAGCCGTATGGTCGCTACAATCGATTAAGCAAAAGCCGCGTCAAAAAGACTTGCCACCTCACAGGCGGAAGACTAGAACATAAAGGGAACAAAGAGGTACTCCATGCGGCTGTCCGGAAGACTCGACTATCTGGAAATGCCGGCCACTGGCGGAACGCTGGACCGGCTGAAGGCTTTCTACAGTACCGCCTTTGCCTGGTCGTTCACAGACTATGGGCCGACCTATTCGGCCTTCGCAGAAGGGCTGGACGGCGGCTTCCAGGCCGATGCCGCTGAGGCGCCGGGAAAGCCGCTGCCCGTGCTCTATAGCGAAAATCTGGAGGAGACCCTTGGCGCCGTCGAAAGTGCCGGAGGCACGATCGTCAAGCCGATCTTCCCGTTCCCCGGCGGCCGGCGCTTCCACTTCGTCGACCCGGCCGGAAATGAGTTGGCGGTCTGGGGCAAATAGGCCGCCTGGACATGATCTGGCGGCGTTTTGTGGATTGCTCGTTTTGAGCGTTCTCGCTGTCGCTCACAGGATTGTACTTTTCGGCTGCTCTGCTAATAACGCGCCGCACAAGCGACTCTGACGGCAATTGGGGCGTCGCCAAGTGGTAAGGCATCGGTTTTTGGTACCGACATTCCCAGGTTCGAATCCTGGCGCCCCAGCCATTCATCTCTCGGGATGGGCATCCTTGTTCGATTATACCTGAACCACCGAACCCCTGCCGGCATTCTCCGACAACCTTGAGAATCGCGTTCTGCAAGGCCCGCAGCAGCAAGACCGGGCCAGGATTGCGGCCCGCGGGTCTCCTTGTGGTCATGGGCTGGGTTCGTTGCTTTTCGAACAGCCCGATGCAATCGTGGCAACAGCGGACGCTGATATTGCCACGTGGGCCCGACCCAGATCTCCAAGCCCGCTTCCGGTGATGGGTGCATGGACGCAAGATTGTTGGAGCAGAATGAAATTTTACTCAGCCGCCGAACGGATAGCTTTTATTGTCACGCTCATTGCCGTTCTTGTGCTCGCGCTGCTGCCGGTACCCCGCCTCAAGGAATTCGGGATCGACATCGGCTTCCACTACGACAAGCTGAACCACGCCAGCGCCTTCGCCGTCCTGGCTTTCCTGGGCAGTCTTGGCTGGCCACGCCACAAGGCAAGTGTCATCGTCTTCCTGGCATTGGTAGGAGCTGCCATCGAGGCTCTCCAAGGTACATCCCTGATACAGCGGGACCTCGACGTGTTCGACTGGGTTGCAGACTGTGTCGGCATGGCTTGCGGCCTGCTGGCGGCGGTCTGCGCGAACTGGGCCATGCGGCGTGCAGACTGAAGAAAGCAGAATAACCTCCTGACAGTCCAAGGGATATGATGGCCTTTAAAATCGGGCTTCCCGGCGGCGCGCTGAAAGTGAAGCAACAACATGAATTGCGCCGCCGGGAGCAGAGGCGCGAGGTGCCGGTCTGGCAGGTCGGCAAGTATTTCGTGATCTGGTGGCCGGCCACGATTTCGGACGGGCCATCCAAGCCCCCGAACGCGGAGTGGAACGACTTGCGCTGACCCTTTCTGCGATCTGGAAATCTGCGTATACTTGTGCCGTCATGGCACTGCGAATCAGATTGCCCGGCGGCACGCTGAAGGTGAAGATCTACCGCGAACTTCGTGATCGCGAGCGGGATCATCGAGTGCCTGTGCTGAAGGTCGGCTCGCTCTATTTCGTCTGGGCTTCGGCCAAACACCATTCCCACAGACACGACCAGAAAACCTGAATGGTCCACCGATGAATGCCGGATCGCGCGTCAGCTCGCCTCGCGCATCGCCTCTGCCGCCTGCAAATCGACCGACACGAGCTGGCTGACGCCCTGCTCGGCCATGGTGACGCCGAACAACCTGTCCATGCGCGCCATGGTGATCGGGTTGTGCGTGATGATGACGAAACGCGTCTCGGTGGTCTTGGCCATCTCGTCCATGAGATTGCAGAAGCGTTCGACATTGTGATCGTCGAGCGGCGCGTCGACTTCGTCGAGCACGCAGATCGGCGCCGGATTGGTCAGGAAGACGGCGAAGATCAGCGACATCGCCGTCAACGCCTGCTCGCCGCCGGACAGCAGCGTCATGGTCTGCGGCTTCTTGCCCGGCGGGCGGGCGAGGATTTCAAGCCCGGCCTCGAGCGGATCCTCGGATTCGATCAGCTGCAATTCCGCCGTGCCGCCGCCGAACAGATGCGAGAACAACCGCTGGAAATGGCCGTTGACCACGTCAAAGGCGGCCAGCAGCCGCTCACGGCCTTCGCGGTTGAGGCTCTGGATCGCTTGCCTGAGCTTGCGGATCGCCTCGATGATGTCCTCACGCTCGGAAACGATCGTCTCCAGCCGGTCGGACAGCTCCTTCTGCTCTTCCTCGGCGCGCAGATTGACGGCGCCGAGCCGTTCGCGCTCGATTTTCAGCCGGTCGAGCTGGCGTTCGATCTCCGGCATTTCCGGCATTGGATCGTCGGCTTCCAAGCCGGTGTGGCGGATGACCAGATGCGGCGGCGTGTTCAGCGTTTCCTGGATACGCGCTTCGACTTCCAGCCGGCGCTCGTCGGCGGCCGTCAGCCGTTCCTCGGCGCGTACGCGGGTCTCGCGCGCCTCGGCCAGCGACTGGATGGAGCCGGTGGCCAGCTTGTCCAGCTCGGCTTGCCTGGTCTCCGCTTCCTGCAGGCGATCGGCCGCCGCCTTGCGCAAGGTCTCGGCCTCGGTGAGCTGCGACAGCAAAGCGCGCCGCTTGGCGTCGATTTCGTCGGGAGCGTCGGCAAGCCGTTCGCGCTCGGCCTCGGCCTCGGCCTTGCGTTCGCCAAGCGATGCAATCTGCGTCGAGGCGTTTTCGGCACGCTGCAGCCAGCTGCTGCGCTCAGCGTTAATGGCATCGAGCCGGCGCGTGCGCGCCTCGGCTTCGCGCCGCAACCCCTCATGAACGGCACGTGCATCTGCGAGCGTGGCACGGTCGCGCGAAACATTTGCCGAGGACTGTTCGAGCTGCAGTTGCAGGTCACCCAGATCAGGTGCGTCCTGCAGCAGCATTTCGGCCTCGACGAAAGCCGCAGAGGTTTCTTCATGGCTGTCGACGATGCGGGCGCGGGCCTCGTCCAAAGCGGCACGCCGGCTCGATAGTTCACCGCCGGCTTTTTCGGCCTCGGCCAGCGCATTGCGGGCAGCGTCGAGCCTATGCTGGGCGTCGCGTCCGGCCTGGCGTGTGTTGCGTTCGGCTTCGCTTGCCTGGCGAAGCGCCTGTTCAGCCTGCGCCAATGCCGCCTCGGCCTGGCGCAGGATGAGGGTCGCCTGCACCGCCTCGGCATCGAGTTCGGCCAGCCTGTTCTTCTGCGCCAGCCGCTGCGCCGCGGCCGTCGGTGCATCGGCGCTGGCGGTGAGGCCGTCCCAGCGCCAGAGCGCGCCCTCGCGACTGACCAGCCGCTGGCCTGGCGCAAGCAGCGCCTGCAACCGGCGGCCGTCGGAGGCCTCGATGATGCCGATCTGCGCCAGGCGGCGGGCAAGCTGCGCCGGGGCGCGAACCACGCTGGCCAGGCTCCTGATCCCTTCCGGCAGAGCCGCGTCACCAAGCTGGATTTCGCTTTCGCCCCAATGCACCGGCGCGCTGCGGTCGAGCGGCACGTCGAGATCTTCGCCAAGGGCAGCACCCAGCGCCGTCTCGAAGCCGCGTTCGACGCTGATCTGTTCCAGTACAGACGGGAAGAGATCGCCGCTGGCTGCATTCAGGATCTTGGCCAGCGTCCGTGCTTCCGTCTCGATACCCGCCAATTCAGCCCTGGCGTCCTGAAGCGGCGGCCGGGCAGTGCTTTCGGCGGTGCGGGCATCGATGACCGACTGTTCAGCCTCCAATCCGGCAGTTTCGGATTCCTCCAGCAGCGCCATCGCCTGTTCGACCAGCACCCGCTTTTCGGCCGGATCCGGCAGGCCGGCGACCTTGGACAGGATATCCGACAGTTCGCGGTCGACATCGGCGAGTTGGCGGCCAAAGCGGTCGCGGCGCTCGGCGGTGTCGCGCAACGTCCGCTCGATCTGGTTGCGCGAGGCGGCGGCCTCGGCTCGCTCGGCGGTCAGCGCGGCGAGCTTGGCTTCGCTCTGCGAGAGTGTTGCCGCCGCCTGTTCGAAGGCAGCCCGGGTGGTTGCCTCGCGCTCGGCGGCGCCAGCATTTTCCGAATTCAGCGTCGCTTCTTCGGTGCGCAGGCGCTCAAGGATGTCCGCATTGTCGCGCACCATGCGTTCTTCGCGGGCAATGTCGCCGTCGAGCTGCTGCAGCCGGCGCTCGAGCTCGGCTTGACGGGCGCGGATGCGGCCGGCTTCCTCCTCGATCTGCGACTTGGCGATCGACAGGCGCTGGAAGGCGGCGGCGGCGGCGGCTTCAGCGTCGCGCAGGTCCGGCATGCGGTGCGCGCCGATGCCTTGTTCCCTCGCGGCAGCCATCTGCGCGGCAGCACGGTCGCCGACAAGTGCTGTGGCAACCGCCAGCGCAGAACGCGCCTCGCCTTCCTGCGTCTTGGCCAGCGTCCAGCGCAGATGCAGCAGCGTTGCCTCCGCCTTGCGGATATCGGCCGACAGGTTCTTGAAGCGGGACGCCTGGCGCGCCTGTCGCTTCAGGCTTTCGATCTGGCTTTCCAGCTCGCCGACGACATCATCCAACCGCTCGAGATTCTGCTCGGCTGCCTTCAGCCTCAACTCCGCCTCGTGGCGGCGGGTGTGCAGGCCGGAAATGCCGGCCGCCTCTTCCAGAAGGGCGCGGCGCGCCTGCGGCTTGGCCTGGATCAATTCGCCGATACGGCCTTGGCCCACCATCGATGGCGAACGCGCGCCGGTCGACTGATCGGCAAACAGAAGCTGCACGTCCTTGGCGCGCGCTTCCTTGCCGTTGATGCGGTAGAGCGAGCCGGCCTCGCGTTCGATGCGGCGCGACACCTGCAATTCATCGGCATCGTTGAAGGCAGCGGGCGCCGAGCGGTCTGTGTTGTCGAGGAAAAGCGTGACTTCAGCGGTGTTGCGTGCGGGCCGCGTTCCCGAGCCGGAAAAGATCACGTCGTCCATGCCGGACGCGCGCATGTTCTTGTAGGAGCTTTCGCCCATCACCCAGCGCAGCGCCTCGACAAGGTTCGACTTGCCGCAGCCATTCGGCCCGACAATACCGGTCAGGCCGCGTTCGATAACGAACTCGCCGGGCTCGACGAAAGACTTGAAACCAAGGAGGCGGAGGCGCGAAAACTTCATTCACGCGCCCCATACAGGCGAGCGCCGAAACGCTGCCGCTTCAGCGCTGACCTGATGTCAGAGCAGAGGGTCGATGATGGCCGACATTTCCTCAATCGACATCGCCCCTTTGTAGGTCTTACCGTTGATGAAGAAGGTCGGTGTCGAGTCAACCTTGAATTCATCGGCGCCGCGCTTCTGGACCGATCTCACATCGTCCAGAAGTTTCTGGTCCGTCAAGCAGGCTTCGAAGGACTCCTGTGTAAAACCGGCGAGCTTAGAGATTTGCAGCAGCGCATCCTTGGTGTTCGACACGCCAACCCAGTTCGCCTGCTGCCTAAACAGCACGTCGACCATCGGGAAATAGTTATCCTTGGCGCAGCGCGCCAGCATGAAACCGGCTTCCGCGCTCGGGTCGAACGGGAATTCGCGCAGGATGTAGCGCGCCTTGCCGGTGTCGATGTACTTCGTCTTCAGATCCGGGAAGGTGGTTTCGGCGAAATGCGCGCAATGCGGGCAGGTCATCGAAGCGTATTCGACGATGGTGACCTTGGCGTCATCCTTGCCAAGCTGCTTCTCGGGCAGTGCGCCCGGCTTCAGCAGTTGGGCCATGTCGACGGGCCCCTGAGACTCGGGGACCTGAACGGCAGCCGGCGTGGCTGGCTTTACGGGCGTGGCCGGGTTCGCGGGCTTTACATCCGCCGCCTTGGCCTCTTCACCTGAATCGCTGCAGGCGGCGAGCAGGGCGACCGCCGGAATGGCGGCCAGCGAAGACAGGACGTTTCTGCGAGACAGACTTTGGCCAAACGGGGAACGGCTCATACGAATCACCTAACAAGGTTGGATTTTGCAATGCAAAGGCACGGAAAGGCGAGAGTTGGCGCGAATTAAGGCATCTCGATCCCCAATCCAATCGCGAAACCTGACAAAGCGATCACGAATGCGAGATGTTGACGACAAATCCATGACTGTCTTCAAGGGGTTTTTGACTTCCTTTCACCCAAAATGGTTGCGCCAAGCCTTTCCAGCGAGGCGCGCAACCCTTCATCCTCGATCAGTTCGACCGTGCCAGACAATTTCGTCTTCTCCGCCACCGTCAAGGGCCTGAAGGTCGGTTTAGGCCGTCCTTTGTCTGCCGTCACCGGTTTTTGTACGATCCTGATGCGGCCTATTGCCGTAAAGCCGAGGAAAGCGTTGACCCGGTTGATGATCTCGCCAGTCTCATGCTGCAGGTGAAGTGCGGCCATGCCTTCGCAGGCGACAACCAGCACCGCCGGTTCGAACGGATCGTCCTCATGCATGCGGCGCGGCCACTGGATCTTTTCAGGCCGCGAGCGGCTGGCCAGGCGCGGTCCGGCGATTTCTTCCCAGGACTGGACGAGACCAATCGAAATGCCAGCCCGCTTGCGCAGCACCGGATCGAGGATTGCGGTGGCGAGATCGCTCACCGGGACGGGATTGCCGTAGGGCGTTCTCCCTGCCATGTACGTTCTCCAGCCACGACCCCAGCAGATACCGGCCAGGCCAATACACGATCAATGGCACCAGCAGACCAGACCCGCAAGGCCGCATCCCGAGATAGCGGCTCAGCCACGTCGAACGATACCGCGTCGCGCCTGCTCGTCTGGTACGACGCCCACCACCGCGAACTGCCGTGGCGGGTGAGCCCGCGCGACCATGCGCGCGGCGTGCAGCCCGATCCCTACCGCATCTGGCTGTCCGAAGTCATGCTACAGCAGACCACGGTCGAGGCGGTGAAATCCTACTTCCGCGCCTTTGTCGAGAAATGGCCCGATGTCGAGGCGCTCGCCGCGGCGCCGACCGAGGACGTGATGAAAGCCTGGGCAGGGCTCGGTTACTACTCCCGCGCACGCAATCTCAAGGCCTGCGCCGATCTGGTGGCGGCGCGTGGCGGTCGGTTTCCGGACACCGAGGCTGCCCTGAGAGACCTGCCCGGCATTGGCGCCTACACCTCGGCGGCCATCACGGCGATCGCCTTCGACCGCCCCGCCGCCGTCGTCGACGGCAATGTCGAACGCGTCATATCGAGGCTGTTTTCGATCGCAACGCCGCTGAGCGAAGCCAAGCCCGAGATACGCGCCCGTGTCGAACGCATGGTGCCACCAACCAGGCCGGGCGACTTCGCCCAGGCAATGATGGATCTTGGCGCCACGATCTGCACCCCGCGCCGACCGCGCTGCATGCTGTGCCCGCTGCGCGAAGACTGCAGCGCCGTCGTTTCAGGTGATCCCGAACATTTCCCGGTGCGGCTGCCAAAGGCCGACAAGCCGCAGCGGCGCGGTGCTGCTTTCGTGGCCGTGCGTGATGACGGCGCCATCCTTCTGCGCAAACGGCCCGAGAAAGGTTTGCTCGGCGGCATGACCGAGGTGCCGACCACGGGCTGGACGGCGCGGGCGGATGGAGCCACGACGCCGGCAGCGGCGCCCTTTCCCGGCGACTGGCGGCGCGCCGGGACAATCACGCATGTCTTCACCCATTTCGCGCTCGAACTCGACGTCTTTCACGCCCACATCAAAGGTGATGCGCCGGAGGGCCATTTCTGGTCGCCTGCCGGTGAGATTTCCGGGGAGGCGCTGCCAACTGTCATGAAAAAAGCAATCGAGGCTGCGATACCCGGCGCGACGAAAAAACCGTCACTACACAGTGCAAAGAGGCTCCATGACTGAAATCCGCCACATCGTTTTCGACATCGGCCGCGTGCTGATCCACTACGATCCCAACATTCCGTTCAGCCGCCTCATTCCCGATGCCGAGGAGAGAAAGTGGTTCTTCGACAATGTCTGCACGCATGACTGGAACATCGAGCAGGACCGCGGCCGGAGCTGGGAAGAGGCAGAGGCGCTGTTGATCGCCGATCATCCCGATCACGCGGAAAACATCCGCAATTTCCGCCGCCACTGGAACGACATGGTGCCACATGCCTATGACGACAGCGTTGCTATCATGCTCGGCCTGATCGAAAGCGGCCACGACGTGACCATGCTGACCAACTTCGCCGCCGACACGCTTGCCGAAGCGAGGCTGCGCTTCGACTTTCTCAGCCGCCCGCGTGGCGTCACTGTGTCGGCCGACATCCGCCAGATCAAGCCCGACCGCGCCATCTACAACCATCACGTCGCCGCGTTCGGCCTCGAACCATCGGCCACATTGTTCATCGACGACAGTCAGAAGAATGTCGACGGCGCCAAGGCCGCCGGCTGGCAGGCGGTGCTGTTCACGGATGCAAAAACGCTCAAGGCAGACCTTGAGCGCTTCGGAATCAAAGCGTGATCTGAATCACTTCCGGCGATCCGCTCATATTTTGAATCAACGCGAAAGCAGCAATTGGCAGGGGTTCAGGCCCCTGCCCTTTCCATGCCCAACCGGGCAATGCGGCGCAATTCGTCGATCGGGGTGAGTCCGCCGCTGCGCTCATAGTGCCAGAAGGTCCAGCCGTTGCAGGCGTCCAGCCCCTGCACTTCGGCGCCGATCTTGTGGATCGAGCCGGCGCTGTCGCCGATCGCCACCGTACCGTCGGCTCGTACCTTGGCCGCCCAGCGCTTCTTGGCGTCATAGAGCGTGGCACCCGGCGTCACCAACCCGGTGTCGATCAGGCTGACGAAGGCGACGCGCGGCTCGGCGCGCTTGCCGGTGAGCACGGTGAGATCGGCGCTTTCCAGCGGCCGCACCGCGTCGATGCGCTCGTTGGCGGCGTCGATATAGGCCTGCTCGCGCTCGATGCCGACGAAATGGCGGCCAAGGCGCTTGGCAACGGCACCAGTCGTGCCGGAGCCGAAGAAGGGGTCAAGCACGATGTCGCCGGGCTTGGTCGAGGCCATCATGATGCGGGCAAGCAGCGCTTCCGGCTTCTGCGTCGGGTGCAGCTTGTCGCCATTGTCGTTCTTCAGCCGCTCGCCGCCGGTGCAGATCGGAAACAGCCAGTCGGAGCGCATCTGAATATCGTCGTTCGAGGCTTTCATGGCTTCGTAATTGAAGGTGTAGCCCTTGCCCTTCTGGTCACGCGTGGCCCAGATCATGGTCTCATGCGCGTTCTGGAAGCGACGACCACGGAAATTCGGCATAGGGTTGGTCTTGCGCCAGACCACATCGTTGAGGATCCAGAAGCCCAGGTCCTGCATCTTGGCGCCGACCCTGAAGATGTTGTGATAGGAGCCGATGACCCAGATGGTGCCGTTGGGCTTCAGCACCCGGCGAGCCGCCAGCAGCCAGGCGCGGGTGAAGGCATCATAGGCTTCAAAACTCTCGAACTGATCCCAGTCGTCGTCGACCGCGTCGACCTTGGACTGGTCGGGGCGGTGCAGATCGCCGTCGAGTTGCAGATTGTAGGGTGGGTCGGCGAAGATGACGTCGATCGACTTTTCCGGCAGGCGGTCGAGGGCCGCGACGCAGTCGCCTTTCAGGATGGTATCCAGCCATTCGGATTGCTGGGGGGCATGGGAAAGGTCGTCGAGAAGACGCACGGCAGACATTTTTACACCCAAGGCACGCGTTACTGTTTACTCTCCGTTATGGTTACCGATCAGCGTAAATATTCAGTGAAGGCCCGAGAAATGGCCTGCCTGGTTTGCGAAGGCCGGGCCGGTGGTGTATGCCGCGCCGCTTGAGCCCATAGCGGCATTCCTCCATCCTCCTTGTTCCGGATCACCATGCCCCAGCCAGACCTTGTCATCTTCGATTGCGACGGCGTGCTCGTCGATTCCGAAATCATCGCCGCACGGGTCGAGGCAGAGCTGATAACCTTGGCCGGATACGAAATCTCGGCGGAGGAGGTTGCCGAGACCTATGCCGGACTGACCTTCAAGGACATCCTGATGCGGATCGAGGAGAAGTCCAAGATTCCGTTCCAGGCGTCGCTGATCGACCGCGCCGAAGAGCTGGTCGACCGCAAATTGCGTAGCGATGTCCGTGCCATCGAGGGCGTGCGCGAAGCGGTGGCCTCCGTCACGACGCAACGCTGCATCTGCTCCAACTCACGCTCGGAGCGGATAGAATTCATGCTGGAGAAGGTCCATCTGCTGCCGTTTTTCGCCGGCCGTATCTTCTCGGCCCTGGAGATACCGAGCAAAAAGACCAAGCCTGCCCCGGACGTGTTCCTGCTCGCGGCGGAAAAACTCAATGCTAAGCCGGCGAACACTTTCGTCATCGAGGATTCGGTGCACGGCGTCGCGGGCGCAAGGGCGGCCGGCATGCGCGTCATCGGCTTCACCGGCGCCAGCCACAGCTATCCCGGCCATGCCGATGCGCTGACAGAGGCAGGCGCCGAAACGGTTATTCGCCGCTGGTCGGAGCTGAAAAGCGTGATCGCGGCGCTGTCGGAGTGGTCGGCCGACGCCTGAGCAACGTGCGTCTGGACGCACGCTGCTCCTAAAACACCGAGGTTAGTTTGTCGCCGCGGCCTTCTTGCGGTGGGTCTTCTTCGGCTTGTCCGTCGTCGCTTTCGGCGTGGTTTCGTCATAGCCGGCATAGGCCTGATAGTCCGACGCTGTCGGTGCCGGCACGACGATGTTGGAGTCGGTGAAGACGAACTGTGTGGCGACCGAGGGATCGGTCACCTGGACCTGATACTGGTGAATCTGCGAGTAGAGCACGTCGGTGCCGTGCATCACCGCTGTGCGGATCGGCATGGTAATGGTGCCGGGCGTGAACTTCGGTCCGGGCACGATCTTGCCGGCGACCGCGATCTTCATCGTTAGCTGCCCGTCGGCGCGGCTGCAGTCGCGGGTCACATCGCTGATCGATGCCTGGTAGATGATGTTCACCGACCCATCGGGCGCGGCTGCGGCGGCGGCAGCGTCGGCCGCGGCGGCGGCTTGTGCATCCGCGGCCTGCTGTTCGGCTTCGGCCTTGTTCCTCGGCTTGTGCATGGGCTTCGACTTCGCCTTGGGCTTCTGGACTTCCTTGGCCATAGTGTTGAAGAATGCCGTGCCGTCGCGGACCGTCACCCTGGGGCAATAGGCATTCAGCTGGCTGGCCAGTACCTTGGGATCCTGCGGAGGTGGCGGCGCGGTCGGATCCTTCTTGCCGCCCAAGCCGAGGTTCAGGATGCCATTGTCGCCCGATTGGCAGCCGGCGGCGGCGAGCATAAAGCCCGTGAGCGCAAGACCCGCCAAAAAGCGACCACTTGATGTACGAAACGCCATGAAACTCCCACTTCCCTCTCGCAAAGCTGGTGACGTATATCAACGGCGCGGCAAAAATGCGACTGAGCCAGCGCAGAAATTAACCACCTTGTGGTGAACGGAAAAGCCAACCGAACGGATTTGTGACATGCACTATGTGAGTACCCGCGGAGAAGCACCCGCGCTTGGATTTTCCGATGCCGTGCTGGCGGGGCTGGCGCGCGACGGCGGGCTTTACGTGCCGCGCGAATGGCCGCAGTTTTCAACTTCCGAGATTCGCGCCATGCGCGGCCTTGCCTATCCCGATCTCGCCATCCGCGTGCTGTCGCCGTTCCTGGGCGGCGAGATCGCAGCGCCGGTCTTCGAACGCCTGGTGCGCGAAGCCTATGCCACGTTCCGCCACGAGGCCGTCTGCCCGCTGGTCCAGACCGGTCCCAACATGTTTGTCCTCGAACTGTTCCATGGGCCGACACTGGCCTTCAAGGACGTGGCGATGCAGTTGCTCGCCCGGCTGATGGACCATGTGCTCGCCGAACGCGACCAGCACGCCACCATCGTCGGCGCGACGTCGGGCGATACTGGTGGCGCGGCTATCGACGCCTTTGCCGGACGCAGCCGCACCGACATCTTCATCCTGTTCCCGCATGGCCGCGTTTCGCCGGTGCAGCAGCGGCAGATGACGACGTCGAAGGCTGAAAACGTTCATGCGCTGGCGATCGAGGGCAATTTCGACGACTGCCAGGGCCTGCTCAAGGACATGTTCAACGACCATGCCTTCCGTGACCGGGTGGCGTTGTCGGGGGTCAATTCCATCAACTGGGCCCGCATCATGGCCCAGATCGTCTATTATTTCTCCTCGGCATTGTCGCTCGGCGCGCCGGACCGGCCTGTGTCCTTCACCGTTCCGACGGGCAATTTCGGCGATATCTTCGCCGGCTACGCCGCCAAGAAGATGGGCCTGCCGATCGAACGGCTGGTCATCGCCACCAACGATAACGACATATTGGCGCGCACCTTCGCGTCAGGCGAATACCGCACCAAGGGTGTATTCGCGACCACCTCGCCGTCGATGGACATCCAGGTGTCGTCGAACTTCGAGCGCCTGCTGTTCGAGGCCTCCAACCGTGACGCGGCGACGGTCCGGCGCTACATGGATGGCCTGAAGCAATCCGGCGCCTTCACCATCAAAGCCCGGGAAATCAATGGGATGCGGTCGGAATTCGACGCCGGCCGCGCCGATATGGACGAGGTCGCCGCCACCATCCGCTCGACGCTCGCGGGCAGCAACTACCTGCTTGATCCGCATACCGCAGCGGCCATGCATGTCGCGGCCGGCAAAGCATCTGGCGCTGTTCCCATGGTGGTGCTGGGCACGGCGCACCCGGCAAAATTCCCGGCCGCCGTCGAGGCCGCCTGCGGGGTCTCGCCAGCCCTGCCCGCATGGCTAGGCGGATTGATGACATTTGAGGAAAAATACACGGTACTTCCATCTGACCTGAAAATGGTGGAAGATTACGTCAGCCGCCGCGCGCGGGCGGCGCGTTAGGGAGTACGAGCCATATGGGTGTTGAGGTAAGCCGTCTGTCGAACGGCCTGACAGTCGCCACCGAAACCCTTCCAAGTATCGAATCGGTTGCCTTGGGTGCCTGGGTCAAGTCCGGCGCCCGCAATGAACGTGACGACGAGCATGGCATGGCCCATCTGCTCGAGCACATGGCGTTCAAGGGTACGAAGCGGCGAACGGCGTTCGAGATCGCCTCGGAAATCGAGGATGTCGGTGGCGAGATCAATGCCGCCACCAGCGTCGAGACCACCTCCTACTATGCCAGGGTGTTGTCCGACGACGTCCCGTTGGCGGTGGATATTCTCGCCGACATTCTGCAGGAATCCGAATTCGACCCGCAGGAACTCGAGCGCGAGCAGCATGTGATCCTGCAGGAGATCGGCGCCGCGCACGATACACCAGATGATATCGTCTTCGACCGTTTCACCGAGACGGCCTTTCGCCACCAGACCATCGGCCGCTCGATCCTGGGCACGCCCGAGACGGTCAAATCCTTCACTTCGAAACAGTTGCACGATTTCATCGAACGCCAATATGGCGCCGAGCGGATGGTCATCGTGGCTGCCGGCGACATCAAGCACGACAATTTCGTGCGCGAGGTCGAGAAACAACTCGGCGGCTTCCGCAGCAAGGCGGACAGCACCATCCCGCAATACGCGCAATATGTCGGCGGTGATTTCCGCGAGGACCGCGACCTGATGGACGCGCAGATCGTGCTGGGCTTCGAAGGCCGCGCCTATCATGTGCGCGACTTCTACGCCTCGCAGGTTCTGTCTATGATCCTCGGCGGCGGCATGTCATCGCGCCTGTTCCAGGAAGTCCGCGAGAAGCGCGGCCTGTGTTACTCGGTCTACGCCTTCCACTGGGGCTTTTCCGACACCGGCATCTTCGGCGTCCATGCCGCGACCGGCCAGAGTGATATCGCCGAGCTGGTTCCCGTCATCATCGATGAATTGCAGAAGGCCGGCGAGAATATCCTGCAGGAAGAACTCGACCGGGCGCGCGCCCAGTACCGCGCCGGGCTGATCATGTCCGCCGAAAGCCCGGCCAGCCGCGCCTCGCAGATCGCGCGGCAGCTGCTTTTGTTCGGCCGGCCGATCGCCAAGGAGGAATTGATGGAGCGCCTGTCGGCGCTGACGATCGAGCGTCTGACCGACCTGTCGGCGCGGATGTTCTCGACCAAGCCGACGCTTACCGCTGTCGGGCCTGTGGGTACGCTGGCACCATATGAGGCGATCCTCGATTCGCTTCCGGGCACGCAGACCACGGCCCGCAGGCTCGCCGTCTAAGTCCCCAGACCGTCGTGTTCGCGCTCCCTTTCTTTCGCCGTGACCTGCCGGCGCTGAAGGGCAACATCGTCACGTTGCGCGTGCCTTTCACCAATGACTACCGCGAGTGGTCGGCGGTGCGCGGCGAAAGCCGCGCCTTCCTGGAGCCGTGGGAGCCACGCTGGACCCCCGATGAGCTCGACCGCACGGCATGGCGGCTACGCATCAGCCGCTACCGCGAAGATTATGCGCAGGGAACCGCTATCGCCTTCTTCATCTTCGAGAAGTCGAGCGGCAAATTGGCGGGCGGCATCACGCTCGGCAACATACGCCACGGTGTCTCGCAAAGCAGCCATGTCGGCTACTGGATCGGCGAGCGTTTCGGCGGCCGCGGCCTGATGACCGACGCCGTAAAGGTCGTGGCCCGCTTCGCTTTCGATACGCTGAGGTTGCACCGGATCGAAGCGGCCTGTATTCCCGACAACATCAGGTCGATCCGCGTGCTTGAAAAAGCCGGATTCCGGCGCGAAGGACTCTTAAGATCCTATCTCAGGATCAACGGCATCTGGCAGGACCACTACCTCTACGCCCGGATCGCGGACGATCCGCTCGGCGGCGCAGGAACGAAGGACTGATTTTTGACGAATTTCCTGCGAAACGGGCCGCTTTTCGCCTTTGTCCTCGCGGCAATCGTGACGCTGTGCGCGGCTTCGTCGGCCTTTGCCGTTGAGCCGATCAAGATTGCCCGCGACGACATCGCGCTCGACCTTTCGGGCGCCGTCGAGATCTATCGAAACCAGGGGGATAATTTCCAGGTATCGACCGCACCCGGGCCGGACGGCATCGTGCGGCGCATCGAGGTCGAGGCGAAGGACGCGCGATCGACCGGCGACTGGGCGGTGTTCGCACTCGCCAACACCACCGACCAGCAGCTCGACCGGCTCATCGTCGCGCCGCATTTTCGCCTGGTGAATTCCGGCATTTTCTGGCCCGATCTCGGCTCGACCCGCCTGGCAGCGATCACGCCCAGCGAAGGCTTCGCGCTCGACCGCCAGACCAGCCCCGATGCCGACGTGTTCCGGGTGACGCTGAACCCGGGCACGGTGATCACCTTCATCGCCGAGCTTGCCTCGCCGAAGCTGCCGCAGGTCTATCTCTGGGATCCCGAATCCTACAAGGACTCGGTCAATTCCTACACGCTGTTTCGCGGCATCGTCATCGGCATTGCCGGCCTTTTGGCGCTGTTCCTGACCATCCTTTTCGTGGTCAAGGGGACGTCGATGTTCCCGGCGACCGCCGCTCTTGCCTGGGCCGTGCTTGCCTATATCTGCGTCGATTTCGGCTTCCTCAACAAGGTCATCGAGATCTCGCCCGGCAATGAGCAGATGTGGCGAGCGGGAACGGAGGTGGCGCTTGCGGCGACCTTCGTGGTGTTCCTGTTCGCCTATCTCAACCTCAACCGATGGCACGGCCATTTCAGCTATGGCGCGCTGGTCTGGATCCTCGGGCTGGTGCTGATTGCAGGCGTCGCCATTGTCGATCCGGCGGTGGCCGCCGGTATCGCCCGCATTTCGTTTGCCGCCACCGCGCTGACCGGGCTCGGCCTGATCATCTTCCTTGGCATACGCGGCTATGACCGCGCCATCATGCTGGTGCCCAGTTGGGTCATGGTGCTGTTGTGGCTATGCGGGTCGTGGATGGCGATCACCGGCATGCTCGACAACGACATCGCCCAGCCGGCGCTCGGCGGCGGGCTGATCCTGATCATCCTGTTGATCGGCTTCACCGTCATGCAGCACGCCTTTGCCGGCGGTGCGCTGCATCAAGGCCTGTTCTCCGACCTTGAACGGCAGGCGCTGGCGGTAGCCGGGTCGGGCGACACGGTGTGGGACTGGGACGTGCTGCGCGACCGCGTGGTGACCAAGCCCGATGTCAGCATCCAACTGGGCCTGGCGCCCAACAGCCTTGGGGGCGCAGCGCGCAACTGGCTGCCGGTGCTGCACGCCGACGACCGCGATACCTTCCGCACCACGCTCGACGTGGTGTTGGAACATCGGCGCGGCCGGGTGTCGCAGAATTTCCGCCTGCGCGGTGCTGACGGGCACTATCACTGGTTTTCGCTGCGCGCACGCCCGGTCATCGGATCCGACGGTGAGGTCATCCGCTGCGTCGGCACCATGGTCGACGTCACTGAGCAGAAGAAGTCCGAGGAGCGGCTGCTGCACGACGCCGTGCACGACAATCTGACCGGGCTGCCGAACCGCGAACTTTTGATGAACCGGCTTGAGGCGATCATCTCGATCGCCCGCACCGAAGAGAAGGTGCGCCCGACCGTATTCGTCATCGACATCGACCGCTTCAAGCAGGTCAATGACGGGCTCGGCATCTCTGCCGGCGATACCATCCTGCTCACCATAGCGCGCCGCTTGCACCGCTTGCTCAAGCCGAAGGATTCGCTGTCTCGCTTTGCTGGCGACCAATTCGCGCTGATGCTGCTCTCCGAACAGGATCCAGCTCGCATCGCCGGCGTGGCCGATGCCATCAAGCACGCGATCAACAACCCGATCACCTTTGCCAAGCGCGAGATCGTGCTGACCGCGTCGATAGGCCTGATCACCTGGAATTCGCCGCAGATGTCGGCCGAGGACATGGTCAAGGACGCCGAGCTCGCCATGCACCAGGCCAAGCGTTTTGGGGGCGACAGGATCGAGCCGTTCCGCCCGGCTTTCCGCACCGTTGGTACCGACCGGCTGCAGTTTGAATCCGACCTGCGGCGCGCCATCGAGCGGCGCGAATTCACGCTTGCCTATCAGCCGATCGTTCGGCTGGAGGACGGCAGCGTTGCCGGCTTCGAAGCCTTGCTGCGCTGGGACCATCCGCGCCGCGGCATGATCCCGCCGGCCGATTTCATCCCGGTCGCCGAAAGCTGCGGGCTGATCGTGCAGCTTGGACTGTTTGCCATGCAGCAAGCAGCCGAGGATCTCGCCGGCTGGCAAAAGCAGATCGGCGACGCGCCGCTGTCGGTCTCGGTCAATCTATCCAGCCGCCAGCTCATCCGCCGCGACCTGGTCAGCGACGTCCGCTCAGTCATAGCGCGGGCCAATTTGAAACCGCGCTGCTTCCGGCTCGAACTCACCGAATCCCTGGTCATGGACAATCCGGAACAGACCGCCCATGTGCTGACCAAGCTGAAGCAGCTCGGCATCGGACTGTCGCTGGACGATTTCGGCACCGGCTATTCATCGCTCGCCTATCTGACGAGGTTTCCGTTCGACACGATCAAGATCGATAAGAGTTTTGTCGACGACAGCACACCCAAGCGCGCCGTGCTGCTCAAATCCATGGTCAACATGGCGCATGAACTCGGCCTGTCGGTGGTCGCCGAGGGCATATCGGACGAACGCGATGCCCTGGAACTGCGCCAGATGGGTTGCGAATATGTGCAAAGCTTCATGTTCGGCGCGCCGATGCCCGCCGATCAGGTACTGAAGACGTTGAAGGAGCAGTATCCGCTGACGCAGGCTTAGAGGCCGTTTGGAAACTCTACTCCTGCGGCCATCTGATCGCGGTTTCTGCGCTTCCGGTGCTCACGTACCAAAAGTACGCTCCGCTCCGGTTCTCGAAATCACCATCATATGACTCGCATGAGCGAGTTTCGAAACGGCCTCTGCGTCGGCCTGATGGGTCAGGCGTGTCCGGCCGCCAGGCTCAAATGGGCGAGATCGATGCCGATCGAGGCAAGAATCCGATCGTATTTGCGCTCGATGTCGGCGTCGAACAGAAGTTCGGGACTGGCCGGGCAGGTCAGCCAGCCATTCTCGGCGATCTCGGTTTCAAGCTGGCCGGCGCCCCAACCGGAGTAACCGAGCGCCATCAGCGCGCGGCGGGGGCCACGGCCCGACGATATGGCGCGCAATATGTCGACGGTTGCAGTCAGGCAGATGTCGTCGGAAACAGTCAGTGACGATTCCACGCGGTAGTCGCCAGAATGCAGGACGAAGCCCCGGCTGCGGTCGACGGGCCCGCCATTGCGCACGACGAAGTCGCGCGCCTGCGCCGGCAGGCGGATCGCCTCCTGCTCGTTCATGATGCCGAGCTGCACCAACAGGTCCGGAAACAGCATCTGCTGTGTCTGGTTGATGATCAGGCCCATCGCGCCTTCATCGCTGTGGGCGCAGATGTAAATGACCGAGCGCGTAAAACGGTCGTCCTTCATGCCCGGCATGGCAATCAGGAACTGATCGTCGAGAAAGCCGCGTCCGGCGGCTGTCTTCTTGTGGCGCAACAAATCCATGGTTGGGAGGGTAACGCGTTTCCCGGGCGTCGAAAAGATGCACGGCAGCGGATTCGACCAAAGCCCATGGCGCCAGTTCGGCACTTGTTTGTCCGCAAGGGTCACGCAAATATGATATCGGCAGCGCTATGAAATCATTGCGAAGCCACGAACGGACGATCAAATCACCGCCATGCAAAGCTTGAAAATCCTGTTGCTCGGCGCCGCACTCGGATCGGCAACCATCCTTCCCGCCCATGCCTCATCGTCCGCCTGGTACAACAGTGAAGGCGGTAAGGTCCGGCTGGTGACAACAGGCAAGCCCGATGCTGCCGGCCGCATCCAGGGCGTCCTCGACATCGCCCTGAAGCCCGGCTGGAAGACCTATTGGCGCGATCCGGGCGACGCCGGTGTGCCGCCGCAGCTCGACATTTCACCCAGCACCAACATCGCCGCTGCAGCGCTCTCTTTTCCAGCGCCCCAACGCCACGATGACGGTTATGGCAAATGGGCAGGTTACAATTATCCGGTTTCGCTGCCCGTGACGTTCACGCTGGCGACGCCGAACCAGCCGGCTGTCATCGATGCCGACATCTTTCTCGGCATTTGCGAAACGATCTGCATTCCCGTGCAGACAAGGCTGACCGTCGACCCCACTTCCGACCCGGACAATGCCGACGACGCAGCGTTGGTAAAGGCTGCTTTCACGGCGCTGCCGGCGCCGGCAAAGCCCGATTTCGGCATCAATGTCCTGCCGGGCGACCATGAGACGCTGGTTGTCGAGGCGAGTTTTCCAGGCGCCGCCGAAGCGGCGGATTTCTTTGTCGCCGGCGAGCAGGACTACATGTTCGGTGCTCCGGTTCGCAGCGAAAAGGACGGCAAGCTGATCTTCACCGTGCCTATCCTCGACCGCCCGTCGACGACGCCCACGGATGGCGGACTTCACTATACGCTGACCAGTTCATCAGGCGCGGTCGAAGGGCTTTTGCCTTTCCCTTGATCCAGTCGGTCCGAACGGTTGCAGGACGTCGCCGAGTTCGCTACGCAAGTACGCATCCTTCCCATTCCCCAAGTGAGGAACTCATGACCATTTCCGTTGGCGACAAGCTGCCCGAGGCGACCTTCAAGACGATGACCGCCGATGGCGCCAAGGCGATCACCTCGGCCGAGATTTTCTCGGGCAAGAAGGTGGTTCTGTTCGGCGTTCCCGGCGCCTTCACGCCGACCTGCAGCAACAACCATTTGCCCGGCTATCTCGAAAACCACGACGCCATCCTGGCGCGCGGCATCGACACCATAGCCGTCGTTTCGGTCAACGACGTCCATGTCATGGGCGCCTGGGCGCGCTTCACCGGCGGTGAAGGCAAGATCCTGTTCCTCGCCGATGGCAATGGCGATTTCGCCAAGGCGGTCGGCCTCGATGTCGATCTCTCGGCCGGTGGCCTGGGGCAGCGCTCAAAGCGTTTTTCGATGATCGTCGACAATGGCAATGTAACCACGCTCAATATCGAAGGCAGCCCGGGCCAGGCCGTCGAGTCGAGCGCCGCCAAGATTCTCGAGCAGATCTGACCTCGATGTTCGATGTCCTCTGGCGCGCCATCGCGGTCGGTATCGGCGCCACCGTGCTGATGGACCTCTGGGCCCTCTTCCTGCACAAGGCGTTCGGCCAGCCACGGCCGAACTGGGGACCGGTCGGGCGCTGGGTCTGGCATCTCCGCGACAAGGTCTTTCACGACGATATCGGCGATGCGGTGCCCTATGCCCATGAATTGGCGCTGGGCTGGGCGTTTCACTATTTCGTCGGCATCGTCTACGGCATCATTCTGGTCCTGGTGGCCGGAGCGGGATGGCTGGCCGCGCCGACCTTCCTGCCGGCCTTCATCCTCGGCATCGTTACCGTCGGTGCCGGCTGGTTCCTGCTGGCGCCCGGCCTGGGCGCCGGATGGGCAGCCTCGAAGCGGCCCAATCCCATGCAGATCAGGGCACTCAACCTGGTTTCGCACACGGTGTTCGCGCTCGGGCTTTGGGGTACGGCGCTGCTGATCCGTTAGACTATCTAGAACAAACGGTTCAAATCCCGCCGCCCGTCCACCACACGGACAATTTCAACCCACTCAACAGGCCCCTCATCGGCGTCCGGAATCGTTTCGTAGAGCAGTACAAACGGCGCCTCGACCAGCATTCGTGCGGAAGGCCTGATGTCCGGTCGCCTGACACCCATGCGTGGTTGGTCTGCCAGCTGCAGAGCCCGCGCTTCCAACTGATCATAATAGCGATCGGCCGCCCGCGTGTTTTCGCTGGCTATCATGATGTAGATGTCGATGAGGTCAGCCTTGGCTGCGGGTGACCAGACTAGCCTAACGGCCATTCGGCGGCGCTTCCGTCAGCTTTCGCCGAGCTTCCTTTCGCAACGCCTCGAAATCTACAGGCTCCGGTCTCCCGCTTGCCTTGCCTTCATCCCACAGCTGCCTCAGCCGGCGGATATCCTCATACCGCAGTTCGCGCTTGGCCAGCCAATCCCGCACCGCCTCACGCACAATCTCGCTTGCGGTTGCATACTCGCCCGCTTCCACA
Source organism: Mesorhizobium loti CJ3sym (assembly GCF_000472785.1). Classification (GTDB taxonomy): domain Bacteria; phylum Pseudomonadota; class Alphaproteobacteria; order Rhizobiales; family Rhizobiaceae; genus Mesorhizobium; species Mesorhizobium loti_E. The sequence continues at coordinate 60,788 of NZ_AXAL01000003.1, forward strand.
GCCTCTCGCATCATGGCAGCCTGTTGCGGGGTCACAGCCACGCTCATTTTTTCAACGTTTGCCACGCGGCGTCCTTATAGTTTTGCTCTATAGTAGGAAATATTACTCCCATCCTTAGTCCTTGAGCAATCACAAATTTGCCGGGATAGTCCGTCCTATCCCTATGTTTATGCTCGCCGGTCAAGGCAGCCTGTCGACCGGTCGCCACCCATGGAGGACGTGGCGCGAGCCAATGTCGTAAGCGAAATAGTTGCCACCGCCTGCCGGCTGATCCGCTTCGCGGCTGATCTCCCGCCCGCTCAGTGACAGCAGCAGGAGCGTTCCAACGCCTCCATGGCCAACAAGAGCAATGTCGCCGCCATCATTGCCGCCGAGCACGGCCTCGACCTCGCTCACGATGCGCTGCTGCGCATCGATCGCCCGCTCCCAGCCGCGAATGCTTTTGTGCGGATTGGCGAAGAACTGGTCGGCGACCGCCTCGAACTCCGGCGGCGGCAGGAAGCCCGTCGCGGAGCGGTCATTCTCATGAATTTTGTCCCTCACTTCGACTGCAAGGCGGAGATGCTTTGCGAGAATCTCGGCGGTGTCTATCGCCTTGCGTTCAGCCGATGAAAAGATGCGCCGGATCGGCCCGACCCATGGTTGATCGAGCATGGCAAAGGCTCTCGCTCGGCCGACGTCGGACAGCCCCCATTCCGGCACGGGAATCGCGGCATCCATCTGAACCTGGGGATGGGTGATGTAGTAGGCGATCGGCATGACAGATGTCTCTCGCCAGTCGAGGGCCGCGAAGCAGGACTTCAATAGCTCTGGGTCGAACGACGCGCCTTGGTGGCAAGCGGCTGCTTTGCTTGGAGATCCGGCTTTGGTGCTGAAACCGCCGGCTTGAAAGAGCCTTTCTTGAACGGCGCCATGCCTTCCCGTGCCAATTCGTCGGCGCGTTCGTTCTCGGCATGGCCGGCATGGCCCTTGACCCAGTTCCAGGTGACCTTGTGGCGCTTGTTGGCTTCATCGAGTGCCTGCCACAGCTCGCCGTTCTTGACCGGCTTCTTGTCGGCGGTCTTCCAGCCGTTCTTCTTCCAGCCATGGATCCATTTGGAAATGCCGTCCATGACATATTTGCTGTCGGTATGAAGCTCGACGGTGCAGGGTTCCTTCAGCGCATTCAGCGCGGAAATGGCCGCCAGCAACTCCATGCGGTTGTTGGTTGTCTCGGCCTCGCCGCCGGAAAGCTCCCTGGTGGTGCCGTTGAAGCGCAGGATGGCACCCCAGCCGCCAGGGCCGGGATTGCCCGAGCAGGCGCCGTCGGTGAAGATTTCAACCTGTTTGCTCATGCTAACCCATATTCCGAAGCAGATTTGATCGCCCGATGAAACCGGATCCGCCTGATGTATTCGGTCGGATCACGCTTCATGACCAGGCCGCCATCGGGAACGGTGAGCCAGTCATAGAGCCGGGTCAACATGAAGCGCAGCGCCGAGCCGCGCGCCAGCATCGGCAGTGCCGCCTTTTCCTGATCGCTCAGCGGACGCACGCTCTGATAGCTCTCAAGCAACGCCTTGCCCTTGGTGAGGTTGAAGGAAAAGTCCTTCTCGAAACACCAGGCGTTGAGGCAGGTGGCGACGTCGTAGGCATAGAGGTCGTCACAGGCAAAATAGAAGTCGATCAGGCCGGAGAGCTTTTCGCCTAGGAAGAAGACATTGTCCGGAAAAAGATCGGCATGGATGATGCCTGCTGGCAGGCCCTTCGGCCAGTTACGCTCAAGGTCCACAAAATCGGCGTCGACCTCAGCCGCCAGCCCAGGCTCGACCTCGTCGGCGCGGTCGCGGGATGCATCCCAAAGCTTGCGCCAGCCGTCGATGGCGAGCGCGTTGGGACGGGTCATCGAAAAGTCGGCGCCAGCCAGATGCAGGGCGGCCAAAGCCTTGCCGACCTCGGCACAATGCGTTGCCGTCGGCCGCCGCAGCGAGAGCCCTTCAAGGAAGGTGATGATGACCGCGGGACGGCCGGCCAGCGTGCCGATGACGCTGCCGTCATGCGCGGTCACCGGCAGCGGGCAGGACACGCCCTTGTTGGCGAGATGGCCCATCAAGCCGAGGAAAAACGGCAGGTCCGCCTTCTCGACGCGCTTCTCATAGAGCGTCAGAATGTAGGCGCCGCTGGACGTATGCAGCAGGAAATTCGAATTCTCGGTGCCTTCGGCGATGCCCTTGTAGGACAGGAGATCGCCGACCGGGTAGTGCTTCAGGAAAGCGCCGAGTTCGCCCTCCGCAACGTCGGTATAGACGGCCATGTGCCTTACGCGGCTCCGTTGACGAAGGCCATGTCGGCCGGCGTCAGTTCGACATCGCGCAATACCCGCATGACCGGAAAATCCTCTGTTTCGGTGGCCGTGATGGCCAGGTCGATGGTGACATCGAAGCGCTGGCGAAACGCGTCGATGATCTCGTCGACGATGATCTCCGGCGCCGATGCCCCTGCCGACAGGCCGAGCGTCGAAATGTTGCCGATGTCATTCCACGGAATCTCGGCGGCGCGCTGTACGAGAAGCGACATCTTGGCACCTGCGCGCTCCGCCACTTCGACAAGACGCCGCGAGTTGGAGGAATTGGGGGCACCGACGATCAGATAGAGATCAGCGCCCGGGGCGGTATCCTTGACCGCTTCCTGGCGGTTGGTGGTGGCGTAGCAGATCGATTCCGCCGCCGGCGCCTGCAGGGCAGGAAAGCGGTCCTTCAGCGCGCGGATGATGCCGGCGGTGTCCTCGACCGACAGCGTGGTCTGGGTGACGAAGCCGAGCGCTTGTGGGTCGGCGGGCTCGAGCGTGGCGGCGTCGGCTTCGGTCTCGACCAGCGTGACCGCGCCTTCCGGCAATTGGCCCATTGTGCCGATCACCTCGGGATGTCCGGCATGGCCGATCAACAGCACATGGCGGCCGAGCCGCTGATGGCGCATCGCCTGCTTGTGGACCTTGGAGACCAGCGGACAGGTGGCGTCGAGATAGAACAGGTTGCGCGCCTGAGCATCCGCCGGCACCGATTTCGGCACGCCATGCGCCGAGAAGACAACCGGCGACTGCCGGTGTTCGGCCGGAATTTCGGAAAGCTCCTCGATGAAGACCGCGCCAAGGCTTTGCAGTCCCTCGACGACATAGCGGTTGTGCACGATCTCATGGCGGACATAGACCGGCGCGCCATATTTCTTCAGAGCCAGCACGACGATCTGGATGGCACGGTCGACGCCGGCGCAGAAGCCGCGCGGCTGGCAGAGCCGGATCGTCAGCGGAGGCTTGGTCATTGTCTGAAGCATTAAATCCTGGCCGGTTCGTCAGCGCCGAAATGAGGTGCCTACCCCTGTTCTGTCAAGGGCCGGCTCTGTGAAGGATGCTGCTAGCGGTCATTCCCTTTTCGCGGGACAGCGAAGCCGCAGGATGAGCACCGCGGCGAGCGCCGCGGCGAGCCCATACCAGGTGACGGCATATTGCAGATGGCTGTTCGGCAGGTCGATGATGGTGACGCCTCCGACCGGCAGACCGCCGGGATTGGGCGTCTTGTCGGCATCGATGAAGATCGGAACCAGCGTGAACCTGGCCGGCAGCCCGGCGCTCGCCGCCATGACGTCGCGGTCCTTCCAGTAGAAGATGTTCTTGGCCACGTCATTGTCGGGAAGCATCATCGACGGCTTTGCCGGCAGCGGATTGCGAGCGAGCCCGGTGATCGTCACCCTACCCGTCACCTGCCCTTTCGAGCGCTTGGCGGCATCCTTGAGGTCATAGGGTATGAAGCCGCGATTGATCAGGACGAAACGGCCATCGTCCAGTGCCAGCGGCGTGTAGACGTTGAAGCCGGCCTCGCCTTCCCAGGTCGAATAGAAATGCCGTTCGCCGGAATGCAGGAAGGTGCCGGAGACCGTGACCGGCGTGTAGTCGACGTCTCCCGAGGCGGCGAACTCTTTCTCGACCTCTGCCAGCGGCAGCGGCGCCGAATGGGTGCGCTGGTCGATGGTCTGCAGAAGACCTTCCTTCCAGTGCAGGCGCTGGACCTGCCAGGTGCCGAGCGCCAGCAGGATGACCAGCAGCACAAGACCAAGGCCGAGCAGCAATGCTGTCCTTGGCCGCGAACCGCCACCAGTTTTGATGGACGCCTCGCTCATTCGCCGTGGTCCAGCCGGCCTTCGGCCGCCTTGTTGGCATATTGCAGGGTGAGCAACACGCCCTTGATCAGCCGCAACGCCGTCAGGCACAGCACCACGGCCAGCGGGACCCAGACCAGCAGATGCAGCCAGAGCGGCGGGCTCAGCGTCACGTCAACCCAGAGCGCCAGGCCGACGATGATGAAGCCGATGATCAGAATGACGAAGACCGCCGGTCCATCGCCTGCATCGGCGTAGGAATAGTCGAGGCCGCAATTGGTGCAGCGTTTGCCAACGGTGAGGAAGCCGGAAAACAGCCGCCCCTCGCCGCAACGCGGGCAACGGCCATGCAGCCCAGCCGAAATCGGATCGATCGGAGGCCAGATCGCCTTGTCTTCACTCATGGTTACTGCTCGATCTCGATCGGTGTCCCATCGGCCACCATTGCCCAGATTTCGTCCATGTCGGAGTCCGTAACGGCAATGCAGCCATCGGTCCAGTCGACCAATTGAAGCAGCCAGCCCCACCGGCCGAAACCATTGGGCTGGCCGTGGATCATGATCATGCCGCCCGCGTCGACATGGCGCGCCTTCGCGGCGGCGAGATCGCCGGCATTGGGATAGGAGATGTGGATGGATCTGTGCGCGATGCTGTTGGGATTGCGCCAATCGAGCATATAGCGCCCCTCGGGCGTGCGCTGATCGCCCTCTTGGTGCTTGCCGCCGACGGGATCCCCGCCGAGCGCAATGCTGTAGGTCCGCAGGACCTTGCCGTCGCCGATCAGCTCCAGCCGGCGTTCCGCCTTGTGAACGCGCACCAGATCCACTTTCTCAGCCGCAAGGGTCGGGTATGCCAGGAGGATGAATGCGCAAATCGCCCAGGAAATCGTCAGCCGCATCAGCAATCGATCGGCGATCATTGCGCCGAAAAGAAGAAGGCGGCCACGTCGCCGCGGCCGCCCTCCCGAAATCGAAATACTACGGGCCGGATCAGTGGCCTTCGATCACCGCGCCGACCGATCCCCAGACATAGATCGAGGCGAACAGGAATAGCCAGACCACGTCGACGAAGTGCCAGTACCAGGCGGCCGCCTCGAAGCCGAAATGCTGCTTTGGGGTGAAGTCACCCTTCATCGCCCGGATCAGGCAGACCAGCAGGAAGATGGTGCCGATGATGACATGGAAGCCGTGGAAGCCTGTCGCCATGAAGAAGGTGGCGCCGTAGATGGAATCCTTGAAGCCGAACGGAGCGTGCATGTACTCGTAGGCCTGCACCATGGTGAACAGCATGCCGAGGCCCACCGTCAGCACCAGGCCGTTGATCAGGCCCTTGCGATCGCCATGGATGAGCGAATGGTGTGCCCAGGTGACCGTGGTTCCCGACAGCAGCAGGATGATGGTGTTGTAGAGCGGCAAATGGAAGGGATCGAGAACTTCCATGCCCTTCGGCGGCCAGACACCACCGGTAAATGTGGCGCGCGCGTAGTTCTGTGCCTCGCCGGCAAAAAGGCTGGCATCGAAATAGGCCCAGAACCAGGCAACAAAGAACATCACCTCCGAGGCGATGAACATGATCATGCCATAGCGCAGGTGCAGCGACACGACCCGTGTGTGATGGCCCTCATGCGCTTCCTTGATCGTGTCCGACCACCAGGCGAACATGGTGTAGAGCACGATCACCACGCCGATGAAGAACAGCCACGGATTGGCGATATTGAAGCCGAAGATCGGAAAAGTGCCGCCCTTCAGGTATTCCATCAGGGCGACACCGCCAAAGGCCATGACGAGCGCGCCTATCGAGCCCAGGAAAGGCCATGGGCTTGGGTCGACGAGATGGTAGTCATGCTGTGGTTTTGCGTGCGCGTCTGCCATATCAACCCCCGAGATTTGCTTCGGTATTGGAAATTGTCTTGCTGTCACCCTGGATCGGCTCCGATGAGGCGACCGGCTTAGTCTTCTCCACCGGGAACATCGTATAGGACAGGGTGATCGTCTTCACGTCCTTCAGCTCCGGCACATTCACGATATCGGGATCCACATAGAACAGGACCGGCATGTCCAGCGTCTCGCCGGGCTTCAGCGAGGTGTCGGTGAAGCAGAAGCACTCGACCTTGTTGAAGTAGGGGCCTGCCAGTTCCGGCTGCACGTTGAAGGTGGCGCGGCCGGTGACGGGGCGATCGAACTTGTTGGTCGCCTGGTAATGCGCCTGCACCGTCTCGCCGATCTTCATCGTCATCGAGCGCTGGACCGGCTGGAACTCCCACGGCACGCCGGCAATATTGGCGTCGAAGCGCACCGTGATCTCACGGTCCAGCACGCGGCCGGCATATTGCTTCTCGGCACGTTGCGTCGTGCCGCCATAACCGGTTGCCTGGCAGAACATCTTGTAGAGCGGCACGGCCGCATAGGCCATGCCGATCATGCCGGTGAAGAAGGCAAGACAGACCGCCGCGACGATGACATTGCTGTTCTTGCCGGCCGGCTTTTTGGACATCTCGACGCTCATCACATCGTGCCCAGATTGTGGCCGAACTTGACGATCGTGGCGATGTAGAAAATGACGACCAGCACCGCCAACGCCACCCCTATGGCGATGGACCGGCTGCGCTGGGCCTTCTTCTGACGATCGGTTAGCGTGACCGTCTCAAGCTTTTCCTCGACCATTATCATGCCCCACCCATGGCAAGTGCACGTTCGACGACGCTGTCGGCCAGGTAGGCAGCGAAGATGGCGAAGAGATACAGCAGCGAATAAGCAAATAGCGCCTTGGCCGGCTTCATGACGCGATCATCGTCGGCCATGCCCAGCACTTTCCACGCATACCAGACAAAGCCAACCCCAAGCAGCACGGCGGCCACGCCGTAGACCGGCGTTGTGTAGCCGAGCACCCAAGGCAGCACACCGACCGGGGCCAAGACCAGCGCATAGGCGAAGATCTGGCGGCGGGTCGACGCCTGGCCAGCAACATTCGGCATCATCGGGATACCGGCTCGGGCATAATCCTCGGATTTGAACAGTGCCAGTGCCCAGAAATGCGGTGGCGTCCAAAGGAAGATGATCAGGAACAGGACGATGCTCTCGAGGCTGACCGAGCCGGTTACCGCGGCCCAGCCGATGACCGGCGGGATGGCACCGGCCGCGCCACCAATAACGATGTTCTGCGGCGTCCAGCGCTTCAGCCACATCGTGTAGACGACGGCATAGAAGAAGATGGTGAAGGCCAGCAACGTCGCGGAGAGCCAGTTGACCAGCACGCCGAGCGTCATCACTGACAGGACGGAAAGCACCAGGCCGAAGGTCAGCGCCTCGTGCGGCTGGATACGGCCGGACGGAACTGGACGGCTGGCCGTCCTGGTCATCACCGCGTCGATGTCGGCGTCGTACCACATGTTGAGCGCGCCCGAGGCGCCGGCGCCAATGGCAATAGCCAGGATGGCGATCACCGCCAGCAGCGGATTGATCGTCACGGGTGCCGCGACCAGTCCGACGAAGGCGGTAAACACCACCAGCGACATGACGCGCGGCTTCAGCAGGGCGAAGAAATCGCCCGCGGTCGCTTCCGACATGCGGAAGCCCGCTTCGTCAATACTGGTTTCGTCGACTAGGGCCATGCGTACTCAAGTCCATAATTCCGTTTGTCCAAAACCGCCGGCGAACCGGCGGTTTTGATTTCGTACAGGCTGCCGCCTTACTTGATCTTCGGCAGCTGCTCCCACTGGTGGAAAGGCGGCGGCGAAGGCAGCTGCCATTCCAGCGTCGTTGCGCCCTCGCCCCACGGATTGGCGCCGGCGATCCGCTTCTTCCGGAAGGCTTCGAACACGCAGTAAAGGAAGATCAACACGCCGACGGCCGAGATGTAGGAGCCGATGGACGACACGTAGTTCCAGCCGGCAAACGCGTCCGGATAGTCGATCGTGCGGCGCGGCATGCCGGCGAGGCCGAGGAAATGCTGCGGGAAGAAGATCAGATTGACGCCGACGAAGGTGACCCAGAAGTGGGTGTTGGCGATAACAGGCGAGTACATATAGCCGGTCATCTTGGGGAACCAGTAGTACCAGCCGGCGAAGATCGCGAACACCGCGCCCAGCGACAGCACATAGTGGAAGTGGGCGATGACGAAATAGGTGTCGTGCAGCGAGCGGTCGAGGCCGGCATTGGCTAGCTGAACGCCCGTGACGCCGCCGATGGTGAACAGGAAGATGAAGCCCAGTGCCCACAGCATCGGCGTCTTGAACGAGATCGATCCGCCCCACATCGTCGCGATCCACGAGAAGATCTTCACGCCCGTCGGCACCGCGATGACCATGGTGGCGAAAACGAAGTAGCGCTGCGTGTCGAGCGACAGGCCGGTCGTATACATGTGGTGCGCCCAGACGATGAAGCCGACGGCGCCGATCGCGACCATGGCGTAGGCCATGCCGAGATAGCCGAACACCGGCTTCTTCGAGAAGGTCGAGATGACATGGCTGATGATGCCGAAGCCCGGCAGGATCAGAATGTAGACTTCCGGGTGACCGAAGAACCAGAACAGGTGCTGGAACAGGATCGGGTCGCCGCCGCCGTCCGGAGCAAAGAAGGTGGTGCCGAAATTCCGGTCGGTGAGCAGCATGGTGATGCCGCCGGCCAGAACTGGCAACGACAGGAGCAGCAGGAAGGCGGTGACCAGCACCGACCAGGCAAACAGCGGCATCTTGTGCAGCGTCATGCCGGGGGCGCGCATGTTGAAGATGGTGGTGATGAAGTTGATGGCGCCGAGGATCGACGACGCACCGGCAATGTGGATCGACAGGATGGCCAGATCCATCGCCGGTCCGGGCTGGCCCGAGGTCGACAGCGGCGGATAGAGCGTCCAGCCGCCACCCACGCCGTAGGCGCCCGGCGCACTCGGCATGAACATCGAGGTGAGCAGCAGGATGAAGGCCGGCGGCAGCAGCCAGAACGAGATGTTGTTCATGCGCGGGAACGCCATATCAGGGGCGCCGATCATGATCGGCACCATCCAGTTGGCAAAACCACCGATCAGCGCCGGCATGACCATAAAGAAGATCATGATCAGCGCATGCGCGGTGGCAAAGGCATTGTACATGCTCTTGCCGCCGTCGATCGCGGCATCACCGTTCATGCCGTAGACCATCTGCGCCAGGCCGCTGAAGATCTGGATGCCGGGCTCCTGCAGTTCCATGCGGATGGCAACGGACAGCGCACCGCCGATGATACCGGCCATGATCGCAAAGATCAGGTAGAGCGTGCCGATATCCTTGTGGTTGGTCGAATAGACCCAGCGCACCCAGCCGTGATACGGCTTGTGGTCGTGCCCGTCGTGAGCTGCAGCGTCTGCCATGTTCCGCTCCGTTCCCTAAATCTTGCTAACCCGCGACATCAATTGCCGGCGGCCGCTACCTTGTTCTGGCCGTCGACTTCGGCCATGAGCGTCTTGTTGGCGCCTGGCAGATCGGTCTTGGCCGCAGCCAGCCAGGTCTTGAACTGCGTGTCGGATACGACACGAATGGCGATCGGCATGAAGGCGTGGTCCTTGCCGCAGAGCTGAGAGCACTGACCGTAATAGAGGCCTTCCTTCTCCGCCTTGAACCAGGTTTCGTTGGTGCGCCCCGGAACGGCGTCCATCTTGATGCCAAAGGACGGCATGGCAAAGGAATGGATCACGTCGGTCGCGGTGACGAGCACGCGCGTCATCGTGTTGACCGGCACCACCAGCTCGTTGTCAACCGCGAGCAGGCGTGGATAGACTTTGCGGTCTTCCTTGCCGGCCTTGGCGCGATCACCATCCTGCAGGATGGCCGAATTGAAGGTGAGCGTGTTGTCCGTCTGGTACTCGTAATCCCAGTTCCACTGGTTGCCGGTCGCCTTGACGGTGAGCTTTGGCTCTTCCCCGGGCGTATACTGCGCGGTCAGGAGCTTGAACGAAGGAATGGCGATGAAAAGCAGGATGACAACAGGTCCCACCGTCCAGATCACTTCGATCGCCGTGTTGTGGCTGGTTTTGGCGGGCACCGGATTGGCGCTCGCCCGAAACCGGAAGATGCAATAGGCGAGAAGAAACAGCACCAACAACGTGATCGGGACGACAAACCACATCGTGTAGTTCCCGAAGCTCTCGATCTGCCGCATCATCTCGGTCGCCGGTGCCTGGAAGGTCGTCTCCCACGGCACGGGCTGATCAGCATGGGCGGATGTGCCGGCGAAAAACGCGGTGGCAGCCCCAGCACTGGCTAGAAACTTGGCGTTTGCTAGGAATTTTCTCATCGCCCTCTTCGTCTCCCAGTTTCTCGCGACCGTGCCCGCGAGAATACGAACAATGCCGGGACGGGAATCCCGACAGTCTCAAGGTGGTTCAAACCATACTCTTTTTCCCTCCGCAAGAAAGGAGCGGAGGAAACTGTGCGGCATTTTTGCGCGCAAGCTGACATGGCTCTTCCGGGGCGGTGGCGACGGCGGCGAATTGCGCATCTCCGGCAGGCTACCCGCCTCACGCCGGTGGGGTGCGCGAAGCGTCGTAATTCAGGCGAATTTCGCGGGGAAAAGCGCTGTGTTGCCTGTTTCGGGACAGTTCGGCCGCGGCCTCGTCCTTTACTTGGCATTGGCGCGGCTTAAAGTGCCGTGATTCGCAATGGAGCCGTCATGAACTCTTGGCTTTCTAGACTGAGGCATGTGAGACTGGGGCTTTCGAGCACCTTGGCGAAAGCCATCTTTGTCATTGCCCTGTCGGCGGCCGGTCTGTTGGTCGCCAGTCAGGCCAATGCCGCACAGCCGAGCGGCACGGTGCGCTCGACGCACGGCGCCTGGTCGATCATCTGCGACACGCCCGCCGGTGCAACCTCTGAACAATGCGTGATGATGCAGAATGTCGTCGCCGAGGATCGCCCGGAGATGGGGCTGTCGGTCGTCGTGCTGCGGACCGCCGACAACAAGGCCGAGATCCTGCGCGTGCTGGCGCCGCTAGGCGTGCTCCTGCCCAACGGGCTTGGCCTCAATGTGGACGGCAAGGACATCGGCCGCGCCTATTTCGTGCGCTGCTTCCAGGACGGTTGCTACGCCGAGGTCATTCTCGAAAAACCGCTGCTCGACACGCTCAAGACCGGCACATCGGCAACGTTCATCGTCTTCCAGACGCCGGAAGAAGGCATCGGCATTCCCGTCGACCTCAAGGGCTTCGCCGACGGTTTTGCCGCCCTGCCCTAACGTCAGGACGCTTGCGGAAAACTCAATCCTGGCGCACAATTCCCGCAGGATGCGGGTTTTTTGGCGGTGGGGATCATCATGCGCTCGTTTTCTTTGCTTCTATCCGCGGGTCTGATTTCGACCGGCGCGATTTCTGTTGCGTGGGCTGACAATGCCGAAGTCATCACGGCACCTGATCCCAACGCAATCCTCGACATTGCCAAGGGTTATGGCTCGGCCAAGCTGGACAAGGACGACGGTGGTGACCCCATGGTCTCCGGCCGGCTCGAAGGCATGAAATATGTCATCTACTTCTATGGCTGCGAAAACCACGAGAAGTGCAAATCCATCCAGTTTTCCTCGGGCTACACCGATGCCTTCACGGCCGATCAGGCCAATGAGTGGAACAAGAAATTTCGCTGGGTCAAGGCGTTTTCCGGCGACGGATCCAACTTCAAGATGGATGTCAGCTTCATCGGCGGCATCACCAAGGCCAATCTCGAGGAAGATTTCTCGAACTGGGATTCGATGACCAACAACATCAAGGACTTCATCAACCAGAAGTGACGCCGACGGCCTGTCGGCGATCGCATTTGTTCTCACATCGCAGCGGGACGATTGTCTCGGCGCGGCTTCGCGCCTACATCGTGGGAAACAAGCTTCTTCCCACGAATGGATGCGCCATGAACAGCCTGATCGGCCAATTCGACATTTCAGACGATCGCATCAAGCAGATCGTAACTGAGACCATCAACGGTGCCGACGACGGCGAGCTGTTTCTCGAATACAGCGAGAGCGAGGCGCTGATGTTCGACAATGGCCGGCTGAAGACCGCCAATTTCAACACCGACCAGGGTTTTGGCCTGCGTGCGGTTGCGGGCGAAGCCAGCGGCTACGCTCATTCGAGCGACCTGTCCGAGGCTTCGCTGCTGCGCGCGGCCGCCGCTGTCTCGACCGTCAAGGGTGGCTATTCCGGCACGCTTGCCGCCGCACCTGCTCGTACCAATACCCATCTCTACGGCGATGAGAACCCTATCCCCTCGCCCTCCTTCGAGGCCAAGGCAAAGCTGCTGCAGGAAATCGACGCCTGGCTGCGTGCGCAGGATCCGCGCGTGCGCCAGGTGACCGCCTCGCTCGCCGCTTCCTGGCAGCATGTCGAGATCGTGCGCGCCGATGGCCAGGTGGTGCGCGATATCCGGCCGCTGGTCCGCATCAACGTCTCGGTGGTGGTCGGCGATGGCGACCGCCAGGAAAGCGGCTCCTACGGCATGGGTGGACGTAAGGCGTTTGGCGAGTTCCTGATCGAGGACGCCTGGCAGCACGCCGCCAAGGAAGCGCTCCGGCAGGCGCTGGTTAACCTGGAAGCCATTCCGGCACCGGCAGGCACGTTCGACATCGTGCTGTCCAGCGGCTGGCCGGGCGTGATGCTGCACGAAGCCGTCGGCCATGGGCTGGAAGGCGATTTCAACCGCAAGAAGACCTCCGCCTTCGCCGGCCTGCTCGGCCAGCAGGTTGCCGCAAAGGGCGTTACCGTCGTCGATGACGGCACGATCCCCGAGCGGCGCGGTTCACTCACCGTCGACGACGAGGGTACACCTTCGGCCCGCAACGTGCTGATCGAGGACGGCAAACTGGTCGGCTACATGCAGGACCGGCAGAACGCCCGGCTGATGGGGATGAAAGCGACCGGTAACGGCCGGCGCGAAGGCTACGCGCACCAACCGATGCCGCGCATGACAAACACCTACATGACTTCAGGCGACATGGAGCCGGACGAGATCATCGCCTCGGTCAAGAACGGCATCTACGCCGTCTCTTTCGGTGGCGGCCAGGTCGATATCACTTCGGGCAAGTTCGTGTTCGGCTGCACCGAGGCCTACATGATCGAGAACGGCAAGGTGACGCAGCCGATCAAGGGTGCGATGCTGATCGGCAATGGGCCGGATGCCATGCACCGCGTCTCGATGGTCGGCAACGACATGAAGCTCGACAATGGCATCGGCATGTGCGGCAAGGCCGGACAAGGCGTGCCGGTCGGCGTCGGCCAGCCGCATCTCAGGATGAACCAGATGACGGTCGGCGGCACCCGGGTTTGAGGATGCAATCCGGCAGGCTTGAATGTCTTCCGCGACAAGACTATCTTACCATTGTCTTACACGAAGGCGTGGCGCGATGGCTGCAACAGAAAAACTTGTAACGACCGTCTCCACCAAGGGACAGGTAATCCTGCCCAGCGCGATCCGAAAACAGAGGGATTGGGGCGCGGGCACGCGCTTGGAGGTCGAAGACACTCCCGATGGAGTCCTTTTGAAATTGGCGCCGGCCTTTGCCCCGACACGACCAGAAGATGTCTTTGGCGTCCTGCCGCGCAGCGGCACCCCGAAGACGCTGGAGGAAATGGACGCCGCCGTCCTTGCTGAAGCACGGCGACGCGATGCTCGCAATTGATACCAACGTTGTCGTCAGGTATTTGACGAACGACCATCCCGAGCAGTCCCCGCGAGCACGGCGGCTTATCGATGGTCAGCCTGTCTTTGTTTCTGTCACGGTAATCCTGGAGGCAGAGTGGGTGCTGCGCAGCGCCTACGGTCACAGCCAGGCCGTGATCGCCAGCACACTGCGGATGTTCGGCGGGTTACCCACGGTAGAGCTGGAAGATGCCGCGATTGTCTCCTCTGCGCTGGATCTGTCGGAGGCAGGAATGGATTTCGCAGATGCGCTGCATCTGAGAAAATCAGCGCATTGCGCCGGCTTGGCAACCTTTGACCGTAGTTTCCTCAAGGCTGCGAGGGCGGCCGGATATGACGGCGTGCAGGAAGCCTGACGAGGAAGCGCGGTCTGGACGCTCTGACGCTCGAACTTCGCCTGATGCGCCAGCTGATCCTTGTTTTTCGGCTTGAATCTCCGCCATACCTTGAAGTGAACACAATCGACGTTAGGAAATCATTGAGTCTTTAACTGCCTGGGCCGCTTTTGCGCACGGACGCAGCACCAGTTCCTCGTTGTGGTGGTGGTTTTGGCAATGCGGCACTCCCTGACTTCGTCTCTCCTGCTTGGCTTTGTTTCGTTGATTGGTGCGACATCGCTGCCAGCAAGTCCGGCGGCAGCGCAGTCGACATGGTTCAAGTCACAATCGGCGCAATCTTCCACGGATGGAGCGCGCTCCGCCGCCGTAGGTGGAAGCACCAGCGTGCCCTACGGCTGGCTGGATTTCTGCCATCGCCGGCCAAAAGAGTGCAAGGTGCCCGTTCTGCCAGCCGCGAGTGTCAAACTAACCGCGCAGAACCTACGCATCCTCAAGCGTATAAATCAGACGGCCAACAATTCCATCAAACCCGTCAGCAATTTCGATCACTGGGGCACGATGGAGGACCACTGGGATTACCCGGTTGACGGCAAGGGCGACTGCAAGATCTACGCGCTCTACAAGCGCAAGCTTCTCAAGGAAGCTGGATTCCCCCGGCAGGCACTGTTGATGACCGTGGTGCGCGACCTCGACAATGAGGGCCACACCATCCTGACGGTGAAAACCGACAAAGGCGATCTCGTCCTCGACAATCTGGTCAACGAAATCAGGCCCTGGAACGCGACCGGCTACTACTTCCTGAAACGCCAGTCGCAGCAGAACCCGAATGTCTGGGTGTCGATCAACCAGCGCGGTGGTAGGCCGAAGACCCTCTCGAATGTTGCCAAGCTCGTAGACTGAGGGCTTGCCAGAACCGTAGCGGCTCCAGGCACCGCGAGCGTTCGGTGGCTGTCGATATGGCGGATGCCGTAACTGTCTCTTCTGCGCTCGATCCGAGCCCAAGTCGAAGCTGACACAGACAGAAATCCGGTTCACGCTTTTCCCGGAATTGCCGCCAGCCACGCGGTGCAGGCTGGCAGCAGTATCTTCGGCGTGGAGCCGATGATCAGGTGGCTTTGCCGCCGTTCTTCTTGCAGTCTGCCCGGAACTTCTCACGTGCCTTGCCGTGCAGCTTCTGGGCATCGGCAAGTGCTGAACATTGCTTCGAAATCGCGGTTTTCTCCGGCGTCATGGCGGTCGTCTTTGCCTTCTTCGCGGGGGCGGCAGTGGTCGTGGCCGGCGCGGTCGTGGTGGCTGCTGTCGTCGCTGCCGCGGCAGCTCCCGTCATAATAAACCCGGCTACGGCAATAGACGTCAGAACGCTTGCAATTCTCATTGTGGTCACTCCCTTGAGCACCCCGCCCAACGTTGACTGGTAACAGCGTGCCAAGGCAGCGCGCAATCTTGGCCGTGCCCAACCACGCAGTTGTGATGTCATCGTGTATCGCCGTGCCAGGCCGCGTTCGCAGCCCGACACGCGCTATTTCTTGCAGGCAGGCTCGCTGGGGTGTCCGCAAGGTGGCTTCTTGCCGACTTCCCGCTGCGGCTTTTGCTGTAGCTGAGGCTGCCGCTGTATGTGCGCCTGCGCCTGGAACTGCGGCCTCTGCGGTTTTGAAAGCACCTGCACCTTCGGCTTGTCTTGCAATTTCAGCTGACGATGCGGATTGCTGTTCGAGACCTTGTCGCCCGCCGGCCCGCCATTGGCCGGCGGCTTGTGGAATTTGAGCCCCTTGCCTTGTCCGTTGGCTGCCCCATTCGTCGTGTCCGAGCCACCAACGCCCTGACCATGGAGCTTTTTCAATTTTCCGTTGGCGGCGACTTGGCCATTGAGCACTGAGGGATTGTTGGTCTTCAGTTTCAACTGGCTATTCTGCCCATTGCCGGAAGGTGCCGTGGCGCCAGCCGGGAGCTTGTGCAACTTTCCGCTCTTGTCCTGCCCATTGGTCACTGGGGCTGCGCCATTGGCGGTCGTCGCGGCATCCGCAAGGCCCTGCTTGCGCAGGCGCTTGCCGGATTTGTCGTTGGCCACGTTCTGGCCATTGAGGACCGGCTTGCCGTTGACCAGCGGCAGCGTCTTGCCGTCGGCGCCGGGCAGAGCGTGGCCGGCCAGCTTGTCTGCCGGCAGCGTTTTCGACAGTGGCGCGCCGCCGTTCTGCTGTCCCGTTTTGACCAGTTTCGATGGCAGGCCGCCCGGATTGACCTTGGCGAGCGTGGCCTCCTTCTTCTGCAGGAAAGCCGGCAGCGCCACCTTGGTCGCCAATGCCGCCGCACCGATGCCCACCGCACCTGCGGTCAGCTTCTGGCCGGTGGTGAGGCCGTTCTCGTTGATCGTCGTGTTGTTGACGATGGTGGTGTTGTGGATGTTGTTGAAGATGACGTTGTTCGGCGGCGGGAAGATGTCATGCGGCGGGTTCACCCAAACCGGCACGGGCACGAACACCGGCGTCGGCAGAAGGAAGACGCCGATCGGCGGCGGCGGTGGCGGCAGTTCGATGAAGTCGCGCGGCCGCGGTTGCAGGAAGATCACCGCCACCGGTGGCGGCGGATCGAAGCCGAATTCGGGGTCGTCGAAATAGAGCACAGGCCGGTCGACATAGACGATTTCTTCCGGCGGCGGCGGCGGCACATCGTAGGCATAGACGGCAAAACCCTGCGGCGGCTCCAGGGCGGCGTCGAAATGCTCGAGCCTGCGGCGGGCATCCCAGGCGTGGGGGCCATCGGGATAGCGATCGAGATAGGACCAATAGGCCTCGGGCGTGTCCCTGAGCCAGGTCTGGCGCCAGGTGATCGCCTCGCGCCGCGCCGCCAGAATGGCGCGCACGCGCCTGGCCATCGGATCGTGGGGATAGGCGACGATGAAATCTTCGTAGCCGCGCATCGTATCGCGATCGAGGGCGGCGATGTAGGCGTCATGCGCATCGAAGTCGCGGATTTCCTTGGTCCGGTTTGTCCGCACCTCGGCGGCTGAAACCTGCGGCGCCGGAGCATCCGGGCCACGGTCGAAGAAGACGAAGGGATCGGTGATCTTGGAGGCGTTCCAAGGCACCTCCGCGCCATTAGTCACTTCGTTGACTCGCAGCCGCGTGCGATCGAACACATCGCCAAGCTGCAGGCCACCATCCCTGATCATCTCGGCGAGCGCCTGCGCATAGGCGCCATACGAGCCTTTGCCTTCAGGTGCGACTGTGCCCGGGGCGGCATTGAAGGCGACCAGCATGTTCGGGTCGGGATCGACGAGTGCGAGGCCGCCGGCAAGCGGCTGGTTCGACTTCGCGAAGGAGTTTGGCCGCGCCGCGTCGAGCACGAAGATGTTGACCTTGTTCGGCAAGGCCGCGAGCGGCTTGGTGAGATCGGAAACCCGCACGGCCGCCATCGGCACGTCAGCGGCATTGGCGATCTGGGCATCGACCGGCACGAAATAGTTCTCGCCCTCGAACTGCAAGCCCTGGCCGGCCAGATAGACAAACACGATCGCGTCGGGACCGGCTGCTGTGACCTTGGCGAGGAAATCGCGGTAGGCGCCGCGCAGCGATTCCTGGTCGACATCGCGCGCGCCGACCACGTCGAACCCCGCCGCCTGCAATGTCTGCGCAATCAGGCCGGCGTCGTTGGCCGGTGTCGCCAGCGCCCCCGCCGGATAGGCAGCGTTGCCGATGACGAAGGCAAGGCGTTTTTCGCCTTGCGCCAGCGCCCCGGCCGTCGAGCCGAACGCGAAAATGGAGAAAGCAAGGAACAAAGCGAGGAATTTCGAGACCGTCCGCATTGCGATCATCCGTCAGGTGAGAGTGCCGATGCTTCCGCCCAAGAGCCCGGACTAGGCCGGTGCAAAAAGGCGGCTTTGCGGCGCCTTTCGGTCGAGACCGGCCGGATTGCCCGGTCTCAACGAAACGTGATCGTTGGCCGGCTCAGCCGCGCCTTCTCCTGGGTTTTTCCAGCAGAGCGACCGCCTCGACATGGGGCGACCACAGGAACTGGTCGACCGGCGTCACGCTTTTCACGGTGTAACCACCGTCGATGAGGATGCGCAGGTCACGAGCCAGCGTCACCGGGTTGCAGGATACGGCGGCAACGAAGGGAACATCCGAGCGGGCAATCTGCTTCGACTGGTCCTCGGCGCCCGCGCGAGGCGGGTCGAACACCAGGCCGTCGAAGGCATTCAGCTCCTTGAAGGTCAACGGACGGCGGAACAGATCGCGGCGTTCGCCTGTCACCTTCTTCAGCCCTGTTGCGAAGCGTGCGCCACGGTCGAGCGCCGAGAGCGCTGGCGCGTCGCCTTCCACGGCATGGACTTCCGACTTCGCGGCCAATCGCAGGGCAAAGCTGCCGCAGCCGGCGAAAAGGTCGGCGACCTTCTTGGCGCGCTTGAGATGTCCACCGACGATCTCGGCCATTGTCTGTTCGGCTGCCTCGGTCGCCTGCATGAAGGCGCCGGGTGGCAAGGCGACCGCGACGCTGCCGAACGTGACCACCGGCTTCCTCGGCTCGATGACGATCTCGTCATCGATGGACAATCTGGCAAAGCCTTGCGCAAGGACAAAATTGGAGGCGATGCGGCGCTGGTGTTCGCCGAGCTTGCCGGAGTCGTACACCGCGACATCGAGCCCCGACCCGGTCACCGTGACCGCCATCCGGAACGATTTCGTGGTGGCGCATATCAAATCGGCGAGCGCCCTCAGCCGGTCGAGCGCGGCGACAATCTCGGGCAGCGAGATCGGGCATTCGGATATGGAAATGATCTCCGGCGACAGATGGCTGTTGAAGCCTAGCTGCATGCCCATATCGGTGCGCCGGGCGGCGAGCACGACACGGCGGCGCGTGTGCGGCGCGCAGACGACCAGTGCGCCGATCTCGCAATCGATGCCCTTCAAGGCGTGCACCACCTTGTCGCGCTTCCACTGGCGATAGGCTTCGGCCTCGAAATGCTGGAGGGCGCAGCCGCCGCATTCGGTGAAATGGCGGCAGGCAGGCTCAATGCGAAGTGGCGAGGCCTCCAGCACCGCCATCAGCGTGGCGCGGTCGCGTTCACGAGCGGCCGTGACAGTCTCCCCCGGCAGCGTGAACGGGATAAAAAGATCGCCGCTTTCGGTCTCGGCAATGCCGTCGCCCTGAGCGCCAAGCTTTTTGATGGTGAAGCGCGTGCTCATCGGTCCTTGATCCCACCGAGAAGAAACTCGCGATTGCCGTCGCCGCCTTCGATCGGCGACAGATGCAGGCCGAGCGAGCGCCAGCCGGGAACGTCGTCCAGCCAATCCTGCAGCAGGCCGGCGACACCGGCGGCGGCGAACGGGTCTTTCAACAGACCACCCTTGCCGATCGCCTCGCGGCCGGCCTCGAATTGCGGCTTGACCAGAAAGATCGCGCCGGCACCGGGCTTCGCAATGGCGAGCGCCGGCGGCAGCGCCAGTTTCAGCGAGATGAAGCTGACGTCGGAGACAATGAAATCCGGAGCACGGCCGGCGAGATCGACGATGGTCAGGTCGCGGGCGTTCAGCCCCTCGATGACTGTCACGCGGGGGTCACCGCCGATATCAGGATGAATCTGGGCATGACCGACATCGATGGCGGTGACATGGGCAGCGCCGCGTTCCAGCAGCACCTGGGTGAACCCGCCGGTCGACGCGCCGATGTCGAGCGCCTCGCGACCGGCTGGATCGAGACCGAAATGGTCGAGGCCGCCGATCAGCTTGAGCGCCGCGCGCGAGACATAGCCTTGCGCCGGATCATCGACGGCAACAAGGCATTGCGGCGAAACGTTCTGACCGGGCTTGCGGGCAAGGACGCCATCAACCGTCACCGTGCCGCGCTCGACCGCGTCGCGGGCACGCGAGCGGCTGGCAAACAGGCCGCGCTGGACGAGCAGGTCGTCGAGCCGCTGGCGTGTGCTGGCTGGCAGAGGCGAGTTCATCGGCCTTCATGGCGAAAGCCGGCCGCGAAGGCAAGGATAATGGGCGGGACCGCGGAACATCCACACCGGGCTGACGCCTCCGCAACTTGCGATCACCGTTGTAGGCCGGCACAATGGCGAGGACGAGCGCCATCCACACTTGGACCCGAAGGAGGCCGGATGCTGACGGGAGCCTGCCACTGCGGCGCGACGCACTGGACCTTGGAGGGCGATCCCGGGCCAATCACGGCTTGCAACTGCACGCTGTGCCGTCGCTATGGGACGCTCTGGGCTTACGACTTTGTCGATGAGCGTATCCGCGTCGTTGGACAGGTAAGCAGCTACACCCGTGTCGGAAAAGACGAGCCTTCGCTCGGGATTCTTTTCTGTCCGACCTGTGCCTGCGTGCTGGCCTGGCGTGGCTTGCGCGCCGGTGCCTCCGGCCGAACACGAATCGCCGTCAATGTGCGCCTGGCGCCGCCCGAAACCGTTGCCGATCTGCCGATCGACCATTTCGATGGCCTCGATACCTTCGACGACCTGCCGCGCGATGGCCGCTGCGTGCGTGATATGTGGTTCTAAAAGATGGTGCGGGACACCTGACGCTCGACGGCTGGAGACAAACCGTCGTCCCTATCCCCCGAGGCTTGCACAGCCGGATGCTCGGTCGCAACGGCAGACACCGGAGCAACATCTGGCAGAACCACAAGCTGCGGCACCTGCTTGTAGGAAAAGCCACCACGGATATCGCCCATCTTGCTGGCGACGATGCCCTGCGCCGCCTTTTCAAGATTGCGATCATAGCGCGTCTCGGCAGCGGCGGGTGCTGCAATGGCGGCTGAAAGTGCCACGCCACACAGAAGCGTTCTCATCGTTGTTGTCTCCCTGCCTGGTCACGATCTAGCAGGATGCCGTTGAAAAACGGCCAAGAGACACGGTAAGCAAAGCGCCAAACGGCAGCGTTAACAATGCGTTACAAAATCAAGCCGGCAAACTTGATCAAGCACTTGAGATTTTGATTCAGGCGCGCTGGGCGCGGACTGTATGCCCGAGTGCAACGAATACGGTGCGCACGATACCGGCGGCATCGAGACCGGCATCGGCATACATCTTTTCCGGCTTGGCGTGGTCGCTGAAGACATCAGGCAGGACCAGCGGACGCACCTTCAGGCCACTTTCCAGCAATCCTTCATGAGCGAGGAACTGCAGCACATGGCTGGCGAAGCCGCCGATGGCGCCCTCTTCCACCGTCACCAGAACCTCGTGCGAGCGGGCCAGCCGCCGGATCAGACCCTCGTCGAGCGGCTTGGCGAAGCGGGCATCGGCGACCGTGGTGGAAAGTCCGGCCGCGCCGAGTTCCTCGGCGGCAACAAGGCAATCCTGCAAGCGCGTGCCGAAGGACAGCAGCGCTACCTTGCTGCCTTCCCTGATGATGCGGCCCTTGCCGATGTCGAGCACCGAGCCGCGCTCCGGCATGTCGACGCCGACGCCATTGCCGCGCGGATAGCGAAAGGCGATCGGGCCGTCATCATAGCTCGCGGCAGTGCGCACCATGTGGCGCAGCTCCGCCTCGTCCGCCGCCGCCATGACGACAAAGCCCGGCAGGCTTGCCAGGAAAGTGGTGTCGAAGGCGCCGCAATGGGTGGCGCCATCGGCGCCGACGAAACCGGCGCGATCGATGGGAAAGCGCACCGGCAGTTTCTGGATCGCGACATCGTGGACGACCTGGTCGTAGGCGCGCTGCAGGAAGGTCGAGTAGATCGCCGCGAACGGCTTGTAGCCTTCCGTCGCCAGGCCTGCGGCGAAGGTCACCGCATGCTGTTCGGCAATGCCGACATCGAAGGTCCTGGATGGAAACACTTCGCCGAACAGGTCGAGCCCGGTGCCGCCCGGCATGGCGGCGGTGACGGCGACGATGCGGTCGTCCTCACGAGCCTCCTGGATCAGGCTTTCGGCAAACACCTTGGTATAGGCCGGCGCGTTGGCCGGCGCCTTGGCCTGTGCGCCGGTGATGACGTCAAACTTGTTGACGCCGTGATACTTGTCGGCGGCTGCTTCCGCCGGCGCATAACCCTTGCCCTTCTGGGTGACGACATGGATCAGCACCGGGCCTTCGCCATTGTCTCGGACGTTTTTCAGGACCGGGATCAGATGTTCCAGATTGTGACCATCGATCGGACCGATGTGATAGAAACCGAGCTCCTCGAACAAAGTGCCGCCGGTGACGTAGCCGCGCGCATGCTCGACCGCCCTGGTGATCGCGCGATCGGCCCGCCGGCCGAGATAGGATGTCAGTTTCTTGCCGAAATCGCGCAGGCCGGCATAGGCCTTGCCCGAGGCGAGGCGCGCCAGATAAGCACTCATGGCGCCGGTCGGCGGGGCGATCGACATGTCGTTGTCGTTGAGGATGACGATGAGGCGCGCATCGAGCGCACCGGCATTGTTCATCGCCTCGTAAGCCATGCCGGCCGACATGGCGCCGTCGCCGATGACGGCGATGACATTGTTGCGGCCGCCTGCGAGGTCGCGGGCAGCAGCCATGCCGAGGCCGGCCGAGATTGAGGTCGAGGAGTGGGCGGCGCCGAACGGATCGTATTCGCTTTCGGCGCGGCGGGTGAAGCCGGACAGGCCGCCTTCCTGGCGCAGTGTGCGGATGCGGTCGCGGCGGCCGGTCAGGATCTTGTGTGGATAGGCCTGGTGGCCGACATCCCAGATCAGCCGGTCATCCGGGGTGTTGAAAACATAGTGCAGCGCCACCGTCAGTTCGACCACGCCTAGGCCAGCACCCAGATGGCCACCGGTGCGGGACACGGCGTCGACCAGTTCGGCGCGCAGCTCGAACGCCAGTTGCGGCAATTCGCTCTCGTCAAGCGCGCGCAGATCCGCCGGAATGCGGACTTTGTCGAGAAGCGGCGTATGCGGCGTTGCGTTCACGGGTGCTCAGGCTTTCTGTTTATCGGCGGGATAGGCCGCCGACCGGCGAAAGTAAATGCGTGTCGGTGACGCGGGCCTGCTCCCAAAATGACAACGCGTCGAAACAGCTTATGTCCGCGCTTTCAAGTCCTTGTTTTCGTGCATAACGTGGTCCCGAAACCGGGCCGCTTTTGGGCGATATTCTTTAGTTTTCCGGCAGCGGGATGAACTCTTCCTCATCTCCAGGAACGATATCGAAGCGGCCCGTCTTCCATTCCTGTTTGGCCTGTTCGATGCGTTCCTTCGACGAGGAGACGAAATTCCACCAGATGTAGCGCTTCGAGCCGAGCGAGGCACCGCCGAAGAGCATGAAATGCGCACCGGTTTGCGACGATATGACGATCTCGTCGCCGGGCCGGAACACCAGCAGCCGTTCGGCCGGAAAGACGTCGCCCGAAATCGCGACCTCGCCTTCCAGCGTGTAGATGGCGCGCTCTTCGGCATCGGCCGGAATTTTCACGCTGGCGCCCGGAGCCAGTCTGAGGTCGGCGTAGAGCGTCTCGGTATCGGCCCGCACCGGCGAGCGCAGTCCCTGGAAATCGCCGATGACGACGCGGCCGCTGATGCCTTCAGCGTCGATCTCGGGAAGCAGCAAGGCAGCCGTGTTCTCGAACACCGGGGCGACTTCCTCCTTGCCGTCCGGCAAGGCAAGCCATGTCTGCAGGCCGGAGATCGACATCGGCGCGCCGCGCAGCTCCTCGGGCGTCCGCTCGGAATGGACGATACCACGGCCGGCGGTCATCAAATTCACGTCGCCAGGCTGGATCACCATTTCGGTGCCCAGCGAGTCGCGATGCCTGATCTTGCCGTCGAACAGATAAGTCACCGTCGACAGGCCGATATGCGGATGCGGGCGGACATCCATCGCCTGGCCGCCGCGCAGGATCGCCGGGCCCATGCGGTCGAAGAAGATGAACGGCCCGACCAGCCGCCTCTTGGCGGTCGGCAAGGCGCGGCGCACCTCAAAGCCGCCAATGTCCTTGGCGTTCGGGATGACCATCAGCTCGATCTGGTCGCTGGCGAAGGCATCGCCGGCTTCAGGGTCTTTCCCGGGGAAGAAACTCACGAGACCTCCTTGTCAGCGGACAATGCCCGCTTGCACGCATCAGGCAAAGCGGATCGCCGCCTTTGCCCGCAGCTTGGCCGCCACCTCCTCGCGATTGCGCGGATGCTGGTGGGTTTCGAGCGAACCGAGCAGTTCGCGCGCCGATGCCGCAATGGCTTCGACGGCGTGGTCGAACGCATGCTGGTTCTGTTTCGACGGCCTGGTCGCCCCGCTCAGCTTGCGGACGAACTGAAGGGCCGCGTCGCGGACTTCGTCATTGGTTGCCGGCGGATCAAAATTGAACAGGGTCTTGATGTTTCTGCACATCGCTTCCGTATCTCCTCTCGTCCTGGAGCCGTTTCAATCGGGATGAACTCTATCCTCAATCATGATCATGTTCAAAAGTCGGTGATACGGCTCCGTGCCTCAATCCGCGTCGAGTGGCTCCGTTCCAACCGGCTTGCCGTCGCGCGACAGCCTGATCTTCTCGACCTTGTCCTCGGCGGCTTTCAGCAGCCGGTCGCAATGCGCCTTCAGCGCCTCGCCGCGCTCATAGATCTTGATCGACTGGTCGAGCGGCACGTCGCCACGCTCCAAATCATCGACGATCTTCTCCAGCGCGTCGAGTGCCTGCTCGAAGCTCATCGCCTTGACGTCTTCGTTGGTCTCAGCAGCCATCATTCATCCTTTCATCAGTCGCCCGACATGGGCGGCGACCGAAAATGCCAGTCCCTGCAGATCGTAGCCGCCCTCGAGCAGGCTAACGAGCCGGTTGCCACTGTGGCGCGCAGCACGCTGCATCAGCTGCCCGGTCGCCCAGTCGAAATCGTCCTCGGTCAGATTGATCTCAGCCAGCGGATCGCGGTGGTGCGCATCGAAGCCGGCCGAAATGATGATCAGATCGGGCGCGAAATTGTCGAGCGCCGGCAGCACGCGCGACAGGAAGGCATCGCGAAACACCTCGCTGCCGGTCTGCGGGGCCAAGGGTGCGTTGACGATGTTGCCGGCTCCGGTCTCGCTCTTCGCGCCGGTGCCGGGATAGAGCGGCATCTGGTGCGTCGAGCAATAGAGAACCGACGGATCGTCCCAGAAGATATCCTGCGTGCCATTGCCGTGGTGCACATCCCAGTCGACAACGGCAACACGCTCGACGCCATGCTTCTTCTGCGCATAGCGCGCCGCGATCGCCGCCGTGTTGAAGAAGCAGAACCCCATCGCCGTCGTCTTTTCGGCATGGTGTCCGGGTGGCCGGGCGGCGACAAAGACATTATCGGCACGGCCGGAAAAAACATCGTCGACGGCGGCGTTGGCGGCACCGATCGCGGTGATCACTGCTTGCCAGCTCTTCGGGCTGGCCGTGGTGTCGGCGTCGATACGGGCGATGCCCTCGTCAGGAATGGCGGCGCGCACGCGGGCGACGAAATCGGCGGGATGGGCGTAGAGGATGGTGGCCTCATCGCCCTCCGGCGCCTTGACGCGATCGAGTGCGGCAAAGGCTTCGTCGTCGAGCGCACGCTCAATGGCGCGCAAGCGGTCCGGCCGCTCGGGATGGCCGGGCGGCGTGAGGTGTTCGAGGAAGATCGGGTGCGTGTAGAGACGGGTTGTCATGCTCCCTATCTAGTGCCCCGGCGCCGCGATGGCCATGCGTTGCGGCTTGATGGCTGGGGAAAATCACGCCTGCGTCCATTGGTGTCGCCGCGGGGATTGGCGCCGCCAGCGCTTCAGCGTAAGGTCACTGATACTGCCTGGTGCTCGCCGGTCTGTTTGTTTAGCCGCATTCTGCGACGCCAAGTGATTTCACTTGGCTGCAAATGCTCTGGCGGGAGAATCGGGAACACGGTTCAATTCCGTGGCGTGCCCAACGCTGTGAGGGGGACCGCGCCGGTAAATGCCACTGTCGATGACGGGAAGGCACCGGACGCGGGTTGATCCCGAGCCAGAAGACCGGCCTGGCAGGCATCGTCATCCGCATGGTCAGGCGGGTGGCCTCAGAGCAACGTGCGTCCACTTGGACGCACAAAGTGCGCTCTGACGATGTCAAACTATTGCAATCGCAAGGGGACACGCGATGCCGGAACACATGACCGCTCCTATGGGCGACGGATTCGACCAGACAGCGCGCGACGCGGTCTACCGCGCCATGTTCACGCGGCGCGACGTGCGCAGCCATTTCCTGCCCACAGCGCTCGACGATGAGGTGCTGGCGCGGCTTTTGCTCGCGGCCCATCACGCGCCATCGGTCGGCTTCATGCAGCCGTGGAATTTCATCGTCATCCGCGACGCCGCCAGACGGGAGAAGGTGCGTGACCTGTTCCTGGCCGCGCGCGAACAGGAACTACCAGCCATCGAGGAAGAGCGGCAGGCGCTCTACCGGAAGCTCAAGCTGGAAGGCATCTGCGAAAGCGCGCTCAACATCTGCATCACCTGCGACCGCGAGCGCTCGAAGGGTTCGCCGCTCGGACGCTGGCACAATCCGGAGATGGATCTCTACAGCACGGTCTGCGCGGTGCAGAATTTCTGGCTGGCCGCGCGGGCCGAGGGCATCGGCGTCGGCTGGGTCAGCATCATCGAGCCGCAAGCGTTGAAAAGCCTGTTGGCCATTCCTGATCACGTGACGCCGATTGCCTATCTTTGCGTTGGCCGTGTCTCCGAGTTCGCGCCCAAACCAGACCTTGAAACGCATGGCTGGGGCCGGCGGCTGCCGCTGCCCGAACTGATCATGAGCGAGATTTTTTGTGGGCAAGGTGAGACACCACTCAAGTCAGCGGTGGCACATCTCAACACCGTTGCTGTTGCGCCGGCGCCCTGCGCTGATCAGCGCGTCGCGCCCGCGGTGCCCCAGCGCGAGCCGCCGAACGAGGCAAGCGCCTTGTCCTTGAGTTCCCTGAACTTCGACGACGCCTCTGCCAGCCGGGCGTCCCAAGCCGGATCTGGCACCTGGCCCTCAATGGTCTTGAAATAGACCTGCATCAGGCAGGCGATGGCGAAGGGCTCGATGAAGGCAGCCTTGAAGGCCCAGGCAAAGACGATGGCCAGCACGAAGGCCCAGCCGGCAAGCTGCCCAGGCATCATGAAAAGAATGGCTGCGGCCGGGGCCAGCATCAGTAGGAAGATCACGAACGACACGCCCCACATGATGACCGCCAGCCAGACGGCGTTCTTGACCATGACCTTGCCGTTCTGGGCATAGAGCACGACGCCTTGGCGCGCCGTCTCAAACGGCGAGGATGAGTTGATGCGGATGTTGTAGCCGAGGATGATCTCGTCGACATAGGTCAGCGACAGGCGGATCACCGTGTTGATGAAAGAGACCAGGCCGCTCAGGCCCGGAATGGGCAGGAAAGCGGCGATGCCGCCAAGCAGGCCGGTGATGGCACGGATGGCGCCCTTGACCAGCTGGTCGACGACAAAGAGGATGTTGGCCTCGGCGAAACGCTCCGTCACGACTTGCTTGGCATAGGCTATCTGGTTCTGGCCGTCAGGAACATCCCGGCCGTCGATCAGATGGACCATGACGGCGATGTGGCCGGCCTTGACGACGTAGAGAATGTATTCGCGGATCCAGTAGACGGCTATCGAGACGACAGCGAAACCGACCACGCCGCCCCACAGGGCAAAGGACAATGGGCCATCTGGATCTGTGGAGATATGGCCGACGCCATAGCCGACCGAGGCGCCGGTGCCGGTCGCCATGATGTAGGCCAGCGTGATGCCGAAATAGACGATCATGCGAAAGACAATGAACGGCCATGTCCGCATCATGATGGACACCGACCGGCCGATCTCGAAATCCCACATGCGCCGAATCTCCCCTCAGAGATGGAGGCCGAGGATGAACCCAGACCAGCGATTGTCAACATCGGCAAATGCCGGGGATCGGTCTGGAATCTGTGTTTGCTGTCAGTCGGTGCGGCCCCCGTTTTTTTTCAACAGCCCTTCGAGCAGTTGCTTGAACGCCGCCACCACCATCTTCGACGTCGCTTCGGGGTCGTTCGAATTGGCGATCCGTTGCGATGCCTGGCTGCTCGCCCCGTTGATCAGCCGTGCGGCGGTCTCGGGATCGAGGCCTGGGACAACCACCCCTTCCCCCTGCAGCACGGCCAAATGATCCGCCATTGAACCGACACAGGCATTGGCGTTCGACCATTGTGCCGGATCGCCCAGCACGGCCGGACCATCGCGGAACATGATGCGCTGGATTTCCGGCTCCAGTGCCATCTCGATATAGGTCGTGCATTCGTCTACGAAACGTTGCCAGCGGGTCGGCGCTCTCGACGCGACCTCGTTCACCCGAGCCGCCATCTCGGCGTCGATCTCGGCGATAACCGCCTCCAACAGCCCCTTCTTGTCACCAAAATGGTGGTAGAGTGCGCCGCGTGTCAGCCTGGCCGATGCTGTGAAATCATCCATAGACGCTTCGGCGTAGCCGATCGTGCCGAAGGCCCGGCGGGCCGCGGCGATCAGCTTGGCGCGCGTCTCGGCGATCATCTCCTTGCGGGGTCTGTGCATGCGTCTGGCCCCATCCGCATACGCTCCGTATGCCAATTGACATACGTCGCGTATGGTCTATCTAATCCTCATACGCTTCGTATGTAATTGTCGGATCGCCTTTTGTCGAGGAATTACAATGCAAAACCCCTATGCTGAAATCTTTCGTGCCCCGGGAGCCACGGGCTTCGCGGTCGCAGGCTTCATCGCCCGCCTGCCGATCGCCATGGCGCCGATCGGCATCGTTGCCATGCTGTCGCAGACGCGCGGCGAATACTGGCTGGCGGGTGCGGTCGCGGCGACGTTCGCTCTGGGCAACGCATTCGTTTCGCCGCAAACGTCGAGGCTGGTGGACCGCCTTGGCCAGACGCGGGTTGCGGTCCCCACCACCCCCCTCACATTCATCGCCTTTGCGGTGCTGATTGTTGCGGCCAATCAGGACTGGCCGGTATGGACGCTGTTCGTGTCGGCGCTGGCGGCAGCCGCCATGCCCAGCATGCCGGCGATGGTTCGCGCGCGCTGGACCGAGCTTTTTCGCGGACGCCCGCAAATGAACACTGCCTTCGCCTTCGAGTCGGTCGCGGACGAACTGGTCTATATCGTCGGCGCATCGCTTTCGGTGGGACTGAGCGCCGCGCTGTTTCCGGAAGCCGGCGTCCTAGCAAGCACGCTGTTTCTTGCCATTGGCTGGGCCGCGTTCCTCCTGCAGCGTTCGACCGAACCACAAGTTCGGCCGGCTGGTCATGGCTCCAGCGGCTCGGCAATCCGTCTGCGGCCCGTGCAGATCATCACCTTCGCCATAATCTTCGTTGGCGCGACCTTCGCAACGACAGAGGTCAGCACGGTAGCGCTCACCAAGGAGCTCGGCCAACCCGGTGCCGCCAGCTTCGTCATCGGCGTCTATGCGCTGGGATCGTTCATGCTCGGCATAGTGGTCGGCGCGCTCAACCTGAAGGCGCCGCTGCAGCGGCAGCTCGCCATTGCAGTCGCCGTCCTGGCGCTCAGCACATTGCTGCCGCTCGCCGCCGGCTCGGTGCCACTGCTCGCACTGACCGTGTTCCTTAGCGGCGTGGCGATCTCGCCGACCTTCATCACCGCTTTCGGCCTGATCGAACGGCATGTGCCGGAAGCAATGCTGACCGAGGGTATCACCTGGGTGACCACAGGCATCGGCATCGGCATGGCGCTGGGCGCGTTTGTCGCCGGCGCGGTGGTGGATGCGTTCGGCGCCCAGAACGGGTTCTGGGTTTCGGTCGCATCAGGCACAATTGCCCTGATCACCGTGCTGCTTGGCCAGCGCAGCCTTGCCACTCATAAATGCGAGATGGAGGGATGCGAAGCCGCTGCTGTCCCCGCGGAATAGTGCGTTCGGTCCCTGTCGGGGCCGTGCACTCCGCTCTATGCGGCGGGACCTGAAATACGGATCCAGCGCGGCCGCGCTAGCGCAAAAAGCATCGTTGGCGCGCCGTGCAACATCACCTCTTGCTCGAAGGCGAAGCCGGATTTCTCCAGCACCCGCCGCGATGCCGGATTGGCGGCACGGACGAGGCCGATGACCCGGTCGGCATGCAGAGGACCGAACGCGGCATGCAGCGCCGCCGTGACCAGTTCCGTGGCATAGCCATGGCCCCAGCTCTCCGGATGAAGATGGTAGGACAGGTTCAGGCCGTCGAAATTCGCCGATAGCGTGACGCCACCGAAGCCGACCAGCTTTCCATCGGCCTCGACCGCCCAGCGACCAAAGCCATGCTTGTCCCAATGGCCGATGTCGCGGCCAAGCCTGGCGGCACTCTGCTGAGGCGTGTCCGCAACAGGATCGGGGCGATGAGCGACAAGTTCATGACGCGAGAAGAGATCGACCAGGAAATCCAGATCAGCCTCCGCCGGCCGGCGCAGCAAAAGCCGTCCACTGCGCTGGCTCAAAGGCAATGACGCGTTCATGCCGTCATCTTCCGGCAAAGGGATGGATAGACCCTTCAGAGAATCTCGGTCTTGGCGATATGGATGCCAAAACCTTCGAGGCCGACATAGTGGCGCTCGCGCGAGGCGATCAGGTTGATCGAGGAAATGCCGAGATCTTTCAGGATCTGCGCGCCGAGGCCGATTTCGCGCCATTCATTCTCGCGGCGGCGGGCCTCGTCATGATCCTCGCGGTCGCCGCTCAGCGGGCGCTTGCGCTCCTGATGCGCGACGCCGACCGATCCTTCTCTGAGATAGACGATGACGCCGCGCTTGCGCTCGCCCATTGCCTTCATGATGCCGTCGAGCCGATGGCTGGTGCCGAAAACGTCGGTCACCACATCCTCGGAATGCAGCCGTACCGGCACGTCCTCACCATCGCGGATATCGCCGAACACGACGGCGACGTGATGCATGGTGTCCCACGGCAGCGTGTAGGTGAAGACCTGTGCCTTGCCGCCGAGCGTGTCGATCTCGGAACAGGCGACGCGTTCGACCAGCGTTTCCTTGCGCTGGCGGTAGGCGATGAGGTCGGCGACCGATACTTGCTTGAGGCCGTGCTCCTCCGCAAAGGCCGCGACCTGCGGGCCGCGCTTGACGGTGCCGTCATCATTGACCAGTTCGGAAATGACACCGATCGGCGGCAGGCCGGCGAGCTTGCAAAGATCCACCGCCGCTTCGGTATGGCCTGAACGCATCAGGACACCGCCTTCGCGCGCGATCAGCGGGAAGATGTGACCAGGGCGGACGAAATCGGAGGCGCCGACATTGCCGTTGGCGAGGTTGCGCACAGTCAACGTACGGTCGTCGGCCGAGATGCCTGTTGTCGTGCCATGCTTGAAATCGACGCTGACGGTGAAGGCGGTGGTGTGCGCGGAATCATTGTCGGCGACCATCGGCTGCAGGTTGAGCCGCTTGGCTTCCTCGCGCGGCATCGGCGTGCAGACGATGCCGGAGGTGTTGCGGATGATGAAGGCCATTTTCTCGGGCGTGCAGTGGACAGCGGCGACGATCAGGTCGCCCTCGTTCTCGCGCCCATCATCATCCATGACGACGACGATCTCGCCGCGTTCGAAAGCGCGGATGGCTTCGACAATCTTCTTCTGGTCGTAAGGCATGGCAACTCGCTTCGCTCGCAGGGCAGTAGGGGAATAGGGCAGTAAGGCACTAGGGAAAAGGAAAAAATTGGCAGTCTCAGGGGCTGTTGTAGCATACTGCCCTACTACCCTATTCCCCTCCCTTTCCCGTCTGTCCGCGATGCCGCAGGTAATGATCGGCAATGGCGCAGGCAACCATCGCCTCGCCGATAGGCACGGCGCGGATGCCGACGCAGGGGTCGTGCCGGCCCTTGGTCATGATCTCGACGTCGTGGCCATCCTTGTCGATTGACTTTCGCGGCGTCAGGATCGACGAGGTCGGCTTGACGGCGAAGCGGGCGATAATCGCCTGGCCGGTCGAGATGCCACCAAGGATGCCGCCGGCATTGTTGGACAGGAACACCGGCTTGCCGTCATTGCCGACGCGCATCTCGTCGGCATTCTGCTCGCCGGTGATCTGGGCGGCCTCGAAACCATTGCCGATCTCGACGCCCTTGACCGCGTTGATCGACATCAGGCCGGAAGCAATGTCCTGGTCGAGCTTGGCATAGATCGGCGCGCCGAGGCCTGGCGGAACGCCATCGGCGACGATCTCGATGACGGCACCGACAGATGAGCCTGCCTTGCGGATGCCGTCGAGATATTTGGTGAAGACGGGAACGGACGCCGGATCGGGCGTGAAGAACGGATTTTCCGCATCGCCGATGAAATTCCAGTTCCAGTTGGCGCGATCTATTCGTTTTTCGCCCATCGACACCAGCGCGCCACGCACCACCATGCCCGGCACCACCTTGCGCGCCAGGGCACCGGCTGCCACCCGCGCGGCGGTCTCGCGAGCCGAGGAGCGGCCGCCGCCGCGATAGTCGCGTATGCCGTATTTGACGTCATAGGTGTAGTCGGCATGGCCCGGCCGGTACTGACGGGCGATCTCGCCATAGTCCTTGGAACGCTGGTCGACATTTTCGATCAGCATCGAGACGGGCGTGCCGGTGGTGATCATCGTTTCGCCGTCCTCGTCAAACACGAAGCCCGACAGCACCTTTACCTCGTCGGGCTCGCGGCGCTGGGTGACGAAGCGCGACTGGCCCGGCCGGCGCTTGTCGAGTTCGGTCTGGATTTCGTCACGCGTGAAGCGGATGCCGGGCGGGCAGCCGTCGACCACGCAGCCAAGTGCTGCGCCGTGGCTTTCGCCCCAGGTGGTGACGCGGAAAAGATGGCCGAACGTGTTGTGAGACATGGAAAAGCGCCCTGCCCGGCAGCGGAGCCGGGTGAAGCCTGCCTTCTATTGGCGTTTTTTGCAGTGGTCAAACTGTCATCCCTGCCGTTTAAGTTTTGACACATTCGGCTGGTTTCTGCTTTCTTCCATTCGCCGTTGAGGATCCGCCGCCACAGTGCCGGCGCAATGACCAAAGAGGACGACTATGCGTACCCTGATTGGCGCTGTTGCCGCCACGCTGCTCTATACCACCGCTGCTTTCGCCGGCCAGACCGAAGGCCTGATCAAGAAGATCGACAAGGATGCACTGACGCTGACGCTGGACGACGGCAAATCCTACAAGCTGAACGCCGAGACCGATCTCGACGCACTGAAGCCGGGCATGGATATCGTCATCGCTTACGACGTGACCAATGGCGAGAACGTCGTCACCGACATGCAATTGCCGGGGGACAGCGACACCAACTAGGCGCGGCCGTCACCAGGCGGCCTATAGCCACTTCAGGCTCTTGCCTTCGAGCTTGAGCACGCGATCCTGGGGTACATCCAGGTTCGCGGCTTCCTCTTCCGCCATGTCCAGGACAAAGCGAAACAGGGTGCGGATGACGCCGCCATGGGTTACGCAAATTGTCCTGCGCTGCATCTCATCGAAGCAAGGTTTTACCCGTTCAAGCAGCATCTGGTAGCTTTCCGCACCATCGCCGGGCGGCTGAAAGTTCCATTTGTCGAGCGCGCGCGACCGACTTGCTCCGGGTGACTGCGTCTCGAGCTCGGCAAAGGTAAAACTCTGCCAGTCACCGAAATTGACTTCTATAAGCCTGATATCCGTTCGAAAGCGAAGCGGATTGAGTTTCATGGCGGCGCGGATGCGCTCCATTGTCTCGCGCGTCCGCCGCATCGGGCTGGCGACGAAGTCGAAATCCCCGGGATTGTGGACCAGTTCGGCGAGACGCTGTCCGTTTCCAGTCGCCTGTTCGCGGCCAAGGACATTGAGATCGGTGTCGGCCTGGCCCTGAAGCCGGAACTCGGCGTTCCACGCGGTCTGGCCGTGGCGCACGATATAAACCAGCGGGTACATCAGGTCTTCCGGGGTCGGGCCTGGGCCTGGACGAAGGATGGCTAAGGGAAACTATTCCTTGACCGTCGAAATATCAGGCGCGTCGACCGCCTTCATGCCGACAACGTGATAGCCGGAATCGACATGATGCACTTCGCCGGTGACGCCACGCGACAGGTCGGACAAGAAATAGACGGCGGAATCGCCGACCTCCTCCTGGGTGACCGTCTGCTTCAGCGGCGAATTGTATTCGTTCCATTTCAGGATGTAGCGGAAATCGCCGATGCCGGAGGCGGCCAGCGTCTTGATCGGGCCGGCCGAAATCGCATTGACGCGGATCTTCTTGCCACCAAGATCGACGGCCAGGTAGCGCACGCTGGCCTCGAGCGCCGCCTTGGCGACGCCCATGACGTTGTAGTGTGGCATCACCTTCTCGGCGCCGTAGTAGGTCAGCGTCAAAAGCGAACCGCCATCGGTCATCAGCGCCTCGGCGCGCTTGGCAATGGTGGTGAAGGAATAGACCGAAATGTCCATGGTGCGCAGGAAGTTGTCGCGCGTCGTCTCGACATAGCGGCCGGTCAGCTCGTCCTTGTCGGAAAAAGCGATGGCATGGACGAGGAAGTCGAGCTTGCCCCCCCAATGCTTGGCGACATTGGCGAAAACCTCGTCGAGGCTCGCCGGATCGGTGACGTCGCAATGGCCGGCGACAAAGGCGCCCAGTTCCGCCGCCAGCGGCTCGACGCGCTTCTTGAACGCCTCGCCCTGATAGGTCAGCGCGATTTCGGCACCGTGGTCAACACAGGCCTTGGCGATGCCGTAGGCAATCGATCTGTTGTTCGCGACGCCAAGAATAAGGCCGCGCTTGCCGGCCATTAGGCCCTGTCCACCCGCCATGTCAGCGCTCTCCGCAAGGTTTCTGCTTTTGTAAAGTGCCTATCGCACAGGCACAAAGCCCCTTCAAGCGCTCAAACCGGACAGTTCGGGGGACAAGAGCCGTCAATCAACCTTTTTGGCACGCAGCAGGGCCTCGAGTGCTGAATCCCCGCCTTCCGGCAGCATGATGCGCACATGGGCATAGAGATCGCCATGGCCGCCAGCTTTCTCCGGCAGACCCCTGCCCTTCAGCCGCAGCACCTTGTCGGAACTCGACCAGGCCGGAACGTTGACGGCAAGCTTGCCGGTCGGAGTCTCGACCGGCACCTTGGCGCCCAGCACGGCATCCGCCAGCGCCACCGGCAGGTCGGCATGCAGGTCTCGGCCCTCGATGCGGTAGCGCGGATGCCGGCGGATATGGATCTTGACCAGCGCGTCGCCGGGCTGGCCCGGCCCCTGCTCGCCCTGGCCCTTCAGCCGGATGGTCAGGCCATCCTCGACAAAGGCCGGCAGTTTGACCGCCACCTTGCGGCCATCCGGGAACATCGCCGTCACCTTTTCGGCGGTCGCCGCTTCCTCGATGGTGACGTCGAGCGTTACGTTCAGATCGGCAGCCGTCGCGGGCTGACGGCGATCGCCAGCGCCTGCACCGCGCGCGCCGGAAAAGGCATCGCCGAAAATCTGGCTGAAAATATCGCTGTTGCCGTCGAACGGATCGCCACTGGGGCGGCCGGAGCGGAATTCGAATCGCGAACCGCCGGCCCCTTGCTGGCGGCGAAACCCGCCGAAGGGATCACCGCCACCGGCGGCGCCCTCAAAACCCTGGAAACGCGGCTTGCCGTCAGCGTCGATCTCGCCGCGATCGAAGGCGGCGCGGTTCTTCTCGTCGCCGACGACCTCATAGGCCTGGTTGGCCGCGGCAAAACGGTCCTTCGCCTTGGGATCATCCGGATTCTGGTCGGGATGATGTTTCTTGGCGAGTTTCCGGTATGCCGATTTTATGTCCTTGGCCGATGCGTTCTTTGCAACGCCCAGCACCTCATACGGGTCGCGCATGCGTCCTGCCCTGGAAATGAGTTGAGTCCATACTTGCCTCCTATATGCGCTTGCATAGGAAGAAATTCCAGTAGCGGACGGCCATATTGAGAAGGGGAAAATCAGAGCCCAATCCGGAAGTCGGCGGCTGAGGATTGGCGAGGGATTTTTGTCGACCCGGAAGGAGCCGATCGCAGCCGATATCGGGATATCGGCAAGATTGGCGACGCGCCGGTCGGCGAAAAGACCTGCCAAGCCGACCCGATCGATTTTCGGATCAGGCTCAGAGCGCCTTGAAGCCCTGCATGCGCCAGCCGCCGGCATTGGCAAGGCAGAGTTCGCCCTCGAACATGGCGACGCCGTCAAAGCTCTCTCGCGAGGCCTTGAAGCGGCGGCAGGTCTGGCCCCTGTCCTTCAACTCCGCCAGTTCGGTGATGGAGCCGC
The DNA here is from genome assembly GCF_000472785.1 of Mesorhizobium loti CJ3sym. Lineage (GTDB taxonomy): Bacteria > Pseudomonadota > Alphaproteobacteria > Rhizobiales > Rhizobiaceae > Mesorhizobium > Mesorhizobium loti_E. The sequence goes on from NZ_AXAL01000003.1 coordinate 97,013, forward strand.
GTGAGCCGGTGCCGGCATTCGCCCACGGCACGGCCTGGCCGCCGAGCTGTTCGATATCGGCGGAGGATACTGCGTTGCCGATCGTCGTCTGGTCGGAGTCGCGATCCGAATCTGAAGGGGCTGCCGAAGCCTGCGTGCTGCTGGTCAGGATCGAGCGGTCGACTTCGGCTTTTTCCAGGCTGAAGCCACCCGCGCCGCAACCTAGAAGCGGCAGGGCAATGGACACGATCGCGGCTTTCGCGCTGGCCGAAGCGATAAGGCCCCATTGCCTGCTGTCAAAAGCTTGCGCGATACGCGACAATCGGCAACCTCCCTGATTTCGTGACAATTTGAGAAAAACTATGAGTGACACCGAGTTAACAACCAGTGACTTTACCGAAGCGGCCGAGCCGTTTCGTCTCTTTGCCGCATGGCTGGAGGACGCCACCAAGAGCGAAACGAACGATCCCAACGGGGTGGCGCTGGCAACCGTCGATGCCGAAGGCATGCCGGATGTGCGGATGGTGCTGCTCAAGGGATTCGATGAGGGCGGCTTTGTTTTCTACACGAATTTCGAGAGCGCCAAGGGTCAGGAAATTCTGGGCAGCATGAAGGCGGCGATGTGTTTCCACTGGAAATCACTGCGCCGGCAAGTGCGCATTCGCGGTCCGGTGGAGATTGTGAGCGACGCGGAAGCGGATGCGTATTACGCAACGCGCCCGCGCGGCAGCCGCATCGGCGCCTGGGCCTCGAAACAGTCGCGGCCGCTGGAAAGCCGCTTCGCGCTGGAGAAGGCGGTGGCCGAATACACCGCGCGCCATGCGATCGGCGAGATCCCGCGACCGAAGCACTGGTCGGGCTTCCGCATCGTGCCGCGGACGATCGAGTTCTGGCACGATCGTCCGTTCCGGCTGCATGATCGGGTGGTCTTTTCCCGCAACGCGAAAGGCGGTTGGGACAAGACGCGGCTTTATCCCTGAGCGTGAGATCTAACTTTTCTTCCGGGTCATGAACGCGGTGAGCGCCGCGCGCGCCTCGTCCGACTTCAGCCGCTCGCGAAAATACTCACTTTCCTCGCCGATGCGGGCCACGAGGTCGTCGCGTGAGCCACGCATAAGGTCACGCGCGATCTTCAACGCCTGCGGCGGTTTGGCCGCGATCTGGCCCGCGGCCGCCAGGACCGAGGCCTCTAACGCCCCTTCCTCGACCACTTCGTAGATCAGGCCGGCCGCCTTCGCGCGCTCGGCGGAGAAGCCTTCGCCAAGGCCGAGCAGGGCGAAAGCACCTTGCTGGCCCAGGATGCGCGGCGCCAACAGGCTCGATCCCGCCTCCGGCACCAGGCCGAGATCGACGAAAGGCGTCCTGAACACGGTGCGCGGCGTGGCGAAGGTCAGGTCGCAATGCAGGTTGATCGTGGTGCCGATGCCGACCGCGATGCCGTCGACGCCGGAGACTATGGGCTTTTCGACCCGGGCCAGCGCCATCAGGAAATCCCAGACTTCCGTGCCGCCATCGCCGCCCGTGGCGACAACCATGAAGTCGGCAAGGTCGTTGCCGGAGGAGAAGGCGCCGGGGACGCCGAGGAACACATGGACGCGGATCGCCGGATCGGCGTCGCCTTCGGCAAGGGACGCTGACATTTTCGCATACATGGCGCGCGTCAGCGCGTTCTTCTTGTCCGGACGGTTCAGGCGGATGATCTGGATCGCGCCCTGGCGCTCGACGAGGATATGGTCTGTCACGGTCTTTTTTCCCTGGTGAGCGCTGTAGAATTCAGGCTGATATCAACGTCTTGCCGGCGGCAGCGAGGCTTTCGGCACCATCGACAACGCGCCCCTTCAAGGCACTCGCCTCGCCCAGCAGGTTTTCGGCGAAGAAGCGGCAAAGGGCGATGCGGCCCTGATCGGCGAGACCGCCCCGCGCCAGATAGGCGCCGCCGGCGGCAAGCGAAATCAGCCTGAGATAGGGCGTGGCCCCCGCCAGCGTCTCCTCCGTCCGGCCGTCAACCGACAGTTTTTGCAGGAAGCGTGTCGCCTGTGTCAGGTCGTCAAGTGCAGCATCGAGAACATCGGCGGTGCGGCCGAAACCTTGCAGGTTGGAGGTGCGCACGGCGTTGGCGACCGCGGCCAATTCGCCGATGAAGCCATGCACATGTTCGCCGCCGCCAAGCGGCAGCTTGCGCGTCACCAGATCGATCGCCTGGATGCCATTGGTGCCCTCATAGATCGGCGCGATGCGGGCATCGCGATAGAAGGCTGCCGCTCCCGTTTCCTCGATAAAGCCCATGCCGCCATGCACCTGGAGTCCAAGCGAAGCCACTTCGACGCCGACATCGGTCGAAAACGCCTTGGCCAGCGGAGTCAACAGATTGGCCCGGTCGCGCCAATGCGCGGCCTGGTCACCATCCGAGACCCGCGCCATGTCGATGGCGTGGGCACAGGAATAGCTGATCGCCCGCGCGGTCTGCGTCAGCGCCTTCATGGTCAGGAGATTGCGCTGCACATCAGGGTGATGGACGATCGGCGCCATGCCGGCGCCAGCGTAGTCCGCCGCCTTGCCCTGGCGGCGGTCATTGGCATAGGCGATGGCCTTCTGCGTCGCGGCCTCCGCGACCGCGACCCCCTGCATGCCGACGCAAAGCCGCGCATTGTTCATCATGGTGAACATGCAGGCGAGACCCTTGTTCTCTTCGCCGATCAGCCAGCCGATGGCGCCTGGCTTGGCGCCCTGGAATCCGTCACCATAGATCATGGTGCAGGTCGGCGAGGCATGGATGCCGAGCTTGTGCTCGAGGCCGGAACAGAAGACGTCGTTGCGGGCGCCAAGCGCGCCGTCGTCACCAACCAGGAATTTCGGCACCAGGAACAGCGAGATGCCACGCGTGCCGGCGGGTGCATCGGGCAGCCGTGCCAGCACCAGATGGATGATGTTGTCGGTGAAATCGTGCTCGCCATAGGTGATGAAGATCTTCTGGCCGAAGATGCGGTAGGTGCCGTCGCCAGCCGGCTCGGCGCGGGCGCGCAAGGCAGCAAGATCGGAGCCGGCTTGCGGCTCGGTCAGGTTCATCGTGCCCATCCACTCGCCGGAGACAAGCTTTTCCAGATACTTCGCCTTGAGTTCTTTGGAGGCGTGCTTGTCGAGCGCTTCAACCGCGCCCATGGTCAGCGTCGGGCCGATACCGAAGGCCATGGCCGCCGAATTCCACATTTCGAGTGCGGCGACGCCCAGCATCGCCGGCAGCGCCTGGCCGCCATATTCTTCGGGTCCGGAGAGCGCGTTCCAGCCGCCATCGATCCAGCGGCGATAGAGTTCCTTCCAGCCGGGCGGCGTGGCGACGGCAGCGCCCTTCAGCACCGCACCGTGTTCGTCGCCGATCTTGTAGAGCGGCGCCACCTCCTCGGTGGCGAAACGGCCGGCCTCGCCAAGGACGGCGTCGACCAGATCCTCGCCGAGATCGCCAAACGTGCCGGCATCGAGGGCGGATTTCATGCCGGCCACGTGCTTGAGCGTGAATGCAATATCCTCGACCGGTGCCCGATACATGCCGCGTTTCTCCTCAGCTTCCGCCTACCGACCGTATGGCTGGCGGAGCCACAAAACCATCCGCCTTTCGGCGATCTCCCGTCTTCTTTTTACGTAAACGTCAAATTTTGTCACGCGGATTTTGCAATCGCGCCGGCCTGTATTAAATTCGCTCGACGCCGCGTCAGCCGACCGGCGACAGACCAGAACAAGCTGACCGGAACCAACCCATGCTCGCCAGACCTGACGCCTATCGCTGCATCGAATGCGGCTTGCCCTACCGGGCAACGGGGTTCTGGCATCATGGCGGCCAGTTGGAACACGGTGCGGCCTACTGGTCGGATCGCGGCATATTGTGCTCGCCGCAATGCTCCCTCGCCCACCACCGCAAGCGCGCCGCCGAAGGCACGCTGCAGCAAGAGCCTGCGCCAGACCCATTCGAATTCCAGCCATTAACCCGGCGCTGACATCACCGACACAGCTCAAGAGAAGCACTTCCTTAACCATAGCGGTTCAGCATTTGCCTTTGATCAACGGGGATTCCCTGTTTTGAAAAGGACGACGCGCCTTCTTCACCGCACAGCGCTTCTCGCTTTTGCGGCGACTATTGCGCTGTCGACGGCGGCAAAGGCTTCGGATTTTTCCGAGCCGTGGAAGAACGCTGACCGCGCCCTGGTCGTCGACGCCTACGAATACAATTCCATCGACTGGGCTCAGATCGCCACCGACAAGCGCGTCGTCGCCTTCATCAACAAGGCGTCCGACGGCATGCCGCCGCCCTATTTCTGTTTCGGCAGCGACACCGAGGTAAAGCTCTGCAAGGCGTTGTGGAAGCGCCATGCGGTGACGCGCGAACTGTTTCAGACGCGCCGGGTCGTGGCCAAGGCGCTCGGCATGAAATGGGGCGCCTATCATCTTGCCCGCCCCGGCAATCCGGTCGAGCAGGCCAATAATTTCCTCGATTTTGCCGACCCCGCGCCGGACGATCTCATGGCTCTCGACATCGAGGGCAACGATCCCTCGCAATGGATGTCGCTCGACGATGCCGAGGAGTTCGTGCGCCAGGTGCATCGGCGCGTCGGCCGTTTCCCGGTGCTCTACACCAACGGCAAGACCGCCCAATACATCGCCGACAACCGTTACAAATACCGGCTTCTGTCGCGGCTGCCGCTTTGGTACGCGCGCTACAAGTCCGACATCGACGTGCATTTTCCGATGGGTAACTGGCAGGGCTATGCGCTCTGGCAGTTCTCGGCGCAGGCCAATTGCGGCCGCTTCCGCTGCCCCTACAGGGTTGCCGGCACACCCGACGATATCGACGTCAATGTCGCGCCGAGCGATGCCGCCACGCTGCGCCAGCAATGGCCCTTTGGCGGGCTGATCGACGTGCCATCAGACTATCTCGCCAGCGTGCCGGTGCCCGTCTCACGGGAAGCGGCACTCGCCGGCAAGGCGACCATCATCTATGCCGATGTGGCAACGCCGCCGACCTTCGAGGAAATGGTCGCGGTACTCGGTTCGCGCTGGTCAAAATTCAGCGGCGGCTTCCGCATGCCGGTCGTAAAGACGGTACCGCAGCGACCAAGCTTCGGTATTGTCCAATATGTCGCCTGGAAGCGGACCGAGCAGCGTTCCCCCGAACAACTCGACGCCGCCTTTGCCGCCGCCGACCCGGTCAGCACCGCTTCGACCGAAAGCGATCGCGGTCAGCAGTAGGCTGCCGGTTGCAATTTCAGTTTGCTTGCTCGCGCGCCACGGCCTGCCAACCGATGTCGCGGCGGCAGAAGCCGTCCGGCCAGTCGATCCGGTCGACCGCTGCATAGGCTCGGCTTTGCGCCTCGCCGACCGTGGCGCCTGTCGCCGTGACATTGAGGACACGGCCGCCATTGGCGACCAGCGCGCCGCCATTGATGGCGGTGCCGGCATGGAAAATCTGGACACCGTCGCCAGCCGCACCTTCGACGCCGCGGATGACCGATCCCTTTTCCGGCGTGCCGGGATAGCCCCTCGCCGCCATCACCACGGTGAGCGCCGCCTCGTCGCGCCACCGTATGGACGTGTGCGCCAGTTGACCGTCCACGGCGGCGTTGAGCAGGACCAGCAGATCATCCTTGAGCCGCATCATCAGCACCTGGCATTCCGGATCGCCAAAACGGGTGTTGTATTCGATCAGCTTCGGCCCCATATCCGTGATCATCAGCCCGGCGAACAGAATGCCGGCGAAGGGCGCACCAAGCTCGGCCATGCCGCGCATCGTCGGCTCGATGATTTCGCGCATGGTGCGCTCGATCATTTCCGGCGTCATCACCGGGGCCGGCGAATAGGCGCCCATGCCGCCGGTGTTGGGGCCGACATCGCCATCACCGACGCGCTTGTGATCCTGTGCCGTGCCGAAGGGAAGCGCTGTGGTGCCATCACAGAGGCAGAAGAAGCTTGCCTCCTCACCGGTCATGAATTCCTCGATCACCACTTCCGCGCCGGCAGCGCCGAAGGAGCCCTCGAAACAGGCATCGACGGCTGCCCGCGCCTCGTCCAGCGTCATGGCGACGGTGACGCCCTTGCCGGCGGCGAGCCCATCGGCCTTGATGACGATCGGCGCGCCGGTCTTTTCGACATAGGCCTTGGCGGCGGCCAGATCGCCGAAACGGCCATAGGCGGCGGTCGGGATGTTGTATCGGGCGCAGAGGTCCTTGGTGAAACCCTTCGACCCTTCCAGCCGCGCGGCGGCCTTGGAAGGCCCGAAGACGCGGATGTTTTCGGCACGCAAATCATCCGCGATGCCGGCAACCAGCGGCCCTTCCGGGCCGACCACGACGAGGTCGATTTTCTTCTCCCGGCAGAAAGAGGCCACGGCGACGTGATCGGTGATATCGAGCTTCACCAGCTCGGCCTCGGTGCCGATACCTGGGTTACCGGGGGCCGCGTAGATTTTGGTCAGCAGCGGCGAGGCGGCAATCTTCCAGGCCAGCGCATGTTCGCGGCCGCCGGAGCCGAGAAGAAGAACGTTCATGGCCACCTCTTGATGCTGTCCCTTGCAGAGAACCCGCTATTGCTCTCTCTGGACGGTGGGTCAAGGCATCAAGGTGTTTTGATCGAAATTGCGCACGGGAACGTTCACCCCAGCCGAATATGGGCGCCGAATACCGGCGCCCATATTCTGGCCCGTATTTAGGCGGGAAACACCACCGGGAACCAGTCCTCACGCAATTTCTGGCCCGGCTGCATGCCGTGGCCATGATAGGGCGGCGAGGTGCGGCCCGGCCGCTCGACATAATGGGCATCGTCGCCGACCCAGCGCAGCGACAGCGCCCGGCGCCGTGCCGCTGTCGGGTTGCCGCGCGCGCCATGCGCGGTGCGGAAGTCGAACAGGATGGCGTCACCCGGCTCCATCTCCCATTCAAGCACCTTCATCGACGGGTCCTTGTCCGGGTCCGGTACCGGCAGATAATCGCCCTCGCCGGCGTAGAAATTGCTGTCGTCGAGCCAGCGCACCGGCAGGATCATCTTGTCCCATTTGTGCGAGCCGGCAATGAGCCGCAGCGTCGCCTCCTTCACCGGGTCGATGGGGATCCAGAAGCTCACCGTCTGCTGGCCATCGACGAAATAATAGGGGATGTCCTGATGCCAGGGGGTCGGCTTCTGCGTGCCGGGTTCCTTGACCAGCACGTGATCATGGAAGAACTGCGCGGTGCGTGACTGCATCACCGCTGCCGCAATTTGGGCAGCCGGCGATTCGCGCACCACCTTGACGAATTCCGGGATGCGCTCCCAGTTGCAGTAATCGTCGAAGAAACTGCCCTTGCCATTGGCGATGTCCGATGCCGTGGCGCTGCGGTCCTGCATGTTGCGCTCGATGCCGGCGGCAATCGTATCGACCCAGCCCTTGAAGGCGCCGCGGATGCAGACCGCGCCATCACGCTGGTAGTCGGCGATCGTATCCGCGTCGATGATATCGGTGTCGATTGTACGGGCGGCGATTTGGGAAGCCATGGTGTCCTCCTTTCAGGATCGATCGGACTATCGCAAGCCTCATTCATTCAGTAAAATAATAACTTCTCATCTGACACATAGAATGAAACTATGAGCCTTACCCTCACCCAGTTGCGCTATCTGGTCGCTGTCGCCCGCCACGGCAGCGTAACCGGTGCAGCCAGGATACTGAACATTTCGCAGCCATCGATTTCCGTGGCGATCGACGCCATCGAAAAGGATTTCGGCCAAAAACTCTTCGTGCGCCAGCGCGGAAGCGGTGTTTCGCTGACCTCCTTCGGCCGTGTCGTCGTGGCGAAGGCAAAACAGGTTCTTGCCGAGACCGATGAGCTAATGAGTCTCGGCTCGGGCAAATCGGCTATCGGCGGCGAGCTGGTGCTTGGATGTTTCGAGGATTTGGCGCCCTACTTCGCGCCGGGTCTCATCCGCGCTTTCTCCGAGCGCCATCCAAGCGTCGATGTCATCGTTCGTGACGAGACATTCGAGACGCTCGGACGACGCCTGGTGGACGCAGCCATCGATCTCGGCCTCAGCTACGATCTCGGCCTGCCCACGCATTTCGCCCGCATCCTGCTGCACGAGCTGCGACCGCATGCGCTGTTGCCGGCAGGCCACGCACTGGCGGACCGCCCCGAGGTGAGCCTCGCGGATCTGGCCGCCTACCCACTGATTACCACGGATCAGCCGCAGAGCTGGCAGCATATGCTCGACCTGTTCCGCAGCCGCGGCCTCTCGCCGGTGGCCGACAGGGCGACAAGCTCGTTCGAACTCCAGCGCAGCATGGTGGCGAATGGTTTTGGCGTCGCGGTCAGCTACACCCGGCCGCACGGCGACCGCAGCTATGACGGCCTGCCCCTGATCTGCAAGCCGCTGTCGGATCCATTGCCGATGCAGCGGATCATCCTCACCTATGACACGCATCAGCGAGTGTCGAACGCGGCACTCGCATTTGTCGAGACAGCGAAAACCTGGTTTTCCACGCGCGCCATCTTCGCTTCGTGACGCGTGGACGGACGCCAACTTCGCCGCTTGCCGCTTGACGGTTTCCATCGCTGCTGCCACTCCATAGGCATGGAACCCATCCAGTCGAGAGCCGCCCAAGGCCGTGTTGCCGATGCGCCGAATGGCCATTGGGTCTACCGCGTGCTGCCGCACTGGGTTTGGCCCTATGCGCAGCTTGCGCGATGGGACAGGCCAATCGGCTGGCAATTGCTGTTGTGGCCATGCTGGTGGTCGGCCGCACTCGCCGCGAGCGCCTATCCGCGCCCCGGCGACCCGCTGCTCTCGCTGCTGCCGGCGCCATGGTATCTCGTGCTGTTCCTGGTCGGCGCCATCGCCATGCGCGGTGCCGGCTGCACCTACAATGACATCGTTGACGAGGGCATCGACAACCAGGTCGAACGCACCCGCTCGCGCCCGCTGCCGTCAGGCCAAACCACGCGCCGGCGGGCCTGGCTGTTCCTTGTCCTGCAGGCTCTGATCGGCCTTGCCGTGCTCATACAGTTCAACAGCTTCGCCATTCTGCTCGGCATCTGTTCGCTGGTGATCGTCGCCGTCTATCCATTCATGAAGCGGATAACCAACTGGCCGCAATTGTTTCTCGGCCTTGCCTTTTCCTGGGGCGCGCTGATGGGCTGGGCGGTCGAGTTCGGCGATCTCGATGGCCCTGCCATCATGCTTTATATCGGCTCGATTCTGTGGGTGATCGGCTACGACACGATCTATGCGCATCAGGACAAGGAAGACGACGCCATTGTAGGCGTGCGCTCGACGGCACGGCTGTTCGGCGACAACACCAAGGCGTGGCTGGCAGGGCTTTATGGCGGCACGCTGATCTGCTTTGCCATCGCCTTCGCGTCGGCGCAGGCACCGGTGGTGGCGCTCGCGGGATTAATCGCCGCCGGCGCCCATATGGCCCGGCAGATCACTGTTCTGGATATCAACGATCCGGACCAATGCCTGCGGCTGTTCCGGTCGAACAACCAGGTCGGCTGGCTGATCTTCCTTGGCCTGATCGGCGGCGCTGTCTGGGTGGCGCTAAAGCCGCTGGTGTAGCAGCTTTTTTGCACGCCTTCGGCCCTTCGCAGGCTCAGGGCGTTCGAAGCTCGAAAAGCCAAGCAATCGGCTTTTCGCCCGCTATCGCGGACCGCTTCTCAATCCCTTGAAATGATCTCCTGGCCGTCGATGACCAGCCTGAGACCAAGGTTGCCGGCCCTGCGACGGGCGAGGAAGCGCGGGCGGCGCGTGGTCGAGACACGGCCCTTGCGGCGATCCTGCGGCGGCAGCGTCTTGATGGCGGCGCCGAGCGATTCTTCGAGTGTGCGGGCGACGCCGTCCGATTCGATCAGCAGCATCGGCAGGCGGTAGGCATCGGCCCAGGCGCGCCAATCGGCGGCAACGTCCTCGAGGTCGTCGGCCACCAGTAGCGGCACCGACAACATCGGATCGTTGTGCAGGAGTTCCAGGGTCACGGTGACGTTGCCCTCCGGATCCTCCATGGCGCGGGCGGCAACGCCGCGGAACGCATTGGCGGGCAGAGCGATGATCGCCGGCACGCCGCTCATCTCGAGCAGGCGGCGGATGACAGCGCCGCGCTGATCAATGGTGAAGGTCACGTCGCCATAGTCGTCGCGCGTGGCGTAGCTCACCACTTGCGGCAGGCGGAATGGGTCGAGGCGCATGTTGCGTCCCGCCCAGACTGGCTTCAGTCCGGTGTTCATAGAGTGCCTTCCTGTCTGTCTCCTGAGAGCCGGTGTCCGGTTCTCTCCGGGCCGGTTTTTCCAGCCTCGCTTGTGGGGAGACAGTAGCGCCGGCTCCTTACCGCCGCGCTTAAGAAAGTCGGTTAAATTTTGCTGATCTCAGGGATGGTTATCGGAATGCCACCAACCACAAGATGTTGAAAGGATCAGATAACCTTACCGGGATTCATGATGCCGGCGGGGTCGAAGGCAGCCTTCACCCTGCGCATCAGATCAATGGCCATCGGCGGCGCGGTGGCGATCAGTTCGTCGCGCTTCAACTGGCCGATACCATGCTCGGCCGAGATCGAACCGTGCAGGCTGCGCACCACGTCATGCACCGCCTTGTTCATGGGATGGTAGAGGGCGAGAAACGCTTCGTCGTCGCCATCGACGGGCCGTGAGATGTTATAGTGGAGGTTGCCGTCACCCATATGGCCGAAGCAGACCACGCGGGCACCGGCACTCACCGACGCCACCGCGCCGGCGGCCTCTTCGATGAAGCGTGGTATCGATGCGATCGGCACCGAGATGTCGTGCTTGATCGAGGCGCCTTCAGGTTTCTGCGCTTCAGGCAGCAGCTCGCGGAAATTCCAGAAGGCATCGCCTTGCCCGATGCTCGCTGCGATGACGGCATCGCCGACGAATTCCTGCTCGAGGCCCGCCGAGAGCACATCCTCGATCAGCGCCCGCGAATCTTCCAGCGAACGTCCCGATGAAATCTGCATCAGCACATACCAGGGCCAATCCTCCAGCAGCGGCCGCGTTACGCCCTGGGCATGCGCAAGCGTGAAATCGTAGGGACGCTTGCCGATCAGTTCGAAAGCGGTGAGCGCGGCTCCGGCGCGATCCATGGCCAGTGAGAACAGGGAAAGGGCTGCCTCCGGCGACGACAGGCCGACAAACGCGACCTCGCGGCCCTTCGGCTTCGGGAACAGTTTGAGCACGGCGGCGGTGATGATGCCGAGTGTGCCTTCGGCGCCGACGAACAGGTTCTTCAGATCGTAGCCGGTGTTGTCCTTCTTCAGCTTGCGCAGATCGTCGAAGATCTCGCCTGTCGGCAGCACCACTTCGACGCCGAGGCAGAGTTCGCGCGCATTGCCATAGGCCAACACGCCGGTGCCGCCGGCATTGGAGGAGAGGTTGCCGCCGATCTGGCAGGAGCCTTGCGCGGCGAGCGACAGCGGAAACAGCCGGTCGGCGGCGTCAGCTGCCTCCTGCAGCGTCTGCAGGATGACGCCGGCCTCGACCGTCACCGTGTTCGACAGGACATCGATCTCGCGGATGCGGTTCAGCCGCGACAGCGACAGGATGATCTCGCGGCCGGATCTGTCCGGCACCTGGGCGCCGACAAGCCCGGTGTTGCCGCTTTGCGGCACGATCGGCGTTCCCGTTTCGGTCGCCAGCCGCATGATCCGGCTGACCTCGTCGACACTGCCCGGCCGCAGCACCAGCGACGTCGCGCCGTGCCAGAGCCCACGTCGCTCGATGAGGTAGGGCGCGATGTCCTGCTCGTCGCGCAGCGCGTATTTGTCACCGACGATCGCCGCGAAGCGGGCGATGAGAGCGTGGGCGAGTTTCGCTGAAATTTCGGTCATGGGGAAAACTATGGCGTGGGCTGTGTGTTGTCACGAGGGGCGGCGGCACGCGAGAGCCGATCGTTGATGGCTTCACCAAGACCGTCGAAGGGAATCCTCTCGACCGCGATGGCGCGCGCACCGCTGCGATCTAGTTCCTGCATGTAGGCGAAAAGATTGCTCGCCGCTTCGCGCAGGTCACCAGACAAGGACAGGTTGAGGAAGGCGGCTGCATGGCGCCAGCCTTCGGCCCGTTGATCGCCAAAGGCAAGCAGTGCTTCGTCTTTGCCGACCGCGCCGGCATTGAGCCGAACATCGGCCTCCGGCGCATAGTGCGAGGCTAACATGCCCGGCGCCTCAATGCCGGCTGTATGGCCGCGCAACAGTTTTACGCCGATGACCGCTTCGATCTCTTCGGCGGCGACGCCGCCTGGCCGCAGCAGTCGCAACCTCTCCCCTTCTGCCTTGACGATGGTCGATTCCACCCCGACCGGCGTTGCGCCGCCATCGACGACCAGCTTGATGCGTGCGCCAAGATCGTTCGCCACCGCTTGCGCCGTCGTCGCGCTGATCCTGCCGGATGAATTGGCGCTGGGTGCTGCCAGCGGCCGGCCGAGTTTAGCGATGAGATCGCCGCCAAAGCCCCTCGGCATGCGCAAGGCAATCGTATCGAGCCCGGCTGTGACCAGCGGATGAATGCCGTTGCCAGGCCGCTGCGGCAGCACCAGCGTAAGCGGACCCGGCCAGAACGCCTGTGCCAGTTTCCTCGACAGTGGGTCGAACACAGCGATGCGCTCGGCCATCGCCATGTCGGCGACATGGGCGATCAGCGGATTGAAGCGCGGCCGTCCCTTGGCCTCGAAGATGCCCGCCACGCCGATGCCGTTGGTGGCGTCGCCGGCAAGCCCGTAGACGGTCTCCGTCGGGATGGCGACAACGTCGCCGCCCCGGAGCAGAGCCAGCGCCCGCTCCATCGCTTCGCCGACGGCAAGTATCTCAGCCACTCTCGTCACCTCGCAGATGCCGGCTGCGTAATACGATGGCGGCTGTTGGGCAAGCCGGCTGTTGGCAACAGAGGGCCTTGGCGATTTATCAATTCCTAAAATGCTATGTTTCAGCGAAAGCCGGCATCAATTCCGGTCCGCTACCATGGGGTTGGGCAAAGGGGAGTGGTCATCGTGTCTGTGCGTATTTTGCTGGGGATCACCCTGGTGGCGTTGAGCGGCGGAGCTCAGGCCTCGTCGCTGGTCTTTCCCGGCGCGCCGGCCTCGACGCCCTCCGTCCTTACCCTGAAGGCCGCTGACCCCGCCCGAGCGAGCGATGTGCAGTCGGTTGTCGCAGCAGGCGAGCCCGACGTCACCTATGAAAAAGTCTCTGCAATCCCGAACCCACCCGAAGCGCAGCACGGTTTCTCGCAAGAGCTGATGATCATTCGTGGCGGCGTCGTCGGCGGCGCCTTCTCGACACCGGCGCAAGGCAAGGCGCCTGCAGCGGCCACCACCCCCGCTCCTACGCCCGCCAAGGCAACCGCCTCGGCCGCTCCGGCACCGAGCGCGCAGAAGAAGCCCACCGCGCCGGCAGCAGCGCCGCTCCCTGCTTCCGGGGTCGGCAAGGTCAAGTAGACGATCGTTGACAGCCTGACGGCGCCCTGTGCACCATTGCCGCGCGAGCTTGTGCTGAAATATCTGGCCGCTCGACGCCGCCGCCTGAATTTGGTCAAGCGATTCAGGCAAAGGGGCGGCTCTGGCAGGCTGGATTCGTCTTTCAAAGGGGGTTGATCATGAGAATATCCAAGACCGTTACCGTGGCCGGGCTTCTGCTGGTGTCGCTGCTGGGCGCCAGTGCAGCGCAAGCCGACGACATGCTGGGGTCCTACGTCGCGCGTATGTCCGAGCGCGATCATCAGGCGAGCGACGGTTACGCGCTGGACAGCGCCGCGCAGATTGTGCGGCAAGACCGCGCCAACTGGCACAAATTCCATCGTCGCGACCGAGACGATCAGGGCGATGAGTGGTTTGAGAGCAATGACCAGCGCGCCGATCTGCAGCGCATGCTGGAGCGTCCGGGTGCGATGAGTGCCTCGACCAAGCGCGCCATCGTCAATGGCGAGCCGCTGATCCAGGTCGATGTCTATGAAAACAGCGTGCGCGTCAGCATCCTGGAAGACTGACAAAGTCAGCTTCCTGGCTAACTGACAAGTCAGTATCCTGGAAGATGGACAAAAAAGGGCGACCCTGATGCGCCGCCCTTTTTCTCGACAGAACCGGATTGAAATCTCAGGCGGCTTCTTCCTTGTCGTCTTCTTCTGAATCGTCGTCTTCGGCTTCTTCTTCGCCCTCGTCGCCTTCGGCCTTCACGGCATGGTCGGCGTCGTCTTCGTCAGACGCTTCGCCGTCTTCTTCGTCGCCTTCTTCTTCGTCGCCGTCCTCATCGTCAGAGTGATCGGCGGCTTCGACCGTAGCAGCGGCGTCGTGATCGGTTTCGGAAGCGGTTTCAATCGCCTCGGCGGCGGCCGAGGTTTCTTCAGTCACTTCGATTTCGTGATCGGAATTCATGGAAGCCTCCGTTGGGTTGGGGAACATGTCCCTTTTGCCACGGAGAGATCATCGTCATATGACTGTAAGCCGGCGCGAACGGCCGGCTCGAAGATATTTTTCTTGGGCTCTCAGCCGGCGATTTTCGAGAAATCGGCGACCTGACCGGTGGCCGCACGGATGCGCGCCAGCAGCGCCAGACGGTTGGCACGTACAGACAAGTCCTCATCATTCACGAGAACATGCTCAAAGAATGAATCAACGGGTTCGCGCAACGCACTAAGTGCCAGCATGGCGGCAGAAAAGTCTTCGTTCTGAATCGCTTCGCCGGCTTGCTTCTCGGCCTGATTCACCGCCGCAAACAGCGACTTCTCGCTAACCTCGCGAAGCAGCGCCGGCTCAACGGTTTCGGCGACCGCCGTTTTCTTCTTCTCCTCGGCAGCCAGGATGTTGGCCGCACGCTTGGTGCCGGCGAGCAGATTCTTGCCGTCCTCCGTGTCGAGGAAGGAGCCGAGTGCCTCGACGCGGCGCACGATCTGCAAGAGGTCGTCGGACTGCGGTGTGATGACGGCATCGATGAGATCGTAGCGGGCGCCCTGATCGCGGAGGTAGACCTTCAGTCGGTCGTGGAAGAACGACAGCAGGTCGGCAATGAATGGCGATAGCGAGGCCTCCAGTTCCATCAGACGCTGGCCATCGAAGAACTCGCGCTCCTGATCGGCGGAACCAAAGGTTTCTGCACTTGCCTTGGCCAATCCGCCTTTCAACAAGTTGGAAATCAAGCCCGCTTCCGACAGCAGCCGGCTTGCGCCCTTGTAGTCGCCAATGCGGGAATCGAGCATCGCGACCACGCCGCGGCTCTCGGCCCCTTCACCTTTTTGGTCATATGCCGCAAGGGCTGACGAGACGGCGGCCGCAATGGCGAAGCCCAGCGAGAGCTTGAGCTTGTTTTCCAGTATGATCCTCACCACACCTAATGCCGCTCTTCTCAGCGCATAGGGATCTTTGGACCCTGTCGGCTTTTCATCGATCGCCCAGAAGCCAACCAGCATATCGAGCTTGTCGGCAAGCGCGACAGTGACTGATACCAAATCGCTCGGCACATAATCGGACGGGCCTTGCGGCTTGTAGTGTTCCTCGATAGCAGCGGCGACGGACGGATGCTCGCCCTGCAGCAGCGCATATTTGCTGCCCATGGCGCCCTGCAATTCGGGGAACTCACCGATGACTTCAGTGGTGAGATCGGCCTTGGCAAGAACCGCGGCGCGGTGCGCCAGCGCGGGATCGGCGCCGACGATCGGTGCCAGTTCCTCGGCAAGCCGGGCGATCCGCTCCACCCGCTCGCCCTGCGTGCCGAGCTTGGCGTGGAAGGTGACGCCGAGATGGTCGAGGCGGCCCATGCGCTGGTCGAGCGGCTTCTTGAGGTCGAGCCCGAACTTTTCCGCCGATGCTTCGAGCTGGCCGAGGTCAGGCAGATCGCCCTGGTCGGTGGTCCAAAAATACAGCGCGTCAGAGAGACGGGCGCGCACCACCTTGCCGTTGCCGTGGGCGATCTCCTTGCCGCCATCCGTAGCCTCGATGTTGGCGGTGAGGATGAAGCGGTTGGACAGCGCCTCGCCCTCGCCTTGCGGGCGCGTGACAAAGCACTTCTGGTTGGCGCGGATGGTCAGACGGATCACTTCGGCCGGAATGGCGAGGAATGCCTGTTCGAACTCGCCCATCAGCACGACGGGCCATTCGACCAGCCCGGAGACTTCCTCCAGCAGCCCTTCGTCCTCGACAAGGTCGAGCCTGTTGGCGAAGGCGAGGTTGCGGGCGTCGGCAAGGATGATCTCCTTGCGCCGGTCAGCATCAAGCACGACCTTCGCCGCCTCCAGCTTGCTCACATAATCGTCGAAGCGACGCACGGTGATTTCCCCCGGCGCCATGAAACGGTGGCCATAGGTGACATTGCCGGAGCGGATGCCGTCGATCTCGAAATCGACCACGACAGGCTCCTCGGTCTCCGGGCCGAAGGTGCACAGGATCGATTGCAGCGGCCGCACCCAGCGCAGCGAGCCCGGCTTGGCCGAGGCCGGCCCCCAGCGCATCGATTTCGGCCAGGGGAAGTTGCGGATGATATCAGGCACCAGTGCGGCGATGATCTCCTCGGCCGCCCTGCCCGGCTTCGAAATGTGAGCGACATAGAAGTCGCCCTTCTTCGGGTCGGAATGGACATGCGCCTCGGCGACTGAGGAAAGCCCGGCCTTGCGCAGAAAACCCTGAACCGCCTGTTCGGGCGCTGATGTCGACGGCCCCTTGATTTCCTCACGAATATCCTTCGAGCGTGCGGTGAGGCCCCTGATGTCGAGCGTGAGACGCCGCGGCGTCCAGTACTCGCGCGCCGCCTCATAGGTCAGACCCGCCTCGACCAGACCGTCGGTCAGCATCTTCCTGAGGTCACCCGCCGCCTTGCGTTGCATGCGGGCGGGAATTTCCTCGGAACGAAGTTCGAGCAACAAATCCGGCATCAGAGTGCCTCCGCCCGCATGCCATTTTCCTGTTTGCGCGTCCTCGCGCCTCCGGCGCTGCGGTCGCGCGGCTGGGCGGGAATTTCCTCGGAGCGAAGTTCTAGAAGCAGGTCAGGCATGGTTGAGGCTCACGCAGCAATGGTGAGCGCGGCATAGCAACTCGGCTGGCCGCTGTCACCCCTGCGGAAATTTTGGCCGCCCTGTCGGGACGAGGCGATCCGGCGCGTCCTTGGATCAAAGATTTCCATGAACCGAACGCAGCGCTGAAGCGACCCACGCTCAGGCAGGGAACACTTGGCTCAACGACCATGACAACGGCATCCAGACTTCTGCAGATCCTCGCACTCAGCGCCTGCTTCACCGCGCAGGTCCACGGCGCCTTCTCGATGCCGGGTGTGCGGCAGGCGCTGCGGACCATCGACGGTGCCAGCAATCAGAGCGCGCTGCCTGTCAGCACAACCGCCATACTCCTGAAAGCAGCTAGCTAAGCAGCCAATCCACCCGCCTGCGTCTTCAAAAACGCCTCGCCGCAGGCTTTCGCCAGATTGCGCACCTTCAGGATGTAGCTTTGCCGCTCGGTGACCGAGATCACGCCGCGCGCGTCGAGCAGGTTGAAGACATGGCTGGCCTTGATGCACTGGTCGTAGGCCGGGAAGACCATCTTGTGCATAGGCAGATTGTCGTTCGACGCCGGCGCGCCGGCATCGAGCAGCGCCTTGCACTCGGCCTCGGCGTCCTCGAAATGCCTGAGCAGCATCGCCGTGTTGGCATATTCGAAATTGTGGCGCGAATATTCCTGCTCCGCCTGCAGGAAGACGTCGCCATAGGTGACCTTGTCGGCGCCTTCACGGCCGTTGAAGTTGAGGTCGTAGATGTTGTCGACGCCTTGCACATACATGGCCAGCCGCTCCAGCCCGTAGGTCAGTTCGCCGGCCACCGGCGCGCATTCGATGCCGCAGACCTGCTGGAAGTAGGTGAACTGCGAGACTTCCATGCCGTCGCACCAGCATTCCCAGCCAAGCCCCCAGGCGCCCAGCGTCGGGCTTTCCCAATCGTCCTCGACAAAGCGAATGTCGTGCAGCAGCGGATCGACGCCGATCGCCTGGAGCGAGCCGAGATAGAGCTCCTGCAGGTTCGGCGGATTGGGCTTCAGGATCACCTGGTACTGGTAATAATGCTGCAGCCGGTTCGGGTTCTCGCCATAGCGGCCATCCTTTGGACGGCGCGAGGGCTGGACATAGGCGGCGTTCCAGCGTTTTGGCCCGAGCGCGCGCAGCGTCGTTGCCGGATGAAACGTACCGGCGCCGACCTCCATGTCGTAGGGCTGGAGGATGACGCAACCGTAGGCCGCCCAGTAATTGTGCAAGGTCAGGATCAGCCCCTGGAACGAGCGGCTGGGATGCATATGGGCGGGAAGTTCAATCGTCACGGTGGCCTCGACAGCAAAGGCTGGCTTGTCTCTCGAGCATGATCTCTGGACAAACGGAAACCGTTTGTCCGAGAAAACCGGTACCCGCTTTTCGGGATCATGCTCTTCCGGCACGTCCTAGAGACACGACGTCGAAGCGTCAAGCAAAGCGCGCCGGATGCGGGCTGCGGGTGCCGTACGATGTTGAGCGCTTTGCGACTTGCTGGCCCATTGCCCGGCATGGGCACCTGCGGTCTGTTTAATCCTCACATCAACGACAACAGGCCCAGCCATGTCCAACTCCGTCATCGTCCGCCCGGTCACGCGACAGGATTTCGACCGTTGGCTGCCGCTTTGGGACGGTTACAACGCGTTTTATGGCCGCTCGGGCGAGACAGCGCTGGCAAGCGAGATCACCGCGATGACGTGGTCGCGCTTCTTCGATGCCTATGAGCCGATCCATGCGCTGGTTGCCGAAAGCGACGGACAGCTTCTCGGCCTCGTGCACTATCTCTTTCACCGCAGCACGACGGCAATCGCGCCGAACTGTTATCTGCAGGACCTTTTCACCACGCAGGGGTCGCGCGGAAAGGGCATCGGCCGGGCGCTGATCGAAGGCGTCTATGAGCGCGCCCAGGCCGCCGGTTCGGGCCGGGTGTACTGGCTGACGCATGAAACAAACCAGACCGCGATGAAGCTCTATGACAAGGTCGGCGAACGCTCCGGCTTCGTCGTCTACCGGAAACTGTTCTAAGGGCTGCGCACCGCTGCAAATGAAAACGGGACCCTGAAAAGAGCCCCGTTCGCATTCAAAAAGCTGATTTCACCCCTTCGGGGCAGGCACCGGCTCCGGCTTGACCTTAGGGGTCTCTTGCGCCGTGTTGGACTCGATCGGCGGCAGGCCCTTCATCAGCTTCTGCTGCAAGACGGCCAGCACATCGGGATCGGGCTTCAGGTCGCGGGCCTGGTTCCACTGGAAGGTGGCTTCAAGCTTGCGGCCGACGCGCCAATAGGCGTCGCCGAGATGGTCGTTGAGAACCGGATCTTCCGGCTTCAGCGAGACGGCGCGCTCCATCTCGCGCACCGAGTCATCGAACCTGCCCATGCGGAAATAAGCCCAACCCAGGGAATCGACGATGTAACCGTCGCTCGGCCTGAGATCTACGGCCTTCTGGATCATCGCCAGGCCTTCCTTGAGGTTCATGTTCATGTCGACCCAGGAATAGCCGAGATAGTTCAGCACCTGCGGCTGGTCGGGCTGCAGTTCCAGCGCCCTGCGGAAGTTCGGCTCGGCCTTCGGCCATTCCTTCAGGCGCTCATAGGCGATGCCGCGCTGATAGAAGATGTTCCAGTTGGCCGCGGTCGGCGTCTTCAGCACCTCGACAGCCTTGTCGTAGAGGTTGGCGGCCGAGCGGAAATCATCCTTCGAGGAATAGACCCCGCCGAGCGCCAGATAGGCGCGCATGTCGTCGGGATGAGCGTCGACGAAGGCCTTGAGATGGGTGATCGCCTCATCATGGCGGTCGAGATCGGCAAGGTTGAGGCCGAGCTGCAGGTCCGAAAGCTCCTTCAGCGGCGAAGAATCAGGAATCCGCCGATAGAGCGCGATGGCGCCCTCGCCGTCCTTCAACTGTTCGGCAACGGCAGCGAGCTGCACGAGAGCCGCATCGCTTTCAGGCCGCAAAGCCAGGGCGTATTGCAGGTAAAGACGGACGAACGGCTCGCCGCCGCCACGGTTGAGCGCGGTGGCGAGATCGAGCAGGATTTCCGAAGCACCATCCGACGGACCGGAAACGAAGGGCTCGATCTTGTCGCCCTTGGCGATACTGTCACGCAAGGCGACGATTTCCAGCTTGCCCGGCGAAAACGCCTCGGCCTGGTCAAGCACCGATACCGCCTTGGCCTTGTCGCCCTTGCGGGCCAGGAACGAGGCATAGGCCTGCGCGTTGCGCATCCAGGTTTCAGGCGCCGCCCCGCCGGCGGTCGTGTCCTGCATCGTTGCGGCATAGATCGCCTCGGCCTTGTCGGGCATACCAGACGCATCGGCGATCAGCGCGCGGTGGAAGGACTTGAACAGGCCAAACCAGTCCGGCCCCTGCAGCTTGTCGATGGAGGCCATCGCATCGGTGGCCTCTCCCGCGCCTTGCTGCGCCCAGCCGGACATGACGCCGGAGATCAGCCGGTCGAGGTCTGATTCGAGCGACAGCTTGAGCCAGTATTGCGCCTTGGTGAAATCCTTCTTGTGGAAGGAATCTACCGCCAGCGCCAGGCGCGAGAAACGCTCGACATCGGGCACTTCCTTGAGCTTGTCGGCATAGACCAGGGATTCGTCGAAGCGGCCTTGCGCGATCAGCGACAGCATCAGGCTCTGCTGCAGGCCGGTGTCGCTCGGATTAAAGGCCAAAGCCTGCTTGTAGTAGGCGATGGCGCTGTCGAGGTCGTTGTCGGCTTCGGCGATATGGGCGGCCAGATAGGCGCCCGAGAACGACGATATCTTGACCGGTTCGGTGGATTGGTTGGCATAGGCCGGCAAAGCCGAGAGCGCCATGCCTGTCACAATTGCCAGCCTCGTCAGCCAGCGCGCACGTCCTTGCTGCATCGTATCCCTTTCAGCCAGGCGCCATCTCCGCATCAGCGGGATCGACGTAGACTCGATCTTTCCGGGCAAAGCATGGCCTTTTTGGGGTCGCGCTTCAATCCGTCTGAAATTCACAATCGGGTCACCCGATTAACAAACCATGGCTGGGAGGGACATTCGGTCACGGAAAAGCCGGCGTCAAGGTCAGCCAGGCACGACGGATCGCTGTACCTTCGTATCGGCAAAGCCGCCGGCCGCAATAGTGCTGCACAGCTCGTTCCATTCGCAGCCGTCGCAGGCCTTGCGTACACTATCAGCAGAAAACGCCTGTCGCATCCGCGCCAGGATTGCCGCATCGAGATCGATGCGGACACTGGCCTGGATTGATCGAGCCAGCAAATCTCCGACATCGAGCGCAGCAAGCCGGTCCCGTTCGATGACGCTCTCGTTGAGACAATGCGGTTCCGGCTCGTCGAGCAGCGGCGCGCAGATATCGTCCGGGCCGGAAACGAGGAGGATGTCCTCGCCCCGGCTCAGGCGCTCCGCGATCGCGTCATAATTGGCCGTGAAAGCGGGGCTGTATCCCTTGCCCACATAGGTGAGCAGGCAAAGGAGATGATGGGCGCGCAGCCTGATCGTCACGGATTGGCCGGCTTCGCCTTGCCGCCGCGAAGCGCCATCAGCGTCGCAGCACCAAGCGCCGACTTGAGCAAGCCGCCGACGATGAACGGCAGGAAGCCGAAGGTAATGGCCTGATCGGCGCCGATCATGACCGCAAGCCAGGCCGTGCCGAGAACAAGGCAGGCAAGGTTGCCGAGCAGCATGGCGGCGAAGGCAAGCAACACCCTGTTGCCGTTCCAGCCGCGTTCGGCCAGCCAGCCGACCAGCGCGCCGACAACCGGGAAAGAAAAGAGATAACCACCCGTCGGACCGACGAAATAGGATGCACCCGCTGCTCCTCCAGACAGAACCGGAAAGCCGACAGCGCCCTCGACCAGCCAGGCGGCGATGGTGACCGCGCCAAGCCGCCAGCCGTAGAGCGCGCCGATGAGTGTTACGGCGAAAGTCTGCATGGTGACAGGGACAGGCACCATCGGCACTTCGATGTAGGACGCCAGCGCCAGGAACAAGGTGCCGAGCACGACGGCGCCGGCCTGCCAGGCGAGCGAACGATCCTGGAGCCGGAGCGGGCTGAAGGAGGGCTTGCGGGACGTAAATGCGATGTCGGTCATGGGGATCCTTCGATCGATCTAAAATTATAGATAATTTCCTCTTTCGATCTATTATCGAATCCACATTTCCCAGGAGATAGCAAGCCTTGGCTGTGCAAAGACTGTTTCAGTGCTTCTTGTTTGCGTAGTTCCGGACGGAAAACCGTTTCACGGTTTTCCTGGACCGCCTAGCCGACGATGGCAAACGCTTCGCGCGTCGTACCGGAGGCCGTCTTGACCGGCTTGCGGCCAATCCATTGGACATGCCGCCCCAGTGTTGCAGCGGCCGATTCTGTGTTTCCCTGCCGCAAGGCCGCTAATATCGCCCGGTGGTCCTGATCGGTGCGGGTTTCCCACTCCGAGCGCCATGCCGCGAACAGGAAGCGGGCACTGGCGGCGTGCAGATCGTCGATGGTGGCAAGCAGGCGCGGCATCGCGCATGGCGTCAGGATCAGCCGGTGAAAGGCGCGATTGGCTTCTTCCCACGACCTGACATCGCGGGATTTGTCACCTGCCTTTGTCGCCTCTTCGGCCTGGTGGAGAATGGCTGAAGTCAGGTGCGGCGCGGCATGATGCAGCGCCAGCACTTCGAGTGCGGCCCGCATTTCGGCGACTTCCTTGACTTCGCCGAGATCAAAGGCCGCGACACGCACGCCGCGGCGCGGCTCGCTGACGGCCAGCCCTTGCGCCTCAAGGCGGCGGAACGCCTCGCGCACCGGGACGTGGCTGGTGTGGAATTCCTCGGCGATGTGGTCCTGCCGAAGCCGGGCCCCAGGTTCGATCGCGCCCGAGATGATGCGATCCGCCAGCGCCTTGCTGATGCGCACCGCGATGGTGTCGTCCGTGCCCTTTGCCATGTTTTATAGATAATTTGCGGCAGGGCTGCTTGTCGAGACGGCGAGACCGGTATTCGCAAGCTTGCTGCCTCCGGCGCAAGCCAGAGGAAGCCCGTGAAAAGGCCGGCCTTCTCAGTTCACCCGGCTGATGCAGAAATCGATGACGTCGATCAGCGCCGACTTCTGCGGCGTTTCCTCCAGCGGCGCCAGCGCGTCACGGGCGATCTCGCCGAAATGGCGGGCGCGCCCGATCGTGTCGGCAATGGCGCCGTGGCGGGTCATCAGGCCGATCGCCTTTTCCAGACCCGCGTCGTCAGTGACATTGTCCTCGATGGCGCGCTTCCAGAAGGTGCGCTCGGCCTTGGTGCCGCGGCGATAAGCTAGGATGACCGGCAAGGTCACCTTGCCCTCGCGAAAATCGTCGCCGACATTCTTGCCCAGATCCTTGCTGGTGCCGCCATAATCCAGCGCATCGTCGATGAGCTGGAAGGCAAGGCCGAGATTCATGCCGTAGGAGCGTAGTGCGGCGCGATCATTGCGGGTCGCCTGCGCAATGACAGGGCCAACCTCGGCGGCAGCCGAAAACAGCGCCGCGGTCTTGGCCTTGATGACGGCGAAATGCTCGTCCTCGGTGGTTTCGAGGTTCTTGGCGGCGGCAAGCTGCATGACCTCGCCCTCGGCGATGATCGAAGCCGCGCTCGACAGGATGTCGAGCGCTTCGAGCGAGCCGACATCGACCATCATGCGGAAGGCCTGGCCGAGCAGGAAGTCGCCGACCAGGACGCTGGCCTGGTTGCCCCAGATCATGCGGGCGGTTTTCTTGCCGCGGCGCATACCGCTCTCGTCGACCACGTCATCGTGAAGAAGCGTCGCCGTGTGCATGAACTCGACGGAGGTGGCGAGCTTGACGTGGCCTTCGCCGGCATAGCCGAACATCTGCGCGGCGGCGAGCGTCAGCATCGGCCGCAGCCGCTTGCCGCCAGACGAGATAAGGTGGTTGGCCACTTCCGGGATCATCTGGACGTCGGAACCGGCCTTGGACAGGATGAGTTCGTTGACGCGCCCCATGTCGGCTGCCGTCAGATCGATCAGATCCTTGATGGAGGCGGGTTCCCGCTTCCCGTTTTCGATGTTGAGAACGACACCCACGACAATCACTCCCGTCTTGGTATAACGCGTGCGACGGCACCCTTAGTCCCTTCTCTGGACTCTAGGGCGGCGGACATGGCCACGGCAAGTGGCGAATTGGCGCGGCGGCGGTGACAGCGTGTCAACCGGTGCCGAAACAGACCCCTGTTCTGCCATGGAAATCGGCGTGCCCGTTTACATCAGCGCCGCAAACTGAAAGTTTCGTCCGATGATAGAACTTGTCCGCACCAACGATGCCGTGATCATCTCCTTTGTCGAATCGCTGATGCGCGACGCTGGCATTGCCTGCTTTGTCGCCGATCAGAATATGAGCATTCTGGAAGGGTCGATCGGTCTTCTGCAGAAGCGCGTCATGGTCGACGCCGACCACGCCGATGCGGCGCGGCGCATTCTGAAAGACGCCGGCATCGAGAACGAAATCCGCCAGAAGTAATGGCTGAAGCGAGCGCCCTTGTCCCCGACACGCCGGCCCATACGGTCGATGCCTTCCATCGCGGCCGGTTCTGGCTCGTGCAGCCCAAGCATGGCGGCCATCGCGCCGGCATGGATGCGATGATACTGGCGGCATCCTTGCCATCCTCGTTTGGTGGGCGCCTCGCCGATTTCGGCGCTGGGGCCGGTGCCGCCGGCCTGGCGGTGCTATCGCGCTGCTCGGCTGCCCAGGCAGTGCTTGTCGAACGCGCACCGGAAATGGCGGCCTTCGCGGCGGCTACCCTTGCCCATCCCGGCAATGCCCATCTCAGTAATCGCGCGTGCGTGCTCGTCGCCGATGTCACACTATCCGGCCAGGCGCGCGCTACGGCCGGCCTCGCCGACAATGATTTCGACTTCGTCATCATGAATCCGCCTTTCAATGCCGCACGCGACCGCGCCACGCCAGACCGCCTGCGAAAGGAAGCGCATGTCATGGAGGGCGGGCTGTTCGAGAGCTGGATCCGCAGCGCGGCGGCCGTGACCAGGCCGCGCGGCGGGCTGGCCGTCATCGCACGGCCCGAACAGCTAAGCGCCATTCTCGACGCCATGTCAGGCCGGTTCGGCGATGCCGAGATGCTCGCCGTCCACCCTCGCCCCGACGCGGCGGCGATCCGCATTATTGTGCGGGCGGCACTCGGCGCGCGCGGAAAACTTGCCATCCGACCGCCGCTGATGCTTCACGCGCAATCGGGCAACAGCCCCGATGAGCGCAGCGAAATGATCACCAACGGTCTCGCCTCGCTGTTTGGAGATTGAGCTATTCTGGCCGGCCGCATTGCTGTTGGCCGGGAAATCCCTACATGCCTGCAACCCACCGACCGGAGACCGCGCCCTCGTGAAACGTCTTTTCAACCGCTTGCTGCCGAAATCCTGGCGCTCCACCGTCGTCACCATTCCGGTCATCCGGCTGCATGGCACCATCATGTCGGGCGGCCAGTTCCGGCAGAACCTGTCGCTGGCTTCCACCGCCGGCCTCATCGAAAAGGCCTTTTCCTTTGACGCGCCGGCGGTCGCCGTCTCGATCAATTCGCCCGGCGGCTCGCCGGTGCAGTCGCGGCTGATCTTCAAGCGCATCCGCGACCTGGCGGTTGAAAAGAACAAGAAGGTCCTGGTCTTCGTCGAGGATGTCGCGGCCTCCGGCGGTTACATGATCGCGGTCGCCGGCGACGAGATTTTTGCCGATCCCTCCTCCATCGTCGGTTCGATCGGCGTGGTTTCGGCCTCGTTCGGTTTCCCGGAGCTGATGAAGAAGATTGGCGTCGAACGGCGTGTCCACACAGCCGGCCAGAACAAGGCGGTGCTCGATCCGTTCAAGCCCGAGAAGAAGGAAGACGTCGAGCGGCTGAAGGCGTTGCAGTTAGAGGTCCACGAAACCTTCATCGATCTGGTCAAGGAGCGGCGCGGCACGAAGCTGAAGGACAACCCGGACCTGTTCACCGGCCTGTTCTGGACCGGCAAGACGGGCCTGGAGCTCGGCCTCGTCGATGCACTCGGCGACATGCGCACCGTGCTGAAGACCCGGTTCGGAGCGAAGACCCAGATCAGGCTGGTCTCGGCGCCGCGCGGTTTCCTCAGCCGCTTCGGCCTGTTCGGCTCGCGTTTTTCAGCACCCGATATCGCCGCGGCTGCCGCCAGCGGCGTCATTGATGCGGCGGAAGAGCGCGCATTGTGGGCTCGCTTCGGGCTTTGAAAACCCGGCGAAACCGTCTACCATGAGAGCTTAATCGTCCCGACCGGCCGCCTTTGCCGGCCCAGCGTGGGAGGAGTTTTGGCATGCCGCAGATCATTTTCTTCACCGTCGTTGGCGTCGCCGCCTATTTCGGCTACCGCACGTTCGTGCGTGAAGCCGAGCGCGTGACGGCCAAGGTACGGCGCACCGAAAAGCAGGCGGCCAACGGCGCCATGGGAACACTGGTCAAGGATCCGAAGACCGGCGAATACCGGCTGGCCAAGGACTGAGCATCATCTCCAGTACGACTGACGCCGTGGACACCGAGATTGGTTCGCGTACTTGGCATGCGCATGCCAAGATCAATCTGGCGCTGCATGTCACCGGCAGGCGCCCTGACGGCTATCACCTGATCGAAAGCCTGGCCGTGTTCACGCGTTTTGGCGACCGGGTCGAGATCGCGCCCGCCGACAGCGACGTTTTTTCAGTGTCCGGGCGCTACGCGCCGGCGGTTCCCCTGGACGCCAGCAATCTGGGGATCAGGGCGCGCGATGCCTTGCGAGAAGTGGTCGGGTCCGAAAAAGCCCCTCCGGTCTCGATCAAGCTCGAAAAGAACCTGCCGGTTGCCTCCGGCGTCGGTGGCGGATCGAGCGATGCGGCGGCCGTGCTGCGCGGACTGGCAGAAACATGGGGGCTGGACATCGGTGGCGCCGAGTTGGCGCGGGTCGGCCTCTCACTTGGCGCCGATGTGCCGATGTGCCTGGCGGCAAAGCCGCTGGTTGCGCGCGGCATTGGTGACGAACTGTCGATGGTACCGGACTTTTCGGCACTGGGACTGGTGCTGGTCAATCCGGGAACGCCGGTCCCGACGGCGGATGTCTTCGCGGCACTTTCCCGGCGCGATAATGAACCCCTGCCGCCGCTGCCGCGCCGCATCGATTTTCACAGCCTGCGCAACTGGCTGGAGGTCACCCGCAACGATCTCCAGCCGGCGGCCCTTGCGATGCAGCCCGCCATAGGCCGGGCGCTGTCATGGCTTGATAAGGCTGGATCGGGCTTTTCGCGCATGTCGGGATCGGGCGCGACATGCTTCGGCCTGTTCGAGACCGGCAATGTCGCCAAGCGCGCGGCCGCAGAGATTCGCAACCGCCAGCCCGACTGGTTCGTCGCGGCGACGCGCAGCATGACATCGGAGGCCGAGTGACATGGCCAAGATAGACGAGAGCCGATCCTTCGTCCCCGTGCGCATCGCGGTGCTGACGGTATCGGACACACGCAGCCTCGCCGACGACAAATCCGGCCAGACGCTGGCCGACCGCATCACCGAGGCCGGCCACATCCTGGCCGCCCGCGATATCGTCACCGATGACCGCGACAAAATCCGTGACATGGTGCTGGCCTGGTCGCGGGACAAAAACATCGATGTCGTCATCACCACCGGCGGCACCGGCTTTACCGGCCGTGACGTGACACCGGAGGCGCTGGAGCCGATCTTCGAAAAGCGCATGGACGGCTTTTCGGAAGTCTTCCACCGCATTTCCTACGACAAGATCGGCACCTCGACAATCCAGAGCCGGGCGATCGGCGGCGTCGTCAACGCCACCTTCGTCTTCGTGCTGCCGGGTTCGCCCGGTGCCTGCAAGGATGCCTGGGACGGCATCCTCAAGGCGCAACTCGATTACCGCCACATGCCCTGCAACTTCGTCGAGATCATGCCGCGCCTGGACGAGCATCTGCGGCGGGGCAAATAGCCGTCAGCGGATGACCGGCTCGCCATGAAAGCGCCGGCGCGAGGGGCGCGAAACACCGAAACCGACTTCCATCATCAGCCGCGGCGTGCGCGCCGGCACGGTGCCCATGTGGAAACCGAAGGGGTCCTCGACGAAGCCGAGGCCGGCTTCGCCGGTCAGCGTCACCGGGCTCTGCTCGCCATAGACGTCCAGCACCTCCTGGGCGGAATGGCCGACCAACAGGGTCAGCTGATGCTTTATGGCGCGCCTGTTATGGCTACCCCTGACATAGACATGCGGACCGGTGCCGGTGTCGACGGGCTTGAGGTAGAAGAAGAATTTCAGCATGCGCCAGTCGTCGAGGTCGAAATGATATTTGCCCAGCGAGGCAAGGTTCTTGTCGGCGTCCGAGGCCTCGCCGGTCGGAAAGCTCCACCAGACGCGCGTCGTGATCAGTTTCGCCTGGGCGCCGAGATAGTGCGCGGCAATGTCGAGAAGCAGCGGATCGCGCTGTATGGCGAGTGCCGCCGGGCAGTCGAGGATGCGCTCGAAATAGTGGCCGCTGAGCAGCGAGCGGCCCAAGCGTTTCTCGGCTTGCGCATGTTCACCCGGCATGAATTCCAAACGGCGGTCGAAATTGCCGAAGCAAGGCGTACGCCCCGCGAAATCCGCGATCTCGCGATGAATTTCCGGCGGCAGGACCAGACCTGAAAACAGGCCGTCGGCGTGCAGCGCATCGACCACCGTTGCCCGCTCGACACCGGCAAACATCGTATCGCCCGCATTGTCGACAGGACGGGCGCGTTTTGCACCCAGCCAGTGCATCCGGCGCCCCGGCATGGTGCGCGCCAGCATGAACATCGGCAGCCAGGCCGGGTTTTCGCGCAGATCCGTCAGGTAGGTCGGAATGCGCACGGCAATGCGCCGCAGCAGGCCGCCATTGCGCGCAATGGCCTCGAGGCTGGCAGCACCGGATTTGTCAGGGGTTGAAAGGTTCATCGGGTCCTCGTCTATGAGCGTAACACCCGATGCCGCATCGGTGTTCACAACTCGCATGACCCAAACCCATTCACCCGCTTCGGAGGAAGGCTAACCCCACGTCAGATTTTGTGCAATGCACAATGAACAGAGCAGCCGCAAAAAATCACTTCGGGGTGCGGTGCTGCTGCTTCGGCGGCGCCACCCAGATCTCGGCATCGAGCTTCTTCGTCGCCAGGCCGCGCGCCAGCGCCTCGGCGCTGCCGGAGCTCTTCGACAAGGAAGCGGCCTGCCGCTTGCTGATCACCAGTCCGTCGGCGAGCGCACGGTTTCCCGAAAACACCCGAGCCAGGAATGACGTGCGGCTGCCGCGTGCGCGAGAGAATCGCGCCGCCATGGTTTGCCTGGCCGTGTGAGCGACCACCGCTTCGATCCAGCCTTCCACAAGCCGTGCGCCCGGCTCCAGCAGCAACAGCCAGTCACCCTTGGCCTGCCTGATGCCGGCGGCAATGCCGCCGCTCGCCACATAGTGGCAGCCGGCATGCTCGGCGATACGGTGCGTCTGGTCGGTGGAGCCGGTGTCACAGATGACGACCTCGCGCACCACGCCCTCGACCGCGCCACCAATCAGCGAGCCGAGCGTGCGGGCGAGAGCCTCTTCGTCATTGCGTGTTTCGATGAGGACACTGAGCATGTTTAGCCGAATAGCGGAAAGCTGGGCGCAGCGCCAGTTTTTGCAGCGCAGCATAAAAAGTTCTTGATTTGTTCTCGTCCAGGAAATAGGAATAATTTCATGAACAGAGCGATTCGACACAACATGGAAAGTCCTTGGGAGCGGGCAAAGATGGAACAGATCGTGCGCGCAGACATTGCAGCTTTCGGAGCAGGACGCGCCGAGATGGCCAATGCGATGATTGAGCAGAGTGGCGTGCGTGTCCGTCCGGATCGCAATCGCGGCCGGTCGGCGGGCATAAATCCGTCGGGACGGTTCGAGCCGGTCAGCCGACATGTCTTCGATGACGGCTGGAATTCTCTGGAGGAACTGCCGCCGTTCAAGACCGAGGTGCAGGTGGAAAAGCCGCGCACCATCATCACCCGCAACGAATCGCCAGACATCTCCTTCGACCGGTCGATCAACCCTTATCGGGGTTGCGAGCATGGCTGCGTTTATTGCTTTGCCCGGCCGACGCATTCGTTCATGGGCCTGTCGCCGGGCCTGGATTTTGAATCCAAGCTGTTCGCCAAACCGGATGCGGCGCGGCTGCTCGACAAGGAACTGTCGAAGGACGGCTACCAGCCGCGCACCATCGCCATCGGCACCAACACCGATCCCTACCAGCCGATCGAGAAGCAGTACCGGATCATGCGCGAGATCCTCGAAGTGCTGGAAGCGCGTGGCCATCCGGTCGGCATCGTCACCAAATCCGCTTTGGTAACGCGCGACATCGACATCCTGTCGCGCATGGCCGAGCGCGGACTGGCCAAGGTGGCGCTGTCGGTGACGACAATGGACCGCATGCTGGCGCGCACCATGGAGCCTCGCGCGTCGACGCCGACCAAGCGGCTGGAAGCGATCCGGCAGCTCTCGGATGCCGGCATTCCAGCTTCGGTGATGGTGGCGCCGATCATCCCCGGCCTCACCGACCAGGAGATGGAACGCATCCTTGATTCGGCGCGCGCCGCCGGCGCGCGCGAGGCGGGTTATGTCATTCTGCGCCTGCCGCTGGAGGTCAGCCCGATCTTCAAGGACTGGCTGTTGCGCCACTATCCCGATCGCTACCGTCACGTGATGTCGCTGATCCGTTCGATGCGCGACGGCAAGGATTACGATTCGGAATGGGGCAAGCGCATGAAGGGCGCTGGTCCTTACGCCTGGCAGATCGGCCGCCGCTTCGAGATCACCGCCAAGCGGCTCGGCCTCAATGCCGAGCGGCGCACGCTGCGCACCGACCAGTTCGTCGCCGCCGGAAAAGACCAGGAACAGCTGATGCTGCTCTGAGATTGCAACTCGCCGCGGCGGTTTGACCGCCACGGCAAAGAATCCCGTCCGGCCTGCCCCGGCCTGCAGACGGTGCCCTCCCGGTCCGGCGCCCCACCCGACCCGGAGGGACTTGCGGAGAATCGGAGCCGATGCGAACCTCGCCGCAACATGGCTCGCGCGCGTTCCGATTCTCCGCTTCTCTTCGAAATCGTCGAGAAACCCGATTTCTCCTTCGAGACGAAGGCGATGGCCGAGGGCTTGTGGCCGGTCGCAGGCATGGACGAGGCCGGCCGTGGTCCGCTGGCCGGGCCGGTGGTCGCCGCGGCCGTGGTGCTCGACCCCGCCAACATTCCCGAAGGCCTCGACGATTCCAAACGGCTCAGCCATTTGCAACGCGAAGCGCTGTTCCTGCGCATTCTTGGCTCGGCGCAGGCGATTTCCATGGCTTCGATCAGCGCCGAGGGTATCGACGGCAGCAACATCCTCAAGGCGAGCCTCGAAGCGATGCGGCGCGCCCTGGTCGGGCTGTCGGTCCGGCCGAAGCTCGCGCTCGCCGACGGACGCGATGTGCCACCAGGGCTGCCTTGCGAGGGCCGCGCGCTGATCAAGGGCGACCAGCGCTCACAGTCGATCGCCGCCGCCTCGATCGTTGCCAAGGTGATGCGCGACCGCATGATGTGCGGCTGCGGCAACCATCACGGCCGCTACGGCTTCGAGGTCCATATGGGCTATGCGACGGTCCGGCATCGCACGGCGATCGAGGCGCATGGCCCAGTGGCGCGGCTGCACCGGGTTTCGTTTGCGCCGTTCAGGCTGGGCGGGGCTGAGGTCGTTGAGGAAGAGGGCCTTGCCGGACTGGATTGAAGCGACGGCGTTATCTTCGGAGATTGGCGAAAGCAGCGGCGACAGCCGATCTCCCCCTTGTGGGGGAGATCGGCTGCGTTGGCGTCAACGCCCAATAAAAAAGCCGCCAGGTTGCCCGGGCGGCTTTTTGATTTTCAAATGCTGTCAGCCTAGTTCAGCTTGGCCTTCACGTCCGCGAGCGAAGCCTTGAACAGGTCGGCTCCAGTCTTGACGTCGACCTTGGCAGCCAGCAGCGCGCGGGCGGCCTCGACGGCGATGTCGACGGCGCTGGCGCGCACTTCGGCAATCGCATCACGCTCGGCCTGACCGATCTTCTGCTCGGCAAGCGCGGTGCGCCTGATAACATAGTCTTCGGTCTTCTTGTGCGCGTCCGCGGCGAGCATTTCGGCTTCACGCTTGGCCGCAGCGACAATGTCGGCAGCCTCCTGCTCGGCTTCCTTGCGCTTCTTCTGATACTGGCCAAGCAGTTGCTGGGCCTCTTCGCGCAGACGGCGTGCTTCATCGAGCTCATTGCTGATTCTCGCGGCGCGGGCATCGAGCGCTTTGGCGATCATGCCAGGCACCTTGATGTAGATGGCGACGCCCAGGAAAATGATGAGGGCTATCGTTGCCCAGAGCGTTGCAAGAGATGTGGCGTCCATGATGCGCTCCTCACCGGGCCACGGATTTGACCGCAGCCGCGACCTCGGCCTTGCTGGCCTTGCCGCCGACCAATGCCTCGACGATTTCCGAAGCGGTGTCCTCGGCAATCCCGCCGACTTCCTTCATGGCGCTGGCCTTGATGGAAGCAATGCGTGCCTCGGCCTCGCCAAGCTTCTGGTCGAGAGCCGCCTCAATCTTCTTGCGCGCGGTGTCGGCTTCAGCCTTAGCCGCGTCGGTCGCCTGCTGGCCGATCGAATTGGCGTTCTTCTTGGCCTCCGCCAGTTCCTGCTCGTAAGCAGCAACCGCGGCGTCGGCCTCGCCCTTCAATTTGCTCGCCTGGTCGAGGTCCTTGCTGATGCGGTCGTTGCGGACATCGATGATGCCGCCGACGCGCGGCATCACGACCCGCTTCAGGAACAGGTAGAACAGCCCGAACGTGATCGCCAGCCACAGAAGCTGCGACGGGAACGTCGCAGGATCGAATGGCGGGAACGCGCCGTGTGCTTCCGCAGGCACGCCGGTAGCGGAATGCGTGTCGCCTTCCGTTGTGGCAGGCGCGGACTCTTGCGCAAAGGCAGATGTCACGAACATGGACTATCCCCGAAATTCAGACCCGAACGCCGAGGCGTCGGACCAGATGGCGCAAGGCTTACTTGAACAGTGCAAGAAGCGCGATGAGAAGCGAGAAGATGCCCAGAGCTTCGGTCACGGCAAAGCCGAAAATCAGACGGCCGAACTGGCCGTCAGCAGCCGACGGGTTGCGCAGCGCGCCCGAGAGATAGCTGCCGAAGATGTTGCCCAGGCCAATGCCCGCGCCACCCATGCCCAGGCAAGCGATGCCGGCGCCGATGTACTTTGCTGCTTCTGCGTCCATTTGTTCAACTCCTTTGGATCTAAAATTCCGTTGCGATTCCATCCGGCAACTTCGCCGGAAATTCTAATTAGTGCGAAGGATGCAGGGCGTCGTTCAGATACATGCAGGTCAGCACTGCAAACACGTAAGCCTGCAAGAGCGCCACGAGCAGCTCCAGCGCCGTCAACGCCACCGCCATAGCCAGAGGCAAGATCGAACCCGCAATGCCAAGCGCACCAAGCGCGCTCAGGCTGACGACAAACCCCGAAAAAACCTTCAGCGTGATGTGGCCGGCGAGCATGTTGGCGAACAGACGAACAGAAAGGCTCACCGGGCGCGATACGAAGGAAATCACCTCAATCGGAACGACAAGCACCATCATCACGAGAGGCACACCTTTCGGCACGAACAGCTTCAGGAAGCCAAGGCCATGCTTCATGAAGCCGTAGACGATGACGGTGGCAATCACCAGGATTGCCAGACCGAAGGTGACGATGATGTGGCTGGTAATGGTGAAGAAATAGGGGAACAAGCCAAGCAGATTGGCCACCAGCACGAACATGAACAGCGAGAATACCAACGGGAAGAACTTCATGCCCTGCGTGCCGGCGGCGTCGCGCAACATGTTGCCGACGAATTCGTAGGCCATCTCGGAGACCGACTGCAGCCGGCCAGGAACAAGGCTGCGGCTCGACGTGGTGAGGAACAGGAACCCGGCCGCAACGACCACCGTCGCGACCATAAACAGCGCGGAGTTGGTGAAAGACAGGTCGTAGCCGCCGATGTTGATCGGAATCAGCTTGATGATATGGAACTGGTGGATCGGATCGACCTTGTCAGCTGCCACGTTCTAACCCCGTCAATGCCGCGTACGGCCAAATTATCATTGCCGCCTGTCAGCGGCTATTTGCTGTCGTTCCGGCCAGAGCGTGATTTGTCGCCCTGTCCGAATTCTGCCACAACGCCTGCGGAGCGCATGACATTGAGCACGCCGGCGCCAAAACCAAGCAGCAGGAAAACGATCAGACCGAACGGCGATGTCCCCGCCATACGGTCGATGATCCAGCCGATGCCCGCGCCCACCACCACGCCAGCGATAAATTCGCTGGAGAGCTTGACCGCCTGGCCATAACCGGCCGCACTGCCCGCTTTCGCGTCGTCTTTCCCCTCGAGCCGGTTCGGCAACCTTGTCGCAAGCGATGCTTCAAGTTCACGCCGACGTCGCTCAAGATCGTCGTCACGGATGTCGGCTTCATGCTGCTTGCCGGGGCCGGTTTCTCCGGTTCCGTCTGGCCCATTCTTGTCGGCCATCGCAACCCCCCTGCCCGGTCAGACCGTCACCGTCCGTCCGCTTCTAAAGTCGCCGGCAACATAGTTAGAGGGTTTGCGCCCGTCAAGCCACGGGCGGAAGTTCATTGTCATGTATTTTACGCAATGAAATCAGATAATTAGTGAGGTGCGACATCGTGCCCGTCATGCGGACATGGATACGGCGCCCGAATCCTCTGTGCAATGGCTTCCTGATCAAGCTTGCGGTGGGCCAAAAAGGCCGGCGGCTGACGAGCCCTCAGCTCCAGCCACCGCCATAGGTGCGATAGAAGATATGCAGGCCGATCTTGGTCATCTTCTGCATCGTGCGCGCCCAACCGGGGTGGACGTATTGGGCGTAGTAATGGGTCGACGAGCCGACCTCCGGGATGAAGATCTTGCCGGCGGTGACCGCCATGGCAATGTCCTGCGCGGTCTTGTAGGCGACCGGGCTGTCGATGCGCTTCTTCCTGCCGTCGCAAGCGAAGGAGAACTGGCAGCGGTTGAACCAGCTGTCGTTTTGATAGACAACGCCGCAGATCGAATTCGGATAGGCCGGATTGCGGACGCGGTTGAGGATGACTTGGGCGACGGCAGCCTGGCCACGCACGGATTCGCTTCTCGCCTCGAAGTAGATGCCGTTGGCCAGGCATGCCTGCTCCTTCTTGGAGAAGACACTCTCGGGCAGCGGATTCTGGATCCACCAATGGTCACCCTTGGCCATCGGCGGAATGAAACGGCCGCTGTTGGGCTCTTCGTCCTGAAGCAGAACTTCGAAAGGCGAGGCCTTGGCATAGTCCGGCTCGGATTGCGCATAGGCCGTCGCCAGAATATCGGGATGGTCATTGTTGACCAGGGCGGCAAGCATGGCCGGCACGCCCGGATCCGGCTTCTTGTCCTCGCGCGCATGGAACGCGGCTGCGATCTGGATTTCCTTGCCTTTGATCTGCGGCTTGGCAAAAGCCATCTTCAGGTCGCCGTCCATAGTCGGCCGCGTCAACGAGGAGGTCCGCTGGAAGATAGAACCGGCGTTGAAGTTCTTCGGCGGGGCGACGGGAGACATCTGGACGATGCGGCCCTTCTTGTCGGCGCGCACGACGCGATCCTCGTCAGGCGAGCCGCTGACCTTGCCGCCCTTGCCGCGAAACGACACGTTGCCGACGCCGGCCAGGTGAATGCCTGATCCGGAGATCGAACCGGTAACGTCGGAATCGACGAACGGCATCTCGGCGGCGTGCACTGAACCGGCGACGGATCTCTCGACATAGGAATTCCAGCGCGCGGTCGGCGATTCAAGGCCGGAAACGAGGCTGGTCATATCCTGGTAGGCGGCGACGGTCGGGAAGCCGATCCAGATGCCGAGGCCGATGATGAACGGAGACACAAGGCTGCGTTTCTTCTCACCGGCGGCGGCAATAAGCCGCTTCAACACACGTCGATGCACTGAACTCTCCAGGAACGCGACTGACCCCACTGGAGAGCAAAATGATGCATTAACCTTGATGGGACGTTAACGGGATCGATCGGGTTTTCTCAGTCGGCTCAAGGTCGTGGTTTCGGAGTCGGACGGTTTTGCGGCGGGATGGCGACGCAATACCCGCCAATCCGCGTTCCTAGAACCGGACTTAACCGGATATCCATATTCCGAGCGTCACAATGGAGCTGTTCGAAACAGCGGCCGCGCAAGCCGAGCGACGAGGCAACGGTCGTGGACACTACAACCGCAAACGGCGTAAACTCGATAAGGCCGCCCGGACGCCCCCAACTTCATAATTTGACGGCCTTGCGGGCTTTTGCGGCCCTAGCGATATTCATCCATCATCTAAAGGTGTTTGGAATCGATGCGTCGCAATACATCCGGAACATGGATCTGGAATGCGCCGTCTCGTTCTTCTTTGTCCTGTCAGGGTTCGTGTTGTCCTACAGTTTCGCAGGGCGCTTCCTTGACTGGCGCGATATAAGACACTTTGTCTGCCAGAGATTTTTCAGGCTCTGGCCCGTCCACATGCTGTGTTCCTTTTTTGCCGTGGTGACGCTTCATGAACCGGCAAGCCTTCTCACCGCATATCTAACGACGACGCTCCAGAGCTCATGGATACCGACCTACGGCACGGCCTACGCCTACAATGGCGTCTCATGGTCGATATCGGTCGAGTTATTCTTCTACCTTATCTTGCCGTTCATTCTGATCCTGAGGCCAAACCAGGTCATGCTGGTGATTTGCGGCTGGACCCTTGCCGTCCTCGGTCTGCTAGCGTTCACGGCGGTTTTGCCCGGTCCTGTATTTCCGCCTTCTTCCGAACGACCGTGGCTGGATTTCTACGTTACGGACGCATCGTTCGTTCAACTTTTCCCACCCCTGCGGATGGTGGAATTCCTGTCGGGGATAGCCGTCTATCAATTGTTCAGACTTCGGCGCATCCCCGCCGGCTGGTTGGCGTCCGCTCAAATCGCGGCAATCGCCAGCCTGGTGCTTTATGCCGGTGCGCATGACGAGATCACGCAATTCTTCGCCAATCACGCATCGGTCATGGCGTCTGTCGCGTACCGCGAATATGGGATGTATCCGGTATTCGCTGCCATGGTCTATGTCTTTGCGCACCAATCCGGTGTGGCGACGCGTGTTCTCTCTTGCCGCCCGTTGATTTTCTGCGGCGAGATCAGTTTCGCATTCTACATGATTCATCAAATCGTCATTTTCAACCTGGCCTACAATTACGAGATCGATAAGCACTACGGTC
Source organism: Mesorhizobium loti CJ3sym (assembly GCF_000472785.1). Lineage (GTDB taxonomy): Bacteria > Pseudomonadota > Alphaproteobacteria > Rhizobiales > Rhizobiaceae > Mesorhizobium > Mesorhizobium loti_E. Next base: position 134,285 of record NZ_AXAL01000003.1, read on the forward strand.
CAATAGCAGTCACAACTTTGGCAGCGATATTGAGCCTTGGCCTTTCGTTCATCCTCCATCGAACGGCGGAAAAACCCGCCATCGCCTGGGCCAAAAGGCGGTTCCCGATGTCCAGGCACGCACCTTCATCCCAGCATACGCCGCTGGCCGCCTTGGTTTGACTTGTCTCAAGCTGGTCGAGGCGCAACCGGCCGCAGGAAGATCGGCCAGGCAATCAGCGCGCAGAGGGAAGCCGACAGCCAGACGCCGGACCACGACCCGAGGTGCAGCAACCCAGGAATGGCCACCGGCACCAGGAAGAAGCCGACGAAAACAAAGGTGTTGGCCAGGCTGAGCGCGGTTCCGACATGGCCAGCGCCGGCAAGCGTGGCAAGCTCCGTATAGGCGACGCCGTGCCAGGCGGAGACCGAGATGCCTGCTACAATCAGCACCAGGGGAAGGACAGCGATCAGATAGGGCTGGCTGCCTGGCATGGCAGGAGCGGCCAGAACCAGAAGCCAGAGCACCGCGAAGGCCAACGCGCTGAGCGCACTGCATAAGCGGAGAAACTGGCGGCGGTTGCCGTGGCGGTCGGTGTAGCGGCCGCTCCAGACGCGCATGACCATGGCGCCGACCTGCACCGCGGCGAGGCTCGCACTGATCGCGGCCGTTCCCAGCCCGGCGAAGTCGTGCAGGAACACCGATGCGAAAGTGAGCACCGCCACCTGCGGAAAGCAGAGTAGGCCGATGGCGGTTGCGATGCGCCAGACCTCGATGTTGCGCAGCGGCGCCGGTCCGGCCACATCAGGCGAAACGACGTGACCCGCCATCGGAGGCTCATGCAGCCAACGCCAGGCAAACACGGCGGAAAGAGCGGAGGCGCCTGCCAGGAGCCCGAACACCGCGGAAAAGCCGAAAACCAGGGCAAGCGACGGCAGGACGAGCGCGCCGATGCCGCCGCCCATGGGTACCGCCGTCTGCCTGATGCTCATGGCGAAGCCACGTTCGTTTTCCCGGAACCAGCCCATTATGGCGCGGCCGCTCGAGCCGTTGACGCTGCCACCCAGCAGTCCGGTGACGAGCAAGCTTGCGGACAGGAGCATGACATCAGGAATACCTGACCTTGTCGGCACGACGAGCATCGCCATGGCAAGGAGCCATGCCGCCGTCGCGCCAAGCCCGATCAGCAGCACGCGGCGATCGCCCCAGCGATCGGTGAGCAAGCCCCAGGGCAGTTCGCTGAGCGCAACGCCCAACCCGAGAACGCCGAGTGCAATGCCGAGTTCGGCATTGCTGAGATGATAACCCTGACGAAGCACGACCGCCGTTGCCGGTATGCCGGAAAAGGTGGCCGAGAAACTGGCGTTCGCTGCGACGCCTATACCCAGCACCTTCCAGCGATGACCGGGACTGAACACTTCTTCGGCTGGGCTGGCGACCCTGTCCTGCAGGATTTGTGTTGGCTGTTGATCGGTGCAGTCGACGAGGGCGGACATGACTTCATTCCCGTGGGGGCCAGCGAAGCCGGCCTTGACGGGTTCTCTCTAACGCCATAAATCCATCCTTAAAATCAGGAAGTTTTTGACTATCAATCCCGAAATATAGGACATTTGCCATGCGGCGCGTGACATTCGACCTCGACGTTCTCAGGAGTTTCGTCACCGGCATGGAGCTGGGCAGCTTTGCCAAGGCCGCCGACCGGCTTGGCCGCTCGACCTCGGCGGTCAGCGCGCAGTTGAAGAAGCTGGAGGAACAGGCAGCGACGCCGATCTTCCGTAAGTCGGGGCGCGGCCTCGCCTTGACGGAGGCCGGCGAAACGATGCTCGGTTACGCGCGCCGGCTACTCGACCTGAACGACGAGGCGGCAGCGGCCATCCATGATGTCGAGCTCGAGGGCTGGGTGCGGCTCGGCATGCAGGAGGATTTCGGCGAAGCGGTGCTGCCGGACGTGCTCGGCCGCTTTGCCCGTGCCCACCCCAAGGTCAAGATCGAAGCCAGGATCGGGCGTAGCCACGACCTCGCAGAAAGGGTGATGTCAGGGAGCCTCGACATCGCACTCGCCTGGCACTGTGGCCAGACGCTGCCCTACAGCGAGCACATCGCCGATGTGCCGATGCGCTGGATCGGCCCGGCCAAACGCATCGAGACCAGCCTGCGCGACGGCGAGCCACTGCCGCTGGTGGCGCTCGAAGCGCCCTGCCTGTTGCGTACGGTGGCGACGGAAACGCTCGACCGCGCCGGCCTGCCCTGGCGCATGGCCTTCTCCAGCCCGAGCCTCGGCGGCATCTGGGCGGCCGTCGCCGCTGGACTTGGGCTGACGATCCGCACCGATATCGGCCTGCCGGCAAGCGTCAGCGCGATGACACCGGAGATCGCCGGCCTGCCGGCGCTGCCCAAAATGGCGTTGTACCTGCATCGGAGTGATGCCGAACCCGAGCCGGTGGCGGCCCGCCTCGCCGACATATTGCTGGAGGCGGCGCGGCAAGCATTGCCAGATAATACGCGGACTGCCGGCTTGCGTGCCGTGGCCTGATCGGGAAAACGCCAGATGGCGGCCGAGGCTCAGCCGCGCTTCTTGGCCCGGCCGGCGAACGGGTTGTCGGAGGTGCGCAGCGCGATGCGGATCGGCACGCCCGGAATGTCGAACGCTTCGCGCAGGCTGTTCGAGAGATAGCGGACATAGGATTGCGGCATCGCATCCGGCCGCGAGCACTGGACAACAAAACCCGGCGGCCGCGTCTTGGCCTGGGTGACGTATTTGACCTTCAACCGGCGGCCGGCGACGGCGGGCGGCGGATGATGCGCCAGTATGGCTTCAAGCCAGCGGTTGAGCTTGCCGGTCGAGACACGGCTGTTCCACACCTTGTGCGTCTTCAGCACGGCATCCATCAGCTTGTCGAGGCCACGTCCGGTCTCGGCCGAGACCGGCACGGCCTGGATGCCGCGCACCTGCGGCAGCAGCCGTTCGGTCTTCTCGCGCAGTTCCGCCAGAAGCTCTTGCGGATGATCGATCAAATCCCATTTGTTGAAGGCGATCACCGGCGCCCTGCCCTCGCGGATGATCAGGTCGGCAATCTGCAAATCCTGCTTCTCGAAGGGAATGGTGGCATCGAGCACGATGACGACGATCTCCGCGAAGCGGATGGCACGCAGGCCATCCTGCACCGACATCACTTCGAGCTTTTCGTGGATCCTGGCCTTGCGGCGCATGCCGGCCGTGTCGAACAGCTTCAGCCGACGGCCATGCCAGTCCCAGTCGACCGAGATCGAATCGCGAGTGATGCCGGCTTCCGGGCCGGTCAGCAGCCGCTCCTCGCCGATCAGCGCGTTGATCAGCGTCGACTTGCCGGCGTTCGGGCGGCCAACAACGGCGATGCGCATCGGCTTGGTGTCGTCGTAGCTATGCACGTCTTCGGCGTCAGGGTCGGCAATGTCCTCGCCGATCAACACCTCGGTGGCGGCGATCTCGTCGTCTTCGCCCTCTTCGTCCTCGCCGAAGGCGCGCGCCTCGCCGAGCGCGCCAATCACCGCGTCGCGCAGATCGGGCATGCCCTGGCCATGTTCTGCGGAAACCGGGATCGGCTCGCCCAGCCCGAGTTCCCAGGCCTCCAGCATGCCGCCCTGCGCGCCCTTGGCCTCGGCCTTGTTGGCGACCAGCACGACCGGCTTGCCGGATTTGCGCACGATCTCGGCGAAGGTCCTGTCGTCGGGCAGCAGGCCGGACTTGGCGTCGATGGTGAAGAAGATCAGGTCGGCTTCGTGGATGGCGATCTCGGTCTGCGCGCGCATGCGGCCGGGCAAGGTCGAGGCGCCGGCATCCTCGAAACCGGCTGTGTCGATGACATCGAAATGCAGGTCGTAGAGCTTGGCGGCATGGACGCGACGGTCACGGGTGACGCCAGGCGTGTCGTCGACAAGCGCCAGCTTCCTTCCCACCAGCCGATTGAAAAGGGTCGATTTGCCGACGTTAGGTCTGCCTATGATGGCGACTTTGAACGTCACGATGCACTGCCTGACCCGCGGATCAATTCGGACATCAGCGTTGCCCGCTCGCGGGTGTTGCGCGGGGCGCCGTCATCGGCGGCGATCTGGTCGAACAGTTTGAGCGCGTCCTGGGTCTTGCCTTCCTTCCAGGCGGCAAGGCCGAGCGCCTCGCGAGCCGTGTGGCGCAGCGTATTGGTGTCCGATGTCAGCGCCTCGACGCGGCTGGACACATCGGCGAAGGAGCCGTGATCGACGAGCAGAAGGGCAGCCCGGAGCCGCGCCATGTCGCGAATGCCCTGGGGAATGGCGGTGTCGGCCGCGACATCGTCGAAATCCTTGACGGCGGCATCGGTGTCGCCCTTGTTGGCCTTGACGGTGGCGGCACGCATGCGGGCGAGCAGCGGATAGGCGCCGTAGCCATCCTTCTCCAGCTGATCGAGCGCGGCCAGCGCATCGTCGTTCTTGCCGTCATTGGCAAGCTTCAGGGCCTGCGAGAAGGCATCGCCGGAGCGGTTGGCGCGCGTCTCGTCCCAATAGCGGTAGCCGACGAAAGCGGCGGTGCCGAGCACCACCAGGACCGCTATGACGATCAAGGCCGGACCAAAACGGTCCCACAGCTTCTGCGCCTGCTCGCGACGGATCTCGTCATTGACTTCACGGATAAAACTGTCGTCGGACATCAATCAAAACCACTTTTGCCCCGGGCTGGGGCGGTTCATGAGCCCGCGTTTTAGCGAAATTTTGTCGGCATGGAAGGGGTTGCGCCGGAAAATCGCCCATTCCCAAGGGGCAAACGGATGTTTGCTCCGGGCAAACCAGCAAAAAGGCCAATCGCACCCACGCCACATTTCGGGGATAGCCGGCTTGTTGATCGCCGGGAGCCTGTACGTTTGCCGATGCCTTGTTTGTCTCGCCTTGTAGCGTTTTCGCTTGCCTCGCTGGCCACCGCAGGCGTGGCGCTGGCCGATCCGCCCGCACCGCCAATGCCGGAAAAGCCGAAGCAGGTCGTCATCATCTCGTTCGACAGCGCGCGCGACATTTCGCAGTGGAAGCGCAGCCGGGCGCTGGCCCAGCGCACCGGCGCGCATTTCACCTATTTTTTGTCCTGCGTCTTCCTGTTGTCGCCGGAGACACGCAGGGAATACACGGCGCCCGGCAAAACGGCTGGCAAATCCAACATCGGCTTTGCCGCTTCGAAGCAGGAAGTGACTGAGCGGCTCGAACAGATCAGCCTTGCCGCGCATGAAGGCCACGACATCGCCAGCCACGGCTGCGGCCATTTCGACGGCAAGGACTGGAGCAAGGCCGACTGGCTGACCGAGTTCGTGTCGTTCGAGCATATTCTCGAGAACGCTTATGCAATCAACGGCATTGTGCCCGAGCCGCAAGGCTGGCGATTTCGCCCGACACGCGGTTGTCGGATTTCGCGCGCCCTATCTGTCGACCAGCAAGGCACTTTATGAGGCGCTGCCGGCCGCCGGCTACCAGTTCGATGCCAGTGCGGTTTCACAAGGACCAGCCCGGCCGACGGCCAGCAACGGCATCATGCGTTTTTCACTGCCGCAGATTCCGGAGGGACCGAAATCAAGGCCGGTGATCGCCATGGACTACAATCTCTATGTCAGGCATTCCGGCGGCTTCGAGCGGCCGGGCAAGGCGAGCGCGTTCGCCGACCGGACCTATGACGCCTTCCGCGCCGCCTTCGACAAACAATATCAGGGCAAGCGCATTCCACTGGAACTCGGCTTCCATTTTACGCTGATGAATGACGGCGCCTACTGGAACGCGCTGGAGCGCTTCGCCGGCGAGGTCTGCGTCAAATCAGATGTCGAGTGCATCAGTTTTCGCGATTATGTTTCGCGGCAGGATGCTGGCCAGAAGCAGCCCTCGGTTGGCGGCTGAACCGCCAACCCGGTTCGCATCAAGCTTTTCTTAGGCCGGATCTTCGGCACCCTGCCTTGCCAGATAGCGCTGGTCGATATCAGGCAACGGCTCGCCCAGCAGCGTCGCCTCGAAGGCGCGCAGGCGCTTGTGGACCGACTGAAGCTCGACAATGGTCGACCAGGAGGTGAGCAGGAACTGCAGCGAACCCGTCACCTTGCCGAAGGCATTTGAGATCTGGTTCAGGGCGCCGAAGGTTATCTTGTGGGCGACCAGCGACGGACCCAGGATCAACAGCGAAAAAATGTTGTCGGCCTGAAGGTAGGTGTACCGGACAACGTTGAAGTAGATGTAGTGAAAATAGAGCCTGAAATAGTTGTGACGAACATTTTCGAACAGTTCGGCGGTGGTCGCCGGCTGCGCCCTGTCCGCATGATCCTCGCCATAGACCAGTTCCTTACGGTACGCGGCTTCGACGCGCTGGTTGCGGAACTGCAGCCCCGGAAGTTTCAAGCCGGCAACCATGACCGAGATGGTTCCGAACAGGCACCAGGCAAGCGCTGCAATCACCAGAGGCTGCGGGACTGCGCCGATGATCGGCAGCTCGCTGATATGGGCCTGCAACTGGATCATGACCGGCAGGAAGGCGATCAGGGTCATGATCGACTGGACGAAGCTGGAGCCGAGATCCTCCATGATCTGCGAGAACCGCATCGTATCTTCCTGGATACGCTGCGAAGCGCCCTCGATATGGCGCAGCCTGCCCCAGTTCTCGATGAAATAATTGTTCATCGCCGTGCGCCAGCGGAAGATCCAGTGGCTGACGATGAAGGCATTGACCACCTGCACGTTCATGCCGACCAGTGCCAGCCACGAGAAATCGGCCAGTCCGGTGTAGAATTCGCCGTTGGTCGATTTTCCGGTCCCTGACATCAGGCCTTGAACGTAGTCGAAGAACGGGCCGTACCAGGCGTTGACGGCGACGCTGACCTGCACATTGAAATAGATGAAGAACAGGATGACCGCCGTCATCAGGATCGACCAGCGCTGCCATGGATGCGGAGAATACCAGCTCCAGAACGCATAGAAGACGGCGACACAGACCACGAAGTATGCGTAAAACCAGAGGAACGGCTTCGACACCAGGATTGCAATGCCGATGATCGGCGGCGCGTCTGCTGCGGCGGGCGGGAGTCCGAAGACGGCGCCTAGTTGCTCACCACCGAAAAACCAGAACAGGATTGCCGCAAGGCTCCAGATGGCGGCCGAAGAGAAGAACAGCTTCGGCTGCGGGAAGAAGGATACGAACACTGTGGCGAATTCCTTGCTCGAGGCGCAAATCAGCGGGGTTTGGCGGGCATAAAGTCACACATTAGGGGGAAAGAAAATGCCTGCCCGACGCCCTGCGTAGAGCAAGACCACAAATCATGGCGATTTTGGCGCGGCCGACCATATGATGACGCCGGAGACCATCAGCACGGCAGCGGCGACGATCGAGGCGAGGAAGAAATTGCCTGACGCCTGCGCGAGAAGCCCGGCGACGATCGGGCCGATGATCTGGCCGAGGCCGAATGATGCCGTCATCAAGGCAAAGATGCGCCGCGGCGCCTTTGGTGCCAGTAGCCTCGCGGTCTGGAGACCGAGCGCGGTGACGGCGATGAAAGTGCCGCCGAGCAAGAGCCCGGCAAGCAATGGCCCGATGACGCCGCCGAGGGCCACGCTGGCCGTGACACCGACCACTTCGATGAGGCAGCCCAAAGCATAGGCCGCGCAAAGCCCGATCCGGGCGGCGATCTTCTGCCAGAGCCAGACCGAGGGAAAGCCGGCAAGGCCGGCGACCATCCACACCATGGCCTCGAAGACACGACTGCCGCCGCCTTGCCGCACAATGGCGACCAGGAATGTCGCCGTCACCACATAGCCGAAGCCAAACAGGCCATAGGCGACGATGATCTTCATCAGCGACCGGTCTTTCGGCAGGGCCGGCTCCCGGACGGTTTTTCCACTGACGAGCGGACCTTCATTGGCCAGCAGCGCCACGACCACGAAGCCACAAGCCGAGATTGCCGCCGACCACAACCAGCCAGATGCCCAGCCGGCATGTTCGGTGACCAGCACCGCCATCATCGCAGCCGAGATTGCAATGCCGAGACCGACGCCACCGAAATGCCACGCCTGCAGGTCGCCACGACCGGCGGCATTGATATGGCTGAAAACGATGCTGGCCATGAACACCATGACGAAGGCGCTGGCCAGTCCGGCCAGAAAGCGGATGACGAGAAAGGCGACCATGGTGTCGGACAATCCCATCAAGGCGGCAAGCACGGTGCTGGCGCCAAGGCCGCCAAGCATGAGCAGACGCTCGCGGCCATGCGCCCAACCACCCGCCGCCACCAGAGCGCCGACGAGGTAGCCGAGATAGTTGGCAGAGGCGATCCACCCGGCATTGGCCGGCGACAGGTGCAGTTCTTCCATCATGCCGGGCAGAATCGGCGTGTAGACGAAGCGGCCGATGCCCATGGCGACAGCCATCGCAATCATGCCGGCGACGGTGAAGCGCAGCGCTGTTGAGGTGATGGATGTCATTGCAGCGCACAATAAATGCGGGGATCGCTGAGACAATCCATCTTTCGTTGGGCCAGTGGGCCTAACGCATGTCTCGCTATGCCCGAGTTTTCCTTAAGGCGGAGGGTGCGGCGTCCACTCAGCAGCGTCCACCGAAACCGGCGTGCAAGGGGTTGGTCTCATGCACGGTTCGCCGCGCCGTCAGTCTGAACGGCACATCGCCGAGTTCGCGCTCCGATATGGTGTTCAGCACCGGATGCGACAGCGGATCGGTCAGCCATCTCTGCGTGTCGCTCTCGGAGCGAGGCACATGCGGCGCGCCCACGGCGAACAGGACCTTCAGCGATGACAGCATGTTCAGCATTTCCGGCTCCCGGGTGCTTGTACCATCGATAAAGTCTGCCGTTTCGGTGCGTCTTTCAATTGAGATTTCAGCCGCAACGGTTTAGAAAATCTCAAATGGCCATGCTCAACCGCGTCCATCTCAACGGCCTTCGCGCCGTCGAAACCGTCGCCCGCCTCGGCTCGCTCGCTGCGGCCGCCGGTGAGCTCAACGTCTCCGTCAGTGCCGTCAGCCAGCAGATAAGCCGCACCGAAAAGCAGCTCGGCCAGGCGCTTTTCGAGCGGACGGCGAGCGGTCTTGTGTTGACCGAATTCGGCGCCGTCTTCGCGGCCCGTCTCGGTACGGGGTTTCGCGAGCTTTCTCAGGCTGTGGCTTTGGCTGACGAAGCCACCCAAAGCACATTGGTGGTTTCGGTGGCGCCCGCCTTTGCCTCGAAATGGCTGCTGCCCAGGCTGTCGCGCCACTTCGACCGCCATCCCAACGTGCTGCTACGCATCGACGCGACGGTGCGGCTCACCAATCTCGACCGCTCCGACGTCGACATCGCCATCCGGCTTGGCGACGGCAAATGGCCGGAAGGGCGAGCGGAATTGCTCCTGGCGCAGGAAGTTTTCCCGGTCTGCGCACCGGTAATCGCAAGAAAACTAAAGTCGGTCGAGGACCTCGCCCTGACCTGCGCCATCACCGACGAGCGGGCGATGATCAACTGGGAGAGCTGGTTCACTGCCGCCGGTGTTCCACCGGTCACCTTCCAGAAAGGCGCGCGCTTCACCGACCCGATGCTGTGTCTGGAATCGGCGATTGCCGGCCATGGCGTGATGCTGGGCTGGCAATTGCTGGCGGCGGATGCGCTGGCCGATGGGCGGCTGGTGGCGCCATTCGGCATCCGCGCCCAGAGCGGGCTTGGCTACTGGCTGGTGACCTCGTCGGCCAAGGCGGAAAGCCGCAAGGTCCGGGATTTCAAGGCCTGGATAAGGGAAGAGATCGTTGCGACGATGGCCCAGTTCGGATCGCTCGAAAGCGCGGCTTAGAGCCTGTTCCATCCCGATTGAATCGGAATGGGGCTCTATCTCTTTTGGTTGACCATGATCTCTGGACAAACGAAAATCGTTTGTCCGAGAAAACCGGTTTCCACTTTTCGGGATCATGGCCTGAACTGGCCCAGCGCAATCGCGGTGGAAAGGACGGTGGCGCCGGTCTATGTAAAGTATCGGACCTCACATCATGGCAGGCAGGATCATGACCATACAAACGCGCGGCGTTTCCGCAACGATCGACCCGGTGAAGCTGGACAGGCTGGCGGAAGTCGCCATCAAGGTCGGGCTGCAATTGCAACCTGGACAGGATCTGGTGCTGACCTCGTCGATCGCCGCCCTGCCGCTGACCAGGCGGATCGTCGAACACGCATACAAGGCCGGCGCCGGGCTGGTGACGCCGATCTTCAACGATGACGAGATGACGCTTGCGCGCTACCGCTTCGGGGCGGACGCCGGTTTCGACCACGCCGCCGGCTGGCTATACGAAGGCATGGCAAAGGCTTTTTCCAACAATGCGGCCAGGCTTGCCGTGCGCGGCGAGGATCCCTCGCTGTTGTCGGCGCAGGACCCAGCCAAAGTGGCGCGCGCCAACAAGGCAAACTCGATGGCCTATCAGCCGGCGCTGGAAAAGATTACCGGCTTCGACATCAACTGGAACATCGTCGCCTATCCGGACCTGGCCTGGGCGAAGCAGGTTTTCCCTGGCGATGCCGACGATGTCGCCGTGGTCAAGCTCGCCGATGCCATTTTCGCCGCCTCGCGGGTCGATGTCGAAGACCCAATCGCAAACTGGACGGCGCACAATGCAGCACTTCGCGGCCGCACTGAATGGCTCAACGGCCACAATTTCCACGCGCTGCATTTCACCGGCCCGGGCACCGACCTCACCGTCGGGCTGGCGGACGGCCATGAATGGATGGGCGGTGCCTCGACGGCCAAGAACGGCATCACCTGCAACCCTAACATCCCGACAGAAGAAGTCTTCACCACGCCGCATGCAAGGCGGGTCGAAGGCCATGTCTCCTCGACCAAGCCGCTGTCCTACCAGGGCACGCTGATTGACGAGATTTCGGTGCGGTTCGAGGGCGGGCGCATCATCGAGGCCAAGGCTTCGAAGGGCGAGGACGTGCTGAAGAAAGTGCTCGACACCGATGAGGGATCGCGCCGTCTGGGCGAAGTGGCGCTGGTGCCGCATTCCTCGCCGATCTCGGCCAGCGGGCTTTTGTTCTTCAACACGCTGTTCGACGAGAACGCCGCCTGCCACATCGCTCTCGGCCAGTGCTATTCGAAGTGCTTCGTCAACGGCGCCTCGCTCAGCCAGGACGAGATCGCCGCGCGCGGCGGCAACAAGAGCTTCATCCACATCGACTGGATGATCGGCTCGGACAAGATCGACATTGACGGCGTCCACAAGGACGGCCGCAAGGTGCCGGTGATGCGCAAGGGCGAGTGGGCCTGAGGGCAGCTTACGGAGGGCCGGATGGCCTTCGACCTGATGGTGAGGCGGATTTACGAGCCACCCGCGCCCGATGACGGGCATCGGGTTCTCGTCGACCGGATCTGGCCGCGCGGCGTCAGCAAGGAGCATGCCGCGCTGGCGCTATGGCTCAAAGACATCGCGCCAAGCGACGCGTTGCGCACCTGGTTTGGCCATGAGCCGGCGCGCTGGGCGGAATTTCAGGAGCGCTACCGCGTTGAGTTGGATGGGAATGGCGAGGCGGTGGCGCAACTGCGCGGCTTGCTGGGTAAGGGCAAGGTGACGCTGCTCTACGGCGCGCATGATGAGGCGCATAACAATGCCGTGGCGCTGGCGGGGTATTTGCGCGGGACGGGTTGAAGGTGCTTGCTTCCTGCAAACACTGACGACTGGCGAAAGCCGTGGTGACGTCCGATCTCCCTCGCAAGGGGGGAGATCGCAGCTTCACCGTCTCGCCGCCTACTTCACCGCCTGCTCATAAGCCTCCGGCTTGAAGCCAACCAGAACGCTGCCATCAACCTCAAGCACCGGCCGCTTGATCATCGTCGGCTTGGCCAGCATCAGCGCCTTGGCCTTTTTCTCGTCCAGCGATTGCTTGTCTGCCTCCGCCAGCTCGCGGAACGTAGTGCTGCCCTTGTTGAGCAGCTTTTCCCAGCCGACTTGGCCGACCCAGCCATCCAGCCGCTTCGCGTCCAGCCCCTCCGCACGAAAATCATGGAACCGATAGGCAACATCATGACCCTCCAGCCAAACGCGCGCCTTCTTGACCGTGTCGCAGGTGGTGATGCCGTACATGGTGATCGTCAAAGCGTGCTTTCCTTGGGCTGACAGTCGAATCCGTCCGGCAGCCTAAAACTGCCCTCCGCGCTTTTCCAGCCCTCAGATCCGTACTCCATATTCATCGACGGCTGGAGCACGGTTGCCGATCAGCTTGCAGAATAGGTGAAGCCAATTTTAGACCCCTACATCGCGGCGGGCGTCGTGACCCGCCGCCATGCTTGTTCTCCAAACCCGGAGCGGAAGGCAGGCTCCCGACCGGCGGAATTTCCGGCCTTAATAGTAAAAACGCTCTTCGGTGATCTTGCCATTCTTGACCGTGTACAGGCCGACCTCATCCATGGTGACACGCTCGCCGGTGGCCTTGGGCGTTACGTCGAACTTGAAGCGCACGGCGAACTGGTCGCCATTGATGTAAGGGCCCTCGACCGAACCACCGTGGACTTCGTGGTTCTCTTGCCACCATTGGCCCTTTTGCTTGAGAGCCTCTTTGCCATGGGCCACGGCCATTGGCCCTTCCATGGCTTCGTAGCTGACGATATCGTCGGCGTTATATTTCTCGCCAGCACCGGCGTGATCTCCCTGCTGGAGCAGTTCGGTGAAATCCTTGGCAATTTCCGCGATGGTCATGTGTGTTCCTCCTGTTGAGACGCACTCGAAGTAGGGAAGCGCGTGCCGGCGCGCCACCCTTGACCGCACGACAGCTGACAACGTGTGTCAGGACGATAGATATAGCGCGCCCATGTGATGGCCAGTTCTCACATGCCGGCCAGGGAATCGTCCTGGCCGGACAATTGCCAACGTGCGTGCTCCTTATAGACACCCTTGCCTATGAGACTGTGGATCAGCACGAAATCCCGGACCAACCAGCTGACCGGATCAATCGATCGTTCGCGGATTTTGGGTACACGCTCTTCATCGCGAAGCAGCGTGACATGCGGTTCGATGGACTTTGTGAGAAAGCGTCTTAGTGGGCTGTCGGAAATAAGAGCAGTGAGTTTGCGCCAGAATTCCTGCAGCGCCGGATTGCTGTTAGTGCCACCGCGTAGAACAAGCGAACCACCGCCAAAAGCCGATAGGCGATCGAACGAAACCTCGAAAGGTTTTGCAACGATGAGCGAACCTATGCGACAGGCGGTTTCGACCAACTCTTGCGGAAACCCGTCATGGTCGCCGAGACCGACGAGCGAGATATGGATGTGGTCTTCCGGAACAAGCCAGCCCTGCAACCCGAACTCCCGATCCAGGGCGACAGCCTTCCGCGCGAGAGGGCCTGCGATAGCGTTCTCGGCAAGGATGGCGAAGAATATCCGGTCATCGAAATGTCTCTCGAACTCTTTCCACTGAAAAAAGGTCTGGCCGTTCTTCGCGGTTCCGAATGCAGGTTGCCCACTCATAACTGAACTCGTTCGGCAAATTGTATCCGGTCGAGGAAAATAGAACAAATAAGGAACAAATCAAGCAGAAAATGAAGCGGGCGCTGGTGCCTTCCGCACCAGCGCCCGCGATTTGCAAACTAGCCTAAGCCTACGCCCCGTAGCCGATGATGCCCTTGACCTCGAGGAAATCATGGATCGCCCAATCGGCATATTCGCGGCCATTGCCCGACTGCTTGTAGCCGCCGAACGGTGCGAACGTGTCCCATTCCGGATAGTTGATCGAGACCTGCCCGGCACGCAGCTGTCCAGCCACTTTGCGCGCATGGTCGATATCCCCGGACTGCACATAGGCGGCGAGGCCGTAGACCGTGTCGTTGGCGATCTTCACCGCGTCGTCATCGTCATTGTAGGAAATGACCGACAGCACCGGGCCAAAGATCTCTTCCTTTTCGATGGTCATGCCTGGTGTGACGTGACCGAACACGGTCGGCCTGACATAGTAGCCGCGATTGAGGTGCTCAGGCCGGCCGGGGCCGCCGGTGACCAGCGTGGCGCCTTCCTTGATGCCGGCCTCGATCAGCCGCTGGATCTTGTTGAACTGGAGCTCGCTGACGACTGGGCCAAGCTTGGTCTCTTCATTGCGCGGATCGCCGACATTGTGTGCTTCGGCCGCCTTCTTGGCGATGGCCAGCGCCTCATCGTGGCGGGCAGCCGGCACCAGCATGCGGGTCGGCGCGTCGCAGGACTGGCCGCTGTTGCCGAAGCAACCCTCGACACCCTTGCGCACCGCCGTTTCGAAATCGGCGTCGGGCAAAACGATGTTGGCCGACTTGCCACCGAGTTCCTGCGCCACTCGCTTGACCGTCTCGGCCGCCGTCTTGGCGACGATGATGCCGGCACGGGTCGAGCCAGTGAAGGAGACCATGTCGACATCGGGATGGCCGGCCATGATCTGGCCGACATCCGGACCGTTGCCATTGACCATGTTGTAGACACCCTTTGGCACGCCGGCCGCTTCCATCACTTCGGAGAAGACGATGCCGCTGATCGGGGCGATTTCGGACGGCTTCAGCACCACGGTGCAGCCGGCGGCAATGGCTGGCGCCACCTTGCAGACGATCTGGTTGAGGGGCCAGTTCCACGGCGTGATCAGCGCGCAGACGCCGATCGGTTCCTTGACCACCATGGTGCCGCCGCGCTTCTCCTGGAATTCATAATCCTCCAGCGCCTTGATGGTGGCTTCCATATGCGCCCTGCCCGCCCAGGCCTGCGCCTCGCGCGCCCAGGTGATGGGCGAACCATTCTCCTGGCTGACGGCCTGGGCGATGTCCTCGAAGCGTTCGTTGTAGACTTCGAGGATGCGCTTCAACAGCGTCAGGCGCTCGGCTTTGCTGGTCTGCGAGAAGGATGGGAAGGCCGCCTTGGCAGCCGCGACAGCCTTGTCGACATCGGCCTTCGAGCCGACGGAAATCTTGGTGTAGGCCTCTTCGGTGGAGGGGTCGATCACATCAAGCGTCGCCGGCACCACGGGCGCCACCCATTTGCCGTCGATGAAGAAGTTGAGATGATTGCTCACAGGGAAAGACTCCGGTTTTATGGGAAATGGATGGTCAGCCTATGCGGAGAGCATAGGGCAGTTGGCGCCACGGCGCAGACTGATATGCGCCACGTCGCCGACGCTGAATTGAAAACCCTCGGCCTGCCGCGGTGCGTCGATTACCACCGGCATCCCTTGCCCCAGTTCGGCGTGGAGACGCAATGTGCGGCCGTGAAAGACGATGCTGTTGACGCGCGCCGGCGCCGTGCCCGGCGCGGCTTCGGTGACCGCCAGCAAATCCTCGGGGCGCACGCCGATGGTGCGCACCTCGCCTTCGCCGGGTGAATGGCCGGGTTCGGAAATCGCCTCCAACGGCAGCATGCCGGCGGTGAAACGCAAGCGATCGCCATCGCGGCCGACAAAGCGCGACGGCAGGAGATTCATGGTGCCGATGAAGCTCGCCACAAACTTCGTCGCGGGCCGATCATAGAGCGTTGCCGGCGGCGCGATCTGCTCGATGCGGCCCTTGTTCATGACGACGATGCGGTCGGAGATCGACAGCGCTTCGGTCTGGTCGTGGGTGACCATGACGAAGGTGGTGCCAAGCCGCGACTGCAGCCGCTTCAGTTCCACCTGCATCTGTTCGCGCAGATGTGCGTCGAGCGCCGACAGCGGCTCGTCGAGCAGGAGCACGCGCGGCTCGCAGACGATGGCGCGGGCGAGCGCGACGCGCTGACGCTGGCCGCCCGACAGTTCCGAGACGCGGGCACGAAGCTTGTCGGCGAGGCCGACCATCTCCAGGGCTTCGCCGGCGCGCTTTGCCTGCTCGGCGCCCGACAGTTTTCGCAGGGACAGGCCGAAGCCGACATTTTCGGCGACGTTCATGTGCGGAAAAAGTGCGTAATCCTGGAACACGGTATTAACAGGCCGGTCGAAGGGCCTGAGCGCTGTGATGTCGCGGCCGTCGAGCAGCACCTTGCCGCTGGACGGACTTTCGAAGCCGGCGATAACGCGCAGGCTGGTGGTCTTGCCGCAGCCGGACGGCCCGAGTAGCGTAATGAACTCGCCGCTGATAATGTCGAGATCGACAGCGTCGAGCCCGACGATGCCGCCGGGAAAAACTTTCGAGACCGCCTGCAGTCGGACGAGTGGTTCAGGCGCCATCGCGAACCTCGGACGGCTTCGTAGTGTTGACCCACAGGATCTGGCATTGCTCGGCGCCGGGATTGCGGAAGGCGTGCAAGAGCGTGCTCTTGAAGGCAAAGGAGTCGCCAGCCTTCAGCCCGTATTTTGTCGAATCCACCACCAGTTCGACCTCGCCCGCCAGCACGTAGCCGAATTCATGGCCGGCGTGCGCATAGGCTTCCGCCGTGCCGCCACCCGCCTCCACCGTCACCAGCATGCCGGTCAATGTCGCGCCCGGCGGCGACAACAGCGCTTTGGCGATGCCTTCCGACTTCACCGGGATCTGCCGCCTTTTGTCGGCGCGCACGCAATAGAGGTCGTTGACGGCATCGTTGCCATCGGCAATCAGCGCCGACGGCTCGATGTCGAGCGCGGCCGCCAGCGGCCAGATCACCTTGACGCGCAGCGAGGACATGCCGCGCTCGATCTGGCTCAGCGCACCGATCGACACGCCGGCTTTTGCCGCAAGATCGGCCAGCGACAGGCGGCGCTCAAGCCGCAGCGCCCGCACGCGACGGCCGACGCGAACGTCGGCATCGTCCTTCGGTTTTTCGGCGCCTTCGTCCAGGATGTCCATGCATTCGTCCTCGTCTCTTTATTGGCGCGGCGCAGCATCGATAAGCTCCCCCTTCTCCCCTTGTGGGAGAAGGTGTCGCCGAAGGCGACGGATGAGGGGTGTTCCAGCTTGGCAAGAACGGCGATCCGTCACGCACCCCTCATCCGTCTCGGCGCTGCGCGCCGATCCACCTTCTCCCACAAGGGGAGAAGGAAGAACCAGCGTCACCCCCCCGCCTTCACCTTCTCAAACATCTTCGCCACATCGTCATTCTGCTTCATCGGTCCGGTGAAGATCGTGCTCTTCAGCATCACCTCCGGATCGGACGGCAGCTGCAGTTTTTCCAGTTCCTCCTTCGAAACGCCGGCGAAGGCTGTCGAGAGCGAGCTGCCATAGCCGTAGGACTGGATCAGGAATTTGCCCGAATCGGCGTCGAGCCGGCTGTTCATGAAATCATAGGCGAGGTCGACATTCTTGGCGTCCTTCAGCATGACGAAGCCGCAGGCCCAGGTCAGCATGCCTTCCTTCGGCTTCATGAACTCGACCGGCACACCCTGCTTCTTCAGCGAGGTGGCCGACGCGTTCCAGGTCATGGCGGCAACCAGTTGGCCGCTGGCCAGCGCCTGTTCGACCGAGGTCATGTCGGTGGTGTAATTCGATAGCAACGGGCGCTGTTCGCGCAGCTTTGCCGCCACCTTGTCCATCTGCTCGGGCGTCATGTCGAAGGGGTTCACGCCAGCCAGAAGTGCGGCAACGATCGGCGTGTCATGGACAGCGTCGATGGTCGCCATACGGCCGGTATATTGCTTGTCCCACAGCAGATTCCAGCTCGCCTCAGGGTTCTTCACCAGATCGGTGCGGTAGAGGATCGAGGTGTTGCCCCAGTCCCACGGCACCATCCAGACCTTGCCGTCGCCGGCCTGCAGGTCGGGCAGGTTCTTGAACACCGGGAAGATCGAATCCCAGTTCTTGATGCGCTTGGTCTCGATCGGCTGCAACAGGCCTTCCTTGTTCCAACGCGCCACCTTGTCATAGCAGGGATGGGCGAGATCGGGGCGGAAGCCGGCCTTGACCTTGGTAAAGGCATCGTCATCGTCGCCGAAGATCGAGGCCTCGACACCATCGGGATGTGCGGCCAGGAAGCTCTTGTTGAAATCGGGCAGTTCGTAACCCGACCAGGTGAAATATTGCAGCTTTTCGGCGGCCAGCGCGACGGTCGAAGACAAAGCGAGCGCCAATGCGGCGAGCCCGGCGCGGGCTTTGTGTCCGGTTATCGATTTCAGAAATTTCATTTTCGTTCTCCTCTTCATTGTTGTGGTCAGGCTGTATTGCGGCGCGCGGCGCCGAGCCCGCGGTGGCGCAGGAGCTCGGCTGTACCGGCAATGATGAAGGACACGGCCAGGATCACCGTTCCGAGCGCCATGACGGTCGGCAGCGACCGGGGGAAGCGCAGTTGGCTCCAGATGTAGAGCGGCAGTGTCGGCTCGGTGCCTGCAAGGAAGAAGACGACGATGAACTCGTCGAAGGAGATCAGGAAGGCCAGCATGAAGGCCGACAGCACGGCAGGCAGGCTGAGCGGCAGCATGACGCGCCGGAACGTCGTCCAGTCGGAGGCGCCGAGGTCGAGCGCCGCCTCGCGAACGGTCCTGGGGATAGCGGCGAAACGGCTGCGCATGATCACCACCGTCGTCGGCAGCGCCAACAATATGTGGCCGAGAACGATGGCGACGCGCGACGGTCCAAGGGCAATGAGGTTAACCAGGATCAGCAGCGATATACCGACGATGACACCGGGGATGAGGATCGGCAGCCGGGCGATGGCGCTGATCGTGGTGGCCAATGGCGAGCGGCCGTAGAGGTCCATATAGGACACTGTGATGCCGCACAGCGTGGCGCCGGAAGCGGCGATGGCGCCGATGACGAGGCTGTTCAAGAGCGCGCCCGACAGCGCCGGATTGCCATAGAGCGTCTCGTACCATTGCAGCGTGAAGCCCTGCAGCGGAAACGCCGCTTGGATGGAATCGTTGAAGGAAAACAGCGGGATCAGCAGGACCGGCAGATAGAGGAAGACCAGATAGGCAAGCACATAGAGACCGAGCCAGCGGCCATCCCGTTTATTGCCGGCGCGTTGCGCGTTCATGTGCGGCTGCCAAATCTTCGGTCGGCGCCGCGCGCGACCAGCACCACGACGAGGATGACCAGCATGACGCAGACCGAGAGAGCCGCGCCGAACGGCCAGTCATTGGCCTTGCCGAACTGCGACTGGATCAGCGTGCCGATCATGGTGCTGGCCGGGCCGCCGACCATAGCCGGCGTAACATAATCGCCGACCGTCGGCACGAAGACGACGAGCGCGGCCGCCAGTACGCCAGGCATGGAGTTCGGCAGCACCACGCGACGAAACACGGTGAACGGCCGCGCACCAAGATCGGAAGCAGCCTCGAGCAGGGATTTCGGGATCATGTCCAGCGCCACATAGATCGGCAGGATGGCGAAAGGCGCGTAGGCGTGGGCGAGCGTGACGACCACCGCCGCCGGCGTGTTGAGGAAAGCCAATGTCGGCTCCGACCAGATGCCGCTTTCGATCAGCGCCGAGTTCAAGACGCCGTTATAGGCGAGCACGATCTTCCAGGCGAAGACGCGCAGGAGATAGCTGGTCCAGAACGGCAGCGTCACCAGGAAGAGCAGCAGGCCACGCCGCGATCCAGCGTGGAAGGCGAGATAGTACGCCACGGGGTAAGCGGTAACGACGGTTGCCAGCGTCACCAGTCCGGCAATGACCAGAGAGCGCAGCGTCACCGTCCAGTAGAGCGGATCGGTGGCCACGGTGACGAAGTTTTCGACGGTGAGCCCAACGCCGAGCAGCGAGCCATCATTGCCGCGGAAGGCGAGGAAGAGCACCAGGCCGAGCGCAAACAGGATGAGCAGGAAAGTGACCAGCGCCCCCGGCAGCAGCATGGCGAACCGGAAACCGGACGAAGACCGGGCCTCCGGTGCTTGTGTTGCAATTAGGGTCGACATCGACCTGCCCGTCGAGATTTTGAAATTACCTAAGACTTTTTCATATTTATGAAACTGTCAAGCGGAATCCGGCTTTCATGAATTGCCATCATCAGCGCTCCAGCGACCACCGGAACACTTGGGGCTTTGCCTGGAAGGATCGAAAAAAGCCGTAGCCGACTTGGCGTGCCGTTCTCGGCTGCGTCAGTTATCTCAGCCGAACCGATTGGTCGGGGCTCCTCGAACGCCTGCGCGCACTGCGAACAGCCCGCCCTCCTGCGGATTCGCCCGCAGATGTCCCTCGCTCATGGTAAACCGCGCCGAGGTGACGAAGAGGATGTCGAAACTCTCGCCGCCGAAAGCACAACTCGTCGGCCAGCAGCAGGGCAGTTCGACCACCTTGTCCAGAACTCCGTCAGGTGAAATGCGGACCAGGCAACCGCCCCCTGCGACGCGGCAATTCCAGACATAGCCCTCCACATCCATGCACGACCCGTCCGGCAAACCGCGCGGAAAATCGGAGAAGAAAAGACGCCTGCCGGTTATGCGCGATTGCACCCTGTCCCAGTGATAGCGAAAGATCTGGTTCTTGGTCGTGTCTGCCGTGATGAAGGCATCATCCGCCGTCCAGACCATCGTGTTGGTGATGCCGAAGCGATCGGCACTGAGCGCCCCGACGATACCAGCTGTGTTGACGCGATAGATCCGCCCCGCATCTCGCGAGATATCGCGTGGACGATCGTCGGGGCCGATATTGTTTTCCATGGTGCCGACCCAGAATGAGCCGTCCGGGGCGACCACACCCTCATTCAGCCGTGTGTCAGAGCTGTCCGGTTCGATCGTCGCGATCGTCCTGAAGGTTTCTCCGAAATCCCACAGTGCCACGTCCTTTCGCAGCCCGACGATTGCGCCACCATCCCTGCGCAGGCCAATCGAGGTTGCGAGGTCCGGCGTCTGCCAGCTCTCGTGATCGAGAGTGGCCGGATCGAGCCGGTGGATGCGCCGCCCGATAATATCCACCCAGACCAGCGTCTTCCTGCAGTCGTCCCAGACCAGGCTCTCACCGACAATATCCTGGGCATCAAACACGAAGCCTGGCTGTTTTTCTCGGCTATCCACCACCCTTTTCCCTTCCCGACTGTCGCGCGGTCAACCGCTATTGACAGACAAGATTTCACAAAGTTATACACATTTCAAGAAAACATGTCATACAGGTTTTGGGCAAATGGTGAGCGACCGCAGCATGGGACCTGACGAGACAAATCCCGGTTTGGTGAGTGCCGCCATTCAGGCCATCACCCAACACATCCGCGTTGAAGGCCTTGGCCCTGGCGACCTCTTGCCCAGTGAAGCCGACATGACCCGCAAGCTCAGCGTCTCGCGGACAGTGGTGCGGGAGGCGTTTCGATCACTGTCGGCGATGCGCCTGATAGACATGAGCGCCGGCCGTCGTGCCAGCGTCGCTAAGCTCGACATTGGCGCCATGTCGATGGTGATCGAGCACGGCGTCACCACCGAACAGATCAGCGTCCAGCAGATTTATGATGTGCGCCGTACCATCGAAATGCGCACGGTGGCGCTCGCCGCACTCCGGCGGACCGACGCCGAGGCGGCTGAAATCCAAAAATACGCGCGGCTGATGCGCGAGAACCATCAGGCGCCCGAGATCGTCATGGAACATGACATCGCATTCCATGAGGCGATCGCGCGGGCCTCTCACAACCCGGTGTTTTCGTTGATCATCAACGCCTTCAGCGGTGTCACGCGACGCACCTGGGTGATCGGCTGGCGTACTCGCGCCACCGAGGCAGAGCAGATCAAGATGATCGAGGGTCACGGGGATATTGCCCAGGCGATCATCGCGGGGAACCCGCAACTTGCGGCCGAACATATGGCCGCGCATTTCGACAAAAGCGTCAAGGCACTGATCGACGCGGGGATCGCATGAAAATCCGCTCGCTTGAGACCATTCGTATCGAAGAGCGGCCCAATCTGCTCTGGATCGAGGTTCATACCGACGAGGGCATTACCGGCCTTGGCGAAACGTTCTTCCTGGCCCGCACGGTCGAGGAATATGTCCATGAATATGTCGCGCCACGCGTAATCGGCCGCGATCCACTGCAGATCGATCTGCTTTCCGCGGATCTGGTTGGTTATCTCGGCTTCCGCTCAAGCGGGGTCGAAGTCCGCGGCAATTCCGCCTTCGACATCGCGCTCTGGGATATTTTCGGCAAGGCCATGAACCAGCCGATTGCACAGCTTCTGGGAGGCTTCTCGCGGCAGTCCATCCGCACCTACAACACCTGCGCTGGCACCGAATACATCAAGGACGGCAAGGGACAGACCACCGCAAATTATGGTCTCGGCACAAGGCAGGGATACGACGACCTGAACGGATTTCTCCACCGAGCCGACGAGTTGGCGGCAGAGCTGCTTGAAGACGGTATCACGGCCATGAAGATCTGGCCTTTCGACCATGCCGCCGAGAAAAGCCGGGGGCAAGACATTACCGCCAGCGACCTCAAAGCCGCGCTGCAGCCCTTCGAGAAGATCCGCAAAGCTGTCGGCGACAAGATCGACATCATGGTCGAATTCCACTCGATGTGGCAGCTCCTGCCGGCGATCAAGATCGCCAAAGCGCTCGGACCTTATGGCACATACTGGCACGAGGATCCCATCCGCATGGACAGCCTCGCCGACCTCAAGCGCTATGAGGCCGCGAGCCCGGCGCCGATTTCGGCGTCGGAAACCTTGGGCAGTCGCTGGGCATTCCGGGATCTTCTGGAGACCGGTGCCGCAGGCATCGTCATGCTGGATATTTCCTGGTGCGGCGGGCTTTCGGAAGCACGCAAGATCGCCGCGATGGCGGAGGCCTGGCACCTGCCGGTCGCTCCGCATGACTGCACCGGGCCGGTGGTTCTGGCGGCGTCCACACATTTGTCCCTCAACGCGCCCAACGCACTCGTACAGGAGAGTGTGCGGGCATTCTACCGGACCTGGTACCGCGACCTTGTGACCGCGCTACCGGAAGTCAAGGACGGCATGATCACCGTGCCGCCCGGCCCGGGCCTCGGGCTGGAGCTCAATCCCGATCTCGGTCGGGCCTACACCGTCCATCGCCGTGTCTCCGACAAGGCGGACATCTGAAGAACACTCAACGGGAGGAATTAGTAATGAAACGACTGACTGCAACGCTTTTGCTCGCCACGACGCTATTCGCCGGGCCTTCCGTCGCCAGCGCCGATGGGCTCAACATCGTCTTTACGCACCATTCGTCAGCCTCGAACACTTTCTGGCAGGCGGTGAAGAAGGGCTTTGACGATGCCTGCGGCAAGGTCGAGGCCAAGTGCAACATGATTTTCACGCAGACCGAAGGTTCGGTCGACCAGCAACTCGCCAACATGCGGGCCGCCCTCGCCGCCAAGCCAGATGCCTTGCTGACCTCGATCGTCGACAACAAGGCGTTCGACGACGTCATTAAGGAGGCACGAGATGCCGGAGTGTTGGTGATCGCCGTCAATGTCGATGACACGGAAGGCGCCAAGGGCAATGCGCGGCAGGCCTTCATAGGGCAAGGTTTCAAGCCGGCGGGCTATTCGCTCGGCAAGGCGATTTCCGAGAGCTTCCCGAAGGACGGACCGATCAAGGTTCTGGTCGGCATTTCGGCACCAGGCCAGAACTGGTCGGAAAGTCGCGGCGCGGGTGTGATGCAGTTCCTGGAGGAGTACAAGGCGGCCCATCCCGACCGCCAGGTTTCATGGGAGCGGATCGACAGCGGAACGGACCTCGCGGTCACGTCCGATCGCGTCGGCGCCTATCTCAACGCGCATCCCGACACCACAGCCTACTTCGACACCGGCTTCTGGTGCGCCGGCGTTGCGCGGTCGCTGCAGGATCGCGGCGTCGCGCC
Organism: Mesorhizobium loti CJ3sym; assembly: GCF_000472785.1. Taxonomy (GTDB): domain Bacteria; phylum Pseudomonadota; class Alphaproteobacteria; order Rhizobiales; family Rhizobiaceae; genus Mesorhizobium; species Mesorhizobium loti_E. Next base: position 157,895 of record NZ_AXAL01000003.1, read on the forward strand.
CGGCAAGGTCCTGCTTGGCGGCTTCGACCTAGTGCCGGAAGTTCTGCAACAGATGCAGAAGGGCTACGTCCAGGCCCTGGTCGACCAGCAGCCCTACATGCAGGGCTTCATGCCGGTGATGGAAGCCTATCTGAACAAGAAGGTCGGCCTGGCACCATCCGACATCGATACGGGCCAAGGCATTGTACGCCCGGACCAGGCCGACGCGATCATGACGCTTTCCGCGCAAGGCCTGCGCTAGGCCCACGCGCCATGTCTTCGCCGGCGGCGTTTACATCGCCGGGCGGTCCCTTGCCTCGAATTCCTGGAGCTCGCCTTGAAACGCCTCTTCAAGACCTATCTGGAAAAGCCGGAACTGGCGGGACTGATCCTGCTGGCGCTTCTGGTGGTGATTTTCGAGATCCGCTCGGATGGCGTGTTCCTTAACCAGGACAACCTTCGCGGCATACTCGGCATTCTGCCTGAGACGGGTCTCGTCGCCATTGGCGTCACGATCCTGATGATCAGCGGCGAGTTCGACCTGTCGGTTGGATCGGTATTCGCACTGATGCCGATGTGCATGGCCGTCCTCATGGTTGAGGGGGTCCCTTTCCCGCTTGCCTTGCTGGCCGGGCTTGTCGTTTGCGCGGTGATCGGATTCATCAACGGCTATGTGACGATCTGGTTCGAGATCCCGAGCTTCATCACCACGCTCGGCATGCTTTTCATCGCCCGGTCACTGACGATCGTCGTCTCGGGCGGGTTTCCACCCTTGCTTCCCGTCGATCTGCCGAACTGGCTGTTCACATCGTTTGTCGGTCCCGGTCATATGTTCCGCATGTCGTTCGTGTGGTTTGTCGGAATTGCCGTGCTGACATCGCTGATGCTTTCCAGAACCAATTTCGGCAACTGGATAAAGGCCACCGGCGGCTTCCATCCCGCTGCCGCCTCGATGGGCATCCCGACCGCAAGGGTGAAACTCGCATGCTTCATGCTTTGCTCGATGCTGTCCGGTTTCGCCGGCATGTTGCAAGTGCTGAGACTGGGCTCCCCCTTGCCTTCCATCGGTGAAGGTCTGGAACTCCAGGCGGTCGCCTCGGCGGTCATCGGTGGTGCCTCGCTCGCCGGCGGCATCGGGACGGTCGCCGGCGGTATCATCGGCACGATCCTCATCCGCATTATCGACAACGGGCTTGTGCTCTCCCACGTTGATGCAAACTGGTTCAAATTCGCGATCGGCTTCCTGACTATCTTCGCCGTCGTCGCCAATGCCTGGATGCGCAAGCGCGCCAAGGCCATCAAGATGGAGGGCTGAGGCATGGAAGACGCAATCATCTCCGTCCGCAATCTTCACAAATGGTACTCCGGCGTCCACGCGCTAAAGGGGGTGAGCCTCGATCTGAAGCGGGGCGAGGCGCTCGGGTTGGTCGGCGACAATGGTGCCGGCAAATCGACACTCATCAACATCCTGTCTGGCGTCCATACCGCCGATGAGGGCGAGATCCTGGTCGACGGTAAACCTGTCCGGATTGCCAGGCCGCGCGACGCGATGAACCTCGGCATCGAGACCATCTACCAGTACAATTCGATGGTTCCCACCATGTCGATCGCCAGGAACCTGTTCATCGGCCGCGAGCCGACGCGGTTTTCCGTATTCGGTGTTGGCATCCTGGATCAGAAGAAAATGGCCAGCGAAAGCATCAAGGCAATCGCCAATGTCGACCTGCATCTGCGGTCACCCGACGCATTGGTCGGCGAACTGTCAGGCGGCCAGCGGCAGGGCGTCGCCATCGCGCGCGCCATGCATTTCAAGTCGAAGGTGATGATCCTCGACGAGCCGACCAATCACCTTTCGGTCAAGGAGACCAGCAAGGTTATCGGCTTTGTACGGGGACTGAAGGCACAAGGGGTGACCGGCATTTTCATCAGCCACAACATGCATCACGTTTTTGACTGCTGTGATCGCGTGGTCGCGATGGCGCGCGGCGAGGTTGTGCTCGACAAGCGCATCGAGGAAACCTCCATCGATGAAGTGCACGGCGTGCTTTAGAAGCGGGAAATGGCGATGACGAACCTTTCCGGCAAAGTTGTGCTCCTGACCGGTGGTCTGGGTTCGCTCGGCCGCGCCCAGGCGGCCGCACTTGCCCGCGCCGGCGCGCGCGTGCTCTTGCTTGATCGGCCGGAGAATGCCGAAGGGCCCGGCATCGCGGCGGAATTGGCAGCGGCAAACAAGGGTACGATCGTCTATGTCGGTTGCGACTTGAACCGGTTGGCCGAAGCCGAAGCGACGATCAAGGCGCTCGCCGACGAAGAAGGCGCGATCGACATCCTGATCAACAACGCAGCGCTGATCATCAACCGTCCGTTCGAGGAATTTTCGCTCGCGGAATACGACGACCAAATCCGCGTGAACTCCTCAGCCGCCTTCGCGTTGGCGCGCGCCTGCGCACCTGGCATGAAGAAGAAGGGCCACGGCAGGATCGTCAATTTCTGTTCAGTGACGCTAAATGGCCGCTGGGAGGTTTACGTGCCTTACGTAGCCTCGAAGGGCGCCTTGCTGGGTCTCACGAAGTCACTGGCGCGGGAATTGGGACCGCACGGCATTACCGTAAATGCGGTGTCGCCCGGCGCCGTCGTTTCCGAGGCGGAGGAGCGCGTTTTCGGCGAACGGCTCCAGGAATACAACGACTGGATTCTGACCAACCAGAGCTTGAAGCGTCGCATCGAGCCGCAGCATGTCGCGGATCTCGTGCTGTTCCTTGTCTCCCCGGCCTCGGACATGATCAGCGGCCAGAACATCAGCGTGGATGGTGGCTGGTAGCCGTGGCCTTTCGTCGATGACAAATAGTGATACAGTCGAACTTGCCGACGGGCGCGCAAGCCTGGTGGTGAGCCCTCGCGAGGGTGCTGCCATCGTGCGCTACGACGCACTGCGCCCCGGCCGGGCGCCGACGCCTCTCATCAAGCCATCGACGGGCCTGCTGAAGTTCGGGTCTCAACTGCTGATTCCCTGGTCGAACCGTATTTCCGGTGGCGGCTTCGAGTTTGACGGGCGCTTCCATCCGCTCGAACCCAATGTCGAAGGCGAGCCGTTCCCGCTCCATGGCGACGGTTTTCAAAGGCCGTGGCGGCTGACACGACGAAGCGGCACTGAAATGGAGCTGGTTTTGGAAAACGGGGCAATCGGGCCTTATCGCTACCATGCAAGTATCCACTACGCGCTGGAGGATGGCGCGCTGTCCGCCGTCCTGGCCATAGAGAACAGGGCCGCTATCCGCCTTCCCTACGGGCTCGGCTTCCATCCCTGGTTTCCGCGCAGACCGCGCACCTCGCTCCAGGCGTCGGCGCAGAGGGTCTGGTTGGAGGACGAACGCCATCTGCCAAAGGGGGTTGTGCCGCTTGCCTCCCGCCCGCACTGGGATTTTTCGCACGCTGCGCCGCTTCCGGCGCCTGGGTCAACAACGCCTTCGAAGGCTGGAATGGGCGCGCCTCGATCGTCCAGCCGGATGACGCTATTGTCGTCACGGTCGAGGCATCGCTGTCGCTGAACGTGTTCGTTCTCTATTCGCCGGCACGAGACGCCGATTTCTTCTGCTTCGAACCCGTTTCGCATCCAGTGGACGCCCACCACGGCAGCGGCCTGACCACACTGGAACAAGGCGGATCGACAAGCGCGCGTTTGCGTCTACGCTGGGATGAGCTGTAGCGTCGACTCGGGAGTCACTAAGTGGCGCAAGGACATGGTGGCACAGGCCTTTTCCATTGACCATCTGCCGCATGGCACATGCCGCCTCGGAGTAAATCGAGTTGAAGACACCGTGACGAGAGATAGAGAACAATGACGAACATGACGTTTCTGCCTGACGATGGTGTCTTTCTCGGCCGTGCTCGATCATCGACCGCGCCCCATCCGCTGGTGGTCACGGTCCGCGACGGCACGGTCTTCGACATCACGTCGAGCGCGGCGCCGACCGTGCGTGACATCTGCGAAATGGCCGATCCGGCGGGGCACGTGCGCTCGGCCAAGGGCAAGCCGATCGGCTCGCTCGATGACATAGCGGCCAACAGCTTTGAGGCCAGGCGCGATCCGGCAAAACCCTATCTGCTCTCCCCGGTCGACCTGCAGGCGGTCAAGGCGTCAGGCGTCACCTTCGTCGTCAGCCTGCTGGAGCGGGTGATCGAGGAACAGGCGCGCGGCTCGGCTGATAAGGCCGACGCCATCCGCGCCGACATTGCCGGGCTGATCGGCCATGATCTGTCAAAGCTCAAGCCCGGTTCGCCGGAAGCGATGGAGATCAAGGCCAAGCTCATCGCGCGCGGTGCCTGGTCGCAATATCTGGAAGTGGGCATCGGCCCCGATGCCGAGATCTTCACCAAGTGCCAGGCAATGGCCTCGGTCGGCTTCGGCGCCGATGTCGGCCTGCACCCGGTGTCGACCTGGAACAATCCGGAGCCGGAAATCGCCATGATCGCCGCCTCGAGCGGCAGGATCGTCGGCGCCACCATCGGCAACGACGTTAATCTGCGCGACGTCGAAGGGCGCTCGGCGCTGCTGCTGGGCAAGGCCAAGGACAACAACGCTTCGGCCTCGCTTGGCCCCTTCATCCGCCTGTTCGACGACACGTTCTCGATCGACGACGTGAAGCGCGCCGTCGTGCGCCTGAAGGTCAAGGGCGATGACGGATTCTCGCTGGAGGGCGCCAGCTCGATGGCCGAGATCAGCCGTTCGCCCGAAGAGCTGGTCGCGGCCGCGATGGGGCCACACCACCAGTATCCGGATGGCCTGGCGCTCTATCTCGGCACCATGTTCGTGCCGTCGAAGGATCGTGGCGAAAAGGGCAAGGGTTTCACGCACAAGATAGGCGACATCGTCACCATCTCGTCGGAGAAATTCGGCGCGCTGGTCAACCGCGTGCGGCTGTCGCCCGACTGCCCGCACTGGACCTACGGCGCCAGCCATTTGATGCGCGACCTGGCCAAAGCTGGTCTCCTCTAGCGATTGTGTGTGGGCGGCCTTCGGTGGGAAAGGCCGCCATCAACACAATTTTATGTAGAATCCCAGTGACGGCGGGCGCAATCCGCTCCAAGATCGCGATGCGGTCGGGGGGCCGTTGCGATGTCCGATTCGCCGATCCTGTTCGTGCGCACTATCGCCAAACGCTTTGGCGGCACGGTCGTGCTCGAAGATATGAACCTGACGGTCGAGCGTGGTTCGATCCACGCGCTGGTTGGCGAAAGCGGCGCCGGCAAATCGACACTGACAAAGGTGCTGGCGGGCATTGTCCGGCCAGACAGTGGCGTCATCGAATTTGACGGCAAGACGGTGACGATCGACAGCCCCAATGCAGCGCGGAAGCTCGGCATCGGCATGGTTCTGCAACAGCCGGTACTGTTTGCGGAGCGCTCAGTGCTGGCCAATCTGTTCGTCAACCGCGAACCGGTCCACAACGGGTTGATCTCGCGGCGCGAAATGGAGGCACGCAGCCGTGACCTGCTCCGCCAGCTTGGTCTTGATGTCGATGTCCACACCCCGCTCCGCGACCTCGGGCCAGGTGAACGGCAGTTGGTCGCGATCGCCCGCGCGCTTCTGGAGAACCCGAGGCTGCTTATCCTCGACGATCCGAATTCGGCGCTTGATGGGCGCCAGAGCGAGCGGCTGTTCGCGGCGCTGCGGGGCCTGAAAGCCAAGGGCATGAGCATGCTCTACGCATCGAACCGTCTCGATGAAGCACTGGGGATTGCCGACCAAATGACGGTGATGCGCAACGGTCGCGACGTGCTGTCGAAGGCTCGGCAAGACCTGACGACCTCCGAGGAAGCGATGATCGGCCAGTTGCGCCAGTCCCTCTTCCCGCTGCCGCTCAGGGCCTTGCCGACGCTTGCCGGCACGCTGCGGCCGCAGATCGCTGTTGAGGGGCTCAGCGGCGGCATCCTGTCCGGTGTCAGCTTCACGGCCCGCGCCGGCGAAATCCTCGGGCTTGCCGGCTCCGGAGCACCGGACCTGCTTGCCCTGTTGTTCGGGTTGCGCAAACCCCGCCAGGGCAAGGTGCGGTTTTCCGATGGGGACGGCTTGCCGGGAACGCAGACGGAAGCGGCGCGGCGCAACATCTGCATGATTTCGGGCGATCGCGGCAACGGGCTGATGGCCGACAAGTCGATCGCCTTCAACATGGCGAACGTCGTTGTAGGCGCACGCAACTGGGGCTCGCTCTGGTACTCGCCCAAGGCGGCGCTCCGCCGCGCCACGCGCCAGATCGAGGCGCTGCGCATCAGGAGCACGCCGGAGATGCCCGCAGGCGCGCTTTCGGCCGGGGGCCAGCAGAAGGTGGTCATCGCCAAATGGCTGGAGATCGGCCCGCAAGTGATGTTGCTCGACGAGCCAGCCCGTGGCATCGATATCGGCAGCAAGCAGGAGATCTATGCCTTGATCCGCCAGATGGCGGCCAGCGGCTGCATCGTGCTGCTGCATTCCCGCGAACTGTCTGAACTGACGGGCCTCTGCGATCGCATCCTTGCTTTCCATCAGGGCAGGCTGGCCGGCGAAATCGCCGGCGACGATATGGATGTGGGCAAGGTTCTGAAGCTGATCATTTCGGGCAAACCCGCGGACGAACGCCATCAGAGCAGCCGGGAGAGCGCGGCATGACGAAGACCGATACCGCGCCACCGCTTGCCGGGTCGGCAAACCATCAACCCAGACGCCGCATTCGGCTGCCAGCCGAGACCGGTGCTGTCGTTGCGCTCGCCGTGTTGGTCGCAGTGCTTGGCTGGCTGAGCCCCTCCTTCCTCGAACCGGCCAATCTGCTCTCGGTGCTCAGCCAGGCCGCCCTCCCCGGCCTGCTGGCGATCGGCATGGTGTTCGTGCTCGCCACGCGCGAGATCGACGTTTCGGCCGGTGCCGTGTTCCATCTCGCGGCAACCTTCACGGCCCTGCTCATGGTTGCCGGAATGGACCCCTGGCTCGCCGCCCTGGCAGGTGTCACGGCCGGTGCCGGGCTCGGCCTGATCAACGGCCTTCTGGTGATCGCGCTGCGCCTGCCGGCCCTGCTGGTGACGCTCGGCACATGGTGGATGATCCAGGGCCTGTCACTGGTCGCGGGCAAGGGGCAGACGTTCGCCCCGACAGGCGCGGGCAGCGGCTTCTTCACAACGCTTTCAGGCAAGGCCTTCACTGTAGTGCCGGCGGCAGGCATCGTCTTTGTCGTGTTGACGATGGCGATGCATGTCGTGCTCCACCGTACCCGCTTCGGCTACCGGGTCCAGGCCGTGGGCAGCAATCCGCTGGCGGCCACCTATGCCGGCATTCCAACAGGCAAGGTCAAGGTGCTGACGCTGGTGCTGATGGGTGCGGTGGCTGGACTTGCGGGCGTGATCCACCTCGGCTCCCAGGGCGCCATTGCTCCCGGTGACGGCGGCACGTTCGCACTGCTGGCGATCGCGGCGGCCATCATTGGCGGCACATCGCTTTCAGGCGGCAGCGGCAGCGTCATCGGTGCCGCGATCGGCATGCTGGTCCTGCAGGCAATACAGAGCGCCATGACCTTGCACGGCGTGGATGCCATCTGGACCGCCTTCACTACCGGTGCCCTGGTCGTGCTGGCCCTGGCGATCGACCGGCTGATCCGGTTGTGGCGCGACTGGCGTGCCGGTCACGGCGATCCGCTCGGCTGAGCCTCAACGCCAATCATCCGGCTGCCTGGTAAAAATCACCCCAACTGATGCAATCTGATGGGTCCATTGATGGCGCCGCGTCAGGCGCCATCTACATCTGCAGATGGAGGCTTGCCATCCGTCGAAAAAGGGGATGCTCTCAGGGATCCGAGCGGCGCTGGCAAAAGACGCAATCCGGCTGAAGCCGGAACAAGGGACGGATCATCTTCAACCGGGAGGAAATCAAATGCTGACAAGACTAAGACTTGTGCTCTACGGCCTGCTGATCGCGCTGACGCTCGTTCCGGCAGCCGCGCAGGCCAAGACGTTCTACTGGATTTCGCATGGCGGCCCGGCGGATCCGGTCTGGACCTACTTCCTGGCCGGCGCCAAGCAATGGGCCAAGGACACAGGCAACACCGTCAACACCTCGTTCCACAATGGCGATGTCGCCTCGCAGCAGGAAGCGGTTCGCGCCGCCCTCTCGGCCAAGGCCGACGGCATCGTAACCACCAGTCCCGATCCGGGTAGCCTTGTCGAGATCGTCAAGGAAGCCCGCGCGGCCAACGTTCCGATCATCAACTTCAACACGCCCGACCCCAAGGCCAATTTCAATGCCTATGTCGGCGGTGACAACGTCACCTTCGGCAAGCATTGGGCGCAGTATCTGGTCGACAAGGGCCTGGTGAAGAAGGGCGACTTCATCTGGATGCCGGTCGAGATCCCCGGCGCTACCTATGGCGTCCAGGAAGAGGAAGGCATCAAGAGCGTCTTCGGACCGCTCGGCATCACCTATGAAGTGACCGAGGCGACGCTCGACCAGGCCGAGGTTATCAACCGCATGGTCGACTACCTCACCGCCCACAAGGGCAAGATCAATGCCATCATCGGCCTCGGCGACCTCGTCACCGGTTCGATCAAGCGGGTGTTCGACCAGGTCGGCGTCAAGCCTGGTGAAATCCCGGTTGTCGGCTGGGGCAACTCGCTCGATACCACGCAGGAAGTGCTGAACGGCTATGTCAATGCCGGCCAGTGGCAGGACCCGCAGGCGACCAGCTATGTCGCGCTGTCGCTTGCCAACATGGCCGCGTCGGGCATTCCTCCGGGCTTCAACGTCATCACCGGCGCGCTCTATGAAAAGGATACCGCCGCGATCTACGACAAGATCCTTTCCGGCAAGTAACATCCCGGACCCAAACAGTCGCGACCCTATCCACGGTCGCGGCTGTCTTGTCCATTCGCCGAGCCTCGCCGGACCCGGTGCAGGTGTCAGCCACTCCCATAATGTCGCGGGTTATCAGTGGAAAATCATTCGCTTATCCAACGCCTGATCGCGCGGCCTGAATTCGGTCCCTTCGTTCTGCTGGTCGTTGAAATCGCCGTTTTCTGGGGCTTCAACCACGACTTCCTGTCGCCGCAGAACATCTCCAACACGCTGGCCTTCACCGTCGAACTCGGCCTGATCGCGCTGGCGATGACATTGCTGATGACCTCGGGCGAATTCGACCTGTCCGTCGGGTCCCTGTTCGGTTTCTCGCCAGTGCTGATGTGGACGCTTTTCAATGCCGGCGTCACCTCACTGGAAGTGGGCTTTGTCGTCGCCCTGCTGGTTGCCGCCTTGATCGGCCTGGTCAATGGCTGGTTCGTCACGCAGCTCAAGATCCCGTCCTTCCTGGTGACTCTCGGCATGCTCTTGGTGGTGCGCGGCAGCGCGCTTTTCATCACCGACGGTTTTCCGCAGCGCACGTGGAGCGCCGAGGGCAGCTGGCTGGCGGAGGCGCTGGTCGGCGATTTCTTCATCGGGCCATTCCGTATTTACATGTCGCTGTTCTGGTTTATCGCCGCGGCGATCGCGCTCGGCTATGTGCTGACGCAAAGCCGGACCGGCAACTGGATCCAGGCGGGGGGCGGCAATCCCAACGCTGCGCGCGCCCGCGGCGTCAATGTCAACCGCGTCAAGATCGGCCTGTTCGTGCTGTCGTCGGTCATGGCCTCGCTCGCCGGCGTCATCTCCTCATTGCGCACCTCCGCCGCCAACCCCAACAGCGGCACAGGCTATGAGCTCGAAGTCATCGCCATGGTGGTGATCGGCGGCACGGCACTGACCGGCGGGCGCGGCACCATCATCGGCACCGTGCTCGGCATCCTGATCCTGCGCGTGATGCGCAACGGCATCGTGCTGATCGGCGTGCCTGGCCTTGCCTACAACATCTTCATCGGCGCGATCATCCTTGGCATGATGGCGCTCCACTCATGGCTGGAACGCCGGCATCAGGCGGGGACTTGAACCATGGCCGAGCCATTGATCCGCATGCAGAACATCCGCAAGTCCTATGGCCGCGTGCAGGCGCTCGAGGACGCCAATTTCCATGTCAACGAGCGAGAGATCGTCGGCCTGCTCGGCGACAACGGCGCCGGCAAGTCGACGCTGATCAAGGTTTTGTCGGGCGCCGTGCCGCTGACCAGCGGCGACATCTTCATCCGCGGCAAGAAGGTGAGCCTGCGCAGCACCAGCGACGCCATCGCCCACGGCATCGAGACCATCTACCAGGACTCGGCGCTGGTCACGCAACTGTCGATCGCCCGCAACCTGTTTCTGGGACGCGAGCCGATCAAGCCGCCGCGCTTTCTCAACCGCATGGACCAGGAGGCGATGAACACTGTTGCCCGCGATCTGCTCAAACAGGTCGGCATCTCGAAAAACATTCCGCCGACGACGCCGATCGGCTCGCTGTCCGGCGGCGAGCGCCAGGCTGTGGCAATCGCTCGCGCCATGCATTTCGACAGCGATCTCATCATCCTCGACGAGCCGACCAACAATCTCGGCGTCGCCGAAACGCAAGGCGTGCTGAGCTTCGTGCGCAGCGCGCGCGATTCCGGCCATTCCTGCATCTTCATCGCGCATAACATCCATCACGTCTTCCAGGTGGTCGACCGCATCGTCGTCATGCGCCGGGGCAAGGTGGTCGCCGACGACATCGACCCGAAGAAGACAAATGTGACGGAAGTCGAACGGATCATCACTGGCATGTCGGACAAGGAAATCCGCGACGCCGTCGCCGACGGCACGCCGTCGCACTGACGACGGGCGGATCCATCTTGTCGCAGCAGCCGAATGCGCATCGCGGTGATGGGCGTCGATCAGCCATCCCTCAGACTACATCGTCTGCCCTATCGCTTGTCACATCACCTGTCTGGCGCGCCACAGCATCGGCGCATAGGGTTGCGGCATGAAGGCCACCGTCTCCGATATCGCCAGGAATTGCGGGCTGTCGACCGCGACGGTCGACAGGGTGCTCAACAACAGGCCTGGTGCCAGCGCTGCCAACCGGCAGCGCGTCATGGAGGCCGCCAAGCAGCTAGGCTATCTGCCGGTCGCCGATCAGGTGACGCTGCCATCGAGGCCCGCAAACCTCGAATTCTTCCTGCCGATCGGCCGCAACGCCTTCATGCAGGATCTGGCAAAGCACATCGAAGACTATGCATCGCGCCTGCCGCTGGTGGCGTCCTGCCGGATACACAACCTCGCCGGCATCTCGCCGAATGCGCTGCAGAGCGCCATCGAAAACCTGTCGCTGAAGGCTAACGGCGTCGGCGTCATCGCCGTCGATCATCCACGAACCCGCAACATCCTGCGTGACGTTGTCGAGGCCGGCATCCGCCTGGTGACGCTGGTGTCCGATATTCCAGCCGCTCCCCGCTCGGCCTATGTCGGCATCGACAACCGGGTGGCGGGACGGACGGCTGCACTTTTGATGGGACGTTTCCTCAGCGGCCGCACGGGCCATCTGGCAATGGTCGTCGGCTCACGCTCCTATCGCGGCCATGAGGAACGCGAAATGGGCTTTCGCTCGGTGCTCGGCGAGGAATTTCCCAACCTCACCGTGACCAGCGCCGTCGAGATCAATGACGAGCCGGATGCCAGCTATGCCGAGACCATGAAGGTGCTGCGCAACGAGCCGGAACTGCTCGGCATCTATTGCGTCGGCGCCGGACGCTCCGGCGTGGCAAAGGCCCTCCGGGAAGCGAGGCCCAATCGCAAGCCGGTGTTCATATGCCACGACCTGACAAGGGAAACGCGCGGCTATCTCGTCGACGACCTCGCCGACGTCGTCATCGACCAGAACGCACGGCTGATCGCCGAACAGTCGGTCATCCGCCTGCTCGGCTCCATTGCCTCATCGGCGCCTTATCTGACGCGCAAATTCATCGAGCCGCGTCTGATCTTCAGGGAAAACGTGCCGGTGCAGTGAGGCCGATCGGCCTAGGCAAAGCCGATTACCCGGATTTGTATGATAATTGGATACGGCAAATCTGCACAGCTGCTATGCACAATTCATTGTTGCCGAATCATTGGGCAAATCGTAGCTTCTGGTTGTCGGCCATCTACTCCTCCCAGATGCGATGCCGACGCTGAGTGGGGTGCACCTCCTCCCGCGCCACACTCGAAATCGAGCCCGCTGCCACCTCCTCCCGGCAGCGGGCTTTTTTCATTCAGCCTTCAGGAATAGCGGTATCGCCGGCGCCAAAGCGCCCTAGGCATCGCATTCAATCACACGATAGAATGGCGCGTCATTGACAGCGGCGGATCACTTCAACCGGCGGCAGTGCCCCGGAAGGAAACGATCAACCCTTCGGCCATGCGCACGAACTGCGTGCTGGGCCCTTCGGTGCCTTCGGTCTGCACGCTGACGCGCGCGCCCTCGAACAGCAGCGACAGCGTGTCGGCAAGCAGTTCGGCCTGACCGATGCCGGCATCCCGGCATAACGTCACAAGGCGGTGGCGCTGGGCTTCCTTGAGCTCCTTGATCACAAGCCTCGCCGGATGGTCCGGCTCGGTCAGCTCGGCAGCGGCATTGGCCATGTCGCAGCCGCGGCCGTCAGCGTTAAGCATGGCAGCCGCCTTGCGAACCCAGGCATGCAATTGCGCGAGCTTGTCGCCGGGAAATTCGACTTCGAAAGCCTCCCACATCGCGCCGGCCTTGGCCGCGTTGGCCCGCAGGCATTCGACGATCAGTTCGTCCTTGGATTCGAAGTGACGATAGAGCGTCATCTTGTTCGTGCCGGCAGCTTCGGTGATGGCATCGACACCAACGCCCTTGATGCCATGCTTGTGGAACATGTCACGCGCCGTCTCCAGGATTCGATCCCGGGGACGTGAGCGCTCCACGACGCCGTCTGTCATCATGATCTCCTTTCGTTTCCTAAAAACCACGGCCACCTCTTGACTAGGGTGTTACCGGTCTGTAACTATACAGAATGTTACTTACTGGTAACACCTATGTCGCCCTCCGTCAATAACAAGGCCGTGAACTGGTCCTGCCAGATCGGAAGAGCGAAAAACTGCAGTTCATGCGGCTCCGGCCGGTGAAAAGATGAAAAACGGTTCGCGAGCATGGGCTGCGAATCGACAGACAAGGAGCCGGCCAATGCCACAGCGCCGCGATCTTACCATAGATGAAGCCGTCCGGGATCCGATGATCCGGCTGGTCATGAAGGCAGATGGGGTCGACCCCCGCGCTTTCGAGAAAATGCTCCGCTCGCTTGCCGACGAGCGGCGTCGCGAGGTGCCGTTGCTGCGTTCGCTGGAACAGTCCGGTGACGGGCGCGGCCAAAGGCTGTCCAGGGTCGCCAGCGCCTTCGGGCGGGCGAGAGCAGCCGGAGAGGCATGCGTGTCGTGGTAAATTTTTTCATCCACCGTCCGATCTTCGCCTCGGCGATCGCCATCATCATGGTGCTCGCCGGGACGATTTGTTATTTCCTGCTGCCGGTCTCGCAGTTTCCCGACATCACGCCGCCCCAGGTCGTGGTCAGCGCCCATTATCCGGGCGCCAGCGCGCAAGTCGTGGCCGATACGGTGACGACGCCGCTGGAGCAACAGATCAACGGCGTCGAAGGCATGACCTACATGTCGTCGACGAGCTCCAATGACGGCTCCTCGACCATCACGATCACCTTCGATGTCGGCTATTCCCTGAGCACAGCCGCTGTCGATGTCCAGAACCGCGTCTCGCAAGCCGCCTCGTCGCTGCCGGCGATCGTCAATCAGGGCGGAGTGACGATCAAGAAGCAGAATCCGAACTTCGTCCTCATCGTCAATCTGACCTCGCCCGACAAATCGGTCGACCCGGTGGCACTGAGCAACCTTGCCTATCTGCAGGTCGTCGATCCGCTGAAGCGCCTGCCCGGCGTCGGCGACGTCCAGATCTTCGGCGAGCGGCGTTATTCGATGCGCGTCTGGCTCGACCCGGACAAGCTCGCCAATCTCGGCATCACCGCGGTCGACGTGCAGAATGCCATCTCGGAACAGAACGTCCAGGTCGCGGCCGGCAAGATCGGCCAGTCGCCGGCGCCTGCCGGCACGGCTTTCGAGATGCAGGTCAACGCCGTCGGCCGCCTGAGCGACCCGAAGGAGTTTGGCGACATCGTGGTGCGCGCCAACACCGACACCGGCTCGCTGGTCCGGCTGCGCGACGTCGCCCGCATCGAGCTTGGCGCTTTGCAGTATTCGTCGTCGGCCTTCTTCGGCAAGGACCCTACCGTGGTGCTCGCCGTCTACCAGATGCCCGGTTCCAACGCGCTCGACCTTCAGCAGCGCGTCAAGGACAAGATGCAGGAGCTGTCCGGCCGTTTTCCGAAGGGCGTCTCCTACGCGATGCACTACGACACCACCCGCTTCGTCTCGGCGTCGATGCATGATGTGCTGATCACGCTCGGCGAGGCCCTGGTGCTCGTCGTTGCCGTGGTGTTCGTCTTCCTGCAGAGCTGGCGCACGACGATCATTCCGACCATCGCCATTCCGGTGTCGCTGGTGGCGACGATGGTTGTCATGGAGATGATGGGCTTCTCGCTCAACATGCTCTCGCTGCTTGGCATGGTGCTGGCCATCGGCCTCGTCGTCGACGACGCCATCGTGGTGGTCGAGAATGTCGAACGACAACTTGAGGCCGGGCTGAAACCGCTGGCGGCGACCAGGGCCGCGATGGCCGAAGTCACAGGACCGATCATCGCCACCACCGCGGTGCTGATGGCCGTCTTCGTGCCCGTCGCCTTCATTCCCGGCGTCTCCGGCAAGCTCTACAATCAGTTCGCGCTGACAGTGGCGATCTCCGTCGGCATCTCCGCCTTCAACTCGCTGACGCTCAGCCCGGCGCTGAGCGCTGCGTTCCTGCGCCATCGCGGCGAGACGCAGTTTGCCCCGTTCCGCTGGTTCAACACCGGCTTCGACAAGCTGTCGCATCTCTACGCTCATGGCGTGCGCATCCTCATACGGCTGCGTTGGGTCATGCTTGGCCTGTTCGCGGCCGGACTGGTCGCCACCTACTTCGTCTGGCAGAAGCTGCCCTCGACCTTCCTTCCGGTCGAGGACCAGGGCTACTTCTTCGTCGTCATCCAGCTGCCTGACGGCGCATCGCTGGAACGCACGGATGCGGTGGCGCAGAAGGCGCGCGACATATTGCAGGCGACGCCTGGCGTCGACATTGTCGGTTCGATCAGCGGCCTGAACTTCCTGACCAGTGCCGCACAGTCGAACTCGGCGGTCGAGTTCGCCATCCTGAAGCCCTGGGAAGAACGTGGCCCCGACCAGAACGCATCCAAGCTCGTCGCCGATGTCCGCGGCAAGCTGTTGCAGATGCCTGAAGCCTTCGCGCTGAGCTTCGATCCGCCCTCGATACCTGGCATCGGCACCACGGGCGGCTTCGAATTCGTCGTCGAGGATCTCACTGGTCGCGGCAGCACGGCTCTCAACGACGCGACGCAAGCCGTGATCGCCGAGGCGCGCAAACAGCCTGAGATCAACCCGCAGCAGCTGTTTTCGCCGTTCTCGACCTCGACGCCGCAGTTCAACTACGACCTCGATCGCAGCAAGGCCAAACTGCTCGGCCTCAACCTGCCCGACGTCTTCAACACGCTGCAGATCTATCTCGGCTCGCTCTACGTGAACGACTTCAACCTGTTTGGCCGCACCTTCCGGGTGACCATCCAGGCCGACAAGGATGCACGTGCGGGT
This sequence comes from Mesorhizobium loti CJ3sym, assembly GCF_000472785.1. Classification (GTDB taxonomy): domain Bacteria; phylum Pseudomonadota; class Alphaproteobacteria; order Rhizobiales; family Rhizobiaceae; genus Mesorhizobium; species Mesorhizobium loti_E. The sequence goes on from NZ_AXAL01000003.1 coordinate 173,535, forward strand.
GCAGCCGACATTTCCCGGCTCTACGTGCGCAATGCCACGGGCGGCATGGTGCCGCTCTCGACGCTGGGCAAACTGGTGCCGTTCGTCGGCCCGGAAACCGTGCCGCACTACAACAACAATGCCTCGGCCACGATCAATGGCGGCGCTGCTCCCGGCTTCTCGTCGGGCCAGGCGGTGGCCGCAATGGAACGGGCCGCGGCCACCGCGCTGCCCAGGGATTTCGGCTTCGAATGGACCGGCATCACCTTCCAGGAGCTCAAGGCGGGATCGATCGCGTCGGTCGTCTTCGGCCTCGCCATCGTCTTCGTCTTCCTGATCCTGGCGATGCAGTATGAGAGCTGGGCGATGCCGTTCATGGTGCTGCTGGCAGTGCCACTGGCCTTGTTCGGCGCCTTCGTGGCGCTCTGGGTGCGAGGCATGCAGATCGACGTCTATTCGCAGATCGGCTTTGTCATGCTGATCGGCCTGGCGGCGAAGAACGCCATCCTGATCGTCGAGTTCGCAAGGCGGCGGCGCGAGGAAGGCTTGAGCATCGTCGAGGCGGCGATGGAAGCCGCGCGGCTGAGACTGCGGCCGATCCTGATGACGGCCTTCGCCTTCATCCTCGGCGTGCTGCCGCTGATGTTTGCGACAGGCGCTGGTGCTGCAAGCCGGCAGTCGATCGGCACCACCGTGTTTGGCGGCATGGTCGCCGCGACAATCCTGTCGCTGGTGTTCGTGCCGGTCTTCTACGCGGTCATCGAGCAATTGCGGGAGCGCCGTGAAAGCGGCGAACCCACCTCCAAACACACTGAACCAACTGCCGAACCCGCCTTCCCTCCCCTGGCGGAAGCGGCTGAATAAGATTGGAGAATAATCATGCGTAAATGGAAAATCGCTTTGGGAACCGCTGTCGCGCTCGGCGCGATCTCGGTGGCCAGCGTCCACCTGCTCGACATGGGCAACCTGAGGCTGAGCAGCGGCACGGCCGGAGCGGCGACGCCGGCTCCGGCGGCGTTCGTCATGCCGGTGCCGGTGGCGAACGTCGTCAAGAAGACGATCCCGATCTATCTCGACTATGCCGCCCGCATCGAGCCGATCCGCAGCGTCACGCTGCAAGCGCGTGTGCCTGGCTACTTGCAGGAACAGACGGCGCAAGACGGCGCCGATATCAGGCAGGGCGACCTCCTCTACAAGATCTCGCCTGACGACTTCCAGGCAGCGCTCGACCAGGCGAGAGCCCAGGTCCAGCGCGATACGGCAACACTCGATTATGCGCGCTCCAATCTCGGCCGCGGCACCGAGCTGGCCAAGAGCGGCTATCTGGACAAGGACAGCTTCGACCAGCGCACCAGCACCTTGCGCGAAGCGCAGGCGTCGCTGGCACTCAACCAGGCGGCCGTGCGCACGGCCGAACTCAATCTGAGCTACGCTGAAATCCATGCACCCTTCACCGGGCGCCTGGGCCGCAACCAAGCCTCGGTCGGAACGCTGGTCAGCGTGGCCGGCACAGTGCTCAACACGCTGGTGCAGCTCGACCCGATCTATGTCACTTTCAATCCGAGCGAGACGGATCTGGTCGAGATCGAGCAGGCCCGCGCGGCCGGCCCGATCGAGGTCGAGGTCCTGCTTCCGGGTGAGACCGAGACCAGCCAGAAGGGCGAGCTCACCTTCATCGACAACACGGTCGACCATTCGACGGGAACCATCACCGCCCGCGCCACTATCGGCAATGCTAAGTTCACGCTGATGCCTGGCCAGTACGTTCGCGTGCGGCTGCATGTCAGGCAGCAGCCCGATGCGCTGATGGTGCCGCAGACGGCGCTGGGCTCAAGCCAACTCGGCAAATATGTCTACGTCGTCGGCAAGGGCAACACGGTCGACCAGCGGCTGGTCTCGCTCGGCCCGACCAGCGGCGATCTGGTGGCTATCCTGAGCGGCGTTGCCGAAGGCGACCAGGTGATCACAGGCAATCTGCAGAAGATCGGCCCCGGAATGCCGATCTCGCCACTGCCACAGAAACCGGCTACCTGAATCCCCCGCAGGCCCGGTTTCCGCGCGGCGCCCCGACCTTTTCTCAGGTCGCGGGCGCCGTTTTCATGAGCAGACCAGCAAGAGCGGCCACATCGGCGCGGTCGGCCTTGGCCGGCGGCATGAAGGCGCAATAAGGGTGGCCGAGGCGCACTGAAACGGGCGAGAGCGCGATCAGGCGGCCGGCCTCCAGATCGGCCTGCGCCATCACCCGCTGGCCGAGCGCAATTCCCAGACCCAGCCTCGCTGAAGCAATCGCCAGACTGGACAGGCCGACGCGCCGCCCATGCGACAGGTCTGGCGAGCGGCTGCCGCCGCAGGCCGCGAACCAGTCCGCCCAACTCGGGTGCGAAGCATAGTTCGGCCCCCAATTGGTGTGGATGAATTGGCTTTCGTGTAGATCTGTCAGGCTTGCGTCGTCCTTGCCGTGCCGGTGCCAGAATTCCGGCGCGCAGACCGGCAGCACATCGTCATGGACAAGGCGGATCATGCGCAGGGCCGGATAGTGATAGTCGCCATAGGAGATACGCAGATCGATGTTCCAGCGTATCAAGTCGACCGGGTCGTCCTCGACCCGCACGTCGATCGCCATCTGTGGAAAGGTTTCGAGCAGCACAGCCAGTTTCGGCGCCAGCCACAGCTCGGCCAGCGAGAACGGCACGCTGACGACAAGGCGCGTCCGCAAGCCGCCTTCCAGCATGCGCTGGCCAATGGCGGCAATGTCGCCCAGGGCGCGCGCGGTCTGCGGATAGATCGCATGGCCGGCGTCGGTCAGCGTGATGCGGTTGCCCGTGCGCACGAACAGCTGCTTGCCGAACCAGGTTTCGAGATTGCGGATCTGCTGGCTGACCGCCGCCGAGGACACGCCAAGCTCGGTGGCGGCCAGCGTGAAGCTGCCGGCGCGGGCGGCGACCTCGAAGGCCTTGATCGCATTCAGCGGCGGCAGCCGTTCCATGGCGGACTCCATAAGTTTTTCTTAGTCAATCCTAATAATTTTCCGCGTTGAGAGAAAGAATTTTTGCCGTCTTCTGTGTTCAACCTTATGGAGCCTGCGCCATGAAAGACATTCTCGATCTCGACCGCTATCCGCTGGACCGCGAAGGCAGTGCCGAATGGAAGCGTCTCGTCGAACAATCCATTGCCGCGCTCGAAGCCGATGGCATGTTCAATCTCGAGGGCTTTCTGCGGCCCGGCATCGCCGAAAAAGCGGTGCGGGAAATCAAGCCGGCCATGGACGCGCGGTCACACGTCCACAAGCGGATGCACAACATCTACTTCAAGCCCAGCATTCCCGAACTGGCCCCTGACCACCCGGCCCTGCGCAAGGTCGAAACGATCAGCCACACGGTCTGCGCCGACCAGATTCCGCAAAGCACCGTGCTTGCCATCTACGAATACGAACCGCTCGTGCGTTTCCTCGCGGCGACGATGGGCAAGGCAAAACTGCATGTCATGCAGGATCCCCTCGCCCGTACCAATGTCATGGCCTATCGCGCCGGCGAAGCGTTGAACTGGCATTTCGACCGCTCGGAATTCACCACGACGCTGCTGCTGCAGCAGTCGCAACGTGGTGGCGACCTCGAATATCGCACCGATCTCAGGTCGGATGACGATCCGAACTATGAAGGCGTCGCCAGGCTGCTCGAAGGGCATGATCCCGACGCAAAGATCATGCGCATGAAGCCGGGCACGCTGAATGTCTTTCGCGGCAAGAACACAGCCCACCGTGTCACCACGGTCGAAGGCGAGCGCGAACGTATGATCGCGGTGTTCTCCTACTATGAAAAGCCAGGTGTGACGTTCAGTGCCGAGGAACGGCTCGGCTTCTACGGCCGGGCGGCCTGAGCACCCAAACCGCATCCGGATCAAGTTGTCGGGCGACGGTGAAAAAACGAAAATGACATCTTGTTAGATTGTCGACAATCTGATTGTCTTGCCTTCTGTTCTCGCTGGAGTGGGCCGGATGGTGAAGACGGATTTCAGCCCGATTGCCGATACGACGCGCCGCGCCGAAATCGTGGCGTTGCTGCGGCGCGCGATCCTGACCGGCCAGCTCGAACCCGGCCAGAAGCTCAACGAGCTCAGGATCTCCGAACAGATGCGGGTCAGCCGCGCGCCATTGCGCGAGGCGATGCGCGAGCTGGTGCAGGAAGGCATCCTCACCAGCATTCCCTATGCCGGCACCTTCGTCATCGATGTCACCGCCAAGGACATCGATGATGCCTATTCGCTCAACAAGGTGCTGGACGAGTTCGCCATCGAGCGCACCTGGCCACAGCGCGACCTGCGTTTCTTCGATGAACTCGACCGGCGCCATGAAGCGGTGAAACAGGCGACGCGCGACCTCGACACCACGCGCCAGATCGAAACGGCCCTGCAACTGCACGGCCTGATCTACGAATGGGCCGACAATTCGGTGCTGCTCGAAACCTGGCAGCGGCTGACCAGCCGGCTGCAGATGTATTTCGCCTTGCACCAGCAGGCGCGCAAGGAAGCGGTGCCGGCCGAAGACGTCCACGAGACTTATGTGCGGCTACTCAAGGGCACCGACTGCCAAGCCGCCCAGCGCCATGCCCGTGAGCATATCGACCTCGATTTCGAAGAGCTTCTTGCCTACGCGCGCAGCCTCGAACAGCGTCCCTCGAAGGGCGCTTGATCATTTCCTCACCAGTGCAGCGGACAACAACGTGAAGATCAAATCCATCAAGGCCTACCATGTCGTGCAGCCCTTCGTGGACGGTCCCTACCGCATGTCCAAGGGGCGGGTCGCCGACTGCTTCGACGCGGTCATCGTCGCCATCACTTCCGATAGCGGCGTGACCGGCTGGGGTGAGATGGCGCCGCTCGGCAATTTCTATTCGGCGGCGTTTCCGGCGGGAACGCGCGCGGGCGTGCCGGAAATCGCGCCGCATCTTATCGGCCAGGATCCGCGCGGACTCTCCAGCATCGGCCGGCTGATGGACACGGTGTTCAAGGGCCATCCCTACATCAAGTCGGCGCTCGACATGGCCTGTTGGGACTTGGCCGCACGCGCCGCCGACGTGCCGCTGGTGACCATGCTTGGCGGCCGAGAAAGCGACATGGCGGAGATCTACCGGGTCGTCACCCACGGCACGCTCGACCAGATGGCGGCGATGGCAAAAAGGATCATCGCCGAGGGCTGCCGCCGTGTGCAGGTCAAGGTGGGCGGCAATGTGCACGATGACATCGAGCGGGTGACGGCAATGGCCTCGGCCGTGCCGAAAGGTACGGTGATTTTCTGCGACGCCAATGCCGGCTGGACATCCTATCAGGCACGGCAGTTCGCCGATGCCACGCGCGCGATCGACTACACGTTCGAGCAACCCTGCACGACCATCGATGAGAACATGTCGGTGCGCCGCATGCTCGACAAGCCGATGGTGCTCGACGAATCCGTGACGTCGCTGGAAGAGATGCTGGAGATTCATCGCCTGGGCGCCGCCGACGGCCTGACGCTGAAGATCTCGCGGCTGGGGGGAGTAACGAAGACACGCTTGATCCGCGACGTCGCTGTCGACCTTGGTTTCATGATCACTGTCGAGGATACAGGCGGCGCCGAGATCGACACAGCGGCGATGGCACATCTGTCGCTGTCCACGCCGCAAGAGCGGCGATTGCATGCCATTGCCTTCCATGAATGGGTGACGGTGCGCACGGCCTTCAACGCCCCACCGGTCACTGGCAGCCATATGGGCATTCCAGACGGACCCGGCCTCGGCATCGACGTGGACCCAAGCCTGCTCGGCACGCCGTTCTTCGAGATTGGCGGCTGAGATGAAAATCCGCAGCATCAAGGCCACGCCGATCAATCTTCGCCTCGAAGCGCCCTATGGCTGGGTGTTCGGCGAGTTGGACGGGTTTTCGCAGACCATTGTCGAGGTCGAGACCGAGGATGGACTGACCGGCCTCGGCGAGGCGCCGACACCGGCGGCAGCCGCGATCATCAATGGCGTCTTGGCCGAGCGCCTGGTCGGCCGCGATGCCTTCGACATCGCCGGTGCCGAGCATGTCAGCCTGCCCTACTGGACCGGCGTGCAGTCGATCAACGACCGCACCCGCATCATGGCCTTCGGCGCCATCGAGATGGCGTTGTGGGATCTGCGCGGCAAGGCGTGGAACCAGCCGCTCTACCAGCTGCTCGGCGGCGCCGTGCGCAAGGACATCCCGTTCACCGACTATTTTTCGCTGCGCGGCGATGGGCCAAAGGTGAAGGGCGAGACGACGCCGGAAGAAGTCGCCGACTATTGCGTCGAACTGCACGAGACGCATGGAACGACCTTCTTCGAAGGCAAATTCTCGACCGAAGACCCGAAAGTCTCGCTGAAAATGGTCGAGCTGATCCGCGAGAAGCTTGGCGATGAGGCGATGATCCGCATCGATTCCAACCAGGCCTATTCGTTGGCGACGGCCAGGCGATTGGCGCGGCCACTGGAGGATCTCGGCGTGCGCAACTGGGAGGATCCGGTGGCGACGATCGAGGAGATGCGCCAGTTGCGGCAGCATTGCTCGATCCCGTTCTCGACCCACAACATCGACATCGCGCGCGCCATGGACCTCAAGGTTCCGGACGCCTTCGTCGGCAATCCGACGGCGCATGGCGGCATTGGCCGCATGCTGCGTTTCGTCGGCGCCTGCGAGCATGCCGGCATCGACTTCTGGTGCTACAGCGGCGACAGCGGCATCGGCAGTGCCGCCTATCTGCATCTGTGCGCTGCACTTGGCTGGATTCGGGAGCCGAACCAGTCGCTGTTTCGCATGCAGCCCATGGATATCACCGAGGAAGGGCCGTTTTCGCCGAGGAATAATGTCGTGCGCGTGCCGGAAGGTCCCGGTCTCGGCGTCACGTTGTCGCGAAAAAACCTCGACGCCTGTCACCGAGACTTTACCGAGAAAGGACCCTGCAACAAGTATCATGATCCGGCGGAGCCCGGGACCTATCGCCGTTTGCCGCTGAACTAGAGGCGGCCAAGACAGGAGAAGCCAACCACCGCGACTTCGGTCGGGAAGGTCGGACACCGACACGTAAAAGCAGCGTAGTCGAAATCCGACACATCCAGGCCAAGGACTGATGGACCGGACAAAACTGCATGCTAGAGTTCGGTCGACAAAATCCAATTGGCGACCGGGGTACGGAGAACATCCAGGAATTCGTCAACCACAAGAACACAAGGGGAAAGGGTTAAACCCATGAGCAAGAACTACCGCATTCTCGATCTGATCCGGCGCAATCGCTCGCCGCTCGAAAATCACCTCATCGACGGTCTCGTCGACGGCCGCGTCAGCCGCCGCGACTTCATTCGCCACGGCAGCCTGCTCGGCCTGTCGCTGCCGCTTCTGGGCGGCATCACCACGGCCGCCGGCTTCGGCGGCATGCCGTCGCTCGCCCGCGCCGCAGGCGCGGCCGGCGCCACCATCCGCGTCGCCAGCAGCGTGCCGGCGGCAGCCATCGACCCGGTCACCATCGCGGACGCCGGCGGCCTGCTGGTCATGCAGCAGGTTGCAGAGTTCCTCTGCGTCGACGGCCCCGACCTCGTGCTGCAGCCGGCACTGGCCGAGAGCTGGAAGCCGAACGAAAAAGGTACGGTGTGGACCTTCAAGCTGCGCAAGGGCGTGAAATTCCACTCAGGCGGCGAGATGAAGGCCGACGACGTGGTGGCCAGCATCGATCGCCTTGCCGACCCGGCAAACTCCTCCAATGCGCTGTCGGTGTTCACCGGCATCCTGCAGAAGGGCGCCTCGAAGAAGGTTGACGACTATACGGTCGAGTTCCACCTCGATGCGCCGAACGGCAACTTCCCCTACATGCTGTCGTCCGACAACTACAACGCGGTCATCATTCCGGCGAGCTACAAGGGCGATTACGAGAAGAGCTTCGACGGCACGGGGCCGTTCAAGATCGAGAAGTACACGGCTAAGGTCGGCGCCTCCTTCGTCCGCAACGACGATTATTGGGGTCCCAAGGCGCTGCCGGATCGCACCGAGTTCACCTTCTTCACCGATGTGCAGCCGATGATCCTGGCACTGCAAGGCGGCCAGGTTGACATCATCAACCAGATGCCGGTGCTGTCGGGCGTGGCCCTGCTCAACGATCCGAGCGTCGACATCATCAGCCTGAAGTCTTCAGCGCATCAGCAGTTGCACATGCGCTGCGACGATGGCCCGTTGAAGGATGCGCGCGTGCGCCGCGCCATCGCGCTCTGCCTCGATCGCGACAAGCTGGCCGCCGGCCTGATGAAGGGACGCTCGGCGCTCGGCAACGACAGCCCGTTCGCCGCTGTCTACCCGTCGACCGACACCAGCATACCGCAGCGCAAGCAGGACATCGCGCAGGCCAAGCAACTGATGGAAGCAGCCGGTGTCGGCTCGGGCTTCAAGGTGACGCTGACCACAGAGCGCTATCTGGAAATCCCCGAATACGCGCAGCTGATCCAGAACTGGGTCAAGGAGATCGGCGTTGAGCTCGAACTCAACATCCTCGACCAGGGTGGCTACTACGGCGATGCGGTGTTCGGCAAGTCGAACTGGCTGGATTCAGTGATGGGCATCACAGATTACGGTCACCGTGGCGTGCCGAATGTCTATCTCGCCGCACCTCTGAAGAGCGACGGCACCTGGAACGCGGCGCACTTCAAGAACAAGGGCTACGACACTCTGGCCGCCAGCTATATCGGCGCGCTCGACCTCGAGTCTCAGAAGGCCGACGCCGGCAAGATCCAGAAGCTGCTGCTCGAGGAAACGCCGGTCATTTTCGGCTATTTCTACGACTATCTGACGGCAACGGCGAAGGGCGTGGCCGGCGTACAGCCGACCGCCATGTCGCAGCTGTTCCTCGAAAAGGCATCGAAGGCCTAAACGAAAGGGGAAAGCCAATCCTCTAACAGCCAGTTCCCGCATGGGGGCTGGCTCCACAAGGAGTCTCAGCCATTCTCTCCTTCTTTGCACGGCGTGTGTCGCTGTCGCTGGTTACGTTGTTCCTGCTCAGCATCATGGTGTTTCTGGGCGGCCAGGTGCTGCCCGGCAATGTCGGGCGCGCCATCCTTGGGCCGTTCGCCGACCAGCGCGCCGTCGAGGCGCTCAACCACACGCTCGGCGTCGATCGCCCGCTGCTCACCCAGTACGCGACCTGGATCTGGAACTTTGTCCAGGGCGACATGGGCACGTCCTACATTTTCCGCTCGCCGGTGGCACCGTTCGTCATTGGTGCGCTGGGCAATTCGATGAAGCTGGCGGCGGTCGCCTTCGTGCTGGTGGTGCCGATCGGTATCCTCGGCGGCGTCATCGCCGCGCTCAACCTCAACCGGCCGCTCGACCGCATCATCAGCCTTGGGGGCCTGTCGGTGACGGTGCTGCCGGAGTTCGTCACCGGCATCATCCTGATCCTGATCTTCGGCGTCTGGCTGCGCTGGCTGCCGATCTCGGCCGCATGGCCGAAGGACGCCGGCTTCTTCACCCAGCTCTATTACCTGATCCTGCCCTCGCTGCCGCTGTTCCTGGTGCTGTTCGGCTATATCGCCCGCATGGCACGCTCCGGCATGATCGAGGCGCTCGATTCCGACTATACGCGAACGGCGGTGCTCAAAGGCCTGCCCTGGCGCACGGTGATCTGGCGCCATGTGCTGCGCAATGCGCTGCTGCCGACCATCACCGTCATTGCCACCCAGACCGGCTATCTCATCGGCGGCCTGGTGGTGATCGAGACGCTGTTTCGCTACCAGGGCATCGGCTCGCTGATCTTCACCGCCGCGCGCGGCAAGGACTTTCCGATGCTTGAATCGGGCATTCTCACCATCGGCATCGTCTATGCCGTGGCGACATTGATCGCCGATTTCCTCTATTCCGTGCTCAATCCACGCATCCGGCTGGGGTCAGACTAATGAGCGCCGTCCAGACCACCTCTCCGCCACCAGACGACACCCGCCGGCGTAGCCCCATGGCAGAAGTCGTTTTCTCGCTGCTGCGCTCCAAAACGTTTCTTGTCGGTTTTGCCATCGTGCTGTTCTGGGTTGCCTGCGCGCTTTTCGGCGAACATTTCGCGCCGTACGATCCGCTTGCCGACGACATCATCAACGCGCTGGCGCCACCCTCGCGCGAACATTGGTTCGGCACCGACCAGATCGGCCGCGACGTCTTCTCGCGCGTCATCGTCGGCTCGCGCGACATCCTCACCGTCGCACCGTTGGCGACCTTGCTGGCGACGGTCGCCGGCACCGCACTTGGCCTGCTCACCGGCTATTTCCGCGGCATCGTCGACGATGTCGTCAGCCGCATCCTCGAAGCCTTCATGGCAATCCCGGTGGTCATCGTCGCGCTGCTCGCCATCGTCGCGCTCGGCACCTCCAAGACCACCGTCATCGTCGTCATTGGCCTGAGCTTCGCGCCGATCATCGCTCGCACCGTGCGCTCGGCGGTGCTGGCCGAGCGCGAACTCGACTATGTCGCGGCAGCACAGCTCAGACATGAAAGCGCTGTGCATACAATGTTCGTCGAGATCCTGCCCAACGTCATCCCGCCGATCCTGGTCGAGACCACTGTGCGGCTGGGTTATGCCATCTTCGCGGTCGCGACGCTGTCCTTCATGGGTTTTGGGATCCAGCCGCCATCACCCGACTGGGGGCTGTCGATCTCCAGCAATTACGGCATGATCGGCGGCGGCTTCTGGTGGACGGTGCTGTTCGACGCGCTTGCTATCGCCTCGCTGGTGATCGGTGTCAACCTGGCGGCCGACGGCGTTCATGGAGCGCTCAATGACTAACTCCGCAAAAGCCGAAAACGCCCTTGAACTGCACGATCTGTCGGTCGCCTATCGCGTCGCCGGCCGCAACCGCGCTGTGCTGCGCAACCTCAGTCTCAACATCAGGCAAGGCGAGGCCTATGGGCTGGTCGGCGAGTCCGGCTGCGGCAAATCCACGGTGGCGCTGACCGTCGTGCGCTATCTGCCAAGGAACGGTTCGATATCAGGCGGCGCCATCTCGCTCGACGGCCAGGACGTCATGAAGCTCGATGCCGAGGCCCTCAGGCGCGCTCGGGCCGAAAGCGTCTCGATGGTCTATCAGGATCCGGGCAAGGCGCTAAACCCGTCGATCCGTATCGGCCGCCAGTTGACAGAGATCTTCGAGCTTGGCGGCATTACGGGCCAGGCAGCCACCGATCGCGCCATCGCCATGCTGAACCGGGTGCGCATCTCCGATCCCCCAAGCGTCATGCAGCGCTATCCGCACCAACTCTCCGGCGGCATGCAGCAGCGCGTCGCGATCGCCATGGCGCTGGCCAACGATCCCTCGATGCTGATCCTCGACGAGCCGACCACCGGCCTCGATGCGACGGTCGAGGCCGAGGTGCTCGACCTCATCGCGCAGCTGCGGCAGGAACTCTCGGCCTCGATCCTGTTCATCAGCCACAACCTCGCCGTCGTCTCCAACATGTGCGACCGGGTCGGTGTGCTTTATGCCGGCATGCTGGTGGAGGAAGGACCGACGGATGTCGTGTTCAACGATCCGCGCCATCCCTACACGGTTGCCCTGCTGCGCTGCCTGCCGCGTGGCGGCCAGCGCAAGGACCAGGGCCGTCTCGACACCATCCCCGGCTTCCTGCCGGGCATTGGCGCTGACATCAAGGGCTGTGCCTTCGCAGACCGCTGTGCGCTCGCCGACGACCGCTGCCGCAGCGAATTGCCGCCGCTCTATGATCTGAGCGACGAGCGCGGAAAACGTCTGTCGCGCTGCTTCCATCACGATAAGGCGCAAGCCCTGCCGCGCGCCACACCGAGCGATGTTGCGACAGCGCCCAAGCCGACAACCGCACCGGTGCTGCGGGTCGCCGGGCTGAACAAGACCTATGCCAGCCACGGCCATCCCTTGCGCGCCGTCAAGGACGTCTCGCTCGATCTCGGCCCCGGCGAGACGCTGGGGCTGGTCGGCGAATCCGGCTCGGGCAAGACCACCTTCGCCAGGCTGCTGCTCGGCCTTGTCCCGCCCGATGACGGCGGCACCATCGAGCTCGAGGGCAAGGCGCTGGCGCCGAAACTGGAGAACCGTGGCGACGATCAGGTCAAGGCGATGCAGATCGTCTTCCAGAACCCGGACTCGGCACTCAACCGCTCACATTCGATCCGCCACATCCTCGGCCGCGCGTTGAAACGGCTGGCCGGCCTCTCCGGCAAGGCGCAGGAGGCGCGCCTCGACGACCTCGTCCGTTCGGTGCGCCTCACCGACCGGCACCTGGCCGTCAAGCCGCGCCAGCTCTCAGGCGGGCTGAAGCAGCGCGTTGCCATTGCGCGCGCCTTCGCCGGCGATCCGCGCATCGTCGTCTGCGACGAGCCGACCTCGGCGCTCGACGTCTCCGTCCAGGCGGCGATCCTCAACCTGCTCGCCGACCTGCAATCCAAGGAAGACGTCAGCTACATCTTCATCTCGCACGACCTTGGCGTGGTGCGTTACCTCTCCGACAAGATCGCCGTGCTCTATCTCGGCCGCATCATGGAGATCGGGCCATCGGAGGAAGTCTTCTCCGGGCCACATCATCCCTATACCGAAGCGCTGCTGTCGGCCGTGCCCAAGCTCGACCAGACCGAGACGGCGCGCATTCGGCTCGACGGCGAAATCCCTAGCGCCACCAACCCGCCGACGGGCTGCGTCTTCCACACGCGCTGCCCGCGCAAGATCGGCCCAATGTGCGAGCAGCAGGAGCCGCCGCTGGCCGAGGCGCAGCCCGGACATTCCATCCGATGCCATATTCCCTACCCGGAACTTGCCAGGCTGCAGAAGGTCGGCGTGATCGAGGCGGCATAGCAAGGCAGCGCTGGCCGGTTACCCCCTGCCGGCCATGCTGAGGGAACGGTCACCTTCCGAAAACCCCTGACCTTTCGCCCAGTCCCTTGCCAAGGTGCGCAGGCCGGTCAGCGCGACGTCCAGCACATCAGACGAAACCGGGTTGGACGGATAGGCAAGGTAGATCGGCCGCTGGAACACCGGCGCATTGTCGATGCGTCGCATCTCACCGCGCTCGATGTGGCCGCTGACGGCGCTGAGCGGCAGGTAGGCCGAAGCTTGCTGCGACAGCACATGCTGCAGCCCGATGAAGACCAACCCCGCTGAAATGGCCGGCTTGACCATGCCGGCAAAGGCGCGGTCATGCTCGATGCGGAATTCGAGCCCCCAATCCATCAGGATGTAGTTTTCGGTCCACGGCTTCGTCTGCGCGGCGTGCTGGACGAGCACGACCTGATCGACAGCCAGCGTCTCATAGACGATGCCGGGATGCGGTCGCGGCAAATAGAGAATGCAGATGTCGAGCAGGCCTTCCGCCAGCTGGTCGATCGCCAGATCCGGAAAACTGCCTTCGAGCCTTAGCGCCACATTCGGCCGCTCAGTGCGCATCCACTCGACCCATGGCGAGGTGATCAAGTCCCAGAGATAGGCGGGAGCGGTCAGCCGCAGCAGCGTTTCATAGCCATCGGGAACGGCAATATCCTGTCTTGATTGCTCCCAGGTGCGGGTGATGGAAGAGGCGTGCGGCAGGAACTGCCGGCCGGCCGGGGTGAGCGTGACGCCGTCGCGGTCGCGCACGAAAAGCCGGCGCCCCAATTGCTCTTCCAGCCCCCTGATCCGTGCACTGACGGTGGATTGGGCGAGATTGAGGCGGCTGGCAGCGACGGTGAAGCTGCCATGTTCGGCAACCTCCAGGAAGCTGCGCAGGTTTTCTGTATCCATGCTCACCCCTCGCATCGAAAATTTCGATGACCCCTATCAAAAAATATCGCTTTCCGGTGGCCGTCAACAATGACCTAAATGGCCAATCTCCCCAGGGCAAGCGAGGAATGCAGCCATGCCAAGGCATTTCATGACGATTGACAGTGCTCGCAAAAACCTCCCTGCAATCGAAAATTCCGCTGTCGACGAATTGCTGGCCGGTCGGCTAGACCGCCGCGATTTCCTGCGCCATGGCAGCGTTCTTGGCCTCTCCCTGCCGTTCCTGGGCGGCCTTGTCGCGGCTGCCGGCCTTGGTACGCAAAAGGCCCGCGCCGAGGGCAAGCCGGGCGGCACGGTGCGCGCTGGCGTGGCGACGCCGGGCGGCGCCATCGATCCCGTCACCTACTATGACAGCGGCAGCTACCAGCTGGTTTTCCAGACTGCCGAGTTCCTCTGCATCACCCAGCCTGACCTCACCTTGAAGCCGGTGCTGGCGGAAAGCTGGTCGCCGAACGCGGACGGCAGCGTCTGGACCTTCAAGCTGCGCAAGGGCGTGAAATTCCACAATGGCGAGGATTTCAAGGCCGACGACGTGGTGGCGACCTTCGACCGGCTGGCCGACCCCAATGGCGCCTCGAACGCCCTTTCCGTTTTCAAGGGTCTGTTGTCGAAAGGCGGCACGCAGAAGGTGGACGACCACACGGTCGCCTTCCATCTCGATGCGCCGAACGGCAGCTTCCCCTATTCGGTGTCGATCGACAATTACAACGCCGTCATCCTGCCGGCGAGCTACAAGGGTGACTACGAAAAGACCTTTGAAGGTACCGGTCCGTTCCGGCTGGAGAGCTACACGCCGAAGGTCGGCGCGACCTTCGTGCGCAACCCCGACTATTGGGGCGAAAAGGCGCTGCCCGACCGGCTCGAGTTCAAATTTTACGGCGACGTGCAGCCGCGCATCCTGGCGCTGCAGGCCGGCGAGGTCGATATCCTCGACGCGGTACCGCTCGATGTCAGCCATGTGGTGCTGAACAGCCCCGACATCACGGTGTTGCGTGTCGCCTCGACAGCGCACCGCCAGCTGCATATGCGCTGCGACACCGGTCCGTTCACCGACAAGCGCGTGCGCCAGGCGCTGGCGCTCAGCATCGACCGCTCCAAGCTGGTCGATGGGCTGTGCCGCGGCATGGCGGCGACCGGCAATGACAGCCCGTTCGCGCCGGCCTTCCCTTCAACCGACAAGTCTGTGCCGCAGCGTGTCCAGGACATCGCCAAGGCCAAGCAACTGCTCGAGGCGGCGGGCCTGGGCAGCGGTTTCGATATCACGCTGACGACGCTGCGCTATTCCGATATTCCCGGCTATGCGCAGCTGTTCCAGAATTTCGCCAAGGAGATCGGCGCGCGCATCTCGCTCAACATCGAGGACCAGGACAAATATTACGGCAAGGCGGTGTTCGGCCAGTCGGACTGGCTGGACAGCCCGCTGGGGATCACCGACTACGCGCACCGCAGCGTGCCCAATGTGTTCCTCAAGAGCCCGCTGGTCAGCGACGGCCCGTGGAACGCGGCGCATTTCAAGAGCCCGGCCTATGACGGCATGGTCACCAGTTACTTGAAGGCCCTCGACATCGGCGAGCAGCGTGCGGCTGCCTCCGATATCCAGAAGCTGCTGCTCGACGAGACGCCGGTCATTTTCAGCTACTTCCCGGATTTGCTGGTGCCGGTGCGCAAGAATGTCAGCGGCCTGCCGCCGATCGCCGCCGGCCTGCTGCTCGATCGCGTATCCATAGGGTGAGCCCCGTGTCCAACCGCACGGCCACGAAAACAAGCAGACGGGAGACTACCATTCGCAAGCCTCATTTGCGCGGTCGCGGACCGCACTTCCCCTTGCTCGATACTATCGTGCAGTACGAGTTCGAGCCGGGCTATATCGCCTTCACCATGCCGATGCAGAAGCGGCTGCGCGTGCAGGTTGGATCGATGATCGTCGCCGACACGATGAAGGCGCTGGTGCTCTACGAGAGCGACCATCTGCCGGTCTATTATTTCCCGATGAGCGACGTGCGCGAGGAGTTCCTGCTGCCGAGCACGACGACGACCGAGAGCCCGTTCAAGGGCGTCGCCACGCATTATTCGCTGAACACCGGCATCACGCTGGTCGAGGATGCCGCCTGGCGCTATGCCGATCCGATCAAGGGATCGCCTGACCTGTCGGACTACATGTCCTTCTACTGGCCCAAGATGACGCACTGGTATGAGGAGGACGAGGAGATTTTCGTCCACGCCCGCGACCCGTTCCGGCGTGTCGACTGCTTGCCCTCGTCGCGGCGCGTGCAGGTCATCCTTGATGGCGAGCAGGTCGCAGATTCACGCCGTGGCGTCTTCCTGTTCGAAACCGGCCATCCGGTGCGCCATTATCTGCCGATCTCGGACACGCGGCTCGATATGTTTTCGCCTAGCCGCTATATTTCGCGCTGCCCCTACAAGGGCATCTCCAACTATTATCACGTGACGACCAAGGCCAAGCGGCACGAAAACCTTGTCTGGTATTATCCCGAGCCGGTGCACGAGGCCGAGCGCATCAAGGGGCTGGTCTGCTTCCACCACGAACTGGTCGACAAGATTCTGGTCGACGGCGTCGAAATTCCGAAAGAGGCCACCGCCGCTTCAGCCGGCTACTTCTGAACTGTCACTGGCTGACTGCATTCGAAGTCAGCCAGTTTCGAGTTTTCGTTCGCCCGGGCCAGTGCTAGGCTGAGCCTTCGGGGCGGACGATTGCTCATGAAGACAGCATTCCATCATGCGGCCCTTGCCTGCCTCGTCATCCTCGTCGCGGCACTTTTCCCGGCGTTTGCCGAAAATGTGCCGGCGTTCGAGCTCAAGCTCGATATCGACCAGGACGGCAAGACGGATCGGGTTGTTGTCATGCAGGACCTTGGTGCGCCGGCCGATCTCTATATTTACCTGGCAGCCGGCGAGGAGAAGCTCGATCCCTCGCGCCAGCCGGATTTCGTCAGAAAAGGCCTGACCGAAGACCGGGTTACCGACCTTGAAAGCCAGGGCAAGGGATCGCTGGTGATCACGTCCTGCTTCGGCTGCGGCGCCAGCAAGTCGACGGAGGACACGCTGACCATTGTCTATCGCAAGGGCCAATTGCTGGTCGGCGGCTACAGCCGCAGCTGGGACTGGAACCAGCAGACGTCGGATGGCGTCAAGACGACGGTCGGTGGCTGCGACATCAACTATCTCACCGGCAAGGGCACTGTCTCCAAGGACCTTGAGCATGCCAAGCCGATCAAGCGCAAGTTCATGCCGATGCCGCTCAAGGACTGGTCCGCCAGCAAGCGTCCTAAAGCCTGCAACTTCTAAAGAGGTTGATCGAAAGACGGCATTGGCAATAACCTCCTCGAAACGGGGAGGGCTTGATGGATCTTTTCAAACTGGACGGCGACGTCGCACTGGTCACCGGTGCCGGCAGCGGCATCGGCCAGGCGATCGCGATCGGACTGGCAGCGGCAGGCGCCGACGTTGCCTGTTTCGGCCATGCATCGAAAGGCGGGTTGGAGGAAACCGCTCACCGGATCACGGCACTCGGGCGCAAGGCTTTGGTGCTGACCGGCACAGTCACTTCGGAGAGCGACCTCGCAGCGGCAATCGATCGCGTCGAAGCCGAACTCGGCGCGCTGACGGTCGCCGTAAACAATGCCGGTATCGCCGGCTCAGTGCCGGCCGAGACGATGTCGCTTGAGACATGGCAGAAGGTGCACGAGGTCAATGTTGCCGGCGTATTCCTGTCGTGCCAGGCCGAGGCACGCAAGATGCTTTCGCGGCGCAAGGGCTCGATCATCAACATCGCCTCGATGTCGGGCACCATCGTCAACCGCGGACTGACGCAGGCGCACTACAACTCCTCGAAAGCCGCCGTCATCCATATGTCGAAGAGCCTTGCCATGGAGTGGGCGGACCGAGGCCTGCGCGTCAATGTCGTCAGCCCAGGCTACACGCTGACGCCGATGAACAAACGGCCGGAGGTGGCGGAGGAGATAAAAATCTTCAAGCGTGACACACCGATGGGACGCATGGCGGCACCGGAGGAAATGGTCGGGCCGACCGTGTTCCTGGCGAGCCGCGCTTCGAGCTTCGTCACCGGCCTCGACCTGATCGTCGATGGCGGCTACGTCTGCTGGTAGGACCGCATGTGGCAGAACTTTGCCTGCAGTCTGAATTTGTGCATCCGCGAAGGGTTAGTCGTTGCACGACATGAACCTTGGTATATATAATTTCATCCTATGAAACGGCCCGGGCGAGATGGGACTTGCCGGGCCAGCAGCCGAGATCATGGGACCTTGATGGCTTGCACCTTGCAGGGCGCCGCAAGACTGGCAATTAATCCGCGGATGATCGCTCCCGCAGCGATCCATCGGCAGCCATGACGCTGGCCCTCCCGACGGCATCCATCATATCAGAAATTCAGCACAATCCTGTCTGCGCCGGCTTTAACGGCGACGCGGCGGCAACGGCCTTGCGCAACGACCAACCTTTCCACCAAAATCATGAAAAGACGCAAGAAGGGAACCAACAATAACCGCCACAGCTTGAAGGAGAACAAGCATGTTATTTCGCAGCTATATCTCGAAGTTATTGATGAGTGCCGTCGCGCTCGCGACACTTAGTCTGCTGACACCTTCGGCACGGGCCGCGGCGCCGGAATCCAACGACCCGATCAAGATCGCGCTGTTCGACTGGACCAGCGTCAATCTCAACGCCAAGATCCTCGGCGGCATCCTCGAAAAGCTCGGCTATACCGTCGAATATCCAACCGCCGATTACCTCTCCAGCCTGACCACCGGCCTCACCAATGGCGATCTCGATGTCGGCCTGGAATTCTGGGACACGACCGCCGGCGAGGCGATGAAGGCGTCCGACGCCACCGGACAGACCGAACGCCTCGGCAAGCTCGGCCCCAAAGCCAAGGAAGAATGGTGGTTTCCCGAATACATGAAAGCGAAATGCCCGACCTTGCCGGACTGGCATGCGCTGCTCGACCCGACATGCGCGGCGTCGTTCTCGACGGCGGAGACCGCGCCGAAGGGGCGCTATCTCGGCGGCCCGGTGACCTGGGAAGGTTTTGACGACGAGCGTATCGCGGCGCTGAAACTGCCGTTCACCGTCATCCATGCCGGCACCGACGCGGCAATGTTCGCGGAGCTTGATTCCGCCTATCAGCGCAAGGCGCCGATCATGCTGTGGATCTATTCGCCGCACTGGGCACCGGCGAAATACAAGGGCGAGTGGGTGCAGTTCCCCGAATACACGCCCGAATGCTACAACGACCCGAAATGGGGCGTGAATCCCGACGCCAAATATGATTGCGGCAAGCCGCATGGCGAGATCTGGAAATATTCCTGGAACGGCATGAAGGACAAATGGCCGATCGCATACAAGGTGGCCAAGGCCTACACGATCGACACCGACGAGCTCAACAAGATGAGCGGCGAGATCGACCTCGACGGCAAAAAGCCGGAAGACGTAGCCGCCGCCTGGATCGCCGCGCATGAGGCCGACTGGAAAGCCTGGGCGCAGTGATCGTTCCGACTGGAAAAATGAGACCCGGCCGTTGATCGGCCGGGCCTCAAATCTTGATATTCCAGAAGGACGATTGGATGACGACTAAACAAGGGTCGACGCAACCGGGCACGGATGATCGCCCGGTAAAACTTGCCTGCCGCAATGTGTGGAAGCTGTTCGGAGCCAACGCTGCCAACTTCATCCGCGAGCGCGACGGCAAGGCCTGCATGGCGGATGTCGCTGCCGCGGGACTGGTCGGCGCCGTGCGTGCCGTCGATCTCGAAATCCGCCAGGGCGAGATCTTCATCATCATGGGGCTGTCCGGCTCAGGGAAGTCGACGCTGGTGCGCTGCATGTCCAGGCTGGTCGAGCCGACGCATGGCAAGGTCGAGTTCGAAGGCAAGGACCTGCTGAAAATATCCGACGCGGCACTGATCGAACTCAGGCGCCACCGCATGGGCATGGTGTTCCAGAATTTCGCGCTGCTGCCGCATCTCAACGTACTCGACAACATCGCCTTTCCGCTCAGCATTCAGGGGCAGGACCGGTCAACGCGCGAGGCGCGCGCCCGCGAAGTCATCGAACTGGTCGGCCTACGCGGCCGCGAGCATTTCTATCCGCGCGAGCTGTCCGGCGGCCAGCAGCAGCGCGTCGGCATTGCCCGCAGCCTAGCGACCAAGCCGGAGATCTGGTTTCTCGACGAGCCGTTCTCCGCACTCGATCCGCTGATCCGCCGCGAAATGCAGGACGAATTGATGCGGCTGCAGACCATGCTGCACAAGACCATCGTCTTCATCACCCATGATTTCGACGAGGCGATAAGGCTCGCCGACCGCATCGCCATCATGAAGGATGGCGAGGTCATCCAGACCGGCACACCGGAGGAGCTGGTGGTCAATCCGGCAACCGACTATGTCGCCGAGTTCACCCGCGACGTCGACCGCGCCAAGGTGATTTCCGCGCGCAGCCTGATGCGCGCCTGCGATGGGTCAGAGCATGGCGGCGCCGTGGCGCCGGATGCCAAGATCGCCAGTTTCTCGGCCAGCATCGTTTCCGCTGGCAAGCCGTTCGCCGTGGTCAATGGCACCGGCAAGCCGATCGGCGAGGTGACGCCACAAGCGGTGATCGATCTGCTGGCCGGCGTCGACCGTTCCGGAGCCCGCGCATGACGGTGACGGCAAGTGCCAGCGAGCCGAGGCCGCCGCTGCAGCGCTGGCTACTTGTCTGGGCGGTAGCGCTTGCCGCCGTGCTGGTGCTGTTCCTGCTGCAGAGCAGCTTGCCCTGGGCGGTCAACTATCCAGCTGAGGCGGTGGTGCCGGTCGCCGACTGGGTCAGCGCGCTGATGGGCTGGATCAAGTCGAACCTGTCATGGCTGACGCGCTCGATCACCGCGGTGCTCGGCGTGCCGCTCGATTTCGCGCTTAATCTGCTCGCCAAGAACTTCAAGATCGGCCATGGCGCGGACACTGTCGTCCTGCCGCGCCTGTCCTGGGTCGGGGTGTGCGCTGCCGCCTTCCTCGCCGGCCATGCCGTCGGCGGCCGCAAACTCAGCCTGCTGGTCGGCGGCTGCTTCCTCTACATCGCGCTGTTCGGCCAATGGACCAGCGCCATGCTGACGCTGGCGCTGATCTCCATCGCCGTGCCGTTCTGCATCGTCACCGGGCTGTTCGCCGGCATCTGGGCATGGCGCAAGCCATGGGCCGAAAGGCTTGTTGTCTCCCCTGCCCTCGACCTCATGCAGACGATCCCGACCTTTGCCTATCTCATCCCGATGCTGCTCCTGTTCGGCAACAGTCCGGTGTCGGCGATGATCGCGACCGCCATCTTCGCCACGCCGCCGATGGTGCGGGCAACGATGCTCGGCCTGTCGCGAGTGCCCTCCGAGGTCGATGATTTCAGCGAGATGGCCGGCTGCACGGCGCGGCAGAAACTGTGGCGGGTGTTGTTGCCATCGGCACGGCCGACGCTGATGGTCGGCGTCAACCAGGTCATCATGCTGGCGCTCAACATGGTCATCATCGCCTCGATGATCGGCGCCGGCGGCCTCGGCTACGATGTGCTTCTGGCATTGCGCGCGCTGAAGGTCGGCGAGGCTATGGAAGCAGGGCTTGCCATCGTGGCGCTCGCCATCGCGCTCGACCGGCTGAGCCAGGCCATCGCGCACAAACAGGCAAAGGGCCACATCCATCAGGCGGCGAGCCGGAGCTTGTGGCGGCGTTACCCCAACCTAACGCTGGCCATCGCCATCCTTGCCGTCACCACGCTGCTTGGCCTGTTCTTGCCGGCCTTCGCCGCGGTACCTAAGGCGATCACCTTCACCACCGCGCCGCTGTGGAAGGCGGCGGTGAACTGGGTGACGATCAACTTCTTCGACATTATCGAGGCGTTCCGCGTGGCGCTTATCCTCAACGTGCTCAACCCGGTGCGCGCCTTCTGCGAAGGCTTTCCATGGCTGGGCGCGGTGTTCCTGCTCGGCCTTGCCGGCTATCAGCTTTCCGGCCTGCGACTGGCAGCTTTGGTGGCGGCGCTGACCGCGTTCTGCGCCATCACCGGCCTGTGGGAAAAAACCATGGCGACGGTCTATCTCTGCGGTATCTCGGCCTTCATTGCCTGTCTGATCGGCATCCCGATCGGGCTGATGGCGGCGCGCAGCGACCGCTTCGAGAAGATCGTCACCCCCATCATCGATACGCTGCAGGTGCTGCCATCGTTCTGCTTCATCATTCCCGTGGTGATGCTGTTTCGAGTTGGCGACGTCACCGCCATGATCGCCACTGTCGCTTTCGCCGTGGTACCGGCAATCCGCTACACCAATCACGGTATCAGGCAGGTGCCGCCGGCGCTGATCGAAGCGGCCAAGGTTTCCGGCTGCACGCCACGCCAGACATTTTTCCGCGTGCAGCTGCCTTTGGCGCTGCCGGAGATCATGCTGGGCGTCAACCAGACCATCCTGATGGCGCTGGCGATGATCATCATCTGCGCCATGGTCGGTACGCGCGATCTCGGCCAGGAAGTGTTCATTGCACTGTCCAAGGCCGATTCCGGTCGTGGCATCGTCGCCGGCCTGGCCATCGCCTTCATCGGCATCGTAGCCGACCGGCTGTTCAATGCCTGGACAGCAAAGGCCCGGGCGAGGCTCGGGTAGTTGTTGGTGCCGAATGTCTGATCCCGGCGAACCGCCTTTCACCGTTCTCGTCTTCGATATGGCCAGGACCGGTGAACCGGAAGGCGAGCATATGGTTCGCGGATTTGAGACGCTGGATGCGGCAACCTCCTACGCCATTGCACGGGTCCGCGCCTCGGTGGAGGAACTGCGCAAGCCCGGCATTGCTGCTGCCGAGTTGCGCCAGCTCTGGCACATCCATGGCGAAGACTGTTCGGTGCTGAACGCCAATGTGCGCGGCAGCGATCTTCTCGACGACTTTATCGCGACGCCGGCGACTTCAGCCGAATGCAACTGGCAGGTTCTGGCACCAAGGTTGCGCCGCTTCCGCGCCTCGCTGCTCATCTCCAACGACAAGGATGAGTCGGTCTGGGCTGGCGGCTTTTTTCGCTCGACCCACAAATTATCGCGCGATGGCTTGCTCGACCGTTTTCGCGACGACGCCATTGCCGCCTTCAAAGCCAAGAACATCGAGCCGGCGGAGCCGACGAAGCTCATGGTCGCCAATTACTTCGAACTTCCCGACCCGCCCTACCCGCCGCCAGGCGTGACGCTGCGATCCTGGAAGGTCGAGGTCGGTTTCGTCTGCCACGATGTGAAGTTTGGCGGCGACGCCGCCGGCGTCTTCGCCTGGCCGCAAGAGCCGGCCAACTGGGCGCTCCGAACCATGCAGTTCCTGCTGATGGCCGACATGATGGCCATGCGCGGTGATGGCCCGGACTGGGCCAACGACTGCGATGTTCTCTCCTCAGAGGTGACCGAGACGGATGCGGCTCCGGACTATCCGCTGGATTGATGCGCAGCAGTCTCTAGCTGGGCCATGATCTCGGCAAAAACGAAACCGTTTGTCCGAGAAAACCGGTTCCCACTTTTGCTTCGCTGACCTCCGGTTCGGGATAATGGCCTACTCCGCTGCGACGCCCTTCACTTCGAGATAGCTCTCCATGGAATCATCCAGCGCCTGCAGCCACGGCGTGTGGTGCAGAGGTGCCATGGTGCCGGTCATCAACGAGCGATAGGCGTGGTCGCGGAAGCTCATGATGTCTTCCCCCTTGTGGTGTTCCCATTCCATGAAGGTCTGGTTGACCGCCTCGACGTCGAAGCCGGGATAGTCGGTCTGGTCCATCAGTTCCTTGGTATAGTCGCCCTGGAACCAGATCATCTGCTCGGCATCCTCGAGCGTTTCCTCGCGTGCCCGCCATTTGGCGCCATGCTGCGTCATCGCTTCGGCCGACGGCAGCTTGATGCGGCCCAAGATGACGTCGCGGGCGAACCAGGCCTGCGCGTCGAACATGTTGAAGGTGTAGAACTGGTCCTGCATGCCGATGAAAGACAATTTGGGGTTTTTCTCCCAGACGACGCCTTCATAGAGCCCGTCCGGCCACATGCGGTTGGCGGTCTTAAGCTTGAGCTCTTCGGTGAGGAACGGGAAGGAATGGAGATATCCGGTGCACAGGATAATGGCGTCGACATCCTTTGATGTGCCGTCCTTGAAATGCGCGGTCTTGCCGACGACCTTCTGCAGCAGCGGTACCTCTTTCCAATTCTCAGGCCATTTGAAGCCCATCGGTTTCGAGCGATAGCTGGAGGTGATCGATTTGGCGCCGTATTTGTAGCACTGCGAGCCAATGTCCTCGGCCGAATAGGAGCGGCCGATGATCAGGATATCCTTGCCCTTGAACTCCATCGCGTCGCGGAAATCATGGCTGTGCAGGATGCGGCCGTTGAAGGTGGAGAAGCCTTCGAAATAGGGAACGTTGGGCACCGAGAAATGCCCGGAGGCGACGACGACATTGTCGAACTCTTCCGAATAGGTGACGTCGTTGGTGCGGTCATGCGCGGTGACGGTGAATTTCTTGGTCTCGTCCGAGAAGGTGACCATGCGCACCGGGCTGTTGAAGCGCACCCATTTGCGCAGGCCCGATTTTTCGACGCGGCCCTTGATATAATCCCACAGCACGGCGCGCGGCGGATAGGAGCCGATCGGCCGGCCGAAATGCTCCTCGAATGTATAGTCGGCGAATTCCAGGCATTCCTTCGGCCCGTTCGACCAGAGATAACGGTACATGGAGCCGTGCACCGGATCGCCATGCTCGTCGAGGCCGGTGCGCCAAGTGTAGTTCCACAGGCCGCCCCAGTCGGACTGCTTTTCGAAGCAGACGATTTCTGGAATCTCGGCACCCTTGTCGGCAGCCGACTTGAAGGCCCTTAGCTGTGCCAGGCCGGACGGTCCGGCGCCGATGACGGCAACGCGCGTTTTCATTTCCAGGGCCTCCTCTTTTTGATTTCCCCAGCGAAACAAATTTCACTGACAGTGACACTAATTGGCGCTTCGGTGCTGTCAACAGACATCTGCGGGAACTGCATTTACGCGCAACGGATTCCCAGTGAAAAACCTTCGGTGGCAGAATTCATGGGATCGGCAGGTGGAACTTAAGACGGCTTGCCGACACCGCCGCGCTGCTGTATCGCCACGTGACATGTTCACCTTGAGTGAAATAAATCCGCGAAGTCCGGGGGCGAGATGGCGAAAGACAGTTCCAATCCCAAGGCTGGGCTTGCCGGCGCCAAGCCAAAGGTTTCGGCTGACGGCAAGACCATCCGCGCGCCGCTGACGCAGAACCCGCACGCCCTCCGCGACACCCGTGAAAAGGTGCTGGAGGTTGCGATCGGCCGCGAGGTGCGGGCGTTCCGCAAGAAGCTCGGCATCACCGTCGCTGATCTCGCTGTCGCCACCGACATTTCGCTGGGCATGCTGTCGAAGATCGAGAACGGCATCACCTCGCCGTCGCTGACCACCTTGCAGGCGCTGTCGCGGGCGCTCGGCGTTCCCGTCACCGCCTTCTTCCGTCGCTTCGAGGAGGAGCGGAGTGCCGTTTTCGTCAAGGCCGGCCAGGGACTGGATGTCGAGCGCCGCGGCACGCGCGCCGGCCATCAGTACAATCTGCTCGGCCATATCGGCTCGAACACCAGCGGCGTCGTCGTCGAACCCTATCTGATCACGCTGACCGAGGATTCGGATGTGTTTCCGACCTTCCAGCATGAGGGCATGGAGTTCCTCTACATGCTGGAGGGCGAGGTGGTTTACCGGCACGGCAGCAACCTCTATCCGATGAAGCCGGGCGACAGCCTTTTCTTCGACGCCGACGCGCCGCATGGCCCGGAACAACTGACGAAACTGCCGATGCGGTATTTGTCGATTATTTGCTATCCGCAGAATAGCGCGGGGTAAATTGGCCAATCTCCCCCCTTGTGGGGGAGATCGCCAGCTTCGCGGGCAGCCTCAGTCCGGCCCAAACCCCGGTGACGTCACGCTTCCATCATCCAGCTTCGACAGCCATTCCACCAATGTCGGACGAAAGCGCGTTAGCCCCTTGTAGGTGGCAAGCTCTTCCGGCAAATCCCGGATGACCCGGTGCAGGCGCCTTGCCCATTTCGGCTGCGTCACCAGTTCGTCCATCTTGATCAGGTAGCAGCGGATCGGGAAGACGATGCCGTTCGAGCGCGGCAGCCGCCAGAAGCTTTGCAGTTCGACGCGCAGATGCACCTTGTCGCCGACATTTTCGGGCGTCACGGTCGTCCGGTCCGGGCCCCATTTGTGGTAATTTTCGGGGCTGGTGTCGAGGCGCGGATTGATGGTCATCGTCCAGTTCAGGCGCCGCGCCGGTTTTCCCTGCTGGATGTTGGTGAGGAATTTCAGCGCCCTGGTAAAAATCCCCTTCTCATGCGCCAGCGGCACCGGCGCGTGCCATTCGAAGAAGTTCATGCCGATGTCGAAATCGAGCGACCAGTCGGCCTGGGTCGTGACCATGCCGGCATCCATCCACAGATTGCCGTCGCGCTGGTCGAGGATGCAGAAATCGCCTTGGCTCTGGCGAGTGATGTATTCCATCGGCCCGTAAGGCAGGGTCGAGGTGTCGCCGAAGGTGAAGGTGTCATCGATGCCGAGCGGCCGATTGATCCAGCGCCAGCGGTCGCCGTCGCGGGTCAGCGTGAAGTGTTCGGGATAGCCCAGCGCCTGCTGCTCCATCAAAAGCTCAAGCAGGTCCCAGCCGGCCAGCGTCATGTGCGGCAAGGACTGGCAGCGCAGCGGATCCTCGGCCAACACCAAAGCGCGGTCCTGCATCTCGGCGACGTAATGCTCGTCGACGTCGATCAGATTTTCGAGAACGCTGCCCTTCGGCCCGACGACATGCGGCTCGATGTTGACCGCATACATGTAGGCGTCTTCGTGGAACGGGAACGGGAAGCGACTGATGTGCTCCGGGCTGTTCTTGAAGGTGAAATCGTCGCGGAACGTTTCCTTGCGAAAGGTGATGCCCAAGCTCGCCTCCTATCTTTCCAGGACCAACGACTTGCCCTCGAAGCGCGACACGCACGGCATGATCTTCTTGCCGGAACGGTGCTCTTCCTCGCTCAGCCAGTGGTCGTTGTGGATGAACTTGCCGTCATGAGAGATGACGTTGGTCTCGCATTGGCCGCAGACGCCGCCACGGCAGAGATAAGGGGGATCGACGCCGGCCGCCTCGATGGCTTCGAGCAGGCTCTGCTGTTCGCCGACCCGGATCGTCTTGCCGCTGACGGCAAGCGTCACATCGAAAGGCAGGCCGGGCTGGGGTGCGGCGAAATGCTCGAAATGCACGGCCTCCGATGGCCAGCCGAGGCTCGCCGCGCGGTCGCGCACCCAGTTGATCATGCCGGCCGGGCCGCAGACATAAAGATGGGTGCCGAGCGGCTGGGTGGACAGCAGCCGGTCGAGATCGATGCGCTCTTCGCGGTCGTCATGGTAGAGCCGGATCCGCCTGTCATAGCGCTCCCGCAGCACGTCGGCATAGGTGCCCAGCGAAGCGGTGCGGCAGGTGTAGTGCAGTTCGAAATTGCCGCCCTCCCCCGCCAGTTGCGCGGTCTGCGCCATGAAGGGCGTGATGCCGATGCCACCGGCCAGCATCAGGTGTTTCTTGGCGCGCAAATCGAGCGAGAACAGGTTGACGGGGTAGCTGATCACCATTTCCAGGCCAGGCTTGACCGAGCGATGCATGAACAGCGAGCCACCGCGTCCGACATCGTCGCGGCGCACCGAGATGGTGTATTCGCGCGTGTCGAGCGGCGAGCCCATCAGCGAATAGGGATTGAGCCTTGTGCGCTCGCCGTCGCGCATCTCGACCACGACATGGGCGCCACCGGAAAAAGTCGGCAGAAGCTCGCCGTCGCGACGGCGGAAATGGAAGCGGGTGACCAGTTCGTTGACTGGGACGACATCGCTGACGACGACATCGAGTTTGGTGGTGCCGGTGCTCATGGGAAAGCCTCCTCGATTGGAGGAATCTCACTGCGATCCTCGGCATTGATGCAGACGCCCTGAAAAGCGGCGAGCCTACGTGAATAGTGATCGCGCACCAGAAGCAGCAGGCCGCAATGCGAACAGGTGGCGGGCTGCGTCGTGACGTTTTCGGTGATGCCCTTGCAGTGCACGCACTGCATGCGCCGCGCCAGCGAGCCGCGATGCTCTGTCTGCATCGAGGTGTGATCGATGCCGGCTTCGAGTGCGACTTGCATGGCCTGACCGATCAGACCTTCGGTGCCGGCGAGGTAGAGGCGAAGGCCCATATGAGCGTTGGTCAGTGTCTGCTTCAGCCGCGGCAGCAAGCTGGCAAAGGATGGCGCCTGGTGAAACTGCGCCGGCTTCAGCGCTTCAAGGGCGCCGACATGCTTGCCGTCAGGGCCGGGAATGAAGACGATCTCGGCCCCGTCGAAGAAGCCGGCCGGCGCCGTCTTTGCCATATCAACAATCGCCAGCGCGCCGTCGGCATCCGCCAGGAAAAGATGATGCTTGCCGGGCTGCGGAGACAGGGTTCCGTAAATGGGCCGGCTGATGATGGTCTTGGCTGCCATTCTCTACTTCGTGCCTTCAAACCCCTTGCTGCTGATGATGCCTCAACCCTTGGCGGTGCGCTTGGTCTTCTTGGGATCGTCGAACGGCAAGGGCTGCGCCGTCGTCATGATCGATCCGCTCTTGTTGCGGATTTCGAGCTTGGTGTCCTTGACCGCGCAGTCGACGTCGAGGCGGGCAATGCCCATCGATTTCTTGACCAGCGGCGAATACATGGCGCAGGTCACCACGCCGACCTTTTTGCCGTCGCGATAGACCGGCGCGCCTTCATCGGCCGGTTCCTTGCCGTCGAGCAGCACACCAAAAATCTTGAAGCGCTCCTTGCCCTTCAGCCGATAGTGCTCTTCGGCGCCACGGAAGCCGGTCTTCCCGGGGCTGACGGTGAAATCGAGGCCGAGTTCCCACAGCGTATCGCCAGGGCCTTCATTCTCGAACGGATATTTTTGGGAATTGTCGTAGGGGTAGAACAACAGGTAGCTCTCGACGCGCAGCATGTCGAGCGTGGTGAAGCGGCACGGAATGATGCCGGCACTCTGGCCTTCGTCAATGATCCTGTCCCAGATCGTGCCGGCATCCTGGCCACGGCAGAAGATCTCGTAACCGCGCTCGCCGGTGTAGCCGGTGCGCGAGATCATCACGGGCAAGCCGAACAGTTGCGTCTGCATGTGATGGAAATAATTGAGGTCGCGAATGCCAGGCACATGCTTGGCGAGATAGTCGACCGCGGTCGGCCCCTGCAGCGACAGATCGTGCAGATTGTCGTCGAAGCGCAGCGAGACGTCGCGGCCGACGGAAGCGCGCTGCAATTCCTCATGGCCGGTGCCCGAACCATGCACCACCATCCAAGCGTTGGGCCCGGTACGGTAGAGGATGCAGTCGTCGGTGAATTTGCCGGCTTCGTTCAGCATGCAGGCATAGGCTGATTTGCCGGGGTAGATCTTTTCGACGTCGCGCGTGGTGGCGAGATCGATGAGATGCGAGGCGTGCGGGCCGGTGATGTGGACCTTCTTCAGGCCCGACACATCCATCAGCCCGGCCTTGGTGCGGATGGCTGTGTATTCCTCGTCAGCGTCCTTGTCGTAGGTCCAGGCGGTCCCCATGCCGCTCCAGTCTTCGAGCTTCGAACCCAGCGCGCGGTGGCGATCCGCCAGGGTCGAAAATCTCCAGGATGCCGTCATCCGCTCGTCCTCCGTTCAAAATCTGCTGTTCCCTGCTCCTTGGCGCAGAGGCTGGAGCTTTGCGTTGAATATTGATCGCAAACGCGGGAGAGCCGCAATCCCCTGAAAGCAAATAATTTCATTGTCAGGCAAAATTGGCGACGCCTGGCAAACGGTTAACTCGGCGTAAATTCGCCTTGACAATTGTGGAAATCGGCCCGAGTTTATGAAAAAAATTTCACTCTGTTGAAAGAGAACGGCGCACGGTGAGTTCGGAACCGGGCGTCGGAAAAAAGGGGAAAAACCGATGTCAGACCTGCAGCAGCGCATCGAAGCGCTGTACCGCTCCGACGTGCGCGGATCCGTGATCCTGATCGTCTGCCTTTGGGCAACGATCCTCTTCGTTCTCTTCATGACGTGGCCGTACATCCCGGACAGCGGGATCAAGTTCGTGGTCGCGATCGCCGCCGCTGCCGTGCTGATCTTCAACACGGCCGCCATCCTGGCGATGGTCAATCACTACAAGGAAGACAAGGATTTCATCTACGGGCTCGACATCAAGAACGCCGACGCGTTCCGCAACCGCAAGTCCTGAGGGGTACACCACATGTCCCGTTACATTCCGCCGGAGCAGAGCAAAGCCGGGCAAGTCTTCGATATCGTCGTCGTCGTGGTCGCCATTTTCGTGGCGCTGTGGCTGCCGCTAAAGCTCGGCCTTGCCGGCGCCGCGAAATCGATCGACGCACTCGACGCCAAGACCTGGGAAGCGCTTGGCCAGAATCCGACCATGGCCGGGATCTGGGAGAAGCTCGGCTACACGCCGGAAACCGCACACGACATCATCCAGAACCGTTTCCACTATGTCATCGACTGGCCGACGCTGATCATCATGGCGGTCGTCTTGATTGCCTATTTCGTCTTCCTGTTTCGCGCATCCGACCGCGAGTATCGCGACGTCATCAACGAAAAGTTCGACGATAAGTAATAGTTTCGACGACGAGCAGGATGGGGACAAGATCATGTGGGTGGCACTCTCTTACGCTTGCTGGGGCATCTCGATCATCCTCGCGCTGTGGATGCTTTACGACTGGTTCAAGGTCGATACGACTTATTCCGAGGAGGTCCTGACCTCGTCGCGCGAAGGCGAACTTGAAGCCGCTTCCGAAGAACACCGGATCTGAGTGGGGATTGAAAAATGACGACCGCGCTTGAACCGGCAATACACGGCGACAGGGTTTCGCTACTCAGGGTGCTCGGCCCGGCCCATGTCTGGGCGCTCGGCGTCGGCATCGTTCTGGTCGGCGAATTCACCGGCTGGAATTTTTCCGCCGACAAAGGTGGCACACTGGCAGCCCTGATCGTGTGCTGGGTCGTGGGCCTGCTCTACACATCAGTCGCCATGATCGATTCCGAGGTCACGTCGACCGTTGCCGCCGCCGGCGGTCAATACGCCCAGGCCAAGCACATTGTCGGACCACTGATGGCGTTCAACGTCGCACTGTTCCTGGTCTTCGCCTACACCATGCTCGAAGTGTCCGACGCCATCCTGCTTGGCGACACGATCGTCGCCAAGGCAGGCGTCGATGGGCTCACCCACAATTCCTTCATCGCCGCGACAATCGTGGTTCTGGCATGGCTCAACTATCGCGGCGTGCTGATGACGCTCAACGTCAACTTCGTCATCACCGCGATTGCCTATGTCTCCATCGTCATCCTGTTCTTCTCGGTCAGTCCGTGGACGCAAGGAGCGGTGCTGAAGCTGAATGAGCTGGTGACGCCGGGCAATGCCCTGCCCTATGGCTGGATCGGCGTAATCGCCGCCTTCCAATTCGGCATCTGGTACTATCTCGGGATCGAAGGCACCACGCAGGCGGCCGAGGAAGTGCGCTCGCCGGCGCGCTCGCTGCCCTACGGCACGATGGCCGGCATGATCACGCTGCTCATCGCCGCCGCCATGACCTGGTATGTCTGCGCCTCGCTGATGCCATGGGAATATCTCGGCGTCACGCCCTACCCGCTTTGGGACGCAGGCAAGCTCACCGGCAGCCCGCTGCTCGAAAACCTCCTGTTCATCGCGACGCTGCTTGCCGCCATCGCGTCGGCCAATGGCTGCATCAATGACGCGGCACGCGCCTGGTTCTCGCTTGGCCGTGACCGCTATCTGCCGAGCTGGTTCTCGGCGGTGCATCCGAAGTACCGCACACCCTACCGCTCGATCCTGTTCCTGCTGCCGATCGCGCTTGCCTTCGCCTTCATCGCCGACCTCAACCAGGCGATCACCTTCTCGATCCTGTCGGGCGTGCTGCAATACACCTTCATGAGCATCAACATCATGATGTTCCGCAAGAAGTGGCCGCTCGGCACGATCCGTCGCGGCTACACGCATCCGTTCCATCCGCTGCCGGCGATCGTGCTGTTCTGCCTGTGCGTGGTCACCTTCTTCGCCATCTTCCTCGGCTTCGGTTCGCAGCTGAGCGCCATGGTCGCCTTCTATTTCCTGATCTCCGTGTGGTTCCACTTCTATCGTTACAAATTCGTGCGGCGCGGCGACCAGTTCACTATGCCGTGGCCGAAACCGCAGGGCTATTGATGGGAGACGGCCCGTCCGGATGCCGGATGGGCCAGGCATGACAAAATGTCCGAAGTGACATCAGCACTGCTCGCCGGGGCGATTGTCCTGGCTCTCGTCCTTCACCTTGCGTGGCTGGCGCGCCGCAGCCGCAACAGGGCTTTGGCGGCGCTCGCCGCCGACACGGCTGGCATTCGCAGCATCATTGCCGACGCAACTAATGTCTCGGACGGAACAGCCGGCGTCATCACCTGGGAAGGCTCGTGGAATGGCCAGCGTGTCCAGCTGCGGACCATCGTCGATACGCTGGCAACAAGAAAACTGCCGGCCCGCTGGCTCAGCGTTTCAATCACCGAAAAGGTCGCCGTGCCAGCCACCTTCGATATGATGATGCGGCCGGGCTCACCCACGACCTTCTCCAATTTCGACCATCTCCAGCACACGCTGCCAAAGGCGCCGGGATTCCCAGCCGAGGCGGTGCTGCGGACAGACCTCAGGGGCGCGCGCTTCCCGCAGGGCCTCATTGCCGACCATCTCCAACTCTTTTCCGAAGGACGCGCCAAGGAATTGCTGATCACGCAGAACGGCGTGCGCATCGTCTGGCTGCTGGCCGAGGCCGAGCGCGCGCGCTACGGTGTTTTGCGGCAAGCCGCGTTCGGTGACGCGCGGATCGATCCGGCGCTGATACAGCGGCTGCTCGTATCCCTTTCAGCGCTGCGCGAGGCCATCAACCAAAGCGAACGGCAAGCCGCATGACCAGCTCAGGCACCTCCCCGGCGCCGGTGAGCCCTTATCTCGTGCTCGGTGCGGCAATCGTTTTGCCAGCAAGCGGCCATGTCATTCTGGGCGTGCCGGTGCGCGGGCTGCAGTTTCTTTTCTTCATGGTGATCCTGGCCTGGGTCACCGCCAGGATCGCGCCCCCCGACGCCAGCTTCATTGGGCGTCATGCCGGCGGCTTCCTGATCTATGCGCTATCCATTCTGGACGCCTACAAGCTCGCTCGTATCCGCCACGCACGATGGGTTCACAATGCTGCGCAGGGCAGCAATAATTCGCATGGCGGCATCACGCCGCACACGTAACTACAGGAAAATTTTTTTCATGTGATTGAATTCGGGCAACGCATTCGGTACATCATCTCTTAGCTACAAACGTTGGGAGGCTGACATGTGTGGAATTGTCGGACTGTTTTTGAAGGACAAGTCGCTGGAGCCGAAGCTCGGCGCGATGCTGTCGGAGATGCTGGTCTCGCTCAGCGATCGCGGCCCGGACAGTGCCGGCATCGCCATCTATGGTGCGCCCTCCAAGAATGAAGCCAAGATCACCATCCAGTCGGCGAAGCCGGCGCGCGATTTCCCTGGCCTTGAGGCGGAGCTTGCCAAAGCCATCGGCACGCCGGTGACGATCACTGTGAAATCGACCCATGCAGTCGTCAGGACCATGCCCGCCAAGATCGACGAAGCGCGAGAAGCCATCCAGACACTGCGGCCCGACATCCGCATCATGGGTGCCGGCGACGTGGTCGAGATCTACAAGGAGGTCGGCCTGCCCGAGGCTGTCGTCGATCGCTTCGACGTTCGCAAGATGACCGGTACGCATGGCATCGGCCACACCCGCATGGCGACGGAATCGGCTGTCACGACGATGGGCGCGCATCCCTTCTCCACCGGCGCCGACCAGTGCCTGGTGCACAATGGCTCGCTGTCCAACCACAACAATGTTCGTCGCGAACTGATCCGCGAAGGCATGAAATTCGAGACCGAGAACGACACCGAGGTCGCGGCCGCCTATCTCTCCTCGCAGATGGCGCATGGCAAGAACCTCGGCGAAGCGCTGGAGGGCACGCTGTCGGACCTCGACGGCTTCTTCACCTTCGTCGTCGGCACCAAGAATGGTTTTGGCGTGGTGCGCGACCCGATCGCCTGCAAGCCCGCCGTGATGGCCGAGACCGACCAGTATGTCGCCTTCGGCTCGGAATATCGCGCGCTGACCAAACTGCCCGGCATAGACAATGCGAGGGTCTGGGAACCGGAGCCCGCAACCGTCTATTTCTGGGAGCATTGAGTTCATGCCGGCAACCAAACTTTCGAAGGCGGCGCAAGACCACGCCTCCCGGGTCTTCGATCTCGATGTGTCGTCGCTGCGCGAGCTCAACCAGGCGCTGCACAATCTGGCTCCTGGCTCGAATGAAACGGCATGGGAGGTCCTCCATCCGAAGGGCAGCCATTCCGTCGCCGTCGGTGTCGACCAGCCTGTCTCCATCGATGTACGCGGCAGCGTCGGCTACTACTGCGGCGGCATGAATTCCGGCAGCACGATTACCGTGCACGGTTCGGCCGGACCGGGCGTCGGCGAGAACATGATGTCGGGCTCGATCACGATCAAAGGCGACGCCAGCCAGTATGCCGGCGCCACCGGCAAGGGCGGCCTGCTGGTCATCGAGGGCAATGCCTCGTCGCGCTGCGGCATTTCGATGAAAGGCATCGACATCGTCGTGCACGGCAATATCGGCCACATGTCAGCCTTCATGGCACAGTCGGGCAACCTCGTGGTGCTGGGCGATGCCGGCGATGCGCTGGGCGATTCCATCTACGAAGCGCGGTTGTTCGTGCGCGGCAAGGTCGACAGCCTGGGTGCCGACTGCATCGCCAAGGAGATGCGGCCCGAGCATCTGGAGTTGCTGCAAGGCCTGCTCGACCGTGCCGGCGTCACCGGCGTCAAGCCCTCGGAATTCAAGCGCTACGGCTCGGCGCGCACGCTCTACAATTTCAATATCGACAACGCCGACGCGTATTGAGGCAGCATGACCTACAGGAACCCGCCGACGACGCCGCGCAAATCTGCGACCTTCGACGACTACACGCTTTCCGAAATCCGCCGCGCCGCGGCGACCGGCATCTATGATATCCGGGGCGCCGGCGCCAAGCGCAAGCTGCCGCATTTCGACGACCTGCTGTTCCTTGGCGCCTCGATCTCGCGCTATCCGCTGGAAGGTTATCGCGAGCGCTGCGATACATCAGTGGTGCTCGGCTCGCGCCACGCCAAGAAGCCGATCGAGCTGAAGATCCCGATCACCATTGCCGGCATGAGCTTCGGTTCGCTGTCCGGCCCGGCCAAGGAAGCGCTCGGGCGCGGCGCGACGCTGTCGGGCACCTCGACCACGACGGGCGATGGCGGCATGACCGAGGAAGAGCGCGGCCATTCCAAGCAGCTGGTCTATCAATACCTGCCCTCGCGCTACGGCATGAATTTGCGCGACTTGCGCCGCGCCGATGCCATCGAAGTGGTGGTTGGCCAAGGCGCCAAGCCCGGCGGCGGCGGCATGCTGCTTGGCCAGAAGATTTCCGATCGTGTTGCCGAGATGCGCACGCTGCCGAAAGGCATCGACCAGCGCTCGGCCTCACGCCATCCTGACTGGACCGGGCCTGATGATCTCGAGATCAAGATTCTCGAACTGCGCGAGATTACCGACTGGGAAAAGCCAATCTACGTCAAGGTCGGCGGCGCCCGCCCCTATTACGATACAGCCCTTGCCGTGAAAGCTGGGGCCGATGTCGTTGTCGTCGACGGTATGCAGGGCGGCACGGCGGCAACACAGGAAGTGTTCATCGAAAATGTCGGCCAGCCGACACTCGCCTGTATCAGGCCGGCGGTGCAGGCGCTGCAGGATCTCGGCATGCACCGCAAGGTGCAACTGATCATCTCCGGCGGCATCCGCAACGGCGCCGACGTCGCCAAGGCGATGGCGCTTGGCGTCGATGCGGTATCGATCGGCACCGCAGCCCTTGTCGCGCTCGGCGACAATGATCCCCGCTGGGAGGCGGAGTACAATGAGCTCGGCACGACAGCCGGCGCCTATGATGACTGGCACGAGGGCCGCGACCCCGCCGGCATCACCACGCAGGACCCTGAGCTGATGAAGCGGGTCGACCCCGTGGCCGCCGGCCGCCGGCTGGCCAACTACCTCAAGGTGATGACGCTGGAGGCGCAGACGATCGCGCGTGCCTGCGGCAAGAACAGCCTGCACAATCTCGAACCCGAGGACCTCGTTGCGCTAACGATCGAGGCAGCCGCCATGGCCGGCGTCCCGCTGGCCGGCACCAACTGGATACCGGGGAAGAACGGCTTCTAGACAGCATCCAAAATACCATAAGCGAGGAACTATAATGGGGAACGATCTCGCCACTTTCGCCAAAAAGAACGGCGTCAAGTATTTCATGATTTCCTACACTGACCTGTTCAGTGGCCAGCGTGCCAAGCTGGTGCCGGCGCAGGCCATCGCCGACATGCAGAAGGACGGCGCCGGCTTTGCCGGCTTCGCCACTTGGCTCGATCTGACGCCGGCGCATCCCGACATGCTGGCGGTGCCGGATCCGGACTCGGTCATCCAGCTGCCGTGGAAGCCTGAGGTCGCCTGGGTCGCCGCCAACTGCATCATGGACGACAAGGAGGTCGACCAGGCACCACGCAACACGCTGAAGCGGCTGATCGCTGAAGCCGCCAGCGACGGCATGCACGTCAAGACCGGCGTCGAAGCCGAGTTCTTCCTGATCTCGCCGGATGGCAAGACAATCTCCGACGAATACGATACGGCATCAAAACCCTGCTATGACCAGCAAGCGGTGATGCGCCGCTACGATGTCATCGCCGAGATCTGCGACCACATGCTGGCGCTCGGCTGGGGCGCCTACCAGAACGACCATGAGGACGCCAACGGCCAGTTCGAGATGAACTGGGCCTTCGACGATGCGCTGGCGACCGCCGACAAGCACTCCTTCTTCAAGTTCATGGTCAAGTCGATCGCCGAAAAGCACGGCCTGCGCGCGACCTTCATGCCAAAACCCTTCCAGGGCCTGACCGGCAATGGCTGCCACGCGCACATCTCGGTGTGGGACAAGGCTGGGAAGACCAATGTCTTCGCCGACAATGCGATGGAGCTTGGCCTGTCGGCCAAGGGCAGGAATTTCCTCGGCGGCATCATGAAGCACGCCTCGGCGTTGGCGGCGATCACCAACCCGACGGTCAATTCCTACAAGCGCATCAATGCACCGCGCACCATCTCTGGCGCGACCTGGGCGCCCAACACGGTGACCTGGACCGGCAACAACCGCACCCACATGGTGCGCGTGCCAGGCCCCGGCCGCTTCGAACTGCGCCTGCCGGACGGTGCCGCCAACCCCTATCTGCTGCAGGCGGTGATCATCGCGGCCGGCCTCGACGGCATCCGCTCCAAGGCCGATCCCGGCAAGCGCTACGACATCGACATGTACCAGCACGGCCACACGGTGAAGGGTGCGCCAAAACTGCCGCTCAACCTGCTCGACGCTTTACGCGAGTTCGACAAAGACAAATCGCTCAAGGCGGCGCTGGGTGAGGAATTCTCGTCGGCTTATCTAAAGCTGAAGCACCAGGAATGGAATTCCTATGCTTCGCACTTCACGCAATGGGAGCGCGACCACACGTTGGACATCTAACTGTCCAACCATGCGAGCGACCTCGGAATGAACGTATGAAATACTCGATCTTCTCGCTCGCACGCGCGGCCCTTTCCGGCCACAAGAACTGGCAGCGCACCTGGCGCGACGCCACGCCGAAGGATCGCTACGACGTGGTGATCATCGGCGGCGGCGGCCATGGCCTGGCCACCGCCTGGTTTCTCGCCAGCGAATACGGCATCAAGAATGTCGCGGTGCTGGAAAAAGGCTGGATCGGCTCCGGCAATGCCGGCCGCAACACCACCATCATCCGCTCCAATTACGGCCTGCCCGGCAATACCGGCTTCTACGAATTGTCGATGAAGCTGTGGGAGCGGATGGAGCAGGACCTCAACTACAATTCGATGGTCAGCCAGCGCGGCGTCATCAACCTCTACCATTCCGATGCGCAGCGCGACGCCTATGCGCGGCGCGGCAACACCATGCGCATCAACGGCATCGATTCCGAACTGCTCGACCTCGCCGCGGTCAAGAAGATGATGCCGTTCCTGAACTTCGACAACGCCCGCTTCCCGGTACAAGGCGGCCTGTTGCAGCGGCGCGGCGGCACGGCGCGGCACGACGCCGTGGTCTGGGGCTATGCCCATGCGGCAAGCGAACTCGGCGTCGACATCATCCAGAATTGCGAAGTCACCGGCTTTGTCAGGGACGCCAATGGCAAGGTGACCGGTGTCGAAACCTCGCGCGGCAGGATTGGCGCCGGTAAGGTCGGCATGGCTGTCGCTGGCTCCTCGTCGCGCGTCGCCTCGATGGCCGGCCTGCGGCTGCCGATCGAAAGCCATGTGCTGCAGGCCTTTGTGTCGGAAGCGATCAAGCCGCTCATCCCCAATGTCATCACCTTCGGCGCCGGCCATTTCTATGTCAGCCAGTCGGACAAGGGCGGGCTCGTCTTCGGTGGCGACATTGACGGCTACAATTCCTACGCCCAGCGCGGCAACATGCCTGTGATGGAAGACGTCTGCGAGGGCGGTATGGCGCTGATGCCGATGATCGGCCGCGTGCGGCTTTTGCGCCAATGGGGCGGCATCATGGATATGTCGATGGACGGCTCGCCGATCATCGACAAGACGCCGGTCGACGGGCTCTATCTCAACGCCGGCTGGTGCTATGGCGGCTTTAAGGCCACGCCGGGATCGGGCTTTGTCTTTGCCCACCTTTTGGCGCGCGATGAGTCGCATGCCGAAGCCGCGCGGTTCCGTCTCGACCGCTTCCGGTCCGGTGCTGTCATCGATGAAAAGGGCCAGGGCGCCCAACCGAACCTGCACTGAGGACAGTCAGAAACCGATGCGCATTACCTGTCCCTTCTGCGGCGAACGCGAACTCGGCGAGTTCACCTATCTCGGTGACGCCAAGCCGGTGCGGCCGGTTGCCGGCGCTTCGGAAGGCGAGGTCTTCGACTACGTCTACCTGCGCGACAATATCGCCGGCGTGATGAGTGAAAACTGGTATCACGGCGGCGGCTGCCGGGCCTGGCTGAAGGTTACGCGAAATACGCTGACGCACGAGATTTCGGCTGTCGAGCCGGCAGCGGGCGTTGGCGCCGCCAAGGTCGGTGCATAATGGCCGGCAATCAGAAAAACCGGCTCACATCCGGCGGTCTCATCGACCGCTCGGCATCGCTGAATTTCCGCTTCGACGGCAAGAGCTTTTCCGGCTTCCAGGGCGATACGCTGGCATCGGCATTGGTCGCCAGCGGCGTCAAGCTGGTCGGGCGCTCGTTCAAATATCATCGCCCGCGCGGCATCCTGACCGCCAGCTCGGAAGAACCCAACGCACTGGTCGAGTTGCGCACCGGCGCAAGACGTGAGCCAAACACCAAGGCGACCACGGCCGAGCTCTATGAAGGCCTCGAGGCTGCCAGCCAGAATCGCTGGCCGTCGCTGCGCCACGATGTGATGTCGGTGAACCAGCTGTTCGCGCCGATCTTCGTCGCCGGCTTCTACTACAAGACGTTCATGTGGCCGGCCAAGTTCTGGGAGGCGATCTACGAGCCGGCGATCCGCCGCGCCGCCGGTCTCGGCCGTGCCGCCGGCACTGCCGACCCGGATCACTACGACAAGGCGTGGGCACATTGCGATGTGCTGATCGCCGGTTCCGGGCCTGCGGGCCTGGCAGCAGCACTCGGCGCCGGCCGCAGCGGCGCGCGCGTCATTCTGTGCGAAGAGGATTTTACCGCCGGCGGTCGCCTGCTGTCAGATGGCGGCATGATCGACGGCCTGCCGGCCGCCGATTGGCTGTCGCGAACGCTGGCGGAACTGGCGGCAATGCCCGATGTCCGCATCATGACCCGCACGACGCTGTTCGGCGTCTATGACGGCGGCACCTATGGCGCGATCGAGCGCGTCAATGACCACCTGCCGGTGCCGCCCGAACATCAGGTACGGCAGCGGCTGTGGCGCATCGTGGCCAAACGCAGCATAGTCGCCGCCGGCGCCATCGAGCGACCCATCGTCTTTGCCGGCAACGACACGCCCGGCGTGATGATGGCTTCCGCCATGCGGACCTATGTCACGCGCTATGCCGCGACGCCGGCAAAGCGCGTCGCATTGTTCACCAACAATGAGGATGGCTGGCGCACGGTCGAGACGGCACTTGGCGCCGGACTGCAGATCGCCGCGGTGGTCGACGCACGGCCTGATGTATCGCCAGCCCATCGCTCGCTCGCCTCCAAGAATGGCTTTACTGTGCTGCATGGTTCAGTCAGCGGTGTCGACGGTGGCAAAGACGGCGTGCGCAAGATTTCGGTGTCGCTGACCGGCGGCGCGCGTGCCGAGGTCGAGGCCGATGGGCTCGCTATTTCCGGTGGCTGGAATCCGACGGTCGGCCTGACCTCCTACCATCGCGGCCGACCGAAATGGCGCGACGACATCGCCGCCTTCGTGCCCGATGGCGCACCTCCAGGCATGGTGGCCGCAGGTGCGGCCAATGGGGCCTTCGGGCTAGGCGCCTGCCTGCGTGAAGGTTTTGAAGCGGGAACGATGGCCGCGCGTGACACAGGACGCACCGGCAACGCCGGATCGACGCCCGTCGCCGACGACGAGATTTTCTCGCTGGCGCCGCTCTGGCACGTCGCCGGCAAGGGCAAGGCCTTTGTCGACCAGCAGCACGACGTCACCGCCTCCGACATCGAACTGGCGCAGCGCGAAGGCTTTGAGTCGGTCGAGCATCTGAAGCGCTACACGACACTCGGCATGGCGACCGACCAAGGCAAGACCTCCAACGTCGCCGGCCTCGCGATCATGGCTGCTGTCAGCGGCCGCACCATTCCCGAGACCGGCACGACGATCTACCGGCCGCCCTACGTGCCCGTCGCCATCGGCGCCTTCGCCGGCCATCATCGCGACGAGACTTTCCACGCCACAAGGCTGACGCCGTCGCATCACTGGGCCGCCGAACAGGGCGCGATCTTCGTCGACACTGGTCTGTGGAAGCGCGCGCAATGGTATCCGCGAGCGGGCGAGAAAGACTGGCTCGAATCCGTCACCCGCGAGGTCAAGGCGGTGCGGAGCGGCGTCGGCTTCTGCGATGTCTCGACGCTGGGCAAGATCGACGTGCATGGTCCCGATGCCGGTGCCTTCCTCGACCGCGTCTACATCAACACTTTCTCCAGCCTCGCCGTCGGCAAGGCGCGCTACGGGCTGATGCTGCGCGAGGACGGCATCGTCTATGATGACGGCACAACGTCGCGGCTGGCCGAGGACCATTATTTCCTGACCGCGACGACCGCCAAGGCCGGACTGGTGATGCAGCATCTCGAATTCTGCCGGCAGGTGCTGTTTCCCGAGCTCGACGTCCAGTTGACGTCGGTCTCCGACCAGTGGGCGCAATTCTCGATCGCGGGACCGAAGACCCGCGACCTGCTCAAGGAGATCGTCGATCCTGCGGAAGACCTTTCCAACGAGGGTTTCCCGTTCATGGGCGCGCGCGAGGTGGCTTTGCGCGGCGGCATCAGGGCGCGGCTGTTCCGCATTTCTTTCTCCGGCGAAATGGCGTTCGAGATTTCGGTGCCGGCCCGTTACGGCGAGGCGATGGCGCGCAATTTGATGCTGGCCGGCAGACAATTCGGCGTCACACCCTATGGCACCGAGGCGCTCGGCGTCATGCGCATCGAGAAGGGTCACATCGCCGGACCGGAATTGAGCGGCACGACGACGGCCGCCGATCTTGGCCTGGGCAAGATGATGTCGACCAAGAAGGATTTTATTGGCCGCGTCATGGCCGGGCGTGAGGCGCTGGTTGCGCCCGATCGTCAGGTCGTCGTCGGCATCAAGGCGACCGACAAGGCACGCCGGCTGCGCTCCGGCGCGCACATCATCCCGAAAGGGCAGACACCCGGACCGGGCAACGACCAGGGCTACATCACCTCGGTCTGCTTCTCGCCAACTCTAGACCAGTGGATCGGGCTGGCGCTGGTCCAGCGCGGCCGCGAACGCATCGGCGAGATTGTCCATGCGCATGATCCGCTGCGTGGCGAGGATTATGATGTCGAACTCTGCAATCCCGTCTTCTACGATCCGGATGGAGGGCGCCAGCGTGGCTGAGTTTTCCTGGGACGTTCGCAGCCCGCTCGATCGGGCGCTTGTCGCGGGGCAGTATGGCGCGCAAGGCGATGCCGGCGTGTCGCTGACCGAAATCCGCAATTTCGACTTGGTGCAGGTGATAGTGCGGCGCGGCAAGGCGGCGGACACGGCCCAAGCCGCGAAGGCACGCTTCGGTGTCGCGACGCCGGAAACGCCGAAGGCGGTGCAGACCACGGACGCCACGCTGATTTGGTCAGGACCAGACCAGTTCTTCGTGCTGTCGAAGGACGGCAAGCACGGGACTGAAGCACTCGCTCAGCCGTTTGCATCTTCAGCATCGCTGTCGGACCAATCGCATGCACGCGTGCTGATCAGCATCTCCGGCGCCAGGGCGCGGACGATGCTGGCGAAACTGTCGTCGATCGATCTGCATCACGATGCGTTCGCGCTTGGCGCGGCGGCAGCGACTTCAATGGATCACACCAGCGTCACGCTCTGGCGCGGGAATGATCGAGATGGATTGGCCGTGTTCAACGTTTTGGTGTTTGCCACTTTTGCCGAGAGCCTGTGGCATACGATTCTCGATTCCGCTGCTGAGTACGGCGTTGCCATCAGCCATTCCGAGGAACTGGCGTAGCGTTGCGCGCGCCCTTCCCTTCTCCCCTTGTGGGGCCTGAAGGGGAGAAGGAAGAAACAGTGGTCCGCCTTGCCAAACGCGACCGCACTGCTATTCTTGCTGCTAAAATAATTTCACACACAGGCAAACTTGTTTCTCGAACCGTAAGGCTGAAATGAGCCAGTCGCCCTACCCCGCCGTCGCCTCCGGACCGCCCCCGCCGAGCCTGATCCTCAGGCCAGGCCAGATCGCGCTGCCGCCGGGCATGGAGCGCTATGCCATCCCCGGCAATGGCGCAGTGCTGATCGAAGTCGAGGCCGGCGATACGATCACGGTGCGCAATGTCGAGGGTGGCCAAGCCAGTGAACTGTTGGCCTGGGACACCGCAGGCGCCACCGACCCCGGGATCTTCGGTGAAAAATCCAACAGCAATGCCGCCGGCATCAAGGCCCTACTCGCCGAGGGCGACGACAGTATCAGCGCGTTGCGGCGCGGCATCGAGCGACGGCAGGTGCAGCTCGACCAGGCCAAGGCTGTGCGCGTGTTCAGCGTCACCACGCCGGCCGGAACCGAACAGGCTTTCAGCGTTGCGCGCTCCGGCTCGATGATTGTTGCAGCGCCCGGCGGGCCGATGCTCGTCGATGGCCATGACACGGCGACGCCACTCACCATCATCGTCCGGCGCGCCACGGTCCGCCTGAAAACAAAATCGCAGTTGGCCGATCCGCTCGCCGACCCAGTGCTCGACCTGCGCGTCCATTCGGCGACGGCCGAATCCTACTTCGTCAAGGCTGGCGACTATCTGCAGATCATCGATGTCGACGGGCGCCAATGCACCGACTTCCAGTGCTTCTCGGCGCGTAAGCTCGACAAGGGCCTCGACCATCCGCTCGACGTGACGACGACCCGCACGCTGATGGGCGCCAGCTATCCCATGCCCGGCCTGCATTCCAAATACTACGACCAGGACATGGAGCCTCTGGTCGAGGTGGTGCAGGACACATGCGGCCGGCACGACGCCTTCGCGCTGGCATGCGCCGCTAAATATTACGATGACATCGGCTATCCCGGCCACACCAACTGCTCGGAGAATTTCAACGGCGCTCTGGCCGGCAAGGGCGTCAATGCTCGCGCCGGCTGGATGGCGATCAACTTCTTCTTCAACACCGCCATCGACGCGCATGGCGTCATGGTGTCGGACGAGCCATGGTCGCGCGCCGGCGATTATGTGCTGCTCAGAGCGCTGACCGATATCGTCTGCGTATCCTCTGCCTGCCCTGACGACACCACTCCGGCCAATGGCTGGAACCCAACCGACATCCATGTGCGGACCTATTCCGGCCAGCACAAATTCTCGCGAGCGATCGCCAGACGCATGACGCCCTATTCGGAACCGAAAATGACCCGCGAGACCGCTTTTCATTCGAGCTTTGCCAAGCACACCCGCAACTTCGCCGAGTACAGGGG
This sequence comes from Mesorhizobium loti CJ3sym, assembly GCF_000472785.1. GTDB lineage: Bacteria > Pseudomonadota > Alphaproteobacteria > Rhizobiales > Rhizobiaceae > Mesorhizobium > Mesorhizobium loti_E. The sequence continues at coordinate 217,695 of NZ_AXAL01000003.1, forward strand.
CTACTGGCTGGCCAACTCCTTCCCCAAAGACGGGCCCATCGACGAATACTGGGCCTGCCGGCAGGACGCCGTGATCATGGACCTGTCGCCGCTGCGCAAGTTCGAGGTCACCGGCCCGGATTCCGAAGCGCTGCTGCAATACACGCTGACCCGCGACGTCAAGAAGCTCGGTGTAGGCCAGGTCGTCTATTCCGCCATGTGCTACGAGCATGGCGGCATGATCGACGACGGCACGCTGCTGCGGCTCGGCAAGGACAATTTCCGCTGGGTCGGCGGCGACGATCTGTCCGGCGAGTGGCTGCGCGAGACGGCCAAGAAGGTCGGGCTGAACGTTCTGGTGCGCTCGTCCACCGACCAGATGCACAATGTCGCCGTGCAGGGGCCGAGGAGCCGTGACATCATTAGAGAGGTGATCTGGACCTCGCCGCTGCAGCCGTCGATCGACGAACTCGAATGGTTCCGCTTCGCCGTCGCCCGTATCGGCGGCAGTAACGGCATTCCGGTCGTCGTCTCGCGCACCGGCTATACCGGCGAGCTTGGCTACGAGATCTGGTGTCATCCGCGCGACGCCGAAAAAATGTTCGACGCCATCTGGGAAGCCGGCCAACCGCATGGGCTGAAGCCGATGGGACTGCTAGCGCTCGACATGGTGCGCATCGAGGCAGGACTGATTTTCGCCGGTTACGAATTTTCCGACCAGACCGACCCGTTCGAGGCCGGCATCGGCTTCACCGTGCCGCTGAAGACCAAGACCGACGATTTCATCGGGCGCGAGGCGCTGATCCGGCGCAAGGAGAATCCGCAGAACAAACTGGTCGGACTCGACATCGACAGCAATGTCGCGGTCGGCCATGGCGACTGTGTCCATGTCGGCCGTGCCCAGATCGGCGTGGTTACCTCGGGTATGCGTTCGCCCATATTGAACAAGAACATTGCGCTGGCCAGGCTCGACGTCACCCATGCGGCCATCGGCACGGAGGTCGAGATCGGCAAGCTCGACGGCCATGCCAAGCGGCTGCCGGCACGCGTTGTCGCCTTCGCTCACTACGATCCGCAGAAGACCAAGCCACGCTCCTGAGTGCTGCCTTTCCGGACAGGCCGACCTGCGCGTCGGCAACGCCGCGAGGCGTATCGTTGCGTAGACGCGCAAGCGTGATGTGCACGATTTCACAAAACGCTTGACGTGAAAGCGCGCCGGATCAATCTTCACTCTTAAGAAAAAAATACGACTGAGTGGAAACACCGGAGTCGTTCGGTCATGTGCCGGGGAGCAAGCTTCGCAAAGCCGAGGCATCGCCGGCGGGGAACACTTACAAAAGGGGAAGTCACTGACATGAGCACCATAAGCACGGCCCTGGAGCAGCCTGCCGAGAGCAAGCTGCTCAGGCATATCGACTGGCGCGGCGCCTTCTGGGTGGCAAGCGGCGTCCCGGCACTGGTTCTGTTCTCGATCGGCGGCATCGCCGGCACGACCGGGACGCTGGCCTTCCTGATCTGGACGGTGTCCATGGTCATGGGTTTCCTGCAGTCCTTCACCTATGCCGAGATCGCTGGCCTGTTCCCGAACAAGTCGGGCGGCGCCTCGATCTACGGCGCCACCGCCTGGCTGCGCTACTCCAAATTCATCGCGCCGCTCTCGGTGTGGTGCAACTGGTTCGCTTGGTCGCCGGTCCTGTCGCTCGGCTGCTCGATCGCCGCCGCCTATATCCTCAACGCGCTGGCGCCGGTGCCGCTGTTCACAGCGACTTCGGCGGAAGTCGTTGCCTATATCGCGGCGCATGCCGGAACGGCGCCCGCGGACGCGATCACAGCGGTGACCGCCGCCGCAACGCCGGCGATCCGTAACTGGACGCTTTACAGCCACACGCTGGGTCCGGTTTCCTTCACGTTCAACGCCACCTTCTTCATCGGCGCGGTGCTGATGCTGATCATCTTCTCGATCCAGCATCGCGGCATCCTCGGCACAGCCAATGTGCAGAAATATATCGGCCTGCTGGTCATCATCCCGATGCTGATCGTCGGCGTCGTGCCGATCTTCACCGGGCAGATCAACTGGGCCAACTTCTCGCCGCTGGTGCCGCTGGCCACCGCCTATGCCCCGGACCCCGGCACCTGGAACATCGCCGGCTGGACGCTGGTGCTCGGCGGCATGTTCATCGCCGCCTGGTCGACCTACGGCTTCGAGACGGCGGTCTGCTACACTTCCGAGTTCAAGAACCCGGGCACCGACACCTTCAAGGCGATCTTCTATTCCGGCCTGCTCTGCATGCTGCTGTTCATCCTGGTGCCCTTCACCTTCCAGGGTGTGCTCGGCCTGAACGGCATGCTGGCGACACCGATCGTCGACGGTTCGGGCGTTGCCGACGCGCTGGCCGGCATGGTCGGCGGCGGGGCACTGATCCACAGCCTGCTGGTGATGCTGATGATCCTGGCCCTGGTGTTGTGCATCATGACCGCCATGGCCGGCTCCTCACGCACGCTCTATCAGGGTTCCGTGGACGGCTGGCTGCCGCGCTATCTCAGCCACGTCAATGAACATGGCGCGCCGACGCGGGCCATGTGGACCGATCTCTGCTTCAACCTGGTCGTTCTGGCCATCGCCTCGGCCGACGCGACGAGCTTCTTCTTCATCCTCGCCGTGTCGAACTGCGGCTACATCATCTTCAACTTCCTTAACCTCAATGCCGGCTGGATCCACCGCATCGACAACGGCCATATCGCGCGGCCCTGGAAGGCACCGAGCTGGCTCTTGGGGATCGGGGCGATCTTCGCCTATGTCAACGCGATCTTCATGGGCGCCGGCGCCAAGGTCTGGAACCCGATGGCGCTGTGGGCCGGACTGATCACCGCGGCCTTGATCATCCCGGTGTTCTGCTACCGGCATTACGTCCAGGACAAGGGCAAATTCCCTGATCACATGCTGGCCGATCTCGGCATGACGGGTGCTGACCTCGCGGTCAAGAAAGCAGGGATGCTGCCTTACCTGACACTGGTCGCCGGTGTGGTGGTGATGCTGCTCGCCAACTGGTTCTTCGTCATCTGACGACTTAGGAGCAAAAACAAATGGGCGCGCCTCGGCGCGCCCATTTCTTTTCACGGTGAGCCTCAGCCGGCCTTGCGGATCGTCTCTTTCGCATTGTCGAAGAACCGGTTGGGCGGCCGCTTCAGGCCGAGATTCTCGCGCAAGGTCGTTCCCTCATACTCACGCCGGAAAAGCCCTCGCCGCTGCAGTTCGGGCACGACCTTCTCGGCGAAGTCATCCAGCCCTGCGGGCAGATAAGGGAACATGATGTTGAAGCCGTCGGATCCCTCAGTGACCAGCCATTCCTCCATCTCGTCGGCAATGGTTTGCGGCGTGCCGACGAAGGCGAGACCGGAATAGCCGCCCAGCCTCTGGGCAAGCTGGCGCACGGTCAGGTTTTCATCCCGGGCCAGCTCGATGACGCGCTCGCGGCTGCTCTTCGAGGCATTGGTCTCCGGTATGTCCGGCAAGGCCGCGTCGGGATCAAAGGCCGACGAGTCATGTCCAAGAGCGATCGATAGCGAGGCAATGCCGCTCTCGTAATAGACCAGGCTGTCGAGCTTCGCCCGCTTGGCCCGCGCTTCCTCGACACTGTCGCCAACGATGACGAAGGCACCAGGCAGGATCTTGATGTCGTCGCGCGAGCGGCCGAGTTTTTGTGCCCTGCTTTTGACGTCGGCAAAGAAGCGCTGACCCGAGGCAAGATCACCATGGGCGGCGAAAATAACCTCCGCTGTCTCGGCCGCCAGTTGCCGTCCTGCCTCCGATGCGCCGGCCTGGACAATGACCGGCCAGCCTTGCACGGGGCGCGCTATGTTGAGCGGCCCACGCACCGAGAGATGCTCGCCCTTGTGGTCCAGCACATGCAATTTGGCGGGATCGAAATAGAGCCCGCTTTCGGCATCGCGGATGAAGGCATCGTCGGCAAAACTGTCCCACAGGCCGGTCACGACATCGTAGAATTCCCGCGCCCGGTGATAGCGCTCATCATGTTCGACATGCTCGTCCAGCCCGAAGTTCAGCGCCGCATCCGGATTGGACGTGGTGACGATGTTCCAGCCGGCGCGGCCGCCGCTGATATGGTCGAGCGACGCGAAGCGGCGGGCGATGTGATAGGGCGCATCGAAGGTGGTCGAGGCGGTGGCGACCAGCCCGATGTGATCGGTGACGGCGGCCAGCGCGGACAGCAGCGTGAATGGTTCGAACGAGGTCACCGTGTGGCTGCGCCGCAGCGCCTCGATCGGCATGTTGAGCACGGCCAGATGATCGGCCATGAAGAAGGCGTCGAACTTCGCCGCCTCCAACGTCTGTGCGAAACGCTTCAGATGCGCGAAGTTGAAGTTGGCGTCGGGATAGGCGCCCGGATAGCGCCACGCGCCGGTGTGGAGACTGACCGGGCGCATGAAGGCGCCAAGCCGCAATTGCCGTTTTTCTATCATGGAAGACACCCTGATGTGAACGAGCGTTGCCGCTCCATATAGCGCAGGATGGGACCGCTTTGCGGTCCTGGGAAGGAATTCTGTTTTGCAAAACCGGCGCCGGGGAGCATTTTCATCGGTGTGAAGGCTGGTCCGTCACGCCGCATCATCCGCCATCACCGACGGCGGATGACCCCGCGAAGCCGCACTATTCGGCGGCCAGTGCCAGTTGTGGCCTTTCCGGCTGCTCCGTCGCGGATGTTTCGGAAGCATCGGCGTCACGCTTCTTGGGCTCGCGGCCAAAGAACAGGGCATAGCCTGCCGGCAGCACCAGGATGGTCAGCACGGTGGCGACCATGATGCCGCCCATCATGGCATAGGCGAGCGGCCCCCAGAACACGGCGCGCGAGATCGGGATCAGCGCCAGCACCGCCGTCATCGCCGTCAGCACGATCGGCCGGAAACGGCGTACAGCCGAGCCGATGATGGCCTCCGAGCGTTCCATGCCTCTGGCGATGTCCTGGTCGATCTGGTCGACCAGGATGATCGAGTTGCGCATGATGATGCCGAGCAACGCGATGACGCCGAGGATGGCGACAAAGCCGAACGGGGCGCCGCTGATCAGCAGAGCCGCGGCGGCACCGATGATGCCGAGCGGACCGGTCGCCAGCACCAGCATCGCCTTGCCGAAGTTCTGCAGCTGGATCATCAAGAGCACAACGATGATGGCCAGCATGATCGGCGCCTTGGCGGCGATCGACGCCTGGCTTTCGGCCGAATCCTCGGCACCGCCCTGGATCTCGATCTTGTAGCCGGGCGCCAGGCCATCACGCAGGCCCTGCATGTCCTTGTACATCTTGGTGACGACGTCGTTGGACTGCACGCCGTCGGGCAGCGTTGCCCGCACACTGATGGTCGGCAAGCGGTTGCGGCGCCACTCGATGCCTTGCTCCAGCACCGGGACCACCTTGGCCACCTGCGATAACGGCACGAAGCCGCCGAAATCGGTCGGGATATAGACCGAGTCGACGGAGGACAGCAGGCTGCGGCTCGCATCCGGCTCGCGGGCAACGATGGACACCGTCTCCTCGCCGTCGCGGAAGTCGTCGAGCGGCGCGCCGGACATGGTTGCCTGCAGCATCTGGCGGATGCGCTGCGAGGTGACGCCAAGCGCACGGGCGCGATCCTGGTCGATGACCAGCTTCATCGCCGGCACGGGCTCGAGCCAATCGTCATGGACGGCGCCCAGCAGTGGATCCTCGCGGAACTTCGCCTTCACTTGGTCGGCAATGCGGCGCACTTCCTGGCGATCCGGACCCATGACTCGCATCTGCACCGGCCAGCCAGTCGGCGGTCCGAGGAACAGGCGGTCGACCTTGCCGCGGATCGACGGGAAATCCTCGGCCAGAACCGTGCGCAGCTTGACGATCAGCCGCTCGCGCGCCGGCTCGTCATTGGCCATCACCAGCATCTGGGCGAAGTTCGGGTTGGCGAGCTGCTGGTCGAGCGGCAGGAAGAAGCGCGGCGCGCCCTCGCCGATATAGGTGGCGATGAAGCGCTTGTCCTTGTCGTCCATCATCTTGGCTTCGAGCGCCTTGGCCTGCACCTCGACCTCCTTGATGCTGGTGCCTTCCGGCAGCCAGAGGTCAACGAGGATTTCCGGCCGCGACGATTGCGGGAAGAAGTTCTGCGGGATGAACTGGAATGCCCACAGGCTGGTGCCGAAGGTCACCAGCGTCATCACCAGCACGATGATGCGATGGCGCACGGCCCAGCCGACCGTGGCCCGCAGCCGGCGGTAGAAGCGCGTGTCGAAGGCATCGTGATGGGTGCCGGCATGCTTGCGCTGCTTGAGGATCATGTAGCCCAGCCATGGCGTGAAATAGACCGCGACGAACCACGACACGATTAGCGCGATGCCGACGACATAGAACAGCGTGCGCACATATTCGCCCGCAGTCGAGGCGGCGAAACCGACCGGGATAAAGCCGGCGGTGGTGATCAGCGTGCCGGTCAGCATTGGGAAAGCGGTCGAGGAATAGGCGAAGCTCGCGGCCTCGATCTTGACCAGCCCCTCCTCCAGCTTGCGCTCCATCATTTCGACGACAATCATGGCGTCGTCGACGAGCAGGCCAAGCGCGATGATCAGGGCGCCAAGCGAGATGCGCTGCAGGTCGATGCCAAGCTCGTACATGATGGCAAAGGTGGCGGCCAGAACCAGCGGAATGGCGATGGCGATAACCAGCCCGGAGCGCCAGCCGATCGACAGGAACGAGACGACAAGCACGATCAGCAGCGCTTCGCCCAGCGCATGCATGAATTCGGCCACCGCATCCGTGACGACGCCCGGTTGATCGGAAATCTGATCGACCGACACGCCATAGGGCAGCGCCTCCTCGAAGCGCTTGTAGGTCGCCTCGACATCCTTGCCGACATCGGTGACCTTGAAACCCTTGGCCATGACGACGCCAAGCTGCACGCTTTCATGTCCGTTGAAGCGGTACTTGCGCTGGAAGGGATCTTCGAGCCCCGAGGTCACGGTGGCGATGTCGCCGAGCCGGGTGACCTGGCCGCCGGCGCGCAGGCGCAGTTCCCTGATATCGGCGGCCTTGGTGACGTCGCCTTCGACAGAGATGCGCACCGAATTGACGCCGGTGTCGACGGCACCGGCCGGGTCGACATTGTTCTGGCCCTTGATCGCGTTCTGCAGGTCGGTCAGCGTCAGGCCGCGTTCGGCAAGCGCCTTGGACGAGACGTCGATGTATAGCTTTTCCGGCTGATCGCCGATGATGACCGCCTTCTCGACGCCTGGCGTCGTCAACAGCATGTCGCGCGCCTGGATGGCGAACTTCTTCAGCTCGGGATAGGAAAACCCGTCGCCGCTGATCGAATGCAGCGTGATGAAGGTGTCGCCGAACTCGTCGTTGAAGTATGGGCCAAGCAGGCCCTGCGGCAGGTCGCCGGATATGTCGCTGACCTTCTTGCGCACCTGATAGAAGGCGTCGTTCACCTCGGCGGCATTGGTGTCGCCCTTGATCTGCACGGTGATGATGGCGCTGCCGGCCCGGGTGAAGGAGCGCACGAAATCGAGATGCGGCGTCTCCTGCAGCTTGCGCTCGATCTTATTGACGACCTGGTCTTCCATCTCCTGGATCGAGGAGCCCGGCCAGATCGCCTGCACGACCATGACCCGGAAGGTGAAGTCGGGGTCTTCCTTCTGGCCCATGCGCATCAGGCCGAGCGCACCGGCGATGATGATCAGCCCGAACAGGAAACGCGCGATGGAGGGATGGCCGATGGCCCAACGCGACAGGTTGAAGGGCCGCTTTTCTTCAGTGGAGGTCGTCATCGGTGCTGGTCCACTTTGCTTGGTTGCCGGCGCCCGGTGCTTCGAAGAAGCGCGGCGCGCGAAACGAAATCATTTGCGTTCGAACTGGCTTCCGGGCGGCGTGACTCTTCGAGCAGAGAGACACTCATCGCGGTCGGACGCGCGGATCGATGCGGGGGGACATCGGCCTTGACGTCTCGACCTTCGGGCGCACGCCGCCCGGAAACCTGCGGCCGCGGGAACGCGCGGCCGACCTGTCTGTCGTCAGCGCAACCGGCTGGCGTCTTCGCCCTCGGCGGAAGCGGACTGTTGCGCCACGCCGCCGGCGAGCTTCACCTTCAGATTCTCGGTCATGAACTGCGTGCCGGCGGCGACGACGATATCGCCTGGCTTCAACCCTTCGGCGACGCGCACGCCATCGGCGGCGAACTCGGCGACCTTGACCGGGCGGGCATGAACGGTGTCGGCGCCACGATCGACGGTCCAGACGATCGACTGGCTGTCCTGCTTCGCCAATGCGCTCAGCGGGATCGATACGAGTTGCTTTTCGTTGGCGGCCGAGGCCTCGATATTGGCGGTCATGCCGAGCAGCACGCGCGAATCGTTGGGCAGGCTGACACGGACGGCGAAGGTGCGCGACTGCGTATCGGCGCTGCCGGCAACCTCGCGGACCTTGCCGTCGAGCGCCAGCGTGTTGTCGGACCAGAAACCGGCCTTGACTGATTTGCCCGGCTTGAACTCGGCGATTTCCATTTCAGGCACCGCGATCAGCACTTCCTTTTCGCCGTCGACCGCGACAGTGACCACCGGCGTGCCGGAGCCAACCACCTGGCCGACATCGGCGTTGACAGCCGTGACGATGCCGTCCCTGTCGGCCTTGAGGTCGGTATAGCCGACCTGGTTCTTGGCCTGGTCGAGCGACGAACGGGCGGAGTCTCGGGTGGCGACCGCCTGGTCATAGGTCAGCGTCGCCTGTTCGAGCTGCGATTTCGGCGAAAAATTCTTGGCGAAAAGCTGTTCGGCGCGCTTGCGGGCAAGCTCTGTCGTCTCGACCTGACGCTCGGCAGCATCGAGCGTGGCCTGGGCACTCTTGACCGAGAGGTCATAGTCTGTGGGATCGATGCGGGCGAGCACATCGCCCGGCACGACATGCTGACCGATGTCGACGAGGCGTTCTGTGATCTTGCCATTGACCCGGAAAGCCAGGGCGCTTTCGGTGCGGGCGCGCACCGAACCGGAATAGGAGAGTGTGCGGGTGTCATGCGCCTGGGCGATCTCGACGACCTTGACCGGGCGGATGATATCCTTGACTTCGGCTTTCTCCTGGCTGCAGCCGGCAAGAGCGAGCGCCGCGACGATCAAGCCCGCGACCGGCAACCGGCGGATGATGGAATGGGACAAAGACATCGTGATACTCCTGACTGGAGGCGGACCGTCGACACCGGCGACCGGCGGCTATTTCAAGGCTCTGATGGCGTAGTCGATAAGTTCGTCGGGCATTGCCCGGTTGGTCTTGGCAAGGCACTGTGCGACCATCTGCGGGTGACAGAGGATGACGGTGGCGGCGCCGAAGCAGCGCGAGGCAGCTTCGGGATCCTGCTGCCTGAACTCGCCGGTCTCGACACCCTCGCGGATCACCTCGGCGAACAGGTCGTGGATGCTGTTGACGTGCGCGTCGATGACCGCCCAGTCGCGCTCAAGCGCGACGATGACCATCTCATGGACCTTCTGCTCGTCGAGCATGGTCTCGAGCGTCATCTTGTACTGGGCGTGAATGTAGCGCCGCAGCCGCTCCTCCGCGCTGATCGGCAGATGCATGATTTCGTAAGCCATCTTGTAGCTGGCGCCGAGCATGCGGCCGCAAACGGCCTGGTGGATTTCGACCTTAGAAGCGAAGAAACGGTAGATGTTGGCCGGCGACATGCCGAGTTCGCGGGCAATGTCGGCGACATTGGTCTTGCCGTAGCCATAGTGCCGGAACAGGCGCTCGGCGCAGTCGAGAATGCGTGTCACATTCTCTTGCCTGGCGGCATCGGCCACGATGTTGGCGGCTTCGGACATGGTGCCTTCGTTTGACAAGTGACGAATTTCAATTTTCGTCATTCGTAAATTGAGGAGAGCTGGATGTCAACGCGAAATCGACGTACGCGTATAATTGGTGACAGATGGTGACATGGACTGCGGAGGCGGTGACGCCGGAGGTTTGGCGAATGAAGCTTATCGCTTGGTCATCAAATCTGAGGAATCATGGCGTCTCTGAGCTTAGCGTTTAGGGTGACGACGTTAGGTACCCTTGGCCATTTCCCGTAGCCGGAATTTCTGGATCTTGCCCGTCGACGTCTTCGGTATTTCCGCGAAAATCACGGCTTTCGGCACTTTGAAGCGGGCAAGCAACGCACGGCAGTGCTCGATGATCTCGGCCTCGGTCGCCACCTTGCCGGGCTTCAACTCGACATAGGCAACCGGCACCTCGCCCCATTTGTCGTCCGCGCGGGCAACCACACCGCATGACGCCACAGCCGGGTGTTTGTAGAGCGCATCCTCGACCTCGATCGATGAAATGTTCTCGCCGCCGGAGATGATGATGTCCTTGGAGCGGTCCTTGAGCTGGATGTAGCCGTCAGGATGCATGACGCCTAGATCGCCGGAATGGAACCAGCCACTGGCGAAGGCTTCGTCGCTTGCCTTGCGATTCTTGAGATAGCCCTTCATGACGATGTTGCCGCGGAACATGACCTCGCCGATGGTCTCTCCGTCGGCCGGCGTTTCGATCATTGTCTCGGGGTCCATGATGGTGAGCCCTTCGAGCGCTGCGTAGCGCACGCCTTGTCTTGCCTTCTTGGCGCTGCGCTCGCCTTTTGCGAGGCCGTCCCATTCGCCGTGCCATTCGTTGACCACAGCCGGACCATAGGTCTCGGTCAGGCCATAGAGATGGGTGACGGCGAAGCCGGCATCGGCCATGCCCGACAGCACGGCTTCCGGCGGCGGTGCTGCCGCGGTGTTGAAGGTCACCGTCTGCGCGAACGTTCGCTTGTCCTCGTCCTTCGCGTTGATCAGCACCGACATCACGACCGGCGCACCGCAGAGGTGGGTGACGACATGGTCGGCGATAGCATCGTAGATCGGCTTCGGCCGCACCCAGCGCAGGCAGACATGCGTGCCGGCCTGGACGGCGAGCGTCCAGGGGAAGCACCAGCCATTGCAGTGGAACATCGGCAGCGTCCAGAGATAGACGGCGTGTTTGGCCATGCCGGCATGGATGGTGTTGGTGTAGGCCATCAGGGCGGCACCGCGATGGTGGTAGACGACGCCCTTCGGATTGCCTGTCGTGCCGGAGGTGTAGTTGAGTGAGATCGCGTCCCACTCGTCGTCCGGCATCGACCATGCGAAATCCTCATCGCCGCTGGCAAGAAACGCCTCGTAGTCCAATGCGCCGATGCGCTCGCCCTTCGGATAGGGCGCGTCGGCCGCATAGTCGGGATCGTCGTAGTCGATGACCAGCGGCTTGACCTTGGCCAGTTCCAAGGCCTGCCTGACGACATCAGAGAATTCGCGGTCGACGATCAGCACCTTGGTCTCGGCATGGTCGAGCTGGAACGCGATGACCGCGGCGTCGAGGCGGGTGTTGAGCGAGTGCAGCACGGCTTTGGTCATCGGCACGCCGAAATGCGCTTCCAGCATTGGCGGGGTGTTGGACAGCATGACGGTGACTGTGTCGCCCTTGGCGATGCCGCGCTTTTGTAGTGCCGAGGCAACCTTCAACGAGCGGCGCCAGAAATCGCGATAGGAGATGCGCTGGTGGCCGTGGATGATGGCGATATGGTTGGGATAGGTCCTTGCCGCGCGCTCCAGATAGGTGAGCGGCGTCAGCGGCTGGTGGTTGGCCGCGTTCCTGTCGAGATCCTGTTCGTATGGATTGCCCATCCCGCTTCCCCTTGCTTCCTGGTCGGAGACTTCTAATCACAGGCTCCTGGCCACGTCACCATTCTTCTATGGGAAGCCTGTCGACACCACAGCCGGCTTCACGTTGATCCCGGTCAACAAGTGAGATGTTTTGCTCTCTCCCGCTCAATTTGACTTTTGTCGAGAGCCGTGACTAATGTCAGCCGAGGAGACGGCATGGCGATCCGACCGGCAGAACAAATCATCCACAAGGCCGCGTGGCTCTACTATGCGCACGGCCTGCGGCAGGATCAGGTGGCGAGCCAGCTTAACATTTCCCGTGCCTCGGTGGCCATGTATCTGCGCAAGGCGCGCGAGACCGGCATCGTCAATATCTCGACCTCGACCCAGCTTTTCACCGACGATGTCATGGCGCGCAAGCTCGAGGATGCACTGGGCATCGACGCGGTCTGGATCGCGCCGGAAAACAGCCATGTCCCCGACCCGTCGACGGACATCGCCGTGCTGGCGGCGAGCGTCTTCCTCGAACTGGTCAAGAAGGGCGATCGCATCGGTGTCGCCTGGGGCCGCACCGTCTACACCATCGCCGACATCATGTCCTATGCCGACCTGCAGGATGTCACGGTGGTGCAGCTCTGCGGCAATCTCGGCGCGCCTTATTCCTACCGGCCCGACCAGTGCACGATGGAAATCGCGCGCCGGCTCAACGCCAAGGGCCTCAACTTCTACGCGCCGCTGGTGCTGTCTACGGAAGAGCTGGCACGCGCGCTGCGGGCCGAACCGGTGATCCGTGAACAGCTGTCGGGAATCAAGGACTGCGATCTGGCGCTCTATTCGGTCGGCGCGGTCGACGCCGACAGCCATCTGGTCAAATGCGGCGCGCTGACATCAGGTGAAATGGCGGAGCTGCGCAGTCGAGGTGCCGCAGGCGTCATTGCCGGTCAGATCATCGATTCTGAAGGCAAGGTGCTCGACTGCGGCTACAACAGGCGGGTGATCTCCGCCGAACTTGCCTCGCTGCGCGCCATCGCCAGGCGCCTGATGGTGGTGCAGGAGGACAGCAAGTTCGAACCGCTGCTCGCCGCACTCACTGGGGGACTTTGCACGCATCTGGTGGTCGGCGCGCATATGGCGCAACGGCTGCTCGATCATGCCGGAGCGGCGCCACAAAAAGCATCCTGAAAAGCAACCCTTCGCCGGCGCATTGTCATCAAGGCGTCTCGGCATTCCTGTTTCACCACCCAAGACAGCAACTGGACGAAGCGAACATGAAGAATTTGTGGAACGACGACGCGGCCGAGAAACTCGTTGCCGACTATGCGAAGAAGGGCGTCGGCCGCGACCTAGCGCTGCGCGTCTACACGACGCGGCTGCTGGGTGGCGTGCCGCAGCTGGTTCTGCATGGCGGCGGCAACACCTCCTGCAAGATCAAGGCGACCGACCTCGTCGGTGACGAATGGGACGTACTGTGCGTCAAGGGCAGCGGCTGGGACATGGCTGTCATCGAGCCGCAGGGCCTGCCGGCGGTCAAGATGGGCGCCCTGCTCAAGGCGCGCGCGCTGGACAAGCTCGCCGACGAGGACATGGTTGCGCTGCAACGGGCGAACCTCATCGACCCCTCCTCGCCCAACCCTTCGGTCGAGACGCTGCTGCATGCCTTCCTGCCGCACAAATTCGTCGACCATACCCATTCGACCGCCATCCTGGCCATCGTCGACCAGGAAGACTCGAAGCCGCTGGTGAAAACGGTGTTCGGCAGCAAGATGGGCTACGTGCCCTACATCATGCCGGGTTTCGACCTCGCCAAGGCGGCGGCCGACGTCTTCGATGCCGACCCTGATGTGGAAGGCCTGATCCTCGACAAGCACGGCATCTTCACCTTCGGCGACGATGCCAAACAGGCCTACGACCGGATGATCCACTATGTGAATGTTGCAGAGGACTACATCGCCAAGCACGGCAAGCCGCAAGCGGCCAAGGCGGTGCTGCCGGCAAAAGTCGCAACGCCGGCTTCCATCGCGCCAATGCTGCGCGGCGCCGTCGCGGTGGCGCGCGGCGAAGGCCGCTTCGACCGCATGATCTCCGACTTCCGCACCTCCGACGCGATCGTCGATTTCATCAACTCGTCCAAGATTGCCGACTACGCCGGACGCGGTGTTTCGACGCCTGATCTGTCGATCCGCATCAAGACCGGGCCGATGGCGGTGCCGGCGCCCGATGCCGACAAGGCCGGCGACTACAAGGCTGTGATCAAGAGCCATGTCGATGCCTTCGTCGGGGATTATCGCACCTATTTCGAGACCAATGACGCGCTCGACGACGTCAAGCGCACCATGCTCGACCCGATGCCACGGCTGACACTAGTGCCGGGCCTCGGAATGTTCGGTCACGGCCGCACGCTGAAGGACGCGAAGATCGCTTCCGACGTTGGCGAGATGTGGATCGAGGCGGTGCGGGGCGCTGAGGCGGTCGGCCATTTCCATCCGCTGTCCAAGGCCGACCTCTTCCCACTCGAATACTGGTCGCTGGAACAGGCCAAGCTTGCCTCCAACAAGCCCAAGCCACTGACCGGCCAGGTGGTGCTGATCACCGGCGGCGCCGGCGCGATTGGTGCTGCAACCGCGAAGTTGTTCGCAGACAATGGCGCCCATGCCGTCGTGGTCGATCTCGATGCCGAAAAGGCCGCCGATGCCGCCAAGAAAGCCGGCAACAATTCGATCGGCGTCGGCGCCGACATCACCGATCCCGTGCAGGTACGGGCCGCCTTCGACAAAGCGGTTGCGGTGTTTGGCGGCGTCGACATCCTCGTCTCCAATGCCGGTGCAGCCTGGGAAGGCCGGATCGGCGAGCTCGACGATGCGCTCCTGCGCAAGAGTTTCGAACTCAACTTCTTCGCCCACCAGTCGGTGGCGCAGAACGCCGTTCGCATCATGTTGGAACAGGGCACCGGTGGCGTCTTGTTGTTCAACACCTCCAAGCAAGCCGTCAATCCGGGCCCGAAATTCGGCGCCTACGGCGTGCCGAAGGCGGCGACGTTGTTCCTGTCCAGGCAATACGCGCTCGACTACGGCGCCCACGGCATCCGTTCGAACGCCGTCAATGCCGACCGCATCCGCTCGGGCATTTTGACCGACGCCATGATCGCCAGCCGCTCGGGCGCGCGCGGCGTGTCGGAGAAGGAATACATGTCCGGCAATCTGCTTGGCCAGGAGGTCACGGCGCAGGATGTAGCACAGGCATTCCTGCATCACGCGCTGGCCGAACGGACGACGGCCGATGTGACGACGGTCGACGGCGGCAACATCGCGGCGGCGCTGCGGTAGGCAGAACTTTCCTTGCGATCCCCTACCGCAAGGCAGGGGATCGAGGCATGAGATACAGGAAACCTAACAAATATTGTTAGTTCTTGTGAGGTGTGATACAGGATCGGCATGAAAGCTGAACCGATGCGCACTCTCACTATCTCGCTTACCGCTAAGCAGAGTGCTCGCCTGCAAAGCGCCATCGAAGGTGGTGGCTATGCCTCCAACAGCGAGATTGTCCGCGACGCCTTGCGCCTGTGGGAGCAGCGCGAGGAATTGCGTGCCCTAGAACTCGAGCACCTGAAACACGCCTATGCCGACGGCATGGCCAGCGGCAAGCCGGTGGAAATCGACCCCGCCGAGTTTCTACGCAATCTGAAAGCAGAACGCCGCGCTCGTGGCTAGATATCGGCTCACACCTCGCGCCTCGCAGGATTTGCGGGACATCTGGCACACAATAGCAATCGACAATGAAAAGGCAGCGGACAGGCTGCTGATGCGCATTTTTGAGAAGCTGGACCTCGCGGCACAGCACCCCAAGATGGGCACGGCCCGGCCGGAATTGAGCGCGACAGCCCGCGTGCCCATCGAAGGCCGCTACATCGTCATCTACGAACCGCAACCGGACGGCGTCCTGGTCGTGGCTGTCGTCCACGGGATGCGCGATCCGGAACACCGGCTGTAAAGCGAGAGCCTGCCTCAATATGAAAAGAGCGGCTCATGGCCGCCCTTTTGCGTTTATCAGACCCGCGTCTACTTCGCGTTCGGGTTCGGCATCCAGGCCGGCATGGCGACATCGGCATGGGCGAACTGCGGCAGCTTGGCCGACAGGTCTTCCATGTTCTTGATGTCCTTGTCGATCAGCTCCTTCTGGGTGATGAGCGTCGGCGGCACGATGACGTTGTGGCCGGGGTCTTCACCAGCGAGCAACTGCGCCAGCGCTCGCACCGAGACCTGGCCGACCACGGCCGGATTGGTGGCCGCGGTCGCGGCCCAGGCACTGTCGGGCTCGCGCATCGCGGCAATGTCGGACGTCGAAATATCGGCCGAATAGATCTTGATCTTCTTGTTCAGGCTGGCCTCGTCGACGGCGATCTTCACGCCCTTGGCGAATTCGTCATAGGGGGCGAACATCACATTGATGTCGGGGTGGGCAGTCAACACCGAACGCGCCTGGTTGGCGACGGAGTTGGCGATCGGGTTGTCGAGCGTGCCGAACATCGCCACTTCCTTGATGCCCGCATACTTCTTCTTCACATCAATCCAGGTTTCGTTGCGGCGGTCGAGCGGCGCGATGCCGGCGACATAGACATAGCCGGCGTTCCAGCTTTCGCCATTGTCCTTGACGGCCTGCTCGAGTGCGAGGCGCGCCAGATCCTTGTCCGACTGCTCGATCTGGGGGATCTTCGGGTTTTCGACATTGACGTCGAAAGCCACCACCTTGATGCCGGCGTCGACCGCGCGCTGCGCGGCATCCTTCATCGATTCCGTCAGGCCGTGCTGGATGATGATGCCCTGCACGCCGAGCGCGATGGCCTGGTCGACCATGTCGGACTGAAGGGCGGCATCCTGGCGACTGTCGAGCACACGCAGGTCGATGCCGAGCGCCTTCGACTGTGCCTCGACCCCCGAGAGATAGGCCTGGAAGAAGTCACCGGTCGAGAGATAGCGCACCAGCGCGATCTTGACGCCCGGCTTGTCGAACGGCGCCGGCTTGTCGGCGGCCAATGCCGGAAACTGCATCAGCATGGTCGCGCCGGCCAGCCCAAGCGCGATCTTCCCCAAAACTCTTTTTGTGATGTTCATCTTGTTTTCCTCCACTCTTGTTGAACCCAAAATCCTACCCGGCCGAAACTACCCCCTGCCCCTGCCCGAGAGGGCAAAGGTGAAGACAAGGGCGACGACCAGAACCACGCCCTTGACGAAATCCTGCGTGTAGTAAGGCGCGTTCATCATCGTCAGGCCCTGCAGCAAGATGCCGACGAACAGCGCGCCAATTGCCGTGCCAAAGGCGTTCGGCTTGGCGGCGCCAAGCACCGCGTAGCCGATGAGCGCCGCGGCAACAGCATCGAGCAGCAGATTATTACCCGAGGCGATGTCACCGCGTCCAAGCCGGGCGGCGAGCAAAATGCCGCCGATCGAGGCAAAAACTCCTGAAATAACGTAGGCCCAGATCTTGTATGCCTTGACAGGCGCACCGGCGAGTTCGGCGGCGCGCTCATTGGAGCCAACGGCGTACATCATGCGGCCGAAGCGGGTGTATTCGAGGAAGAACCAAATCACCACGGCCAGCACCAGCAGCACCACCACCGACACCGGAATGAGGTTCGGGATGAAGAAGTCGAAGCGGTGGCGACCGAGCGCCAGGAAGGCGTCTGAGAATTTGCCGTTGGCGACCGAGCCGTCGGGCATGGTCATGCCGGTGGCGATCGATCGGCCTTCGGTCGGGATGCGCTGCAGGCCGACGAGCAGGAACATCATGCCGAGCGTCGCCAGCAGATCGGGCACGCGCATGTAGACAATCAGCCAGCCATTGATCAGGCCGACAATGGCGCCGATGAGCAGACAGGCGACGACCGCGACGACCGCGTTCTGTTCCAGCACCACCATGACATAGGAAGCCGCCATCATGGCCGATGTGGCGACCGAGCCGATCGACAGGTCAAAGCCGCCGACGACCAGCGTGGCGGTGACGCCGAGCGCCAGCACGCCGGTGATGGCGACCGACTGGAAGATGAAGACGGCACTTTGCGGCGAGACGAAACCGTCGGCGGCGATCGCGAAATAGGCGACCAGCCCGAACAACAGGACAATGAAGCCATAGCGGATGGCGTGGTCGCGCAGCGTCATTCCGCGCACCCCGGCGCCGCTGCCCACTTTACCCAACTCGAACCCATGCTCACTCCATTCCAATTCTACCCGCCGCCACGCTCAGGCCGCGCTGTGCAACGGCCCACCAGCAACCTCGGCCAGCAGGCGGTCGAGATCGACATCGGCATTGCGGTGTTCACCGACGATTGTGTGCTCCGACATGACCAGGATGCGGTCGGCCGTCTCCAGCGCCTCGTCGAGTTCGGTGACGAACAGGAGTGTCGCGCGACCATTGGCGCTTGCCCTGAGCTTGGCGGCAATGTCGCGCCTGGCCGAAATGTCGACGCCCTGAAACGGCTCGTCGAGGATGAACAGCGTGGCATCCTGCGCCATCCAGCGGGCGACCATCACCTTCTGCTGGTTGCCGCCGGACAGTGCCGACATTTCGTCCTTCTCGGAGCGGCAGACGATGCTGAGTTCCTCGATCTGCCGGCGCGCGGTGGCGCGCTCGAGGCGGCGCTTGAGCACGCTCAGATTCGACATCCGCTTGAGGAACGGCAAGCTGACATTGCGCTCGATGTTGAAGTCGCCGACGATGCCGCTGGTGGCGCGATCCTTGGCGACGAGGAACACGCCCGCCGCGATCGCATCGCCGGCCGAGCGCGGCATGTAGGGCTTGCCGTTCATCGTCATGGTGCCGGCAAGCGGCTTGCGCACACCAAACAGCGTCTCGGCAAGTGCCGTCTTGCCGACGCCGACGAGGCCGGTGATGGCAACAACCTCGCCATCGCCGAGTGTCAGGGAGATTGGCTTGGCACCCTGCGCGATGCGCAGGCCTTCCACGGTCAGGACCGCCTTGACCGAGTCCCTGGCAACGATCTGGTCAAGATGAATCTTGCGGCCGAGCATGGCATTGACGGCGCCTTCATAGTCGAGCGGCTTGGCGTCGAAGACACCCGAAATGACGCCGTCACGCATCGAGACGATGCGGTCGGCAAGCCGCCTGATGTCGGACATGCGGTGCGAGATGTAGAGGATCGCCACGCTCTGATCGCGCAGCCGGTCGATCAGCGCAAACAGCCGATCGGCCTCGGCGCTGGAGAGCGAGGAGGTCGGCTCATCGAGGATCAGCACTTTCGGCTGGTGCGCCAGCGCCCGCGCGATCGCCACCATCTGGCGATCGGCAAGCGACAGATCGCTGACGCGGGCCTTCAAATCGATCGTCAGCCCCATGCGGTCGGCAACCGCCTTGGCCTCACGGCGCACGCGGGCCGGATTGAACAGGGTCGGCGCGCCCTTACCGCTCAGCCTGTCCAAGGTCAGATTGGTGGCGACATCGAGGTCGGCTACGACCCCGTCATTGATGTTCTGGTGCACGGTGACGACGCCCGCGCGAATCGCTTCCGCCGGCTTTGCCGGGGCAAAATCCTGGCTGGCGAGCGTCATGGTGCCGCCGCCGCGTTCGTAGACGCCGCTGATGATCTTGACGAGGGTGGATTTGCCGGCGCCGTTGGCGCCCATCAGCACGGTCACTTCGCCGGCATGGAGGTCCAGCGAGACGCCCCCAAGCACCTCGTTGCGGCCAAAGGATTTCCTCAGTCCCTCTACGCGGAACACGGCATTGCCGACCATGCATTCCTCCCTGATCGAGACGCTATGGTCAATATCGGCAATTGTCAACACGATTGACAATTGCCAGATCGCTTCCTAGCTTGGCCACGCCGCCATGCCTCCGTTATGTTCGGAGTGCATATGCGAGAGGATGATGATGACTCAGAAATTGCCGTTCGAAGCACTGTCGGTGGAGACGCTTGCAACGCGCCTCTCCACGAATGAGCCGCTGTGCGCCAAGATCGGCCAGGACACGAGCACCTGGAAGGTCCGTGAGGTCGGCGATGGCAATCTCAATCTGGTGTTCATCGTCGAGGGCGCCAGCGGTGCGGCCGTGGTCAAGCAGGCCCTGCCCTATGTCCGACTGGTCGGCGACAGCTGGCCATTGCCGCTGAAGCGCTCCTTCTTCGAATATCACGCGCTGACCAGGCAAGAGGCGCGCGCACCCGGCTCCGTGCCGGCAATCTATTATTTCGATGAAGGCCAGGCGCTGATCATCATGGAGTATCTGGCGCCGCCACACATCATTTTGAGGCGCGCCCTGATCGATGGGCGCCAGTTGCCCAACATCGCCAGGGATATCGGCCTGTTCATGGCCCGCACGCTGTTTCGCGGCTCCGATCTCTCCATGCCGACCAAAGACCGCAAGGCCGACCTGGCGCTGTTCGCCGACAATGTCGACCTCTGCGGCATCACCGAGGACCTGGTGTTTTCCGATCCCTATTTCGACGCCAAGCTGAACCGGCATACCTCGCCGCAGCTCGACGTCCTCGTTGCCGAACTGCGCGCCGATCGCGACCTCAAGGTCGAGGCCCAACGTCTGAAGCACATCTTCGCCGCCAATGCCGAAACGCTGCTGCATGGCGACCTGCATTCCGGCTCGATCATGGTCACAGACACGGAGACCCGGATGATCGATCCGGAGTTCGCCTTCTACGGTCCGATGGCCTTCGACGTCGGCATGCTGCTCGCCAATTTCTGGATGTCCTTCTTCTCACAGCGTGGCCACGAGGGGAGCGGCAAGCGCGACGCCATGCGCGCCTATCTGCTCGAGGTGACGATCGAGACGTGGTCGGTGTTTCGCGCTGAGTTCTCACATCTGTGGCGCAGCGAGCGCACCGGCATGCTCTACCAAAAAAGCCTGTTCGAGGATCAGGGCGACAGCCTGGGCGCCGAACAGGCGCTCGACCATGTGCTGCACCAGATCTGGACCGATCTGCTCGGCTTTGCCGGCATCGAGGTGCACCGGCGCATCCTCGGCCTCGCTCACAATGCCGATTTCGAGACCATTGCCGACGAGGATCTGCGCGCCTCTTGCGAGGCCAAGGCGTTGAAATTCGGCCGTCACATCGCCGTCAACCGGCGCCAGATACACAGCATCGACGAGGTCAACACCCTGGCCACGCTGATCGAACAGGAGAGCAGCATTTGAACGTCGGCGAGCGCCACTATCGTACCATCTGGTTGAGCGACGACGGACGTTCGGTCGAGATCATCGACCAGCGCTGGCTGCCGCATGATTTCCGTATCGAAAGGATCGGCACCGTTTCCGGCATCGCTACCGCCATTCGCGACATGTGGGTGCGCGGCGCGCCGCTGATCGGCGTTACAGCCGCCTATGGCGTCGCCATGCAGATGGCGGATGATGCGTCCGACGCAGCGCTCGATGCCGTGTGGGAGACGCTGCACGAGACACGCCCGACGGCGATCAATCTGCGCTGGGCGCTGGATGAGATGCGCCGCTTCCTTCGCCCGCTGCCACCGGAACAGCGCGCTGCGGCCGCTTATCGGCGCGCCAGTGAGATCGCCGATGAAGATGTCGGGCTGAACCGCGCCATCGGCGAGAACGGACTGGCCATCATCAAGGCGATTGCCGCGCGCAAGCAGCCGGGCGAGCCGGTCAATATTCTTACCCATTGCAATGCC
The DNA here is from genome assembly GCF_000472785.1 of Mesorhizobium loti CJ3sym. Classification (GTDB taxonomy): domain Bacteria; phylum Pseudomonadota; class Alphaproteobacteria; order Rhizobiales; family Rhizobiaceae; genus Mesorhizobium; species Mesorhizobium loti_E. Next base: position 239,016 of record NZ_AXAL01000003.1, read on the forward strand.
GGCTGGCTGGCGACCGTCGACTACGGCACGGCCACTTCGCCGATCTACCTGGCAGCGGAAGCCGGCATCCCGGTCCACGTCTATGTCGATGAAACACGCCCGCGCAACCAGGGCGCCCAGTTGACCGCCTGGGAGATGGCCGGCCATGGCGTGCCGCACACGCTGATCGTCGACAATGCCGGCGGCCATCTGATGCAGCGCGGTGAAATCGACATGGTGATCGTCGGCACCGACCGCACCACCGCCGATGGCGATGTCTGCAACAAGATCGGCACCTATCTCAAGGCGCTCGCCGCCGCCGACAATGACGTGCCGTTTTATGTCGCCCTGCCCTCGCCCACCATCGACTGGACGGTGCATGACGGGCTGAAGGAGATCCCGATCGAGCAACGTTCGGCCGACGAGGTTTCACTGGTGTGGGGCAAGACCGCCAATGGCGACATCGCCCAGGTGCGCATCTCGCCCGAAGCAACGCCCGCGGCCAACCCGGCCTTCGACGTGACGCCGGCGCGGCTGGTGACCGGCTTGATCACCGAACGCGGCATCGCCAAGGCCTCGCGCGAGGGCCTGAAGGCGATGTTCCCCGAGCGGGCGTAGCGTTAGCACCCGGCTGACTAGGTACAGCGCGGAATCTAGTAAAGAGGCTCGGCCATGTGCTTGGGCGTCGGCCATTTCTCGGTGATGCCAGGCTGCACCGGCCGTTCAAGATAGGTTGAGAGAACCACGTAGCTGCGCGTCGAGGTGACACCTGGCGTCTCGTAGAGACGTGCCAACAGTCCTTCGAGTGCCCTGGTGTCTTCCGTGCGAACCTTCAGCAACATGCAGGTATCGCCGGCCACGGTATGGATTTCCTCGACTTCAGGATACTGCGAAACCGCCATCAACTCCGGGGTCTTGCCCCAGCCCCTGGTGTCGATATGCACGAAAGCAAGCAGCGGCTTCTTCACCGCCTTGGGGTCGATGATAACAGCGGTGCCACGAATGGCGCCGCTGCGCCGAAGCCGTTTGACCCGTTCATGGGCGGCCGGCGGTGAAAGGCCAACCCGATCGCCCAGTTCGGCATAGCTGACCGTGGCGTCATCGACGAGAACGCCTAATATCTTTCGGTCAATTGCATCGACGTCACGGGGCGCCGGCCTGTTCAGCGGAATACCATCTGTTTCTTCATCCATAGCGATAATCCCGATTGCGACAGAATTTAATACGGCCATTATGGCCATATGTCGAATAGCGATCAAGCTACAGTCCTGACAGCCGGCGCCAGGCAGCCGATCCCAGCCCTCGCCTATCTGCTGACCGGCTGTATCGCCGTGATTGGTTCGAATTCGCTGGTCCTGGGGCCGATCGCACCGGCTGTCGCCTCGTCGTTTGGAACCAGCGTGCCGGTCGTCATGATCGCGGCGGCCGCGTTTGGGCTGGGCACCTCGGCAAGCGCCCTGTTCCTGGCCCGCTACATCGACCGGCTCGGCGCACGCCGGATGCTGCAGGGGGCATTGCTGCTGCTTGCCCTGGCGCTTGTTGCAAGTGCGGTGGCGCCCACGGTCATCACGCTGGTCGCCGCACAACTTCTGGCCGGCATTGCTGCCGGCGTCGCCATGCCTGCGATCTATGCCAGCGCGGCCGCTATCGCGCCGCCCGGCCGCGAAAGCGGGACGATCGGCGTCGTGCTGACCGGATGGACGCTCAGCATGGTGGCTGGCGTTTCACTCTCGGCCGTGCTTGCCGATCTGGTGCATTGGCGCGCTGTCTTTGCAGCGGTCGCGGTGCTGGCGGCCCTGGCGTGGGCCGGGCTGACAATGACCTCGCTCAGCGACATCAGGAAGGCCGGGCCGGCACCCGCCCCGCTGGAAGCGCTAGGCATTCCTGGCATTCTACCGCTTCTGGTCGCCTGCGCCGCCTTCATGACCGCCTTCTACGGTGTCTATGGCTATCTCGGCGACCATCTTCATGTCGGGCTGGGTGAGCCGGTCAGCGCCAATGGGCTTGCCGCGCTCGCCTATGGCATCGGCTTCGGCATGGCAGCATTTCTAGACGGCGCCATCGATCGGCTTGGTGCGCGACGCGTCATGCCATTCGCCTATCTGCTTGTGGCTGCCGTCTACGTCGCCATTGCCGCGACCAGCAACAGTTTCGGCCTGACGCTCGCCATGGTGGCGATCTGGGGACTTACCAACCATTTCGGACTGAACGTCCTGGTCACCTGCCTGTCGGCGCTCGATCCCTTACGGCGGGGCACGATCATGGGCCTGAACAGCGCGGTGACCTATCTGGCAGTCTTCATCGGCACCACCGGCTTCGGCCCGATCTATTCGACCTTCGGTTTTGCCATCTGCGCGATGGTTGCGGCGCTACTCATGCTGGTGGCCGCGTCGGCAGCGGCATGGCGCACGCGATAGAGCGCTTCTCTCACCCGATTGCTCCAGTCGACCGAACGTGATTGACCACCAACCTGTCGCACGGTTGACAGTGGCACCTCTGCCCTTCCATACAAAGCCCGTTAATGTTCTCAGGGCGGGGTGAAAGTCCCCACCGGCGGTAAGGGTCTCGACCCAAGCCCGCGAGCGCTTTCCGACACAATCGGAAAGGTCAGCAGATCCGGTGTGATTCCGGAGCCGACGGTATAGTCCGGATGAAAGAGAACGAAACGGCAAACGGACCGCCCTGGCGGGCCGGTTTCCGTATCGTGCGTCCTGATTCTGGTTCGAAACGGAAGGATGGACCCATGAATCAGCATTCCCACAAAGACTATGAAACTGTTCGCATCGCCGTCATCAGAGCGCGCTGGCATGCGGATATTGTCGACCAGTGCGTAAGCGCTTTCGAGGCGGAACTGGCTGCCATCGGCGGCGACCGCTTCGCCGTCGATGTCTTCGATGTGCCCGGCGCCTATGAAATCCCATTGCACGCCAAGACCTTGGCTGAGACCGGCCGCTATGCCGCGATCCTCGGCACGGCGTTCGTCGTCAATGGCGGCATCTACCGGCATGAGTTCGTCGCCAGTGCCGTCATCGACGGCATGATGAATGTGCAGCTGTCGACCGGCGTGCCGGTGCTTTCGGCGGTGCTGACGCCGTTGAATTATCACGACAGCGCCGAGCACCACCGCTTCTTCTTCGAGCACTTCACCGTCAAGGGCAAGGAAGCGGCCAAGGCCTGCGTGGAAATTCTCGCAGCACGGGAAAAGATCGCGGCATGAAATCTTCCCGGCCGGGTGGAAATCGCGATAACACCCGGTAGTATTTGCGAAAGGTTGGGAGGACGCAGGTGCAGACCAAGAAGATCATTAATGATGGCAACCGCGCCGTCGACGAGATGCTCGAAGGGATCCTCGCCGCGCATCCTCGGCACCTCAGGAGCGCGGACGGCAGCCCGCGCTCGATCATCGCCCGTGACGGGCCGCGGCCCGGCAAGGTCGGGCTGGTCATCGGCGGTGGTTCGGGCCATGAGCCGACCTTTCTCGGCTTTGTCGGCAAGGGGCTGGCGGACGCGGCGGCCATCGGCAATGTCTTTGCCTCGCCGCCGCCCGATCCGATCCTCGAATGCGCCAAGGCGGTGAGCCGCGGCGCCGGCGTCCTGTTCATGTATGGCAACTATGCCGGCGACGTGATGAATTTCGACATGGCGGCCGAGATGGCCGCGATGGACGACATAGAGGTGCGCACCGTGCTGACCACCGACGACGTCGCCTCGGCACCGCGCGACCAGCGGCAGAAGCGCCGTGGCGTCGCCGGCAATTTCTTCATCTTCAAGGCGGCCGGTGCAGCCTGCGACCTCATGCTCTCCCTGGATGAGGTCGAGCGCATCGCGCGCAAGGCCAATGACCACACCTTCACCATGGGCGTGGCGCTGTCGCCCTGCTCGCTGCCGCAGACAAGGCGGCCGAATTTCGAGATCGGCGCCGACGAGATGGAGATCGGCATGGGCATCCATGGCGAACCCGGCATCGCGCGCGGCAAGCTCGGGACCGCCGACGTGATCACCGACGAGATGCTGGACAAGATTTTCGCCGAGATGGCGCCGAAGCGCGGCGACAAGGTCGCGGTGCTGGTCAATTCGCTCGGCTCGACGCCGCTGATGGAGCTCTACATCATGAACCGGCGGGTCAGGCAGCGGCTCGACGCACTCGGCGTTTCCGTTCACGCGACCTGGGTCGGCAATTACTGCACGTCGCTCGAAATGGCCGGCGCTTCGGTGACCCTTTTTCATCTCGACGAGAAATTGCAGACCATGCTCGACCACCCCTGCGACTGTGCCATGTTCCGTGCCGGCTGACGAAAGAGCATTCTTGTGACCATCAATGCTGCCGACCTGAAAAGAATGTTCGATACGATCGCGGTGGCGATCGAAGCCGACAGGGACCGGCTCTGCCAACTCGACGGCGTCATTGGCGATGCCGACCATGGCATCGCGATGGAACTCGGCTTCAATGCCGTGCGCGATGCGCTGGCGCCGCTCGACCTTGCGACAATCGAGCCGACGGCGCTGCTCAACATGGCGGCGAAATCGTTCCTCAATGCCGTCGGCGCTTCGTCAGGCCCGCTCTATGCGACGGCCTTCATGCGCGCGGCTTCCGCCGTCAAGGGCAAGGCGACGCTGGCGGACGCGGACTTCATCGCTTTGTTCCAGGCCATGGCACAAGGCATCAAGGATCGCGGCAAGGCGGAACCTGGCGAAAAGACGATGGTCGATGCCTGGCAGCCGGCGGCTGAAGCGGCCGCCGCAGCCAATCTGGCTGGCAAGACCTTGGCCGAGAGTCTTGCGGCGGCCCTTGCCGCCGCCGAGCGCGGTGCGGAAGCGACCAAGGACATGATCGCTGCCAAGGGCCGCTCCTCGCGACTGGGCGAGCGGTCGCTTGGCCATATGGATCCAGGTGCCGCGTCGGCCGTCACCGTCATCGCAGCGATGACAAAGAGCCTGGATTAAACCTTCGCCGCGTCGAGTCTGTCGATCGCCTGGACATTGCCGGCAGACGGCCCCTTCTCATCGAACTCGGAGGCGAGCCAGGTATCGACGATCGCCTTGGCCAGTTCCGGGCCGATGACACGGGCGCCCATGGTGATGATCTGCGCGTTGTTGGATTTCGCCGCCCGCTCGGCCGAATAGGTGTCGTGGGTGAGTGCGGCACGAATGCCCGGCACCTTGTTGGCCGAGATCGAGACGCCGATGCCGGTGCCACAAAACAGGATGCCGCGCTCGTTCTCGCCGTCGATGATGGTCTGGGCGAGTTTTTGCGAAAGGTCGGCATAGTAACCGGCCTGGCTGAGATCGCTGACGGTGAGGCCCGGCTTGGTGGCAAGGTGTGCGGCGATGACATCGAGCAGCGGCTTGCCGGCACTGTCGGCCCCAATGGCAATTTTCATGTTCTTTTCCTTTTCGTGTTTGGACGATTCAGATCGCCGCTGAAGCGCGGCCGAGAATGTCGATGTAGCCATCCGCCTGCCAGGCGGAGCGGCCGATGAAGAGGCCGTCAATATTGGGCTGGCCGATCAGCTCGGCGGCGTTGCCGGGATTGACGCTGCCGCCATAGAGCACCGGCGGCACGGACGGCAGCAGGCCGCCGGCCACCCGCTTGATCAGTGCCTGCTGTTTGTCTGCATAGTCGGAGCTGGCGGGAATGCCCTTGTCGCCGATCGCCCAGACCGGCTCGTAGGCGAACAGGATTTTTGCGCTCTTCGCTTCACCTTCGAGGAGTTGCAGCGCGCCCTCGACTTGGGCGCTCAGCACGGCATCGGCCTGCCCGCTTTCGCGCTCGGCCTGCGTCTCGCCAACGCAGATGAGCGGTATCAATCCGTGCTTCACCGCAGCCGCCGTCTTCAGGCCGACGGTGTCGTCGGTCTCGCCGAAATGCTCGCGACGTTCGCTGTGGCCCAGCTCGACCAGATCGAGCCCGCAATCGCTCAGCATCAGCGGTGAGATTTCGCCGGTCCAGGCGCCGGCATCGGCCCAATGCATGTTCTGGGCACCGACCTTGATGCGCGTCGCCGACAGCGCCTGCTTGACCTCGCGCACCGCCGTGAAAGGCGGGATGACGAACGGCTGGATGCGGTTATCGAAGCCGGGAATGAAGCCGGCCAGGCGCTCCGCGAACGCCAGCGCCTCGGCGAGCGTCTTGTTCATCTTCCAGCTTGTACCAACCCAATACACCACGCGTACTCCTTACTCAGTGCCGAACTCAGTTTGCGACCAGGGCCACCGGGACACCGGCGGCATCCAGCGCCTCGTACAATCCCGGATCGAGCTCACGGCCGGTGAAGACCGTGTCGAACGCCTTGAGATCGGTGAGAAAATGCAACGCCGTGCGGCCGAACTTGCCGTGATCGACCAGCAGATATTTGCGGGTTGCCGCCGCCATCATCAGCCGCTTGGCCTGCACCACCTCCTGGTCCTGATGGAAGGCGGACGCGCCATGGATGGCGGATGAGGACAGGAAAGCGACGTCGGCGCGCAGCGATTTGAGCATGTCCTCGGCGAGCAGGCCGAAGAAACCATGAAACTTCTTGCTGTATTGGCCACCGAGCGCGATCAGGTTGATGCCACCGGCACCGGCCAGCTCCTGGATGACGGCAAGATTGTTGGAGATCACCGTCAGCGGCCGCAGATCAGCGAGATGGCGCGCGATGCCGCCCGCCGTCGAGCCGTCGTCGATGATCACCGTCTGTCCGGGCTCGATCATGGCCACGGCAGCTGCCGCGAGGCGCTGCTTTTCCTCGGTCGCCTGCTTCTGCCGGTAGCGGAAATCGCTTTCGAACAGACTGCTAGGCTGGATCGAGGCGCCGCCGCGCACCTTGCGCAGGAAACCACTTTCCTCGAGTTCGTCGAGGTCGCGGTGCACGGTCATTTTCGAGATACCAAAGCGCAAAGCGAGATCGTCGACGCTGGCCTGACCGGCGTCCATCAGAAAGTCCATGATGCCTTGCCGTCTGATGTCGCTCTTCATTGCCGCCGACCGCCAACGCCGCAGCGTGGTTCCTTGATCAAGCGCAGATATAACAGCTATCGTCGCAAAAGTATCAGAAATTTTGTGATAATGGGACAATTCTTTGGGATATTCCGCTTGCTCTCATCGCGTTGCTGTAACAAGAATTGCGGCCGGGACGGTCTGTCACGGTTGCGGTTGCGCCGAAATCCGGCCAGAAGCATCGGTGGGCTGGACGATGCGCGGACAGTCCGCAACCACAGGTTTGAAACCAGATACGGGAGACTATTCGTTGGCTCGCATCACATTGAGACAATTGCTCGATCACGCTGCTGAATACGGCTATGGCGTGCCGGCCTTCAACATGAACAACATGGAACAGGGCCTCGCCATCATGGAGGCGGCGGAAGAGACCAAATCGCCTGTCATCCTGCAGGCAAGCCGCGGCGCGCGCGCCTATGCCAATGACGTGGTGCTGGCCAAGCTGATCGATGCGCTGGTTGAAATCCACCCCGACATCCCGGTCTGCATGCATCTCGACCATGGCAACAACGAAGCCACCTGCGTCACCGCGATCCAGTACGGCTTCACCTCGGTGATGATGGACGGCTCGCTCAAGGAAGACGGCAAGTCACCGGCCGACTACGCCTACAATTCGGGCATCACCAAGCGCGTCGTCGACATGGCGCATTGGGGTGGCGTCTCGGTCGAAGGCGAAATCGGCGTGCTGGGATCGCTGGAGAGCGGTGGCGGCGAGCAGGAGGACGGCCACGGCGTCGAAGGCGCGATCAGCCACGACCAGTTGTTGACCGATCCGGAACAGGCGGTGCAGTTCGTCAAGGACACGCATGTCGACGCGCTGGCAGTCGCCATGGGCACCAGTCACGGCGCCTACAAATTCTCGCGCAAGCCGGACGGCGCGGTGCTGGCCATGAATGTCATCGAAGAGATCCATCGCCGCCTGCCGAACATGCACCTGGTCATGCATGGTTCGTCCTCGGTGCCTGAGGATCTGCAGCAGATCATCAACAAATATGGCGGCCAGATGAAGCCGACCTGGGGCGTGCCGGTGGAAGAAATCCAGCGCGGTATCAAGCATGGCGTGCGCAAGATCAACATAGACACCGACAACCGCATGGCCCTGACCGGTGCGATCCGCAAGGTGCTGACGGAAAACCCGAGCGAGTTCGATCCGCGCAAATATTTGACGCCTGCGATGGCAGCCATGCGAAAGCTCTGCAAGGAGCGCTTCGAGCAGTTCGGCACCGCCGGCAACGCGCCGAAGATCAAGCCGCTGCCGGTCTCGGAGATGGCCAAGCGCTACAAGTCGGGCAGCCTCGATCCGAAATTCGGCTGAGTTTCTGGCGACTTCAGATCTGCAGAGTTCAACGGGCAGGAGCCGCATCGGCCCCTGCCCGATCTCTATTCGGCCTTTGGCAAAAGGCCGGACCGGCCGGCGTCGATGAAGGGCGCCCAGTAGTCGACGGACTCGCGGATCATGTCGACGACCTGATGGTCGACCGGCTCGCGCTCGCGGAACGACAGTTCGAGGCAGATCTCGTTGTCGGTGCCGCCGCCGCGCCGCACCGTCTCCAGCAGTTTTTCGGGCGTGATGCGGCCATCCCTGTTGTAGGTCGCGGTGAACGGCCAATGGCCGCCCTTGTTCATCGACGACTGCTTGATGTGAATGATCGGCGATTTCCTGGGAAAGGCTTCGGCCCAGGCATAGGGATCGATGTCGGCCGGATTGCTTGATGTGACGTCGCCATGGTCGATGTCGACCATCATCTCCAGCGGAATGGCCATGCCGGCCGCGTCGATCGCATCCTGCAGCACCCGGCAACTCTCGATGGTATGGCCGAACTCGCGACCGACCGACATCGGTTCCCAGAACAGGTAGGTCAGACCGGCCGCACGGGCGTGTTCGGCAACCTCGCACCAGCAGTCCAGCGCGATGTCGAACAGCGGTGCACGGCGCTCGGGGTCGTCAAAATCGCGGTGGGTGAAAATGGCGAATTGCGTGCCCATGCCGCTAGCGCCAAGCTCGGCCGAAATGTCGGCGAAGATCTTGAACCAGTCGACATAGTAGCTGCGCACATCGGCGTCGGGATGGCCGAAATGATTGAGCCGGCCGTAAGGGCCGGTCATGCCCGAGGTGACACGCACACCGGTGCGGGCGAGTGCGCCACGGAACAGGCGGATGAATTTGACGATCGTCGCCGCCGGCCAGCCCGGATTGACGAATTCATGCGTGAGCTGCACGTTCCGGATGCCGATTTCGTAAGCGATCGTGTCGATCAGGTCATCCGGATCGGCAAAGCGGTTGACCAGCGGATTGGTGTTGAGGGAGAGCGTGAACGCCACGATCGCGATCTCCTCAGCGCTGGCGCGGGGTGATGACGGCCGTCATTGCAGCGTCGCCCCCTCGCGGTTGAGTTGCTGGCGGTATTTTTCAGCGTCCCAGTTCAGCAGCTCGGCATTCTCCTTCGGGCTGAGATAGTTGACGCGCGCCGCGCCATCGACGCGCGCGGCAACATCGGCCAGGCAGCGCGCCATCGCTTCGGCGCCGGCATTGGCGTCCCGGCGCATCAGCACGCCCTTGCCGGGAAAGAGAATGGACGTCGGTGCGGTGCCGGCGCGGGCGACGATCGCCGCCGCGTTCTCGGCGGGGCCGGCGATCACCGAACCAACACCAAGGAAGATGACATGATCCGGATAAAGGCTGCCGGAGGCCGCAATGCGGCAACTGGCGAGATCGGTCGCCGCAGCATGCGCAGCGGCCGAGGCCGGCAGCCGGTAGTCGCTGCCGGTGGCGAGCCTCAGCAGCGCGTCGAGATCGGGCAGCGGGGCCTGCCGCGGCCGCCGCGCGAGCAGTCCGGTCACCCGTTGCAGCAGCAAGGCTGCTTCGGCAACGGTATCGGCGGCGACAACCAGCCCGTGATTGCCGAGCACCAGCACGTTGGTCGCAGGCTTCAGCCGCTCGGCGATCGCCTGCGCCAGCGGCAGGCCAGGCCGGCGATAAGGCACGAAAGCCCAGTCGAGGCCGCGCAGGCGCTCCCCCAGCAGAGCTTCGGCGTTGGCCTGCACGGCAATCGAGATCGTCTCGACACAATGGACGTGGACGACGATCTTTTGCGGCAGCAGTGCGTGCACCGTCGTCTCGATGGAGGGCCGCAGCTGGCGAGGGTTGAGGTCCGCCAGCGTGAACTGCCCGGCCGTCTCCGCCGCCGGGCTCCGCTGAGCCACGGCATCGAGCAACGGCGCCAGCGCGACCGGCACCATGATCTCATCGTCGCGCGCGTTCTTCAGCCAGGTGCCGGAGGCTTTGATCCAAAGCACGCCGGCCTGCTTGATGGAAGTGTTGCCGCCTGCCCCCTGCACCAGCAGCGGGTCGGCGCCGACGCTGGCCGACAAGGAGCGCAGCATGCAGAATTCGCTGGAGTGGTTGTCGCCTTTATGGACCATCAGCCCGCCCTCGCCAGCCGGTTCGCGCACCAATGCTCGAAGGTCGCCCTCTCCTCGGCGGACAGATGCAGGCCGTGCTTTGTGCGCCGTTCGAGAATATCGGCTGATGTCACCGCCCATTCCCGGTCGAAGAGATAATTGGCCTCGCGCTCGAAGAAATCCTTGCCGAAGCAGCGCCCCAACCCGGAGAGCGATCCGGCGGTGCCGACCAGAAGACGTGTCCTGGTGCCGTAGAGCCGGCCATAATGCTTGAGCAGCGACGCCGGCATCCACGGATATTCGCGTCCGAGGTCGCCGAGAAACTGTTCGAAATCGGCATTGACGATGTCGCCGCCGGGCAGATGCGCCTTGGCTGTCCAGGGCTTGCCCATGCGGGGGAAAAACGGAGCGATCCTGTCCAGCGCATGCTCGGCCAATTTGCGGAAGGTGGTGATCTTGCCGCCGAAGACGGACAGCAGCGGCGCCTGCGCGTCAGGTGCGTCGAGCTCAAAAATGTAGTCGCGAGTCACCGCGCTGGGGTTGTCGGCATTGTCGTCATAGAGCGGCCGGACGCCGGAGAACGAATAGACGACATCGCTGCGCGCAAGGCCGCGCTTGAAATAGCGATTGACCACCTTGATCAGATAATCGATCTCGCTCTCATCCGCGGCCACGTCCTCAGGCCGGCCCTCATAGGGAATGTCGGTGGTGCCGATCAGAGCGAGATCGTTCTGATAGGGGTTGATGAAGATCACGCGCTTGTCGCTGTTCTGGATGAGATAGGCCTGCCGTCCCTCCCAGAATTTGGGCACGACGATGTGGCTGCCCTTGACCAGGCGCACGTTGCGTCTGGAGTTCTGGCCGGCGACGCGGTTGACGATGTCGTTGACCCACGGGCCGGCGGCATTGATCAGCGCGCGCGCCCGAACCACCGTCCTGATGCCCGTCCTGCCATCCTGCATCTCGACAACCCACACGCCGTTCTCGCGGCGGGCAGCGGTGCAAGCGGTGCGGGTGTAAACCTGCGCGCCCCGCTCGGCAGCGTCGAGCGCGTTGATGACGACGAGGCGGGCGTCATCCACCCAGCAGTCGGAATATTCGAAGCCGCGCTTGAATGCGTCCTTGATCGGCGCGCCCTCTGGCGCGGTGCGGAGGTTGAGCGTGCGGGTCGCCGGCAGCCGCTTGCGGCCGCCGAGATGGTCGTAGAGGAACAGGCCGAGCCGCACCAGCCATGCCGGCCGGTCGTCTGGGCTGTGCGGCAGCACGAAGCGCATCGGCCAGATGATGTGCGGCGCCGATTCCAGCAGCACCTCGCGCTCGATCAGCGCCTCGCGCACCAGGCGAAATTCGTAATATTCGAGATAGCGCAGGCCGCCATGAACGAGCTTGCCCGAGCGTGAGCTTGTGCCTTCGGCGAGATCGTCCTTCTCGCACAGGATGACCGAAAGGCCGCGACCCGCGGCATCGCGCGCGATGCCGGCGCCATTGATGCCGCCGCCGATGACGAAGAGGTCGACGATTTCAGGACCGCCGTTCATGTCGCCGTGGCCTCGATGCCGATGTGATGCGTCATGGCAGCTGCCTCAGCACGGATTGACCGGAGGCAGACCGGCGATGTAGCGGCGCACCTCCTCGGCGGCCTGTTCGGCGGCATAGGTGACGGTGCGCACCGAGGCGCCGGCGATGTGCGGCGTCAGCGTCACGTTGGGAAGCTGGAGCAACGGCCAGTCGGCAGGCACCGGCTCGACGGCAAACGTCTCCAGCATGGCGCTGGCTATCTCGCCTGATACAAGCGCCTCGTAGAGGGCGTCATAGTCGACCAGCGGCCCGCGCGCGGTGTTGACGAAGATCACGCCAGGCTTCATCCGCGCGATGGTGTCCTTGCCGATCAGGCCGCGCGTCTCTTCGGTCACCCGCGAATGCAGCGTGACGACATCGGAGCGGGACAGGAGATCGTCCAGCGCGACGAGCTCGACGCCGGCATTTCGGTCTTCGGCGCTCAGCTGCACATAGGGATCGCTGACCAGGACATGGCAACCGAAGGCGCGCAGCAGGCGCACCACCTTCGTGCCGATATTGCCATAGCCGACGACGCCGACCGTCATTTCGCTGAGTTCGCGGCCGGTGCGGTCGGCGCGGTAGAGATCGCCGCGCCATTCCCCCTTGCGCAAGGCCTCGTGGCCGACCCGGATCAGCCGCGTCTCCGCCAGGATGGCGCCGAGGGTGAACTCGGCCACGGCGGTGGCGTTGCGGCCAGGCACATTGACCACGGTGATGCCGTGCGCCCTGGCAGCAGCCATGTCGATGTTGATCGGGCCGCCGCGCGAAACCGCGACCAGCTTGAGATCAGGCAGGCGCCGCATCATGCCCTCCGACAGGGGAGCCAGTTGGGTGACGAGTATCTCGGCATCGCCGATGAAGTCGACCACCTCGTCGGGGTGGCCGAAATACTCCTTGACCTTGTCGAGGCCGAGCGCCGTATTGCCGAACTCCATCGGTTCGTCGGGCCAGGCCGTCTGCAACGTCCTGATGTCGAGTTCGCCACTCGCAACCTTCTCGATTTTGGCGCGAAACACTTCCGGGAGCATGAAGTTGTCGCCAATGATCGCTATTCTTTTACGCATACTCGACTTCTCAATTTGCCTGCACTGAAGCCATCGCGCGCCAGACCGGCCGCAACGCCTGGTGCGCCAACATGTAGGACGGGGTCATCTTGTCGTAGATCGCGGCGAGGTTGCGGTCACGCGGCTCGGCTTCGCCAAGCAGCGGCGTCACCCATTCGCCGACGCACGCATCCATGGACGGGTATAGGCCGACGCAGACCGCGGCGATCATTGCCGCGCCCGCTGCGCCCGCCTCCTCGCGCGCGCTGGTGCGGATGTCGGCGCCCACCGCCGCACCCAGGATCTTGCGCAGCGCCGGGCTCCTGGCGGCGCCACCGGTCAGGCGAACCTCACGCGGCAGCGGCCCCATGGCGGCGTAGCAATCGCGCGCCGCGAAGGCCAAGCCCTCGAAAACAGCGCGGACGAGGTCGGGATAGCCGTGCCGCGACGAAATACCGACGAACCCGGCTCGGGCATTGGCATCGACGAACGGCCCCCGCTCACCCGCCTCCGAGACATAGGGCTGATAGAGCAGCGAGGCTGGCTGCGCGGCCGCGATCCAGGCGTCGACCAGCGCGATCATCTCACCATTGCTGCGCGAAATGCCTTGCGAGGCGAGAATGCCGGAGGCCAGCCCAAGCACCCAGTCGATGTTGAGCGTCGCCGCCATGTTCGACTGCATTTGCGCGAACACGCCGGGCGCCGGCATTGCCATTGTGTAGCCCGTCGCCGCGTCGTTCAGTTGCACATCGTCGGGGGTCTCGGCCAGCCGCATATGCATGCCGGTGGAGCCGATGATCGAGCAGCCGGGCTTACGCTCACGGTCGAGCAGGCCGGCGCCGAGCGCGGTGCAGACAACGTCGACATAGCCGAGCACAACCGGCGTGCCGGCCAGCATGCCGGTGGCATCAGCCGCCGCCTGCGACAGGCCTGTGCTGTGCCTGGTGCCGTCGATGATCGGCGGCAGCAGATGCCTGAGATCGGCGACGCCAAGCACATCGAGCACCTCATCGCTGTAGTCGCGGGTGTGGAAATCGCCGAAGGTGAAGGTCCCCTCGGACGGATCGGTGGCGCGTTCGCCGGTCAGTCTGAAATAGAGCCAATCCTTGCAGTGGAACGCGGTCGCCGCCTTGCCAAGCATTTCCGGCATGGTGCGTTTCATGAAGACAAATTGCGAACCTTGTTGGCAGGCGGCGAGACCGCTGCCGGTCTTCTCGAAGCGAAGCCGATCCTCGGGCCGCGCGCGAATCTCTTCGACGACGGCGGCGGCGCGCGCGTCGAGCCAGAGCCAGCCCTTGGCCACCGGCTCGCCCTTGCTATCGATCAGCCAGGTGCCGTCGCCTTGCCCGGTCACCGCGATGGCAACAGTACGGCTGGCAAGATTGGGCACCTTGTCGGCGAGCTGGCGCAGGGTTGTGGCGGCATCGCTCCATGTGCGCGCCAAATCCTGTTCGGCGCCGCCGCCCGGCAGCGTTTCATAGTGGTTCGGCAGCGCGGCAGCAGCGATCTGCCGGCCCGCTATGTCGAAGGCGATGGACTTGATGACGGAGGTGCCGGCATCAATGCCGATCAGGACGTCACGCATCACGCAAGCTCCATGCCGTGCGAGATCGCCTCGCCGCTCGCCTGATCGAAGACGTGCAGGTTCTTCGGATCGATGCTGACATTGATCGGCGCACCAAGGTCCAGGCGGGTGCGGTCATGCTCGACGAGAACCAGCGAACCGCCGGCGAAGTCGGCGGCGATATGGGTCTGGTCGCCGAGCCATTGGTTGGCTGAAACCCTGGCCGGAACGCCCTCCTTCGAACGCCGGACCGCGTAGGGCCTGATGCCGATGACGACCCGCTCACGACTGAGCAACTGGTCGCGAACCGGAGCGCTGAAGGCGTCCTTGTCGTAGTCGAGCGAAAGGCCGTCGGGCAGCCGCAGATTGATGCGGCCGGCAGTTGTCCCGACATAGGCCTCGAAGACGTTCATCGGCGGTTCGCCGACAAAGGTGCCGGTGAACAGGTTTGCCGGGCGCTCCTTGATCCGGTCTGGTGTATCGAACTGCTGCAGCACGCCGCCTTCCATCACGGCGATGCGATCGGCAAGCGCATTGGCTTCGGTCTGGTCGTGGGTGACCAGGATCGCGGTCAGGCCGCGCTCCTTGATGAAGTGCTTGATGCGCCCGCGCAGCACGGCGCGCAGCTGTGGTTCGAGCTGCCCCATCGGCTCGTCCAGCAGATGCAGGTCGGCCTCGCGGATCAGCGCGCGGCCGAGGCTGGCGCGCTGCTGCTGGCCGCCGGAGATGGAGCTGGGGTAGCGCTCCAATATGTCCTCGATCTCGAGCAGCTTGGCGATGCTGGCGACCTTGGCGTCGACCTCGCTCTTCGGCAGCCTCGCCGCCTTGAGCGCGAAGGCCATGTTCTCGCGCACGGTGAGCGGCGGATAGAGCGAGTAGCCCTCGAAGGCCATCGCCACGTTGCGCTTGACCGGCGCCAGAGTGTGCACCTTGCGGCCGGCAACAGAAATCGTGCCGCGCGAGACCTCTTCAAAGCCGGCGATCATGCGCAGCGTCGAGGTCTTGCCGCAGCCCGACGAACCCAGCAGCGCCACGATCTCGCCCTTGGCGATTTCCATCGTCAGGTTCTTGACGGCGTGCACGCCCCTGTCGATCGGACCGTAGAACTTGTCGACACCTGAAATGGTGAGTGCGCTCTGGCTCATGCCGCTTCTCCATTGCGCAAAGCAACGACGTTCTTCGAGCCGATGCGGTCGCCGCTGGCGTGGTCGAACAGCAAGGCGCTCTTGCCATCGACGACGATATGGGCCTTGCCCTCGCTTCGCCCCGGCGTTCCGGCTGGGCGCGAGACCAGGATCTCGCGACCGCGCACGGTGCGCACCAGCGTGACGATCTTCTCGTTGAGAGGCGTCTCGGCCTCGACCGTAACGGGAATGGCGCCCGGGATACCCTCCTCGACGAAGCTCAACGCTTCGGGCCGCAACCCGATCACGCAGTCACGGCCGACCGCCGTGTCGTAGGCGCCGGCCAGATGGACCTGGACGTTGGAGAGGCCGACATAGATGCCCCTGGCATCGCGCGCAGGCTTGACGTCGAGCAAGTTGATGGTCGGGTCGCCGAACAGCCGCGCGATCTCGATGTTGGCCGGCTCGCGATAGATCTGCTCGGGCGTGCCGAGCTGCCTGATGACGCCTTGCGACATCACCGCGATGCGGTCGCCGAGCGCCATGGCTTCCTTGTAGTCCTGGGTTACGTAGACGACGGTGGCGCCGCGATCGGCGAGCAGGCGCGGCAGTTCGAGCCGCATCTCGAAGCGCAGCTTGGCGTCAACATTGCGCAAGGGATCGTCGAGCAGCAGAAGCGGCGGCGAACCGACCAGCGCGCGGGCAAGTGCGGTGCGCTGCTTCTGGCCGTTGGAGAGCGCGCGCGGCTTGTGCGAGAGCACATGGGCAATCTTCAACAGCTTGGCGACGCTCTCGACGCCGGCCTTGATCGCACTCTGTGAGGAACGCTTGGCCTGCAGCGGTGTCGCGATGTTGTCGAACGCGGTCATATGCGGAAACAGCGCGAAATTCTGGAACGCCATGCCGATGCCGCGGAACTCCGCATCGACATCGGTCATGTCGTCGTCGCCGATGAAGATCTTGCCCTCGTCCGGGTCGATGACGCCGGCTACGAGCCGCAGCAGCACCGTCTTGCCTGCGCCGGATGGACCGAACAGCACAAGGGTCTCGCCATCGGCCACGGTCAGCGACAGATTGTCGAGGACGGTCTGGCTCTTGTAGCGCTTGACGATGTTTCTAAGTTCGAGGCTGGCCATGTCTATCCTTTCACCGCGCCAAGCGAGAGGCCTTCGACCAGATAGCGCTGTGCATAGAGGGCGAGCGCCAGCGTCGGCGTGATCGAGAGCACGATGGCCGCCGAAATCTGGCCGTACTGTATGCCCGAGGAGGTGATGAAGGCGAGCGCGCCGACCGTCACCGGCTGTTTGTCGGCCGATGCCAGCACCAGCGCGAAGACGAAATTGTTCCAAGCGAAGATGAAGGCGAGCAGGCCGGCGGCAGCGATGCCCGGGCCAGCGAGCGGCAGCGCGATCTTGCGGAAGGTGGCGAACCAGGAATGGCCGCCGATGCGATAGGCATATTCGATATCGGCGGGAATATCCTCGAAATAGCCGCGCACGATCCACAGGATCAGCGGCAGGCAGATCAGCTGGTAGACCCAGATCAGCCCGATATAGGTGTTGGCCAGCCCGAGCTTCTGGAAATAGAGGGTGAGCGGCAACAGCACCAACAGAGCCGGCGCGAACTTGAACGACAGCAGCGTGAAGGCGATGTCTTCCGAGCCACGGAACTTGTGCCGCGCGAAGGCGTAGGCGGCTGGAACCCCGAGCAGCAGCGAGACCGCGACTGAGGTGGTCGACAGGAACACCGAATTCCAGAGGTTGCGCATGAAGGCGATGTCGAGCGTGCCGGCGGCGGTGATCAGCTTGCCGGTGATCAACGCCGTGTAGTTGGCGAGCGTCGGCTCGAAGATGAGCTGCGGGGGAATGCGCAGGATGGTCTCGTTGGTCTGGAACGACATCATGAAGATCCAGACGATCGGGAACATGAAGAAGATCACGACCAGCGTCAGTGCCGCACCGCGCAGGATGCGTTCGAGCAAGGAGGTGTGTTCCATGGCCGCCTCCTATGCCTGGCCGCGGGCGCGTTCGCGCAGCCGCAGCCAGTTCTTGATGAAGATGTTGGAGAGGAAATAGGTGATCGCCCACAGGATGATCATCAACGCCGCCGAACGGCCGACATTGGTCGACTGGAAGAAGTTGAGATAGGCTTCGACCTGGAAGACGGTGAGCGTATCGCCCGGCCCGCCTTGGGTCATGGCGTAGATGATGTCGAACTGCTGGATGGAATCGAGCAGGCGAAACAAAGTCGCCGTCAGTATGTAAGGCGTCAGCATCGGCAGCGTGATGCGGAAGAAGACAAAGCTCCGCGGCACGCCATCGAGGGCGGCTGCCTCAAAAGGCTGCGTCGGCAGGCTGCGCAGGCCGGCAAGCAGCAGGATCATGATGAAGGGCGTGTAGACCCAGATGTCGACGAGCACGACGGTAAACAGCGCCGTCGACGGCGACGAGGCCCAGCGGAAATCCTGCAGGCCGATGAGGCTGGCGAGATAGCTCAGCACACCGAAGCCGGGATTGGTCATCAGCTTCCACATCAGCGCGGCAAGTGCGGGCGCCGTCATCAGCGGCATCAACAGCATGATCGAGATGAAATTGTTCAGCGTCGACCGCTTCTGCAGCAGCAAGGCGATGGCGAGACCGAGAAGCAATTCCAGCACGACGGTGGTGCCGGCATAGAGCAGCGAGACCTTGAGCGTGTTCCAGAATTTCGGGTCGGTGAAGAAGGAGATGTAATTGTCGCCCCAGTTGAACTGTCGCGCCCAGGGCTGGCTCAGCCGGTAGCGCTGGAAGGAATAGACGACCGAGGTAAGGAACGGGATCAGAATGCCTATGCAGACCAGCAAGGCCGGCAGGCTGAGCACATAGGGCAGCACCCGCTTGCTGATCCTGAAGCCGGATGGCTTGGGCCTTTGCGATACCACCGCAGTCATCGAGCTGCTCCGTTGTTGCTGTCGCTTCGCCCTGCCGGCCGCCCAAGGGAGCAAGGCGACCGGTCGGGCGAAATAGCGGCCACCTTCCGGCACCGCATCGCAAACGTCAAAAGGTGTGATGAGGGCCGGTCCGCCCAGCAGGCCGGCCCTCGTTGCGACTTAACCGAGACCGGCTTCCTTGAGCTGGCCGTTGATGCTTTCGGCAAGCTTGTCGAGGCCCTCGTCGACCGGCACTTCCTTGGCCACCATCTTCTGCAGCGTCGCCGCCCATTCTGTGGTGAGGTCGAAGAACAGCGGCTGCGCCGTGAACTTGATCGAGGCACCGGCCGCCGAGGCGTCGAACATCTCGACATAGCCCGGATAGCTCTTGTTCAGCTTTTCGCGGAACATCTCGTCCTTCCAGACCGACTTGCGGACCGGATCGACGAAATCCATTTTCGTGGCGCCAAACAAACCATGCTCCGGTCCCGAGGCCCATTGCAGGAAATACCAAGTCGCATCCTTGTCTTTCGAGAAGTTGGACATCGCCAGCGACCAGATCCAGATGTTGGGCGTCGAGGCCTTGGCCTCAGGGTTGGCGGTGAAGGCGGCATAGGCAAGCTTGCCGGCCATCTTGTTGTCGCCGCCATTCATGAAGTAGCCGAGGCAGTCGGCGTCGAAGATCATGGCCGAGGCGCCGGCGCCGAGATCGGTGCCGACCTGGTACCAGGTGTAGGTCGACCAGTCCTTCGGGCCGCTCTCCTGGATCATCTGCACCCATTTGGCATGGAACGCCTTCGAGCCCGCAGTGTTCATCGCCGCCGCCAGCTTGCCATCGGCGGAAACAGTCAAGTCCTTCTCGTTGAAGTTCGAGTAGGCCGACAGGAAGCCCGGATGGATCGTCGCCCAGGAACGCGAGCCGCGAACGCCGATGCCGTAGACGCCACCGCCAATGTCCGTCTGCAGCTTGGCAGCGGTGGCGATCATCTCGTCCATATTGCCGGGAACGCCGACGCCGGCCTTGTCGAACATACCCTTGTTGTAGGTGATGTTGTTCTGCTCGAAAGCCCACGGAATGCACCACTGCTTGGCATCTTCGGAGCCCAGCGCGCCGCCCGGCTTGCCGTTCCAGGCGCAGGACGATTTCACACCCTGCAGGATGTCGTCCCAGGCATAGTTCGGGTTGGTCTTGGCCGGATCCTTGATCCATTCGTTGAGGTCGGTGATCCAGCCGGCGGGGCCATAGGTCCAGGTCATGTAGGCGCCGGTCATGAAGGCATCGTATTCGGGCGAGCTTGCCGAAAGCGCTGCCGTCACCTTGTCGAAATAGACGTCTTCAGGAAACACGTCGTAGACGACTTCCATGCCAGTTAGTTTCTTGAAGTTCTCGAGGTCGGCAATCATCGCATCGGCATAGGGATGCTTGTTGAGCAGGAGCTTGATGGTCTTGCCCTTATGCGCCTGCCAGTCGAAATCCGCGGCAAGCGCGCGGGTCTGCCCCAGATTGAGCAGCGTGCCGGCGGTGCCGGCGGCAAGGCCCATCGCACCCAGGCCCTTGATCAGCCCGCGACGGTCGACTTGTCCGCGCAGGAAGGCGTTAATGAGGTCTTTCTCTTTCTCATGCATTTCGTCTTCTCCTCCACAGGGTAGTTTCAACTGAACTGTTGCCGGCTACCCGACCGGCGTCTCGTCCACGAGCGATCGCGCCGTCCGCTCATCGGTTATCAGCCCCTTGAGATAGCGCCCTTCCAGCACGGCCTTGATGGCACGAACCTTGATCTTGCCGCCGGCGACGGCGACGATCCGGCGGCTGCTGATGTCCTCGCGCGTCAGCGCCATCGCCCGGTTGGAAACGGTCGTCGCCACCGCCCTGCCGGCCTCGTCGAAGAAATGGCCAAGCAATTCGCCGACGCCGCCATTGCGGCGGATCTCCTCCATCTCGCCCTTCTCGATCATGCCGGTGGCTACCAGCGATGCCTCGCGTTCGGCTGTGCCGATACCGGCGAACAGGAGGTCGGCGGAGCGTGCGAGGTCGAAGACCTCGCGGATGCCCTTCTGCCCGAGCAGAACGGTGCGGTCCTCCGCAGTGTTGGCGAACATCGGCACCGGCATCACATAGGCTTCGGCGCCAGTGCGTTCGGCCAGGCGGTGAATGACATCATGCGGGTTGGCCGAGAATTTGCGCGTCAGGCCGCCAAGCAGCGAGACGAAGCGGATCTTGTCGGTCGAGGTGCGCGGCAGATATTCGACGCAAGCGGCCAGCGTCCGGCCATGGCCGACACCGATCAGCGCCTCTTCGCCGCGCTCGATCTCGCGTTTCAAGAACTGCGCGCCGGCAATGCCGAGCGCCTTGAGCGGCAGATCCTCGGAATCGAAATCCGGGACCACCTCGCAATAATCGAGGCCGTAGCGGCGGGACAGTTCGTCTTCAAGCTCGACGCATTCCGAGACTTCGCCGTCGATATAAACCTTCACCAGCCCTTCCTGGTTTGCCTTGGTGATGAGGCGGTGCGCCTTGAGGCTGGTCAGTCCCAGCCGCTTGGCGACCTCAGACTGGGTCAGGCCACCGGCATAGTGAAGCCACGCGGCACGTGTCGCCATGCTGGTTTCATCGTCGCGCAGGAGGCCGTTGCCGAACCCTACCATTTCCACCCTTTGATATTTTTATCAGTTGCTGCAAAATTTTTCACAAGGCTTGATCAGAGTCAAGCGACCGTTTCGCGCAAATCACGACATGACGGCCGAACGGGCTTCAACCGACCGTCTGGCGACGTTCAGTGAACGGTGATGCGATGGGCTCTTCCCGCGTGCATGTCAGCATCGCCGGGTTTCAGCCTTGCTTTTGGATTACCGCTTTTTGATCACGCCAGACGCGTGAAGGTGAGCGCGCCTTACGCGCCGGCCTCCGGGCTGTCAGCCTCGGCGCGAACAAGCTTGATATCGGCGCCTGCCGCCCACGCACCGACATCTTCCCGTCGCAAGGCCGCCGCCATCATGTCTGGAAACAGATCCGGCGTGCAGGCGAAGACCGGGATGCCGAGTGCCGCCACCGATCCTGCCATCTTCGGGTCATAGCCCGGCCTGCCCTGATCGGTCAGCGCCAGCAGCACCACCACATTGACGCCGGAGCGGACGAGTGCCGCCAGCCGCCGCAGCAATTCCTGGCCGTTGCCGCCTTCATAGAGATCGGTGATCAGCACCATATGCGACTTGGTCGGCCGTTCGATGCGGTCGGCGCAGTAGGCGACGGCCTGGTTGATGTCGGTGCCGCCACCGAGCTGCACACCGAACAGGACCTCGACCGGATCACTCAGCTCCTCGGTCAGGTCGACGACGGCTGTATCGAAGCAGACGAGCTTGGTGCGCACCACCGGCAAGGAGGCCATCACGGCAGCGAAGATCGAAGAGTAGATCACCGAGCTTGCCATCGAGCCCGACTGGTCGACGCACAGCACGACTTCGTCCAGATCGACCAGCCTGCGCTGCTTGCGCATGAAGCCGACCAGTTTTTCCGGGACGATGGTTTTGTGCTCGGGCTGGTAATGGCGAAGATTGGCCGAAATGGTCCGCGGCCAGTCAATGTCACGCTGCCGGGGACGGTTGGTGCGCTGCGACCGGTCGAGTGCACCGCGGATCGCCTCGGCGGTCTTCTGCTCCAGCCGCTGCATCAGCTTGGCAACGATGTCGGCGATGATCGTACGAGCGATATCCTTGGTCTTGGCCGGCATGACCGAGCGCAGCGAGATCAGGTCGGCGACGAGATTGACGTCGGCCTCGATTGCCTTGAGGAATTCCGGCTCCATCAGCATCTGCTTCAAATTGAGCCGTTCGAAGGCATCCTTCTGGACGATCTGCACGATCTGCGAGGGAAAGAACGATCTGATATCGCCCATCCACTGCGCCACCTTCGGCGCCGAGCGACCAAGCCCGCCGCGCCGCTTGCGCGGATCGGCGGCGGCATCGCCGGTTCCGTCGCCGTAAAGTGCATCAAGTGCCGCCGACAGCCGCTTGTCGGTATCGGACAGCGCTGACGAGGTGTCGTCATCGGCGCCGATCGCCAGGCGCCAGCGGCGCTCGCGCCCATCGCCAGCCGGCTCGGTCTCGTTGATGGCGGCCTCGTCATCCATTGCCGTTCTCGCTCATCAGCAAAGGCCGAAGCCGTTCCAGGTGCCGGCGCCAGGCCTCGTCGCCGTTGGGCGTCGGCGTCAACCCGGCCGGCAGGCGCCTGGCGCGGCCAAGGACCGCTTCGATCAGCCGCCGCCGCTCCATCGAATCCAGATGCGAAAACACTCGGCGCAGCAGCGGCAAATGCGCGATGAAAGCGTCTTCGTCGAGCGATTTGAGCCAGGCATCGACCGCGCCGCGCAGACCCTCGTCATAGATCAGCCTTTGGCCGGCGGTGCTGAAGAAACCTTCGAAGAACCCTGCGGCTTCCGTCACCGGCGTGCCCGGCGACAGCCGCCGTTCGATCAGGCCCGCTGCCGCTTCGGCGGACAGATGGCCGGCTTCGTAGAGTAGATGCGCGGCACAGCCGGCCACCAGTGGGGTCGATCGCGATCCGTCCAGCACGGCCGCCAGTCCATTGCGCCAGGCATCCAGAACGTCCTGTTCAGGCTCGACCAGCTTGATCGCCTCATCGGCCTTGCGCATGGCCCCGACCAGCGCCGTCGAAGCCTGGGCGTCGAGATCGCGTGCCGCGTAAGGGAGCGCGATGCCGCCTTCGACGATCAGCCGCTCCAGCAAGCCGGAAAGACGCGCCGTTTCGGTCTTGCGGGCTTCGCCATAGCGGATGATTTCGGCGAGTGGCGGCACCGATGCCAGGATTTCCAGGCATTCGCTGCTGCGCGCCGCGCGTTCCTCCAGCATCGCCAGCCCGGCGGTCGAGGCCTCGGACAGGTTGGCCGTGATGGCGCCCTGGACCAGCGCCGCCAGCGCATCGAGAGAGGTCGCGATGCCGATCATCTGGATCAGCCGGCCATTGGCCGCCTTGTCGATGGTTGGTCCATGGACCAGGTTCTCGACCAGGCGAACGGCATATTCCGGCTCCCACGCCAGCGTCCAGCGCTCTCGAAACGTGCCGCGGCTGCGCCCGCTGTCGGTCAGCCTGCCCCAATGCACGCCAAGCACATTCAGCCGGTGCAGCAAGGTCGAGCGGAACAGTCCGCTTTCGCTGCGCAGATCGACCGACAATTCGCGCTCCAGCGCCTCCGGCTTCAACCGCGCCGCCTTCTGGTTGCGCTGCAGATCCTCGATCAGCGGCGCCAGCGGGGTATCGGGTGGAATTTCACCGACATCGGCGCCCAGAAGCAGTTCGGCTTCTACCAACGCCCACAGCACCGCTTCGCCGTTGAACAGAGCGGCGATCGCGGCATCGCGCAATTCCTCGAAACCGGGCTTTGGCCGCTCGCGGATCACGGCCAGCGTGCGGGCCAGCCGTTCGGCTTCGATCAGCGAGGCGGTCGACACCATGTGCCCCTTCGCCCGCAGCACTGTGGCGATGCGCGCGAGCCACAGGACCGAGGCGTCGCCTAGCCCACGCGTCCGCCACAGATGCTTGCACCAGCCAGGCGCGACGACGCCGGCCCCATAGCCGAGGCCGAGCGCCAGGCGCGGGCCGGTCCACGGCGCCCAGGTCATCGTGCTCTTGCGCCGGGCAGGCCCCTTGAGCAGCGCCTGGTCCTCCTTGAGCGGACGCGTTACCTGCAGCGCCGGCACATGGAAGGCGCCGCAGACGACAGCGATCGGCCCGTCGACTTCCTTGCGCGCGGCGGCGATTTCAAGCCGCATATGGGCTTCGCGCTTAGCCTCGAATTCGGCAAGCAGGCCTTCACCTTCGCGCAGCGTCGTCATTGCATCGGCTATAGCGGCGAAGATCGGGCCGGGCTTAGGGTTCTGCTCAACGACATCGGCCCACCAGCTCTCGCCGTCCTCATAGCCGGCGGCCTGTGCCAGCGTTCCGATCGGATCACGCAGGTGCGGTGCCGTCTCAGCCTCGACGGTGACTTCCGTTCCATCGGCATCGGCTTTTTCCGTGGCCTCAGCCGGTGCGACCCGGGCCGAAGACGGCAGGTCGATGAAGCGCAATGTCGCGCTGTTGGCGACAGCCCACAGCGTCGCCTGATACTCCGGCGAGAATTCGGCGAAGGGCCAGAAGCTCGTCGAGGCCGGATCGTCCTCCGGATAGCACAGCAGCGCCACCGGCGGCTGCATTTCGGGGCGGGCGAGCAATGGCAGCAGCGCCGATGCATCGGCCGGGCCTTCGATCAGCACGGCGACCGGTTTCAACTCCTGCAACGCCTGCACCAGGCTGGCGGCGGAGCCGGGCCCGTGATGGCGTATGCCGAAATAGGAAACGTCGCCAAGTGCCATGGCGTCAGATCGCTGCGTTCAAGGCCGCGTAGTAGCCGGCATAATCGGGCCGCTTCTTGAGCACGGTTTCCAGATATTCCTCCAGCACCAGCTTGTCCTGCACCGGATCTTTCACGATCGCGCCGACAAGGCTGGCAGCCAGACCTTCAGCGCCGAGCTTGCCGCTGTCGAACCAGGCCGCCTGGCTGAGGCCACCGACCATGGTGGCGATGGCTTCAGCCGTGGACAGCGAACCGGACGGCGTCTTCAACGTCACCTTGCCATCTGATGTCGCGCCGGAGCGCAACTCGCGAAAGATAGTCAGAACGCGGGCGATCTCCTCGCCGACATTCTTCGGCACCGGCAGGTCGAGACCGCCGGCCATCTCGCCGACGCGCTTGGAGACGATCGCCACTTCCTCCGCCATGTCTTCAGGCAAGGGCAGCACGACGACATTGAAGCGGCGCTTCAGGGCCGAGGACAGTTCGTTGACGCCCTTGTCACGGTTGTTGGCGGTGGCGATGATATTGAAGCCACGCTGCGCGTAGATCGAGGTGTTGAGTTCAGGGATAGGCATCATCTTTTCGGACAGCACGGTGATCAGCGTGTCCTGCACGTCCGAGCCCATGCGCGTCAGTTCCTCGAGGCGGCAGAGCTTGCCATCCTGCATGGCGCGGAAAAGTGGCGTCGGCATCAGCGCGTCATGGCTGGGGCCTTTGGCCAGAAGCTGCGCGTAGTTCCAGCCATAGCGGATCTGGTTCTCGTCGGTGCCGGCCGTGCACTGCACGATCAGCGTCGAGTCGCCCATGATGGCGGCGGCGAGATGTTCCGACACCCAGGATTTGGCGGTGCCGGGGACACCGAGCAGCAACAGTGCGCGGTCGGTGGCGAGCGTCGCCACGGCGGTCTCCATCAGTCGGCGGCGTCCGACATATTTGGGCGTTATCAGCGTGCCGTCGTCAGCCTTTCCGCCGAGCAGATAGGTCAGCACCGCCTTGGGCGACAGGCTCCAGCCGGCGGGCCTTTGCCGGTCGTCATTGCGCGCGAGCGCCTGCAACTCGGCGGCGTAGGCCTGCTCGACCGGAAGACGGATGGCTGCGTTCATTTGCTGTTCTCCGGATTGATCATGTGTTGGTTCAAGGCCCGGCCAAGGATGCGTTGAGGCGCAGAAGACCGAGCGACGGTGCTGCCGGCGCCATGCCGGCCGCGACGACATCGCCGATCAATTTATCCGCCGCCGCCGCGGTGACGAGAAAGCCCAGCGTTTCTAGAAGCTGGTCGGCGCCGCGCTTCACGGCATCATCGTTTCCCGCGACAGCGGCGCGCAGCGCCGGCAGCGTCTTGCCGTTCGTCAGGTCGGCCCAGTCCAGCCAGCCTGCTTCGATGCCCTCGGCCAGGCTGAGCGCACCGAGATATTGCGTGTCCTTCAGGATCAGCCTGATCAGGACACGTTGCCGGCGACTGTCCAGACGCGGCATCAAATGGAGGACGAAAAGCGCCGGCTTGCCGCCCTCAGCGACAAGCGTATCGGCCATGTGCGTGACCGACGCATCGCTGCCTGACGCGGCGACCATGCGGGCGACAAGGATATCGACATTGTTGTCGGCGCCGAATTGCCACGCGCCGATGAAGTCGGGTTCGGTGACGCCGAAGCGCGCGGCAAGATCAACCAGGTTGCAGGTTTCGAACAGTTCGGCGCGGCGCCGTTCCTGCGCCGGCGATTTTAGGGTTGCCGGCGTGTAGGTGGTGCGGCGGCGGATGAAGCCGGATTTGCCTTCGGTGATGAAGGCGGCGAGTTCGGCCGTGGGATTTTCCTGCCCGCCATCGCCTGGCTGGCCGTGCTGGCCCAACCGCGCAAGCAGCCGGCCGGCCAATTCGCGCACCTTGCCGGAACGATCGGCGGACAGGCTTTTCAGGAAGGGCACGTCATCGGGCCCCAGGCCGAAATGCATGAGTGCGATGAGCGGGAGCCTGATCTCCGCCGGCTCGCTTGATCCCTTGGTCTCGATCAGCTGCCGGGCCACAGCCGGCGCGGTGCGGCGCATATCGGCCAGCGCACTGCGGCGCGCGGCGGGATAGAAATCATCCCAGTTCTGCGCCGTCAGTTGCTCCCGGTCTGTGTGTTTTTCGCCATCCACGCCAGCCTGCCAATCGATCCAGGGTGCATAGACATCCGGGCTGGTCTGATCCGACGCGGCCGGCATCCAGTCCATCGGATGAAGCACGAAGCCGCGACTGGCGACGAGGGCCACCACACGCGACTTGGCTCTTGCGTCGGCGGCGTGTTTCAGCGCAGCCCGCAAAGGTGGACGCAGCCGCTCCGGCAGCATGGGCAAGGCAAGCTCGGGCAGCGGCGGGCGACGCTTCAGCGTCTTTGGTGCTGCCGGCCGCAAGGCAATTTCGAGGGCTTGCGCGGCGATCGCCAGCAGCCGGCGTTCACGCTCCTCGGGGTTGGCACCGGCGGCGATCTCTTTCCACGCGGCCGGAGCGAGGTCAAAGCTGGTTCCGCCGGTGATCCACCTATCGCGCATGGTCGCGAGACCAGTCTGCTCGATCTCGTTCACGACAGATCAAGCCTCCCGAACCCGCTCTGCGCCGCTAGCAAATGAAGTCGGCTGCCGCTCCAAAGGGTCGCCGTTGCCGCGAGGTCCAGCCCAAGCAGCGTTGGGTTGACCGTATCGGCGATCGGCAAGGCGATGCCATGGGGATTGTCTGCGGACTGCCACCAGGCATCGCCACGATCGTCCAGCAGGATCGCGCCGGGCGGAAGCATGATAGGACAGTCGGTGAGCCATGGGGCCGTGTCCTGGTGAGCGACATGGGACGCAAGCGGATCGGCCGCATCAAAGCCGAATGCCGGCCATTGCCCTGACGAGACATCGCCCTTTCGATCCACCACCAGCGCCCGCAATGGCTGGCGTGCCGGATAAAAGACCAGCCGCGCATCGAAGCGATCGCCTGGCGTGAACGCGTTGGACCGGCGTCCGGCAGAGGCCGGGAAATAGTCGAGCAGCAGGGCGAATCGCGGACTGGCGCTGTTCAGATCGAGCAGCCAGGTCGAATGGCTGACAAGACCGTCGCGGCGCGTCTCGATCTTCTCGCCGAGCACCTCCCAGACGCTGTCGACCTGGATCGCGTCGGGATTGGCGAGGACCTGCTCGCGGCTTTCCGAAGTCGATACCAGCCGCCGCAGCTCGGCGTCATCAGGTGTCGATCGCCAGGCCTTGGCCAGCAATACGAGCTTTCCGAGTTCGCGGATCGCGGCGTCCGGGCGCTCTTCGCTGCGCAACCCCATCAGCCGGGATGGAATATCGTCAATGCGGCCGGCAAGCGCTGTCGCTTTCATGTCGACCAGCCGCGCCGCGATGCGGCGGCAACGATCGCTGCTGTTGTCGACAAAACCGGCAAGACCAAGTCTCAGTTGATCAGCGATCCATTGATCGAGTTCATCCAGCGCCGCCGAGACCGAGGAACGCGTATCCTGGGCGCGCTTGCGCTGCGCGGCCTCGCGGCGTTCGATCGCGGCTGCGTCCTCGACGGCAGCGCTTTCGTCGTCGCGCAAGGCCTCGCCAATGCTCTTGCCTCCCGCGGCGGGCACCGGTGCAGCCGGCTGCGACGTCGTCTTCCGACGACGGCCGAGCCAATCATTCACCCATTCCGGCGTCGAGTCGGCTGCAACAAAACTGGCTGGCGTGGTGGCGGCGATCCACATCAGCGCCAAAGTGTGCTTGCAGGGAAATTTTCGTGACGGGCAGGTGCATTTGTAGCCGTGGTCGCCGGTGTCGACGACGACGCGATAGGGGTTCGAGCCGGAGCCCTGGCATTCTCCCCAGATGATCGCCAGCTGTTCGCTCTTTTCGAGCCGGGGCCAGTTCGATTGCTTTGTCAACCTTGAAGCCGCGCTCAACGACGCCTGATCGGGCGCGAGCGCTTCGATGGTCTTCAAGTCAAATTCCAAGCCGCGCCTCTCATCGCTCGAACGATACAGGGTGCCAGTATAGAGGGCCTGATGTGACGGATTCTTGTAGCAGCCGCGGTACAGAGATCGATACAGCGGACCGCGATCGTTGCGCCAGACAATCTGTGGCTACTGGAGCGTCCGCAATGGCGACTGGCCGGCGCGGTCATGCGCGACGGCGGCACCGGCATCCTCCGCGCCAAGCGCGCGGTCGAGGCCTGTCGCCACCACGGAAACCCTGAAGCGGCCTTCCATGCTCTTGTCGAAGATGGCGCCGACGATAATGTCGGCGTCTTCGTAGACCTCCTCGCGGATGCGGGTGGCGGCCTCGTCGACCTCGAACAGGGTCATGTCCCTGCCGCCCGATATCGAGACGAGCACGCCCTTGGCGCCCTTCATCGACATCTCGTCCAGCAACGGGTTGGCGATCGCGGCCTCCGCTGCCTTCATCGCCCGGCCGTCGCCAGACGCCTCGCCGGTTCCCATCATGGCGCGGCCCATGCCGCGCATGATCGATTTGACGTCGGCAAAATCAAGATTGATCAGACCTTCCTTGACGATCAGATCGGTGATGCAGCTGACGCCGGAATAAAGCACCCGGTCCGCAATGACGAAGGCGTCGGCGAAGGTGGTCTTGGCATCGGCGATCCGGAACAGATTCTGGTTCGGGATGACGATCACCGTATCGGCGCTTTCGCGCAGCCGCTCGATGCCCTCTTCGGCCATCTGCATGCGGCGCCGGCCCTCGAAGGTGAAGGGCTTGGTGACGACACCGACCGTCAGGATGCCGGCCTTGCGCGCCGCTTGCGCAATGATCGGGGCGGCGCCGGTCCCAGTGCCGCCGCCCATGCCGGCGGTGACGAAACACATATGCGTGCCGGCCAGATGATCCATGATCTCGTCGAGCGATTCCTCGGCCGCGGCACGGCCGATCTCCGGCAGCGAGCCGGCGCCAAGGCCTTCGGTAACGTGTGCGCCAAGCTGGATCAGCCGCGTCGCCTTCGACATGGTCAGCGCCTGGGCATCCGTGTTGGCGGCAATGAATTCAGTTCCCTGAAGCTGTTCCACGATCATGTTGTTGATGGCATTGCCGCCACCGCCGCCGACGCCGATAACGGTGATCTTGGGTCTCATCTCGGAGATTTCGGGCTTCTTGAACTCGGCCATGCCTGCTTCTCCTTCGCCAAATTGCGCGTGCTTCACGACCCACAAGCAGACTGTCTGCAAGACATTGCAATCGAGCGGCATGACGCGAATCAGTCCGTTCGGATGGGTGCCCCAAAAAGCCAGAGAGCGGCCTGACGTGCAAGTGCGCGCAAGGTCAAGATTTGTGATGGCGATATTGCATACCGCAACGGAGATGCCGCGCACCCGCAAGTCAGACCGAAAAGCAGGGCAATTCCGGCTTCACGGCGAACGTTGCGGCGAGGCGAATTCCGAAGCCTGGCGCAGATGCTGTCGCAGCAGCGCTTCGGCCCACTCGATCTCACCTGCCTCGACCGCGTCGAGGATGGCGAGATGTTCGCGGCATGATTGCTCCAGCCGTTCACCCGGCAGTTGCTCGAAACCCGCCGATTCCTGCAGACGGCGCAGATTGTTCTGCTGGCGCACCGCATCAGCCAGGAAGCGGTTGCCGGAGCAGGCGGCAAGCCCTTCGTGGAAGGAAGCGTTGACCCGGAACCATTCGTCGCCGCTGGCAAGGGTCTTGCCGTCGAGGAGGGTGGACAAGATCCGCTCATGCGCGCGCCGGACCGGCGCCAGGAGCTGGGGATCGGCGCGGAACATCGGCGAGCGCAAGGCAGCACATTCAACGGCGATGCGGAATTCGTAACTTTCCCGATAGGCATCGTCGCCGACCAGCGACTCGGCGAAGCGCCAGCCGTGCCCCGGCAGTCGCTGCACCAACCCCTCGGCAGCGAAGCGCAGCAACAGCTTCCTGATCACGCCGCGTGACACCTGGTAGCGCGGCATCAACTCCGCTTCGGAGACATCCTGAGGCAGTTCACCCTGCGAGCGGTCCTTCATCATCCGGCGGTAGAGGTCCTCGAGAGGCGAACTCGGCAGGACATCCTCCGGGGCAAGTTCGGCAACGTCGCGCGCCAGTTGCAACCCCCTTGTCTCGAAGGCGTTCAGTATGCCTTGCGCCACCAGGAGTTCCAGCGCGGCACTGACGGGAGAGCGCGACACCCCGAAGGTGCGGGCGAGGTCGGGCACGGAAATGCGGGTTCCGACCGCCCAGCCGGAATCGCGGATGCGCTCAAGGATCCGACGCGCCAAGTCTATCTGCAGGGGGCTGGCCGTCCCCGCCAATATCGGCTGATCGATCGTATCCTGGTCCATTCGAACTCCCCCCGACGCTTCGTATTATAGATAGGCCGGGCAGCGGTTCGAAACGGTTATTTTGCCGAAACCTGTGCTTTTCATTTACATAAAATGCACTATTGTCGGACCTGTCAGCAAATTAGAGGCATTTTTCCATGACCGCAGCCGCACCGTTTCCTCTTGTCGAGGTAAGCGGAGCACCTTCCGAGCGTGGCAAGGCCCATGGGGAACAGGCACGCGGCCGCATCCATGCATCCGTGGCTTTGTACGCCGCGCAACTCGAGCGGTTCGGTTTTGGCGACAGCGATGTCGAGCGCTTCGGCGGCATGTTCCTGCCCCGCCTTCGGCAATGGGCGCCTGACCTCGTCGAGGAGATGGAAGGCATTGCGGCCGGCGCCGATGTCGGCCTGCCCTCGATCCTGTTAGTCAATGCCCGCACCGAAATCCTGCAACTGGCCAAGCGCGAGAAGGGTATATCCGACGACCAGCCCGACGGCTGCACTGGCGCGGTGATCCTGCCCGAGGCGACCAGGGCCGGCAGGCTGATCCACGGCCAGAACTGGGACTGGAACGCCGAGTGTGCCGAGACCTCGATCGTGCTGCGCGTGCGGCGCGAAGAAGGCCCGGATCTCATTACCTTCACTGAAGCCGGTGGCTTGGCGCGCAGCGGCTTCAATTCAGCTGGTATCGGCATCACTGCGAACTATCTGGAATCGGATCGCGACTACCGCACCATCGGCATCCCCCTGCCCTTCATCCGCCGCCGCGTGCTGGAGGCAAAGCATTTCGCCCATGCCATCAAGGTGGTGGCGACGACGCCGAAGTCTTGTTCCAACAACATGATGCTCAGCACCGCCGAGGGTTTTGCCGTCGACATCGAATGCGCGCCCGATGAAGTTTTTCCGATCTATCCCGACAAGGAGTTGATCGTGCACGCCAATCACTGGCAGAGCCCGGTCGCGCTGTCGAAGCTACGCGAAACCGGGCTCAGCGACGTGCCGGACAGTCTCTACCGCGACTATCGCGTGCGCCGGCATCTTGCCGCGCGGCATGGCGACATCACCGTCGATGATCTCAAGGAGGCGCTGTTCGACGATTTCGCGGCACCCTTCAGCGTTTGCCGCCCGGCAATCCGCGAGGGAGGCGGCAACCTCTCGGCGACGGTGGCGATGATTGTTTTCGAGCCGGCGAGCAGCATCATGGAAATCGCACCCCTGCCGGCCGAGAACCGCACCTTCACACGCTACGAACTGACAATGGACGAGGCGGTCATCGAGAAAGCGAAAAAGCGATAGCCACGCGGCAAAGAACCTTCTGTAATCCAACGGGATCAGAATCACGGTTTCCCCTCGTATGTCGTCAGCTTAGGTTTCAGAACGAAGCAGCGCACCGCCAATGGCCGACAGAACACAATTCGGGTTGACCGCCGTCGACACCGTTCCCCTGCATGAGAAGGTCTATCTGGAGCTTGTGCGGGCCCTGATGTCCGGCCAGTTCACGCCCGGCCAGAAGCTGACCTCGCGGAAGCTCGCCAAGGAACTCGGCACCAGCGACATGCCGGTACGCAGCGCCTTCATGCGGCTGCAGGCGCTGCGAGCGCTGAGCCCGATGCCGAACGGCAGCGTTGAGGTGCCTGTCATTTCGGCCGACCGGTTTTCGCAATTGACCGCGGTGCGCACGATCCTCGAAGGCTCGGCGACCGAACTGGCGACAAAACGCATCAACGGCAACAATCTGCGGGCGATCCGGCGCCACAGCACCGAATTGACCCTGGCCGCCCGCAAGGGTGATATCGACGACTACCTCAGGAAGAACTACGCCTTCAAATTCTCGATCTATCGCCATTGCGGCAACGAGCAGATGATCTTCCTGATCGAGACCGTCTGGATGCAGGTTGGTCCCTTCCTCAGGAACCTCGCCATGGGCTTCGAGGACGATCTCTCCTCCATCCTCGACATCGACTATCACGAGGAGATCGTCGCGGCGATCGAGGCCCAGGACGGGGCGCGGGCCCGCGCAGCCATCGTGCGCGACATCGACGAAGGCGCCGCACACATCCTGCGGCAGGCCAGATTTCCGGATGCAAGGCCTTAGAAATGCCCCTTGGCTTTCCACTCTCTTGCCTCTATGTTGCGATCGCAGATCGCGCAATTGGTTTTGAAATGCCTCCCGACATCCCAGCTAATGACTTGAAAAAATAAGGAAAAATATCCGGCAGCGGCTGGATAGGCTTCCCGAAAACTCACAAGCATTATTTACCAGGGACAGTGCAGCCGATCCGGCTGAGGCACTTCGAAAACCAGAGGTTTTGAAATTGAGCGATGCAATTGCGGACGTCCTGAGCTGGCTTGAAAGCAGAAACGACATCCAGAGCCTGAGAGCGGCGGTGTGCGACCTCAACGGCGTGATGCGGGGAAAACGCATTCCGGTCGAGCAGGCCCGCAAGGCGCTGGAAGGCAAGCTGCGCATGCCTTACTCGCTGATCGGGCTCGACATCTGGGGCGAGGATATCGAAGGCAACACGCTGGTTTTCTCGACCGGCGATGCCGACGGGCTTTGCCAATGGACCGGACGCGGCATCCTGCCTGTGGAATGGACGGCGCATCCGACGGCGCTCGTCCCGCTCTGGCTTGCCGACGAAAATGGCGCGCCCTATCTCGGCGACCCCCGGCGGGCGCTAGCCTGCATCCTCGACCGCTACAAGGCGCTCGGCCTGACCCCGGTCACGGCGACCGAACTCGAATTCTATCTGGTAGATCCGCAGTCGCAGCGGCCGGTCGGGCCGGTCTCGCCGGTCACCGGACGGCGTCTCGATTCCGATGCGGCATTGTCGATCGACGAGATCGACGATTTCGAATCCTTCATCCATGACGTCTACGAGGCCTGCCGGGCGCAAGGCATTCCCGTCGATACCGCCATTGCCGAAAATGGCGTTGGCCAATTCGAGATCAATCTGAACCATGTCGCCGACGCCTTGCGGGCGGCCGACGACGCTGTGCTGTTCAAGCGCACGGTCAAGGGCATTGCCCGCAAGCACGGCTTTGCCGCCTGTTTCATGGCCAAGCCTTATGGCGACCGCGCCGGCAACGGCTTCCATGTCCATTTCAGCCTCGTCGACGCCGAAGGGCGCAACGTCTTCGACGACGGCACCGATCAGGGTTCCGAAATCATGCGCCACGCGGTCGGCGGACTGCTCGCGGCCATGGCCGAAAGCACGCTGGTGTTCGCACCGCACTTCAACTCGTATCGCCGGCTTCGCCCGCGGTCCTACGCACCGACCGCGGTTGCCTGGGGCTACGAGAACCGCATGGTCGCGATCCGCATTCCCGGCGGTCCGACCGCCGCGCGCCGCATCGAGCATCGGGTGTCGGGGGCGGACGCCAATCCCTATCTGGTGCTCGCCGCCATATTGGGCGCGGCGCTGATCGGCATCGAAAGGCAGATGTCGCCGGGCGATCCGATCGGGAACGATGGCCAAGGCGTCGTGCCGGCCAAGCTGCCGCCGGACTGGGCCTCCGCGATCGCCACCTTTGAAAGCGGAACGCATGTGGCGGAAATCTTCCCGGCGATCCTGCGCGACTCCTTCGTCGCTTGCAAACGCCAGGAACTGAACACCTTCGCGCTCAATGTCAGCGACTTCGAGATCGAGACCTATCTCGAAAGCGTTTAGGCCGCGCCATCGGCTGACCGCGCTGTCCGCCATGGTCGTCGGGCCCTTGAGCTTCGTCGGCCTGATCGCGCCGCATCTTGCCCGGCTCGCCGGATTTTCCCGCGCACGCGTTCATCTCGCCGGCGCTATGCTTCTGGGCGCCCTGCTGATGATCGTCTCGGACTGGCTGTCGCGCATGGCGGCCTTTCCCTACGAACTGCCCGCCGGCCTGTTCGCCTCGCTGCTCGGCGGGACGTATCTCGGCTACTTGCTGGCCAGGGGCGTGCCGCGCCGAGGCTGACAAAGCTGGTGCTGGGTGTCTCCGAGGCTCGGTTGCGACTCGAAAGCCGGCGCGAGACTGTGGATCGAATTCTGCAACAACCGGACGGAGACCTTGCCCGTGAGCCAAATCCGTCCGACACCTCATTGCAACAACGGAATCACCCAGCTCCAGCAGCCGGGCGATCTCATGAATGGAGTTCAACGATGGAACCAATCTGGGCCGTCGGGCTGATGACCGGCACCGTGCTAGACGGGAATATCGACGTCGCGCTGATCAAGACCGATGGCGAGCGGATCGAGGATTTCGGCACCTACCGGCTGATGCCTTATCCCCCGTCGATCCGCTCCCTGCTGGAGGAAACGCTGAAGCAGGCCCGGGCCTGGAATTTTGTCGGACCGGAACCGGCGATCTTCGCTGAGGCCGAGGAAGCGCTGACACGCGCCCAGTCGGCGGCAGTCAGGGAATTGGTCGAGGGCTATGGCATGACGATGGCCGACATCGGCGTCGTCGGCTTCCACGGCCAGACCGTGCTGCATCGCGCGCCGCAACCCGGACGGATTGGCCAGACCCGGCAGCTCGGCGACGGCGAGATGATGCACGCGCTATTGGGCACCAAGGTCGCCTACGACTTCCGCTCCGCCGACGTTCGCGCCGGCGGACAGGGCGCGCCCCTGGCTGCTGTCTATCACACCGCGCTGATGCGCAGCGCCGGCGCCAGCGGCGAGGTGGCCGTGCTCAATCTCGGCGGCGTCGCCAACATCACCTGGTGGGACGGAGCCGACAATGTCGTCGCCTTCGACACCGGGCCCGCCAACGCACCGCTCAACGATTTCATCAAGTCCAAGGGGCTCGGCGAAATGGACCGCGACGGCGCCCTGGGGCGTGCCGGAACCGTTGACGAGGCGCGGCTCGTCAAGCTGTTGCAACATCCCTATCTGACCAAAGCTTACCCTAAATCGCTGGACCGTTTCGATTTTGGTGCTGCCATGGCGGACGGCCTCAGCACCGAGGACGGTGCGGCTTTGCTCACCGCCTTCACCGCCTCAGCCGTCGGCAAGGCGCTCGACCTCTTGCCGCACCGGCCGAAAAAGCTGGTGGTCAGCGGCGGCGGCCGCCACAACCCGACAATGATGGCGATGCTCGCCAGCCGCGCCGGCGTCGAGGTGGTGCTGGCCGAGAGCCTCGGCTGGAGCGGCGATGCTGTCGAGGCCGAGTGTTTTGCATTCCTCGCGGTTCGCGTGCTGCGCGGCCTACCGATCAGTTTCCCAAGCACTACGGGTGCGCCGCAGCCGATGCGTGGCGGAAAGCTGGCCGGTTAGACCAGCGACAGTTTCTTCTGCAGGAAAATGCGGCTGCGGCCGACCGGGAAATCGGCCAGCGCGCCGAAGGGCTGATAGCCCTGGCGCTGGTAGACCTTGGCGGCGTTTGGATTGAAGGTGTCGATCCAGGCGTTTTGGCAGCCGCGCGCCACGGCTTCCTGCTCGGCTGCGTCTAGCATCTTACCGGCCATATGCTGGCCGCGAAACCGCTCATCGACCCATAGCCATTGCACGTAGAGCCAGCCCCACGCCGTGTAACCCGAAATCCCGGCAACGACCGCGCCTTCCTCGTCGCGCACGAACACCGCCAGCACCTTTCTTTCGGACGCGCCGACATCGCCGTCGTTGAACGCCGTCAGTCTTTCGCTGAGAAAGGCGAGGTCTTCCGGCAAGGGGTTTGCCGTTGTTTCGAGTGTCGTGTTCATGGGTCTTTTCCGGAATGCTCGGCTGGATGGGATTGTGGCGTCACGCCCTGACGCAATTTCTAGGTCTGCTCTCGAACAGATGGCGGATCGCCGCCATTGCGAAATTCGGATGCGGCAATGCCGTAGCGCTTGAGCTTGTCGTAAAAAGTCTTGCGCGGCACGCCGAGCGCGTCGATGGCGCCGCGCACGTCTCCGCCATGGTCGCGCAGCGCATCGCGGATGAGCTGTGCCTCGTAGTGACCCACGCGTTCCGGCAGTGAGGGCGCAGGCTCCAGCGATTGCGGGGAAACCACCTTCGTCTCGTCGTCCGGGCCGAGACCAAGCGCGACGCGATCGGCGAAATGGGCAAGCTCGCGCACATTGCCTGGCCAGGCATGCGACTGGAGATGATCGCTGACGGCGGCGTTGACCCTCGCAACCGGCCGGCCGAAACGCTCCGCCGCCTTGCCGAGGAAATGGCCGAACAGCATCGGGATGTCACCGCGCCGCTCACGCAGCGGCGGGATGCGCAGCGTCACCACGTTGAGTCGGAAGTAGAGATCCTCGCGGAAATCGCGGCGCTGGTCCGACCGGCCAAGATCGACCTTGGTTGCCGCCACGACCCGCAAATCGATGCGCCTGATATCATTGGAACCAAGCGGCGTGAGGCTGCGCGTTTCCAGCACCCGCAACAGCTTGACCTGCAGGGCCGGCGGCATGGATTCGATCTCGTCGAGGAACAGCGTGCCGCCGCTGGAATGTTCGATGCGACCGATCCGCCGTCGTTGCGCGCCGGTGAACGCACCGGCCTCATGGCCGAACAGCTCGCTTTCGATGACGGTCTCCGGCAAGGCACCGCAATTCAGCGCCACGAAGGGTTTGGCGCGGCGCCGGCCCCATCGGTGCAAGAGGTCGGCTACCACTTCCTTGCCGGTTCCCGTCTCGCCTTCCACCAGCACGTCGACATCCATGTCGGCGATCTGGCGCAAGGTTTCGCGCAGCCGGTGGATGGCAGGCGCCTCGCCGATCAGCGGCAGACCATCGGCGGCCAGTGCGGCGGCTTCGCGCAGCCGCCGGTTCTCCATGACCAGCCGGCGCTTCTCGGATGCCCGTTTCAGCGCCTCGACAAGGCGGTCGCCGGCATAGGGTTTTGGAATAAAGTCGTAGACGCCGTCCTTGAGCGCGGCCACGGCGAGATCGACATCGCCGTGCCCGGTGACCAGGATCACCGGTATGTCGGGGTCGATCGCCTTGATGCGATCGAACAGCTGCAGCCCGTTCATGCCCGGCATGCGGATGTCGCTGACGACCACGCCATCGAAGTCCCTGTCGACGACGGCAAGGGCGGCCTCCGCGGCATCGCGCGCGACCACGGTAAAGCCGGCAAGTTCGAGCAATTGCGTGGTAGCGTGCAAAAGGTCGGCATCGTCATCGACGAGCGCCACCCGCCCTGATCCCTGCGTCATTCAATTCGCCTCAAATCGATGGTGAAGGACGCGCCTTCGGCACTGTCGGGATCGAGCTGCAAGGTGCCGCCCAATTCCTGGGTGATCTCCTGCGAGATCACCAGCCCGAGGCCGAGCCCCTTCTCCTTGGTGGTCTGGAACGGCATGAACAGATTGCCGGCCGCTTCCTGCCCGAGGCCGGGGCCATTATCGCGCACCGAGATCAGCACCCGGTCGTCGCGCTCGGCGAGTTCGATCTCGATGCGGGGGGCGGACTGGTCCTTCATGGCATCCAGCGCGTTCTGCAACAGGTTGACGAGGATCTGCTCCAGCCGGATGCGGCTCGCCATGACCATCGGCGACGCGTTGCCTTGCGGCTTGACGATGGTGACGCCGGAATCGCGGATACGGCCGGACAACAGCGACAGCGCGCCGTCGATCGCCTCGCGTACCGGTAGTGGCGAAGCGGCCACGCCCGGGCGGCGGGCAAAGGTGCGCAAGGTGTTGGTGATGGCGCCGATGCGCTCGGTCATCGAGACGATCGAGGTCAGATTGCCACTCGCCGGTTCGGTCTTGCCGCCTTCGAGAAATCGCCCCGCATTCTCGGCATAGGTGCGGATCGCGGCGACC
This sequence comes from Mesorhizobium loti CJ3sym, assembly GCF_000472785.1. Classification (GTDB taxonomy): domain Bacteria; phylum Pseudomonadota; class Alphaproteobacteria; order Rhizobiales; family Rhizobiaceae; genus Mesorhizobium; species Mesorhizobium loti_E. Next base: position 277,933 of record NZ_AXAL01000003.1, read on the forward strand.
GGCTGATTGATCTCATGCGCCACGCCGGCCGCGATCTGGCCGAGGATAGACAGCCGGTTGGCCTGGGCGAGATCGTCGCGCAATCGGCGGACCTTGGCCTCGGCGCTCTCACGCTCGGCGATTTCGCCAGCAAGTGCTGTGTTGGAGCGTGTCAGCTCCGCCGTTCGCGTGCTGACGCGGCTTTCGAGTTCAACGTTCATACGCGCCAGCGCTTCCTGCCGCAGCCGGCGTGTACGGCGGCGGCGGGTGAGTACGTAGGCAAGCAGGCCCGTCAGCAGCAGCCCGAGCAGCGTCGTCAGCCGTGCCGTGTTGGCGGCGGACGAAAGCGTGGCATCCGCAGGCGTCAGCAGCCAAAGACGCCAGCCCGGGACAGCACCGGGCAGGTCCTGCACCACCTCGACGAACTGGCGCGGTTTTCCCGAGCTGTCGATCGTCGCCAGGCCGTCGCCGGCACCGCGTCGTATCGGCAAGGGTTCGAAGGCGGCATCGGTCAATTGCAGCTGCTCATGGGCAGCGGCGGCGTCTTCGGCGGAGAGCGGTGCCAGCACATGAAAGCGCCATTCGGGCTGGCTGGTGGCCAGCACGACGCCGCGTTCGTCGGTGACGAAAACGAGGAAGCCGCTGGAGCGCCAATTGGCTTCGACACCGTCGAGTTCGACCTTCAGCACCGCGACGCCCAGCGGCTTGCCGTTATCGTCGACGCGGCTCGAAAGATAGAGGCCCGGCCGGCCGCTGATCGTGCCGAGGCCGTACTGGCTGGCAGCGCCCTTCGCCATTGCCTCGTTGAAGTAGTGGCGAAAATTGTAGTCGATGCCGACAAAACTCGTCGGCTCACCGGCATTGCTGGCTGATATCGCGATGCCCGCCGTATCGATGACATAGATGGCGGACGCCGAGGCGTCGCCTGCAATCGCCTTGAGCTTGTCGTTGAGGGCTGCTTCCTGCATCGTTCCGGCCCGGCGCAGCGCCCCGCGCACAGCATCGTCGCGGGCCAGCACCAATGGGACCAGGCGCTGCTTCTCGATTTCGCCGGTCAGGGTTCCCGCCGCCAGCGGCAGAGCGGCAAGTGCTGTGTCGCGCAAATCATCGGCCGCCTGGCCGGAGGCGATGCGCCCAGCAATGGCGATGGCGCCAGCCAGGATCGCAAGCGCGATGAGGACGACAAGCCAGCGGCCATCGCGCAGCCGGCCAACCGCCTCGCGCAGCAAGTCACGACCGGACCCGCTATCGGTGCCAGCTTGCGTCGTCTGCCCTCTCCCTTTCTCTGGCGCAATTCCGGGCGGAAAACCTCCCGAAAGCTCACAGCTAGCGGCCTCGCCGCCACTCTAATGCGAAATTCCGCCCAGGCAAATGTTTCGTGTGCGGAAATCCGCACAGGCATTTACCGACGGGCTTCGCAAAAGGGCCGAAATGCGGGGATTCCGGCCCTTCCCCGATCTGGCACAGCGCTTGCAAAACTCCTTGCTAGCGGCGGGCAACCGGAACGCCGCGATGGGAGAAGTCACGCAGGGCGGGTTCCGTCCATCCGGCCAGGGAGAGTTCGATGCAGATCGCAGACCAATCCGGCGCGCCCGGCGCGCAACGCAAGCCTCTTTATGCCCAACTCTACGTGCAGGTTCTGGTGGCGATCACCGTCGGCATCCTGCTCGGCCATTACTATCCGTCTGTCGGCGAAAGCATGAGGCCGCTCGGCGACGCCTTCATCAAGCTGGTCAAGATGATCATCGCCCCGGTCATCTTCCTGACGGTCGCGACCGGCATTGCCGGCATGAGCGACCTGCAGAAGGTCGGCCGCGTGGCGGGCAAGGCAATGCTTTACTTCCTCACCTTCTCGACGCTGGCGCTGATCATCGGCCTCATCGTCGCCAATGTCGTGCAGCCCGGCGCTGGCTTCAACATCGACCCGGCGACGCTCGATGCCTCGACCGTCAACACCTATGCCGCCAAGGCGCATGACCAGTCGGTCACCGGCTTCCTGATGAACATCATCCCCGGCACAATCGTCGGCGCCTTCGCCGATGGCGACATATTGCAGGTGCTGTTCTTCTCGGTGCTGTTCGGCATCGCGCTGGCGCTGGTCGGCGACAGGGGTGCGCCGGTGCTCAACTTCCTGCAGGCGCTGATGGCGCCGATGTTCAAGCTGGTCAGCGTGCTGATGAAGGCAGCCCCCATCGGCGCTTTCGGCGCCATGGCCTTCACCATCGGCAAATACGGCATCGGCTCGGTCATCAACCTCGCCATGCTGGTCGGCACTTTCTACGTGACGTCATTTCTGTTCGTGTTCGTCGTGCTCGGTGCCGTCTGCCGCTACAACGGCTTCTCCATCCTGTCCTTGATCCGCTACATCAAGGAAGAGCTGCTGCTGGTGCTGGGCACCTCCTCGTCGGAAGCAGCCCTGCCCTCGCTGATGGAGAAGATAGAAAAGGCCGGCGCCAAGCGCTCGGTTGTCGGCCTGGTCATCCCGACCGGCTATTCCTTCAATCTTGACGGCACCAACATCTACATGACGCTGGCAGCGCTGTTCATCGCGCAGGCGACGAACATCCATCTGTCGATCGGTGACCAGATCCTGTTGCTGCTGGTGGCGATGCTCTCGTCCAAGGGTGCTGCTGGCATCACCGGTGCGGGCTTCATCACACTCGCCGCGACGCTTTCGGTCGTGCCTTCAGTGCCGGTCGCCGGCATGGCGCTGATCCTCGGTGTCGACCGCTTCATGTCGGAATGCCGGGCGCTGACCAACTTCATCGGCAACGCCGTCGCCACGCTGGTTGTCGCCCGCTGGGAAGGCGAGCTCGACGAGGCGAAGCTGGCGAGAGCCTTGGCTGGAACAGCCGACGACAGCCTGCCGGCGGATGTCGTTCCCGCCGGGTAATCCAGGCGATCGCATAGCAATGCAAATGGCCGGAGGCATCGCTGCCTCCGGCCATTTTTTACCTTGACGTGTCAGCCATTGAAATCCCTGCGCGCTTCAGGGAACGTGCTTGGACCGACCGGCATGCGGGCCGCCAGGCTGCCATCGTCGAACAGGACAAGGCTGGCGGCGCCGACCAGCCCGGCATGGCGGCCGAGCTGAGCCTGGACGACAGGCACGTCGCGATAGGCGCGCATGGCGCGTTGCCGGATGGTCGCCTCGATGACCGGATGCATCAGGTCGAGACCATTGGCGATGCCGCCGCCGACGACCAGCACGTCGGGCGAGTAGAGATGCAGCAAATTGGTGAAGCCGACGCCCAGCCAGCGGGCTTCCTCCTCGAGCAGTGCCATGGCGAGATCGTCCTGCAGCCTTGCGGCCTCGACCACGTGGCGGCCCGTGACCTCGGCATTGGCCGAGAGGCGGCGCAGCGTCGAGCCATCAAAGGCAGATGTCGCGGCATTGGCACGGCGGCCAAGCGCCGTGCCCGAGGCGATGGCCTCGAAACAGCCGACGACGCCGCAGACGCAGCGCTCACCCTCATTGGTAATGGTCATATGGCCGATCTCGGCGGCGAGGCCACGGCGACCGTGCAGGATGCGGCCGTCGGCAACGACGCCGCCGCCAATGCCGGTCGAGACCGTGACGAAGACCAGCGAGCGAGCGCCGTGGCCGGCGCCGAAGCGCCATTCGCCAAGGGCTGCCGCATTGGCGTCGTTCTCCAGCCGCACCGGCAGGCCGAGCCGGCGTTCGAGGATGTCGGCCAACGGCACGTCCTGCCAGCCGGCCAGCGTTGGCGGCCCGACCGCGATGCCAGCCAGCGGATCGAGCGGCCCCGGCGCGCCGACACCGACGCCGACAATGGCGAGCCCCGGTGCCTCGGCATGCACGGTCGCGGCCAGCGCCTCGATCTGGCCGATTACCACGTCGGGCCCAGCCTGCGCCTGCGTCGGCACCGCGGCGAAGGCCAGGATCTTGCCGTCACGGTCGACCAGCGCGGCACGAAGCTCGGTTCCGCCAAGATCGATCGCGAGGGCGACTTCAGTGGTCATGCCGCAACCTTCAGCCCATGCAGCCAGCCGATGCGGCCGGCCAGATCCTTGTCGCCAAAGGCGAGCGAACCCAGCACCACGGTTTCGGCGCCAGCAGCACGCAGCAACGGCACGGTCTCGTGGCGGATGCCGCCGTCGGCAGCAAGAACCACGGCCGACTCGCGGCCGGCCTTTCTCAGGATGGCTCGGGTGGCGCCCAGCCTGTCGCAGGCCTTCTCCGACAGGCTCTGGCCCTTGACGCCGATAGCGGTGCCCAGCAGCGTTACGAAGGCGACCTCGGAGACGAAAGGCGTTACCGCCTCGACCGGTGTTTCCAGCCTGAGCACGACACCCGCTTCGGCGCCGAGTTCGCGGGTCAGCCGCACGGCGCGCAATCCCGCTTCACCGTTTTCAGCATGGACGCTGATCATGTCGGCGCCTGCCTCGATGAACTGGCGCGTCTGTGCCTCGACGATCGCGTCATCGACCATCAGATGGACGTGGATGGGTTTGGCCGTCAGCCCGGCGATGCGGGCGACGAGATCGGGAAAGAACAGGAAGGCCGGGGCGAAGTGGCCGTCCGCCACATCGATGTGATGCAGATCGACATACGGTTCAATGCGCTTCAAGTCGCTCTCGAAATTGGCGAGATCGGCCGACCAGAGCGAGAATTCGGCGATCAAGCGATCGCGCGGCAATGCGGCGATTGCCGCGGGGCCAGACAAAGTTTTGGAAGTCATGGTTGATCCTGGTTGTTGAAATTTCTGTCGAGAAAGCCACCGATGGCGGCGAGGATTTCGGCGAAATGGCGATCCTTGTCGGTGGCTTTCGGCGTCACCTCGGCGAAGGCTGCATGGGGGATGGTCCCGGCAAGCTCGCGCGCGGTCGCCAAGGGATGGACGAGGTCGATGCCGCTGCCGATGACCAGCGTGGGTATTGCGAGACCAGTGGCGTCCGCCCGCGTCACGCCGGGCCCGTCATTGGCGATCGCCTGCATCACCTCGGCAAAGACAACCGCGTTGTCACGCGCGAAGAAACCGAGCAGCGAGGCGAGATTGTCCGGCGCTTCGCTGCGAAAGCGGGCCGATGTCGCGGAGGAGGCGAAGGCGTCGCGGGCTTCAGCCAGAGGAAGCCGGCGGATGAGATCCGCCACTTCGACATAAGGGTGCATGTTCTGTGGGGCTGCATCGAAGGCCCAGGCAGGACGCACCAGCACCAGGCCAAGCACACGGCCCGGGTGGCGGCTTGCCAGGTTCAGCGCGATCGCCGCTCCCATCGAAATGCCGCCGGCGACGAAGCGGTCGAGCCCAGCCGCATCGGCGGCAGCCAGCACATCGTCGGCGAACATAGCGATCGAGAACGGACGCGTGCTGCCGGCACCGGAGCCACCTTGCGCGCGGCATTCGACGGTCAGCCGGTGGCGTGACGAGCTGTCGGGAAAATTCTGCGCCACCTGGGCGGCATCACCGCCGAGGCCATGCTGAAAGACGATAGGGAGCCTGCCCTGCCCGGTATCGAAGACACGAAGGGCGGCATCGTCGCGCAGCAGGATCGTCGGCGCAGTGCCCATCAGAGCAATCCCCGCAGGAAAGCGGCGACGCCAGGGGCTTCGTCGGCGGACAACCCGTGCGTGACGAGCGCGCCGTCGAAGCCCACGGCCTTCAGCCGCGCGACGAAATCCGGGAAATCGACTATGCCTTGTCCAGACGTAGCAAAGCGGCCGTCGCCATACCGGTCCTTCGCGTGGGCCATGGCGATGTAGCTGGCGGCTTCGTCGATCGCGGCGGCGACGATGGCGCGCGCCTCATCCGGCGTCGCGTGCTCGAACAGGTTTGCGGGGTCGAGCACGATCTTGAGACGCTTCGAACCCATGTCGGCGATCAGGCGCGTCGCGTCGCTTGCCGAGGTGACGATGTTGGCTTGCTCGGGCTCGATACCGAGATCGACGCCGGCCTCCTCGGCCAGCGCCAGCGCCTTCTCCATCTCGACGGTCATGTCTGACCAGGCGGCCGGTGTCGCATTGTCGGGATGAAATGCCCATTGATCGCCGGCATTGCGTGAGCCGGTGCAGAGCGTGACCAGCGGGATGTCGAGAGCTGCCGCCGTCTCGATGACGATGGCGAGGCGGCGAAGGCCGTCATCTCGCACCGCCTTGTCGGGATGCGCCATGTTGTAGGTGCCCGACAGAGCGGCGAGCGAAACACCGGACGATCGCGCGGCGGCACGGATGTCCAGAATGGCCGTATCAGGCACGGCATCCGGCATCGACGGCAGGCCGGCGCAAGCGAGATTGAACTGCGTCGTCTCATAGCCCGCCTGCCGCACGGCCGTCAGCACGGTGGCCGGCTCAGTGCCCGAAAAAGTCTTGGCGAAGATGCCCAGACGCATCAGACCGCACCCGAAACCGAGGCGAGTTCGACCCGCTCGCCTGATACAACCGAGCGGGCGATCGCCACCATGGCGCGGATCGAGGCGATACCGTCCTCGACATTGGCGCCGCGCATCGGCGCGCCGTTGAGCACAGTGTCGGCAAGGCCTTCCAACTGGCGGCGGAAGAAATGACCGTCGGCGCCGAGCGGTTTGCGCGAGGTCGCGTCCTTCTCATGGAAAATGTCGACCTCGCTGGCGCGGAAGTACCAGGGGTTGAAGGTTTTGGCGATGACCGAACCGTTCTCGCCATAGAGCTGGAAACCCTCGTGCCAGTCCATCCTAACGGCAACGGTCAAGTCGAGATGGCCAAGCGCGCCGCTGGCGAATTCGGTCTCGACGAACCAGCAATAGGCGCCGAAGCGTTCGTTGAGACGGGCACGGACCGCTGTGATGTCTCCGCACAGGAAACGCGCCGTGTCGACGAGATGCGAGCCGTGCGCCAGCATGAAATATTGCCTGAGATCAGCCTTCGGATTGCCCGACGGTTTCTTCGCGAGTTTGCTGGTGACGGGCAGCGGCTGGATGGCATCGGTGTTGGTGTAGCGGTGGGTGGAATCGCAGTACCAGGCCTTCAGCGCCAGCACCTCGCCCATCTCGTCGCGGACGAAGTCGCGCGCGGCCTCCAGCGCCGGGTCGAAGCGCTTCATGTGGCCGACCTGCAGCACCTTGCCCGAACGCTTCACTGCTGCCGCCAGTGCCTCGCCTTCCTCGACTGAGGTGCCGATCGGCTTTTCGCAGAGAACATGCTTGCCGGCGTCGAGCGCCTTGATCGACATCGGCACGTGATAGGCATCCGACGTGGCGACGATCACGGCTTCCAGCTCGGGATCGGCGAGCATGGCGTCGTAGTCGGCATACATCTTTTGCGGCTCGTAGGTGGCACCCATGCGCGCGAGCAAATCGGGCGCCGCGTCGCAGATGGCATAGAGATCGGCATTGGCGGCCTTCGTGCAGGATTGCAGATGCGCGAACTGCGCGATGGGGCCGCAGCCGAGTACGCCGACTCTCAGGCGTCTGTCTTGTTTCTTGATCATCGTCTCGTTCTTCAGGCGCCGTAGCTGCGCATTGTCTGGCGGTTGATCTTGACCGCGCCGGCGGGGTCGTCGGCGGCGGTGTCGGATTCCTCTTCCAGCACCAGCCAGCCGTTGAAGTGTGGCGCAGTGTTTGCGATCTCGATGACCGCTGATGTGTCGCAGACGCCCTTGCCCAGCATCGACCATGTGCCCTTGGCATCGACGTCCTTCAAATGGATGTAACGGATGCGGTCGCGATAGGTGCGCAGCGTGTCGGACATGTCCTTGTGGCCGCGCAAGATATGGCCGGTATCCGGCACCCAGCCCACCAGATCGGGGTCGAGCAAGGCAAAGATCGCGTCATAGTCGGCGCGGTCGAACAGCAGTGTGTTGTGGTGCGAACTCGGATGCACCGCCACCTGGACGCCGGCCTTGCGGCCGAGCTCGCCGGCCTTGTTGTAAACCTCCGCCGCGATGGCGAACTTGTCGTCGCGCGGCCCGTCGGACACCACGGTTGCCGACCCCATCGACACCAGTGCGCCGGGAAAGGCGGAAGCGAAATCGATCCAGCGCCGCGCCGCCTCGAGGTCAGCACCGATCTCCTCCTTGAGCGTAAAACCACTGTCCGACCCGAAGGCGAAGGAAACGAGTGTCAGGCCGGACGACTTCAGCGCGGCGGCGAACTCCGACGGCCGGTCGGCGTAGCGGCCGATCATGGTGTCGGTGATCTCGATGCCGGAATAGCCGCCATCGGCGATGGCCTTCAACAGATCGTCGGGGCCGCCTGTGAACCGGTCTCCCAGCATTTCCCAGGTGAAGGTCTGGCAGCCGACTTTGAGGTCTTTCACGTTCATCCTTTCAATCCTTGATACCGCTTATTGCTTGATGCCACTCTGCGTCGCCGTGGGAAGGACATCCTATTTAACCGAGCCCGCGGTCATGCCGGCGAGGAAGTACCTCTGGGCAACGAGGTAGATGAACAAGAGCGGTAGCGAGCCGAGCACGCTCATCGCCATCATCTGGTTCCATTCGAAGGCGTGCTGCCCCATCAACAGCTGGATGCCGATCGGGACGGTGCGCATGGACGTTGACTTCGTCAGCGTCAGCGCAAAGAGAAATTCGTTCCAGCACAACAGGAAGGTGTAGACCGACGTCGCCACGATACCGGGCAGTGAAATCGGGACAACCACCCGCCAAAGCGCTGTCCAACTGGTGCCGCCATCGACAGCCACGGCTTCATCGAGATCGCGGGGCAAGGTGTTCAGATATCCCGTCATCAGCAGGATCGCGTAGGGCAGTGTAAATACCAGGTAAGTCAGGATCAGCGCGAGGTAGGTATCGAAGATACCGTATGAGACGACAAGCCCGAAGAAGGGGATCAAAAGTGTGATCGGCGGAATCGTCTGCGTGCTGATGATGAGTGTGTTCAGGCTGCCCTTGCCACGGAAGTTGAAGCGGCTGAACCCGTAGGCCGCCAGCAAGGCGATCAGCACCGTCAGCACCGTCACCGTTCCCGCCACGAAATAGCTGTTGAAGAAGAAGCGCAGCTTGACCGGGTCGCCAAGGATGGCTGCGTAAGCTTCCAGCGTGAAGGCCTTGGGCAAAATGGTTGGCGGCAGGGCAAAGATTTCGGTATTCGATTTGAACGAACTGCTCAGCATCCAGTAGATCGGGAATGCCGCGAAAAAGAGCCCCGCTGCAAGCGCTACATGGAGCGCGACGGTGATCAGCCTGTCCTTCGGTGTATGCCTTTTCCTCATGGTGACTACCGAGCCTTTTGATAGCGGATATAGAACAGCGTCAGGCCGAGAGAGATCAACAAGATGACCACGGCGCTCGCCGAAGCCTGCGACAGGTTGTAGCTCGAAAACGCCAGCTTGTACGTGTAGGTGCTGAGGACCTCGGTCGAGTAGATCGGGCCACCGCCTGTCGTTATCCAGATTAGCGGGAAGACCTGCATGGTCCAGATGAAGTCGAGCAGCGAGATGCTGATGATGATCGGCATCAGCTGCGGAATGGTGATGAAGATCAGCTTTTGGTAGGCTTTTGCCCCGTCGATATCGGCGGCCTCGTAGAAATCCTTGGGAATGCCCTGCAAACCCGCGAGCAGGCTGACCATGAAGAGCGGATAACCCGCCCAGATATTGGCGAAGGTGACGGCGTGCAGCGCGGTCTCAGGCGAAGAAAACCATTCGACCTTGGAACCGATGATGCCCAATTGCAGGAGCATGCTGTTCACGACGCCGTTCGGCTCGAGCAGCAGGCGCCAGATCACGGCGATGATCACCGCGGTGAACAGCCAGGGCAGTATGTAGAGCACACGCAGAATATTGCGCAGCATCGGATTGATGCGGTCGCTGTTCAGCATGAGCGCGAAGATCATGCCGATGGTCATGTGGAAAATGACACTCATGCATGTGAAGTAGAGCGTGTGCCACAGCGAAGCCCAGAACACCGGATCGTTGAAGATCGCCTGGTAGTGTTTCAGTCCGGCAAAGGACGGGTCGCGACGCAGCACCGCGCTGTTCTGGAACGAATAGCCAATCACCGTCACCATCGGCAGCAGCATCAGCAGGCTGATGATCACGAGCGAGGGCGACAGATAGAGGTAGGGTGCGACCGCTCGTTTCAGCTTGTGGTGGGAGCGCTTTTGCCGGGTCATGTGCCAACCTTGGGATACGCCTTCAAGAGAAGGTAAGCTTCTAAAACAGGTCCATCTCAATTTGCCGATCCGTTGGTGCCGGGTGGCCCAAAGTCAGGCCACCCGGTCGAAGATAGCAAACGGGAACAGGCCGATCAGAATTTCGCCATCCAGCCCTTCTGAGCGGCGGCGGCGGCTTGTTCAGGAGACTGCTCGCCGGCGAGCATCTTCTGGGCTTGCACGTCGAACTGGGTCATCAGGTCTTCAGCCACCGGCAGGCCCGTGAACTCATTGGCGAGATAACCGGTCTTGAAGATTTCAAAAGCCTTGGCGAAAGCCTTGTCCGAGGTCACGAAATCGGGCTTGGCGTTGACGTTGCCCGGGAAGGCGTTTGCAAGCGACACGAGCTTGGCGTTCACCTTTTCACTCATCAGATATTGGACTAGTTTCCAGGCCTCTTCCTGATGTTTCGAGGCAGCAGAGATGCCGATGCCCCAGGAGGCATAGGGAAGGCCGCGCTTGCCCGTATAGCCCTCCACGACCGGGACCGGGATGAGGTCGAAGTTCAGCTTGGGATTGCGCTTGCGGATGAGGTTCACATGCGCGAGCGAGTCGATCATCATCCCGACCCGGTCGTTGACGAATTCCTCGACCTTTTCCTGTTCGGTCTTGGTGGCGATGCCGGGCGAGATGGTGCCCGCGTCATTGAGCGATTTAACGAAGGTGAGCATGTCCACCACGGGCTTGCCCTCGAGAGCGGGCTTGCCGTCCGCCATCATCGACTGACCCGATGCCCAGACCCACGACATCATGTCGTTCTGGACGCCGGACGGCGTTTGCAGCGACAGCGGCAGCACCCAGCCATACTGGTTCTTGTCGGCATGGGTCATCTTCTTGGCGGCTTCGAGAAACTCGGCGCGGGTCGACGGCAGCTTGGTCACGCCGGCCTGGGCGGCGAGGTCCAGATTGACGAAGACAGGATAGACGAAGGAAGCGACGGGAAACATCACCGCCTTGCCGTCCACCTTGATGATGTCCGCGACTTGGGCCTTGTCGAACTTGCTCGCATCCATCATCGGGTTCATGTCGGCCAGCGCACCCTGCGCGTTCAGATTGTTCACCCAGGCGCCGTCGAGACCGACGACGTCGCTGAGCGTTCCGGTTGCAGCGCCAACCGAGATCTGGTCTCGCGTGGTCGCATAGGGACCGCTGACCAGCGTCACCTTGATGCCGGGATTCGCGGCCTCGAAATCGTCCATGATTTTCCGCAAGGAGCCTGCGGGCAGTTCAGGCTCCCACCATTGGGTGAATTCCAGCGTCGTGTCCGCCATGGCGGCGGTTGCGCCAAGCAACCAGGCTGCCGCGGCTATTTTCAGCATCGCGGGCTTTATCCGAAACGTCATTTTTTTCTCCTCCTTCTCTAGGATCGACCGCACAATGCAGCCGATCGTCTGCTTCATTCAGAAGTCTTCTTACGTGTACTTTCGCAGGCGCCTCGCTCTCGCCTGCGGGCTCTGCCACAATTCTTCAGATCGCCAGATGCGTCTCGGGATCGAAGAAATGGAGCTTGGTATCATCCAGGGCCAACCGGATTTCCGAACCGGAGCGGACTGTGCTGTCCGGTTCGAATCTCGCCACCGCATTCGACGTCAAGCCGAAATCCTGCACCGCGTCGGGGTCGCCGGAGTCCACCCGGATCGCGTCGATGTTCAGATGGACGATATGTTCAGACCCGAGCTCTTCGATCGAGGTCACCTTCGCCGGTATCGTCTGATACTTGCGGCCGGATTCGAGGCTGCTGTCATAGAGATCCTCCGGTCGGATGCCGAACACGATTTTGCGTCCCGCATACGACTTCAAACCCGGCCTGCGCGCGAAGGCTGCATCCTGCAGCCGGATGGCAAAGGCGCCGGACATCAGTTCGCCGCCCGTCATGGTCGCCTCGAAAAGGTTCATTGAGGGAGAGCCGATAAAGCCGGCAACGAAGGCGTTCACCGGCGATTCGTAGAGCCTCTTGGGTGTGTCGACCTGCTGCAGCACGCCGCCTTTCAGCACCGCGACCCTGTCCCCCATCGTCATCGCTTCGGTCTGGTCGTGGGTCACATAGATGGTCGTCACGCCGAGTTGCTTTTGCAGGCGGGTGATTTCGGCGCGCATTTGCACGCGCAGTTTCGCGTCCAGATTGGAAAGGGGTTCGTCCATGAGAAAGGCGGCCGGCTCGCGCACCATGGCGCGGCCCATGGCAACCCTTTGACGCTGTCCGCCGGAAAGGTTGGCGGGTTTGCTGTCCAGCAAAGACGTCAGTTGAAGGGTCTTGGCTATCTCGTCGACGCGCTTCTTGCGTTCGGCCTTTGGCTTGCCTGCCAGGCGCATCGAAAAGGCGATGTTTTCGAACACCGTCATATGCGGGTAAAGGGCGTAGCTCTGGAAGACCATCGCGATGTCGCGGTCCTTGGGCGGCATGTCGACGACGTCGGTACCGCCGATCCGAAGGCTGCCGCTGGTGATGTCTTCCAATCCTGCGATCATCCGCAACGCGGTGGATTTGCCGCAGCCGGACGGCCCGACGAGAATCAAGAACTCACCGTCCTCGACCGACAGGTTCAATTGGTCGATTGCGTGAAAATTGTTCCCGTATGTCTTGCAGATATTCTCAAGAACGACTTCTGCCATATTCCTCCCTCCACAGTTCTAAGCCACTGATTTTTATTGTCCTTCTTGGCCCTTTCGCCTGTGAAAATGTTTCCTCGGATAGTTTCAGGCTATGTTCCGGTATCGAGTTGCGCATATCTGAGTTCGACTGCCGACGGCGCTTTCGTCGACGCCAGGAGTTCGGTGACCTGGTCGGCGGTCGGGAGCGCCTCGCGCCCGCCACGCCCCGTTATCGAAAAGGCCGCCGCCGCGGCAGCGAATGCCACCCGGCCGGCGGTGTCGGCCCCGCGCGTCAATGCATGGGCGTAGGCGCCATGAAAGCAGTCACCGGCTCCGGTCGAGTCGACGACGAGAACCCGGTGCGGAGGCAGGTGCCAGAGCCCTGTCTCATCGCGTCCGCGATAGTACACGCCCCTGCCGCCATCGGTCAGAACCACGGCGGACCGCGACGGCAACCACAATGCATCGAGCATCTCGGCGGGCGATCGGCACCCCGTGGCAGTCCGCGCAAAGCCGAGTGGCAGAATGAGATGGTCGCAGAGCGTGATCAGCCGCTCGGTGGCTGGGCCGCTGCTCCATTCGATATCGCCGAGGATCGCAAGGCCGAGATCGCGAGCCCGAGTCACGACATCCAGCGACCGGATGGCATAGCTATCGACGATCAGGACGGTCGCACGGCTGAGAACCTCGTCTGGAAAGTCCGGCGCGGTGCCCAGCATCGCTTCGTCGTCATACGCGATGAACCGCTCCCCATCCGAACCGACGGTGATGCGCGAGCGTACCGGGCGCGCATGCGGGTGGCGCGGCGCGAATGCGGTTTCAACACCGCTCTCAACGAGATCGCACAACACGGCGTCGTCGGTGGCACTGCCCAGCCATCCGACGAAGCCGGCGCTACCGCCGAGCCGCGCGACGGCGGCAAGTGCTGTCGCGACATTTCCCCCGAAAGCTCGGGCACTCTGCAGAACCTTCCCCTTGCCCGCCGACAACGGCTGATCGACATAGACGATGTCGTCGATCGCGATAGCTCCGAAGCCGAGGATTGAAGGGACGGTGGGCATCGTTCAGGCACCCGCTCTCGCCAACGCGTCTTGCGCCGAAAGGCCGTCATGGATGACGCCCCGAAAGGCAATCGCTGCCTTTTCCGGATCGCCATGCCCCCAGAGATTGCGGCCCACCACGGCACCGCGCGCGCCGGCACGGATGGCGTCCGCCGTCTGCTGAAGGGCGCCGAGCAGCGTGTCGGTCTTCGGACCACCGGCGATCACAACCGGCACCGGGCAGGTCCGAACGGTCTCTCGAAACGACTCGAAATCGCCCGTGTAACCGATCTTGATCACGTCGACGCCGGACTCGTAGCCGATGCGTGCCGCATAGGCGATCTCGTCGGGGGTGAAGACGATTTTTGCCCCATCAGTGAAATCGCGAGGGTAGATATGCGCCACCACCGGCATGCCGTAGCGGGCCGCCGCATTCACCGAATCGGTCAGCCAGCGTATGTATTTGCCCTCGGTCGCGCCGCGCACCGGAATGGCCACGGCCAACGCATCGGCGCCAGCGCGCACCGCATCCTCGGGCGTTGCAATCAGTTCACTGATGCGATCGTCCGGGGTGAAGCAGCCGGCCTGGATCACCAGGGCAGCCTTGCCCGCGTATTGCGGCCACAGATGGCGCGCGGTGCCGGGCTGGATGCTGACGTAGTCGGGCTTGCCCACCATGACGCGTGCAAGCGCGCCGGGCAGGTCGGCAAGACCTCCTTTGCGTACATCGCCATAGCCGACAAAGTGGTCGACCGCGCCGCCAAAAAGATTTCCCGATGGATGTGAGAAGAGGCGCGCCAGGCGCACCTTGGTTCCGAGGCTCATGAGTCCAAAACTCTCCAATTGATTGACTTCAAAATCCCGGACCCAGTGTTTTCGAAAGAAAGAATAAATGCAACCTTTCGAAATCTTTCGAAATCGCTTATTTTTGGCAGAGTGAACCGAGGCCAGGGCGATCGCTTGGCGGATGGAGGCAAGGACAGGGCAATGTTGTCAGAGCAGAGACGCCAATCGATCCTGGGTGAAGTGCAACGCAGCGGACAGGTTCGCATCAAGGACCTGTCAGACGATTTTGGCGTGTCGGAAGTCACGGTGCGCTCCGACCTCGATATACTCGACCGCAAGGGACTGCTGACCAAGACCCGTGGAGGGGCGGTGACCCGGACCACAGATTCGACCACGGCCGCGTTTGCCCGGCGGATGCAAACGAACCTCGATGCAAAGAAACGCATCGCCCGGGCAGCGGTAGAACTGTTCGAGGACAACCAGTCGGTCATCTTCGATGGCGGCTCGACATTGATGCAGGTTGCCATGCTGTTACCGCCGCTCAGCAATGTCGTGGTCGCGGCCACGGCGATGAATATCGTGCAGCATCTGATGCATCGGCCCGGGCTCGACGTTCACATGATCGGTGGCCGGGTCTATCCAGACACGGTGAGCACGCTGATCACCGATGCCGACACGGCTCTCGGCGGCTTGGTGGCGCATCAGGTCTTTGTTGGAGCGCATGCGATTGACTCGTCACTGGATGTGGTCGACGTGAACGAAGACATGGCGCGAACGAAGCGAAACCTCGTGCGCATGGCCCGGCGCGTTGTCCTCCTTGCGGATTCGAGCAAATGGGGCGTCAGCGGGACCTCCAAGGCATTCTCGCTGTCGAGCGTCGATGTTGTGATCACCGACGATGGCCTGTCTGACCCGATACGCAGCCAGCTTGATAGGACCGGGGCCAAGGTAATCTATGCCTGACCCCGTCTCGGTCCCTGGCCGCGACGGACATATCCAATGCGCGCATGACCCATGCGATTCGTATCGGCGGCCGGCCGCCTTTTCACGTTTGTCATTTTCTCCTCCCAGGGCTGGCAGCCTCCCGAATGTCGCACCAGCATTTTCGCATGTTCTATAAAAATTTTACGCGCGTCAAGATTTAAAATGTTGTATAGCGCTTGGCCAGAATGATCCGTTGCCGGCGCGGCGGATCCGGCAGAGCATGACGAAGTTGGGAGGAACGGCCAGAAATGCAGGGAAAATCAAAGGCGAAGCTCGGAATCGGCGTCATCGGATGCGGCAACATTTCCATGACCTACCTGCGCAATGCCGCCCTCTTCGGAGGCATAGAGCTGCGCGCCTGCGCCGATATTTCGGCCGACATGGCGGCGCTGCGGGCGAAGGAATATGGCATCCAGGCGCTCGGCGTCGATGCGCTGCTGGCCAACCCCGAGATCGATCTCGTGCTCAACCTGACCATTCCCGCGGCCCATTTCGACATTTCGTTCTCAGCGCTTTCGGCGGGCAAGCACGTCTTCACCGAAAAGCCGCTGGCGACTTCGGCCAGCGACGGGCGTCGGCTGGTGGCGGAGGCGGCCCGGCGCGGCCTGCTGCTCGGCTCGGCGCCTGATACCTTCCTCGGCGCTGCCGGCCGCCGGGCGCGCCGCCTGATGGATGAAGGCGCCATCGGCCGCCCGGTCACCGGCACCGCCTTCATGATGGGACGCGGCATGGAGCACTGGCACCCAAACCCGCAATTCTACTACCAGCCGGGCGGCGGCCCGGTGTTCGACATGGGCCCCTATTATCTGACCATGCTGGTCAATCTGCTCGGCCCTATCGCGCGTGTCATGGCAATGGCAACCAAGGGCCAGGAGGAACGGCTGATCACCGCCGAGGGGCCGTTCAAGAACACCACGTTCAAGGTCGGCACGCCGACCAACGTGCTGTCGTTGCTCGAATTCCGCTCCGGCGCGACCGTCACCTTCGGCGCCTCTTGGGACGTCTTCAAGCATTCCAACCATCCGATAGAACTGCATGGCACGGAAGGCTCGTTGCGCCTGCCCGATCCCGACACGTTCGGCGGCACCGTCTCGCTGTCGGAACGCGGCGCGAACTGGAAGGATTTTGCCAGCGAAGGCGAACTCTACGGCGCCCGCAACTGGCCCTATGCCGCGCCCAATCGCGCCAATTACCGCATGCTCGGCGTCGCCGATCTGGTGCGCTCGCTGAAGACGGGCTCCACACCCCGCGCGTCGGGCAATCTGGCGCTGCATGTGCTGGAGATTATGGAAGCGATCCTGCATTCGGGCGAAACGAAGAGCTCGGTCGCCATTACGGGCGATGTCGTCCAGCCGGCATTGCTGACCGAGGACGAAGCCAGCAGCCTGCTCGCCTGAGGATATGACTATGACCCTCGACCCTGAAGCGATGCGGGTCCTCGAAATCGGCCGGGCGGCCGGCGGTGAGCCGTTCGAAAACGGCTCCGTGGCGGCGGCGCGGGCAGCCTACGTCACTTCGTTCCCGACGCAACAGGGCGAGCGCGAGCCGGTGGCGGCGACCTCGCAACAGGAGATCAACGGGCCGAACGGACCGATCACGCTCCGCATCCACCGCGGCATCGGCGCGCCGCGAAGCGGAGCGCGCGCCGTGCTCTATCTGCATGGCGGCGGCTGGGTCATCGGCAATCTGTCGTCGCATGACGAAATCTGCCGCTGGCTGGCCAATCTGGGCAACGCCGTCGTCGTCTGCCCCGATTACCGGCTGGCGCCAGAGCACAAATTCCCGGCAGGGCTCGAGGATTGCGCGGCAGCGCTGCGCTTCATGGCGGAGAATGCCGGGGAACTCGGCATCGACCCTGCCCGCGTCGCCGTTTCCGGCGACAGCGCCGGCGGCAACCTGGCTGCCGTGCTGGCGCTGCTCTCCCGCGATGGACTGGCGCCGCTACTTGCCGCCCAGATCCTGATCTATCCCAACACCGATGCCCGCCAGACGGCGGACAGCTACCGGCGTTTCCGCGACGGCTTCGGGCTCACCGCCGCCACAATGGCCTGGTTCCGCGACCACTATGTGCGAACACCGGACGACATCAAGGACTGGCGGGTCTCGCCACTGCTGGCATCAGGCCTTGCCGGCGCCGCACCGGCGTTCGTCGCGATCGCCGGATACGACATCCTTGCCGACGAAGGCACGGCCTATGCCGAGCGCCTGCGCGCCGAAGGGGTACCGGTGCTTCTGCGGCACTGGCCGGGCCAGATCCACGGCTTCGTCTCGATGGGGCGCCACATCCCGGCCGCGCGGCAAGCGGTGAGCGAGGCGGCGGCTTGGCTCAAACTGCAGACACTCGCTCAGGCTGACTGACGCATCACCAGCGTCGCGCCGAGCTTGACGTTGCGCGCCAGGCCCTGGCCGGGCGGATCGGCCTCGTCCAGCAAGGCCAGCAGAATCTCGACGCTGCGGCCGGCCATAGCGGCGAAATCCTGCGCCATGGTGGTCAGCGCCGGACAGGTGTAGCGGCTCAGCGGATGATCGTCATGGGCGGCGACACGGAAGTCGCAATCGGGTCGGCGGCCGATCTTCAGCCCGCGCGAAAAGGCGGCCGCCATGACGCCGAAGGCGAGACGGTCGTTGGCGCACAGTAACGTGCGCGCCGGCAGGCCGCCTCTGTCGAGCGTCCTGTCCATCCATTCATGGCCGATGCGCTCAAAATCCCACCTATAGTCGCCCGCCGCCGTGAGAACGACGGGTTCCAAGCCGGCGCCCTGCATCGTCTCGATGTAGCTCTGCAGGCGTTCGCCCGAATTGTGGTTGACGTGCGGAATGTCGACATAGACCGGCGGTTCGCCGGACCGGCAGAGATAATCGACGATGGTCGAGGTGCTCTGGTGGTTGTCGTTGCCGACGAAAGGCGTGTCGCCTTCGATGTAGGTGTCGAAATAGACGATCGGAATGTCCTCGCTCATTTGCTCGAAGACGCCGGGTTCGGAGATCGATCCCAAGGGAGCGACGATGGCACCCGCGACCTTCAGCGACATCAGCGTCCGGACCGATTCCGCCTCCAGCTTCGGCGAGCCGTGCGAGGATATGACGATCGGCCAGAAACCTTCGTCGCGACAGCGCAGTTCGATGCGGCTGACCATTTCGGCGTAGAACGGGTCGGTGAGCGCCGGCACGACGATGCCGACATTGCGGGTGCGCTTGCGGTTGAGATTGCGCGCGAAGACGTTGGGCTGATAGTCCGAGGACCGTAGTGCTGCCTCGATGCGTGCCCGTGTCGCCTGCTTCACGCTTGCCGGATCGTCGAAGTACTTCGAAAGGGTCGGCCGCGAGACGCCGGACGCCCTGGCGAAATCATCCATCGTGCGGTGGGTCTTCTCCGCCATCGATCTTTCCAGCCCCTTTTGCTCTCGCCGCCGGCCTTCCGACCAGAATCAGTCTTTGCGGCCGTTGCCGAGTGGCAGCATTGCTTGACCAAATTTGTTCAGTCAAATTTCAGCGTTTCTAGTACAACGCAAAAGGGTTGCGCGCGTCAAATTATTTATTGACGCTCTGAAACCACACGTAGGTGGCAGACCGTTCTCGATGCTCTGCTGCGCCGCGACCCCGAAAGCGCCAGCCAGGCTATGCTGGCGCATCTGAGGACCGTCGAGCGCAATCTGCTAGGGCGGTAGCAGCCGGATTGCTTGCCGCCAGTCAGTAAGGCAACCCGACATAGTTCTCTGCAAGCGCTGTCGATGCGGCCCGCGACTGCACGAGATAGTCGAGCTCGGCTTCCTGGATGCGCTGGCCAAAATCGCCGGTGTCGGGAAAGCGGTGCAATATCGTCGTCATCCACCAGGAAAAGCGCACCGCTTTCCAGACCCGCGCAAGTGCCTTGGCGGAATAGGTGTCGATGCCAGCGTGTGATTTCTCGGCATAGAAATCGCGCAAACCGGCGAAGAGATAGCGTACGTCGCTGGCGGCAAGGTTGAGGCCCTTGGCCCCGGTCGGCGGCACGATGTGGGCGGCGTCGCCAACCAGGAATAGCCGGCCGAAGCGCATCGGCTCGGCAACGAAGGAGCGCAGCGGGGCGATCGACTTTTCGAAGGACGGCCCGGTGGTCACGCTTGCCGCCGTCTGTTCCGGCAAGCGGCGGCGCAACTCGTCCCAGAAGCGATCATCGGACCACGCCTCGACATGGTCGTCCTGCGGGCACTGCACATAGTAGCGGCTTCGGTGCGTCGAGCGCATCGAACACAGCGCAAAGCCCCGCTCGTGATTGGCGTAGACCAGTTCGTGATCGGCCGGCGGCACTTCGGCCAGCACGCCGAGCCAGCCGAACGGATACTGACGCTCGAAGGTTTTCAGCGTACGCTGCGGCACCGATTTGCGGCTGACGCCATGATAGCCGTCGCAGCCGGCGATGAAATCGCAGTCGATGCGATGACTGATGCCTTCCTTGTCGTAGGTGACGAAAGGTGTGGCGCCGTCGAAATCGTGCAGCGCGACATTAGCGGCCTCGTAGACGGTAACGAGCCCTGCCGCCTCGCGCTTGTCCATCAGATCGTGCGTCACTTCGGTCTGGCCGTAGACGGTGACATGCTTGCCTTGGGTGAGTGCCGCGAGATCGATGCGGTGCAGGCGCCCGTCGAAAGCCAGCGAAATGCCGGAATGCGGCAGCCCTTCGGCATGTAGTCTCGCGGCGGCGCCGGCCTCTTCCAGCAATTCCACCGTGCCCTGTTCGAGCACCCCTGCCCGCACGCGGCCAAGCACATGCTCGCGGCTGGAGCGTTCCAGAATGACGGTCTCGACGCCGATGCCGGCCAGAAGCTGCCCGAGCAGCAGGCCGGAGGGTCCGGACCCGATAATGGCGACCTGCGTGCGCATCAGTGGCCGAGGCTTTCGATCTGTGCGGTCAGTTCGGCGGCGAGGCGCAGCGACGCGGCGGTGGCGACGACCATTTGCGGCAGCAGCAGCCATTCCAGCGTCCAGGCAGCACCCGAGCGCTCCTGCTCATGCACCAGCGCCTGGTGCATGCCGGAAAGTAGCGTTGCGTTGAAGCGCGCAAGCGCCACCAACGCCTCGGCCTTCACCGGATTCTGCTTGTGCGGCATGGCAGACGAACCACCGCCGCCGGAAAGGATGATCTCGGTCCCACCTTGCGCCATCAGCGCAATGTCCTGGCCGAACTTGCCAAGACTTCCCGTTACCAGCGACAGCCAGCCGGCAAAGTCGGCGAGCGCGTCGCGCTGGCTTTGCCATTGCGGCGCATCGCCAAGGCCGAGTTTTGCGGCAAGTGCGGCGAGCACCGCCGGTCCCTTGTCGCCAAGCTTTTCCAGCGTGCCGGCAGCACCACCGAACTGCACTACCAGCAGGCGTCTGGACTGCTCCGACAGTCTTTCCTGATGCCGCTGCAGCGGTGCGCGCCATGCCGTCACGCGATCCGCCACCTTGATCGGAATTGCTGGTTGCATGCGTGTCATCCCGGTCAGCGCCCTGCCCCCAAAGCGCTCCTCGAGCGAGATGAGCCTTACGACAGTCTCGGTCAGCAGCAGGCCGAGGTGCTCGACGATCGATTTCAGCCGAAGCATCAGGCCGGTGTCGATGACATCCTGGCTGGTCGCGCCGAAATGCACCTTGTCGCCATGCGGTTCGCCGACGGCAGCCCTGATCTGGCGCACCAGTTCCGGAACCAGGACACCGTCCTTGGCGACCCCTGCCCTAAGCAGGGCGGTGTCTGGCCGGAACGAGGCCAGTGCCGTCACGATCGCTGCCGCGGCATCCTTGCTGATGATCCCATTCTGGGTCTCCGCCTCCGCCAGCGCGCTCTCAAATTCAAGCATGCTCTCAATTTCCGCCTCGACTGAAAAGTGCCTCGATGCCTCCTCATCTCCGAGGAGGGCAGAAAGCAGTGGATGATCGAAGGGCGATACGGTCATGTCACGGATCTCCTAGCTGTCGAAGAAGACCGTTTCCCTCTCCCCCTGGAGATGGACGTCGAAGACGTAGGCGTTGCCCTGGCGTTCGGCGACCAGGGTCGGCACGCGGATGCGGTGCTCGATGCGCGCCAGGATCGGATCCCCGGCATTGGCCTCTTCCTCATCGGAAAAATAGAGGCGTGTATGCAGGCCGAGATTGATGCCGCGCGCGACGATCCAGAGCGTGATGTGCGGCGCCATCAGGCGACCATCCCTGAACGGCACACGACCCGGCTTGATCGTCTCGAAGGCGCAGACGCCTGTTTCCATGTCGGTCGGGCAACGGCCCCAGCCCTGGAAATTCGGATCGGCGGCACCGCGCAATTCGGCCGGCGAATTGTAGAGGCCGTCCGCATCGGCCTGCCAGATCTCGATCAGCGCGTCCTTGAGCGGTGTGCCGGTGCCGTCGAGCACCCGGATTTTGAGACCGATGCGTTCGCCTTTCGTCTTGTCGTTGACCATGGTCGTGCCGAGATCGGTCGCATAGACGCCGCTAATGCTGCAGAAATTCGGCGTCAGCCCGATATGGACATAAGGTCCCGCGGTCTGCGAGGGGCTTTCCCTGAGCCGGTCGAGCGACTGGGCCATCAATTGCCCTCCAGCCTGTTTTCGAACAACGATGAGCGGCGCCCGCGCAGCACGATGTCGAACTTGTAGGCGAGCGCATCCATCGGGATCGTCGCTTGCGTGTCGAGGATGGCCGTCAGCGCCTCGATGGCCGCCTTGTCGGCGATGCCGCGCACGATCGGGCATTTCCAGATCAGCGGGTCACCCTCGAAATACATCTGCGTGATCAGACGCTGGGCAAAGCCGTGGCCGAAGACCGAGAAATGGATGTGCGCCGGGCGCCAGTCATTCGGCCCGTTCGGCCAGGGATAGGGGCCGGGTTTGACGGTGCGGAAGGCGTAGCCGCCATCGTCGCCAGTGATGGTGCGGCCACAGCCGCCGAAGTTCGGGTCGAGCGGAGCGAGATAGCCATCCTTCTTGTGGCGGTAGCGGCCACCGGCATTGGCCTGCCAGAATTCGATGAGCACGCCGGGAACCCCAACACCACGCTCATCGAGCACCCGTCCATGGACGATGATGCGCTCGCCGATGGCGCTCTCGCCCGGCTTGGCGAAATTGTGAATGAGGTCGGCGTCGAGTTCGCCCAGCATGGCGTGGCCGAAGACCGGTCCTGCTATTTCCGACTGCGTGTTGTCGAAGGACAAAAGCGCCTTCTGCGGCGAGCGCAGCACCGAACTCTTGTAGCCCGGGGTCAGCGCCGGCGGATGCCATGTCCGGTCGCGCTGGAAGAAGGCGGCGGTCTCGGGCCTCCGGTTCGAGCCGGACTCAGCTGGCATTGTCGGCTCCGTCCATTTCCGAAAACACGTCCTTGGCTATTCTGAAGGCACGGTTGGCGGCCGGCACGCCGGCATAAATGGCGACATGCAGGAACGCTTCGCAGATATCCTCGCGCGTCGCACCGGTGTTGGCGGTGGCGCGCACATGCAGGGCGACCTCGTCATCATGGCCGAGTGCGGCGAGTAGCGCCAGCGTGACGATCGAGCGCTCGCGCTTGCTAAGACCTGGCCGTGCCCACACCGTTCCCCAGGCAGCCTCGGTGATCAGTTCCTGGAAGGGCTGGTCGAAATCGGTGGCGGTGACCTCGGCCCGATCGACATGCCGATCGCCGAGCACGGAGCGCCGCACGCCGAGGCCGGTGCGATATCTGGCTGCGTTGCCGGGGACTTCATCCATGGGTTTCTGCTCCAGAGGCAAGCGATGCGATAAAGTCGCGGATCAGGGTGACCAGCGCTTCTGGCTGTTCGACGCAAGGAATGTGGCCGGCGTCGCGGATGATCTCGAAACGCGAACCGGGGATCAGGGCAGCCAGCGAGCGGACAAGATCGGGAGAGGTCGAGCCATCCTGGTCGCCGGCGAGGCAAAGCGTCGGCACCGCGATGTGGCGTGCCGCGTCAGCGAAATCGGCGTCGCGGACGGCAGCGCAAGTTCCAACATAGCCGGCGACAGCTTGCCGGGTCATCATGTTCCAGTAGCCGTCCAGCTCGGCCACCCGGTTCGCGTGGAAGGCGGGGGTGAACCACACTTTGAGCACGCCATCGGCAATGGCCTGGATGCCCTTGCTTTTGACCGTCGCGATGCGTGTGTTCCAGCTGTCCGTCGTGCCGATCTTGTGAGCCGTGTCGCACAGAATCATGGCCTCGACGATCCCGGGGCGCCTGGCATAGAGTCCTTGCGCGATCATGCCGCCGACCGACAGGCCGCAGAGCACGACCTTCTCCAACCCGAGATGATCGATGAGCGCCGAGAGATCGTCGACATGATCGTCGATCGACGTGATGTCGCCGATGTCGGACAGCCCGTGGCCGCGCTTGTCGTAGACCAGCACGGGCATCTCGCCATCAAGCGCCCAGACGATGTCGTCCCAGATCCGGAAGTCGGTGCCCAGCGAATTGATGAATATGATCGCGCGCGCATTGCCGGTCGCCTTGATGTGGCGATGATGCAGCGTAATGCCGCCGATGGTGACGAATGGCACGATTTCGATCCTCCACCCCCACATTGCACAAGGCATTTGGTTCGGTAAAATGATATTTTGCGCCGTTTCATTAACTCAGGGGTTATCAAATCCATGTCCGAAAGCCGCATCCGGTTCCGCCATCTACAGGCATTCCTGGAGGTAGCACGGCAGGGCAGCGTGGCCCGCGCCGCCGATTTCCTGCATGTCAGCGCGCCGGCGGTGACCAAGACCCTGCGTGAACTGGAAGAGGCGCTGGGCGTCGCCGTTGTCGAGCGCGACGGGCGCGGCATCCGGGTCACAAGACTTGGCGAGATATTCCTTGGCCACGCCGGCTCGGCGATTACGGCGCTGAAGCGCGGCGTCGATTCCGTTCGCCAGGACGGCGCCATCAACCGCCACCCGATCCGCATCGGTGCGCTGCCGACAGTGTCGGCGAAGGTCATGCCACAGGCCATGAGCCTGTTCCTCAAGGAGAATACCGGCGCGGCGATCAAGATCGTCACCGGCGAGAACGCCGTGCTGCTCGAGCAGTTGCGCACCGGCGCGCTCGATCTCGTCGTCGGTCGGCTGGCGGCACCTGAAAACATGACCGGCTTCTTCTTCGAGCACCTCTACTCCGAACAGGTGCTGTTCGTGGTGCGGGCCGGGCATCCGCTGCTCGAGCCGGGGACGGATATCTTCGCGAGGCTCGACGAATTCCCGGCGCTGATGCCGACCCGGGAATCCGTCATCCGTCCCTTTGTCGATCGCCTGTTCATCACCAACGGCATGACCGCGCCGGCAACCGAGATCGAAACCGTCTCGGATTCCTTTGGCCGCGCTTTCCTGCGGCAGAGCAATGCGGTGTGGATCATTTCGGCTGGCGTGGTCGCCAACGAGATTGCCAGCGGCGCTTTCGTCGCCTTGCCGGTCGACACTGAGGAAACCAAGGGACCGGTCGGCTTGACGATGCGAACCGACACCGCTCCCTCACCGGCCTTTACCATCCTGTTGCAGACCATTCGCGAGGCGGCCCGGCCGGCTGTCTGAGGCGCTGCACCATTTGGACCGGGCTCTGTCTTCGTCGAAAATCTCCTAACCCTGGGGTTAATGAAACACCGCAAAATATCATTTTACCGAACCAAAACGCTGGTGCACTGTGCCGATGGAGGAGCACAGAGGGAGGAACGCATGACCTATTCTATCGGCAGCAAATCCAGCATTCGCGGCATTTCGCGGCGCCAGTTCATCGCCACCTCGATTGCCGGCGGGGCGGCGCTCACGCTTGGCGGCCGCAAGGCCTTCGCCCAGGCCGGCGACACGCTCAAGGTCGGCTTCGTCAGTCCGCGCACCGGGCCGTTGGCCGGCTTTGGCCAGACCGACGGCTATGTGCTCGACCTCGCCCGCAAGACGCTGGCCGGCGGCCTCGAGATCGGCGGCAAGAAATACAGCGTGGAAATCCTCGACCAGGATACGCAGTCCGATCCGTCCCGCGCGGGCCAGCTCGCCAAGGACCTGATCAACAACCAGGCCATCGACCTGATGCTCGCCGTTTCCACACCCGAGGTGATCAATCCTGTGGCTGATGCCTGCGAGGCCGCCGGCGTGCCGTGCCTGTCGACGGTCATGCCGTGGGAGGCCTGGTATTTCGGCCGTGGCGCCAAGCCGGGCGCGCCCTCGCCGTTCAAATGGACCTATCATTTCGGCTTCGGCGTCGGCGAGTTCTTCAAGACCTACATCTCGCAGTGGAACCTGATCGAGACCAACAAGAAGGTCGGTGTCATGTATCCCAACGACGCCGACGGCAACGCCATCCGCGCCAATCTGGCGCCGTTGCTGGCCAAGCAAGGTTTTACGATTGTCGATCCCGGCGCCTATGAAACCGGCACCACCGACTATTCCTCGCAGATCGCTCTGTTCAAGCAGGAAGGTGTCGAGATCTTCAACTCGTTCCCGATCCCGCCTGACTTTGCTGCCTTCTGGCGGCAGGCGGCACAGCAAGGGCTGATCAAGCAGATCAAGATCTGCCAGGTTGCCAAGACCGGCCTGTTTCCGTCCGATATCGAGGCTCTTGGCGATCTCGGCAACAAGATTTCGAGCGCCGCCTACTGGCACAAGGCCTTCCCCTACAAGTCGGCCCTGACCGGTGTTTCGGGCACCGAGCTGGCCGACGGCTACGAAGCCGCCAGCGGCAAGCAGTGGACGCAGCAGCTGGGTGCCTCGATGTCGCTGCTCGACGCCGGCTTCGAAGCCCTGAAGGCCAGCACAGACGCCAAGGACAAGGCAGCGGTGGCCAAGGCGCTAAGCACGCTGAAGACCGAGACCATGATCGGCAAGGTTGATTTCACCAGCGGCCCCGTGGCCAATGTCTCACCCGGTCCGATCATCGGCACGCAATGGGTCGCTGCCAAGGAAGGCAGCAAATTCCCGCTCGATTATGTCGTGACCGAGAACGCCACCGATCCGAAAGTGCCTGTCGAAGCCAAGCTTCTGCCTTACAACGGCTGATGGACCGCTGACGAGGACCGCCTGGTGACCCATCCGCAACAACAGGCCGTTCTCACTGCCGCCGGTATCCACAAGCGCTTCGGTGCGCTTGTGGTGCTGGATGCCGTCGACTTCACCATGGCAGCCGACGAGGCGGTCGGCATTGTCGGCCCGAATGGTGCCGGCAAGACGACGCTGCTCAGCGTTCTTTCCGGTGCCTTCCCGCCAAGTGCGGGCACGGTCCGCTTCAAGGGCGGTGATGTGACGTCATTGCCGGCGACGCAGCGTTGCCGGCTCGGCCTGGTGCGCACGCATCAGGTGCCGAAACCATTCAGCGGCATGACCACCTTCGAGAATGTCTTCGTCGCCGCCTCGCATGGCGCAGGGCTCGGCCGCGACGAGGCCTATGAAGAAGCGCTCGGTTCGCTGAAACTGTGCGGCATGCTGGGTGTCGCCAACCGCCGCGCCGAGACGCTCGGCCTGCTCGATCGCAAGCGGCTGGAGCTGGCACGCGCACTTGCCGCCAGGCCGACGCTGCTGTTGTTGGACGAGATCGGCGGCGGGCTGACCGATGGCGAGGCGAGCGAACTTGTCGGCACGATCAAGGAATTGCGCCAGCGCAAGATCGGCATCGTCTGGATCGAGCATATCGTCCACATCCTCTTGCAGGTGGCCGAGCGGCTGATCTGCATGGATGCGGGAAAAATCATCGCCGATGGCGAGCCGCAAGCGGTTATGGCCGATCCCGAAGTGGTCCGCGCCTATCTCGGCGGAGGCCCGAAATGAGCCTGCTGTCGGTCGAGAACCTGGTTGTCCGGCACGGCCTGCTGCAGGCCGTGCGCGGCGTGAGCTTCTGCATCGAACGCGGCGAGACGCTGGCGCTGGTCGGCGCCAATGGCGCCGGCAAGACGACGCTGCTGCGGGCGATCGCCGGCGCGCACCAGCCGGCGGCCGGGCGCGTGCTGCTGGACGGCGCCGATCTCACCGATGTGCCATCGTACCGACGCGTCGGCATGGGCATCGCGCTGGTGCCGGAGGGCCGAAAACTCTTCGTGCAGATGACGGTCGAAGAAAACCTTCTGCTCGGCAAGACCGCCGGCCGGCCGGGAGACTGGAGCGTCGACAAGGTGCTTGAGATGTTCCCCAATCTGAAGCCGCGCCGCCATGCCAAGACGGGTCATCTCTCAGGCGGCGAACAGCAGGCGACCGCGATCGGCCGCGCGCTGATGAGCAATCCCGAAGTGCTTTTGCTCGACGAGGTTTCGCTTGGTCTGTCGCCGCTGATCGTCGACCGAGTCTACGCGGCCCTTCAGGGACTGATCGCTTCCGGCACGACGATCATCCTCGTCGAACAGGACCTCAACCGGGCGCTCTCGGTATCCGACAGGGTCATCTGCATGCTCGAAGGGCGTGTCGTGCTTGAGGGGCCGAGCAAGCAGGTTTCGCGCGAGGACGTGACAAAAGCCTATTTCGGCCTGCACCGGAAAAGCCCCGGGAGCGTTCCGGCATGAGCAACCAGATCATCCAGGGCATTCTTCTCGGTGGCTATTACGCGCTGATTGCCTGCGGCCTGTCCTTCATGTTTTCGGTGATGCGCATCATCAACCTCGCTCATGGCAGCCTCGCCGTGTTCGCCGCCTACGCGTTGTGGCTGTTGGCCTCAAGGTTCCATGTCTCGCCATTCCTCGGCCTGCTCATCGTGCTGCCTTTGATGGCTATAATCGGCTGGGCGCTGCAGCGCTTCCTGCTCGAACGCAGCGCGCGCGGCGGGGCTCTGCTGCCGATCCTGACCACATTCGGCCTGGCCATCGTCATCGACAACATGCTGTTCGAACAGTTCGGCGCCGATACCCGCTCACTGGCGCCCTATATCGGCAGCCTGTCCTATGATTCCTGGGAATGGCCTGGCAGCATCTATGTCGGCAAGCTCGCGGTGATCATGTTCGCCACCGCCGTGGTCCTTTTGGGCGGGCTGCAGCTTTTCCTGACCCGCACAAGGCTTGGCCGCTCGATCCGCGCTACCTCGGAAGACCCGGATACCGCAGGCCTTGTCGGTGTCGATGCACGCCGCGCCAATGCCATTGCCGCTTCCATCGCCATGGTCACGGTCGGCCTTGCCGGCGCCTTCCTCGGCATGCGCGCCACCTTCGATCCCTATGCCGGCGCGCCGCAATTGCTGTTCGCCTTCGAAGCCGCTGTCATCGGCGGCGCCGGTTCGCTGTGGGGAACGCTGGTCGGCGGCATCGTGCTGGCGCTTGCCCAGACGCTTGGCGCACAAGTGCATCCGCAAGGTTTTCTGATCGGCGGCCATGCCGTGTTCCTCATCGTGCTGTTCGTGCGGCTGTCCACGTCAGGCCTTGGCCTGCGCGGGCTGCTGCGGCTGCCTTCCCGGAGCGCGTCATGAGTGCCGTTTCGTCCTCACCGGTCATCGAGCGCGGTACGGCGACATCGCGGATTGCGGCAGTGGCTGTCGTCATCATCATCGCGCTGCTCGCGGTAGCACCTCAGATCCTGTCGGCCGGAGCGGTCGACCGGATGACGGCGCTGTTCATCTATGTGATCCTGGCGGCGATGTGGAATGCGCTGGCCGGCTTCGGCGGCCTGGTCTCCGTCGGCCAGCAAGTGTTCTTCGGGCTCGGCGCCTATTTCGCCATCCGGCTGGCCGGTGCCGGCTTGAACCCGTTCGCCTCGCTTTTCGTTTCCGCAAGTATCGTCGGCGCGATCTCCTGGCCGCTGTCATTGTTCATGCTGCGGCTGAGGAACGGCGAGTTCGCCATCGGCATGTGGGTGATCGCGGCGCTGACGCATCTGCTGGTCAACCTCGACAGGCTGGTGCAAGGCGAGACCGGAACGTCGCTGATCTCGCTCAATGTCTACGATGCCTCGACAAGGCGGGCTGTTATCTACTGGCTTGCGCTGGCCTCGATGACCGCCCTGCTTGCGATCCTGTTCGCCTTGCTGCGCGGCAGCACAGGTGCTGCCATCCGCGCCATCCGCGACAATGAGGATGCCGCCGCTTCGGTCGGCGTGCGCGTCACCGGCACCAAGCGACTGCTGTTCGTGCTTGCCGCTTTCGGCATCGGCATTGCCGGCGCGCTGTGGCTGGCGACCTCCATCACCTTCCAGCCGAAGACCTACTTCAACGTCCAATGGACCGCCTACATGATCTTCATGGTGCTGGTCGGCGGCATCGGCACGTTCGAGGGCGCCATTTTGGGCGCCTTGGTGTTCTTCCTCATCGAGACATGGTTCGGCGGCACCGGCGTCTGGTACCTGGTCGGCCTCGGCGCCACGGCCGTGCTGTTCTCGCTTTTCCTGCCGCGCGGCCTGTGGGGCACGATCGAGGAGCACTCCGGCCTGCGCCTGCTGCCGGTTGGTTACCGCGTCAGGCTCCCGGCGGACATCGCCGACGGCGGCACCGCGCCTTCGCCGTTGCAAACCACACAGCATCAGGAGAAGGCATGACCATGCTTTTCGGCAAGACCATCCTTATCACCGGTGTCGCCTCCGGCATTGGCGCCCGTACCGCCGAGCTCGCCGGCCAGCTTGGCGCCGATGTGATCGGCGTCGATGTGCGCGAGCCGGCGGCAGCGGTTGGCAGCTTCGTCAAAGCCGACATCTCGTCGAAGGCCGGCGTCGACGACCTCATCGCGCGCCTGCCGCAGCGCATCGACGCGCTCTGCAATGTCGCCGGCCTGTCCGGCAACACCGGCGCGGCGGCGACGCTGGCCGTCAATTTCTTTGGTCTCAGGGCGCTCTCAGAAGGCCTCGTGCCTAAGCTTCGCGAAGGCGGTGCCATCGTCAACGTCGCCTCGATCGCCGGCTATGGCTGGCGCGCCAACCTGAACCGCGCCGCCTCGATGGTCGCCATCGAGGGCTTTCCCGATGTCGCCGACGTGATCTGCACGCACGCGATCCGGAACGAGGAAGGCTATCCCGTCTCGAAGGAACTGCTGCTCTTGTGGACCTTCCGCGCGGCGCACCAGGAGCTGTTCAAACGCCGTGGCATCCGCGTCAACGCGGTCAGCCCCGGCCCGGTCGAGACGCCGATCCTGAAACAGTTCCGCACGGTGCTTGGCGACGCCCGCGTCGACAGCGACATTGCCAGGGTCGGTCGCGCCGGCACCTCAGGCGATATCGCGCCGGTGGTGCTGTTCCTGTGCTCGGACGGCGCGCGCTGGATCAACGGTGCCAACGTGCCGGTTGACGGTGGCCTCGAAGCATCGATCAATGCCGAAATGTTCGGCTTCTAATTCAATGAGCACGCTCCTGACGGAGCGAGGGAGACAGTCATGGATATCGGACTTCTGATCGACGGCGACAAAAGGAACGCGTCCGGCTCGGCCTCCTACGAGCGCATGGACCCATTCACCGGCAAACTGGCGACACGCGCTGCCGCGGCCAGCGTCGCCGACGCCAATGCCGCGGTCGAAGCCGCCGCAGCCGCCTTCACGACCTGGTCTAAGACCGGACCGGGCGAGCGCCGCGCCTTGCTAAGCAAGGCAGCTGACGTGATGGCCTCGAAGGTCGGCGAATTCACCAGGCTGATGATGGAAGAAACCGGCGCCACCGGCCCCTGGGCCGGCTTCAACGTCATGCTGGCCGCCAACATGCTGCGTGAGGCAGCGGCGATGACGACGCAGATCTCCGGCGAGATCATTCCTTCCGACAAGCCGGGCACGCTGGCCATGGCGATCCGCCAGCCAGCCGGTGTCTGCCTCGGCATCGCGCCGTGGAACGCGCCGGTCATCCTCGGCACCCGCGCCATCGCGATGCCGATCGCCTGCGGCAACACGGTGGTGCTGAAGGCATCCGAAATGTGCCCCGGCACGCACCGGCTGATCGGCCAGGCGCTGGTCGAGGCCGGCCTGCCCAAGGGCGTCATCAATGTCGTTACCAACGACCCAAAGGACGCCGCTGCAATCGTCGAAGCGCTGGTCGCGCATCCCTCGGTCAAGCGCGTCAACTTCACCGGCTCGACAAAGGTCGGCAGGATCATCGCCGAGCTCGCCGGCCGGCACCTGAAGCCGGCCCTGCTCGAACTGGGCGGCAAGGCGCCGCTGCTGGTGCTGGACGATGCCGACATCGACGCGGCGGTCAATGCGGCGACCTTCGGCGCCTTCATGCATCAGGGCCAGATCTGCATGTCGACCGAGCGCCTGATCGTCGACGACAAGATTGCCGACGAATTCATTTCCAAGCTGGCGGCCCGCGCCTCGCAGCTGCCGGCCGGCGATCCGCGCGGCCATGTCGTGCTGGGTTCGCTGATCAGCAGCCAGGCCGCCGACAAGATGGAAGAACTCGTTGCCGACGCCGTCGCCAAGGGCGCCAAGCTCGTCGCCGGCGGCAAGCGCACCGGCACCGTGGTCGAGGCGACGCTGCTGGACCATGTCACACCGGCGATGCGCGTCTATTCGGAAGAATCCTTCGGGCCGGTCAAACCGGTGATCCGCGTGAACGGCGAAGACGAGGCGGTGCGCGTCGCCAACGACACCGAGTACGGCCTGTCGTCAGCCGTGTTCAGCCGCGACATCAAGCGTGCCATGGCTGTCGCCGCGCGTATCGAGGCCGGGATCTGCCACATCAACGGCCCGACGGTCGGCGACGAGGCGCAGATGCCGTTCGGCGGCGTCAAGGGCTCGGGTTATGGCCGCTTCGGCGGCAAGGCGTCGATCGCCGAATTCACCGATTTGCGATGGGTGACGATCGAGGATCCGGGCCAGCATTATCCGTTCTGACCCTGCCGTGCTTCGGACGGCTGACAATGAGGGTCAAACCGCCAGTGACGGCGTGAAGCGAACGCTGGCGGACCGCATCTGCCCGGGCGCCAGCACGATGCAGCCGGTGTTGATGTCCTCGTCATCCGCCCGGTTGAAGGCATCGGTGATGTTGCTGACCGGCTCGGCGCAGAAGAACGGCTCGCCAGGCGGCGTGTAGAGTACAAGGAAATCGAGCGGCGATTCCGCCTCGACGTCCATCTGCCGTCCGTGCTCCGGCCAGGTGATCCGGGCGCGGCGCGTCCATCCGGTGAAGACCGTGTCGAAATCCACTTCCGACACGTCGAAGCCGATCGATGGATCGGCCCCCGCCGGCGGCAGGATGTGCCTGATAGGCAGAACCTCAGTATCGGCCTCCCACATGCCTGACACCGGCGCCTGGACATGTGTCCACGGGGTCGACGGGAAATAGGGATGGAGGCCGAAGCCAGCCGGCATCGGCGTGTCCGACAGGTTGCACACCGCCAAGGTCACGCAAAGCCTGCCGTCGACCAAGGTGATTTCTTGCTCGGCTCCATAGCTCCATGGCCAGGAATCGGCGGCGTGGCGGTAGCGCAGGACGATCGTGCTGGCTTCGTGCCTGATGACTGTCCATGGGTGACGCCAGCCATGACCGTGTTCATGATGCGGATCCTCTGGCCGGCTGGGCAGTTGGACGGTGCGCCCCGCGAATTCGAACCGGCCGCCCCTTATCCGATTGGAATAGGGTACAAGCGGGAAGCAGGCCATGGCGCCGGCATCGCGTCGGCTGATCGCCGCCTGATCGGCCGGGCGTAGCCAATCCACGGCGGAGCCATTGTGCCACCAGCGATACGATGCCAGCGCTCCGCCGGCGGCCGGAGCAATGTCGACCGTCGCGATGCCGTCGCTGATCGAGACCAGCTCCGTGTGCGGCGCGGCAACAGCAGCGGAATTCTTTGTCATCGGCACTCCCCTATCCCTTGACTCCGATCACCATCGCGATAAGACATATCATATGAATAGTATGAAGAATAAGAAATTTTTTAGCACGGCGCGCACGTCAAGGGTCGCCGTCGCGGTTTCGAGCGGCTCTACCGCGTTGCATGCAACGGTCGTCGAACAGATCGGCTTGCGCATCGTGCAGGGCGACTTCCTGCCCGGCGAGGCCCTGCCCAACGCCGACGATTCCAGCGAGATGCTGGGGGTCAGCCGCACAGTGCTGCGCGAGGCGATCAAGGTGCTGGCGGGCAAGGGATTGGTCGAATCGCGGCCGAAGACCGGCACACGCGTGCGTCCCCGCGCCGACTGGAATTTCCTCGACCCAGACGTGCTGTCATGGCGCTACGCCGGCGCTGTCAGCGCCGACGATGTGCGAGCGCTGTTCGAATTGCGCCGCGCCATCGAGCCTATGTCGGCTGCACTTGCCGCCCAGCGCGCCACGCCGGCGCAGATCGCCGAGATCAACGCAGCACTTGCCGAGATGGAAGCGGTGGTCGATGACGGCGACCGCTTCGCCAAGCCCGATCTTTTGTTTCACCAGACCATTCTACGCATGACAGGCAATGAGCTGATCGGCTCGCTGGCCGCGCTCGTCGAAACCGCATTGGTGATGAGCTTTCGCCTCTCCAACGACAATCCGGAAGGGCAGCACCATTCCTTGCCGCTGCACCGCGAGGTCGCCGAGAAGATCGCCGCCAGCGACGCGGCCGGCGCACAAAAAGCACTGCTGGTGCTCATCGACAATGCCGAGGATGACGTGCGCCGCAGCGTGGAGAACCGCAACAAACGCCGCCAGGATCGGGAACAGGCATCGTGACCGAGCCCAAACGCAAACTGCGCTCCGAAGCCTGGTTCGGTGGTGAAGGCAAGAACGCCTTCATGCACCGCAGCTGGATGAAAAACCAGGGCATCCCCGCCGATGCTTTCGACGGCCGCCCGGTGATCGGCATCTGCAACACCTGGTCGGAACTGACGCCGTGCAATGCGCATCTGCGTGCCTTGGCCGATCACGTCAAGCGCGGCGTCTATGAAGCCGGCGGCCTGCCGCTGGAATTTCCTGTCATGTCGCTGGGCGAGAGCAACATGCGCCCGACTGCCATGCTGTTTCGCAATTTGGTCAGCATGGATGTCGAAGAGTCGATCCGCGGCAATCCCATCGACGGCGTCATCTTGCTTGTCGGCTGCGACAAGACCACGCCGGCGCTGTTGATGGGGGCCGCCTCATGCAATCTGCCGACCATCACCGTTTCCGGCGGGCCGATGCTCAACGGCAAGTTCCGCGGACAGGATATCGGCTCAGGCACGCATGTCTGGAAATTCGCCGAAGAGGTGAAGGCCGGCCGCATGCCGGTCGCCGACTTCCTTGCCGCCGAGCAGGGCCAGAGCCGGTCGGCCGGCAGTTGCATGACGATGGGCACGGCCTCGACCATGGCCAGCATGGTGGAAGCGCTCGGCATCGGCATGCCGGACAATGCCGCGATCCCGGCCGTGGATTCGCGCCGCGGCGTGCTTGCCCAGATGGCTGGACGCCAGATCGTCGAACTGGTCCGCAGGGACGTGAAAATTTCCGATATTCTTACCAGGCAGGCGTTCGAAAATGCCATCCGCGTCAATGGCGCCATCGGCGGCTCGACCAATGCGGTGCTGCATCTGATCGCCATCGCCAACCGTATCGGTGTCGACCTCAGCCTCGAGGATTGGGACCGCCTTGGCCGCGACGTTCCGACGATTGTCGACCTGATGCCTTCGGGCCGGTTCCTGATGGAAGATTTCTACTATGCCGGGGGGCTAGCTGCGGTCATGGCGTCGCTTGATGAAGTGGGGCTTCTTCATCGCGACGTCATGACCGTCAGCGACAGGACCATCGGGGAATTGATCGACGGCGCGCCGAACTACAACAGCGAGGTCATAAGGCCGATGAGCGCGCCGCTGACCGAGCAGGGCGGCATCTCTATCCTGCGCGGCAATCTGGCGCCCAATGGTGCGGTCATCAAGCCATCGGCGGCAACGCCCGAACTGATGCAGCATCGCGGCAAGGCCGTCGTCTTCGAAAACATCGAGCACTACTATGCCCGCATCGACGATCCGGAACTGGATATCGACGCCTCATCGGTCATGGTGCTGAAGAACTGCGGACCGCGCGGCTATCCAGGGATGGCTGAGGTCGGCAACATGCCGCTGCCGGCCAAGCTGCTCAAGCAAGGTGTTTCCGACATGGTGCGCATTTCGGACGCGCGCATGAGCGGCACCGCTTACGGCACTGTCGTGCTGCATGTGGCACCGGAGGCCGCGGCAGGTGGTGCACTGGCGCTGGTGCGCGATGGCGATCTCATCGAACTCGATGTCGCTGGCCGCCGGCTGGAGCTCTTGGTGTCGGACGAGGAACTGGCGATCCGCCGCCGCGACTGGAAGCCGCCGGCGGCTCCGCAAGGCGGCTACCAGAGCCTCTATGTCGAGCGCGTGCTGCAGGCCGACAAGGGCTGCGATTTCGACTTCCTCGTTGGCCGGCGTGATGCCGGCATCCCTCGGCATTCGCACTAGAGAGGCGCGCGATGACGGATGAAATCGGCAGCTACGCGACCTACCCGAGCCTCAAGGACCGCAGCGTCTTCATCACTGGCGGCGGCAGCGGCATCGGCGAAAGCCTGGTGCGCCATTTCTGCGCGCAAGGCAGCCGCGTCGCCTTCGTCGACATGGCTGAGGAACCCTCGAAGCGTCTGGTCGATGCGATTGCGGCCGATGGACATCGCGCGCCGCTGTTCATTGCCTGCGACCTGCGCAATGTCGAGGAGCTGCAGGCGGCAACCGTGGAGGCCATGCTGCACAACGGTCCGATCCAGGTTCTGTGCAACAACGCCGGCAATGACGACCGCCATCAGACTAAGGATGTAACGGTCGCTTATTGGGACGACCGCATGGCGGTCAATCTGCGCCACCAGTTCTTTGCAGCCCAGGCGGTGCGCCCACAGATGGGCTCGCTGGGCGGCGGGTCGATCATCAATTTCGGCTCCATCACCTGGATGGTCGGCGATCCCGATTGCCCGGCCTATGTGACGGCCAAGGCCGCGGTCTACGGCATGACGCGCGCGCTGGCCCGCGAACTCGGCCCCGAGCGTATCCGTGTCAACTGCATGGTGCCGGGCTGGGTGATGACCGAGCGCCAGATGCGGCTGTGGCTGAACCCGGCCGGCGAGCGCCAGATCGCGGAGAGGCAGTGCCTGCCCGACCGGCTGCAGCCCTCCGATATCGCGCGCATGGCGCTGTTCCTCGCCGCCGACGACAGCCTGATGTGCACGAGCCAGCAGTTCATCGTCGACGCTGGCTGGGTGTGATCCGCACCGCTCCAAGGGAAGAAGGTTTTTCATGCGTCTAGTTCAGTACACAACGATCGATGGCAGCAGGCGGGTTGGCCGCGTCTCCGATGACGGCAATCACTTGCACCCACTCGACAAGACCAGCTCCGTGCTGGAACTCGCCGAAGCAGCGATCGCTCAGGGCACATCCATCGCAGCGCTGGTCGAGAAGCGGACCAGCAAAGCTACGGTCGACTACGACGAGCTGCTGCGCGATGGCCGTGTGCTCGCCCCCGTCGACCATCCGGAGCCGGCGCGTTTCCTGGTCACCGGCACCGGCCTCACCCACACTGGAAGTGCCTCTGCGCGCAACCAGATGCACTTGCTGACACATGGCGAGGAGGCCGAGGAATCGGATTCGCTGAAGATCTTCAAGATGGGCCTGGAAGGCGGCAAGCCCGGCGTCGGCAAGATCGGCATCCAGCCGGAATGGTTTTTCAAGGGCGTCGGCACCTGCGTCGTGCCGCCGGGTGCCGATCTGCCGATGCCGGCATTCGCGAAAGCCGGTGCAGAGGAAGCCGAGATCGTCGGGCTTTATCTCAATGGGCCGGACGGCCATCCCTATCGCATTGGCTACGCGCTCGGAAACGAATATTCTGACCATGTGACGGAGGGCGAGAACTATCTCTATCTCGCCCATTCCAAGCTGCGCTCCTGCTCGATCGGGCCGGAGCTGCTTGTCGGCGACCTGCCCGAGGAAGTGCGCGGCCATTCCCGTATCCTGCGTGACGGTGCCGTTGTCTGGGAGCAGGAATTCCTGTCGGGCGAGACGCACATGTCGCACTCGATCGCCAATCTCGAACATTTCCATTTCCGCTACCCGATGCACCGCAGGGCGGGTGATCTGCATGCCTATTTCTTCGGCGCGGCGGTGATGAGCTACGCCTCCGGCGTCAAGACGGCGCCCGGCGACGAGTATGAAATCCAGGCACAGACATTCGGCAAGCCGCTGCGCAACCAGATGGTGTCGGTGCCGGACGAGGGACTGGTCACCGTCACCCAGCTGTGATGGCAAAAGTCCGGAAATTACGGTCCACCAGAACGAAATGGGAGATTGAAAAATGGGACTGAAGAAAGCCTTTCTAAGACTAGCGACCATCGGGCTCGGCATCGGCCTGATGACGTCGGCGGCACTAGCCGCGAACCTTCGCGTGCTCGCCTGGGACGGCTACGCCGACCCGGACTGGGTCAAGGATTTTACCGCCACCACCGGCATCGGCGTCGATGTTGTCTTCATCGGCAGCGATGACGAGATCTGGGCCAAGATCAAGGGCAGCGAAGGCCAGGACTTCGACGTCTTTGCCGTCAACACCGCCCAGCTGCAGCGCTACATCAAGGCCGATCTGGTATCGCCGATCGACATCACCAAACTGCCCAACCAGAAGGACGTGCTGCCGCGCTTCCGCGATCTGTCGCAGGTCAGCGGCGACACCAAGGACGGCAAGGTCTACGGCATTCCGTTCTGCTTCGATTCCATCGGGCTGATCTACGACACCGACAAGGTCAAGCCGGCGCCGACCTCGATGTCGGTGCTGTGGGATCCGGCCTACAAGGGCAAGATTCTGGCCTACGACAATGGCGAGCATAATTTCTCGTTCACCGCACTGACGCTCGGCTACAAGGACCCGTTCAACCTCAACGCCGAGCAGATGGCGGCGGTGAAGGCCAAGCTGGTCGAGCTCAAGCGCAATGTGCTGAGCTTCTACACCACTGCCGACGAGGCGCAGCAGATCTACCAGAACAATGATGTTGCCCTGATCTGGGCCAATTACGGCCAGCAGCAGGTCAAGGCACTGCAGAAGATCGGCGCCCATGTCGCCTACGTCAATCCAAGCGAAGGCGCGCTGGCCTGGCTCGACAATTGGGTCATTTCCAAGGGTGTCCGCGACAATGCGGCGGCCGAGAAATGGATCGACTTCATGCTGACCAAGAAGGTCAGCGGCGCGCTTTCCGAGCGCACCGGCTTCGGCAACACTGTGGTCGAGTCGAGCAGCGCCGGCGGCAATGACAAGCTGGTCTGGCTCAACAATGTCGAAGACCCGCTCAAGCGTTCGGATCTGTGGAACGAGATCAAGGCGACGCCCTGATCCTTTCCGTATCTGACTCGAAGGACCCGGCGGTCCGGACAT
Organism: Mesorhizobium loti CJ3sym; assembly: GCF_000472785.1. GTDB lineage: Bacteria > Pseudomonadota > Alphaproteobacteria > Rhizobiales > Rhizobiaceae > Mesorhizobium > Mesorhizobium loti_E. The sequence continues at coordinate 316,584 of NZ_AXAL01000003.1, forward strand.
TCCGGACCGTCGCAGCGTATGCGAGAATAGTCTATGAACCAGAACACCGACCTGCTGACGCTGCGGTCCGTCTCGAAATCCTACGGCACGGTTCCCGTGCTGCACGACATCGACCTGTCGATCAAGGACGGTGAGTTCCTGACAGTGCTTGGACCGTCGGGCTCCGGCAAGACCACGGTGCTGCGGCTGATCGGCGGGCTGGAGCCGCTGACAGCGGGCGAGATCCGGCTGGACGGCCAGGACATCAGCCGCATGCCGATCAACAAGCGGCCGTTCAACACCGTATTCCAGGACTATGCGCTGTTCCCGCACATGACCGTTTCCGGCAATGTCGGCTACGGACTTTCGGTGCGCCATATGAAGCGCAAGGAGATTACGCGCCGTGTCGCGGAGGCCCTCGAGCTGGTGCAGCTCGGGCGTTTCGCCGACCGCTTCCCGGCACAGCTCTCCGGCGGCCAACGCCAGCGCGTTGCGCTGGCCCGCGCGCTGATCTGCCAGCCGCGCCTCATCCTGCTCGACGAGCCGCTGGCAGCACTCGACCTCGAGCTGCGCCGGCAGATGCAGGAGTTCCTGAAATCCATCCAGCGCGAGATCAAGACCACCTTCCTGTTCGTCACCCACGACCAGGAAGAAGCCATCGGCATGGCCGACCGGATCTGCGTCATGCAGGCCGGCCATATCCGCCAGCTCGGCACGCCGCACGACCTCTACTACAAGCCAAATTGCGAGTTCGTGGCGCGCTTCTTCGGCGAGAACAATCTGGTTCCCGGAAAACTTGGGCCGGCGCAGGGCGAACAGCGATCGATTGAGACCGCACTTGGGCGCCTGGTCTGCTCGATCAGTGACCAGCCGCATCTGAAGGCGGCACCAGACGGCGCCAGCGCCTTCGCGGCGTTCCGTCCCGAGGCCTTGCATATGGCTGACGCAACGGACAGCGGCAACAGCTTTTCCGGCACCATCGCCGATCTTGCCTTTGCCGGTTCCTCGACCGTCGCCACCATCACGACTGGCGGCGATGCCGCGCAACGGCTGCGGCTGCGCATGCCGAGCCGCATCGACGGCAGCGTGCTGAAGTCAGGCGAAACGGTCTCGCTTTGCTTTGCACCGCATGAAGGCCATCTGGTGCTAGCATGAGCGCAGCTGGCTCGATACATCCTAGGGAAAGGCGTTTGTCGCTGCTGGTGACAGTGCTGGCCTTCGCGTTGCCGGTGATCTTCGTCCTCGTGCCGCTGGCGATCTTCCTCGTCTACAGTTTCTTCAGCGTCGACCAGGGCACGATCGTCTACACGCCGACGCTCGGCAACTATGTCAGGTTCTTCACCGATCCGATCTTTCTGCCGGTGTTCTGGAACACCATCGTACTGTGCGTGTCGGTGGCCGTCATCTGCATCCTGCTCGCCTATCCCGCCGCCTATTTCCTGACGACGCTGAAAGGACGGTGGCGCTATGCCTTGCTGATGCTGCTTCTGGTGCCACTGCTGATGAGCTACGTCATCAAGATCTACGCCATCCGCAGCATCCTTGGCCTCAACGGCTTCCTCAACAAGGCACTGGTGGCGCTCGGCATCCTGCAGCAGCCGTCGAACCTTTTCGTGTTCAACATGAACGCCATCCTGTTGACGCTGAGCCTGCTCTTGATCCCCTTCGCCATCCTGCCGATCTTCCTGTCGCTGGAGCGGATCCCGCAGACCTTGCTGCGCGCCTCCGATGATCTTGGCGCCAGCGGCTGGCAGACTTTCCTGCGCATCACCTTGCCGCTCAGCCTGCCCGGCGTCGCCTCGGCCGCGAGCTTCGTCTTCGTGCTGGCGATTGGCGACTTCCTGACGCCGCAAATGGTCGGTGGGATCAGCGGCTTCACCTTCGGCCGCATCCTCTACAGCCAGTTCGGCACAGCCTATAACTGGCCATTCGGCGCCGCACTCTCAGTGGCCCTGGCAATCGTGGTGATCTGCGCCATCCTCGTCGGCGAACGCTTCGGACGCAACCGGGGGACGTCGATATGAACGCCCTGCCCCGGCCCTCGACCATCTTCCTGGCCGCGATCACGGCGCTGGTCGCGGTGCTGCTCTACAGCCCGCTGTTCGTGCCGATCGTGTCGTCGTTCTTCACCATTTCGCATGGCAATGTCGACTGGTCGTCACCGACCCTTGCAACCTATGTGGCGCTGGCCGAGAACCACGACATATTGGCCGCCTTGCGCACCACGCTGATCGTCGGCGTCTGCACCGTTATCCTCTCGGTGGTCAGCGGAACGCTGCTGGCGCTCTATTATCACGGCCGCCGCTCGGGGCGTTCCTTCCTGCAGTTCATCATCTTCCTGCCCTTCTTGATGCCGCCGATCATCAGCGGCCTGGCGCTGCTGATCTTCTTTCGCGAAATCCATCTCGAACGCTCGCTGCTGACGGTGGTCATCGGCCATACCGTGTTCGTGCTGGCGATCGTCTACCGCACGGTGCTGATGCGGCTGCAGTCGATGAGCCGCACGCTGGTCGAGGCGTCCTACGATCTCGGCGCCACCGGCTGGCAGACCTTCTGGCGCATCATCCTGCCGAACCTGTCGAGCGCGATGGTGGGCGGCGCCATCCTGGCCTTCGCGCTGTCGTTCGACGAAACGATGATCACCATCCTGGTCACCGGCACGCAAAGCACGCTGCCGGTCAGGCTGTGGGCGATGATGCGGCTTGGCTTTTCACCCGACATCAATGCGCTGGTGGCGCTGATCCTGATGTTCACCGTGCTGCTGTGCGTGCTCGCCGCCCGTTTCCTGATCCCCAGGCAGATGGCGACGGAACGGACTTGAGCTATCGAACGTCTGTCATCGGGTGGGGGCGGTCGGGTCGAGATCGAAGACCCGTCCCCGGTTAAGGATGTTCTTCGGGTCAAGCGCGGTCTTCAGCAGACGCATCGTGGCGATTTCGGCGTCGCTGCGCACCAGGTGCAGCCACTGCTTCTTGTCGAGGCCGATGCCATGCTCGGCCGAAACGCCGCCGCCCGACGCCGCGACGCCGCGATAGACGATGCCGTAGGCCGCCGCCGGATCCGCGGTCAGCACCTGATAGTGCAGATTGCCGTCGCCGAGATGGCCGAAGACATAGATGTCGGCGCCGGGATCGACAGCATGGATGGCGGCATCCGCGTCCCGCAGGAACGCCCCCATGCGGGCAAGCGGGATGCTGATGTCGACGCCGATCAGGCCCTTGATCGAAAACAGCACGCGGTTGGCGTCCTCGCGCACGTCCCAGAGCGCCCGGAACTCGCGCGGTGACTGCGAGACGACGACATCGTCGACCATGCCGTCCTCGACCGCTTGCATCAGAACTTCGGCGAAGCGTTCGCCGTCGCGCTCGGGCTCGCTTCCCTGGATTTCGGCTAAGACATAGACGGGCGAGCCAGCCGGCAACGGCGCCGGCATGGCCATGCTGCCAACCATGACGTCATAGAGCGGCGCGAAATTGACCTCATAGGCTGACAATAACGGGCCGAGCTTTTGCCGCAGCAGCCCAAGCAGCGCGATCGCCGCGTGGAGCGAAGACAGAGCGCAGAAAGCGTTCACTTCGGATGCCGGCTTCGGATGCAGCCTGAGCGCGGCGCGGGTAACGACGCCAAGCGTCCCTTCCGCGCCGATGAAGAGCTGGCTGAGGTCGTAGCCGGAATTGTCCTTGGGCAGGCCCCTCAGCGAGGACAGCACGCTGCCATCGGCAAGCACCGCTTCCAGCCCCAGCACCTGCGCCCGGTACATGCCATAGCGCAGCACGCGGATGCCGCCGGCATTGGTGGCGATGTTGCCGCCGACCGTCGCCGACCCGCGCGCGCCGATGTCGACACCGAACATCAGCCCGGCGCCGTCGGCTGCCTCCTGCACCGCTTGCAGCGTTGCACCCGCTTCGGCGACGATGCTGGCGGCCTGACTGTCCGGTGCGGCAAGGCCAGTCATGCGCTCCAGCGACAACACGATTTCGCCCGGCTGGACGCGTGCGCCACCGGCCAGCCCGGTGCGTCCGCCGTGGACGACGACCGGCTGGCCGAGCGCGTTGCACCCGGCCAGTGCCGCCGCGACACCAATGGTATCGCGCGGACGCAGCACCACTTCAGGCAGCGCGCCAGGCTTGCCGTCAAGAGCATCGCGATAGCGCTGGTCGACATCGGCGCCGGCGAGCACGCCGCCCGCGCCCAGCCGGTCGCCAAGAGCGGACAAAAGTCGTTGCGTTTCAGGCGACATCGGGCTCAGGCGCCTGCGTGGCGTCTGCGTCCAGCGACCGGATGGCCCGATGGGTATTCCTTTCCAACACGCTCGCCATCCTTCCCATTGCAGCCGGCCGATCCTATTCGGGATCGCCTGCCGTGCAAGCGATATCGGCCTGCCCCAGGCGATGCCGGCATCAATCGCGATGCGACGCGATCGACGCCGGACGCGCTGTGTCAGTCTACTGAAGCTTGGTCTGCAGCGCGTTGACGTCGTCGGTGGTCATCTCACCGTCGGTCGTCACCTTGCCGTCGACGATCTTCCACAGCCGGAACGGACCGGTGATGTCGCCATATTTGTCGAAGGCGACCGGGCCGATGACGCCTTCATAGCGGATCGGCTTGCCGTCCTTGATCAGGCCGAGCGCCTTGGCGAACTCGTCCTTGCCGGCAAAGATCGGCGTGCCGGCCGGATCGACCGCCTTATACATCGCATCCTTGATCTTGGCCGGATCCTCGGAGCCGGCAATGGCGATGGCCAGACCAACAATCGCACCGGCATCATAGGAACGGTCAGCTGCCGGATTGGACGGCTCGATGCCGGAGAATTCCTTGTAGTTCTTCATGAAGTAGTCGGTCGAGGCGGTCGGACTGGTGCCCGACGAGGTGCCGTAGGCTTCTTTCAGATAATCGGCGCCGACGGACTCGATGAAATCAGGGCTGTTCATGCCGTCATTGAGCAGGAATTTCTGCACGCCGCCCTGCGAAATCCAGGTGCGGGCAACGGTTGCGCCGTCGACCGGCGTGCTGACGAGATACAGGCCATCCGGTTCGCCTGCCATCGCCGCCGTGACTTCGGAGGCATAGCTCGACTGCTTTTCATTGTAGGGCGTGTCGGAGACAATGGTGCCGCCGAGCGCTTTATAGGCGCGCGAGAATTCGGCCACCATATTGACGCCGAAATCATTGTTGACGTGAATGATCGACAACTTCTTGAAGCCCTTGTCGATTGCATATTTGGCGGCGGCGACGCCCTGCAGGGCATCGGAGGTGATGGTGCGGAAGAAGATGCCGTTGGTCTTGCCGTCGCGGCCAAGCGCGGTCAGTGTCGGCGACGAAGAGGCCGGCGAGACCTGGACGATTTTGGCCGGGGCGGTGACCGAGGTCAGGATCGGGATCGAGACCGAGGAGATGATGCCGCCGATGATCACCGGCACTTTCTTGACCTGAACCAGCTGGGTCGCGGCATCGACGGCGATGTTGCCCTGGCTCTGGCTGTCGCGCGTATCGGTCGCCAGATCGCAGCCGCGCACGCCGCCAGCGGCGTTGATGTCGCGGAAGGCCATCTCGACCGACTTGGCGCCGGCCTGGCCGTATTCGCCGGCCGGACCGGTCAGTTCCATGACGAGGCCGACGGTGATCTTGCAATCGGCGGCCTGCGCCGCACCGGCCATCGTGACGAGGGCAAGCGCTGTGGTGAGTTGGAGTATCGTCTTTGTCATTGTTGTTCCCCTTTCGTTACTCGACTCTAATTTGATCTCTGGAGCCTGCTCAGCGTTCCGGCATCTGCAGCCAGGTTTCATGCAGATGTCGCCATTCGACGCCGTTGGGCGCCGATGAACTGGTGGTGAAGACAGCACTCGACTGGCGGCGGCTGTGCTTGCCGCCGCGCAGCTGTGCCTCGACGTAGAAGACGACGATCGTGTCGGCGCTTTGCCAACCGGGGCGGATGTCCTCGATCGAGATGGTAAAGCCGTCATCGCAGGAGGCCCGGCTTGTGCGGACATGGTCGACGACTGCGGAGCGATCCAGCACCTGGCCGTCCGGCGTGACCATGCCGAGGCCTTCGCCCATGACATGCTCGAAACGGTCGAAATCCACCGTGTCGGCACGCGCGGGGACAAACCAGTCGACGAAGAAGCGATGCAGGTCGATGACCTCGGCGCTGGCACGCGAAAACAGCTCGCCGCTCATTTCTTCCCCGCGTTGAGGTTGTAATGCATGATCGAGCCGTGGCGGCCATGGCGGTCTCGCTCCAGCGTGTAGACATCGCCCTCGAGCCCGGCGCCTTGCGCGATGACGGCGGCAATGCGCGCGCGGTCGTCAGCGTCGAGTGCGACATCCATGATCTTCGCATTGGCCAGCGCATGGGACTGGTTACGCGCACCGACGATGACGGCGGCCACCCGCGGCTGTTCGAGTACCCAGGCGCTGGCGATGGTGGCGATGTCGGCACCGTGGCGGTCACCAACGGCTTTCAATGCCCTGAGCAGTTCCTGGAACAGGTCCCAGCCGCCGAAATCATCGATGATCAGCTTGTATTTGACCAGCGAGCGGTTTTCGAGCGGCGTGGCAGGTTCGGCCGAGCCAAGCCATTTGTCGCTGAGGAAGCCGCCGGCCACTGAACCATAGCAGAGGAAGCTGACGCCATTCTGCTTTGCGAGCGCGGCAAGGCTGTTTGCGGGCCGCTGGTCGAGCACCGAATATTGCAGCTGCTGACTGACCAGCGGAATGCCGGCGGCGAGGATTTCGGCGAGCCGCGGCGTGTCGAAATTGGTGGTGCCGAGATTGCGCACTTTGCCTTCCTGCCGAAGCTCGTTGAGCCAGCCCATCGCCTCGACATAGCGATGCTGGTCATAATCCCACCAGTGGAACTGCACCAGGTCGATCCGCTCGGTCTTCAGCCGCCGCAGCGACTGGTCGACGATGCCCCTGATATAGTCGCGGCTGATGCCGGCGAGCCGTTCGAGGTCGGGCACCAGCTTGGTGTGCACCTTCATCCTGGCGGCGACATCGAGACCGCGCTCGCTGGCCAGCCGCAGGCGCGCGGCGCCGATCAGTTCCTCGACACCAGTATAGATATCGGCGCAATCATAGGTCCAGATGCCGGCATCGAAGGTGGCGATCAGGTCGGCCACCGCTTGGCCGCGATCGATGGCGCCGTGCCCACCTGCCAGTTGCCAGCCGCCGCGAATGACGCGCGAGATCACATAGCCGGGACCGAGTTCGAAGGTCTTGGCGCTCATGTCTGGTCGTTCTCCTTCGGCAGCGGCACGGCCGTGGTTTCGGCATGGCTGAACCGCCGCTTGGCCAGCCTGACGATGCGGAGCCGGCTGGCGCAATTGGGATCGGGACAGGCGATCTCGGCGTCCGAGGTCATCCAGTCATTGCGGTCGGTCGGGCGCTGCTTTGCCGCGAGAAACGGCAATACGGAGGCCAGCGAATAGATCGAAAAACTCTGCCCCGCCGGCATCGACAGCATCTCGCCCTTGAGTTCGAAATAGTCGCCTGATTTGGCGCCGCAATAGATGGGCTTGCCCTCGGGGATAACCGCCTCGACGCGAAGATCGAAAAGATCGAAACTGTCGTCAGCCATTCGAGGCCTCCACCAGGCTGAAAGTGATGTCGCAGGCGCCGTTGCGGCGGATGATCCCGCATGCGGCGGCGAACTGGTCGCGCTGATCGGCCCGCACCTGCGCCACGACGCTACCGGCCAGCCAACCGATCGGAAACAGCAAGCGCGCCCCCTGCCCGTAATAGAGACCGATATCGAAGATGGCGGTAGGATTGCCGCCCCACATACGCGGCGGCACGTAGGACAGCACGATGTCACCCGGCTGCGGCGTCAATGTCGCGTTCTCCGCCGGCAAGGGCTTGGCATAGGCCTGGCCCTCGAGATCAGCCGATGGAACCGGACAAGAAATTTCCGGGCCTGTCCACATCGCATGAATGCCCGGAACGACGCGTGGCGTGGCGAGATACGCCTGGAGAAACGCCGCGTTTTCCGGCGCCTTCTCGGGCCGCAGCAGGGCTGTCACGGAAAGCTTCGAGCGTGGCTCGGTGATCCTGATGGCTGGCTTGGTCATGTCGGGTCTTTCCCAGCCGATTGCAGCTTGTCGCGCAGGAAAGCAAAGGGCCGGCTGATATCGGCCACCAGCGCTTCGCGCGCCGCTTGCGCATCCTGCTTAGCGAGAGCCGCGACGATGCTGCGGTGATAGTGCGCGGTGTCGACCTCGCCGGCTTCGGAAAAGGCGTAGATGGCGACGCGGATGCAAGGTCCCGATTGCAGCCACAGGCTCTCGATCATCGGGATCAGCACGGCCGACCCGCAGCAGCGGTAGATCTCGAAATGGAAGCTCTGGTTGAGTGTCGCTTCGCGGTCGATATCCTTCTTGTGCTTCAGCGCCCGCATCTCATCCCACTCGCCGAGCATGGCTTCGATCGAAGCGATCTGGCGCGGGCTCATTCGCGTGGCGGCAAGCGCAATCGCTTCGCCTTCGATGAGTGAACGGGCGCGCAAAAGATCGTCGATACGCTCCAGCGTGATCGGCGGCACGCGCACCGAGCGGTTGGGCAGCGCCTCCAGCGCCTTTTCCGTGATCAGCCGGCCGAGTGCTTCGCGCACCGGCATGGTCGAGGTGACCAGCGCATCGGCCAAGCCGCGGATAGTCAGCATCTGGTTCGGCTCGAACAGGCCGCCGATCAGGGCCCGGCGCAATTCGGAATAGACGCGATCCTGTACGGTCTCGCGGCCGACCGGCGTAAGCTGGGCTGCGATCGTTTCGTTGTTCTTTTCGATGGCAGCCTTCTGCATTCCCGGCTTTTGCCCCGTTTTCGGCTTGCGGATGAAATTAAAGCCGAATAGCGTGATCAAAGCAAGTGTGATCACAAATCAAAAATCAGGAGGCGGCGACGACCGTCTTCGGCCAGAGGGTTTGATGAGCGAGGCAGCTGAACGGCAGGGTAAGGAGACCCGTGCGCCGGTTCTGACGGCAAAGAATGTCGTCAGGCGGTTCGGCGGCCTTGTCGCCGTCAATGACGTCTCGTTTGACGTCAAAGCGGGCGAAATCCTCGGCCTGATCGGACCCAATGGCGCCGGCAAGACGACCATGTTCGACCTGCTCGCCGGCAGCATTTTGCCGACCAGTGGCGATATCTTTCTCAACGGCACGCGCGTCTCCGGAGAAGCCGCGCATCTGCGCATCGGTCGCGGCCTTGGCCGCACCTTCCAGATCCCGCGCCCGCTGCCCAATCTGACGCTGATCGAAAACATCATGCTGGCGGCACAGGGCCAGGCCGGCGAAAAATTGCTCGCCAATTTCGTCACGCCGTGGCGGGTGGCGGCGCAGGAAAAAGTGGCCAGGGCAAAGGCGCTCGACCTTCTGGAACTCGTCACCCTCACCCACCTCGCGGAAGAGCCAGCGCGCGTGCTTTCCGGCGGCCAGCGCAAGCTGCTCGAGCTTGCCCGCGTCATGATGGCGGACCCAGCGATCATCCTGCTCGACGAGCCGGCGGCCGGCGTCAACGCGACGCTGCTCGAAGTCATCATCGACCGTATCCGCGACATCAACGCGCGCGGCATCACCTTCCTCTTGATCGAGCACAATATCGACATGGTGACGCGGCTCTGCCACCGCGTTCTCGTCATGGCGAGCGGCCAATTGCTCAGCGAAGGCACGGCGGAAGAGGTCGCCCGCGACCCGCGCGTCATCGAGGCCTATCTCGGAGGCGCTGCATGAGCGAGACCGTCCTCGACGTGCGCGACCTCGAAGCCGGTTATGAGCCTGGCGTGCCGATCGTGCGCGGTGCCTCGATCACGGTCAGCAAGGGCGAGATCGTCGTCGTGCTCGGCCCCAACGGCGCCGGCAAGTCGAGCTTCATCAAGGCGATCGCCGGCCTCGTCCCGATCACCGGTGGCACGGTGTTCCTGGATGGCAAGGACATCACCGCCGCGCCCGCCCACACCATGGTGCGACTTGGGCTCGCCTTCGTGCCGCAGACGGAAAACATCTTTCCGCTGATGTCGGTCGAGGACAATCTCAAGGTTGCCTGCGGCATCCTCGAGCGGCGCGAGATTCCCGCCCGCATCGAGGAAATGTATGCGGCCTTCCCCGACCTCGTGCGCCAGCGCCGCACCGCCGCCGGCAATCTGTCGGGCGGACAACGCCAGATGCTTGCCGTCGCGCGGGCGCTGATCGTTCATCCCAAGGTGCTGGTGCTGGACGAACCGTCGGCCGGCCTGTCGCCGAAATTCGTGTCGATGGTGTTCGAGATGCTGGCCGGCATCCGCAAATCTGGCGTCACCATCCTCCTGGTCGAACAGAACGCCAAGGCGGCACTGGCCATCGGCGACCGCGCCTATGTGCTGGTCGAGGGCAAGGACCGGCACGAGGGTGTCGCTTCCGAACTGTGGAACGATCCGGTGGTCGCCGAACTCTATCTCGGTCAACGCCCTTCCCGCGCCGGCAAAGGAGGTGCGGCATGAGCCTGCAATTTGTCGTCGACGGCCTGCTGACCGGCTCGATGATCGGCCTCGGCGCCATTGGCGTGACACTGACCTACTCGATCCTGCGCTTCTCCAATTTTGCCCATGGCGACTTCATGGCCTGGGGCACCTACGCGACGCTCACCGTGGTCAGCGCCATCGGCGCGGTGTTCGGCAAGGTGGCGCCCATTGGCCCGCTGTCTTTCGGCTGGCCGCTGCTGGTTGCGCTGGTAACCGGCATGGCCTTCACCGCCTTGCTCGCACTGCTGCTCGACAAGGTGCTGTTTTCGCGGCTGCGCTCGCAGGGGCAAGCCATCATCGTGGTGATGGCGAGTTTCGGCGCCTCGATGGCGCTGCGTAGCCTGCTCGAATTCACCTTCACCTCACGGCCGACCTATTTCAGCCGGGCGATCCAGATCGCCATGCCGGTCGGCTTCGGCATTCGCATCACGCCGGACCAGATCGCGCTTCTGCTGCTGACAGCCGTGCTCGTGCTTGGCGTGCATCTGTTGATGACGCGCACGCAGACCGGCCGTTCCATGCAGGCCTTGAGCCAGAACGCGGCACTGGCCCGCATCGCCGGCATCGACGTTGCCTCCGTGATACGCGTCACCTGGATCATCGGCGGGGCACTGGCCTGCGTCGCCGGCGTAATGATCGGCATCCTGGTGCAGATCCGCCCGTTCATGGGCTTCGACATGCTGTTGCCGATGTTTGCCGCCGCCATCCTCGGCGGCATCGGCAGCATACCGGGTGCGGTGCTCGGCGGCCTGATCATTGGCCTCGCCGAAGCTGGCGCGGTGCAGCTGATCGGCGCCGAATGGCGCGCCGCCGTCTCCTTCATCATCCTGATGGCGGTGCTGTTCGTGCGGCCGATGGGCCTTTTTGGTGTGAGGGAACGCTGATGGACCTGCTCGGCTACGGCGCCTTCTTTCTGACCACCGCGCTGATCTTTTCCCTGGTCACGCTTGGGCTCAATCTGCAGTGGGGGCTGACCGGCCTGTTCAATGTCGGCCTCGCCGGCTTCGTCGCCATCGGCGCCTATACATCGGCCCTGCTGACGACACCGGATGATGCCGCCAGACTTGGCGGTTTCGGCCTACCGGTCCTTGTCGGCTGGCTTGGCGCCATGGTCGTCGGCGGCATTGCCGCAGCGCTGACCGGCATGGCCACGCTGCGGCTCAGATCCGACTATCTGGCGATAACCACATTCGGCGTCGCCGTCGTCGTGCAACTGGTCGCGCTCAACGCGCAGAAATTGACCGGCGGACCGTTCGGCATCGGCTTCATCCCGCGCCCCTTCGGCAGCCTGGCCGAGACGCCGCTGCTGTTCAACCTGTCCAACCTTGCCGTCGTCTCGGCTGTCACGCTGATCGCCTATCTCGCTTTGGAGCATCTGTCACGCAGCCCATGGGGCCGCGTCTTGAAAGCATTGCGCGAGGATGAGCGGGCCGCGATCTCGCTCGGCAAGAGCGCGCGTTTCTACCGTGTCCAGGCCTTTGCTGTCGGTGGCGCCATCATGGCGCTGGCCGGCGCGCTGCAAGCGCATTTCACCGGCTTTATCGCACCCGACAATTATCTGCCGATCCTAACCTTTCAGGTCTGGGTGATGCTGATCGTCGGCGGCTCGGGGAGCAATCTCGGTGCCGTCGTCGGCAGCATTCTGGTGTGGGGCATATGGGCCGGATCGGGCACGCTGACCAGTGTGCTGTTTGCGCCCGAGCAGCAGGCGCGCGCCGCCTCGCTGCAGATCGTCGCCATCGGCGTCATGCTCTGCGTCATCTTGCTGATCCGTCCGAACGGGCTGTTCGGCGACAGGCCAAGGCGGCAGCGCCCGGGTAAGCGGACGAAGCCAGTCGCGGCCAAGAGCAGTTCCGGCTCATGACCGCTGAGATCCGGCAGGAGGCGCACGGCGCGTCACTCTGGCATGCCGTCAGCCGCAACCGCCGCAACCGGCCGGCATTGCATGGCCAGCTCGACGCGGACCTTGCGATTGTCGGCGGCGGCTTCTCCGGTCTTTCAACTGCCCTGCACGCTGCCGAGAGAGGGCTTCGCGTCGTCGTTCTCGAAGCGGAAATCATCGCCTGGGGAGCGACCGGCCGGAATGCTGGTTTCGTCGTGCCGAACTTCGCCAAGATGGACCCGGACGGCATCCTTGCGCATCTCGGACCGGAGCGCGGCGAGAGACTGATCGATTTCGCCGCCGGCAGCGCCGATCTGGTCTTCGGCTTGATCAGCCGGCACGGCATCGACTGCGACGCGCTGCAGAATGGATGGATCCAGCCGGCGCATTCGCCTGCCGCATTCGAGAAGGTCAAATCGCGGGCCGGACAATGGGTGCGGCGCGGCCGGCCAGCCGTTGTTTTGGACCGGCAGGAAATCGAAGGGCTGACGGGCGTTCGCGGCTATGTCGGCGGTTGGATGGATCGTTCGGGTGGCGTACTCAATCCGGTCGCCTACGCGCACGGGCTGGCCGATGCGGCGGAGAAGGCTGGCGCTGAGATTTTCGAGCGCACACCGGTCACCTCCGTCGATCGTGTGGCCGATGGCTGGACGCTGAAAACGCCCTCAGGCTCGATGCGTGCCGGCAAGGTGCTGATCGCCACCAACGCCTATAGCGGGTCGCTCAATCCGCTGCTGCAGCGAACCTATATTCCCCTGAAGGTCTTCCAGATCGCGACCGAGCCGCTGCCGCGCGAGATCCGCACGCGGCTGCTCCCCGGCGGGCAAGGCGCCGGCGACACCAGGCGCAATCTCTTCACCTTCCGCTTCGATGCCGACAACCGGCTGATCAGCGGCGGCATGCATATTCTTGGCGCCGGTGCCGATACGCGCGTGCCGCAAACAATCTGGCGACGGCTCGCCCGGCATCTCGACCTGCCTGCCTTGCCGCAGCTTGCTTACAGCTGGTCGGGGATGGCCGCGGTCGAACCAGATTTCCTGCCGCACGTTCTGGACCTTGGGCCTGGACTGATCGCCGGCCGCGCCTGCAATGGGCGCGGCATTGCCATGACGACGGCGATGGGCAAGGTGCTGGGCGACTGGGCTGGAGGGACCGAGGCGCGTGATTTGCCGCTGCCGTTCGGGCTGCCGGCGCCGATCCCCTTCCACGCTTTGCTGCGGCATGCGCCCAACATGCTGCTCGGCTGGAGCATGCTGCGCGACCGGCTGGACGAGGCCAGATAGGGCGGTCGCGTCTCGCCGCGCGGATCAGTCGGCCGTGCGGAGATTTTCAGCGAGAATCGCGGCTGCCACGGCGATGTCCTGTTCAAGGGAGGCCCGGACCGCAGGGCCATTGCGCTGCTCCAGCGCGGCAACAATCCTGCGATGTGCGTCATTCGATTGCGGAATGTAACGGTTGGCCTGCATCAAAAGCTTGAGATAAGGACCGACCCGTCCCCAGAGATCGCGGATCATGTTCAAAACGATCGGTGCGCCGGCATGCTGGTAGATGGCAAAGTGGAAGGCCTCGTTCAGCGTAAGGTAGGCCCGGGCGTCGCCGGCCTCTATGGCGTGCTGCATGCCGACCAGCATCGCCTGGATGTCGACCAGCCCGCTTTCACTCATCCGCGACGCGGCCATCTCACCCGCCAGCCCTTCGACGGCGATGCGGATATGGGTCAGCTCCTCGAAGGCGGCGGCCGACAGCAAAGGCACGATAACAGAGCGGTTGTTCTGCATCTCCAGCAGCCGCTCGGCGACCAGCCTTTGCAGCGCCTCTCGGATCGGCGTCGTCGAGATGCCGAAGGTCTCGGCAAGCTTGCGAATGACCAGTGTCTGGCCCGGGCTGAAACCGCCTGAAATCAATTCCTGCTTGAGCGCGCCATAGGCGCGGTCGTTCAGGGTTTGATGTTCGAGCTTCAGCATGCGCGGTCCCGATCACCAGTTCGACAAAGCGCGATCGAGCGTTTCGGCCAGTTGCTCGGCATTGTCCCTGGCAAAGGGCAGCGGCGGCCTGATCTTGAGGACATTGCCGCGCGGACCGCAGGACGAGATCAGCACGCCATCCTCGCGCATGGCTTCGACAATCGCCGATGTTTTGGTGGCGGCCAAGCCGTCGTTGCCTTCCGCCGTCAGTTCGACGCCGAAATAGAGGCCGTTCTGCCTGACGTCACCGACCATGCCGTGCCGGGTCTTCAGCGCGTCCAAAAGTTCGCCGGTGTAGGCGCCGACATTGCGCGCGTTCTCGATCAGCCCTTCGCCTTCGATCACCTCGAGCACGGCGATGCCGACAGCGGCCGCGACCGGATTGCCGCCGAATGTGTTGAAGTAGCCGGTGTTCGAGCCGAAGGATGAAACGAGTTGCGGCCGCACGAGCACCGCCCCCATCGGATGCCCATCGCCGATCGGCTTGCCCATGGTGACGATGTCGGGCTCGATGCCATAATTGGCAAAACCCCACATGCCCTGGCCAAGCCGGCCGAAACCGGACTGGACCTCGTCGGCGATGACGATGCCGCCGGCCTTCCTGACGTGATCCGCCGCCTCGCGCATCACAGCCGCGTCGGGAAAGAAAATGCCGTCGCTTGAAAAGGCCGAGTCGAGCAAAAGCGCGGCGGGACGGATGTTTTGTGCGCGCATGTCCTCGATGGCGGCGGCGACATTTCCGGCGAAATCATGCGCGGCGCGGCCATGATCGCGGAACGTGTCCGGCGCTGCCACGGTTCGATGATGCGCAGGCACGCCCTTTGCCCCGACCGCGGC
This sequence comes from Mesorhizobium loti CJ3sym, assembly GCF_000472785.1. Lineage (GTDB taxonomy): Bacteria > Pseudomonadota > Alphaproteobacteria > Rhizobiales > Rhizobiaceae > Mesorhizobium > Mesorhizobium loti_E. Next base: position 331,735 of record NZ_AXAL01000003.1, read on the forward strand.
CGGCGACAACTGCGCGGTTGCGATCGTGGCGCCGTGATAGGCGAAGTCGGTGATGATGACGCCGGTACCGCCGCTCGAATGCTGGGCGATGCGGATAGCAAGGTCGTTGGCCTCGCTGCCGGTGCAGGTGAACATGGCGTGGCCGAGATGGGCCGGAACGGTGCCGAGCAGTCTTTCCGCGTAATCGAGGATGATCTCGCTCAAGTAGCGCGTGTGCGTGTTGAGCGTGGCGGCTTGCCCCGACAATGCCTCGACGACACGCGGATGGCAGTGCCCCACCGAAGCGACATTGTTGTAGGCGTCGAGGAATCTGCGTCCCTGCGCATCGTAGAGCCAGACACCGCTGCCGCGCACCAGATGGATCGGGTTGCGGTAGAAGGCGCGGTAGGTCGGCCCGAGCAGCCTGGCGCGGCGCTCGAGCAGGGCTTGCTCTGACGTCGTCGAGTGGGCATTTGCAGGATATGGCGAGGACTGGGACACGAGCATCTACTCCGGATTGGAATGGTCGAGAAAATAGCGGCGGGCCTCATCGGACGACAGCCCATCCAGCCGTTCGAGCGACGCCCATACCTCGGTGATGAGGCGCAAGACATAGTCGCGCTTGGCCGGGAACCGTTCCGCCTGCCAGCTGGCGATGTTGGCGATGAGCGCAAGGCGGGCACGGATCAGATCGAAAAGAATGCCGATCTCTTCGGCCTCCAGCGGCTGCACCGATTGATAGCCAGCGACGAAGCGCGCGGCCGATGCCAGTGGATGTCCCTCCGCCGGCCAGCGGTAGACGGCGCCGATGGCGAGATCGCAGATCAGCGGCGAATGGATCATGTCGCCGAAATCGAGGATGCCGGTCACGACCTCCGGCCGCGAGGCGTCCATCACCACATTGTAGGAATTCATGTCGTTGTGGACGATCTGGGCGCGCAGGGTCGGGATGACCGGCGCAGCATGCTGCTCGAAAGCATCCATGACGCGCTCGACCATGGCCCGGTGGCCGGCATCGGCGATATCAGCCAGCATCGGCCGTGTCTTGGCGACCTTGCGGATATCCCAGAGCAGGTCGCTGCCGGCCGCCGGATGGAAGAAGCCGCGCAGTGCCCGGCCAAGCCGGGCGAGAAAGATGCCGAGATTGCGATCCTGTGCTGCTGAGGTCGGAGATCGCGCCAGCAACTGGCCGGGCAGATAGTTGACCAGACGGATGATGCGCGGCGCCGATCCACCGACGCTGACCGCGAATTGCGCTTCGCCTTCCAAGCTCTTGCGCACCGAAGGGACCGGCAAGGTCGGTTCGACGGCGAGGATGTGGTCCAGCGCCTTGTTCTGGAAATCGGTGAAGCCGGCTTCTTCCGCCGGGTGGGAAATTTTGAGGACGAACTCGCCCTCGCCTTCGGCCTGAATGTGGAAATTGTGGTCGCGTTCGCCCGGCAGCGGGCGCGCGCTGCCGGTGAGGCCGTAGTGCCGCCGCAAGATGGCCAAGGCGTCGGCGATCGAAACGTCAGGCGCGTCCTCGGCAAGCGTTTCGCCAAAAGCGTCCGTCACGGCTGTATTCATGAGCTCATCTCCGGATCGATGGGCTCAAGGCCGCACCAGTCGGCGATGAACAGCGCTATGGTCTGCGTGACCTTGCGCACGGAATCGAGATCGACGGCCTCGTCATAGCCATGCGGCATGCGGCAGATCGGGCCGTATACGATGGCCGGCGTGTCGGCATAGAGGCCGAAGAAACGCGCGTCCGTCGTCGCCGAGGTGACGTGTTCCGTCAGCGGCTCCCCCCACACGGCGGTATGGCTGCGCCGCAGCACGGCTTCCATCTCGTCGGCACCCTCCAGCACGTATCCCTCGGCCATGAAGCCGTTGTAGCTCACTTTGGGTGGGCGATTGGCGAGGAACGGATCGGCGCGGGCGGCATCGGCAATGCAAGCTTCAAGCTCGGCCCTGGCATCTTCGAGCTTCTGGCCGGGATAGGTCGCGACCCGCATTTCGAAGACGCAGCGCGCCGGAACGCTCGATGTCCATTCGCCGCCTTCGATCTTGCCGAGGTTGAAGCGGATCGGGTGCGGATGATTGCAGAAATGCTTGTCGTCCACCTTGCGCGCGTTCCAGACGATTTCGAGCTGCTTCAACGCCTGGATGATGACGAAGGCCTTTTCGATGGCATTGGCGCCGGCCGAGAAAGCGCCGGACGCATGCTGCGGATCGCCGTCGACCTCGACCCTGAACCAGATCGGCCCGACCTGTGCCCGCATCAATCGCGGCTCCAGCGGTTCGGGAATGAAGGCGGCGTCGGCGCGATAGCCGCGCTGCAGGCAAGCGAGCGCGCCATTGCCCGTGCATTCCTCCTCGACCACCGACTGGAGGTAAACATTCGCGGCCGGCTGATAGCCGAGGCCGCGCAAGGCAGCCAGCGCGTAAAGACAAGCCGACAGACCGGCCTTCATGTCGCCGGCGCCGCGGCCATGCATCCAGCCATCCTCGATCGCCGGATCGTAGGGATCGCGTACCCAGCGATTGATCGGTCCCGTTGGCACTACGTCGATATGGCCGTTTAGGATCAGCGAGCGGCCGGTCGCGTTTCGCGGCGTGTGGGTGGCGACGACGTTGAAGGCGTCGTCGTAGGAAACCGCCACGGGTGAAAACCCCGGCAGGTCGCGGATCGCATCGACATCGACGCGCCACATGTCGACCGCATAGCCATCAGCCTGATAGGCAGCGGCCATGAAGGATTGCGCGGCGTGTTCCTCGCCGCGCTGGGAGGGAAAGCGCACGAGATCCGCAATGAATGCGACTTGCCGCGCGAAGCCGTCATCGACCGCGTTTAAAATAGCTTCGTCGGCAATTCGCTCAGGCATGATATTCCGCTTCTTCGCGAATGGTGTATCATATCTCATATGCCATTTCCCGGAAATTCAAGAGACAGGCGCCCCAAAATCATGGCCCAACGGGGGAAGCTCTTGGCAGGCGGGCGCAGAGTTGGCATCAGCTTCCACCATGCCGGCGAGGCCGCGCGGCAGAGATCGAGGACAGATGCTGGTCACCGAAGGTACATTGCCGGATGAAGTCACCGATCTCGCGTCCGGTTACCGGCGCGTGCCGGCCGGTAAGATCATCAATGCGGTGACGTGGATGGAAGCGCGTGCGCCGGTGCCTGACCTCGCGCAGCCCCTGACAATGACCCGGATCACCAGGCCCGACAGTGCCGCCTACCGCGCGATCTTCCTCGAGATCGGCGCGCCCTGGCTCTGGGATCGCGCCGCCGAAATGTCGGATGCCGAAATATCAGCGCATTGCGCCGACCCTCGCCAGCATCTCTATTACGGCCATGATGAGAGCGGCGACCATGTCGGGATGGTAGAATTCTCGGTGGCTAACAACAACGAGATCGAGATCACCTATTTTGGCCTCTTCCCCTCCCTGACCGGCCGAGGCCTCGGCAAGCGGCTGATGGCTGGTGCGCTCGATCAGGCATGGCGCCTCGGCCCCGGCCGCATCTGGCTGCACACCAGCAGCTTTGATCATCACAGCGTCATCGGTTTCTACAGAGCTTGCGGGTTTGAACCCTTCGCGGCCGGTTTCGAGATCACCGACGATCCCCGGGTCAAGGGAACCTTGCCACGCGACGCGGCCCCGCAAATCCCGTTGATCGAAACGGAATGGGTGCCCGGCGCCAGATGAGACCGTCATCGCAACCCCCCAGCCAGGCATCGCCCCACCATCGTCGGTGGGTACGGCGCGAGAATATCCTGTCAAGGCTGGAGCGGCATGTCGACACGCGTATCGTGCTGTTTGCGGCTCCCGCCGGCTTCGGCAAGTCGACGACGATGGCGCAGTGGGCCACGGAAGTCGCGCGGCTTGGCCGGCTGACCGCATGGCTGTCTTGCGAAGCGACGGACAATGACGAAGGCGCCTTCCTGTCGCATCTGGTGGGCGCACTGCGCCATCTCGTCCAGAACCCGGCCGAACTCGACCTCGCCTTCCAGTCGAGCCCTATCCCGCAGCTCGATGTGGTGCTCGCGGCACTCGCGGCGGGTCTTGCAGCGCGCGACGCCGACATCACCTTGTTCTTCGACGACTACCACGCCATCGAGGCACCGGCGGTGAAGCGGTTCATGGAGCGCCTGACGCGGCATGCGCCGGCCAACGTCGCCTTCGTCATCGGCTCGCGCAACCTGCCCGACCTGCAGCTCGGCAAGCTCAGGGTGCTTGGCGACGTTTTCGAAATCGGTCCCGACGATCTGCGCTTCGCCTCATCCGAAGCCGAAGCCTTCTTCAACGACAAGCTTGGCTTGAGCGTCAGCAGCGGCACAGTGGAAACGTTGTGTTCGCGGACCGAAGGCTGGGCCGCCGGCCTGCAACTCGCCTCGCTGTCGCTCAGTGCCGCGCACGCACCGGAAACCGTCATCGGCAATTTCACCGGCGCCAACCGCAACGTCGCCGATTTCCTGATGGGCGAAGTGTTTCTGGGGCTGCCGCCGGCCCTGGCGAAATTCCTGCTCCACAGTTCGATCTTCGAGCGGTTCAGCGCCGAAGCCTGCCGGACAGTCTTGCGCGCGGCGGATGCCGAGGCCGATATCACCGACATCGAGACCCGCAACCTGTTCCTGGTGCCGCTCGACGAGGAGCGGCGCTGGTTCCGCTATCATCATCTGTTTCACGACTTCCTCAGCCGCGAAATGGAACGGCGCGAACCTGAGATGATCGCACCGCTGCACCTGGCCGCCGCCGAATGGTTCGGCGAACGCAAGATGCTGACAGAGGCGATCGGCCATGCGCTCGCCGCCGGCGACCAGGCCCGCGCGGCGGTGTTCGTCGAAAACAACGCGCTTGAACTTATAGCCCAGTGCCAGCTGCTTTATGTGCGCCAGTTGCTGGCGTTGCTGCCCCGGAAACTGGTCGACCAGCGCATCCGACTGCAACTGGTCGTGCTGTGGCTGGCGGTGCACTCAAGTCAGCCCGATATTGCCCAGCAGACGCTTGCCAATGCGCGCAAGCTGGTCGAGACGGGGCCGGCCGACGGCAAGGATCCGGGCACGCTGACCGGCACCACGATCGAGGCCGAAATCGCCGTCCTAGATGCCGCCGTTCACAGCACGCTGGAACAGTTCGAGGCCGCACGCGACACCGCATTGGCCGCGCTGCGCATCATCGCGCCCGATGCCTGGTTCATGGAAGGCGCGACGGCCAATGTCATTGGCTACAATCTCTATGCGCTGGGCGACCTCGAAGGGGCGCGTGCGGCGGCGGACGCGGCGCGCAAGGCACATGAGCGAAGCGGCAGCCTGCTCGGCGTCACCATCGCCAATTGCTACATGGCCGTCATCGAGCGCTCGGCAGGCCGCCTGCCCGCCGCCGAACGGCTGTTGCGCAACGCGATCATCGAGGCGCGGACGCGGATCGGCGCGAACTCCTATGCCGAGGCGCTCGCGGGAACGCTGCTGGCCGAACTCGCCTACGAGACCAACGCATCCGGCGAGGCGCTGACGCTGGTCGAGAATCTGGGACCGCTGATCGAGGGCGCCGCAGTCATCGTCTATCCCCTGGCCAGCGTGCCGACCTATGCCCGCGTGCTGCAACTGACCGGTCGCGGCGACGCCGCACTCGACATGCTGGAGCGCGTCTACCAACGTGTGCGCGGCTCCGTCTATCGCCGCCTCGCTTCGGTGCTGGTGCATGACCGCATCCGGCTGCTGCTCGACCAGAACCGCGTCGCCGAGGCACGCGCATTGCTGAGCGAGCATCGCCGCGAAAGCGCTGAGACGGCCCCTACTGTGGCCAACGAATTCGAGTTCTTCGCCGAAGGCCGGCTGCTGACGGCGGAGAAGTCCTATGCAGCGGCGTCGGCGATTTTTGACACGTTGCTGGAGCGAACGAAAAACAGCGGTCGCATGCGCCGCCACATACTGGCGCTGATCCTGCGCGCCAAGACTGCCGGCCATGACCAGCGCGAGGCCGACCGCCATCTCCTCGAAGCGCTGCGTCTTGCCCATCCCTCCGGCTTCATCCGCTCCTTCGTCGACGAGGGCAGGCCTGTTGTCGAAGCGTTGATGCGGCTGCGGGCGGCGCAGGCAAAGACCGACCCCGCCCTGTCGGCCTATGCAACGCGCATCATCGATGCCGCGCAGACCATGCCCGTGGCGACGCGCAAGCCGGCGGCAGCGATAGCCGAGAAGGAACAGCTCACCCAGCGCGAATCGGAACTGCTGCGCTGCTTGTCGGAGGGCATGTCCAACAGGGATATCGCGGTTGCGCTGTCGGTCAGCGAAACGACGGTGAAATGGCATTTGAAGAACATTTTCGGCAAGCTTTCGGTGTCGAACCGCGTCCAGGCCGTGCGCGCCGCGCAGGCCGCCACGAACCTCCGTCCCCCCCAAAAGGAGGGGCATAGATAACTGCACAGCCCTCCTTTCGGGGCGGGCCATAGGATTGTTAGCCTGCTAGCGTCGTCTGGATTTCAGGGGACGCTAGCTTATGGCTACAGGTTACGTTTTTCACGAACAGCTGATGTGGCATGACACCGGCTCCAGCGCCGACATGATGCCTCCCGGCCGTTTCGTGGAACCCGGACGACACCTGGAATCACCTGGATCGAAGCGCCGGCTCAACAACCTCATCCAGGTCAGCGGCTTGTCACGCCATCTGGTGCCAATCATTCCCGAACCGGTGACCGTGGAGGACCTGCTGCGCGTGCACACACAACGCCACGTCGATGATATCCGCATGCTGAGTGAGCGCGGTTCCGGTTTCGCCGGGCCGCAGGCGCCGATCGGGCTCAACAGCTTCGACATCGCGCTGTTGTCCGCCGGCACCACCTATGCGGCGATGCGCGCGGTGCTGACCGGCCGCGTTGACAACGCCTATGCGCTGGCGCGACCACCAGGACACCATGCCGAGCCCGACCAGGCGATGGGCAACTGCCTGTTCTCCAATATTGGCGTGTCGGTGCGCCGGCTGCAGCATGAGGGCTTGCTCGGGCGCGCGGCGATAGTCGACTGGGATGTTCACCACGGCAACGGCACCGAGACGGTGTTTTATTCCGACCCGTCGGTGCTGACCATTTCCCTGCATCAGGACAATCTCTATCCGACCGGACGCGGCGCGCTGGCCGACAATGGCAAGGGCGAAGGCGAAGGCTACAACATCAACATCCCGCTGCCCGCCGGCAGCGGCACGGGCGCCTATGAGGCGACCTTCGACCGCGTCGTCGCGCCGACCCTGCGCGCCTACAGGCCGGACCTCGTCATCGTCGCTTCCGGCTTCGATGCGTCGGGCTTCGATCCGCTCGGCCGCATGATGCTCAACAGCGAATGCTTCCGGCGCCTTGCCGCGCGCATGGTGGCGCTGGCCGCCGAGACGTCGAACGGGCGCCTGATGATGAGCCATGAGGGCGGTTACTCCGAAGGCTATGTGCCGTTCTGCGGCCACGCCGTGATCGAGACGCTGGCCAATCACCGCACCGAAGTGATCGACCCGCTATCGGATCATATCGACGAATGGGCCGGGCAGGATCTGCAGCCGCATCAGGCCGCCGTGATCGACGCGGCCGAAGCCCTGCTCGCCGGCCTGCACCAACGCCTCGCAAGTGCTGCCTGACGCGATGGATTTTCTGATCACCACGCTCCTCAACGCGCTGACGCTGATCAGCATCCTGATGCTGGTCGGGCTCGGGCTGGCGATCAGCTTCGGCCTGATGAACGTGACCAATCTGGCGCATGGCGAATTCGTCACCGTCGGCGCCTTCGCGGTCTATTTCGTCCAGAGTATCGGCGGCTCGTTCTGGCTGGGGCTGGCCGCCGCGCCCATCGCCGGCGCGGTGGTCGGCTGCTTCCTGGAATTCGCCATCATCCGCCATCTCTATTCGCGGCCGGTCTCGACCGTGCTCGCCACCTGGGGCGTCAGCCTGATCCTCCAGCAAGGGCTGGAACTGATCTTCGGCATCGGCGCCAAGCCGGTGACGCCGCCGATCGAGGGCACGTTCGACCTGTTCTTCACCGTCTATCCGGCCTACCGGCTAATTCTCATCGCCATCGCCATGCTGACCTTGCTTGGCGTCGTGCTGCTGATCAGCCGGACATCGTTCGGGCTCGACATCCGCACCGTGATCCAGAACCGTGAGATGGCCGAGGGCGTCGGCATCAACACGCGGCGCACCTACGCCATCGCCTTCACCTTCGGCGCGGCCATCGCCGGGCTTGCCGGCGGGCTGGTCGCGCCGCTGGCGATCGTGCTGCCGCAGATGGGGGTGAACTATCTCGCCAATGCATTCTTCGTCGTCATTGTCGGCGGTGTCGGCTCGATCGGCGGGCTTGTCGCCGGCAGTGTCTTCGTCGGCGGGCTGACCAGCGTTCTCAACTACCAGATCTCGCCATCTCTAGCGCAGGCGATCGTGCTGCTCGCGGCCATCGTTGCTGTCCGTCTGCGGCCCAACGGCCTGTTCAACGGAGCGTCGCGATGATCGCCCGCGACCGCAACTGGCTGCTGATCTTCGCTGTCTGCGCAGCACTCGCGGTTCTCTATCCGCTCTTCGCCGACGGCTACCAACTGACTGTCATTCGCGACGCGCTGATCTTCGGCCTGTTTGCTGCAAGCCTCGACTTCTTCTGGGGCCGCACCGGCATCCTGTGTTTCGGCCACGCCGCCTTCTTCGGCATTGGCGGCTACATCATGGCGCTGATCACGCTCAACGACGCCATCCCCTTCGGCAGCGTTCTCGGCATCATGGGCGCGGTAACGGGTGCGGCTTTCGTCGCGGCCATCATCGGCTACTTCCTGTTCTTCGGCGGCATCCGCGGCAGTTATTTCACCATCGTCACGCTGGCGATGGGCGTCATCTGCCAGCAGGCCGCGGTCTCCTGGAGCTCGGTCACCGGCGGCGACAGCGGCCTGATCGGCATCCCGCCGATCGAATTCGATGTTGGCGAGATACATATTGATCTCAGCCAGGACCTGCCCTCCTACGTCTTCGTGGCGACGATCGTCGCGGTAGTCGTGCTGGCGCTGTGGTCGATCAGCCGTGGTCGCTGGGGCACGGTGCTGACCGCCATCCAGGACAATGAAGTGCGGGCGGCAGCGCTCGGCCACAATGCACCGCTGCGGCTGCTCGTCACCTTCGTTCTGTCGGCGGCCATCGCCGGCCTTGCCGGCGCGCTCTATGTCTGCATGGCCGGGCTGGTCGCGCCCGATCTCTCCGGGCTGCTTCTGTCGACCGAAGTCATCGTCTGGGTGGCGGTCGGCGGGCGCGGCACGCTGCTCGGTCCGGTGCTGGGCGCGATCTTCATCCAGCGTGCGCAGCAGATGATCTCAAGCTTCAACCCGAGCCTGTGGCCGCTGCTGCTCGGCTGCGTCTTCGTCATCATCGTCTTCGTGCTGCCGGACGGCATCCTTTCGATCTATGCGCGGTTGAAGAGCCTGTTCAAAGGCCGGAGGCGCGCGCAATGAGCGATGTGCTGCTCCAGGCTGAAAATGTCGGCATCCGCTTCGGCGGTCTGCAAGCGCTGGAAGGCTTGAACCTGACCGTGCGCGACAAGGAGCTCTGCTGCATCATCGGGCCGAATGGTGCCGGCAAAAGCACCTTCCTCAACGTGTTGACCGGCACGCTTCGCCCGACCAGCGGCAGCGTGCGCTTCCTTGGCCATGACATAGCCGGCCTGCCGCTGCATCGCATCGCCCGGCTTGGCATCGCGCGCAAATTCCAGATCCCATCGGTCTTTCCGAGCCTTTCGGTGGAAGACAATCTGAAGGTGGCGCGATGGGGCGTGCCCTCGCCGGAGCGCCCGCTCAGTGAGTTGCTGGAACTCGTGGCGCTCACCGATCGTGCCGGCACGCTGGCCGGCGAACTCGCGCATGGCCAGAAGCAATGGCTGGAGATCGGGATGGCGCTGGCGATCGAGCCTCGGCTGCTGCTTCTCGACGAGCCGACCGCCGGCATGACCCCGCAGGAGACGCTGGCGACAGCCGAGATGCTGCTGCGGCTCAAGGGCGAGTTCTCGATCGTCGCGGTCGAGCACGACATCCGCTTCGTGCGGGCGCTGAACTGCGAGACGCTGGTGCTGCATCAGGGGCGCCGGCTGCGCAGTGGGCCTTTCCATGAGATCGAGACCGACGAAATGGTCCGCGACGTCTATCTGGGGAGGCGCTGACCATGCTGCGGACGCTTGCGATCTCGGCCGGCTACGGCGTGCTCCCGGTGTTGAACGGTATCGACCTCGGCGTGGCACCAGGCGAAGTCGTCGGCCTGCTCGGCCGCAACGGCGCCGGCAAGACGACGCTGCTGCGCGTCATCGCCGGAGCCTTGAAGGCGAGCGGAGGCGCGGTGGTTCTGGGCGACCAGGACCTGACCAACGCGGCGGCCTTCCGCCGGGCGCGGGCGGGCATCGCGCATGTGCCGCAGGGGCGCGGCATCTTCAACCAGCTGACCGTGCGGCAGAACCTGGAGGTCGGCACGCGTGCCGCCCAGGATCGCCGCGCCGGCGGCATTCCTGACGACATCTTCGGCTATTTCCCGATCCTGCGCGAACGCGAGGCACAAATCGCCGGCACGCTTTCGGGCGGCCAGCAGCAGATGCTGGCGATCGGCCGCGCGCTCTGCGGCTTGCCGTCGGTGCTGCTGCTCGACGAGCCCTCGGAAGGCATCCAGCCGAACATCGTGCAGTCGATCGCCGAGCTGGTGCCGCGCATCGCTCGCGAGCGCGGCATCGCAATCGTTCTGGTCGAGCAGAATCTCGACCTCGTCCTCAAGGCGGCGGACCGCTGCCTGGTGATGGAGAAGGGCAGGATCGTGCACGAAGGCACGCCGGAGGCGTTCGCCGACGAGAGCCTGCTGAAGGACCTGTTGGCCCTATAGAGCGCGCCTAAACGCGCCTGGACCTGTTGACTTTGTAAGGCGTGCATGGGGCGCGCCTGGACTGGAAGGGAACATAACAATGATAAGCAGAAGAACGATTCTGAAATCCGGCGGCGCTGCCGCTGCCTTCGCCATGGTCGGCGCGCCGTCGATCCTGCGCGCCGCCGACACCGTGAAGGTCGGCCTGTCGATCCCGATCACCGGGCTGCAGGCGATCCTCGGCGAGACGCTGCTCAATTGCTACAAGCTCGCCGCCGCCGAGCTCAACGCCGCCAACGGCATTGGCGGCCGCCAGGTAGAACTGTTCATCGAGGACAACCAGACCACGACCAAGGGCGCCATCGACAAGGCGCGCAAGCTCATCAACGAAGACAAGGTCGACGTCGTCATGGGCACGATCATTTCGCCCGAGCGAAGTGCTACGCTTTCGGTGACCTCGAAGGCCAAGAAGCTGTTCTTCTACCCGACCAATTTCGAGGGCGGCGAATGCAACCGCTACTTCGTCGCCACCGGCCCGATCCCGATGCAGCAGGTCGACCCGATGATGCCGTGGGTGGCCGAGAATCTCGGCAAGACCATCTACGTCATGGCCTCCGACTATGCCTGGCCGCAGAAGATGACCGAGGCGATCACCGCGGCCTATGAGAAGGCCGGCGGCAAGATCATCGGCGCCGACTACTATCCGTTCGGCACCACGGATTTCGGCCCGGCCTTCCAGAAGATCAAGTCGCTCAAGCCTGATGTCGTGTGGTCGATGGTGGTCGGCAACGACGCCGTCACCCAGCTCAAGCAGTATCGCTCTTTCGACATCAAGCAGTCCCTGATCGCGCCGCTCGACGAGGTCTTCAACAAGGACGCGCTGCCGCCCGGCGTGGCGGCCGGCACTTACGCGCCGCAGCCTTACTGGATGGCGCTCGACAATCCGGTCAACAAGAAGTTCATTTCGAGCTTCCGCGAAAAATTCGGCCAGGAGAAGATGGTCAACGGCATCGGTGAAGCTGGCTATAACGGCCTGCATCTCTATGCGCTGGCCGCCGAGAAGGCCGGATCGCTGAAGGACGATGACGTGCTTAAGGCACTGCCGACGATCGAGTTCGACGCGCCGCAAGGCAAGATCCGCGTCGATGCCTCCAACAACCACACGCTTTGCCATTCCTATGTCGGCAAGGCAGCGGCGGACGGCATCAGCTACGAGATTGTCAAGGATTTCGGCACCATCGCGCCGGTCACGCCCTACTGCAAGCTGTAGGCCCTCGCACCCAACCAATCCTGACGGCGGCTTTGCCGCTGCCGTCAGGGCGTCCGCGGCGCAGGCAGCCGCTCGCGCAGTTCGTCGACAAGCACCCTGGTGTTTTCGGAATAGTCGATGGGCACGACGACGAGATGCACGCCACCACCGGTGAAGGCCTTTTCCAGCGCCGGTCGCAGGTCGGCAATCTCCGCGACCCTAGTCCCCCTGGCGCCATACGCTTCGGCGTATTTGACGAAATCGGGATTGCCGAAGGTCATGCCGAAATCCGGGAACGCATCGACCGCCTGCTTCCAGCGGATCATACCATAGGCATGGTCTTCCAGCAGCAGCACGACGAGGTTGAGCTTGAGCCGGACGGCGGTTTCCAGTTCCTGGCTGTTCATCATGAAGCCGCCGTCGCCGCAGATGGCCATGACACGGCGATTGGGATAGAGCAGCGCCGCCATCATCGCCGAGGGCAGGCCGGCGCCCATGGTGGCCAGCGCATTGTCCAGCAGCAGCGTGTTTGCCATGCGCGTGCGGTAGTTGCGCGCGAACCAGATCTTGTACATGCCGTTGTCGAGGGCGAGGATCCCGTCCGCCGGCATGATGGCGCGAACGTCATGCACGATGCGCTGTGGCGTGAAGCGGTCTTCGGTGGCGCGCGCTGCGATCCGGCTCAAAATGCTTTCCCTGAGCGGCAGCAAGGCCTGCGCGTTGGGGATCTTGCCCTCGATGCGGTCGGCCAGCAGCGCCAGCGAAGGGCCGAGGTCGCCGACGATCTCGGCCTGCGGGAAATAGACCTGCTCGACGTCAGCCGTTTGGTAACCGACATGGATGACCTTCGGCCCATTGGCACCCATGATGAAGGGCGGTTTCTCGACCGTGTCATGGCCGATGGTGATGATCAGATCGGCCTGCTCGATGGCCTCATGCACATAGTCGCGCTCCGAGAGCGCCGCTGTCCCCATATAGAGCTCGGTGCCGCCGGGCACGGTGCCCTTGCCCATCTGCGTGGTGAAATAGGGAATTTGGGTGCGCAGCACGAACTGCGCGACATCGGGGGTCACGCGCGGCCGCGACGCCGCCGCGCCGAACATCAACAGCGGACGCTTGGCTTCCAGGATCATACGGGCGCCGCGATCAAGCGCGCCCGGGCTGGCCAGCGGCAGGTCGACCGGATGGGTCGGCACTAGCGCTACCGGCTCGCACTCCGCCGCCGCAATGTCTTCCGGCAGTTCGAGGTGCACGGGGCCGGGACGTTCCTCCTGGGCAACGCGGAAGGCTTCGCGCACCAGCGAGGGGATCATCTTGGGCGAGACGATCTGGCGCGACAGCTTGGTCAGCGGCTTCATCGCCGCGACGATATCGACGATCTGGAAGCGCGCCTGCCGCGATGACAGGATGCCCTTCTGGCCAGTGATCATGATCATCGGCATGGCGCCGAGCAGCGCATAGGCCGAGCCAGTGGTCAGATTGAGCGCGCCGGGGCCAAGCGTGGTGATGCACACGCCTGCCTTACCGGTAAGCCTGCCATAGGTGGCGGCCATGAAGGCCGCCGCCTGCTCGTGGCGGGTCAGGATCAGCTGGATCGACGAGCAGCGGATGGATTCGACGATGTCGAGATTTTCCTCGCCCGGAATGCCGAAGATCCGGTCGACCCCCTCGTTTTCGAGGGCCGCCACGAACAGATCCGAACCCTTGGTCATCAACCGTCTCTCCTGCAACGCGCACATTCCGTCAGCCACCTTCATATGGCAAGGGAAGGCGACGCCGCAAAGAGCGCAAGCCTGCTCTGTTGGCGATCATGCCATCAGTTTCGGCAAGGCGGCCGCCAGCGCATCGGCAGGCATCGCCAAAAGCGATATTCTTGTGCAATTGGACGAGATGAGGGGACCCTTGGTTCATTTGCTCGATACCCAGTTTGAGACCGCCGGTAGCAGACTCCCTCCCAATTTGATGCGCTTTATCCGCGGGCGATATTAGCTTAACGAACGCAACCATTTCAGGCGCGAATTTCACTAGCGCTTCGTGGCCATCCGTGGGCACGTCGTACCTACTCGCATGCCTCGACAGAGCCCGCCGCCGTGATACCCTGTCCGATCAATCAAAGCGGAGCCATTCTTGATGAGCCAGAAGCGCTATGTCGTCGTCGCCAAGACCCTCCGTCGAGAGCCAGATGGTGATAGCCAGCAGGACGGCAGGCCGTTGTGGCGCAGCTTCATCGAAGAGCGGTCTTACACGTTCACTGCCGACCAGCCGATCTCTGCGATCTTTGAAAGACTGGACAGATTAGATGACGTGGTTGAGATCAGACTTCTCGATGACGGATCGAACCGTATAGGGCCAGCCCATGAGCCGGATCGGGAGGAAGGCTTTCAGCGCCAGGCGAAGTATTGATGGGGCAAAACAACCCTGCCCCTCAAGCCCTCCGCCACAAACCCACCAATTGCGGAGATAGAATCATTTCATCGTGAAATGAGGCGGCTTATCAACCTCAACTTGACAACGGCCTTCCGCAAGGGCATGCAAGCTGCATCGCATAGGCAAACGGGGCTTCCACATGAAGAAGACATACGAAAAGCCAGTCTTAGTGAAGAAGGATCGTCTTTCGACTGTCGTAGCGGGTCCGTCCGCACCGATTAAGCCCTGAGGCGACTATGAAAAAAATCTATGAGAAGCCGGTTTTGGTGAAGCGCGAGCGCCTGTCGTCCGTCGTGGCGGCGACCACCATATCAAAAGGCGCGGTGTAACACCTCCAAGGCTGCGATGATCACAGGCCTGCTGGCGGATGTCGGCGGGCTTTTTTTTGTTAGCGATCTCCCTTCGCCTTGGCGTACTCGTTGCCCAACCGCCTGGCATCGGCGTGCGCATAATTTGGCGTGTAGATCAGATCGACGTTTCGGCTCTCGCATTCGCCGCACTTCATCCGAGGCAGCAGATCGTCACGCATGGCCGGCGTATCAGGGCCGTGCGTTTCGCCCAGGCGCACGAGGTCAAGCTCCTGCTTGTGACCACAGCTAATGTTCCGGCAATGCGCCGTCACGATCATGCCGCCGTCGATCAGGGAAAAATGGATTTTCGGTACCTATTTCAAAGTTGGCGATAAAGGGACGAGCGACGGTGGCGGCACCGAAGCTGCGCATAAGGGGGAGTTTGAACCGTAGGGAACTCGCCAAACTTCTACGCAGGCACCGGCTTTGGAGCTGATGTTATGCGTGTTCGAATTTTCGGATGCTCCGGGCTAGTAAGCGCGGAGGCAAGTGATGGACTACATCACTTACGGCATCCATATCGCGGCTGACGTGGCCACGGTATTGATGTTCGTTATCGTTCTACTCAGCTAGACATAGCTAGGCTCAGGACTCATTGATCAGAGCCAGAAGATTACGGTTGCAGCGATGCAGATCGCGGACATGAAGGTGTGGGCGCAGCGGTCATAGCGTGTGTGGATGCGCCGCCAGTCCTTGAGCCTGCCAAACATGTTCTCGATCTTATGGCGGCTTTTGTAGAGCAAGGTGTCGTGCGGGATCGGCAGATTGCGGTTGGCTTTGGACGGGATACAGGC
>NZ_AXAL01000022.1 GCF_000472785.1 Mesorhizobium loti CJ3sym
CATCACCTGCTCAATGAGCAGGTCGGGCAATGTCTGGGATAATGCTGCGATGGAGAGCTTCTTCTCGTCGCTTAAGACCGAGCGCACGGCGCGCAAGGTCTACAGGACGAGGGATGACGCCAGGGCGGATGTGTTCGATTACATCGAGCGCTTCTATAACCCTCGGCGAAGGCACTCGACGCTCGGCTATCTGAGCCCCGTCGAGTTCGAGGAACAAGCTATGCTAGCTTAACCTCGTGTCCGAAAAACCGGCAGCAGGCCAACTGTTGCTAACTGTACCAAGGAGGCCGTGGGCACAGCGGTCGTGCCGAAGCGGCATTCCATTGGCCTAGCCCTGACGAACGGATCGAAAAGAATGTTGGCCGCTAAGTATAGGTGCTATGATGTCGAAGGCCTTTCTCATCGGAGCTGGAGCCTCAGCTGAAGCAGGCTATCCGATCACAAAGTGGTTGACTTATCCTGTTGCACACTACCTAGACCAATATAGAAAGAAGAAGCGAGGCAAACCTAGCCGCTTAGAACAATATCTTGCAACGGTTTATTCGCTCGACAGGCACGGAATGGGACCGGCGGCACTCTTGTGGCACGATTTTGTGAACCCGCCGGAGGGCCAAAACCCTTTAGCCCTGCCAGACTCTGACTTGATGCCGAGCATCATAGAGATACTTAGCGTCATCGATATAGCTATTGCTGAGCAATGGAGCCTAGGTCCCAGCCAAGACGAGTATTTGCAACATCGAAAGTCGCGGGAGTTCAAAGGCAATGAACTCCAGAGAGTACGGGAACGCGTCGTTGGGGCGCTTTTGACCGGCTTCATGGAGCTGGATAGAACTCGACCCTATTATGAGGCTTTCAAAATTCTGGCGAAAAGCCTTGCTCGCGATGACGTCGTCGTGACCACGAACTGGGATACGCTACTCGATCGAGCGATGTTTCTTGAGACAAGAGCGCCGCCAGCTTACGGAACTCTGGGGGCACGGCTCGTGGACCACAGTGGCCATGATTTGAGAGCGCAAGAAACCAGCGAATCCCGGCGTCTTTATAAACTGCATGGTTCTTTCAACTGGCAGTACTGCCCCCGCTGCGGGGATCTGTACGTGAGCCCCGACAAAATAATCATGCCAATGGATGAGACGAGTCCCTCATGGCTCGATCGAGAATGTCACTGTGGCGCGGAAATGGACGGCCTGGTCGTCACCCCATCTTTCGCAAAGCGATATTTGAACGTTCATCTAGCCAACATCTGGAGGGGAGCGCAGAAGGCACTGGAGGGCGCCGAGGAGTGGATCTTTGTTGGCTATTCGCTCCCAGATGACGATATCTGGATCAGGACCATGCTTTTGCGCGCTGTGGTGATACGTCGTCAAAAAGATCCGCCAACGATCCACGTAGTGAGCCATAAGGAGGACATTGCGCTCCAGAGGCGGTACCGGCAACTCTTCCAAGCCGACATCGC
The DNA here is from genome assembly GCF_000472785.1 of Mesorhizobium loti CJ3sym. Classification (GTDB taxonomy): domain Bacteria; phylum Pseudomonadota; class Alphaproteobacteria; order Rhizobiales; family Rhizobiaceae; genus Mesorhizobium; species Mesorhizobium loti_E. The sequence continues at coordinate 1,457 of NZ_AXAL01000022.1, forward strand.
ATTCCATTCAAATGGATTTCTTCATTTCCTCACAAGGTAGCCATTGCTTGTCCGCAGGGGCGATCGCGACGAACTGGCAATTCGCAGAGTATTGAGGCGTCAGCGGAGGTCATACTGCGTCTTTGATTGGCATGTGAGTCAAGACAGGTTCACAAGCCTCTAAGGCCGGTGACAAGCGTCAGGCCGCCAACATCCATCACGGGACACCGCAGTATTTTATGACGTAGATATTGCTAGCTTGTAGTTCTGAAACCTTATAGGGACCCCAGCTTCCTTTTATTTTATCGGTTTGTTCATAAGGCCAATTATCCTTGATCTTCTTTGGTGATTTTGAGGGCGTTTGACCGTTGTCATCAGAGTACCATACGACAAAGTGTTTACAGTCACCCACGTCGTCCATGAGAGCATCTTTTGCCGCCTGCTCACAACGGTCCCAGGCTCTCTTGATGAAAGGTTGCTCGAGTTCCTCCATCGACGGGTATCTTGGCTTTGCCACCCCATTGCCGTCGCGTTTGTAGGCTACGCCGGCTATGAACCGCCGCGCTTCGGCAAGACCGTCCAGATCACTGTCTCCTGCCAACTCTATTGTTGCAGTTTCGCCGAAGACTATGCCTTGACAAACCGACTGATCAACCCGCTCAATTTTGACTTGTCGGTGGAACGGTCGATCAGCCACCCTGGTCAGGATGCCAGCGAGCGAGTGGATGACGCCCTCCGCGTTAGGAAAGTCGAGCTGAATTTGCGCGATCGGACCCTTGCCGCAGGTCGCATGGAAGGATTGATCGGCGTTCACGACTGGCTTGACTGCCTGAAGCAATCCGCCTTTCGGATCTATGAAACGCACGGTTGGGGTTTGGGCGCCTGCTCCCCCGCGTATGTCAACGTTGCTAAGAGGTGTTGATGGCGCTAGCCAGACTTTTGTATCAATGCGAATGCCTAGACCGGACGGCGATAGAACGATGCTGGACGGCGCTGGCAATTTCACCGTCAGACCTTCGGGCATTGTGAATAAGTTTGGCACCGGTGTTCCCGGTATGCCGAAACCGAAATCGACCAGAAGGAGACCAGGCATCGTTTTTACCTCCAGCTCAGGAACTTAACACTCTAGTCCGACCGACCTCGTGATGGAAGTTCTCGCACGCAAATGTATGGTGAGTGAGAGCGGTTGCACCTTGACTTTCGTTATTAGACCCTTGGAGGCGAAAAGGCTATGGCCTGGGCGTCCAGTTCAACTTCTATAACAGCGCTCTCTCCAACAAGACGGGCGGCAACCATCAGTGCTGGTCACGGGCGGCGTACCATGTCCAGACGCCTTCGTGTCGGTGTGTCCCCGCGAGGGCCGCGCCGGTGATGGGGTCTGGGGTAACGTCGATATCGGCATGCGATGTGCCAAAAGTGGCATACCCACCCAAAGTCAGATCACCGGGCAGCGCTCGCGAGCGACCCACTCGGAGCCAGCATGCAGAAAACCCTGGCTCTGGCTGTAGGACGACCCGGCGGGGTCGCCGGCGCGCTGTTGCAACGTGCCGAGCGTGGCAAAGCCGCAATGGCTCAATATGTCGGCATAGCCTAACGATCGGAATAGTCAGGCCATAGGATTAGGTCACTTGAGAAATGTTTAGATTCCAGCATCAATGCCAGTCGAACCGGTTTCGTCCAGCAACTTTGTTAGACATCCATGCCTTTGGTCATCTCAATTGGCGATTGTCGACATGAAGCACGCAGACGGAGTCTATTCACTTTCGGCGACTTGCGTCATGAAGGCGTCATCTGCGTCAGGCGCTCCTTCCTCTATCCATTTGGCAATAAAAGCCAAATCTTCGTCGGAAATATATGGGCCACCACGGGGCATTCGTCTGGTACCCTCCGCCGGTCCCATGAGTATTTCAATCAAGAACGATTCTTGGACGTTTCTGGGCACTATTGGGACCTTGCCATAGATGGGGCCAGCAACGAATTGATCTCGGGGTAAATTCCAAAAGCGCTCCTTTCCATCATGAGATGGAGCTCCTCCATTTTCATCCGTTAGTTGGTTTAGGATACTTCTCACTTGAACGATTCGTGATTCCATAGGTAAAAACTCCTCCGAATGGTGCCTAGTAATTCAGCGGAAACAAGACAAGCATGCTCGGTTGGCGACGCGCCGATAAGCTTGGCGGGACCAACGACGCATTTCTGGACTATCCCACGAAGGAATTGGCTTCAGCCTCGTAAATCTGGAACGTTGGCCCATAGTATCCCTTCGACGGATCGTTCACATCTATAGGTTCATTTTTCATAAGGTCGACGGCAATCCTTCCGAGCCCGAGCATTATTTCCTTTGCCCCCGCTAGATCGTCCTGGCCACCTCCGCTGTCGCCCTTATCCCAGGCAGATTGGAGACACGCGAGCATGGTGCGGTACTCGTTATTAAACTGCTTAATCTTGTCGTCCACTGGCTTGGGAGGGGTGCGGCCGGTCGCCGGAATATCAGCCATGGGATAGACTGACGGGAAGTCAAAAAAATCCCCGGTCAAAGTCCAGGACTTGTCGGCCATCTGAGCGAAGTTGCGGCCGACCTCGATCTGCTTGAACTTGTAATAGTGGGCAAGTTCATTGCCGAACGTCGGTGCGTCCGGTGTGCTCGGCGTGCCCTCGCCTTGTTCCTTGATATGCTCAATCGCGTATAGGCCCTCTTGCAGGGTGGTGATCGGCTTCAGCACGTTCTGCTGGTTCTCATCATGCCCAGTGAATGGCTCACTTAGTTGCCTTTGGCCCGTAATCTGCACCTTCTGGGCAGTTACGAGGTGCTTAAGTGTATCGGCAATTGCGTCGTAGAACTCGCCAATTGTGTGGAACCTTCGCCGTGCTTTGGCGGTCCCAAATTCAATTGTTTGCGCCGGTCCCTTCTCGGGGTACTCGATTATCATGAAAATCTCTGACACCACGGCTGGTGTAAGTCGTGAGAGCCCAACTTTCCATTCGATTAAGTTCGGTGGCGTAATCCTAGGCGCAATATCGCACGGCAGCGGCCCCGGATAGCGGGGGATAAAGTCATGGTCGTTGAACGCAGGGCTACCGCCGATTGTCGTCAGCAAGTTGCAGGCTGTCCCCATATGGCCCATTTCCTCGTACACCACGCTTCTCAGAATCTCGTAGGCAGGGTGCGATTTTTCCCTGATCGACCACATCGCCGTGAGGTAAGGCGGGAGCGTAGCATGCTCCAGCTTGATGGCGCACCGAAGCATCTCTACCAAATGTGCCCGGGTGCGTTTCTCTATTGGAACATTCAAGAGATCAATCGTTGAAGACATGGGGCGCTCCTCCGGTGTTACGAGGCCAAAAGGAGTGAGGAAATCCTTGGACCGTCGCCTTGCTAGATGTTCATTGTCCTTTCCTCGTATTCGCGACCATTAGGAATTTCATTAGGGGTCACGCTGTTTGTTCTTGCCGGCTCGGTTGGTTTTGCCACTCTCCAGCCTAAGGACTTTCGCGAGAAGAGTGCAGGCTCGGCCTTGTCGTACAAAAAAACCTAGGCCGATGAAGATCGGGCCCTTTCTAGAGCGAAGGGGCACCGCTCAGTGCATTTCTTCGAACGCTTGACCGGTCGGCTGGAAAGGCGGAAGGTATCATTCTGTGCCTGAACGCGACGAACAAGCTCTACAAAGTTATTTCATCTTGTTCCAACGTGGGGTGGTCTGTCAAGTCTTGTCTGGCGCAAGGTGGACATACCTACAATAAGAATTATCCAATATGTAGGTGGGATTCTACCGTGGCTTAGTCAAAGGCTAACCGGATCAATGTCGGGAAAACTATTCTCTGACTCGGAGAGCGCCATGGGCAAAGAAAATTGTGAAGTGAAGGTTTCATCTAATTTCTAAGCATCCGTGACTATATTATTGAATACGACGGAACGGATGCCTTGCTACTTGCAGATCTGAGAAGGGAAAGGAAGGCTCTCTCTACGCGCCCTAGCGGAGTTCAGAATGCGGCTCGGCCGCGATCTGTGCCGCGAGCGCCGCGAACAGGCGCGACTTGCCGATGCCGGCCTCGCCGCTGGTCACTAAACATCTCGTTGCCGCGACGCATCGAGTTCTGGGTTAGTCTTCCTCAATTGCCAACCGTGCTAGACCGCAAGGGCTGTCTCAGGGTTTGGATCCGTTGCCATGGATCAAATGGGCATGGGCATTCTGGATTTTACTGAAAAGGCGCGTCGGAGGGCCGAGGAGTGACAAATCCGTGGATCGAGGAATTTCTATCTCTCATAAGCAATGAAGACGTCAACAAGATTGACTTGAGAAGGCTCTTAGGCTGAACGATCAGCATCTCCCGAAATCTATCTTCAAGTTCCGATCCGTCAATGATTATGCATTGAACAATCTCAGTGAGGGTACATTTTGGTTTACGTCACCCTCGAAATACAACGACCCATATGATTGCGTCGGCACACAGTCTTACGCGGAATTGTCCCGGAACATACCAAATGCTCCTCCTAACTACCAACAGACCCTGCAAAAGCACTACGAAGAAAGTTTGTAGAACTCATCCGTGAGGTCAGGATCGCGCACAGCCAGAATACGCGCCGACTGCTTTGGAAAGCCCTCAAAACAACCTGTCGAAGGAAACGTTCCGTAGGTAGATCTGATGCGTTGAACACGTGGCAGTGGACATCGACAAGCGGGGCACCCTCACCAGCTTCCTTCGCTCCTTGCGCGGTGCAGCCAGCGGCAACGGCAACCAGAGTCGACGAGGCCTGCTTTAAGAAATTCGGCGATGCATGCCCCCTCCCGACCTTTGCAGACATGATCCTCGCAGAACCGCCGGACCGCTGTCCTGAGGCGGAGATAGCGGATCTGGGATTCATCCGGCCCGCACGCCCACGGCGACACCGGAATTTACGATTTATTCTTTCGAAGCACCGGCTAGCCGCTCCGCGAGTCTCAAAAAAAAGGCCCGCCGTTGATGACCGCACAAGCGATGTCGCCCGTGGACATTGGATCGATGATGGCACCGCTCGCTGCCAAATTCGCCGCGTTACGCCGTTCGTGTTCGCTTTAAAACTGTTAGTAATGGCAAGTTGTGCCTTGGCAATTACTGCAGTTGATGCTTAAGTAGCCTCTGCTGATGTTGCGCGGCCCAGTGAAACTGGCCGAGGAGCCGGCTATGGGCGTTGAGCATGTCGAGATTGGCACAGTTGAGCCCTATGGCAATTTCAAGGGCGCCTGGTTCGGTCTTGCCGTAGAGGAACCAGCCGGAGACGACGACAATCTCCGCGCCGAAGCGCTGGTCCTGTCGACTGCCATCGGCGGGACGATTGTTCTAAGGGCTGAGTTTGCCCAGCCCATCCTTATCCCGAAAGTCTTCGTCAATACCGGAACCGGAAAGCTGTCTCTACCGAAGTCCGAGCCACTCGCAGATGAGTTGCTGCGCCGGCTCTCCAGTCAGGAGATCTTGTGGTCGGGGTCCGAAGCCCAGCGCGCGTTTTTGAGCCTGCCGCACGGCCTAGGCTCAACTGGTGCTGAATTCCGCGGCGATGCCCGCTTGGATTTGACCGGGCTCTCCAGCACGCCGCCCCAATTTTCAGCCGAGTTTTCGGCGCGCGGCGAGATCACCGTCGACTTCACCGTCCCGGGCCAGGCCCCGGTCACCATCAAGCAAAGCGTCGCGATCGTTGTTGTCTTAAACAAGATCGATACATCGAACCTCAGCCTGCCGAAGCTGAGGTTCGATTTCGACGACCTGAACTTTTCCCTGCCGGCCTTCGATTTTCCGGACGTCGACCTGCCTGCGTTCGATCTGTCAAAGGCAATGCATTTGGCGCTGGGCGCTGGGAAGGGCATTTCTCGCGTCTTTGCGCGTGTCGCGAAGGCTGTCGCTGACGAGGTCGACGTGACGGTGACGCCGAGGGGCGTGAATCCACGGCTTTACATCGACTTTTCTGGAGGAAATACGCACTGGAGCCTTGACGACGATCGTGGCCACGCGGCTTTCGACATATCCGTCAAGCTCCAGAAAACCGGGGACGTCCTTCTGCAGGTCGATGCCTTTAGTGCCTGGGACAGCGGCAGCGGCGCCAAGATCAGCGGAACGGTTGTTGCAAAGCCCACTCCCATTCACATCAGCCCCGGCAAGCAGGTGCTCGGGCCGCTAACGGTGGCGTGGTCGCAGGTCACCGTGACGCCAGTTGCCCGATCCGAGGCCACGGCGCTGAACAATGTCTCACTACGCGCAAACATCAGCTTCGAGCGGCTGATGATCTATGCGACCGACGACCCCTCGGCGGCGATCGCTATCGCTGGTGAGGTCGAAGTGACACCTTCGGGCGCCCGGGTCATCGAGTTGAAGATCGTCGAACCTTATCCATTCTGGTTGATCAAGCGCGTCGCCAACGCCGCGGCGGATCTTGGCCGCTGGGCCGCATCGGTCCTCGAACTCGACTTCGAGATCGATGCGCAGGCGGGAGACCTCAAGGGGCTCGAGGCGCTCCTCGATGCCCTAGGGCGGATCGCGGCCGCCATCGGCCGCGCCGCAGCGCTCGCCGCGGGCGCAGTACAGGAGGTGCTGCTGGCTGTCGCGGAAGCCGTGGGTAGACTGCTTCGGTCACTAGCCGATCTCGTCGGCCAAACCGCGCGCAATCTCGCCTTCGAAATTCGTGTGGCGACCGATCCGTTTGAGCTGAGGCAGGTGCTGGTCACGCTCAAGAACAAAACGATGGCGACTGATCCGTTCACGCTGTCGGCGCTCGGGTTGCGGCTCGATATCCATCAAGGTTTCGAACCTGGTCTCCTGCTCGACTTCGTCGCCGCGCCCGGCGCCTATTTCATCGCCAGCCCGGCCGCGGATGGCGGCACGACGGCGGAGCTGGCGACGCTTTCGACCGATTTGTGGCTCGGCGAGCAAGACGGATCCACGCGGGCGATCCGAGATGCCGACGGCAAGGACGGTGAGCGTGGCACGGAAACAGATTCCTCCGTTGCCAAACCGCTGATAGCGCTCGAAGTCTCCACCAAGAACAACAAAGAACTGGTCCTGCTCATCGCTGGATTGAGCCGCGGCCGTGGCGTGTTTTTCCAACGCGTGACCAACGTCACGCGCAAACTGGTCGGCGAAACGGGCTTGGCCAAGCTTGTAACCGCCGACGGACCCTTTGCGGTCACCGCACTCGATGACTCCGATTTCGCTTTCGGCTTCAAGTTCGACAAGGATCGGGTACTGCCACTGCTCGGTATGGGAGAGCCTGGAAAGGAGCAGGGCTCGGCCGGCACGCCGACATTCCTCGAAAGGCTCCAGGGTGGGCTCTCCCAAACAGTCTGGGTGAAGGACTGGACGACCGAGATCTCTGCCACCAAGGCAAGCGCGACACTTCAGCTAGGCGTCAAGGTTGCGGGCCTCGAGACCGAAGTCGCGCTCGCGTTGACGCTCGATATGAAAACGCTCGAAGCCCAACTCGACGCCAAGAGTGGTGACATCGGCCTGAAATCAAGACGCATAGAAGAGCGCGCACTCGGCCTGGTGTGGGTTGTCGAGCAGTTGGACGAGAAGGATCGCGCGGCCGACAACGAAGTCGAGATGTTCAAGCTGTCCTTCAAAGACGGCGAGACCAATTTGGCGCTCAACGAAAAACTGGCCCGGATGGAGATCCGTTTTTCCGATCTCTCGTCCGACGGCAAAGGTGTCGCGCTCGAGGTTAAGCAGTTCGGCATCTCGCGGGCAGGCCTGGATTTGCGTGCCGAGGCCAATGGCGCCTCGACCAGGCTGAACGGGATCAACACGCCCTTCAAGGTCACCACCGGCGCTTTCGAAATTAGGGGCGGACGACTTATCCAGGCGACGATCGGCGGCCAGGGATCGCTGCCGCGCGACCTCGTCGGCGACGTCGATTGCAGCATCCTTCTCAACTTCAATCAAGAGCCAAACAGCAACGAGATCGTGCTGCAGAAGGGCAAGGTCGAGTTTGGCAAGCGCGGCGAACCGGTCAAGTGCCATACGACCCGCTTTACGCTGACCATCAACGAACTGGATATCTCTTTCGTCCGCGACGGTGGCTACCATTTCTATTTCCTGGTCACGGGCGCGATCGAATTCACTCCAGGCGCTGGCGAGTTCGAAAATGGGCTGCTCAAATATCTGAAGGACGTGCGCATCGATCTTCAGCAGGCCCCGCTCACTGGCGACGCGCGCACCCTGGCCAAGCACATTTCCTTCCAGAAAGCCTTCAATCCGAAGAAATCGTTCAAGCTGTTTGAGCTCTTCGAGTTCGAATTGCGCGGCTTCGGCTTCCATCCGTCGTCGCCCAAGTTCGACGGCGACCCGGCGATGAATATCTCCGGTCAGATAAAGTTCGCCGAGATCGGCGATGTGATGAAACCGTCCATCGACTTCCATGGCTTGTGGATCGCCGCGCCAAAGGGCAGCAACCCTCTGCCGCGGGTCAAATGCGACGGGCTCGGCGTCGAGATCGGCCTGTCGGGCGCGGCCCGCATCAGGGGCACGCTGCTTGCCGTCGATCCGAAGACTGACTGGCTCGAGTTCGGCGGGCTGCCCCCGGCCGGCTATGATACCTACGGCTTTCTCGGCGAAGGTGAAATCTCGATCGAAGGCTGGGGCTCAATGTCGGCCTCCATGGGCTTCCTCGAGGTCGCCCGCAAGGAAACGCCAGACGAGCGCAAGAAGGCGTTCTTCCTCTACCTCCAGGCAAACCAACTGGCGATCGAGATACCGGTGGTCGTCTGGAGTTTCTGGATGCGAGAGATCGGCTTCGGTTTTGGCTACCGCTATACGCTCCAGGGCATCAAGGCCGCCGAAAACGCACCGTCAACAGCCAAGCTGATCAATGCGCTGGATGACGTTTCCAAGCGACAGGGCGACCTCGCCCGCTTCGCGGCCTGGTCCCCCGACCCCGAAGGCGACAACATCACGCTCGCCATGCGGGCGCTCTTCCAATGCTACCCTACCGATGAGGATTGGGACGAGGATTACGAAAAGACGGCAGAAGAGCCGTTCCTGTTCGATATCGTCGCTGCCCTGCGTTCGGACATGACGTTCCTGATGAGCGCTCGTGCCTGGGTCGCGACCAATTATTACGATTTTCTGTCTGACAGCGACGGCTCGAAGCTCCGCAACAACCCGGGCCTGCGTGGCTACCTCTTTATCTCGGCGCCCCGGCAGGAACTGCTGCTGCGCGCAATCGGATCATCGGCCGGCTATGTCGGCGACCGTCTTGGCGACATCCAGGAGTTGAAGCAGGCGCTGAAGTCGGTCGACTGGTCGATGACGCTTTTCATCAACCCGAAGCTGTTCCATCTTGAACTGGGCTGGCCAAATCAGCTGGTCGCAAGGCTCAAGGACAAGCCCGACTTCACCGTGACTGTGCGCGGCGGTCTCATCTTCCGCGTCGCGGAGGATGGGCTGCTTTGGGGCTTCAACATCGAGGCCGACGCCTTCATCGTTTTCAAGGGCGGCTTCGATGGCGGCTCGATCGGTGTCATGGTCGAGGCAAGCCTGACGGCGAAGTTCATTGCCCGGTTGATCTGCTTTATCTCCTGGCGTCTTGCCGGCACGCTCATCTACGGGTTGATCTCGCTTGACGCCAATCTCCAGTTCCGCATCAGAGCATGGATGGAAGTCGATATTGGCATCGACACCATCACGTTGCGCATCTCATTTTCGCGTTCCGTGCAGTTCTCGGCCGCAGTCGAGATGGCGCTGTCAACCGAGGGCGTCGGCGCTCGGGTGCAGGCGCGGATTGCCGTGGGGGCGTTTGGCTGCACACTTTCGGTCGGGCTCGGCTTTACGATCGGCGGCGACAAGCTCGAGGAAGCGCGTGCCCGCGTCCAGCGCTTCATGGCGCTCGGCATCGCCAATGAGCCGACCCCAGACCCGCCCAACGTCCTGGCGGCGCGCGAGGGCGACAGTCAGGTCAAGGACGAGGCCGACCACGCTGGCGCAATAGCGGCCGCCCCACCCCCACCGCTGCCCCGCGATGGGCCAAAGCCGCCGATCGAGCGCTGGAAGTTCGGCAACCCGATTGAGCCGACCGACTTCTGGCTAGTGCTGTGCTCCGGAGGCAACGGCAAGGTCTATGGCGTGCTGCTGCCTCGGGCGCCCGCCCGGATAATCGATGGCTATTGGGCCGGCGGTTTCTACGCGCCAGCCAATGGCCTGCAGGACAAAGGCGTACGCATATCGAGCGAGGCCCACAGCTTTGCCTATGTTGGCACTGTGACGGGGGTAGAGCGCTGGTACGTCGACAAGGCTGACTTCTATAACTTCGATCCAAACGATCCCGCCATCGCGCGCTGGGACAGGCCCATCCCGGCCGAAGGAGCAGACCCCAGCGCCTTCAAGCTCGCCCACCTGTTTGACGAATGCTATCTCTACGATTCATTTTGGACCCCAGGCGACAACGGCAAATCCTACCGCACGACCAGCAGGTGGAGCGAGCCACGGGTCAAGCGGTTCAAACTCGCCAAGGACCCGGAGGCGAGCGACGAGCAGGGGCGGCGGCGCGAGCGCGACAGGGTGCAGCGCAATCGTCTGGTATCGGTGGCGCAAACTCCCCTCGACGCGGCCTGTCACGACGCACGCTCGACCGTTCTGGCATCTTTCCTCGATCAGTTCGTGGCGTTCGCCGCGACCGGCACTCACACAGTCGGCGAGGCTCATGTCACAGATCTCGGGTTGGTTTTTCGTGGTACCGCAGACGCGCTCGGCGCGCTCGGCGCTGGTAAAGACATGGACGGCAACCCGACCGGCCTGAGCGTCAGCAAGAGCATCGGCATCGACAAGGATGGTAATCCGATATTCGAGGCGACGCCCGGTGTCGTTACGGTGTTCAACCCACGTGAGACTTGGTTCGAGGTCGCCGATCCTGTGTTTGCTTTCACTAAGGAGCCGACAGTCGAGGCAGATGGCGTGAAGCTGGACTGGAAGCTGCAGCACTTCCCCGATCATGTGATGAGCAATCGCGACATCGATGAGCGAGGCGACCCCGAGCAGTATCTCAGTCACTACGAAATCATCTGCGAGCTTACGGGCAATGCGCGCTGGGAGGAGCCGCGTCGCGTCAAGCCCTGTGCGACGGAGGGCGGGATTGGCGACGACGGTGTCTGTGCCACGCTCGCGCCCTACTGGCAGTTCGTCGACGACCTTGCCGACCTGCCTCAAGCGGTCCGCTCCGCCATCTTGCCTCAAGCAGGCGAAGAACAGGCGCTGGCTGCGGCAAGCGCCTGGTACGAGGCTTTTGGCGAGGAGGATACCGTCGATTTTACCTATTCGATCATTCCTGTCGATGTCGCGGGAACCAGAGGCAGCGAGCGTAGCTTTGTGTTCGAGGCACGGCGTCCGCAGGCCCCGATCCGCCCCGCGACGGCGGAGCTGCGATTTGCGGTTCTGTCGCCGCATCGCCAGCCGGCCAACGGCAAGCGGCCCGACAATCTGTCGATAACCCTCGCGCTCGACGACAAGGCATGGTCCGGGTCCGTACCTGCGGGTCTCGGCGGCGGCCGCTATGCGCACCGGCTCTACCGCCTTGTCGTCGATCCGGAAGAGGTGGTCGCGACGGGCAGCTACGGAGCGGATGCAATGACCGATCGGCCGATCGGCCTGCGCGCATCCGGCGAGACAGGCGACGAATTCAGTTTCACGTTCTGGCGCAGCGATATCGAGGACTGCCGTACGGACAAGCCCGACGCCATCGAGCCCGACGACGAAGCGCGCCGCGCCTTCGCCTACTGGTTGCGGCTAACAGACGCAGCATCCGAACAGGCGGTCCTCAAGCGGGCCTTCAACGACGATGACCGAACAGAGATAGGCAACTGGCAGAACGCCTTCTTCGATGCGCTGTGGAGCCGACCGGGCGAAAATGGTCCCACGCGTGCCGCCTCGCGTTTCTACCTCGAGACGCTGATTGTCGTGACGACCGCCAAAGCACGTCCCACGCGCAAGCAGCTTACGAAAGCGTTCGTATCGCGCCGCGTGCCGGTCGATATCGAGATCATGATCGAGCCCACCAAGGTCGCCCAGGACGAGCCGCTCGAGGTCACGCTGCTGCGCCCGGACGCTTTCGAGTGGCCAGTCAGGCTGGATCTCCCGGCACTTGGCGAGGGCGAGGTACGCGCAGCTTCAGGCTTTGCCCTGTTCCGCGCCCCTGCCGTCGGCGCGACGCTTGCTCAGGTATTGGGGAAAGCCGGCGGCGCGAATGGCGTCGTGACCCTGCGCGACCCCGACCGACGGCTGTTGACCATGATCGAGTGGGACGCCTGCCCGGCATGGGCGTTGAGCGGAAGCCCGGCGGCAATCAATGGTTCGACCATTGGCGGCTTCGATGTGCATGAACTCGACATCGACGACCTCGCTCCACTCGACGGCATCTCAAAGACCCCCTTTGCTAAAAATGGTGAGCTCTGGAGCCGGTCGCGTCGAGTCGCGCGAGCGCAACTCATACCGTCTTCAGCCGCCATGCTCACCCCGCATGGCACGCAGGACCTGCTCGGCTGGCAGGCACACTATCCGAGCGAGACCTGGCGAGCTTCGCAACAGAATTCCGTTACGCACACGATGCCCGCCCGGCGTGGCTACTGGTCCGCCCGCGAGGCGACACCGCGCTTCCCCAGCAGGCCGCCTCGCCTGCGTCTGATCCCGTTGCCCGATGAAAATGTTTCGGCAGCGCTGATGCGCGGCGGACGGCCGAAGTCGGTCTTTGCCCTGCTACAGCGGGCCGACGGCACCGGTGTGCGCCCGGGTCTGGTCAAGCGAGGAACGCCCGATTCGGACGACGCTGTCGCGAAGCTGATCGAGCTTTTCGACACCCCAATCAAGCATGACGCCAATGACTGGTCCGGTTGGACGGAGTTCCGTCGGGCAGACGGGGAGCTGTTCGAGCCGTCTGACCTGCGCGCGCTCCAGCTTTTCTTGATACGCCCACGCAATATGACAAGGGAAGCGTGCGAAGGTCTTTTGCTGAAACTTGCCGGTGCGCCGGAGCAAAAGGCAGGCTGGAAGGTCACGGGCGAGATTGACGTACCGCTCGATTTCACCTCGCCGCTCCATCCGATCATTGAAGAGACGATCGCTGAACTCGCCCTTGAGGTGAGCAAGGATCGACCGCCGATCCTGTACCGTCGCTACCGGCCAATCGTCCAGCCGCGTCCGCAGGTGACCGCCAATGACGCCGCCGACTTGTTCGGCAAGACGCAAGCGGCCAAGGATCCCTACGGCTGGGGCGCGCTGCAGACGCTTGGTCTGGCCGCTACAATCCGTGTGATGGATTGCGACACCGACACGTTCATCGATGCCAGGTCGCTGCTCGGGCGCATCGATCAGGTGATGAGACGGGTCGTCGCCCGCTATGCCATCATCGTGAAGAATGTAGGCAAGGACCTTGGCTTCCCGTTTGTCGACATTCTGTTGCGACCAGGAAGGGACCGAGTAGCCGGCGCATTCGATGCTATCGTCGACAGTGAGGCTGCGAGCTTCGAATCCGACGATGCGCTGGCGCTGGCGCAGATATCGTTGCGGCCGCGGCCGGAGTCGGTCTGGCGTTACCATCGCATTGCCGCCTATTGGGCGAAGGACCGGCTGAACGAAAAGGGGCAATCCGGTCAAACGAAGGCGGTCGTGTTTCAGCTCCAGCCAAGCGCGTCCTTCGACATCGACGTCTTGCGGCTTGCAGATACCCGCGTCGTTGAACTCGCCCCCTCTCAGTTAAAACCGGCCTCGCCAGTTGCAGTGACGCTGCCGCCGCTTAGCCAGCCGACCCGAAAGGCCCGCGACGTCGATCCGGCCCTCACACTCGTCATCCGCTCGCGCGGCGCGAGGGCGGAGGAGGTTCAGAAGGTCATCGCTTTGAAACGTGTCACAGTCGTGCGCAAGAAAGTAACGGTCGTTGAGAACGGAGTGCAGAACCAGATCTTGGTCGAGGAGGAGAAACTCGAAGACGCCGATCCGATGGAATGGCTTTTCCATCGCCAAAGCAACCAGACCTCCGCCGAGGGCTGGAGCCTCGACGAGATTGCGCAGCCAGGGTGGCTGGATGACGAATGGGCGCCTGTCGACCCGTTTGAGCGGTTTGCGCCACAGCCGCCGGAGGCCTGGGCGGACGCCTTTGCAAAAGATAATGTCGCACGGGACGCGTATGAAAGCTTCCGCGACAACGCGCTCGCGGCCATGCCGCATATCAGGAACATCGACACCCTCTCGGTCAGCGACGTCGCCCTCTATCTCGACTGGTCACAACGCTTCCTTGATCACGGTGCCGGACCAGGAAAGAACGTGTTCAAGCCGCTGCCGACCCCTAAGCCCTCGGCCAGCGAACAGAAACTCAGCGTCGCATTTGCAGCCCCAACCTCGGCAACGCCCTGGCGGTTGGCGGCGCAGGCTGACGGGACAATGTCCATGAGCTTCCTGCACGCCGACCGATGGGCCCATGCCAGGGCATATGCGGTCAGGCCATTCGGGCGCTATCAGGAGTTGATGATTGGCGCCTACGCGTACCGCTCGGCAACCTCAAGCGACCGCGGCGCGGCTCGCGCGGAACTCGAACGATTGCTCCCCGGCTGGCACCCAGGCCAAGCGGTTGATCCGCTCGGCTATGCGGTGGCGGTCTCACAGCGCACTGAAAAAGTTGAGCCTCCTCTGATACTCGGCTCCAGTCTGTGGCGGCCCGGGGATACGGATGCCCGTGATCCGGCATGGCGTCTGGTCGTTTCCAGGCATGCGGAGGAAAGTCTGTCCTATTCCAACCGCCCCGTCTTCGGGAAGCTTGGCTGGGAAGGTGTGGCGCTCAGCTTTACGCGCGATTATCGAGAGCCCGAGTGGCCGACACGGCTGGCCACGGTGAAAGTCGGTGGCGGACCATGGGACGCGGAACTCCATCCAACCAAAATGCCAGGCTTTCCCAAGGTCGACAAACTCGCCGATGATCCGGTGATCACCGCCGGCGACCTCAGATCTCTAGCGCAAGAATTCCCGACGCTGTGGAAGGGCGCTGACGTCTATCGCTTCCCGCTGCTGCCCCATCACTACCGCGTCACCGTGCTCGCTACAGCCCGCGCCGGCGTCGTGGTCTCGCCCATCGCTGTCGCCACGCAAACCGAGTTTTCGGTCGCGGGCTTGGATGCAGGCAATCTGCGCGATGCGGATCCTCACGCTGGCACCCCCGAAACGGGCGTCATCGAACTCCAACGCCTCGACGGCGGCTTCACGCGGGTGGTCGTCTCCTGGCGGCTCCTGTCGCATGCCGACCTGATGGCTGGCAAAACGCGCGACATATGGGCCGACGGTCCAAAGAATGTGGCGCACTGGCCGGATCCGGACGTCGTCTATGTCTTTGAGCGCGGCTTCAAACGTGACGGCAAGGACCTCCTCGACGAGGACGCCGAAATAAGACTGGTTGCGCGCGCGCCGGACAATGTTACCGATGGCGAGCAGGCGCAACCGATCGTTCTGCGTGCCCGCGGCACGCGCTTCAAGGAGCCTTCGGGAGCCCGAATGGGTGCTGACCGGATTTTGGTCAGCCGAACTGCGAAAGGGTCGTTCGTTGCATCTGTCCCGCTCGCTGTCGCCGGACGCGAGGACAAAGCGACAGGCGGTCCGCTAAAGCCACTTGCAGGCGTGGGCTTGGACAAGGACGCCGCAACCGCCACGCCCGATGAGATCGCAGGATTCAACGACATGGCGCGTTGGGTCCTGCCCAGTGGCGACAAGTGCCCCTTTGCCATACTGCGCTCGATCTATGCGCTCACGCTGGCATACTTGCCGAAAGACACAGACAAGCCCGAGGATGTCGTGGCGGCGGCCAAGGCCCTTGCGATAGCTGCCGGCGACGCGGCGAAGCTTCTCGCGCCCGAGGACAACTGGGCCTGGCATCTCAACCGCTTTTCGGAAGAAACCATCGACTGGGCAAACGATGCCAACACCAAACCGGCCACTGTCGAAGAGGCTCTGATTGGTGCCAGGTTCCCATTCAAGATCGAGGACTACTGGCCAAACGAGACCAAATTCCCGCTTGCCGTCGGGACTGGCGACGCGAAGGATTCGACTTTCGTGTGGGTGTCGGGGGGCGATACGCGTCCACCAGTTCTGACGCTCTATGACCTTCCGTCGGCCGACGAGCTCCAGGCGCTCGATGCTGCCGCGACGTCGGCAGCGCTTAAGGCGGTAATTGCCCAACTGCGCGCGGCGGCGCTTGAAATCATCTCGGGTGGGGCCGACACGCTGGGCCTGCGCGCCGTTCATGGCCGGGCAAGCCGGGACGGCACGGCGGGGTCAGCTAGCGTCAAGCTCGACTGGCCGGACGCGTTGCGCTGATGGGCGAGGGGAGACAAGGATGAGCGACTATCTTGAGCTCCGTTGGGTACTCCTGGAAGGGCCGCGCCTATTGTCCAGGTCCGAGTCAGGAATCGATCGCGGCGAGCCGCTCTGGTCGCTCGTGGCCGGCGCACCCTATTTTGGCGACGACGACCCGGCCCGCTATGCTCATCCGCTGCGCACTGTGATGGTGGATGGCCTTACTCCCGGAACAGACAAACCGGCGCCACAAGTGGCCGTTGATCCTGCCCTCAACAACGGTGGCCGCTTCAAAAGCGGAGCTGCCTCGCCACACGACTTGCGCCCGCCGCGCCTTCTCGACCTGCATGTCATTGCCGGCGCCGTCAAGGCGCCTTACGGGCCTAACCGATACAATTCGGAAGCGCTAACCTTGAGATTACTGAAGGACACCGCCCCCACCATCAAAAATCCGAATGATCCCAAGACCCAGCGCATCTTCTGGACGCGGCGCCTCGCCTCGGATCCCGCATCCTTTCCGGTGCCGGATGGAAAGGCTGACTTCGTCCATGTTATCGCCGAGCCGAGACCCGAGCCAGTTGCCGACCAGGTCGGTGACTTCGTCGACCAGGCGGGAGCAGAGGTGGAGAGAAAGGACGGCAGCTGGGTAGCAACAGGCGCCAGCAACTACATTCGCACTCCTTCACTTCGGCTGGTTCAGGGCGCAATCCCAATCGTCTTGAAAAAGGACGGCCTTGCCTGCCTGAAGGGGCTGATGTCAACGAATGAGGTGACCCTTACACCAGATGGCATCGAACTGGTCGCGACAGTCAGGCTGCCCGGCTCAGGCGATCTCGTCGGCGGTTTCTTGCTGGCGCCGGATATCGGCAACGAGACCGACATCGAAGCGCCCTCAGGATCCAAGCGCGCGCCGCTCAGCCTCACGCTGCTACCGCGACATCCCGCGACTGCGATGAACAAGACCAATTGGCTGGAGGCTTGGCGGAAGACCGTTGGTTTTGAAAACACATTTCAAGAACCGCTAGGGGTCGAACTGCGAACCAGGATCATGTCGGATCCGCCAGCCTTGCGGTGGCCCCTGTTCGTAAAGAGCGGCGCGCTGTTCAGCCCCGGGCTGCAGGGCACCGGCGGGCTCGTGGTTGATGTGCCAGTCGAGGAGATTCGGGTCGAACTGCGGGGCTCGATCGCCGCCGATGGAACACCAGACGGCGCCGCAGTACTGCGGCCGACGCGACTGAGGCTCGCCGATCCGGACGGCGCGCGTGCCGTCGCCAAGGTTTTGAAGGCAGTAAAAGGCGCGCCTGACGCGAAGCTTCCCGATAGCGGGCTCGCCAGCACAGATCTGTTCGTAGTCGCCGAGGCGTACACGTCGGTCAATGGCACAAATGCCCCTCCGGAACCCTTTACCTGGGCTCGCACGGCCGTCATGTTTCCGGATGATCCGAATCTTGAGCAGACGGGCACGCTTGAGATCACACGCAACGGCGGTCTGGCCCTTGCCCACGATGAACGACGTCTCGCCCAGGATCTTCGCGCTGCGGTCGGCTGGGCCGAGCCGCGGCGCTTGCCGCCGCCACAGGACGACCAAAACGCACCGGCGCAATTTGTCGAAGGGGACAGGCCGCTGCTATCTGGCTTCTTGCCATTGGCCGAGGGTTGGCTGCAGGTGCCAATTCCGAACTTGGCGCCGGCCGATCTCACGTCCGACGTCACGACGCTGTCTCTCTCCCAGTCGGGGCATGGCTCCGTCCTTGATGGCTTCGTCCGGTTCGGCGACAGGCCGATGGCCAGACTGCTTAGTGGCTTTAGTTCCGACAGATCGACGCCTGTCGGCGCCACGCCGCCATGGTCGGTGACGGTGGTGTCGGCGGACAGCGCAGCGGTGATCGCGCGCGTCGCGACCGGCGGCAAGCCACCCAAGGTAGCCGAGTGCCTGGCAGCCTTGCGCGAACCCGACCTCACCTTTCGTGGTCTGGTCTGGTTTTCAGCTGACCGCCCGGACGCCCTCGAGGCGCTGCCGCGGCTTGGTGCAGGCGCCGGCAGCTTTATCGATCTCGAATTGCGCAACCGGCCGGTGCCCGATCCAACGTTCCGGGTCGTCACAACGATGATCGGGGGGTTCACAGCGAGTTTCGATTCCCCGCCAACGGCCACGGCGAGCCGTGGCACCGTCGAAGTCACGCTCGGCTTCAACCACGGCGCGCCATCTTGGCAAAGCGGTCCGGCCTCAGCGGCGCAAGGTATGGCGGCCATAGCCGATGCAACCGCTGTACTTATCGGCGTCGATCCGAGTCAGGTAGCTGGCGAGAGCAATCCGCAAGCCCCGGCGCCCTGGCCCAGTGTTGCGTGGGTGAAAGACGATAAGACACCCTTTGCCGCCGCCATGCCGATGACGAGAGCGGCGGCCTCTGCCGTGCGGCCGCTCGAAAGCCGCAGTCTTGCCCCCTATGTGGCCGATGCGACCAAGCCGTCAGACAAGCCCATCGTGATTGCAGCGATAACATGGAAGGCCGATCAGGCTTTCCCTCAAAGAGCACCGGCGCTGGCGTTCTCGAGGTTGGCCGCCGCATGGCCACTGGGTGCCATCGCCAAACGAAGTGTGGCCAAGGACAAGACGGTTACAGTGAATTTTGGTGGCGTGCCCTTCGTCGCCTTTGGCGTACCGGGCGTCGAGGTTTCCCCGCTCTCACCCGGCAAGGATCCCTGGAGCGGCCTCCACTTTGCGGTGCGATATGACATCCCCGCTCTCGACGAAGCCTACGCAACCACTGCCTTGCCTCCGACGACGGATACGCCCTCGCAAGGCGAGGAGCGGGAGCTTGTTACGGCCCGGCCCGTCGCAACGGCGCTCGACTGGCCGCTGATGCGGGAGTTTTGGCACGAACAGGACCGATGCCGGCAAAACAGCCTGGTGGTCGATTCCTATCTTGCCTGGCAAGCCCCGCCTGCGGATGGAACATACTATGAGCTGGAATCGCACAGCCTCATTCGCGCAGCCGTGTGGAAGCCGAAAGTGTCCTTCGCGCTTGCCGATGCCGGCCGACCGTATGGCGTACTCACCTTCGATACGCCCGCCGCCACGATGGCCGGCGACTCTGCCCTGCTTGGGATGTCGCTGAAGACGGACAAGATCACGCTCAGCTTTGCGGGCCAGTCGCTAGATTTGACGCGCATGGTGGGCTGGAGCCCGGCGGGCTTCGAGTGGAACTATTTCGAGGTCGACAATCAGGGCTTCGGCCAGAAGGCGCCTGTCGACGGGGACGCGATCTTTGTGCGCCCAGTCAACAACTACTCCAGCGACGGCCTCTTCCCTGGGCCAAGATTCCTGGTGACTGCCAAGAGCGAATTTCCGATCAGCAACGTCTCGCTTTCAAACGCTTCGACGCTGGCGTTCTGGTTCAGGGACATTCCTCTCGACGAGAAAGGTCAATTTCAAGACACCGCAACAGACACGAATTTTGAAGCTTGGCTTGAGCCGACCGGCGGTGCTGAGTGGCGACTTTTTGAACAGCCCGCGGATGCCGTGCGGCGCGTCTCGGGATCACCCTCCTTGCCGCCTTCCTTCAGGAAGGGACGAGATCGCATACCCTTCTTTGGCTTCATGCTAGAGCCGATCAGGCTGCGCACGCTCAGCGTTTCGCTCGACAAAGGTGACAAGGCGAGGCCGCAGGCCGTCGAAATTCTGGCGAGGTTTACGCTGGCCGACGATGAGGTGCGTCCGCCCTTGGGTGACGATCTTGTCATTCTTCACTTCGATGGCGCAACCGGCTCACTTCAGTTGCAGACAATGGCTCCGGCGTCGGGGACCGAGATGGTCTTTGGCTTCGAGGCCGTCAACCCAATCGATCCAAAACAAACGCGAAGGACGATCGTTGTCGACGCCACCCCTAGCTGGAACGGCACCGCGCTCGTCGTGACGGGATCCAGTCTGCAACTCCCGCTGTTTGGCTGGACGGCGAGGCTCGCCAACCCGTCATTCGTTGCGCAGAACGGCAAGGTTACGATTACCGCCATGGGCGGTGCGGTGCCTGCCGAGGCCCAGGGAGGCTACGTTGCAGTAGATACGGCCGTGGTAACGGTCACGACCGCGGACGGCCGCTTCGATACCCCGGCGACACTCGAACTGACATGTCACGCCAAGATCAAGCCCGCTGGAGCAGCCTACGCGCCCGTTGCGGTCTCGATGGCAGGCGGCGCAATCGCGACCTTCAGCTTCCTCGACGTTTCGGTCGAGGACGCCACTCTTGGTGAAGACTATCACGCGCTTGTCGTTACTGGCGCCAACCCGAAGCTGACAGGCAAGGCAGCACTGTTGTCGGTTCTGGATCTTGGCGATGAACGAAGCATCGCCTTCATGTTCGCTGCCCGCGTCGACCAGCCGCTCGCAAAGGCGCCAAACGTGTTGCCGCTGACCTGCGGCCGTTGCGAAGGCGAAATACGCGTCACCACATCCGCATCCGGCATGGCCTTCAATGCCTCCATCGTTCGATGGGAGCTTACAAAAGAGAGTTCGGCGAGCGGATCATGGGTTGGGTTTGCCGAGGTGAGCGCCGCCCTCACGTGCGATAGCGCCATCGCCTGGCCGAAACTCAAAAGCGAGGATGTCGGTGACGGTCGCGCCGTGGTAAAGGCGTCGGGCGGGGGCGCCTATGGCCACACGGCGAGCTACCGGTTCCTGGGGCATCGTCTCGATTTCGGACTGTGTGGGCCGGCCAAAAGCGGTTGGCGGCTTGCGGGACCCTGGCGGGTCTGCATCGCCGCGCGACATGAACTGCGAGATGGTAACAAGACCGTACTTGCCTGGCAGGGGATTGAGACACTTGCAATCGGCCCGGCGGATCAGGTCGCGCCCAAGCTCCCGGCGTCCGAGACCAAGCCGGAGGCAGTCACTTTCGGCGCCCGCTATCTTGGAACAACGCCCACCATGATCCAGTCCGGCCTGGGCGACCTTAGGACCGTGTTGCAGGGCGCGCTCGGCGCGACCTTCCGCCACGGGTTCTGGACGGCACCGTCCTCGGTTGGGGGTGGCGACTGGCCTGGTGCAAGCACGGACTGGACGCTCGTGGCAGGTGGCTTTCTCGGCGTTCATGCTCCCGATGACAGGTGGGTGGTCGTCGACAAGGGAGAACTGGACGACGAGCATGAACTGCTGCGGCTGCCGTTCCTTGTCGTGCTCGACAAGGACGCATTGAAGCCTGGAGCACTGACCCAGGACGACATTCCTGCCGGCGGCATCATGCTCTCCTGGTCCGACAGCGCAGCCGCGCGCAAGCTTTTGGTGCGGAATCGCGGGGCGCCGGCTCCGGCGAGTCCAGCCGAGGCTGACCTGGCAGCTGCGCTCCGCGCCGGGGCGCTCGCAACGCGAGGCGGGCAACTGCCCGACGGCGACCTCATGCCGGCGCTGCTCGTCGAGCAGTCTTTTCCTTCGAGCTACACTGCTACCTCGACAGATTGGCGCAGACAGCCGCTTTGGCTCGCCTCCGCCGCAATGCTTTCGGGACTTCTCGATGCCTGGATGGCGTTGGGTCGTAAGCCAGACGATTTTCGGCCACTCTCTCTCGTCGCGGCATCGACAGGCTATCCAAGAGACGGCAAATCCACCCTGCGGCGTGGCATCGCCGCGATGATCGGGGCTGTGCAGGACTCCGAGACGATGGAGCCATCGAAAATCTGGCCGGCGCTAATTTCGGCAGGGCGCGAACTCATTGTCGAGGCTTGGACTGCCGGACAGTTGAGCGAGGAGGTACTGAATGGCCAGATGGTCGGCCGCGCGCTAGCGCGCCATGCGAATCCGGTCTTCGCGGTCGCGCGCCTGATTGACAATGCCGTCGCAATCTACCGGGCAGCAGTCTTGCCCAACCCAGTCGCGTCAGAGCTTCCCGCAAGAGCGCGAGGCCAACGCAGCCAGGCAATATTTGCCGACCTCGCTCGCGGCTACGCCACCGGCCCAGCAGCGAGCCCCATGCGTTGGCTGACCCCGGTCGGCGAGGGTCGGGTCGGGGCAGTGAGAGACTATGACGATAGGGCAGATCCCGCGGACCGCGGAAGCGGCCTTGCGGGGCTCGGGCGGCAGATCGGCTTTCCCGCCCAGGCAGGGACGGAACGCCAACTTGATAGTTCCCTGCATTGGCATGCGCTCGCACAGGACCTGGTCTGGTTCAGCGAACGCCGTGTGCCGGTCTTTGAGCCGCTGCAGATTGGGGGCATGCAGTCGCCTCCGATTCCCTGGCTCAGGCAGTCGCCGACGCGGGCTAGGCTTCCAGCGGACGTTGACATAGGGCTAGCCCTCGCAGGGACGGGACTGGGAAGCGCCGCGCGACCCGCGGCCCAAGCTTTCCTCCCGGCTGGCGCGGACGCGCTCTCGGTGAGTGAGCGCGCCGGCGTAATAACCGCCCGCCGCACCTTGCTGCTGGCGACCGTGACCGAGGTCGGTGCCTTCGACGACAGCAACGGTCGCTTTGGTCGACCGGCGCAAGCCGGTTCTTCGGCCAGGCGCTGGATACGCACGCCACGCCCTGGCCCGCTGCCTCCGAATCTCGGCGATCCGAATCGTGATCGCCGTCCGGAGGCTTCGCCATTGCTGCCGGTCGCGCCACTGCGCTTCGTCGTCGGCCCGGCTGATACAGTCCGGGGCGACACCACGCACTGGCGTCCGGATCCGATGGAAATTGCCCCGTCCACCCAATGGAGCGCGACCTTTGTCGCCGCGCCCTTTAGCGACGGCATCCTGAGTGAGCGCTGGGATGGTTCGATGCGATTGCGGGTCGAACTCGACGTCGTCTATCAGCCCGATCAAGGCGCACAATCACCTGTCATTGCGACAAAGCCGGCGGGCCCGCTGACATTGTTGCAACGTCTCATGTTCCCGCCTGCACCCGACGATCCAACCAGGCTGCTGGCCCGCGGCAGCCTACGGGCGGGCAGCCTCTCGGTCGCCTTGCAAAGGCTGATCGGAGTTGAGATCGGCGCAGACTGGAGCGCGTTTACGACTGGTGGAATGCCATGGCTAAGCGCCGATCCAGATAAGCCGCAACTCAAGCCGGGGGAAACCGTTGTGTGGCGAAGCCATCTAGACCTTGTTCTCGACGTGAGGGCGTCCGGTTCGGGTGGCACCATCCATCCAGGTCTGTCCGCAGCAATCGCCACGGGCGCGAACGAGGTCGACCTTCGTCTGGTGGTCCATCCGACGTCGGACCTTCCCGTTCAGATTGATCTTGAGAAGGCGCCTGGCCTGTCAGGCGAGACTGGTTCCGCGCTCGCCAGCGGCTACGACAGGCCGCCAGTTACCTTGGGCTGGCAATTACCAGCGGTCGCCAGCCGACGCGGTGGCCTGCCTCTGGCACCCTCGACGCTTCTCTTCGTCGATCCCCCTTATGAGGCCGCGCTGGCCCATCCTCCGGTCGAGGCGACGCGCTTGATCGACGTGACCAACGTCGCAGATCTACCGGTCAATCGCGGTGCATTGAGGGCGGTGCTTTCCGCTGATCGGGCACGTGTCAACCGTGGTGGAACCATCGCCTTCATGGTCGACGCGCGGTTCGAACGACCGGCGCCGGCGCAAGCCTATCCGCTTCCGAAGGGCGGCGACGGCGACTTCAGCAAAACAGCAGCCATCAAGCCTTTGGCAATGGCGCTCCAACTCTTTCCGCGCGACCGCACCCAGCCTATGCGCAATCTTGTCGTTCCACCTGTTGCCTCACCCGCCAAGCCCCCGGCGGTCGACTTCGCCACCACCTATGAATTGTCGCTCGGCGCTTTAGTTGAGACCGATGGCTCGCCTGCACGGCTTGCCGCCGGTGATGTCCTGGCGCTTACAGTGAGCGGGCCGGCAGACGCCGATGTTCAAGCGACCTTTTGGAATAGCGAAAGCAATGTCGCTTCCGGCGACGTGACGATTTCCAAGGGCAGCGGCGGCAATTTCCTCTCGCTTTCGCTGCGGTTTACCCTTACCGACGAACCGGTGGTGGAACCGCCGCAGGCGCTCTACGCCGCCCTCGCTCGCGCAGAGCCTAAGCACGGCGAGGTCGCGCTCAGCCTGCCGCTTTACGCACAGTCGCCGCTGCCCTGGCGTGTCGACTTTAGGAACCTTAAGGCCGATTTCCGCGCCGGACTTGTCCGCCGCTCAGCAACCTTTGTGTGGATACTATCTAGGCCGATCGTAGAGTACGGTGTACCGCAGAAACAGGCAGCCACCATCTCCATGCATGTCGTGAAGATCGACCGCAACGGCCAGCTGCATCTTCCTGACAACGACGGGGAGTTTCTGCTGCCCGAGAGAATGGTCGGGCTATCAGTTCGGCGTCCAGCATAGGTGGAACCGGGATCATACCGGGTCTCATTGCATGAATGGCCCTAGGTGCTCACAAAGCATAGCATGGCCTATTTGTATGAGGTCAGCGGCTAGACGGGAGGGCTTTCACACCAAGGCGGCCGCTTCGCCGTGCTTTGGCGAGCGACGAACGATGCAGTTCATAGTGCTATTGCAGGCGCCCCGGCACCTTTAATTTGGTGAACGCTTCTTGGTTGCCTCTCCGCTGATGGCGTTCAATGATGTTTGACCGCGATGTCGCTGATATTCCCGAACGGCGCGCTTCTGAGCCTTCGGGGGGTCATCAGGCGCGGTTCTTAAAGCGCCAGGATTCGTTTCCGGTCTCGATGATCTCGCAATGATGGGTGAGACGGTCGAGCAGCGCTGTCGTCATCTTGGCGTCACCGAAGACGGCGGGCCATTCTCCAAACGCCAGGTTCGTGGTGACGATGATCGAGGTCCGTTCATAGAGCCTGCTGATCGGGTGGAAGAGCAATTGCCCTCCGATTGACAGCAGATCGACCCTGTGTGGCATTGCGGAAAGCCTCTGAGAAGATCGGGAGACAATAATTTGAACTCGCAAAATTCTCCGACATCGTGCGCGCCGGTATCGCCTACAAGTTCTGACCCGGCTCAGTGCGAGCCGACGGTTGGTTTGTAACCTCTGAGGAAGCTCGACGGGAGATTTATGCCCACGCCAGCGACCAGATCCGCAGCGAGGGCAGTGCTGCCCGAGTGGGCGTTTGCGTATCTGATCGTCTGAATCAGAACGACTGCAGTGTTTTCAGGCTCTTGCGAGGCGTCGGGTGAGCGTGCGGATGTTTGCGATGAGAACCCAGGCCTGTGCGGATTCGATGGACCGCTTGAGGTCCTTTGCCAGCCTTCGGCATCTGCCCAGCCATGCGAAGGTCCGCTCGACGACCCATCGGCGCGGCAGGACTTCGAAGCCTTTGGCACTGTCCGACCGCTTGACGATCTCCATCGTGAACGTGCCGAGCTTTTGCAGGGCGCCGCGCAGTTTCGGCCCCGCATAGCCGCAGTCGGCAAAGACATGGCGCAGCCACGGCCAGCGCTTGAGGATGGATTTCAGGACGGCCGGCGCGCCGTCGCGGTCCTGAATGTCGGCGGCGTGAACGACGTCGCCGACCAGCAGGCCCAGCGTGTCGACGACGATGTGCCGCTTGCGGCCCTTGACCTTCTTGCCGGCGTCGAAGCTACGAACGCCGCCGCTTTCGGTGGTTTTCACGCTCTGGCTGTCGATGACGCCGGCGGACGGGCTCGCCTCCCGGCCTTCCCCTTCGCGCGCGGCCATGACGAGTTCGTTGTTGATGGCGCGCAGCAATCCTTCGTCGCACCAGTGCCAGAAGTATTTCTGGACCGTCGAGAACGGGGGAAGTCCTTCGGCAGAAGCCGCCATGCTCCGCCCGACGAAGCCATGTAAAGCAGCGCATTCACAACCTCGCGCAGGTTCGTCTTGCGGGGCAAGCCGATCCGGTTCGGCGCCGGCATCAGCGGCTCGATCAGCGCCCACTCCGCGTCCGTCAGGTCGCTTGCGTAGCGCGGGCAGCGCCGTTCATGGTGAGGGCGAGTGGTTTCGGTCCAGGGCATCATGATCTCCGTCGAATCTCAGCAATCCGACTGAATCACAACCCGCTGAAATCACTCACTTCTTTTTGAAGCAGACACTGAGGGCTTGGAACGCCAAGCCCGGAGTCGTATTGACCTCAAAACTCGCTTCTGTATTCGCTGGTTTCGCGCAATACTCATCGCAGGCCACCTCTATGGTCTGTCTTCCATTGTCCTAAAAGGATTGCCGGCGATGTTCAAGCCGCTTGAGATATTTAACGACATCGTGAATAGTCTTATTCTGGGCGTTTACGACATCGTGGTTCTAATCGTCGGCCCATTAATCGCCCCGATGCTAAGACGAAGAAGGTCGGCATGGCGATCTATTTTGAGAGTGGATGCTCGCCTAAATTCCCTGACATTGATGTTCATCTGCTTTGCTGCGGCCGTTACAGTGCACACACCTGGGCTTTTATATGAAGCCTTCAAGCGAACTGCGGGTATATCTGAAAGCGGAAATTCTTTCGCCTTTGTGTTTATACTTACTACTATACTGACAATAATTTTCGATCTTCTTTTCCGATTTCTGGTATATCTAAGGAAACTGTCGCTTAACGTCAAATTTTCTGTCGTACGGCTCTCGATTCTGCGCCTTTGTTTCTGCGTGGGTCTAATTGGTGTCGTGTTGGCGCAGGTTTATTTGCTGTTGGCAACACCTAATAGCACGCCCCGTCAGAGCGCCGAAGGGTATACCTCCTTCCATGCTCCACTGCTTTTTGTTTGTGTCCTCATTCTACCTTTTTCAATTTCTTTTATACATTTGACTAGACGTTGGCCATGGCACAAAAAGTTGCCGATAGCTAGCTTGTTTGCTTATTCGTTTGTAAATATTTCTTTATCGTGTGGATGGTTTATCGCGTTAATGACAGCAATATTTGTTGAGTTTGGTATTAATCAAGAGCAAACTCGATTGTTTTCGTTCAACACCGTGTGCGCCGTTTTGAGCGATGGAAGGACGTTCTCGGTAGATTCGGATCTTTTGCTAAGATCTGAGCTATACGACGTCGTTTCTATCAGAGATGGTGGAATTTACGCGGACATAGACAATTTCGAGTACCCCTTGAATAAGGTGGATGGCGGCGAGAACATCTTGGTGAAGGATCACGTCGTCCACGCCAAGTTGATTGGTACCCTAGAGCCTGACCGCCGTAAAAACCCGTCTCAATCTAATCAGCCAGTCACCCATTGTGATATTATCCTGTCTTCTCCGATATTCTTTGACGTACCCAAGAGGACGGAGATGATTCCGGACTAAGTAGGCTGTCATGAGAGGCGTAGATCGAATTGGTTTCTTTTTGAACAACTACGGCAAATCCGACCGGTGGCTCTGAACTCTGCTGTAGACTTGGGTTGGAAACGTAAGCTCTTCATCTTCTCCATTGAATCGTAGCGCGTGCGACTTAGGCGCTTCGATAGCTCGTATGCCACCGGAGATGACACCGGCAGCCGATCAACGCTGACTAAATCAACACTGTCTGCCAAAAGCGGCCGTTCGATTATTTCTCAATCTTTGTATTGAACTTGTGTAGCGAGTTGCAGAAACTGAGGGAGAATATCGCATACAGAAAGTCTGTGCTAACAGCGGACTGAGGGGGGACGAGGGATTGGCCACTAAGAGAACTGTCGTGATGGGCTTCGTGTCGCGCTTTCCCTGGTTTTGGGACTTCATCAGCGGCGTTCCGCTGCTGCGCACCTGGGTCAATCGTTTTTTTATCAATTTCATCACCAACTCGACCCCGGCTAGGCCGCATCCTCTGTCGCTTTGGGGGCCATTCCCCGCGCCGGGTGTGTGCAGCGACTACACATCGTGGACCGGTCTGGTCGATCGCACCTATACCGGGCGACATCTCCCGCCGTCCGACCCGATCACGGTCGCGCGGCTGCCGCCGACCGCCGGCCTCGCTGGGCTCTTTCTCCGGCAAGATAAATTGCTACCTTGCGGCAAGAGCTCGGCGTTATTCGGCTTCTTTGCCCAATGGTTTACCGACAGTTTCCTGCGTACCGATCCGGACGACGTGCGCAAGAACACCTCCAACCACGAAATAGATCTTTGCCAGATATATGGGCTGACGGCCGCTGATACGGCGCTGCTGCGCAGCCGGCAGGGCGGCGAGCTGAAGATGCAGGAGATCCGCGGGCAATTCTATCCGCCATTCCTCTTCAAGCCCGATGGCAGCCGGGTGAAGGACGAGTATCTCTCGCTCTCCTACATCAACAAGAAGACCGGCGACTATCGCCACGCCGTCCTGACGCCGCCCTTCGATACGCCCGAGCGCAAGGCAGGCCTTTTCGTCGCTGGGCTCGAGCGCGGAAATTCCACGATTTACTACAGCGCCATCAACACCATCTTCATGCGGGAGCACAACCGTCTCTGCCGGGAGATCGCCAAGCGACATCCCGACTGGGAGGACGATCGGCTGTTCGAGACGGCGCGTAACGTGAACATCGCCTGCCTGCTCAAAGTCATCATCAACGACTACATCAATCATCTGACGGTGACCCTGTTCAAAGTGTTTGTGGAGGTCGGCTTCGCTGAGCGCCAGAACTGGTACCGCACCAACCGCATCTGCGCGGAGTTCGATCTCCTCTATCGCTGGCATCCACTCATTCCGACCGAGCTGAACGTCGGGAAAGACATGCTGCCGAGCACGGAATTCCGGTTCAATAACCAGCTGCTCGTGAAATTTGGTATCGAAGACGTGCTTAGTGCGGCCACGAACCAGCGCGCCGGGCGTATCGGGCTGGAGAATACCGCGCCATTCCTAGTGCCGGCCGATCTGGCGGCGATCGAGAAATCGCGGGCGTGGCGGCTGCGGTCCTACAATGAATACCGCGTGCGGTTCGGTCTGCCGCCGCTAACGTCATTTATGGAGCTCTGTGGCGACCGCAGGATCGCCGAGAAACTGGGCGCCGCCTACGATCACGACATCAATCGGGTGGAATTCCTTGTCGGGCTGTTCGCTGAGCAACGCGCACCCAATGCCGTGCTGGGCGAACTCATGACCTTGATGGTCGGTGTGGATGCCTTTTCGCAGGCCCTGACCAATCCGCTGCTCTCGCAAAACGTTTACGGGCCATTGGCGTTCTCCGAACCCGGATTGCAGGCGCTGAACGAGACGTCGTCTTTCGACAGTATCGTTCGGCGCAACAGCGCGATGGGAAACCGCAGGATCAATTTCTCTGCCGGCCTTACGCCTCCCGGTTCTTACGGGCTGCCGATCCTGGGAACCATCATCGACACGGTGGATTTCTTCCTGGTGAGCGGCTGGAGGAACTTCTTCGAGCGCCGTCGAAAAAAATACGGCAGTTCAGTATTCAAGGTGAACCTGTTCCGGCCGACCATCGCCATGATGGACGGCAAGGCGATAAGCGCGCTCTTCAAGTCGAAGGACCTGATCCAGGATTATGGATTCAGCTGGGCGGTGCCGCCCCTTGATCTCGTCGGCAATGTGCCCCCCAGCATCTTCGAGTCGGGACCGGCGCATGATCGACCGAAATCGCTCTACATGCGCCTGCTGCAAGCCAATGCGCATGTGCTTGGCTCGACCTTCGGCGGTATCTTCGCGACCTTCACCGAGAAATGGCTTTCGGCACCGCGGTTCTCGTGGCGGGACGAGCTGGAGAACTTCTCTGCGACCTTCCTATTCACGTGGTTCCTAGGCACGAGCCCCGACCCAGTTAAGGTCCGCACGCTCTACAACGGCATCTTCCTGCACTTTGCTGTGCCGATTGCCCGGCTGCTTCCCTGGTCGTCCTTCTCGAAGTCCCTGGTGATTTACAAGGATCTGCTTGAGTTCATCAAGGGTGCACCCAAATTTTCCGACATCCTGGTTGCCGCCAGGGAACGAGGCCTGACGAACGCGGATGTCGTCGCCAAGCAGATCGCGTTCATGATCGGCATGAATTCCTTCCTGGGAACGCAGAACCTGCTGAAGTCGATCGTCGGGGAATTGAGCGATCGTCCCGATCTGCGTGAGGCGTTGCGCGCGGAAATCACCGCGGGGCTGGGCGATGCTTCATCGGAACGGGACATCACGAAGGTCGCGGGGATGCCGCTTCTGGACAAGACAATACGCGAGATACTCCGGCTGCATCCGCCGGTCTTCTTCCTCTTCGGGCGGGCAACGCGGGCTCGGCTGATCGAGTCGGACTCCGGATCATTCGCCATCCGCAAGGGCGACCTTGCCATGGGCGTCATCCCGTTCGCCCATCTGGATGAGTTCGCCTTCCCCAAACCCGAGGAATTCAACCCGGACCGCTTCGACGATCCGGCCGCGTCGGCGCATTTGATCTGGCCGCGCGGCCGTCACAACGATACCGTCGTGCCGGAAGATCGCACCTGTCCCGGCAAGGACGTGGCGATCCTCATTGCCAAGCTGTTCACCGTTAGTCTGCTGCGCGATTTCGACTGGCAGCTGAGTACGCGCAAACAAAGGTGGGAGCAGCGTTTCTTCGGTCTCAACGTGGCCGCGCCGGTCGGCCCGCTCGAGGTCGAGACGTTTCGTCGACGCTAGCTTAAGGTCGCGTTGGTTCGCATACCCTCGTAGTCTATTAGATCGTGAGCGATGCTGACGGTATTCCTATGATTGCCGGGCCGCACGGAAGCGGGGCGAGCGGACGGCGAATTCCAGGCCACGCGGGTCGCTGCAACGGGCGGTCGTGATCAGCCGTGCGGCTTCGTTCGCTCCTCCGCGGCCGCCATACCCGATCTCCGATTTGCATACGAACGGCATCAGCGAACAGGAGTGGGATTGTTTAGTAAATTGCCGAAAATATGATGACAATACTGCCTTCACCGAATATTTGCGCCGGGGCAGCGTTGCAATATGACCCGGACTCCGGTGGCAATTCACATCAATGCTGTCCGCCATTCGGCTACCGCGCCGAAGAGCCGCTCCTCCCAACGCAGACGATGGTGGCTCACGTCCGCTCGATTGTTTCCCGTGGCGCGATTAAACTTTTGGCGAAACGAGCCCAATCGCGTTTTCAACCTGCGCGGCTGCAAACGGTAGTTCGGTCTGCGTCGGCGCGAGCCGATTGAGCGGCGCGATCTTCTGGAACGCTTGAACGACGCCAACGAACACGAGCAGATAAAGGCTGGCGACCATCCCGCCGGCGTAAATCCAGCGCCATGCGCGTTCGACGCGGAAGCGGTAGTAGGCGAGCAGCACCACTCCCAGGATCACCAGCGCAATCACGCCGGTCACGATCGCGGGCGTGATAAAAAGCCCGTGACGCTTGTGGCTACCGCAAGCACGAGAAACGCTCGTGTCCAGGCGCGTTCCGCACCGCCTCGGAAAAGACCGGCGGTCGCGATGACGCCGGTAAGGATCGCGGCGAAGCTGAGTGCTGTATGGACGTGCGGCATCGGCCTGCGCCCTGTGGCTACGTCGAAGGGTGGTAGAGCTTGCTCACAATCTTCCACTCTCCGGCGATCCTGAGTAGGGACAGGTAATTGGTAAAGCGCATGCTCCCGAACTCGTCTTCCATCTTCACCGAGGCAGCATCGTCGGTAATGTCGATCGAGGTTACACTCCATTTTGGATTGTTGTTCGGCGGCAGGCTGGCGCCAATTACCTCGGCGACATAAGCGTCCAAGCTCAGCCATTCGACCGCCCCTTGGTAGTTACCCATCACCGAGGCATTTGCGTGAAAGGCCGCGCGCAGCCCATCTTCATCACCGGTGGACATAGCTAGCACGTAGCGTTCAACGGCGGGTGTAACCTGTGTTTCTGCAGCATGCGGCATGGGTGGCAGCTCCAATGTTCAGCCAAGTCTCTAACGCCTTCAAGTCGGCGGCACGACACGCCGCTCCTCGCTCTGACGCTACGGAAACCTGATTGGCGGAACCTAACAAACGTATTCCGATTATCAAGTGATCAGCACACGCGGAATGGACACTCCAAGGAATTGCGGCAATAGGCCGTCGCCCCGTTTGGCGGCATGTACATGGAGAGCAATCAACAGTGACATCATGGCGAGCCTCTTGTGTTAGGCTCCCACTGTCCAACCGATCGATAGCTGTCGCCACCCGTTTCCTGACGCCTATCGCTTCACTGGCCCCGTAGTGTTCCACAGGATTGACGGCCTCATGCGGCCTGTTTTTCCAGTGCCATTTTCATGGCGAATTCACTGGGCGTGAAGTTGCCCAGCGCTGAGTGTGGTCTGTGCCGGTTGTAGTCCTCCTTCCAGAGCTGGATCGCCGCCCGTGCTTCCGCGAGGGTGGAAAACAGCGTTTCGTTGAGGCATTCGTCGCGGAACCGGCCGTTGAAGCTCTCCACGAAGCCGTTCTGCATCGGCTTGCCGGGCGCGATGTAATGCCATTCGACGCCGCTCTCCTGGCACCATTTGAGGATGGCCATCGAGGTCAGTTCGGTGCCGTTGTCGGAGACGATCGTGCAAGGCTTATCGCGACGGGCGATGACGGCGTCCAGTTCCCGGGCCACACGGGCGCCTGACAGCGACGTGTCAGCGACCAGCGCCAGGCATTCCCGCGTGAAGTCGTTAGCGAGCAGATTCGACCCGTGCCCGCTTCGTCGGCCTCAAGGCCTAGGTCTCAAGTCCAGACGATGTACCTTCAGAACGCGGATCTATGCTACAACCACTGCGATCTCGAACCGGCGAGATTCTGGTGCGGTTCTCGCCACGGTTCGCTGGCAGTGGCGAACAAAGATGCATAGGAAGGACGCTATGACGGCCCAAGATACACCGCGGCCCAGCTACGTGATCGCTCGATCGATGATTCAGTCCCTTGCACCTCAGGAGATCGCGGACATCCCGGACTATGAGGCGGCTTTTGAGCTCAGGCGCCGCGGTCAGGCGACCCCTGACGGTCTGGGCCTTGGTATGGCTGAGGTAATCCTGGCGGTCGGTCCCATAGCCTACTTCATCGGTGGAAAAGTGATTGATAAACTGACGGATTGGGCGGTGGACGGCGCTCTCGCGCCAGTGAAAGACTACCTGACGGCAAAAGGGCGTTCTCTGCTCTCGCATTGGCTACAGAATCCGCGGCAGGGCGCGTTTCAAGGTGGGCTCACCCCGGAAGGGAAGGCGGAATTGAAGGGGGCAATACGCGACGCCTGCCTTAAGCAGAATTTTGATGAGGGCACGGTGGACAGAATCATCGCCAAGTTCGCCGACGATCTGTGACGTGAGCAGCGGACGGTCGCAAGCCTATCGGCTACGAAGGTTGCGGGACCAGAACACCTATCGCGCGATCAATATCTCGCTGATGTGCGGAATCATTTCGTCCATGTATTTCGGCTCGGAGATGTTCCTGCGGTTGCCGGGATTCATCACAAACGTACCCCTCGGGCACTTCTTGTTCGGAGCCTTGTGTTACGGTGTCCTGCTAGGCATAGTCTTTTCGGGCAGGCGCACCCTTCACCGACGACGGTTCAAGCGCGAGAATGCACCCTCGATTGGCAATCCTGCGGCTCTTGCCATCGTGCACCAAGTCTCGCGAGCTTTTGGCATATCGGCCACGCCGATCGTGGGGGCCGCGGGTGGCTTTCGGGCATACTCAGTTGGTCTGAATAACATTATCAGCATCGACCCCGGTGGGCTAAGTCTGAGACACATCGACCCCATGAGATTCAAATTCAACGTGGCGCACGAGTTAGCGCATTGCGCGACAAAAGACTTCGCAGCTGAGGAAGTTGTGAAGGCCAATTACCTCGGCTGTTGCGCCTTCGTTGGATACACCTTCTACGAGAGCGTGTACCAAAGGGTATCTGTGGCTTATTCGTTTTGGTCGGCGGTCAAGCCTGGCGCAGTAATTTTTGGGCCTCCGATGTGGAAGGCCCTGCTGCTCGACGCACTCGATACGATCGATCTGGCCGCTACAATTGGGGTACTTCTCGCGGTCCTCCTCGCCGAGAGTCGGGCCTCACGACGGGGTCGAGAATTCCACGCCGACGCCCTTGCCGCCACTGTTGCTGGCCTGCCGGCGCATACTCTGGCCGATGCAGGTGGCGGCGGGACGTCCCGTTGGAGACGGTTCCGGGGTGCTCTCGGTTTCGGCGAGCATCCGTCAGTGCGCGACCGGAATCTGGCGCTTATCGACAGAGGGGTTGTGGAAAATGCGGACGGCGTCTTCATCTTCTCGATGTTCTTCCTGACGGCACTGATGGTTGAGACGCTGTTGCAGTTCGCGACGCAATCGGAGGTCCTTTCGAGCACGACGGCACATAGAGTCCGCGTGAACGACATCGCGGGTTTCTGCCTGTCCAGTGTGTTCGTCGGCTCCGTTTATGTGTTTTGTTGTTGGCTATTCATCTGCCGTGCAGCGCCCTTCGCGTCTCCCACTCTGTCGGAAGGGATTGCCGGGAAGTTCGCGCGGGATATTGCACGGCTGGGGTTTTCATCAACGCTGCTGGTGCTGCTGACCAGCCAGTCGACTTGGTGGGACCTTCGAGTGCTGGGGTGGGGGCTGCTGTCATATGTGATGTTTGAGGGCGACCGCCTAATGATCGTTGGTATCAGCGCTTTTACCCTAGGTGCTGCCGGGGTATGTGCACGAATACACTCTCTAGACGCGTACCGCGCCCGCGTTCGCCTTTTACTGGCCTTCCTCCCGGTGTTGGTCGTTGCGGCGATGTTCCTGTGGAGAAGCACAGCGCCCTGAGAACGCGTCATTGCCCATGCTCAACGTCCTTTTCGGCTTGGCGCTGATGTCAGGGCGGCAGTGACAGACTCGTTCTATACGGCCGACATCGCGTCTCAAGTAATGGCGCGTGGGCATTGGCTCCGTTTCTGCAGTCGTCAAGGAAGAATTGGCAATTCATCATCCCACTCTGATTGTAAGGGATCGCCGACAACTCGCTCAAAACACTCGTTTGCACGATCGTCCAGGATTATCTGTGACCAACAATGCCCGACGGGTATCGAGCGGCATCATTGTGGATCAAACCACTATGACCTGATTCATGATATTTATCAGCTGCTTATGGTCTGATTCTGGAAAGGTGGTGCCGTTAAATGGGGTATGTGCCAAGTGATCACTTGTGAACTTTCACGCTTGGGCATGATCGTATTTGCTCAGTACTCTGACGTCCCGATTAACCACAGATACCGAACGCTTACCTATCTGGCCAGCGACTCGGAACGACTGAACGGCCTCTCTGCTACTTTAGCGGTGCCACTTTTTCCCACGGCAGTTCGCGTGTGGGTCTTCAGACAACGAGAATCGATTTGTCCCAGCGATCCAACTCGCCGCTCGGATAGAGAATTGTTTTGCCGATCTTGAGGAACGACGGCCCGATCCGCATGCAAAGCAAGTTGCGAAGAGTCCCGCCGCTAATCGGTCAGCGATAGCGAGCGATGACTTCTTCAGGGGTGAGGTAGGTCGGGTCAGGCATGGACATTATAGATAGCAGAGTTGCGCAACAGCTTGCAAAGGAGCCGCTGCCCATGCCGAGACAACACCAATGTCGATGCGCCGCGACGCTGTTGTGCTAGCGCACGAACACCTGGCGGAAATCATCTCCAGAAAAAGATTTTTGGACACCTTGCGCATGATATGCGGCCGATGGAATGTCACGCCAAATTCCATAAACACTATCGCGTCTGAAACACGCTTCACGATAGACGCCCGCTCGGCAAGCGAGGAGACACTCGATCGGTTTGAGTCAGCTATCGAGACCGCCCATTTAGAAGTGTAAGTGTTGATTGCCACTGAGAACTGACCCGGTAGCACGGGATATTTCCACCGAGAATTGACCCATGTTTGAACTTTGCCCTGCGTGTTTTCAGCGGGGGCTACGGAGTGATCGACATGGCATTATTGAGCGTGATCCGACGCTGGCATTTTCGAGAGCATCTATCGATCCGTGAGATTAGCCGCAGGACCGGCCTGTCGCGGAATACGGTGCGCAAATACCTGCGGGTGGGCGAGGTNGAGCCGAAGTTCAAGGTTCCAGTACGGCCGAGCAGGCTTGACGCATTTGCCGACCGTTTGTCAGCTTGACTGAGGACGGAGGCAAAAAAGAACCGCGAACAGAAACGCACGATCAAGCAGCTTCATGCAGATCTGCTGAGCCTTGGCTATGAGGGGTCNTACGGTCGTGTTGCGGCTTTCGCTCGGGGGTGGAAGGCTGATCTGCAGAAGGAGTTACAGACGACAGGGCGCGGAACATTCGTGCCGCTTTCGTTCGATCCTGGTGAAGCGTTTCAGTTCGACTGGTCCGAGGACTGGGCAATCATCGGCCATGAACGCACCAAGCTGCAGGTGGCCCATACCAAGCTCAGCTACTCCAGGGCCTTCATCGTCCGGGCCTATCTGTTGCAGACGCACGAGATGCTGTTCGATGCCCACAATCATGCCTTCCGTGTCTTTGGCGGCGTTCCCCGGCGCGGCATCTACGACAATATGCGGACCGCGATCGACAAGGTCGGCCGCGGCAAGGAGCGCGACGTCAATGTCCGCTTCATGGCCATGGCCAGCCACTACCTCTACGAGCCTGAGTTCTGCAATCCCGCGTCCGGCTGGGAGAAGGGACAGGTCGAGAAGAACGTGCAGGATGCGCGTCATCGGTTCTTTCAACCGGTTCCACGCTTTCCATCACTTGAAGCCCTGAACGACTGGCTGGAGCTTCGATGCCAAGAGTTTTGGCACAAGACCCCGCATGGAAAAATGCGCGGCACCATTGCGGATGTCTGGGCCGAGGAAGCCCAGGCTCTCATGCCGGCGTCCCGTCTCTTCGACGGCTTTGTCGAATANACCAAGCGGGTCTCCCCAACCTGCCTCGTGCATCTGGAGCGCAACCGCTACAGCGTGCCGGCGTCGTTTGCCAATCGGCCCGTGAGCCTTCGGCTCTATCCGGATCGTGTCGTTGTCGCTGCGGAGGGTCTGATTGTCTGTGAGCATCGCCGCATCATCGATCGCTCGCATGATCGACCAAGGCAGACGATCTATGACTGGCGGCACTATCTNGCTGTCGTTCAGCGCAAGCCAGGCGCCCTACGCAACGTACGAGCGACGGGTTCTCCCGCGGATCGGTCACAATATTCCTCTCGAGGCGCCGGAGACGGTGATCAAAGCGGTGTTGGACTTGCACTGACAGCGAGATCTTGGGGCTTCCGGCTGGGACGCACACCTCCACTCGTGGCGGCGGACTCGTTGGCGGAAGGTTGCTCGGCGCGGAGACGGCAGCGGTGGAGAGTATCAGCCGACGTGGAGCCGTTCATGGATGCACCGCCTATAGCTAAGTTTCCATCGCATAACGCAGGAGGCGGCTGATGGAATCTATTGCGGCGTGAAATCGGCGTTGCATTGAGGGAAGGGCGCATTTCTTTCCCCCAATGACGCTCTCGCAGGACAACTGGCTACTTTTGCTTTCTATCACCCGTCGCGCGCCAGTTTGGCGCGCGCGACAGAGACGCTCAAGTCACGCATTTCGAAGCGAATTTTGATTAACGCGTGACACAGCGTGATCCAGCATGCCCGACGGGTATGGAGCGGGATCATTGTGGAGAACCATTGTAGTCTCTATAAGTAGCTGAAAAGTAACGGAAAAAGTTGCAATGACCAGCAGGATGGGTGCGGTAACTGGGGCCGGTCTTGCGTGCTCCTCAGTGATCATCATGCTCACTCACGAGCGCTCATCGTGAGTCGTTTTGACGCACGGCACGGCACGATATTGTTTTGGTCCCACGTATCAAGTTCCTCAGTCGGGTACAGCACGGCTTTCCCCACCTTGATAAAGGCCGGTCCAACTCTCATTGCTCGCCAGTTTCGCAGCGTTCCAACAGAGATGCTGCCGCGATAGCGGTCTGAAACCTCCTCAGCCGTTAAGAAACTTTCGGTCATCCATCTGGAGTCTCCATTTCGGGGATGGGCTTGCTCCTGGCGGCGTGGCAACTTGATGCATCCGTGCAGGCTCGGGCACACCCCAGAACGATTGAGCATGGAGTGTCATCATGATGCATGAGGTTTGTGGATTGGAAATGGAAGACGCGGACGATGGGAGTAGTAGCGACGGATACCGCCGGCTAGAAATCGAACGGTCTGCCAACCAAATTGCTTGGCGTTTCCCGGGATGGTCAGGTTCAGCCAAATGACTCATATTAAATGACCGTCGCCTCTCGGCCCAAGGCTGCCTGTCAGCAATGCGCCGCGTTTCGGTCGTTGAGGTCAGCTTTGCATCTGCATGAAAGCAGACTTCGCGGACCACGGCTCGTTCTGGTCGAGGTACTCACGCGGCAGGTTGCAGGGCTGCCCTCAACAGCATGCCAAATAGATCGCGCGGTTCGTCGGGATCGGCCAGCAGATCGAGTTCATCGTAGAGGCCGGTTGCCTGCAGTTGGTCGCGCACATAGCGCAGCGCCGAAAAATCCTCGATGGCGAAGCCGACGGAATCGAACAGTGTGATCTGCTTGGCATCCCGGCGGCCTGGCGCTTTGGCGGCGATGACTTGCCAAAGCTCGGTCACGGGATGGTCGGGGTCCAGTTGCTGGATCTCGCCCTCGATGCGTGTCTGCGGCGGGAATTCGACGAAAATGTCGGAGCGCAGCAGGGTGTCCTTGTGCAGTTCCGTCTTGCCGGGGCAATCGCCACCGACGGCGTTGATGTGGACGCCGGAGCCGACCATGTTGTCGGTGAGGATGGTGGCGTTCTGCTTGTCGGCGGTAACCGTGGTGATGATGCCGGCACCTTCAACCGCTTCCTGCCCGGTGCCGCAGATGGTGATGTCGAACCCCATGCCGGCCAGGTTCCTGGCGCATTTCAGCGAAGCGGACCGGTCGATGTCGTAGAGCCTGAGCCGATCTATGCCGGCCAACGCCTTGAAGGCGATCGCCTGGAATTCCGACTGGGCGCCGTTGCCGATGATGGCCATGGTGCGCGCACCGTCCGGCGCCAGATACTTGGCCGCGACAGCTGACGTCGCGGCGGTGCGCAGCGCGGTCAGGATTGTCATTTCGGTGAGCAGCATCGGATAGCCGCTGCCGACGTCGGCGAGTACCCCGAAGGCGGTGACCGTCTGCAGCCCCTGGCGCATGTTCTTCGGATGGCCGTTGACGTATTTGAAGCCATACAGGCGCCCATCGCTTGTCGGCATCAACTCGATGACGCCGTCATGGCTGTGCGAGGCTATGCGAGGCGTCTTGTCGAACAGTTCCCAGCGACGGAAGTCCTCCTCGATATAGCCGGCGAGTTCAGTCAGGAAGCGCTCAACGCCAATGGCGATCACTAGCTTCATCATGCGGTCGACGCTGACGAACGGGACGATGTTCAACTTTGCCGTAGTCATCAAAAGCTCCCGGAATGGCTGCGAGTGGGGCGGTCCATGATGCGGCGGCCCATCAGGCTCGCCGTCAGGTCGACCATCAGCGTCGCGGTCCGGCCACGCTCGTCCAGAAAGGGATTCAGTTCGACCAGGTCGAGGCTGGAAACGAGGCCGCTGTCGGACAGCATCTCCATCACCAGATGCGCCTCGCGGAACGTTGCGCCGCCGGGAACCGTGGTGCCGACAGCCGGCGCGATCGACGGATCGAGGAAGTCGACGTCGAGACTGACATGCAGCAGGCCGTCTTCCGCCGACACGCGCGCCAGGAAGGCGCGCAGCAGCGGCGCGATGCCATGCTCGTCGATGGCGCGCATGTCGTGCACGGTCACGCCCGCCTCGTTGAGCGCCCGTCGCTCCGCCGGGTCGACACTGCGCAGGCCCATGGTGCAGATACGCTTGGGATCGACCGCTGCCGGCAGGTCCGGAAAAAAGCCGCCAAAACCCGGCTGGCCGCTGGCATAGGCGAGCGGAACGCCGTGCAGATTGCCGCTGGCGGTGGTGTCGAGCGTGTGGAAGTCCGGATGCGCGTCAAGCCACAGCACGAACAGCGGGCGCCCGCTTTCGGCGGCGCGGCGGGCGACGCCCGATACCGTGCCAGCCGAGATCGAATGGTCGCCGCCGAGAAAGATCGGCATGGCATCCTTGCTCGCCGCATAGGCGGCTTCGGCAATGGCGGATGTCCACGCCGATACCTCGGGCAGGGCCTTCAGCGCCAGATTGCCATGCACGACGCGCCTTGCCGGAAGCGGCTGGACCGCGCCCAGATCCTCGACGCTGTGGCCGAGGCCGGACAGCACCTCGCGCAGGCCGGCGGTCCTGAGCGCACTCGGCCCCATCTCGCATCCCATTCTGCCGGCACCGTCCTGCACCGGCGCCCCGACGATTCTGCAACGCATCTGTTTTACCAACCACCAAGTTTCGAATGGCCGGCAGGAGACCACGGCCAACCGGCGATATGAACAGGGTGAATTGGCAATCCGAGAAGCATTGTTTATCGTAATGGCAGCGAACTTGATCAAAATGGTACCTCGATGGACGCGCTGGACGAACGCCTGGTGACCCTGCTTAGACATGACGCCAGGCGCAGCGTGTCGGATCTTGCCGTCGATCTCGGCGTCTCGCGCGCCACCGTCAGGGCGCGCATGGAGCGGCTGCAGCGGTCCGGCGATATTATCGGCTACACGGTAGTGCTGCGCGCCGACGCGGTCGATCAGCGCATCCGCGGTATCATGCTGATTGAGATTGAGGGCCATGCCGCCGACCGCGTGGTTCGTGCGCTGGGCGGCTTCCCTGAAGTCTCAACCATCCACACCACTAACGGTCGCTGGGACCTAGTGGTTGAGCTCGGGACGGCCTCGCTGACTGATTTCGATGCCGTGCTGCGGCGCATTCGCCTTATAGCTGGGATCACCGGCAGCGAGACCAGCCTGCTATTGGCCACGCCGCGCACGACGCGAGCAAGACTGACCTAGCTGGTCAAAGACCAAACAGAACATCCACGGCTCAACCGCCTTGCTATCCCAGAGCCAGTGCGAGAGCGAAAAGCACCAATGCCACCAGGACAGTCGTTGCCGACGACTGCGACAGAGATTGAAAAAGAAAACTTTGGGACCTTGTGAATACCGGTCGGCATGGGAGATGACGTGGAGAATTGCTCATCGAAGATTTGACCCGCTTCGGCCTGATTTTCCAACGGTTGCTATCTAAGAGCCGCGCACTTTGTTCCTAATTGCGTAGCAGCCTTGGGCTCAGGTACAGCGCGCTCCTGGAAGTCTAACTGATCGCGGCGATGCGCTCACATCGGTCGTCAATCTCACATATTCTTCATCAGCTCCGACATCGGCCGTCATGAACAGACGGCGTGACGGCTCACATCAGCCTCCTAGCAATAGGCCAGCTTGTAGAGTGTCCCGGCCAGCACCTTGATGCCGTCAACAATGTCATCAATCGACGAAAATTCCTCAGGCGTATGGCTCCTACCGTCCTTGCTCCTGACGAAGATCATCCCGGCACGGGCGATCCTCGACATCTGCTGCGTGTCGTGGCTGCCGCCACTGGACAGCGTGCCCAGCCGGATGCCCTGGTCCGCCGCTGTTGCCTTTATTGCTGCGACGATCTCGGGGTGGCAGATCAGGGGCGCCTGGTTTTCCACCACCGTGATCTTCACTTTCAGGCCGCGACGATCCGCAACCTCGCGGATCAGATTTTCGTGCAGGGTATAAAGCCGCTGCACAGCATCTGGATCAGGATGCCGGGCATCGATCATGAAAGTGACTTTCGCAGGAATGATGGCCGGCAGGTTGGGTTCGACGCTGACTTGCCCCACGGTCGTCACGGCCGGCCTTCCCCAACGCTCCGCGGTTGAGATGAGGCCGCCGGAGATTTCCGCAAA
Source organism: Mesorhizobium loti CJ3sym (assembly GCF_000472785.1). Lineage (GTDB taxonomy): Bacteria > Pseudomonadota > Alphaproteobacteria > Rhizobiales > Rhizobiaceae > Mesorhizobium > Mesorhizobium loti_E. The sequence continues at coordinate 43,335 of NZ_AXAL01000022.1, forward strand.
CCCCCCCATCGGATCGCGGCGCGCATCCATAGGAAAGGCGCCGGCGTGATTTGCCTCTCCGGTCAGTTCCACACGGTAGTGACGCAGTCCGTTGATCGCGGTGACGAGGCCGACCCCAAGACCGTCGGCATCGAGCACGGGACCCTGCTCGATGTGAAGCTCGATGAACGTGTCGATGTCGTCGCGCTGCGCCTTGCCGAGGTCGTTGGGATCAAGTCCAGCAGCCTTCATAGCTTGGCCAATCGACACCCCGTCGCTGTCTACCAGTTCGTCGAGTTCGCGCGGCTCGATGCAGCCGGTTATGGCGCGCGAGCCCCAGAGACTTGCTGCGGGGAAACGGCTTCCCTCCTCCTCGCAAAGTGCCAACACTTCCAATGTGCGGCGAGGCTGGCCGAATTGCTTGGCAAGTGCGTCAACCGCAACTAGCGCGGCGATAGCGCCTAAGGCACCGTCGTAGCGTCCGCCGGGTGTCTGACTATCGATATGCGATCCGGAGACGACCGACGGTCCGGGCTCTTTGCCTTGAAGCTTTCCCCAGACGTTGCCGACCGCGTCGCTGTGCACAGCCATGCCCGTTTCCCTACACCAATCTGCGAACTTGTCGGCCGCCGCCACCCATTCCGGTGAATAGACGGTGCGCCAGACGCCGGTACCGCTGTGCTCTCCGAATTTGCCGAGCTCGAATATCAGCCGTTCGACATGTTTAGGGTCGACATTGATCGATTGTGCCACGTCGGTCTCCCTTGCAATCCAGTCAGCCTGCACGCCGATATATGGAGCGTCGTTTCTCTTTTCATAAAGGTCAGTTTCCACTTCTCATAACCAATCACCAGCAGCCGGTCTTATGAATGCGTCTGTGGGATCGAGGCAGATCGGAAAACATCATGACGATTGAATTCATTGCGGGGCCTAATGTGGAAGGGCTAACAATTTCGGAGGCGGTTCGCGCCGGCGATTTCGTATTCTTGTCGGGCCTTGCCGGCTTCGGGCCAGACGGAGAGATCGTCAGCGGTGGGGTTGCGGCCGAGACCGATCGCATCATGCTGGAAGTGAAGGACATCCTCCAGCGGGCGAGCTTGCGTCTTTCAGACATCGTCAGGATCAACGTCTACCTGCAAGAGGCTACGGACGCGCACGAGTTCAACACCGCCTATGCAAAATACTTCCCGGGTTCGAAACCAGCGCGGACCGCCACCGTGGCGGAACTGCTCAATGGCGGACTGGTTGAACTGGAGGTCGTAGCCTACGATGCTAAGTCGGAAGGCCGCGAGGAACAGTGATGGTCAATTGAACGACCGCCTCTCGCGCAGATATTCGTCGATCCCGGCCAGACCGCTCTCAAGGTGATGTGGGTCAACGCCGAAGCCCACACGAATATGACCCTCAAGACCGAACCAACTGCCTGCACAAACGAAGATGCCCTTGGAGCGGCGCAATTCTTGCACGAAAGTCTCTGACGGCATGTCCATGTCGTAGCGAAGGAATGCCATGCCGCTAGCTTGTGGCACGACCCAGGACCAACCATCACGGCCTTCGAGCCATTCGGCCACCCGCTGACGCCCGGCGAAGAGGATTTCGCGTCCGCGCGAGAGTAACTTGCTACGCACTGGCTCGCCCACCGCTCTCTCGGCGACGAACTGCGAGACGACGCCAGTGCCGATGCTTGTATAGTCTTGGAACCGGTGGCCCTCAGCTACCAGCGTTTGCGGACCGATCATCCACCCCATTCGAAGGCCGGGGCAACCGAAGGATTTCGCCAAACCGCCCGTCACGATGACGCGTTTGCCCATCCCATAAATGGTCGGGGCGTCTGTGCCATCGATCTCCGAGCCGCGATAGATTTCGTCGACATGCAACCAGATGCCAGCGCGATCGCTCAGTTCTGCAAGCGCTTGCCGGGAAGATGGGGTGAGTGTGGTGCCAGTCGGATTGTTGGGATCGCAGAGCGTGATCAGCTTGGTCCGCGGGCCGATTGCCGCCTCAAGAGCAGCGATATCGGGTTGCCATCCATCGCCCGGCCGCAGTGCAACCTGCGTGACTTCGATCCCGAGGCTGTCAGCTAGGCCAGCGATCTGCATGAAGTTCGGCACGACGACGATGATGTGGTCGCCGCGCCCGGCTAGCGCCATCAGGGCCAGCAAGTTCGCTTCCGAGGAGCCGTGGGCGACCAGCACGTTTTCCGAAGCCGCACCGGGATACCAATCGGCGATTGACTGGCGCAGCGATGGATTGCCGTCCGTATATCCATAACCCAAGGGCAGGGAGGCAAGCTCCGCCAGTTCGGCTACGGACAAGATTTCCGAGATCGCCGCGGGGTGAACGCCGCTCTCCGTCAGATTGATGGCAACATCGTTCTCATAAAGCGTCTGGCTTCGTTCGAGGACGAAAGTAGGAATCTGCATCGGGTACCCCTCAAGTTGTTCGTGCGACCACTGCTTTGGCAATCATGATGTCCTGCACGGCGACACCGGTTAGATCGGCCAGCGTGATGTCCTCGGGCGAGCGCCGACCCGCCTTTCCAGAAATAACATTTCCAAGCTCGACCACCCCCTCTGGCCTCATGGCACCGGCCGCTATCGCGGCGTGGATTTCTCCGCGCACCAGACACTGCGGGATGCTGTCGGCGACGACCAAGGTGGCCTGCTTCAGGATCATCGGATCGATCTCGTTCTTTTCGGGCGTATCCGAACCCATCGCAGTGATATGCGTGCCGGGCCTGATCCAGCCCGCCAGTAGGTATGGTTGATGGGCAGCGGTCGTCGTGACGATCAGCTGCGACGAAGCTGCAACCTCTTCTGGGCTTGTCGCCACACGAGCGTTGTAGCCCATCCGCGCGATATCGCGCACGGCTTCGGTCGCCCGCTCGGCATCACGGGCCCACAAGACAAGGTCACGGCATCCCGTCACGCGGCGCAGATAGTCGGCCTGCAGGCGCGCCTGCACGCCGGCGCCGCAAATGCCAATAATCTCCAACCGCGGCGGTGCGAGGTGACGCGCAACGACAGCGCCTGCAGCGGCGGTCCTATGATTGGTGAGTTCCCCTTCCTCGAGAAGGATGGAGAGAACCTGACCTGTCTTTGCGGAGAGAACCAGCATGCAACCGGAGAACGGTCGCAACCCCAGTTTCGGATTGTTGAAAAACCCCGTTGCGAGCTTGACGACGAACACGTCGTCGCCACGCACTGCACCGTATTTGATGTGAAGCTCGCCGCTTTCATCAGGGAAGAGAAGTTCGCCAACCGGCGGGACCTCGACCTTTCCCTCGGACAGGGCGACAAAGCCGCGCTCGATCTCAGCGACGACGTCGATGTCCGGCAGCGCTTTGAGGATTTCCTCAAGTGACACGATCTTCGTCAATTTCATCTCCCGAGCAGGACCGATCAATTCGATAGCGCCGCATCGCCCTAGCATGGGACCCGATGCCACTTGGTTGCCTAGTTTGGAAACCTGGCTTGAGGAATTAGGTAACGCATGAAACCGCGGCTGCACTAACGTTGGAACAGCGGAAAGGCCGGACGGCACAAGCGGCGCGAAGCAGTTTCGCAAAGGTACGCCGGCTTCGGTTGCGACGACAAGATCGCCTGGCGCACCCAAGGAATGGCACATCGTCAACGAGCGGCAATGCCCGCGAAATCCAGGGGAACAAAGAATGAGAAACAAATTGCTTGGGCTGGCTGCCCTACTCGGAATTGCCCTGATGCCGGCGGTTGCCATAGCCGGCGACGTCACGTTCGCTACAGAAGCGGCATATCCGCCCTTTAACTTTCGAGCCGCGGACGGCTCGATAGCGGGCTTTGAAATCGATCTAGGGAATGCACTCTGCAAGAAGATGAACCGGAATTGCACCTTCGTGGCCCAGAATTGGGACGGCATGATCCCGGGTCTACTGGTGAAAAAGTTTGATGGAATCTTTGCCTCGATGACCATCACCGAGGAGCGCAAAAAGCAGATCGACTTCACCGATCCATACTATCAAACAGCTGCTTCGTTCGTTGCGTCCGACGGAACCAAGATCGACTTTGCCGACAAGGCTCTGGGCGGGCTAAAGATCGGCACGATTCCGGGTGTTGCCCAATGCTATCTGGAGAAGACCTATCCGAATGCTAGCGTCCAAGTTTACCAGAACGCTGAAGACATGTTCCTTGATGTCGCTGCCGGCCGACTGGACGCGGTTTTCTCCGATCGGATCCAGCTCGACTTCGGCTTGCTGAAGACCGAGCGCGGCAAGGGCTTTGCATTCAAGGGTGACCCTGTCAGCGAACCTGGTTGCTTCGGTGCAGGCATTGGGATCGGCCTCAGAAAAGACGACACCGAGCTCCGTGAGGCGTTGAACAAGGCGATCAAGGAGGTTCGCGCCGATGGCACCTATAAAACGATCAACGACAAATATTTCAGCTACGACATCTTTGGCAAGTGAACGCGCATTCTCCCGAGCACCACGATAGAAGGTGACCGTGGCTGACACTGGCGACTACCTGCCGTTTGTGCTGAAGGGCGTCTACGTCACGATTGCGTTGAGCGTGTGCTCGCTCCTGCTGGCGACGGCACTGGGCCTGATCGGTGCGTGGGCAAAATCATCGAAATTCTCGGCCGTGCGCAGCGCGGCCGAGACGTACACCACCCTGGTCCGGGGCGTTCCAGACCTGGTGCTGATGCTACTCCTCTACTACGGCGGCCAGGCGGTTGTTAACCGGATCGGCGACGCCACCGGATTGTGGGTCAGGCTGCAACTCGACCCATTCACCGTCGCCGTTGCAGCGATTGGCGTCATTTTCGGGTCCTACATGACCGAGACGTTCCGTGGTGCATATTTGTCGATCCCGCGAGGTCAAAGCGAGGGCGGCAAGGCACTCGGCATGAACGGCTGGATCCTCTTCAAACTGGTCATCTGGCCCCAACTCATGCGCAACGCCATGCCGAGCTTCACCAACAACTGGCTCAGCCTGATGAAGACGACTGCCCTGGCGTCGGTGATGGGGCTGGAAGACATCGTGAACAAGGCGAACGCAGCTGGACGCGCAACCCACCAACCATTCACCTTCATCTTCATCGTTTTGATCATCTATCTCGGCCTGACGATCGCTTCAGACGTGGGACTGCGCTTTCTCGCCAGACGGCTTCGCGTGGCGGAGACCGTCTGACATGGAAACCGCGTGGTCGAAGCTCCAGGATTTATCACCGATCGATCTCGGTGTTATCGCCACCAACTGGCCGCTCTTCGCCAAAGGCCTGATCAACACGCTGCTGCTGGTCTCGCTACCCTTGCTGCTGGCCGCAGCGATCGCCATTCCTCTGGCGGTGATCCGGGCGCAAAAGCTTCGCGTCCTTAACCCGATCGTGTTCGGCTATACCTATGTTTTCCGCGGCACGCCGCTGCTTGTCCAGCTCTACCTCCTCTACTACGGCGCCGCGCAGTTCGAGCTTATACGCCATTCGTTTTTGTGGCCGGTGTTGCGCGGGGCGTGGGGGTGCGCCTTCCTCTCCATCACGCTCTGCTCCGCCGCGTATCTCACGGAGATCCTCAGGGGTGCGATTGAAGGCGTCCCCAAAGGCGAAGTCGAAGCCGCAAAGGCTCTCGGTCTTTCCGGTGTCCGGCTCTTCTGGCTGATCGTTTTCCCCTCCGCCTGGCGACGTTCGCTGCCGCCTTTGTCCAACGAAGTGATCTTCACGCTGCATGGCAGCGTGGTCGCAAGCACCATAACCATTATCGACATCCTGGGCGCCGGAAGGATGCTCAACAACAAATATTATCTCGCCGCTGAAGGCCTGCTCACTGCTGCCGTCCTCTACCTTGCGCTCACCTTCGTGATCACAGCGGTATTCCGCCAGCTTGAGCGCAAATATCTGTCGCATCTGAAACCAGCACGATCCTGAAGGGAGCTAGACATTGGACAACCACGCAAACGAGGGCCGCCTGGCATCGCTGGACGTTTTTCCGCCGGCGCAATCTTACGTGTATCTCGATGCCGCATCCGTCGGGCTAACGCACAAGACGGCGGCCGAAGCGATCAATCGGTGGCAGACACAACTTGCCGAAGATGGAACTGTGACGTTCGATGAGGAATCCGAGGTCAAATGCTTCGATGACCTGAACGCGGCCGCGGCCGAGCTCTTCAACGCAACACCTGCCGACATCGCGGTCGCCTCCAGCGAGACGGTGTTGATGTCGTCGCTGGCCTGGGCGGCGATGCCGAAAAAAGGATCGACCATCGTTGCCACATCCATAACGCATCCGAGCACAGTCTACCCATGGATGCGGGTCGCGCAGCACACTGGTGCCGAGATGCGCTGGGTGAAGCCACGCGAGGCCATGGCCATCGACGTAGACGAACTGCTTGGCGCGATCGATGCCAACACCTCCGTCGTTTGCATTTCGCATGTGGAATACGGAACTGGCCAGATCTACGACCTGAAGGCGATTGCGGACAAAGCACACCGCCATGGTGCTCTGTGCGTCGTCGATGGAACCCAGTCGGCCGGGCAGGTCGTGGTTGACGCCGTGGGTAGCGGCATCGACGCCGTGGCAACCTCGACATACAAATGGCTGTGCGGTCCTTTCGGTACAGGCCTGACGTATATCTCGCCTCGCATGCAGGACATGAACCCCGGCCTTTTGGGTTGGCGATCGCACAAGGACATGTGGGATTTTCAGGCCGACAGGGTTGAATTGCCAAAGGGGGCGAAGCGCTATGAATTCGGCACCATGGCCTATGGCACCGCAATTGGCGCGACGGTCAGCTTGCGCTATCTGCTGGACACGGGCATCCCTGCAATCCAGGCGCACAACGCGACAATCTCAAGGCTATTGATCGACGGATTGCGTGAACTCGGCGCCGAAGTCCTCGGTCCAAAGGATTCAAATCAGCGCTCTGCGACCGTGGCTGCGCGATTTGCCGGGAAGGACAGCGCCGAATTTGCTAGGACGCTGAAGCAGAACAACGTGATCGCTTCGCTGCGGAAGGACTTCATCCGCTTCTCCCCGCACTTCTACAACTCCGCCGAAGATATCACGCGGGGACTGGCGGCGATCCGAGCAGCTTTGTGAACTCTCCGCATCCGACACCTGCGGGCAGCTTGTAGGCCCCCCCTTGGTCCCTTAGTGTGGCTCGGGCGGGTGCAAACTGGCCCCCCGCCTGAGCAATGATCAATCATGAACTGGCCACATCGACTTTTCACGGGCGAGATCGGCGACGCCGAGATCAAGTTGCTCCGCATCTTCCGCACCGTGGTCGATTGCGGTGGTTTCTCTGCCGCTGAAGTCGAGCTAGGCGCTTCAAAGTCCGCGATTAGCAAGCAGATGAGTGATCTGGAGATCCGCCTCGGCATGCGGCTGTGTAACCGAGGCCGAGCGGGCTTCAGCCTCACGCCAGAAGGTGAGCGGACCTATTCCGCGACGAGCCAATTGCTTGCCTCTCTGGAGATTTTTCGCTCACAGATCAACGACACGATGGCCGGCCTGACCGGGACGCTGTACATTGGACTGGTCGATACGATTGTCACGCAATCGGATTCCCCTCTGCATCGCGCCATCTCGGCCTATTGCGGCAAGCACAAGGACGTTGGCATCAGGATTATCTCCGGATCGTCCGCGGAAATAACCCGCGGCGTCCAGGAGATGCGAATCCATGTCGGTGTGACGATCCTCGAAAAAGAGCATCCGGACATCTCGGCCGTGCCTCTTTTCGAAGAGGTGAGCCATCTCTACTGCGGGCCAGGGCATCCGCTGTGGCCTCTCGTCGACAGCGATATCCAGATCGCTGACCTGTCCGGACGGGCGTTCGTCCAGCACGGCTATTCGGAGGCAGAGCGAACCTATGTCGATCGCATGAACATGTCGTTGAAAGCGATCTCACATGTGACCGAGGGCGTCCTGTTCCTCATTTTGTCGGGAAGCTATCTCGGCTTTCTTCCAACCCATTTTGCGCAAATCTGGGAAAAGCGAGGAGAGATCCGTCCGATCTTGACCAGCGATGTGGCCAAAAAAACGGAGTTTTCGGCAATCGCCAACCGCAAACTTGTCAAGAACGCCCTCATAGGCTGTTTCCTGGATGAAATCGCGCGACAGTAGACATCGGCGGCAGGTCGATTTGAAGAAATCTGGAGGCTCTAATGCGCATTCAACGTGTTTATGCCGCCATTGCAGCGGACATTGCCGCAGCCAAAGGATTCTACAGGAAGCTCCTTGATCGGTCTGACGATCGTCCGACGGACGTTCTTATCCAGTCGCGCGAGATAGCCGACACCAACATCCAGATTTTCGAGAACCAGGAAAACGCTGGGTCGAGCATGTGCCATCATTGGTACCGAAGATGGACGATTCACGCGATTGGAATAGTCGGACCAGCTCTTGACTGGCAGCGCGGTGATGACATCGCAAAAATCTCCAAAATTACCGACCGTACGGCAAATCAGATCACCCTCGCCGAGCCGCCGAAGGCACGTACAGTAAAATCTTCAAAAGCATAACCCGCAGCGCATGGCGTTCGAAAAGCCTTCTGAAGCTGCTCAAGGTTGCCGGTGACGCCCGGCCTGCCTGCCTAGAGCCACCCCGCTCCGTAGGTCCGGTCGCGCGACCGCAACGGTGGGCCAGCCGAACGTCCGCCTCCTGACTGTTGCGGCAAGCAGCGGACCGGCCGTTTTGGCCCCAAACCCGCCGCGCTCATACCTCTTATGGTCGCTGACCGAACCCATTTGTAGGAAAGAGAAATGCCGTTGCATTGAAAAACTAGTCGTCCTACTGATCCTCAGGTTCGCCAGACCATACGAGATCTTACGAAGCGGGTTCGCCAAAAACGATTCAAGAAGCCGGACCGCTATTCGGCGATCACGTTTGTCTTCTAGAGAACGACCGCTTTGCGCCTCCGTTCGGTCATTGCATTGATCACGTCCGCATCTTGTAAGCGGCATCGTTTATTACCGCCCTTAGAGGCCGCTCAGGGCGAGAAGCAGACTCCCCGAACTGACGCAAATGGGCGACGGGACTTTGAGGGGTGGTAATGCGCAGTGACTTCGGCCGCCCTGGAGTTTAGTTAGCATGCCTTCTACCAGCATGTAGACCGCCGTATGTTCGACAGGAGCTCCACGCAGATAGCACCGCCCCACTACCGTCCACTCCGTCCTCAAGAAAAGGCTCTATGTCCTACTGTCCATAAGGAGACAAGCCTCTCCCAGTGTACCGTGAAGCGATGCCAGCAGCATCGCGACGACTGTCTTGGGGCCATCGCTAGTGATCGCCATCACGTCCTCCAATGACCAGCGAGAGTGTCGCGACGCCGTCGATACCCGCCTCGACACTGTCGCCGGGCACCACCGGTCCGACGCCTGCGGGCGTGCCGGTCATGATGATGTCGCCCGGCCGCAATTCGAAGAGTTGGGATAACAATCCGATCACTTCCGCTACCGGCCATATCAAGTCGCGGAGGTCGGCCGACTGACGCCTGGCACCGTTGACGTCCAGCCAGATACGCCCCTGATTTGGGTGACCGCAGATCGCCGCAGGAACGAGTGCGGCCAGTGGTGCTGAGTGATCGAACGCTTTTCCGACGTCCCAGGGCCGTCCCTTGGCGCGCGCGGCAAGTTGCAGATCACGCCGTGTCATGTCCAAGCCGACCGTGTAGCCGAACACATGATCGAGCGCGGCCGCAAACGGAATGTCTTTGCCGCCTTGCCCAAGGGCGACAACCAGTTCCACCTCATGATGGACGTTTTGCGAACCTGGCGGATAGGGGAAGCTCTCTCCCGGCTGAAGCACGGCGTCAGCTGGTTTGAGAAAGAAGAACGGCGGCTCGGATCGTGGATCGATGCCCATCTCCACGGCATGATCAGCGTAATTGCGTCCAACACAATAGATGCGGCGAACCGGAAAGCGCGCATTGGAGCCCACGATGGGCAAGGAAACTGACGCCGGCGCATCAATCACGAAGTCATTCAATGCAAACTCCTCTCCTCATCCCCATGGCTTGCCGCATTGGCAATACGCGATCGGCCGTGATGAAACGCTCAAGCGATCGCCGCTATGGCCTCAATCTCGATCAAAAACTCAGGCGCTGCGAGAGCACTGACGCCAACCAGTGTGCTGGCCGGGAAGGGGCCTTTACCCATCTCACCGGTACGCACAGCACGCACGGTCGCCACCTTGTCGGATGTGAGGTCAACCACGTAGGTGACGAGCTTGACCACGTCCCTCAAATCGGCGCCGGCCGCCTGCAGCGCGATGCGCAGGTTGGCGTAGACCTGCTCGGTCTGGCGCGTCAGATCGCCGACACCAACCGTTCGCCCTTCGACGTCCTTGGCCACTTGGCCGGCAACGTGAACCAACCGGCCAGGACCGCTTACAGTTACGTGCACGTAGCCGCTGGGCGTGCTGAGGCCTGAGGGGTTAAGATGCTCGATCGTCATTGCGTTTTCCTTTCAGTCGGACGCGTTCAATAGGTGCCTGGCACAAGGATTGCCCGGTCGACATCGGTGATGCGCGTGTGTCCGCACACCGCCATCGTGACGTCGAGCTCCTTGTGAAGCATCTGCAGGGCCTTGCTGACGCCGGCTTCGCCCATCGCGCCCAGGCCATAGATCATCGCGCGGCCGATCATCGTGCCGCGCGCGCCCAAAGCCCAAGCCTTGAGAACGTCCTGACCGGTACGGATGCCGCCATCCATCCAGACCTCGGTCGTGGACCCAACGGCCTCGGCGATTGCTGGCAGAGCACGGATAGAAGAAGGCGCTCCATCCAGGACGCGGCCGCCGTGATTGCTGACGACGACCGCATCGGCACCGTGTCTTACCGCAAGCTTTGCATCCTCGACGTCCGTGATCCCTTTCAGGATCAGTTTGCCGCCCCATTGGCGACGGACCCAGTCAACATCATTCCAGGAAAGCCGGGGATCGAACTGTTCGGACGACCATGCCGACAGCGATCGCATGTTGGAAACCGCATCGACATGGCCCACCAGATTTCCAAAGCTGCGGCGCCTCGTGGCTGCCATCCCCGCGCACCAGCGCAGCTTCGTCGCCAGGTTGACGAGATTGGCCACGGTGGGCCTTGGCGGCACGGTCAGGCCGTTTTTCAGGTCTTTGTGACGTTGCCCCGGCACCTGCAGATCCAGTGTCAGCACCAGGGCCGCGCAGTTGGCGGCCTTGCAACGCTCGATCATCCGAACCATCGCCGCGCGGTCGCGCATCATGTAGAGCTGAAACCAGAACGGTGCGCTGGTATTCTCGGCAATATCTTCGATCGAGCAGATGCTCATCGTCGATAGCGAAAAGGGAATGCCGAATTTTTCGGCAGCGCGCGCGGCGTGGATCTCGCCGTCGGCGTGCTGCATGCCGGCCAGGCCAATCGGGGCAATCGCAACCGGCATTCTAGCAGGCTGGCCAAGCATCAGCACTGCTGTAGAGCGGTCCTCGACATTCACTGCAACGCGCTGCCGCAGCAGAATGGTTTTGAAATCCGCTTCGTTGGCCCGGTAGGTGCTCTCGGTCCAGGCGCCGCTGTCGGCATAGTCGTAAAACATTCGCGGAACGCGCCGCTTGGCCAGCACGCGCAGATCCTCGACGCAGGTTATGACCGGCATCGCCGTTCATCCCAGATCCACGCGCCACGCCTCACGACAAGACCTTCACGGCATCATCGATCGCGGCGACGGCGCGGTCGATCACGGCCTCATCCATCACAGTGCTGATGGCACACACACCATGCTTTGCAACAAGGACGCCGCGCTCGTAGAGAGCCCACCACAAGCGGCGCTGCTGCTCCGCCACCTCAGCAGCCTCTGTGACAAAAACGGGGTAGAGCCTGCACAATGAACCCATGCCACGGGGCTCCCATCCGTGCCGTGAAAGGGGTTCGGCCAGTTGATCGCGCAGGCGCTGTCCAAGCGCGGCGATGCGAACCAGGGCATCCTCATCCAGGAGGTCGAGCGTTGCGACACCGGCGGCCATGGTGACAGGATTGGCAGCGAACGTACCGCCATGTTCAAGGCTGTTGCGCCCCAGCGGATCAAGTTCGCCCATCCATTGTGGCTTGCCGACAAGGGCACCGACAGGCAGGCCGCCACCAATCAATTTGCCGACGCAGACGAGATCGGCATCGAGCCGGCGGGCGGTCGTCAGTCCGCCTCTTGCGAGCCGGAAACTGATCACCTCGTCGACAATGAGCGCCATGCCATGAAGGTCGCACAAGCGCCGCGCCCTCTGGACGAAGGCATCGCTCGGCTGGACCATGCCGATGCGATTGGGCAGCAGATCAAGGACGATGGCCGCGAAGCGTTCGGGCGTCGACGCAATCGCTGCCTCCAGCCCTTCGACATCGTCAAAGCCGATGACGATAGTCTCCGATCGCATGCCAGGCGGAATGCCTCGATTGGCGCGCGCTCCAAGCGTTGGCAGCACGGACTCGCTCCAGCCGTGATAGGAGCCGTTGACGACAATCACCGCAGAGCGCTCGGTGCGCGCGCGCGCCAGGCGTACGGCAAGCTGCGTGGCCTCGGTCCCCGAATTTGTGTAGCGCACCTGGTCGAGACCGGCGAGGCGGTCGACGAGACGTCTGGCGTGTTCGATCTCGTAGTGGTTTGGAAGTCCAAACGACAATCCGCACTGGGCAGCGTTTTCGATCGCCGCCACGATTGCCGGGTGAGCATTGCCATGAATATTGGCGGTGAAGTTGCCATGGAGATCGATCAACTCCTTGCCGGTGTCGTCCCACAAGCGCCAACCGGCACCGCGGACCGCCATCGGCGACCAGGGACCAACGGCGGTTATGGCCTTGCCGAAGCCACCAGGCAAAAGACTGTGACCGCGCGGCCCGACAAATGCCTGCGCAAAAGGCAAATGCGCGGCCTGGTTCGCTGATGTCGCTGGTTTCATGGCGTTACCTTTTGCGTGTTTGGTGGAGCGACGTTCGGGTGCTGGACGATCAGCCGGCGCCGCCTGCGAGGTGGTGCAGCAGACTAGCCATCGGGAGGGACGTCTCTTGGACTGCCCGATTGCATTTCTGACTGGCCATCACGGGCTCCAGCCATTGGGCCATTGATGCGGAAAGAACCTCTCGATCGTCGCCGCGACACGCAGGGCAATATCCTCGCGCTGAGGATGTGCCGTGACGTGCAGCCCGATCGGCAGCCCGTCGCAGGAGAGGCCGGCGGGAACACTGAGCGCCGGACACCACGGCACCCAGTTGAAAACCGATGTCATGTCGAGGCCGCGCTTCTTGCCGTCGGGCGTGGCCGCATGGTAGCGCGCATCGTCCTCGTCGACCCCAACGGGCGGCCGCGCCATCGTTGGGCTCAGCAGGACGTCACTGTCGCAAAACACGTCCGCCAAAGCGTCCCATTGCCTACGCCGCACAAGATCGAGCCGCCGGATCGAGACGGCATCATGCATGCGTCCTTTGGCGACGGCCTCGACCAGGCGCGGGTCGGCGAGCGGTCCAATCGCGTCGAGCGCTTCGCCGAAGAAACTGGCGAGATAAACATGCCAATGGCGGACCCAACCATCGGCGATGGAACGATCCCAATTCAACAAAGGACGGCTCACGATCGCACCTGCCGCCTCGAGATGCCTGGCTGCCTGATCGAGCCGATCGCGAATCTCGGGTTCGATCAGGAATATGCCGAGGTCATCACTGAGGGCGATCTTCAGCCCGGCCACGCCTTTGCTTGTGTCGAGATCCGGCAAGCCTGGAATGCAAGTAGTCGGATCGGCGCGCGACGGGCCACAAAGCAACGGCAGGCATGCAGCAAGATCGGCGACCGATCGTGTCAGAAGCCCATGATGCTGGATGTCGTCGACGAAGGACGGCTGGTCGTCGAGTGGGATGCGACCGGCGGCCGGCTTAATGCCGATAAGTCCCGTGCAGGATGCCGGAATGCGCACCGAGCCTCCCATATCGGTTCCCTGGGCAACAGCCACGCATCCAGTCGCCACAGCGACGGCGGAGCCCCCTGATGATCCGCCGGCGGTATGCTCCCGGTTCCAGGGATTGCGGGTGATCCCGGTCAGGGGGCTGTCGCAGAAGCTGCTGGAGGCAAATTCCGAGAGCGTCGTTTTTCCAAGGATGACGGCATCGGCGTTTCGAAAGCGCTCAACGATAACAGCGTCCCTTGAGGCAATGTTGTGGACGAAGGCGTGAGAACCAAACCGGTTGCCGAGGCCCGCCACCGGCGTGCAATCCTTGATCGCGACAGGAACGCCCGCGAGTAAACCAAGTGTCTCGCCGGCGGCGCGCCGGCGATCGATGTCGGCTGCCACACCGCGAGCCCCGGAGGCATCAATCTGGGCGAAGCAGTTCAGATCTGTCTGGACGCGAACGGCGCGTTCAAGTGCCGCCTCGATCACCTCAATGGCTGTGATCCGCCCCTGTTGCACGGCCTGGGCGATTTCAGTCACGGGTGACCATGGGCCCACTGGCGACGTCATGCTTGCATCCATGAGGCGGAAGGGATCATCGCCGCGCAACCTTCGCCATACTGGTGATCGCGACGATGGCACGGACGGTCAAACGATTTGATCCGATGGCTCGCAACGACAGGGCGCGACAAATCAGGAAGACGCCTCAAAACGGATGCTCCGATGCTCAGGGCTATTGCCACGATCAGGCAACCAGCGGTCAATTTCTACTTGAAGAAACGTTTCTTCACGTACTTTTATGCTCGCTCGACACTTTGTCAAGCCCCTGTTAAGAGAAAGCCATGAAGGCCCCGAGGAAACCGACAATCAGGGACGTCGCCGCCGCGGCGGGCGTGTCGCTGACGACCGTCTCCGACGCGCTGTCGGGCAAGGGGCGCTTGCCCGAGGCGACGCGCAAGAAGGTGCACGAAGTCGCCACGCAGCTCGACTATCGGCCGAGCGCCATCGCGCGGGGATTGCGCGGTCAGGGCCTGGGCTTGATCGGGATTTCGATCGCCACGGCCGAGCCGGCACACATTTCTGACGTCTGGAACTGGGCGTCGATCGCCATACACGCCAGCGATGCGACCTTGTCGGAAGGCTTCGCTCCGATTCTTCTGCCGCACAACGTATCGTCGCTGCACAAATTGCGCGTGCCGCTGGACGGCGTCATCGTGGTGGATCCCATCGAAGATGACGGCGTGCTCGCGTTCTTTCGCAACAAGGAAATCCTGACTGTTACGGTCGGCTACGATCCAAACAACCAGCACGCGCCGTGGATCGACGATGACAATGAGAGGGGCATTGCAGACCTTCTCGGCCAGACGGTCATCCCCGGCGAAAAAATAGCGTTCATTACACTGGGCGCACGAAAAAGCTTTGTCGTGGACGCCCTGCGCGGCATGCAACGATGGGCTTCCGATGCGGGTTGTGATGTTCGAGAATTTCACTGCGCGACGCTTGACGACGACAGTGTCGACGAGATCCTTAGGACGGTGCGCGAACTGCACAGCGATGTGATCGTGACCCAGAACGATCGCGTTGCCGTCAAGGTCCTGGCTCGCCTTCAGTCGCTGGGTATCGGCGTGCCGGCCGAGGTTCGCGTAGTTTCGGTCACCGATGCGCCAGCCCTACAAAATACGGAGCCGACAATAACCGCTCTGCGCCAACACCCAGGCCCGCTTGGCCAACTGGCGGTCAAGGTCCTGTTCGACCTCATTCGCGGCATTGAAACGAAAGACTGCCAGTTCCTGCCGCTCGAGGTCGTCCTGCGGGGCTCGGCCCCAGATGTTGGTCATCGCGCCGCGGCAGAGCCTGCACGCTTGCGTTCGATGGCGTCGCCCTCGGCCACGACCAAAGCGGTCCTGACGTCGAAACCATCCTGAACAGGCCTACGCCGGCACGTTCTTGCGCAACGTATCCTTGTGGCAGATGCGTCCGTCGCGAAACCGCAACAGATCCACGCCCCGCGCTTCAATGGCTTGTCCCCCGGCCTTGGTTCCCCGGAACGTCCAGGTGGTGAAACCCTGATCCCCACAAACAAAATGCTCAGCATCGGCCCAGCAGGCATCCGGAAAGGCCTGCCATATCGCGGCAAAGGCTTTTCCCAATTTTTCGTGTCCGACATGGCGGTCACCCGATGGCGCTTTTCCCGCGGCCGCATCGTAGATGCAGTCTTGTGTCATAAGCGCGAGCAGTGCGTCAACGTCATGGGCGTTCCAGGCTGCCGCATGCGCCTTCATCAGCTGGATTGCGTCATCCTCGTTCATCAGTTCACTCCATCAAGGGGTTGGGCCGGGCCGGGCGGTCAATGCAACTGCTGTTCGCGCAGTTCGGCGACGCAGTCGCGGACACCTTGCAGATAGGCGCCGACGACCGGAGCCTGATGCATGGTGATCATACCCATGTGGATCGCTTCGGGACGAGCCATCGGCCGCACAAACCAGCCCCGCATAGTCATCGCCGCGGCGACTGCGCCTATGGGATATTCGGGAACGCGCCACGCCAGGATCGGTAGGTCTGGAGTGCACACCAGTTCGACCCCGTCGATCGCCTGTAGCCCGCATTCAAGTTTCCGACTGGCTTCCAGGATCTCGCGGGCAATCCTGGTGTAGCCATCGCGGCCGAGATAGCGCATCACCGCCCATGCGGCAGCGATGGGCCCAGCCGATCGTGTTCCGGCCAGTCCGGTTGAGCCATAAGAGCCGATCGGCCAGTCGTCGAACTCAAACGCATAGGAGGCCCGCCAGCAGCGATGGCGAAACAGAGCCGCCGATGCTCCTTTGGCTCCGAAACCGTATTTGTGGATATCGGCCGAGATGGAGCGGACGCCCTCAATGGTAAAATCGAAGGCCGGAACGGCAACGCCGGCCAGCCTGGCGAACGGCGCGATGAGGGCGCCGATGCAGGCATCGACATGCATCCAGAGATTATGGCGAAGGGCGAGGGCGGCAATGTCCCCAATCGGGTCCACAACCCCGTGGGCGAATTGCGGGGCGGACCCGGCAACCATGACAGTTCTCGGACAGATCTGCGCCTGCATCGCTTCGACATCGGCCCGATAATCCGCACGCAGGGGCGTGCGCACGACCTCAAGACCCAGAATGGCACCGGCTTTTTCAAAAGCAGGGTGAGCGCTTTGAGGAACCAGTACCTTCGGCACCGCCAGATCGGGGCGGCGCGCCCTTGCCCAGTCTCGGGCCGCCTTGAGCGACATTAAGATGCTTTCACTGCCGCTGGCCGTGAAGCAGCCGTCCGCAAACGGTCCGCCGCCAACGAGGCTCAAGAGCCATTCAAGCACATCGGATTGCAGTTTCGCCACGCTCGGGAAAGCCGCCACGCCATGGGCGTTCTCGGAGTAAAAGAGATCAGCGGCACTGCGCGCGACGGCCAGGACATCGTCGCCGCCGAACTGCACGTAGAGGTTTGTTCGACCCGAGTGCCAGTCGACGTCTTGCGATTTGGACTCTCGCAGCTCTTCCATCACCGCATCTGCCGTAGAACCGGCCTGCGGAAAGCTCGATCTGGACATGCAACTCCTCTCTTGGACGCAAAACATTGGACCCACGCAAATCGGGTCTGGACAGAGATTATAGCTTGAAGTAACGTTTCTGCAAGGCGATTTTGGCGTGTTCTCGCCTCGAGCGACTTTCTGAGCGCTGCTAGGATGACGAGGCAAACGCCAGTGGCCTGTGCTCGCAGTGCTAAAGACCGCGACCGCGAAGGTAAGAGTGAAGCGCACAGTAGGCATCCAAGGGAAACAAGATGACTTCACCGACACTCAAGGCAGCCGAAGTCGAGTTCATCGGAGTTTCGAAGCGATATGGCTTCGGTCCGATCGCTATTGACAAGCTCGACCTGACGGTTCGGCCGGGCGAGTTTCTCACACTGCTTGGGCCTAGCGGCTCCGGCAAGACGACGGCTTTGAACCTGCTTGCCGGGTTCCAGATGCCGACATCAGGCCAGATCCTGATCGACGGAGCGGACATCAGCGCCTTGCCAGCTTACAAGCGCAACATTGGCGTGGTGTTTCAGCACTACGCACTGTTCCCGCACATGACGGTGCGCGAGAACGTTGGATACCCCCTCAAGCAGCGCCGGGTTGCCAAGGACGAGCTGCGACGCCGTGTCGACGAAGCGTTGCGCATGGTTGCTATCGAGGCGTTTGCCGACAGGCTGCCGCGTCAACTCTCCGGTGGCCAGCAGCAACGCGTTGCCGTCGCCAGGGCATTCGTCTTCCAGCCCCGGCTCTTGCTTATGGACGAACCGTTGGGCGCCCTTGACAGGAAGCTCAGGGAATCGGTTCAACTCGAGCTCAAGCGCATACATCGCGAGCTCGGCGTGACGGTGGTGTTCGTCACCCACGACCAGGAAGAGGCGCTTGTCATGTCCGACAGGGTCGCCGTCTTCGACGCGGGAAAAATCCAGCAGGTCGGAACCGCAAGCGAGCTGTACGATGCGCCCCTGACCAAGTTTGTCGCACAGTTTCTTGGTGAATCGAACTGTTGGGTCGGCGATGTAACGCACCAATCGTCCGATCGCAGCACGGTGTCGGGACCAGGCTGGACCGTTAAAGGCACGAGGATCGAACAGACACCAAGTTCAGGCCGGGCTGCCGTGGTCGTTCGTCCTGAGCGTTGTAGCCTCGTTGCCCGCGGTGACGCGCCGGCGGGCTGGAATGAAATTCCCGGCCTCATTCGCGACATCGTCTATCTCGGCTCGCTGCGCAAAGTCGTCATCGATCTGGAAGCCGGCGGCACCGCGGTGGTCTCGTCGCGGCCCGAGACCGAGTTTCCCCTCAATCGCGCTGTCAGTGTCGCCTTTCCGATCTCATCCGCACGGACGCTGCCGGCTGCGGAATAGAGCATTGACAGATGTCGCGCCATGCCGCATTTTCTGCCATGAAGAAACGTTTCTTCAATGTATTTATTGCAGTCTTTGGCCAAAGAATCAAGAATAGGGGAAATGAAATGGGAACTTCGAACAAGCGCCAAACGCTAGCCTTGGCGACCGTCGCACTGATTTGCCTGTCGAGCGCTGCGGGTGCGCAGTCGGCACCTGATCTGAAAGGCAAGAGCTTTGTCTTCGCCGGCTTCGGTGGCGATCTGCAGAAGAACCAGGACGCAGCCTGGCTGCAGCCATTCGCCGCCGCGACCGGTGTCACTGTCCAGCAGACAGACTCGCCAGATCTGGCGACACTCAAGACACAGCAAGAGGCCCAAAATGTCGGCGTCGACGTCGTAGAGATCGAGTCGAGCACGGTCGATGCGAATTGTGGCACTGTCTTTGCAAAAGCCGATATCGACCGGTCGCAGCTCGATCGGGCATACGACACGAACAAGTGTGGCGTCCCTGTCGTCAAATTCTCCTACGTGCTAGCCTACAACGCCAAGAAGTATACGAGCCCGCCGACGAGCGTCGCCGATTTCTTCGACACGGCCAAATTTCCGGGACCGCGCGCGGTCAATTCGCAAAGCAATTCGGGTCTCCTCGAGACCGCCTTGCTGGCGGATGGCATTGACAAGGCAAAGATCTATCCGATCGATCTTGAGCGCGCGATTGCCAAGATCAAAAGCGCAAAGGACTCGCTGGTTACGGTCGCAACCTTCGCCTTGATTCAAGACGGCCTTGCCAATGGCGAATACGACATGGCGCTGTTGCCCAACGGGCGTGCGCTGAATGCCTCGAAGACCAATCCCGATATCAAGGCGGTCTTCCAGGGTGCGGTCACGCTCTACGACAATCTTGCTATTCCAAGCGGCGCAAAGAACGTCGAAGCCGCGACCGCCTTTCTTCAATATACCGCCATGCACAAGACGCAGGTCGCACTCGCCGAACGGTTTCCCTATGGCATGGGCACCACCGGTGCGCCGCCCAAGCTTGACGATCAGGCAAAGGCCTTCTTTCCCGATAACTTCAGCGATCAGCTGCTGTTACAGGACGCGAAGTGGTGGAGTGATAACGATGCGATCGTCAAGGATCGTTTGACGACCCTGTTCTCGCAGTAACAAACCCGGGCCAAGAGCGTCATGTCGGTATCCAGCGGCATTACAGGCAAGCAAACGGGCGCGGTCTCGCGCCCGTTCCTCGCGCGCCTCGATCAATGGTGGCTTCTGGCCCTGCCGGTGTTTCTGTTTCTCGCCGTCTTCTTCCTCTACCCGACATCGATCATCCTGTTGCGCACATTTACCGAGTTCGACGCGCCGCAGAGTGGGGGGCTGGACAATCTGGCCTGGTTCCTCGGTGGCGAAGCCAACCGGACCATCCTCTTTCGCACCATCCTGGTGGCCGCCGTGAGCACAATCCTGACCAGCCTCATTGCCTTCCCATACGCCTATCTGATGACCGTGGTCAGTGCCCGCACGCGCACCGTCATGCTGGGAGCCGTTCTGATCTCGATGTTCTTTGGCATCCTGCTGCGCAACTTCTCATGGGTTGTCATGCTGCAATACCAGGGTTCATTGAACGATGTTCTGGTGGCCCTAGGTCTGAACCGGATCCGTTTTCTAGGTACGATGCCCGCAGTGCTTATGGGTATGACGCACATCTTGTTTCCGTTCATGCTACTGCCGCTTTACGCGGTTCTGCGCGGGATTGACCGGCGGCTGGTGCTGGCTGCTCAAAGCCTCGGCGCGACACCGAGCCGTGCCTTCTGGCAGGTGTACGTCCCTCTCTCCACCCCGGGCTTTGTGGCGGGTTCGATGCTGGTCTTCGTCCTTGCCCTCGGCTTCTTTGTCACGCCCGCTCTGCTCGGCTCACAGCAACAGTCCCTTCTCTCGCAACTTATGTTCACCCAATTCGACAAGACAGCAGCGTTTGGGCGCGCCGGAGCAATGGCGCTTGTCTTGATGATCGCCGCGACAGTCTTCGTCGTGCTCGGCAATGCGATCTCGCGGACCAGCCGCGCCTATGAGGCGTCATGATGCATGACAACGTTGACGCAGGCCGAGGGTCAAGGGTCATCCTGCCGCTTGTCTGCATTCTGATCGGGATTTGGCTGGTCCTGCCCCTGGCAATCATCGTGCCCATCAGTTTCAGCGGGGAAGACAGTTTTGCCTTTCCGCCACGCAGCTGGACAATGCGGCGCTATCTCGAGTTGGCGGACCCGGTCTGGACCGGCGCTTTTTTCAACAGCGTCGTAATCGGCATCATCGTCGCCGCGATTTCCGCCGTTTTGGGAACGCTCGCCGCCTTCGCGATCGCTCGCAGCCAGTCACGGCTGATTTCGTTCCTGCGCATCCTTGTGCTGGCGCCGCAGATCGTTCCGGTCATTGTCGTTGGCCTTGGCGTTTACCTCGTCTTCCTGCGCTGGCACCTGAACGGCACAATGACAGGATTTGTGCTGGCGCATTCGGCTATGGCGCTGCCCTTCTTCGTCATCCCTGTGGTCGCCTCGCTGCAGACCTTCGATCGTTCGCTCGAACGTGCTTCCGCGAGCCTGGGGGCCGGACCGCTCGCAACATTTTTCCAGGTCACGTTTCCAATCATCCGTCCTGCAGTCTTGAGCGGCATGTTTCTCGCCTTCCTAGCCTCCTTCGACGAGTTGGTGCTGGCCCTCTTCCTCCAATCGCCAACCTTCCTGACGTTGCCTGTTCTGTTGTACCGCCGCACCACCGACACGATCGATCCGACGGTAGCCGCGGTCGCCACCGTCGAACTGCTTTTCGTCACCACGTGCGTGGTCGCAGCTCTTCTGCTGCAGTCACGCCGTCTCGGTCGTGAAGCCATCCGAAACGAATGAGCAGGAAGGCCGTTTGAACCGGCCGGCCTTGGGTGTGCCGCGACACTGGGTATGCCCGGACGCTGAGGGTATCGGCATGATCATAAAAACTGGAAGTCCGCCAATGACCAATTTCATCGCCCGCCCGACCGCGTTGCTGCGCCCCGGTGACGCCGAGCTCAGCCATCGCAGGACACGCGCGCTCGAAGCGGCCGTCGCCGAAGGGCTGGACGGCCTGATCGTATGGGGCCGCGGATCGACGAACTCCGATGGCTGTCAGGACCTGCTCTATTTGACCAACCACATGTCGGCGGTGAGCCACATTCCAGACAGCCACGCCCATCGTGCACGCGGCCATGCTGCGCTTATCCTCGCGCCGGAACGCGAGCCGGTTCTGGTAACGGATTCCTACGACATCGACCACTCAAGTGTTGGCGTCCAGGACATCCGCCTGTCGACATTCGTCGACCGCGACGCGGCCCGCATTGCTGTCGAGCTGGGTCTGCGCGGCCGGCGCATTGGACTTGCAGGGCAGTCTGGCCTCCTGCACAGCGCTGCCGTCTGTCTCGCGGACGAACTTGGTCCGTCCACCAGTCTGCAGCCGGCCGATTACATCCTGACGCGATTGCGTCTGATCAAGAGTGCCCATGAACTCGAGCTGTTGCGGGACGCATCGCGCATTGGCTGCGAATGGATGCAGGTTATGCTTGAGGCAGCGCAGCCCGGATGCACGGAAGGCGAGGTGGTCGGCGAGGGGCTGCGCTGGCTCGCGGCGTCAGGCGGATGGGCCTATGATGTGGCGATCTCAAGCGGTCCGGTTGCTGAGCGCTACCGCCATCGCCAAGCACTTCCGACCTGGGATAGCACCAGACAGCTCCAGGCCGGCGATATGCTTCATATCGATCTTTGGGGTCCGGTTGCACACGGCTACTACTGTGACCTGACGCGCTCTACGGTGATCGGGGTGCCTCCAACCGGTGGTCAGGAGGCTCTGCTTGAAGACTCCATCGCGGTTATCGACAGCGTGATAGCCGAGATCGAACCGGGGCGACTTTTGTCTGATCTTCACGCGGCCGGAACCCGTGCGATGGCTCGACGAGGCGGCGGCGGCTCCGCTTTCGCGAACATGATTCCGTTCTTTGGCCATTCCCTTGGACTGGATTGTGAGAGCCCGTTCATCACCTCTTCCGCCCATGACGTAGTCGCTCCGAACATGGTGCTCGCCATTGAGTGCTTCCTGGGCGCCGAAAAGGGTCAGGGCGCCGGCTTTGAGCATGTGGTCCATATCGGTGAAAACAGTCTTGAGATCCTAACGGAAGCTGCCCCCACCCGACCGTG
Organism: Mesorhizobium loti CJ3sym; assembly: GCF_000472785.1. GTDB lineage: Bacteria > Pseudomonadota > Alphaproteobacteria > Rhizobiales > Rhizobiaceae > Mesorhizobium > Mesorhizobium loti_E. The sequence continues at coordinate 66,274 of NZ_AXAL01000022.1, forward strand.
GCTGCTTGGCTAAGCCGCCGAGCTGGGCAACACGCTTGCAAACAACAGACCAAGTAAGGAGCCACCCGCAGTGCCCCGTTTTTCGGCCAATCTATCGATGCTGTTCGCCGATGTGCCGCTTCTGGCCAGATTCGACCGAGCGAGGGCTGCCGGCTTCGACGCGGTAGAGCTGCAGTTTCCCTATGAAGTGGCGGCAGACGCTATCCGTCAAAGGCTGTCGGACACCGGCCTGACATTGGTGCTTCATAATCTTCCTGCAGGCGATTGGGCAGCGGGTGACAGAGGTATCGCCTGCAATCCGGCACGCCAGCAAGAGTTTCGGGACGGGGTTGCCAAAGCCATCGACTATGCAAAGGCGCTCGAAGTGCCGCAACTCAACTGCCTGTCCGGGTTGTCGGGAGACGACGTCGACGAACATACAGCGCGTCGGACCTTCATCGAGAACCTGCACTTCGCGGCAGGGGAATGCCGGAATTCCAATCTGGGTCTGTTGATCGAGCCAGTCAACAGTCGCGACGTACCTGGTTTCTGGTTGGACACCGTCAGCAAGGCATTTCCCATCCTCGACGAAGTTGGCGCGGACAATCTGAAGCTTCAGTTCGACATCTACCATGCGCAGCGCTCGGGAGGCGAAATTGCCGCAACGATCGCCGAAAGCCTCGATCGCATCGGGCACATCCAATTTGCCGACAATCCCGGCAGAAACGAACCGGGGACGGGTGAACTGAACTTCGACTTCCTTTTCGCGCTTATCGATCGCATCGGTTATTCCGGCTGGATCGGTGCCGAATATAGACCCGCCGCCAGCACCGAAGCAGGCTTGGCCTGGCTTGAAAAGTACGGAGTCTAAGACATGAAACTCGGCTTTATTGGTCTTGGTATCATGGGTTCCCCGATGGCGGGGCATTTGTGCGCTGGCGGCCACGAACTATTTGTTCATACGCGCAGCAAGGTGCCACCGCAGCTTGTCGACGCTGGCGCTGCCGTCATGAGCAGTGCGGCGGAGGTTGCCACGGCGTCTGAAGCCATATTTCTGATGGTCCCCGATACACCTGATGTGGAGAAGGTGCTGTTTGGAGCGAATGGAATTGTCGACGGTCTGACGCCCGGCAAGACCGTAATCGATATGAGCAGCATATCGCCCCTTGCGACCAGGGATTTTGCACGACGCGTACAGGATCTTGGCTGCGACTACGCAGACGCTCCGGTGTCGGGCGGTGAAGTCGGCGCAAAAGCTGCCTCTCTGACCATCATGGTTGGCGGCAGCGAAAGCACATTCAATCGGGTTGAGCCGCTCATCGCTCTGCTGGGCAGGAACATCACGCATGTTGGCGACGTAGGCGCCGGCCAGATCGCCAAGATAGCCAACCAGATAATCGTTGCGCTGAACATTGCCGCGGTCGCTGAGGCGCTGGTCTTCGCCAGCAAAGCGGGCGCCGACCCGGCCAAGGTGCGCGAAGCGCTCATGGGAGGTTTTGCGGCAAGCCGAGTTCTCGAAGCCCACGGCGAGCGCATGATCAAGCGGACCTTCAATCCCGGATTCAGGATTGCTCTTCATCAGAAGGACCTAAACCTTGCCCTGCAGGGCGCCAAAGCCCTCGATGTCGCTCTACCTCAGACGGCCTGCGCGGCACAGCTGATGCAGACTGCGGCAGCCCATGGTTGGGACGAACTAGACCACTCGGCGATGGTGAAAGCGCTAGAGTTGATGTCGGACCATACCGTAGCGTAGACAATTATTCAGCTGGAGGGGCAACCCAACATGCGGTCGACCTAGATCCGCAAAACGGCTCGACGCTAGGTGGCAGTTCGATTCTGCCAACGTTCGTCGATCTCGCAAGGGCAGCCAATTGGGGCGACGTCTGCGGGTTGCAGCCGGACCGCCAGTTAATGTCTGGTCTTGGCGACTTGACCCCAACAGGCGACGGTCAGCTTTCGGCCCCCTTTTAGCCATCCGATCGAACGCCAGTAGGGCCATTCCTCAGAGCAATATATCGTTTCAGCGAGCAGCGATTGCCAATATCTCCTGCGCGCAGCAGGTTCGCCAAAGGGTGCAGTGGGGCGAAATCGACGCCGTATTGTGAGGCAGGGAAGGGCGCATGTCTTGCCCCAAACAATCCGCATCTGGTTGCGACCACCCGTTGCCCCGCGATCGAGTCGGTGGTGGTGGAATTTGTAAGCCATTGATTTGGAGAGGATTTAGATCGAGGCGTCGAACATTGTGATCCATCATGCCCGTGGGGTGTCGAGCGGGATTGTTATGCACCAGAATTATCGTGCGGTTTTGGTTGGAGACAAATTCTCCATTCAGCAAATGTCGGTGTCGGTGGTTGCGCCTCCCTGCAACCAACATAATTTGTAAATCGTGCGCCTCAACGTCATTGCTTTCAACGATGTGTCGAGGCGACCGGAGCAGAGTCTCAACTGGAATCATCATTACTGGGTTTCGCCACCGAATACGAGAACATACGAAGGATACGGTTTGGCGAACCATCCGGTAACTGTCTGATTTTGTATATTTCAATAAAATCAGGCATTTATGGCTCTACTCTGGAAAATTGTTGGGCCGCTCTCACAGCACAGCATAGCGATCCAGCGGCTATCGAGGCGATAGAAATGCACTGCAAATTGCACTACAAGTTTGTCGGATTATACACATAAGTCATTGATTTTACAGCAATGCCACGACATCCTAGTGCGTCTCGACCGCACCATTCTCCCTCCCGAGATTCGATTTGTGTCAGCCGCCGATGGCGGGCGGGGCGCATTTCGCTTGATATGCCCGTGCGTTACCTTGGCATGCGCTCGGCGGCCGGCGCCAAGCGTTCATGACGGCAGGATACCTGGTCCATTCGGCAGATCGACGATAACGACGAGGCCGGTTGGCTGGTTGTCGTGCAACTCGATCTTGCCACCGTGACCCTGGATGATATCGGCGACGATCGACAGGCCAAGGCCGAAACCGTGCTTCGACGCGACGCCGCGTGACATGTCCTCCTTGAAGAAGGGTTCGAAGACGCGGGAGCGTGCCGTCGTCGAAATGCCCGGCCCATCGTCGCCGACCGCGATGCGCGCCGCCGTGTCGGTCTGCGTCAATGCGACGGTGACGTTGCCGGCGAATTTGACCCCGTTGTCGCACAAATTGGTGATCGCACGCGCCAGCGCATTGGGTTTGCACCAGCCCAGAAGCCTGTCCGGTCCGGAATAGGAAACCGAAAACCCGACATCGGAGAATTCGGCACAGACGGTTTGCAGCACGCTGGCAATGTCGGCCCGCTGCAGCTGTTCCGTCGAGACATCGTTGCGCAGATAGGTCAGCGTCTCGTCGATCAGATCTTCGATGTGCTGGACGTCGGACAGTATGGCAGTTCGAACGGGCCCATCATCCATCCGCTCAGCGCGAAGCCGCAGCCGTGTCAAAGGCGTGCGCAGATCGTGGCTGACGCTGCGCAACATGCGCGTGCGGTTTGCGATCATGGTGCGGATACGCGCCCGCATCCTGTTCAATGCGCGCGCCAGGCCGATCATTTCAATGGAGCCGCGTTCCGCGAAAAGTTCATCGCCATTCTCGATCTCGGCTTCCCCGACTGCCGCTGAAATGCGCTTCAACGGCTCCGTCACGGCCCAGACCGCGAACAGCCAAATCAGCAAGGGCAAGGCGACGAAAGCCATGAACCTGTAGAACGAGACACGGACGAAGCCCGATGTCAGCCAGGAATCGGGCATGCCGAAATGAGCGAGGACGCTCTGCCGGTCGAGGTCTAGAACAAACGCATCTTGGCCGCCGATCCTTATCCAGCGCCCAGCGATCGGGCCCCTGTCGATCTGGAGAAGCCATGCGATGCTTCGCCATTGCAGATAGGAATCTGGAACATTGCTGATCTGTTGCCTGGGCAGGATCTTAAAATCAAAGCCGGCGCGCGTTGCAGCGGCCAGAACAGCGCTGCGGGCTTCGGTTGGTGTTTCGCGCAACAAGGCAGCGACTACGCCTGCTCGCTTGGCGGCGTCTTCCACAACGGGAAGGTCGATATTCTCGATCAAACCTTCGACGACCGAGCCGACGGACATGATTGTAATCACCGCGATGAAAATGATTGCCGTGAACTGCCCACGCACTGACTGCGGCAGGAAACGGCGGACCAAACCCCTCACGCTTCCTCCACCGTCGCGGTGAAGATGTAGCCGCCCAGCCGAACGGTCCTCAGAAGCACTGGATCGCGTGCGTCCTTTTCGATCTTCTGGCGGATCCGGCTGACATGGACATCGACGCTTCGCTCGATCGGCCCGGCAAGCCCGGCGTGGGTGACGCTGAGAAGCTCCTCGCGCGAAAGAACCCGGCCGGCATTGCGGCAAAACGCCAGCAGCAGATCGAATTCATGCGTTGTGGTCGTAACCCGCGCATTGCTTGGGTCATGCAATTGCCGGCGAACGGGATCGAGGCGCCAGCCGTTGAAGCGCAGCACCTTCGATCGGTCCCGCTCGTCGGGCGCGTAAGCGGTGCGACGCAGCAACGCCCGTATCCGTGCCGTCAGTTCGCGCGCGCTGAACGGTTTGGTCACGTAATCGTCGGCGCCGATCTCCAGTCCGAAGATGCGGTCGATTTCCTCGCCAAGCGCGGTCAGCATCAAGATCGGAACATTCGTGTGCGCACGAAGCCGGCGGCAGATGCTGAGGCCGTTCTCGCCAGGCAGCATGATATCAAGCACGATCAGATCGAATTTCTGGCTGCGAAGTGCTGCGTTCATGCGGACGCCATTGCCGGCGATTTCCACGATCATGCCGTTCTCAGCGAGCGTCTCGCCCAGCATGCGCGCGATCTCGATATCGTCTTCGACAATGAGGATATGCGGCCCGTGCCTCGTCGATTTAAACTCGGCGTTCAAATCCGTACGGCCGGCGTTTGCCGCAGCCTGCATTGGCAGATGTGTGGGCATCAAAACCTGTATCCGACAAGGAGCATCCCCGAGGGCTGGACCTTGTCGACGACCACAGGGCTGTCGGCGGCGTCCCCCACAAGAATGCCGACCCCCGCCTGGCCACGCACCATCCAGTTCTGATTGAGCATATATGTGGCGGAAATCGAAAAATCGGCACGCTTCAATCCGGCGCCGGCATCATACTGGGCCAACCCCGAGCGAACCGATTGTTCGGGCGTGACGCCAAAATAGGCCTGCATGTATTTTTCGTCGGCGAAAACGACCGATGCGCCGGCGCCGACCATCAAGGATTGGGAGAGAGGCTGGGTTAGCTCAACGCCAAGCGTGCCCTCCAGGCCGTCGCTGCCGCCGATGGTCTTGTCCAATTGCGCGAAGATTTCCGCCGGGCCGAACTTCAGCACCGCTTTGCCGCCGACGATCGCGCCCATGTCGACATCCCCCAAGCCGCGCAGATCATCGGCATCGTCTTCCTTGCGGCCCATGTCGTAGCCAAGCCGGGCACTGAATTCGAACGGCCCTTGTTCATAGAGGGCGATGTTGGCGCCCGTCGGATCGATCGTCACCGTGTCGTGGAATGTCGCCGATATGAACGGCACCGGCATAACCTTGAACTCGTTGCTGCCCTCATATTTGGGGGCGATGATGGCGCCACCGCCGAGGACGACATGCCAGTCCGTCAGTTTCTGTTCGAAGCGCCCGAAACGGGAAGGCTCGGGCGGCGGGGTCAAATCCCCAGTATCGGCATCGGTGTCGACGGCAATGGCGTCTGCCGCCAGCGCGATTTGCGAATGCGTTGAAAACAGGATTGCCATCGCGGCGAGAGAGGCTCGGCCGGCGAAGATTCCAGAAATGATTTTGAACATGCATGCTCCACAACAGCGAGGGAGTAAGAGCCCCCTGATGTTGCGACTATTTCAGGTGAAGATGGCTGCATGCGTGAAGTGATGTTAAGTTTTGTTGCGCAATCTTGGTCTGATCTTGGCTCTGTGCGTGCGCCTCTGGTTGGCGCGCCCACTCGACTATCCTCAGGAGGTCGCCTGGCTGCGCGTGCAGGGCGCGCCGTCTCGTGCTCCGGCTCCTACCAAGTGCTGGTCGTGGCGGAATTGGTAGACGCGCGGTGTTGAGATCGCTGTGGGGCAACCCGTGGAAGTCGATTCTTCCCGATCGCGCCATTTCGGTGGAAAACTGGGCACTCCTGCCGGAGCCGCTCCGCCGTCCATCACCAGACTTTCAGAACCCCCCGCCTTCCGAGAATACAGATTTCCGTGCCGTCCACATCGACGTTGTCGATCACCGCGCGGCGACAAGCACGGGAGGTCAACCGGCGACTTCTGCTTCCAGAACGGCCCCTTGCGTTCGGCCCCCGTCAGACCGGCGAACTGCTCGATAACGGCCAGGCGATAGGCCATGATGTCGATGGAACAGCTTCGAGAATGCGGCTGCGGTCTCATAGCCGACACGGGTCGCAATCCGAGCAATCGCCTCGTCGCTTGTTTCGAGCAGAAACGCGGCCTCCGACATCCGGCGTGCGATCAGATAGCTGTACATGGACTCACCAACGAGCTTGGTGAAGCGGGCCGAAAACGCCGAACGACCAAGTCCCACGCTTTGCCCGAGGTCGCCAAGCGTCCAGGGCTGATCAGGTCGTTCATGGATCAACTGGAGCGCCGGTCCTATGTGCGGGTCCGCCATCGCCCCCAGCCACCCGCCTTCTCCGGGGCCAAGCGACTTGATCCAGCTTCGCAACACCTCGACAAAGAGCACTTCAGTCAGACGTGAGAGCGCAACGCCTTGTCCAGGGCGCTCGAACGCCGCCTCGCTCACCATGCGTCGCAGAATCGCCGCGAGCCATCCTCCGTCTTCCGTCGGTTTCAGGAGAAGCAAGGGCGGAAGCAATTCCAAAACGCTGCCGCGCGAAGGCCGTGCGACAGTGAAATTACCACATATCATCGTCGCGCGCGGCTGCTCGCCGCCTCCATGACGAATGAGGCCAAGACGCCCGTTCAGTCGATCGATGTCGAGAATCGGTAACGGCTCCGTTCGGCTATCCGAGTAGATCACATGGGGCTCGCCCCGCGTGACGACAACAAAGTCGCCCTCGGTCATGTGAAGCTCTCGTCCCTGTTCGAGCGCGAGGGTAGCCGAGCCACGGCTGAGATAGTGGAACAGGGCATAGGGGCGCTTCGGCAACGCGAGATTCCAGGGATGGCCGAGCTCGAAGTGGAACAGCAAGGTTCCGCCAAGGCGAACGCGATCGAGCACTTCAGCGAGGATATCCATGCCACTGACGTTAGTCCTCCGGACGATCCGACACAACATTCGGACGATTGTGCCCTAGCGTCCGCGACCTTCGCGGACGATCTCATGTCGCAGCGGCCTGACGCGTCGTGCGGTCATCCATCTCGCAAAACGGCAGATGGAAGAACCGCGGCTTCGCACAGACGGCTGCCCATTCCCGGACGCGCGTCGTCCGTCATCCCGACAGGAGCAATCAATGCGAAATCTTCTACTTTCCGTCGCCACAGTCCTCATGGCCGGAGCAACAATTGTCGCACCCGCCCAATCAGCTCAACTGCCCAAGGGGGCGGCTCATAATATCGTGCTCGTCCACGGCGCTTTCGTCGACCAGACAAGCTGGAAGCCTGTCGCCGACATCCTCACGAAGAAGGGCTACAACGTAACGCTCGTTGAAAATCCGCTCACCTCTCTCGAAGCGGACGTTGATGCCACCAAACAGGCGCTCGCGAAACAAAACGGCAAGACCGTTCTCGTTGGCCACTCCTGGGGCGGCGTTGTCATTACGCAAGCAGGTGACGATCCGAAGGTCTCGGCGCTCGTCTATGTCTCCGCATTCGCGCCCGACGTAGGACAATCCCTTGCCATCCTGGCAAAGAGCGGTCCGGCAACCGAAGGCGGCGCGGCGATTCACCCCGACGAAAAGGGTAACCTCTACATCGATCCCAAAGTGTTTCCTTCGGCAGTTGCGGCCGACCTTCCTCCGGAGATCGCCGAATCCCTGGCAAACCATCAGCTCCCGTTGAACCACACGGCGTTCGAGGCTCCCGTCGATAAGGCAGCCTGGCACGACAAGCCGACGTTCTATGTGGTCAGCACGAAGGACAAGGTAATCGCACCCGAGGTCCAGAGGATGTTCGCCAACAGAATGAAGGCCCAGACGACAGAGGTTGCGGGCAGCCACGCCTCCCTCGTCGTCCATGCGAGGGAAGTCGCCGCGGTGATTGAAAAGGCCGCACTCGTGAAGTGACGATACCGCTCCCGGCACTTTCGTGCCGGGAGCACCACGCGTGCTCGGCGGACTGAGGAATGCCTTACAATCTTGTTACGCGAATGCGCGTACTAAGCTCATGATGACGCGCGGGCGTATGTGAGGGACCTCCAGCGTGAGAGGCGCGGGAATCAAGCCGCCTTCTTCATCCCGGCCAGCGTATCCGCCACGACCTCGCCGAACGACGATGGCGTCGGCACGATGACGACGCCCGCCTCCTTCAGGATCTCCACCTTCTCTTGCGCCGATTCGCCGAAGGCCGAGATGATGGCGCCGGCGTGGCCCATGCGGCGGCCCTTTGGGGCGGAGAGGCCGGCAATGTAGGCGATCAGGGGCTTGCGCATGTTGTCGCGCGCCCAGATCGCGGCTTCGGCTTCCTGTGGGCCGCCGATTTCGCCGATCATCACCACCGCGTCGGTGTCGTCGTCCTGCTCGAACAGCTTCAGCATGTCCTTGAAGGAGGAGCCATTGATCGGGTCGCCGCCGATGCCGACGCTGGTCGACACGCCGATGCCGAGCGCCTTCATCTGCGAGGCGGCCTCGTAGCCCAGCGTGCCCGAACGGCCAACGATGCCGACGCGGCCGGGAAGGTAGATGCTGCCCGGCATGATACCCATCAGCGCCTGTCCGGGCGTGATGACGCCGGCACAATTCGGCCCGATCAGCCGCATTCGGTCCTCGTAGCGGTAGCGCAGCATGTAGCGCTTGACCTGCATCATGTCCTGCGAAGGGATGCCGTCGGTGATGCAGACGCAGAGTTTTATGCCGGCGTCCGCTGCCTCCATGATCGAATCGGCGGCGAAGGGCGGCGGCACGAAGACGATGCTGGCCTCCGCGCGGGTCTCGCGTACCGCGCCCTTGACTGTGTTGAAGACGGGCAGGCCGAGATGCTTCTGGCCGCCCTTGCCGGGTGTGACGCCGCCGACGAGCTTGCTGCCATAGCGCTTCATGTCCTCGGCATGGAAGCTGCCGATCTTGCCGGTAAAACCCTGGACGATGACGCGGGTGCTGCGATTGAGCAGGATTGCCATTTTTTCGACCTCCCTCAGGCTGCTTTTTTCTTGGCGGCCGCGCGCCAGGCGGCGACGGCTTTTTCGGCGGCTTCGGCCAGCGTGTCGGCAACAATCACCGCCTCGCCGGAATCGGCCAGGATACGGCGGCCTTCCTCGGCCTTCGTGCCGGAAAGCCGCACCACCAGCGGCACGTTGACGCCGACCTCGCGTATCGCCTTGATGACGCCTTCGGCGACCCAGTCGCAGCGATTGATGCCGGCGAAGATGTTGACCAGGATGGTCTCGACATTCTTGTCGCCGAGCACGGCGCGGAAGGATTTCGCCACCCGTTCGGGCGAGGCGCCGCCGCCTATGTCGAGGAAATTGGCCGGCTCGCCGCCGGCGATCTTGATCATGTCCATGGTCGCCATGGCGAGACCAGCGCCGTTGATGATGCAGCCGATGTTGCCGTCCAGGCCGACATAGGAAAGGCCGCGGTCGCTGGCGAAGGTCTCGCGCGGATCTTCCTGGCTCTTGTCGCGCAGTTCCGAAATTTCCGGCCGCCGGAACAGCGCATTCTCGTCGAACGACATCTTGGCGTCGAGCGCGATCAGATTGCCGTCGCGGGTCACCACCAGCGGATTGATCTCCAGCATCGAGGCGTCGTAATCGCGAAAGACCTGGTAGCAGCTGAAGATAGTCTCGGTCGCCTTGCCGATCAGATTGTGGTCGAGGCCAAGCCCGAAGGCGATCTCGCGTGCCTGGAAACGTTGCATGCCGACGCCGGGATCGACCGATGTGCGCAGGATGGAATCGGGCGCCTTTTCGACGATGTCCTCGATTTCCATGCCGCCGGCGGCCGACGCCACGATCATGACGCGCTCTTCCTTGCGGTCGAGGACAAAGCCGACATAGAGTTCCTGCGCGATGTCGACGGCCTCCTCGAGATAGAGCCTGGAGATCAGCTTGCCGCGCGGGCCGGTCTGCTGGGTCACCAGCTTGCGCCCCAGCATCGCTTCGGCCGCGTTGGAGATTTCCTCGTCATTGGCGCAGAGCTTGATGCCGCCAGCCTTGCCGCGGGCGCCGGAATGCACCTGCGCCTTCAAGACCCATTTGCTGCCGCCGATCTCGCGCGCCCGGTAAGTCGCCTGCTCGGGGCTGTAGGCCAGTCCGCCGCGCGGCACATGCACGCCGTGGCGGGCGAGCAGTTCCTTGGCCTGATATTCATGTATGTCCATTTTGTTCTCCCTGAACAGTCAATGCGTGGCGCGGTCGTTAGCTAATCAGTTGGCCGGCGCGTTCGATGGCCTCGTTGACCACCAAGACATTCCTCGCCATGCGCTCCGACGCAGCGTCGATCATCTTGCCATCGAGTGCGGCCGCTCCCTTGCCCTGCGCCTCGGCCTCCTTCAGCACTTCGAGAATGCGTCTGGCGCGGGTGACCTCCTTTTCCGGCGGCGAGAACACGTCGTTGGCGAGCGCAATCTGCGACGGGTGGATTGCCCATTTGCCTTCGATGCCAAGCGCCGCGGCGCGTCTTGCCGCGGCCTTGTAGCCTTCCGGGTCAGAGAAATCGCCGAATGGCCCGTCAATCGCGCGCAGGCCATAGGCGCGGCAGGCAACCGTCATGCGCGACAGCGCGAAATGCCACTGGTCGCCGGGATAGTCGGGGTTGAGGCCGCCAATGTTGACGGTGCGCGCCTTGCAGCTCGCGGCATAGTCGGCGACGCCGAAATGCATCGCTTCCAGCCGTCCTGATGTGGCGGCAATGGCCTCGACATTGGCCATGCCGAGCGCCGTCTCGATCAGCGCCTCAAGGCCGACGCGGGTCTTGAAACCCTTTGCCATCTCGATCTGGTTGACCATGGCCTCGACCATATAGAGATCGGCCGGCACGCCGACCTTCGGCACCAGTATGGTGTCGAGACGGTCGCCGGCCTGTTCCATCACGTCGACCACGTCGCGGTACATGTAGTGGGTGTCGAGCCCGTTGACGCGCACCGACACGGTCTTGCCCTTGGCGCGCCAGTCGATGTCGTTGAGCGCCTGGATGATGTTCCTGCGGGCGCGTTCCTTGTCGGGCGGGGCGACCGCGTCCTCGATGTCGAGGAAGACGAAGTCGGCGGCGCTGTTGGCCGCCTTGTCGATCATCTCCGGGCTGGAGCCGGGAACCGCCAGCTCGCTGCGCTGCAGCCGGAGTTTCTTCAGATGGTTGATGGTGTGGCTCATCGTCGGCTCCCCCTCAGGCCGCTTCGGCGACCGGCACGGCGGCCGAGGCGCGGAAATGCTGGATGGCGGCGCCGACGCCCGAGCCCGGCGCCAGCCGCGCGCCGCAGTCGAGCAGCGCCATTTCGGCCGCCGACAGCGAGGCCAGCACCATCACCTCGTTCAGCCAGCCGAGATGGCCGATGCGGAACACCTTGCCGAACACCTTGTTGAGGCCACCGCCGAGCGATGTCTGGTAGGTGCCGTAGGCGCGCTTGACGACGTCACCGCTGTCGATGCCATCCGGCACCAGGATGGCGCTGACCGTATCGGAGTGCCATTTCGGCGCCCTGGCGCAGAGTTTCAGGCCCCAGGCGTCGACCGCCTTGCGCACGCCTTCGGCGAGGCGATGGTGACGGGCAAAGATGGTGTCCAGCCCTTCCTCGGCGATCAGGTCGAGCGAGGCGCGCAGGCCGCGTAAGAGCTGTGTAGCCGGCGTATAAGGAAAATAGCCGGCATCGTTGGCGCGGATCATGTCTTCGAAGGAGAAGAAGCAGCGCCTGTGGGTGGCGCTCCTCGAAGCGACAAGCGCCTTCCGGCTAACCGAGAGGAAGCCGAGGCCGGCCGGCAGCATGAAACCCTTCTGCGAGCCGCTGACGGCGCAGTCGACGCCCCATTCTTCCTGGCGGAAATCGATCGAGCCGGTCGACGACACGCCGTCGACGAAGAGCAAAGCAGGGTGGTGTGCGTCGTCGAGCGCTGCGCGGCAGCCGGCGACGTCGCTGGTCACACCGGTCGCCGTTTCGTTCTGGGTGCAGAAGATGGCCTTGATGCGGTGCGCCTTGTCGGCCTTCAGCCGCTCTGCGTAGAGCTCGAGCGGGACGCCGGTGCCCCATTCGCAGTCGATGACATCGACCTCGAAGCCAAGCCGCTCGGCCATGTCGACCCACAGATGCGAGAACTGGCCGAAGCGCGACATCAGCACGCGGTCGCCGGGGCTGAGCACATTGGTCATCGCCGCTTCCCAGGCGCCGGTGCCGGAGGACGGGTAGATGAAGACGCGGCCGGTCTCGTTCTTGAAAACCTTTTTGATGTCCTCGAACAGCGGCAAAGTGAGATCGGGGAAGGATGCGGCGCGCATGTCCTCCATCGGCAGGTTCATCGCCTGCCGGACCTGTTCGGGAATGTTGGTCGGCCCGGGAATGAAAAGATGGGTGAAACCGGCCATGGTGCAAACTCCTCCTGATCCAGCAAAGCGGTGGTGGGGAGTTTCGTTTCGACGGCTAACGCCAACAACACCTTGGCGGGTAACATCTCGCCGCGCGCGGGTGGGGTAGTCCTACCCGGTTCTCCTACCCGAAAGGCTGCTTCTGGGTACGCCGCTCCCGCGAATAGAGCGCGACGGCCATCGCCCGGTTGCGGACGTCGAGCTTGTCGTAGAGATTCTTGAGGTGGTACTTCACCGTGTTCTCGGAGATGCCGGTCCGCGTCGCGATCTGCAGATTGGTCCAGCCATCCGAAAGCACCGCCAGCAACTCGCGCTCGCGCACCGTGAGCAGCGCCAGGGGCGTGTCGTTGACCTTGTTGATGTCGATGTAGGGGATGCAGATCCGCCCATGCGCGACGGCCAGGATCGTCTCGAAGATGATCGATGGGTCGTCGAACTGGAAACAGTAGCCCTGGGCCCCAAGGCGCACGCACTGTTTCAGGATGCCGATGTCATGGTCGTTGGAAAAGACCGCGATGCGCACATTGAGCTTGCGGCTGTGGACCTCGGCCAGGACATCCGCCCCATCCATGTCGGCGAGCTTCCAACCGATCACGGCGACATCGAATTCGCCCGCCATTGCCAGTTCCAGGAAATGCCTGCCGCTCTGCACCGAAGCCAGGAGTTCGAAGCGCCCGTCACATTCCAGCATTTCGCGCAGAGCCGATACGACGAGCGGATTGCGTTCGGCGACGACCACGCGAACGCGCCGCTCCTCGATTTCCTTGTTCGCTGTCTGCGACCTGATCTTCAAGGCTTTCCGGCTGTTCTGGTTTACGGTTAGGCGGGTCCAGCAACTGCCTGGACCTGCATCATGACAATTCTGCCTCAACCGTGCAGGGGTGCTCTTTCCCCAGCGACATCAGCTGTCGCGCCGGTTTGAAGCTGGAGCGCGTCGTCTTTTGATGTACTCCACGGGTCTGTGCCCGCACGAGAACGTCGCATCGATCGAAACCGGTGCCGATGGGCAAGGGTGTAGTTTTCCAGAAATTCCAGTGGGTTAGAGCGATGGGGCTGCGAAGTCGAATCGTTGCGTGTCCCGGTGTTTCTTCTGTTTTGCGCGCCGGACCCAGAACCGGTTTCCCCTTTTCGGGATCATGGTCTAGACCAGACAGATACCTTTTCGGAATCCTGACGGCGGTAGGGGCTGGTGGAGGACAAGCAGACGATCTCCGCCAAGGCGGCTGACGACGCCCACGCCGACATCTATGGCGAGGACGGCGCCGTCCTGTCCTCCTTCCTGGCGCAGATCGGCGCGGCCATCGCCGACCGCGACACGCCGACGCTGAAGCGCGACGTCGACGACCTGCACCAGTCGGAACTCGGCGATCTCATCGAGGCGCTACATCCCGAACAGCGTCGTGCCCTGGTCGAGCTTCTTGGCACGGACTTCGACTTTTCGGCGCTGACCGAGGTCGACGAGACGATCCGCCGCGACATCGTCGATCATCTGCCCAACGCGCAGATCGCCCAGGGCGTGCAGGAGCTCGATACCGACGACGCGGTCTACATTCTCGAAGACCTCGAAAAGGAAGACCAGGACGAGATCCTGTCGCAGCTGCCGTTCACCGAACGGATCAGGCTGCGCCGTTCGCTCGACTATCCCGAAGAGACGGCCGGTCGTCGCATGCAGACGGAGTTCGTCGCGGTGCCGCCATTCTGGACCATCGGCCAGACCATCGACTACATGCGCGAAGACAAGAACCTGCCTGAGCGCTTCAGCCAGATATTCGTCATCGACCCGACCTTCAAGCTGCTTGGCGCCATCGACCTCGACCAGATTCTGCGCACCAAGCGCACGGTCAAGGTTGGAGAGGTCATGCACGAGACGCGCCACGCCATTCCGGCGACGATGGACCAGGAAGAAGCGGCGCGTGAGTTCGAGCAGTACGATCTTCTCTCCGCTGCCGTCGTCGACGAGAACGAGCGGCTGGTCGGCGTGCTGACCATCGACGATGTCGTCGACGTCATCCAGCAGGAGGCCGAGGAAGATCTGCTGCGCATGGGCGGCGTCGGCGACGAAGAGCTTTCCGACAGCATTCTCTCGACGTCGCGCTCGCGTGTTCCCTGGCTGCTGATCAATCTCTTGACCGCATTCCTGGCGGCTTCGGTGATCAGCCTGTTCGACCGCACGATCGAGCACATCGTGGCGCTTGCCGTGCTGATGCCGATCGTCGCCGGCATGGGCGGCAATGCCGGCTCGCAGACCATGACCGTCACCGTGCGGGCGCTGGCTACGAAGGACATCGACATCTACAATGCCGGCCGCATCATCCGCCGCGAAATGGGCGTCGGCTTCATCAACGGCTTCATCTTCGCTGTCCTGATTGGCCTTGTCGCGGCCGCCTGGTTCCGCGATCCCAATCTGGGCGGCATCATCGCGGCGGCGATGATCATCAACATGTTCGTGGCAGCACTTGCCGGCATCCTGATCCCGCTGCTGCTCGACCGGTTCAAGGTCGATCCAGCGGTTGCTTCTGCCGTCTTCGTCACCACGGTGACCGATGTCGTCGGCTTCTTCGCCTTCCTTGGTCTCGCCACATGGTGGTTCGCCGTGCCGTGAAGGCCGAAGCATCTCCCAATTGACTTTTACGTAAATGCCGTGCGAGGCTTGCGCGGGGTGCCATGTCGATTCCGCCATGGCACGGGTTTGGTTCGGGACGGAAGGGCGCGCCGCATGGTGATCGCCTTTGAATTCCGGCGTGCGGGAGTGACAATGCGGGAATATTATTCGATCACCGAGCTGACCCGCGAATTCGACGTGTCGACGCGGACGCTGCGGTTCTATGAGGATGAGGGGCTGGTGCAGCCGGTACGGCGTGGGCGTACGCGGCTGTTTCGCCCGTCCGACCGCCATCTTATCCGGCAGATCATGCGCGGCAAGAGGCTCGGCTTCTCGATCAACGAGATCCGCGAAATCATCCAGATGTACAAGGAACCGCCCGGCGAGGTCGGTCAACTCAAGCTGATGATCAAGCGCATCGAGGAAAAGCGTGAGGATTTAAGGCAAAAGCGCCGCGACCTCGAGGAGACGCTGGCCGAACTCGACCAGGCCGAGGAATCCTGCGTCGAGCGGCTGGTGGAGCTCGGCGTCAACACCTGAGCCGCTGTTCAAATCCAGCGCCGCACCCGTTTGGCGTAGTCCCGGTATTTCTTGCCAAACTTCGCCGCCAGGATCTTTTCCTCGCCCTCGATGGCGACCTTCTGCGTGACGAAGGCGGCAATGAAGGCAAACAGGAAGAACCAGGCTATCCCCGAGACAAAGGCGACACCGATCAGCATCAGCGTCAACCCCAGATAGATTGGGTTGCGGGTGATGCCGAAAGGGCCTGAGGTGACGAGATGGTCGGGCAAGGCGGTCGGACTGAGCGTGGTCTTGGCCCGCATCATGGTGCGGATGGCGGTGACCCAGAGTGCCGCTGCGCCAAACAGCACCACCCAGCCGGCGGCGAACAGCAGGTCGCCCAGCAGGTCGCCGATCCAGGGCAGGGGATAGAGCATGCCGAGGATGACGCTGATGGCGATTGCCGCGGCGTAGATCACCGGTGGCCACGGGATCACTCCCGGCTTCGGCTCGGTCATTGCTGCCCTCCCTCCGTCATCTTGTCCTCGGTCTGGGCCGTGCACATGCCGGCGAGATCGGACAGATGCGCTTTCCATTCCGCAGTCTGGTCGTTGTTGTACAGCCGATCAAGAGAGGCTTCTTTTTCAAGCGTGTCGAGCATGCAGCCGCAATAGCTCGAACAGAAGGTCGCGTTGCGCGTCTGTTCGCACGACACCTGGCAGGTTTTCAGGAACTCCACCTGCGGGGTTTCGGCCGGGGCGGGCATCACCTGCGAAAACAGCCAGACGCAGCCGAACAGTATCGGTTGGTGGATCAGGTAGAAGGCAAGGCTGTGCCGGCCGATGAAGAGCAAGGGATTGGCCCAGCGGCCGGGCGTAAGGCTCGCCAGCCGCTGCAGCAGACCCGAGGTAGAGGCAAGCTTGGCCACTGCGAGGCCGGCAAGCACCACGCCGAACCACGGGAACAGCGGCACGTAGTCGTTGGAGCGGGGATTGATGGCGGAGAGGCCGACCCACCACAGCCAGGGATGATCGAAGGATTCCAGGCTGACATAGAAGGGCACCACGATAATCACCGCCGCGACCAGCAAGGTGAGCAGTGCCGGCAGGCGCAGGAAGGCGACACCGAGCAGGCTTGCCAGCGCTATCTCGTGCAGGATGCCGAAGAAGATGAAACCGCCCGGCGTAACGAACCAGGTGACTGCAGATATGGCAATCGCCGCCACGGCGACCATGGCGAAGCGTTTCCAGAAGCCGGTCCAGCGGATCTGTCTGCCGTGAGCGAGGAACAGGCTGACGCCGACCAGGAACAGGAAGGTCGAGGCGATGCAGCGCGCGTAGATCTTCCACCCGCCGAAGGCTGTCAGGCCGGGATCGGTGTAGTGAAAATTCTCCAGGTCCCAGGTGAAATGGTAGCTCGCCATGGCCAGCAGTGCGATGCCGCGCACGATGTCGATGGCGACGATGCGCTTTGATGGCTCCGGAACGGGTGCGGTCGGCGTATGGATGGTCATGGTCTCGCGATCTGATTCAGCCCTGCCTGAGGACTATCACGGTTGGGCGTGACAGAAGAAGGCCGGGAACACGGCGATGCCGGCATCGAACGACGCTTTAGGCCAGAATCGGGAAGCCTTTGACCGGTTTCGCTTTTTGCCGGTTACGCGTCGGTTTCCTCTTAATCGCTGGGGAACGGCCACGGCAGATTTGACCGGTGATTCTGCTTTGGGGAAGCAATGTCCACCCATGTGCGCCATCCGATCTGGCTCCCGGCCCTCAAGGCCGCGGATGCGCGTACCTTCGCCTCGCTCTACGCGGTCGAATCGTTTGCCCGGGCCACGGTGTCTAGCGTCATCCCGATCCAGGCCTACGAAATCCTGCACAATGAGCAGATCGTCTCGATCCTCTACACCATCGTGGCGCTGCTCGGCCTGTCGGTGACCCTGTGCATGCCGATGCTGATCCGCCGCTTTGCCAGGCGTTGGGTCTATACGGCAGGCGCCTGTCTGCTCGCCATCGGCTCGCTGTTCTTTGTCACCCATACGCTTGCCGGACAATTGGCGGGAATGCTGTGCCGTGTCATGGGCGCCAGCGCGCTGTCGATCACGCTAAACCTCTACATCATGGACCACATTCGCAAGACCGACTTCATGCAGGCCGAATCGCTGCGCATGGCGTGGTCGATGTTTGCCTGGACCGGCGGACCGACGCTCGGCATCTTCCTCTACACACGCTTCGGCATCTACGCCGCGCATGGCGCGGTGGCGGTGTTCGCGCTGGCCCTGCTGGCGCTGTTCTGGACCTATCGGCTGGGCGACAACCAGTCGATCCGGCCAGGCAAGACCCGGCCAGCCAACCCGCTCGCCAATATCGGCCGCTTCATCGCGCAGCCAAGGCTGAGGCTCGCCTGGCTGATCGCCTTTGGCCGGTCTTGCTTCTGGTCGACCTTCTTCGTCTATGGGCCGCTGTTCATGGTCATCACCGGCGAGGGCGAACTGGCCGGCGGCCTGCTGGTCTCGGCCGGCAATGCGCTGCTGTTCATGGCGATCTTCTGGGGCAAGGCGGGAAAACGCTTTGGCGGCCGCAAGACCATGACCTTTGCCTATTTCGCCATGTCGGCGATGCTGCTGGCGGCGGGCACGGTGGGAGCGACCGCGCCGTTGCTGACCGGCGCCTTCCTGCTTGGTGGCGCGTTCTTCACCATCGCGCTGGACGCATTGGGTTCGACCGCTTTCATGCGCTCGGTGCGCTCCTATGAGCGGGCGCAGATGGCGGCGGTCTACCGCACCTATCTCGACTTTTCCGAACTGACGCCGCCGTTGGTCTATTCCGTCGTGCTGGCTTTCTTCGGGCTGGGCTCGGTGTTTATCACGCTCAGCCTGCTCGCGGCGGTTTGCGGCTTCGTGACCTGGCGATACCTGCCGAAGTCGCTGTGAGGATCAGGCAGAAAGTGCCGCATGCCGCTCACGCACCCAGTTGTGAAAGCGGTGCAACTCATATTCCTCGGGCATCAGGACGCCGGCTTCGTGGCGCATCGAGCGCAGGCCCCTTTGGTTGATCTCGCAGATCGCCGCATCCTCTTCCAGCACCTGCGTGCCAAAGGCGACGATGTTGTCAATGTCGGTTGATGGGTCGCTGAGCGCCTCGGGCGTGAACAGCCATTCGGCGATAAGCTCGGTCTGTTCGGGGCCGAGCGGCATCAGTCGCACGGTCCTGACATAGTCGACATGACCGACAATGAACATCGAGGGCAGGCTGGTGGCGTAGGTCTGGCCGGCTGCACGTTCGGCTGGTGTCAGGCCCGGGAAGACCGGTCCATGCGCCTGGCCATCGCGCGACCAGGTCTCGGCCCCGGCGCGCAGGCCGCCGGAAAACTCCGGCGCGTCATTGTCGGCATGGCGCGTCCATTCGGGATCGTCGTGGCGGCTCATCAGGCCGCGACCATAGATCGGCACCAGCCGCGACAGGTCCTTGTGAACGCCCGGGCAATGCAGGCACTCGTTGAAGTTCTCCCAAAAGATCTTCCAGTTGCAGTTCATCACCTTGCGCAGCACATGGCCTGAGACCAGCGCTTCCAGCGGCCAGTTGCCGAGATTGCCGGAGGCAGGGTCGAAGGATGCCTGCGCCGAGCCTGCCGCGTCTTCCTGCAAATTGATGAAGACGAAGCCCCGCCACACCGAAAGGGCGATGCGATAAAGCGGATGGTCGGCCTTGTCGAAACCATCCGGCGGCGATTTCGACGGCACGCGCACGAGATCGCCGCGCAGCGAATAGGACCAGGCGTGGTAGGGGCACGTGATCAGCCGCGCCTTCAGCCGGCCCTCGCTCTCTTGGCAAAGCTGCGAGCCGCGGTGGCGGCAGGTGTTATGGAAGGCGCGCAGCTCGCCAGTGTCGTCGCGCAGCACGACGATGTCCTGTGTGCCTATGCGGAACCTGCGGAAAGCCAGCGGCTGGGCCAGATCGGCCTCGCGGCAGACGAGCAGCCAATTTTTGTACCAGATGGCATCAAGGTCGCGCTGATAGGCTGCCGCATCCCAATAGGCCGATGAGGGCAGCGTCGGCTCGGCCCGGGTCAGGCCGTTATAGGGATCGCGCTCGCTGGCAATGGGCTGCATGGCTGGCTTCCTGTGAAGAGGTCAGCCGACACCCGGCCATGACAATTGTCAATTGTCGCGCCGATGATCCCTCTGGCATGGCGCAATCGCGCTGATTGCCGGCGGAATTTGGTTTGCCGCCTGTAGTGATTTTCCCTATAGTCATACAGTCGTCGGTTCCGTTTTGGAGCCAAGAGGGAATGCGGTGCGGGCTGAATTGTTGCCCAATGCCGTGGCTGCCCCCGCAACTGTGTGCGGTAGTCCTCTCCATATGCCACTGAAGATTCGTCTTCGGGAAGGTGGAGAAGGGCGCTGATCCGCGAGCCAGGAGACCTGCCGACGACGGCAAAACTGACAGGCCCTCGGGTGGAGGGTGAAAGGACAAGATATGACTACCGCTTCCGTCTCCCTCGGCGCCTCCGTCTCCTCGCAGTCGCGCTTCATGCAGCTGGCGCTCGCCGCACTGCTCGGCACGTTCATCATCGGCTTTGTCGGCTTCTCGCACATCGATGCGGTCCACAATGCCGGTCATGACAACCGCCATTCGATGGCATTTCCCTGCCACTGACGAGGATTTGACATCATGAATCTGTTTCGCAACGTCGTGTTCATCGCGGCGATCGCCGGGCTCGTGGCCGGCGTCGTTCTCGCCTGCATGCAGGCCTTCGCAACCGACCCTCTCATCCTCCAGGCCGAAGTTTACGAAAAGGCCGGCGCCGGCCATCAGCACGACCATGCCGCGGCACCGGCCGAGAACGCGGCTGGCACCAGTGCCGCCAGCAGCACGGCGCCCGCCGCAAACACCATGAGCATGGCGCCAGCAGCCGCGACTGCGCCCGAACATGAGGATGAGGGCTGGGAGCCTGCCGACGGCTTCGAGCGTCACGCATACAGTGCGGTTTTCAATGTCGCCACCGGCATCGGCTTTGCGCTGATCCTGGTTGCGGTTTCCGAATTCGCCGGCGGCATCGGCAATTGGCGCCAGGGCGTGTTCTGGGGGTTGGCTGGTTTCGCCGTGTTCACGCTGGCGCCCGGTCTCGGCCTGCAGCCCGAACTGCCGGCGATGCCTGCGGCCGATCTCTTGCCGCGCCAGATCTGGTGGACGGCAACGGCAGCGGCCACAGCGATCGGTCTCGCTTTGATTGCTTTCCGCAGATCGCTGCCGCTGGTGATCCTGGCAGTGGCGTTGATCATCGCACCGCACATTGTCGGCGCGCCGCAGCCCGAAAGCTTCGAAACACCGATCCCGGAAGGCCTGCACCACCAGTTCGTGGTGGCGGTGACGGTGACCAATCTGGTGTTCTGGCTGGTGCTTGGCGCTGTCGTCGGCGTGGTGCGCGGACGGTTCACCGGCACCGCGACCAGCCTGCGCGACAGCTTTGCCTGATCGCAGCAAGCTGATCTTCATCATCGGCGGTGCGCGCTCCGGCAAGAGCGCGCACGCCGAAACCCTGGCGACGGCGTTGCCGTCACCATGGACCTATATCGCCACAGCTGAAGCCTATGACGACGAGATGCGTGAGCGCATCGCGCTGCACCGCTCGCGGCGCGGCGAGGGCTGGATAACCGTCGAAGCATCGCTCGATCTTGCCGGCGCGATTGAGGCCTTGCCCGACAACCAGCCGGTGCTTGTCGACTGCCTGACGCTGTGGCTGACCAATCACATGCTGGCCGATCACGATCTCGAGCTGGAATGCCGGCGGCTGGCGGATTTGCTGTCGCGGCCGCGCGGGCCGTGGTTCGTGGTTTCCAACGAAGTCGGGCAAGGCATTGTGCCTGACAATGCCCTGGCGCGCCGATTTCGTGATGACGCTGGGCGGCTCAACCAGCAGATCGCGGCGATTGCCGACACCGTGCTGCTGATGGTGGCGGGGCTGCCGCTCAAGGTGAAATGAGATGACCGACATCGACAATAAGGACGAAGAGCGCCACCGCGCCAAGATGGCCAAGCGCAAGGCGGTGCAGGACGCCGAAGTGGCGAGCAAGACGGTCGAGAAGGGGCTGCTGATCGTCAACACCGGCCCGGGCAAAGGCAAGACGACGGCCGCCTTCGGCCTGGCGCTCAGAATGCTCGGCTATGGCAAGCGCGTCGGTGTGGTGCAGTTCATCAAGGGCAAGTGGCACACTGGCGAGAAGGATGCGTTTGCCGCCTTTGGCGACCGCGTCGTCTGGCATGCGATGGGCGAGGGGTTTACCTGGGAAACGCAGGATCTGAAGCGCGATATCGCGGCTGCGGAAGCTGCCTGGGCCAAGGCGCTGGAGTTGATCGCCGATCCCTCGATCAGCCTCGTCGTGCTCGACGAACTCAACATCGCGCTTCGCTACGACTATCTCGATCTCGACAAGGTCATTTCCGCGCTGAAGGCGCGGCGCGAAGGCCTGCATGTCGTCGTCACCGGCCGCAATGCCAAGCCGGCGCTGGTCGAGGCGGCCGATCTGGTTACCGAGATGGGCGTGACCAAACACCATTTTTCGGCAGGCGTGAAGGCGCAGCAGGGGATAGAGTTCTAAGCCCCTTGGCAAGCGGGAGCGTTGTCTTGGAACAAGCGGTAATCGTCTATCTTCGTCTCAATGACGGCCAATTTGGAACGTCGGAAGAACGCGCATCCATTCTTGAGCTGGAGAATCGACTGGAGCAAGCCGTCGGGAATGCTTCGGTCGGCGAGTTTGATGGCGATGAGTTTGGCGAGGGCAAGTGCATCCTCTACATGTACGGGCCAGATGCTGAAGGACTTTTTGTTGTGATCGAACCATTGTTGAAATCGTCTCCCGTGGCTGCCGGCGGGTATGCGATCAAGAGGTTTGGCGAGGCAGCCGATCCCGGCGCGAAGGAAGTCCGTGTCACTTGGTAGGTTGGGGTTTCGATCTAGTCACGCCAGAATGACGATGACCGAAACCACCCCAAACAGCGCGATCAGCAGATAATCGGCGACGCGATAAAGTTTCAGCGCCCGCCTGATGTCGCCGCTGTCGACGTCGCGGCGGCCGCCTTCGCCCATGAAGACGTCGTCGACCACGATGCCGCCGTAGCTGCGCGGTCCGGCGAGTGCCAGCCCAAGTGCTCCGGCCATGGCCGCTTCCGGCCAGCCGGCATTGGGCGAGCGGTGCTTTTTGGCGTCGCGCCACACCGCCTGCCAGGCACTGCGAGGGTCGGCATCCCTGACCAGGAAAGCCGCCAGCACGATCAGCAGTGCGGTCAGCCTTGAAGCCGGCAGGTTGATCCAATCGTCGAAGCGCGCGGCGGCCCAGCCGAAAGCCTCGTGGCGCGGCGTGCGGTGGCCGATCATCGAATCGGCGGTGTTGGCGGCCTTGTAGGCGGCGCCACCGGCCAACCCGCCGACGCCGGTCCAGAAGGCGGGGGCGACAATCCCGTCGGAAAAATTCTCGGCCAGGCTTTCGATCGCCGCACGGCAGACGGCGGCGCGGTCGAGCGCTTCGGGATCGCGGCCGACGATTCGCGAGACGGCGACGCGGCCCATGGCGAGTCCGCCGCTGTCGAGCGAGTCCGCCACGGCCTCGACATGGTCGTAGAGGCTCTTCTGCGACAGAAGCGATGTCGCCAGAAGCGCGGCGATGAAGAGCCCGAACGGAACGAACCAGAGCAGGACAAGCTGCACACACAGGCCAATCACCGCCGGCACCAGCACGATGACCAGCAGCGCCTGGACGCCGCGTTGGCGACGCAGCGCGTCGGGATCAGTGGCGCGGTTGAGCCTGCGATCGAGAAAGGATATCAGCCTGCCGAACCACGTTACGGGATGGCCGATGGCGCGGAACAGCCAGTCCGGATACCCCAGGACGGATTCGACGGCCAATGACAGGAAAGCGATCAGGACTGACATGAAGCTTCTTGATGGAGCGGTGGACCATGGTGGAAGTCTTGGCCGGGCGAGGGTGCTTTTCCCCAACGCCGTGCTGCCTTTCGTCGACCTCTCGACTGGTATCAATCCGCACTCCTACCCGCTTTTCGACCTACCCGCCACCTCGCTGTCGCGATTGCCGGAAGCGGCGCGCGGGCGCGAGCTGACAGAAATCGCGGCCAGCACCTATGGCGCGCCGTCGCCAGCCAACGTCGTCGCGGCGCCTGGCACGCAGATCCTGCTGCCGCGCGTGGCCTCGCTGGTCAGGCCCGGCAATGCGTTGGTGCTGGGGCCGACCTATGCCGAACATGCGCGTGCCGCGGCGATTGCCGGGCATCAGGTGACCGAAGTCAGCGATTTCGCGGCACTGGCGGACGCCGACCTTGCCATCATCGTCAACCCGAACAATCCGGACGGTCGCGTCATCGAGCGCGACCGGCTGCTGGAATTGGCGGCCGGGCTGCGCGCCAAGGGTGGACTGCTGGTCGTCGACGAGGCCTTCATGGATGTCGGCCCGCGCGAGCACAGCCTCGCCGGCGATGTCGACGAGGGCGGCATTGTCGTGCTGCGCTCGTTCGGCAAGTTTTTTGGGCTTGCCGGCCTGCGGCTTGGGTTCGCGCTATCCAATGCCTCGACAGTCCAGCGGCTGGAAACGCAGTTCGGCCCATGGGCCGTCGCCGGCCCAGCGCTGGAATACGGCATTCGCGCGCTTACCGATATCGGCTGGCAGGATGCAATGCGGGCATCCCTTGCCGAGGCAACGGCGCGGCTCGACGAACTGTTCGGCCGTTTCGGCGTGCCCGTCGCCGGCGGCACCACATTGTTCCGCTATCTCAGCCTGCCGGATGCGGCCAGCCTGTTTTCAGCGCTTGGCGAACGCGGCATCCTGCTTCGGCATTTCTCCGACCGGCCGCATGTCCTGCGCGCCGGGCTGCCGGCGAGTCAGGAGGAATGGCTGCGGCTCGAATCCGCCCTTGCCGAATGGGCGACGCGGCGCGAGGATCGATCAAAGGGTTCAAGAAAATGATCCATGTCTGCTCGCTGGCGAAGATCGAGGAAACGGTGGCAAGGACCGGTGCCGACCGGGTATTGTCGCTGCTCTCCGCTGGAACGGAGGTGGTCCGCCCGGCCTCGATAGCGAGAGAAAACCATCTTCACCTGGTCATGCACGATATCGCGGTGGCGCAGGACGGCATGACCATGCCGGGCGAGGAGCATGTCCGCAATCTGCTCGATTTCGCGCGCCGCTGGGACCGGGCAAGGCCGATGGTGGTGCATTGCTATGCCGGCATCAGCCGCTCGACCGCTTCGGCCTATATCATCGCCGCCGCACTGGCGCCGAAACGCGACGAGGTCGAGCTGGCCCGGACGTTGCGGGCGCTGTCGCCCTCGGCGACGCCCAATCCGCGGCTGATTGCCGTGGCTGACGCGCTGCTTGACCGCAATGGCCGCATGATCGAAGCGATCGAATCGATCGGGCGCGGTGCGGATGCGTTTGAGGGCGCGCCGTTTGCGCTGAAGATTGATGAGTAGCCACTCGACCCCGTGAGATTAGCCGAAGCTTCTCCGCCTTCGTCATCCACGGGCGGAGCAGGAGCGAAGCTCCGTCGCGGCGACCCGAGGATCCATGCCGCGCCATCGGCCGTAGAGTGCAACAGAGCAGAATGCTGCACCGTTGTGGCGCTTCCGAGTCCCGGCATGGATCCCGGGGGTCTGCGCTGCGTCGCTACGCTCCTTGCTTCGCCCCAGGATGACGAAGTCCGGGGCTTCTGCCAATCTCAGAAGGGTGCGATGCGTATCTGTGTCAGGCAACCATCCTACTTCAGCCACTCCGCAAGCTTTGCCTTGCGCACATCCCTGACCAGGCTGATGAAGCCGTCGGCCTGATGCTCCGCCGTCAGTTGGCCTTTTTCGGCCGTTGCGATGCTGGCGTCGCCGACCACGCCGTTCGGGTTGAGATCGCTGGCGATCCAGGCGAAGGCGTGGGTGCCGGTGTGGCGAAGCAGCGCAAATTCCTGCTCGGCCCTGGCGACGTTCGAAACGAAATTGTCGGCCTTGGCCATGTCGACGAGATCTGGCCGGAAATGCAGCATCAGCGACGTCTCGACATCGCCGCCATGGATGCCGTGGCGGTCCTCGAGTTCGGTGTACATGCCGGCCGGGCGGCCAAAGCGCTGCCAGCTGGTTTTCACGGCCAGCATCTTTTCGCGCACGCGCAACTCGCGCGTGATGATGCCCATGATCTCCTCATTGCCGCCATGCGAATTGACGACGATCAGCTTGCGCACGCCGGCGCGCGCGATCGACAGGCCAAGCTCGGTCCAGGCCTCGACCAGCGTCGTTGCCGGCAAGGTGAGGGTGCCCGGCGCATGCAGATGCTCGTTCGACTTGCCCACCGCCTGGACCGGCAAGATGCGGATGTCGAGATCGTCTGGCAGGCGGGCGATCACCGTGTCGAGCATGCCGTTCATGATCGAGGTGTCGGTCGAGACCGGCAAATGCGGTCCATGCTGCTCGATCGCCGCCACCGGCAGCACGGCGATCGTCGCCTCGGGATTGATCGAGGCATATTCGGTGGTCCGGTAGTCCCCCCACCAAACGCGTCTTTTGGCTGCGGTCATGTCATGCCTCTTCAATGGTCAGGGGAGACCTAACGCGGGAAGTGCCTTCTGTCGATCATCCAGCCGCGATGGCTTCGACCTCGACCTTGAATTCGGGCCGGGCAAATCCGCTGACGATCATCAGCGTCGAGGCCGGCGCCGGGCTCGAAAACAACCGGTCGCGAACGTCCATATAGGGGCGCAGATGCGCGCGGTCGGTGACATAGGCGTTGATGCGCACGATATCTCCTAGTCCCAGCCCCGCCTCGCCGAGTACCGCGGCGATGTTGCGGAAGCAGAGCTCGGCCTGCGCGCCGGCGTCTTCGGGAATCTGGTCGTCCGCCGTGACGGCGACCTGGCCTGAGCACAGCACCAGCCGCTTGCCCGGGGGCACCTCGACACCATGGCTGTAACGGGCAAAGGGCGGCTTGATCGACTTGGGGGTGAGGAATTTAAACATGACAGTCTCCTAGATGCCGCCAGCCTAGGGCGGCATGTGTTGCAGCTTCAAGATGGCGGTGCAAGTTCCCGGTGCGATTGTGGACAGGCGTTTAAAAAATAGGCACGATGCCTCCGGTGCAGCACGACCTTTCCGGCTTTCGCAGATGGCTGTGGTGCAGGCGGGCGGGTCCCGGCGCGAGGCGCCGGTGGCATGTGTCTTGCTTCTTGAATCTTTGGTGTCGAGCCTGGCGCGTGGCGCCGGAGCAAACAGAGGGTGGTTGTCGATGTACGCAAAACAGAAGATCTCGGTGGCGGTGGTGGCCTTGCTGGCGGCCAGCACGCTGGGTGCCGCGGCGAATGAAAAAGTCACCTTCGGCACCAACTGGTTGGCCGAGCCGGAGCACGGCGGCTACTACCAGGCCGTGGCGGATGGCACCTACGCCGCCTGCGGCCTGGACGTCACCATTATGCAGGGCGGCCCGCAGGTCAGCGGCCGGCCGATGCTTTTGGCCGGCAAGATCGATTTCTACATGGGCGGCAATCTGCTGTCGGCCTTCGACGCCGTCCAGCAAGGCATTCCGATGCGCGTGGTGGCCGCCGACTTCCAGAAGGACCCGCAGGTCATCATGTCCCATCCCGGCGAGGGGCTGGACAAGTGGGAAGATCTGAAGAACGCCGACCAGTACATATTGGGTGATGAGGGCGTGCAAACCTTCTTCCAGTGGATGGTCACTGCGCTCGGCTTCGACGCCGCCAAGCGCGCACCCTACACCTACAACACCGCTCCGTTCCTCGCCAACAAGAAGTCGATCCAGCAGGGCTACGTCACCTCGGAGCCGTTCGCGGTCAAGAAGGAAGGCGGCTTCGTGCCGAACCAGTTCCTACTCGCCGACTATGGCTGGGACACGTACTCGACGACGATCGAGGTGATGCAGGACACGATCGACAAGAAGCCGGAGGTCGTCCAGTGCTTCGTCGATGGCTCGGCCAAGGGCTGGTACAAGTACCTCTACGGCGACAACAAGGCCGCCAACGACATGATCAAGAAAGACAATCCTGACATGACGGACGACCAGATCGCCTTCTCGATCGAGCAGATGAAGAAGTTCGGCCTTGCCGATTCCGGCGACACGGAAAAGCTCGGCATCGGCGCCATGACCGACGCGCGGATCAAGAGTTTTTACGACAAGATGGTCAAGGCCAAGGTCACGCCTGCAGGCATCGACATCACCAAGGGCTACACGCTGGCCTTCGTCAACAAGGGCGTCGGGCTCGATCTGAAGAAATAGGCCAGCCCGGCATGATGAGGGAAAAGGTGGCGCAAGCGCCGGACGTCACTCCGGCCTTGCTGGCGCTGAGGGGCGTCGGCAAGGTATTTTCCAATGGGGTGACGGCGCTGAGCGACGTCGACCTGACAATCCGGGAAGGCGATTTCCTCAGCCTCCTCGGCCCGTCCGGTTGCGGCAAGTCGACGGCGCTGCGGCTGATCGCGGGCCTGTCGACGCCGACCTCCGGCGTGCTCGACTGGCGCGGCGGCGGTTCACTCGACCGCGCCAATATCGGCTTCGTCTTCCAGGAGCCTACGCTGCTGCCCTGGGCCAGCGTCTTCGACAATGTCTGGCTGCCGCTCAGGCTAAAAGGTATTTCCCGCGCCAAGGCCGCGCCGGCGATCACCGAGATGCTGGCGCGGGTGCACCTGACCGGCTTCGAGGACGCGGTGCCGCGCGAACTGTCGGGCGGCATGAAAATGCGCGTGTCGATCGCGCGCGCCATGGTGACCAAGCCGCGCGTGCTGTTGATGGACGAGCCGTTCGCCGCATTGGACGAGATCACTCGCTTCAAGCTCAACAATGACCTTCTGGAGCTGTGGCAGGACGAACGCTTCACCGTCGTCTTCGTCACCCACAGCGTCTTTGAAAGCGTCTTTCTCTCCAACCGCGTCGTCGTCATGGCAGCGCGGCCGGGCAGGGTGTTCGACGAACTCGCCATCGAGGCCGCCTATCCGCGCGACGAGGTGTTTCGCACTTCACCCGACTATGCGGCGCTATGCCGGCAGGCTTCCGACGTGCTGGTCAATGCCATCAATTCAACATCAGGCGGGCATCATGACGGCCATTGACGAGCGCACCCTCAAACTCGATCCCGAGGAAGCGCGCCGGGTACGGCAGGAGCGGTTCGAGCGCATCGGCCGCTGGGTGCTGCCGCTGGCGATCATGATCTTGGCGATCTGGCTGTGGGACCGCATCTGCGTCTGGAAAGAGATTCCGCAATATATCCTGCCGCGCCCCGGCGTGGTCTTGCAGACGCTCTACAACGATGCCGGGCTGCTATTCTCTTCGCTGCTGGTCACCTTGCGCATCACTTTCCTCAGCCTGGCTTTGGCTGTCATCGGCGGCGTTGGCCTGTCTGTGCTGTTTGCGCAATCGAAATGGGTCGAGATGTCGTTCTTCCCGTTCGCCATCGTGCTGCAGGTGACACCGATCGTGGCGATCTTTCCGCTGATCAACATCTATGTGAACAACCAGACGACCAAGCTTCTGCTCTGCGCCTGGATCGTCGCCTTCTTCCCGATCCTGTCCAACACGACGCTTGGCCTCAACTCGGTCGACCGCAATCTGCGCGACCTGTTCAAACTCAATGGCGCGACACGCTGGCAGCAATTGCGCTATCTCAGGCTGCCGGCGGCGATGCCGTATTTCCTCGGCGGCTTGAAGATCGCCGGCGGTCTGTCGCTGATCGGCGCCGTGGTGGCCGAGTTCGTTGCCGGCACCACCGGCCAGTCGTCAGGGCTCGCCTCGCGCATCATCGAGGCCGGCTACCGGCTCAACGCGCCACGGCTGTTCGCGGCCTTGCTCCTGATCTCGCTCACCGGCATCCTGATCTTCCTCGTGCTGTCGCTGATTTCGCATCTCATTCTCAGGCGCTGGCATGAAAGCGCGCTGAAGCAGGAGCGCTAGGCCCTTGATACCCAACGCAGGTTCATACTGGCTCGCCAACGCCCGGCTTCACGCGTCCCTGACGCCAGGGTTCGCCGCGACCTATGACAATGACGGGTTTACGCTCGCTGATATCGCTGTCGCAGACGGCAAGATTTCCGCCATCGCAGGGCATGATCGTGCAGTCGTATCCAGCGATGCTATCGACCTCGCCGGCCGCGTAATCTTGCCCTGTTTCGTCGATTGCCACACCCATATCGACAAGGGCCACATCTGGCCGCGAAAACCGAACCCCGATGGCACGTTCATGGGTGCGCTGAACGCGGCCGGGGCCGACCGCGTCGCCCGCTGGAGTGCCGAGGACCTGGCCAAGCGCATGGATTTTTCGCTGCGCTCCGCCTATGCGCATGGCACCAGGGCGTTGCGCACCCATCTCGACAGCGTCGCGCCGCAGGAGGAAATCTCCTGGCCGGTGTTCGAGACGATGCGCGAGACATGGCGCGGGCGCATCGAGTTGCAGGGTGCCTGCCTGCTCGGCATCGAGGGCGTGCGCGACAAAAAGTGGTTTGACAGGCTGGCGAAACGGGTTGCCGCCGCCAAGGGCGTGCTTGGCGTCGTCACCTATATGGTGCCGGATCTGGAAGAACTGCTCGACCATGTCTTCGCGCAAGCGATCAAGCATGGGCTCGACCTCGATTTTCATGCCGACGAGACCGACGACATTGCCGCGATCTCGCTGAAGAAGATCGCCGAAGCGGCACTTTGGAACGGCTTCGAGGGCAACATCCTCGTCGGCCATTGTTGCTCGCTGGCGCGGCAGCCTGACCTCGAGGTGCTGGACACGCTGGACAAGGTGGCGAAAGCCGGGCTGGCGGTGGTGTCGCTGCCGATGTGCAATCTCTATCTGCAGGATCGGCGTTCCGACGCCACCACACCGCGCTGGCGGGGCGTAACGTTGCTGCACGAGATGAAGGCGAGGGGCATTCCGGTCGCGGTCGCCTCCGACAACACGCGCGATCCCTTCTATGCCTATGGCGATCTCGACATGCTGGAGGTCTACCGCATGGCGACGCGCATCCTGCATTTCGACCATCCGGTCGCCGACTGGCCGGAAGCGGTCGCCGCGACGCCGGCCAAGGTGATGCGGCTCGATGGCTTCGGCACGCTGGCGGCTGGCGGGGATGCCGATTTCATCCTGTTCAAAGGTCGAAGCTGGACCGAATTGCTGTCGCGGCCCGAATCGGATCGCATCGTCGTGCGCGCCGGCCGCGCGATCGACCGGCACTTGCCCGACTATGCCGAACTCGACGAGCTGATGGTGGAATGATGGATGTTTCGGCGCTCAAACGCGATCTCGACGGGATAAAATTCGACGACAATCCGGCCATCGTCCAGCAGAAGAGCCGCGATTTCTACTGGTACAGCCCGGTGCTGAAAAAGCAGCTCGACCATGTAACCGGCGACCTGATCGTGACACCGAAGACCGAGGCAGAGCTGATCCGTGTGCTTGCCGCTTGCCATCGGCATGGCATTCCGGTGACCCCGCGCGGCAGCGGCACCGGCAATTATGGCCAGGCGATGCCGCTTTCGGGCGGCGTCGTGATCAATCTGGCCGAGATGAACGAGATCAAGTCGATTGCGCCGGGACGCGTGGTGACTGGGCCGGGCGCGGTGCTGGCCGATATCGACAAGGCGACGCGGGCGCATTCCGGACAGGAGCTGCGGCTTTCGCCGTCCACCTACAACACGGCCTCAATCGGCGGCTTCATCGCCGGCGGCTCGGGCGGCGTTGGCTCGATCAATTTCGGCGGGTTGCGCGACTTCGGTAATGTGCTGCGGCTGCGTGTGGTGACGATGGAAGCCGAGCCGAAAGCGCTCGAACTCACCGGCGAGGATTTGCACAAGGTCACCCACGCCTACGGCACCAACGGCATCATTACGGAAGTCGAGATGCCGCTGACCGCGGCCTATGAATGGCTCGATGTCATTGTCGGCTTCGATGCCTTCATGGATGCGGCACGCTATGGCAATGCGTTGGCCTGCCAGGACGGCATCCTGACCAAGCTGATCACGCCGATCGCCGCACCCGTGCCGCAGCTCTATTTCAAGCGGCACCAGAAATTTTTCAGGGAGGGGCAAAGCATCTGTGTTGTCATGGTGGCGCAACATGGGCTGGATGCTTTTCTAGCGTTCACCCGGCGTGCCGGCGGCGATGTGATCTTCAATGCCGCGACCGCGACACCCGAGGAGAAAAAAGGCCTGCCGCCGGCCTACGAGTTGGCCTGGAACCACACTACGCTGAGGGCGCTGCGCGTGGACCCTTCGATCACCTATCTGCAGTCGCTTTATCCCTTTCCCAACCAACTGGCGCTGGTCGAGAAGATGGACGCGATGTTTCCCGGCGAAGTGTTCTCGCATCTCGAATTCGTCCGGCTGGACGGCAACATCACCTGCTTCGGCCTGCCATTGGTGAAATTCACCAGCGAGGCGCGGCTTGACGAGATCGTGCGCCTGCATGAGGAGAATGGCTGCCCGATCTTCAACCCGCACCGCTACACGCTGGAAGAGGGCGGCATGAAGCAGACGGATGCCGTGCAGCTCGCCTTCAAGCGCGAGACCGACCCGCAAGGCCTGCTCAATCCCGGCAAGATGATCGCTTGGGAAAATCCGGATTACGATTATCGTTCGGGAAGGACTTTTTTGTTCAAAGGGCTGCAGAGGGCAGGCTGATGAACATCCTCGTCCTCTACGCGCATCCGGTCGAGACCAGCTTCAATGCCGGCCTGCACCGGTTGATCGTCGAGCGGCTGACGGCGGCGGGCCATAGTGTCGATGACTGCGACCTCTATGCCGAGGATTTTGACCCCAGACTGACGCGCCAGGAGAGGCTGGACTATCACAACCCGCGCGGCGCCGCCGATCCCGCGGCACCGCATGTCGAGCGCCTATTGCGGGCCGATGCGCTGGTGCTTTCCTATCCGGTCTGGAACTACGGCTTCCCGGCGATCCTGAAAGGTTTCTTCGATCGCGTCTTCCTGCCTGGCGTCTCGTTCAAGCTGGTCGATGGCAAGGTGCAGCCGTCGCTCCACAACATCAGGAAGGTCGCGGCGGTCACCACCTATGGCGGCAGCCGGTTCCGCGCCATCGTGATGGGCGATCCGCCGCGCAAACTGATCAAGCGCATGCTGCGCGCCACGGTAAAGCCGGGCGCACCGGTGACCTATCTCGCGCACTACGCGATGAACCTGTCGACCGACCAAACACGGAAAGCCTTCATGTCGAAGGTTGCTGCGAGCATGGATGTGTTCTGATGCGGGTTCTCGTGGTCTATTGCCATCCCGTGCCCGAAAGCTTCTGCGCGTCGATCCGCGACACCGCCATGGAGGTTCTGAAGGCGAGGGGCTGGCAGGTGCGGCTGCTCGACCTCTATGCCGAGAAATTCGATCCGGTGATGGGCTGCGAGGAACGGCGCAGCTACAATGACCAGGCGCCGGAGGACCCAGCGCTAAAGCCGCATTTCGAACTGCTCGCTTGGGCCGAGGCGATCCTGTTCGTCTATCCGACCTGGTGGTACGGGCTGCCGGCGATGCTGAAGGGCTGGCTCGATAGGGTGTGGGCCACCGATGTCGCCTTCAAGCTGCCTGTCGGCAAGGGGCGGATCAAGTCGCTGATGACGCATGTCACCAAGGTCGGTGTCATCACAACTTGCGGCGCGCCGACCTGGTGGAGCGTCGTCGTCGGCCAGCCCGGACGCAAGACCTTGCTGCGCGGCATGCGGGCGCTATGCGCGACGCGCTGCAGGACGTTCTTCCTGGCGCATTATCTGATGGATGCCTCGACGCCAAAGACGAGGACGGCGTTTTTGGCGAAGGTGCGGGTGAAGCTGGAAAGGTTTTAGCTTCTTCGCCCCGTTTACGGGGGAGGTGAGGAATGGTTCGCGCAGCGAACGAAAAAGCCAATTGCTTGGCTTTTCGAATGACGAACGGCGGCAGGCAGATGAGGCGCAGCGCGAACTTTCGAATGCTAGCGCCGCCCCCCATCCGGCCCTATCGGGCCACTTTCTCCCTGTGAACGGGGCGAAGGAGGACACTACATCTTCACCCGCTCCGCCTTCGGATCATACATCGGCTTCAGCGACGCCTCCGCCGCGAAACGCTCGCCGGCGATTTCGATCTCGTAGGACGAGGCCAGCACATCCGCCTCGCTTTCTCCCTGGCACGGCACATAACCCAGCCCAATCGCGCCGCCGAGGTGATGGCCGTAATTGCCTGATGTGATCGGGCCGACGATCTTGCCGTCGCGCAGGATTGCTTCGTTGTGGAAGAGCAGCGGCTGCGGGTCTTTCAGGCGAAACTGCACGAGCCGGCGTGACAGGCCGACTTCCTTCTTCTTCAGCACGGCATTGCGGCCGATGAACTCGCCCTTGGCAGTTTTGACCGCAAAGCCGAGGCCGGCCTCCAGCACATTGTCCTCGTCGGTGATGTCATGGCCGAAATGGCGAAAGGCCTTTTCGATGCGGCAGGAATCGAGCGTATGCAGGCCACAGAGTTTCAAGCCGACATCGGCGCCTGCCTCGTCGATCGCCTCGAAGACATGGGCGGCCTGGTCCGTTGAGACGTAAAGCTCCCAGCCGAGTTCGCCGACATAGGTGACGCGGTGGGCGCGGGCCAGCCCCATGCCGATCTCGATCTCCTGGAACGTGCCGAACGGGTTGTTCTCGTTGGAGAAATCGTTGGGGCTGACCTTCTGGATCAGTTTTCGCGCATCCGGGCCCATCAGGCACAGCACGCTTTCGGCTGCCGTGACATCGGTGACGACGACGAATTCGTCGCCGACGTGCCGGCGCACCCAGGCCAGATCGCGCTGCAGAGTGGCACCCGGCACGACGAGGAAGTAGGCCGTATCCGAGAGCCTGGACACGGTGAGGTCGCTCTCGATGCCGCCGCGCTGGTTGAGCATCTGCGTGTAGACGATCTTGCCGGGCGCCACATCCATGTCGTTGGCGCAGAGTTTTTGCAAGAAGGCACAGGCGTCGCGGCCCTCGACACGGATCTTGCCAAACGAGGTCATATCGAACAGGCCGACCTTGTTACGGACGGCCAGGTGCTCCTCGCGCTGGTTGTCGAACCAGTTCTGCCGCTTCCAGGAATAGCGGTATTCGCGCTCCTGTCCCTCGCGGGCGAACCAGTTGGCGCGCTCCCAGCCGGCGACCTCGCCGAACACGGCGCCGCGCGCCTTCAGATGCTCGTGCAGCGGCGAGCGCCTGACATTCCTCGACGTTGCCATCTGGCGATAGGGGAAATGATCGGCATAGAGCAGGCCGAGCGTTTCGGAGACGCGTTCCTTGAGATAGCGGCGGTTCTTCTGGAACGGCTGGGCGCGGCGGATGTCGACTTCCCAGAGATCGAAGGGCGCTTCGCCGTCGTTGATCCATTGTGCCAGCGCCATGCCGGCGCCGCCGGAGGAGACGATGCCGATCGAATTGTAGCCGGTCGCCATCCAGTAGCCCCGGAGTTCCGGCGCCTCGCCGAGATAGTAGCGATCGTCCGGGGTAAAACTCTCGGGGCCGTTGAAGAAGGTGTGGATGCCGGCGGTGGCCAGCATCGGCATGCGGTTGACGCCCATTTCGAGGATAGGCTCGAAATGGTCCATGTCCTCGGGCAATTGGTCGAAGCAGAAATCCTCGCGGATGCCGTCCATGCCCCAGGGCTTGGCCACCGGCTCGAAGGCGCCGAGCATCATCTTGCCGGCGTCTTCCTTGTAGTAGGCACACTCGTCCGGCACGCGCAGCACCGGCAACCGGCCGAGGCCAGCGATCGGTTCGGTGACGAGATAGAAATGCTCGCAGGCATGCAGCGGAATTGTGACGCCGTTCTGAGCGCCGAGTTCACGCGCCCACATGCCGGCACAGTTGACGACGATGTCGGCTTCGATGGTGCCTTGCTCTTCGCCTTGCGCCCAGGACACGCCGGTGACGCGGCCGGCTTTGGTGTGAACCTTGGTGACCTTCACATTCTCGACGATGGTGGCGCCGCGCTGGCGCGCACCCTTGGCCAAGGCCATGGCAATGTTGGCCGGATCGCACTGGCCGTCGAGCGGCAGGTGCACGGCACCGACGACGTCGGACACGTTGAGATGCGGGTACATCTGTTTGACTTCGTTGGGTGAAATCTCGCGCACGTCGACATCGAAGGCGCGCGCCAACGACGCCTGCCGGTAGATTTCGTGCTTGCGCTCCTCGGTCAACGCCACCGTGATCGAGCCGACCTGGCGCATGCCGGTACCGACTTCGGTCTCGGCTTCCAGCTTGACGTAGAGGTCGGCCGAATATTTCGCCAGCCGCGTCATGTTCTGCGAGCCGCGCAGCTGGCCGATCAGGCCGGCGGCGTGCCACGTCGTGCCCGAGGTCAGCTGCTTGCGTTCCAAAAGCACGATGTCGGTCCAGCCGAGCTTGGCCAAGTGATAGGCGACCGAACAGCCGGAAACGCCGCCGCCGATGATGACGGCGCGGGCCTTGGTGGGGATGGTCTTGGTCATGCGGCCTCGCGGCGATAGCTGGAAGCAAAACGGCGCAGCCGAAGTGCGGCTTCTTGGAGAATCGGCTCCGGCTGACAGAGGCTGATCCGGATGTGGCCGGCGGCGGCTTCGCCGAAGCTGGAGCCCGGCATCACGCCGACATTCTCCTTGTCGAGGAAAGCGAAGGCGAATTTCTCGTCGTCGGGTTCGACCTCAGATATGTCGAGCATGACATACATGCCGCCTTCGGAACCGCGCAGGGCGACATCGTTCATGCCGCGCACGGCGTCGATGAAGACCGTGCGGCGTGCCGCGTAGCGCTCGGCGATGTCCTTCACGCCGTAGTGGTTCTCCAGCGCCTCGGCGCAGGCGACCGAGATGAAGGCCGGCAGGCCGTAGGTCGTCACCAGATTGAGATTGATGAGCAGCGTGATCATCTCTTGCGGACCGGTCAACCAGCCCATGCGCCAGCCGGTCATGCCATGGCTCTTGGACATGGAATTGATGACCAGCGTGCGCTCGGCCATGCCGGGCAGCGAGCGCGGCGACACATGCTCGCCGCCGCCCAGCGTCCAGTAGACCTCGTCCGACAGCAGCCAGAGGTCGTGCTCGCGGCAGATTTCGGCCAGCTGTTCCAGCCGCTCGCGCGAATAGACCGCACCGGTCGGGTTGTTCGGCGTGTTGATCAGGATGGCGCGTGTGTTGGGCTTGAGTGCAGCGCGGATCATGTCGGCGTGCGGCTGGAAACCATCCTCGGCCGGCGTCTCGACGACGGTGAAACTGGCACCGGCGGCGCTGAACGTGTTGGGGTAGGTGGCGTAGTAGGGGGCAACGACGATGGCGTGGTCGCCCTGGTCGAGCACGGCCTGCACGGCAGCGTAGAGTGCGGCCTGGCCGCCGGGCGTGGCGATGACCTGATCCGGTGTCGTCTCCACACCGGTGCAAGCGCTGGAGGCCGCCGCCATCGCTTGGCGCAGGCGGGGCAGGCCCGGCAGCGGCGTGTAGTGGTGATTGCTGCCGCGAACAGCAGTCACGCAGGCCTCGATCGTTTGCGAGGGCGTGTCGAAATCATGGTCGCCGACCGACAGCATGATGATGTCTTCGCCGGCCGCCTTGCGCGCCCATGCGGCGGAATGGACTTCCCAGCCGTCCTTGCCGGAAGGCACGATGCCGGAAATGCGCGATGATGGTTTTGGCATTAGTGAACTCCCGAGATCTGGTAGCCGGCCTTTTCGAGCCGGTCGCGCAGCGCAGCGATATGGGCAGGGCCGACTTCGCAGCAACCACCGACGATGTCGGCGCCGGCCGCGACCCAGCCAATGGCCTGATCGGCATAGGCCTCCGGATCGAGGTCGTGGCGCGCATGCAGCACATCGACAGTGCCGCCATGCTTGAGCGCCTCGGTGGATGTGAAGCCGTTGGCATAGGCACCGACCGGGCCGCCGAGGTCGATCAATTCAGGCAAAGCCGCGGTGATCGCTTCGGGCCGGCAGCAATTGATCAGCCGTGCCGCGACCGGCAGGTCGCCCAGTGCTGAGGACGCGGCAGCTAGGGCTTCGCCGCTGCGCAGCCTTGGCGTACCATGATCGGCGAGCGTCCACGACACCCAGACAGGCTTGCCGCTTTCTGATGCCGCGGTGACGGCCGCGCGCGCTTCCTCGGCCGAAGCCATGGTCTCGCACAGGAAGAGATCGACGCCATCCGCCTGCTCGGCAACGATGCGGCGGTAGATGTCGAGCGTCTCCTGATAGGAAATGGTCAACGCCGGCGCGTAGCTGCCGAAGAGTGGCGACAGGCAGCCAGCGATCGCGGCATCGCCGGCTTGCTCGCAGGCTTGTCGGGCAAGCTCGATGCCACGCTTCTGCAAAGGCTTGAACAGGTCCTCGGCGCCCTCTCGCGCCAGGCGTTCGGGTGTCGCCGAATAGGTGTTGATGGTGATGACGCGAGCGCCGGCGCGGATGAATTCGGCATGCAGGCCGCGCACCAGATCGGGTTCGTCGATCAGCACCCGGGCCGACCACAACGGCGTCGGCTCGGATTTGCTGCGGCGGACCAGTTCCTGGCCCATGCCGCCATCGGTGAGGATGATCGTCTTCATGCGCGCAGCCTCTCGTTCTTTGGATCCCAGAGCGGTTCATCGTTCTGCACGACCGCCTTGAAACGGTCGCCGAAGATTTCGACCTCGACGGCGGTCCCGGGCTCTGTCAAATCGACGCGCAGCACGCCGAGCGCGATCGACTTGTCGATGCGATGGCCCCAGCCGCCTGACGTGGTCTCGCCGACGATCTGGCCGCCGTGCCACAGCGTCGACATGTAGGGCGCGTCGCAATCGCCGGGGTTTTCTACCACCAGCGTGACGAAACGCTTCTTCACGCCCTGCTGCTTTTCGTTCTGCAGTGCGGCCTTGCCGCGAAAGTCGGGCTTTTCCCATTTGACGAAGCGTTCCAGCCCACCCTGCAGGATGGAATAGTCGGTCGACAGATCACCCTTCCAGGTACGGTAGCCCTTCTCCAGCCTGAGCGAATCCAGCGCGTACATGCCGAACGGCTTCAGGCCATGCTTCTGCCCGGCCGCCCAGATAGCGTCGAAGATGGCGGCCGTGTCCTCGATCTTGGTGTGGATTTCCCAGCCGAGTTCGCCGGCGAAGGAAACGCGCACCAATTGGCACCAGCGCCCTGATATCTGCGCCGACTGGTGCGAAAGCCAGGGCAACGACAGGTCGGCGTCCGTCAAACCAGAGAGGATGTCGCGTGATTTCGGGCCGGACAGGATCTGGCAACTGAGAGCCTCGGTGAGATTTTGCAGAGTGAGCTCATTGGGCTGCGGCAGATGGTTCTGCAGCCACTCCAGGTCATGCTGCTCCGCCACTGAAGCGGTGATCAAAAAGAAGAGATCCTCGGCAAGCGCCATGATCGACATCTCGGTGACGATACGGCCCTTGTCGTCCGAGAAGTAACCGAGGCCGATGCGGCCAGGTTTTGGCACAAGACCGGTGATCATCGTCGCCAGCCATTCACGCGCGCCAGGGCCTTGCAACCGGAAGCGTGAGAAGCCCGGTAGGTCCAAAATCCCGGCGGCGTCGCGCACTGCCAGGCATTCCTCGCGCACGCGATGCTGCCAGGGGCCCTCGCGACGGAAGGTGAGCGTTGCTTCCTCGGAGATATCGTCGCCGGGCTGCGCGTACCAGGTGGCGCGCTCCCAGCCATTATAGGCATCGAAGCGGCCGCCTAGCGCCTTGGTGCGGTCGTGGATCGGTGACAGTTTGCGGTCGCGCCCTTCCGGCCATGCATGGCGGGGGAACTGGATGGCGTATTCGTTGCCGTAGATTTCCAGGCCCTTGGCGACGCAATAGTCCGGTGCAGAGGCGAAGGAGGTGAAGCGGCGCGGATCGCAGGACCACATGTCCCATTCGGTCTGGCCTTGGGTCACCCATTCCGCCAGCACCTTGCCGGCGCCGCCGCCCTGGGCGATGCCGAAGGTGAAGACACAGGCCTCGAAAGCGTTGGGAACGCCAGGCATCGGCCCGATCAGCGGATTGCCATCAGGCGCATAGGGGATAGGGCCGTTGATGACCTTGGACAGGCCGGCGGTGCCCAGGATCGGCACGCGGGCGACGGCGTCGGCCAGATAATGTTCGAGACGATCGAGATCGTCGGGGAAGAGCTGGAAGGAGAAGTCGTCCGGCATCTGATCGCCAGGGGTGGCCCAGTGCGCCCGGCAATTGCGCTCATAGGGGCCGAGATTCATGCCCGCCTTTTCCTGGCGCAGATAGTAGGAGGTGTCGACATCGCGCAGCAGCGGCAGCTTCTTGCCCTGTTCTTTCGACCATGCGGCGAGTTCGGGGATTTCCTCGAACAGGATGTATTGATGGCTCATCACCATCATCGGCACCTCGCGGCCGAATATCTTGCCGACTTCGGCGGCACGATAGCCGGCGGCGTTGACAACGATCTCGCAGCGGATCTCGCCTTGCGGCGTGGCGACCACCCATTCGTCGTTCTCACGGCGCACGCCTGTCACAGGGCAGAAGCGGATGATCTTCGCACCCATGTCGCGGGCGCCCTTGGCCAATGCCTGGGTGAGCTGCGCCGGGTCGATGTCACCGTCGCTCGGGTCGTAGAGCGCACCCTTCAGGTCATGCGTCTCAATGAAGGGATAGCGACGCTTGATCTCGTCGACGCCGACCACGTCGATGTCCATGCCCTGGTAGCGGCCCATGCCCTTGGCGCGCTGGAACTCCTGCATGCGCTCCTTCGAATGGGCGAGCCGCAGCGAACCGGTGACGTGATAGTTCATGGGATAGTCGACTTCGGCGCCCAGGCCCCGGTAAAGCTCGGTCGAATAGCGCTGCATATTCATAAGCGACCAGGACGAGGAGAAGGTCGGCACATTGCCGGCGGCGTGCCAGGTCGAGCCTGAGGTGAGCTCGTTCTTTTCCAAAAGCACGCTGTCGGTCCAGCCTGCCTTGGCGAGATGATAGAGCGAGGAGGTGCCGACCACGCCACCTCCGATGATCACCACGCGCGCCGTGCTCGGCAAACCCGCCATGTTTGTCTCCCAGAAATTGACTCAATAGACGGGTGGCGAAACCACCCAGATGATAACCGCGGGTTCCGTGCCCGGATTGCGCCAGCGATAGGGCTTGCCTTCGAAGCGGAAGGAATCGCCTTCACCGAGCCGGTGCCAGATACCAGCTATCTCGATCTCGAAAATACCCGAGGCGATGTAGCCGGCTTCCTCGGTCGGCCGCAGCTGCTCGGTCTTCATCTCCGCGCCTGCCGCGAAGATCGAGCGCACCATCTCGAAGCTGCCGCCCAGATCGGGCGACAGAAGTTCCTCCACCAGGCCGGTTTCGCTGGTGCCAAGCGTGCGGCGCCTGCCGGCGCGCACCACCACGCCGCGCTCGCTCTCGACCGGCACGTCATGGCTGAAGAACAGGCTGATCGGCACGCCGAACAGTTCGGCAAAGGCCCTGAGGTCGCTCAGCGACGGCGTCGACAGGCCGCGCTCGACCTGGCTGACCCAGCCGACCGAACGGCCGAGTTTCAGCGCGATCTCGGCCAGCGTCAGCCCGCGCGCCCTGCGCAGCGCCCTGATATCGCTGGCCAGCACCCGTTCGTCAGGTCCCTGCAATGTTCGTGCAGTAGGGGAGGGCAAAACGCTCACTTCATGAAAAATTCCATTCGAATTTCATGAGAGATCAAGCTCATGAAAAAATCAAGTGGATTTTCACCGATGCTCAAGATTTGCTTGCAGGATTTTGATGGTTCATGCAAAGGCTCCGCCTTGACCGGCGAGTGGGGACGTCCGATCGACACAAAGGCTAAGGGACGGCCCATGCTGGAAAAGAAGGCTCGAATCACGGCTGATGCCGAGATCGTCGACGAGGCGATCATATCGCGCCGTTCCGTGCGCGCATTTCTGCCCGACCTGATCGACGACGAGACGATCCGCGACATTCTGGCGGTTGCGGCACGCGCGCCGTCAGGCACCAACATGCAGCCATGGCGGGTCTACGTTACCAAGGGCGAGACCAAGCAACAGATCACAGATGCTGTTCTGAATTCCGGTATCCGGGCTGAAAAGGCCGACTGGGATGAATACAAATATTATCCGACCCAGTTCTTCGAACCGTATCTCACCCGCCGCCGTGCCAATGGCTTTGGTCTCTATGGCGCGCTCGGCATCGGCCGCCGCGAAGTCGACAAGATGCGTGCCCAGCACGACCGCAACTTCGTCTTCTTCGATGCACCGGTCGGCATGATCTTCACCATCGATCGCCGTCTCAACCAGGGTTCTTGGATCGACTATGGCATGTTCCTGCAGAACATCATGGTCGCGGCCAGGGGCAGGGGCCTGCACACTTGTCCGCAGGCAGCCTTCGCGCCCTATCACCGGCAGATCCGGCCGGTGCTCAATATTCCCGACGAGGAGATCGTCGTCTGCGGCATGGCGCTTGGCTACGAAGACACGTCCAAGCCCGAAAACGCTTTTCGCACCGATCGCGTGCCGCTGGAAGAGTGGGTGACGTTCAGCGAATAGAGCGGCTGCCCGATCGAAGATTTGGCCGGCTCGCGCTGGCTATTCCGTATTCATCTGTGCGCCGTGACCGCTGACATGGGCGCCGTCCTGCGGCGTCAGCTTGAGATAGGCTAGCAGCGCGCAGAGCGTGATGACGCCCTCGATTGCAAACAGGATGCGGAAGTCGCTGGTCACAGCCGGCCCGCCGCCGGACAGGAACGACAGCATCGCTGCGGCGAGGCCAACGCTGATCGCCACCGCCAGTTGCCACAGGATGTAGTAGAGCGCGCTGAAACGGGCGAGTTGTTCGGGCGCGATGTCGGAATAGGCGAGATTGCCGGTCGAGGCCCATTGTATGGAACGAAACACGCCAAACGCAAAGATGTAGCCAAGCACGATCCAGATCGGCGTGGTCGCCTGCATCAGGGCAAAGCCTGCAACCATGGCGGCCACGAACGGCGTGTTGAAAACCAGCACGCGGCGGAAGCCGAACCGGTTGAGGACGCGCGGCATGAAGAAACGCATAACCACTGACCCGAGCGCGGCAACGAAGGTCAGCGATCCCGCCTGCACGGCGCTCAAGCCGAAGCCGAGCTGGAACATCAGCGGCAGCAGGAAGGCGACGGAGCTGAGTCCGATCGTGTCCAGTCCGCCGCCGGTGAGGAACGAGATGCGGAAGGTGCGGATGCGCAGGAGCTTGAGGTCGAGCAGGGGATTGGGCACGCGAAGGCAGTAGAGCGAAGCAATCGACAGGATGACTACGGCCATTGCCAGTTCACCGGCAACCATGCCGCCGGCGGCGTCCTTGGCCGCAAGCGAATCCATGCCGAAGACCAGCAGCACCATGCCACTGCCGACCAGCACGAAGCCGGGAAAATCGAAGCGCGTGCGCACAGGCTTGGTCACAGTCGGGAACAGCGAGGCGGCAAGGATTGCCGCCGCCAGCGCGAACGGCACATTGATGAAGAAAATCCAGCGCCACGAAATGTAGGTTGTCAGCGCGCCGCCGACGAGCGGCCCGACCAGCGGGCCGGTTTGGCTGGCCACCGAAATATACATGTTGACCTTCAGCGTGCGGTTGCGCGGAAAGGTCGACAGGATAACGACCTGCCCGAGCGTGCCCATCAGTGCGCCGCCAAAGCCTTGCAGCGCACGGGCACCAACCAGCATCCAGATATCGTTCGACAGTCCGCACAGCGCCGACGAGGCGGCAAACACCAGCAAGGCAAAGCAGTAGACGTTGCGTAGGCCGAAGCGGTCGGCGGCCCAGCCGCCGAGCGGCATCGAGATAATCAGGCTGGCGACATAGACGGTGATCAAGAGGCCGAGTTGGCTGGGCGGGCGGCCAAGGCTTTCGCCGATGCCAGGCAGCGCCGTCACCACGACATTCTGGTCGAGGCTGGTCATGAATACGCCGCAAGCGACGGTCAGCGGCAGCAGGAGCAGGGCCCTGGCCGACACATCGGCGCGATCCGTGGCGCCGGCGGATAGTTCTGCGGTCATGGGAATGTTCGAACCAAACGAATGTGCCGACTCTGAGACGGGACTTTTGTATCCCTTGGACCGGTTAGGCGGCCATGTCTTTCAATCATGGGCGCCTGCCGTGCGATTCTCTAGCGGCAGAACCGGCCGGCATTGAGGCCAGAAGCGGCGGGGCCGCAATGCAATTCCGGACGGAAAACCGCTTCACACTTTTCCTGGAATTGCTCTACTGCACCTCGTAGCCGACTTCCTCGCTGGCATGGCAAAGCGCCTTCCAGAACGAGCGCGCGAAGGAGCGGAAGACATAGATGTCGAACTGATCAGCGCTGGTGCGCTGGATCTGGGCGA
Source organism: Mesorhizobium loti CJ3sym (assembly GCF_000472785.1). GTDB lineage: Bacteria > Pseudomonadota > Alphaproteobacteria > Rhizobiales > Rhizobiaceae > Mesorhizobium > Mesorhizobium loti_E. Next base: position 110,319 of record NZ_AXAL01000022.1, read on the forward strand.
AGACGTCGTGATGGGTAGTCGAGCGGCCGGCGCCGATGGGGAAGGCCGGCAGCGCGAAGTCGATGGCAAAGAATTTCGCTAGCACCCATTCGGCCTTCGGTCCGGCAATGCGGATGGCGATGCGGCCATGCGAAAGGTCGGTCACGGTGCCGATGGCCGGCGTCACCACCTTGGCGAAGGCTGCGGCCAGCCCTTCGGCTTCATCAGTCACGGTGAATTTTCCGGGCGCGAAGCCGAACACCGACTTCGCGCCGTCGCTCAGGCCGCCGCCGGCACCGTCGGGCAGCGCAAGGCCGGTGAAGGTGCGGATGGCCGCCATCAGCGTCTTCTCTTCGCCCGGCCAGGCGGTGAGCTGCACGATCGAACCCGGCCTTGTTTCGGTGAGAAGAATCTCGACGCCATGCTCGAAATTGCCGTGCGAGCCGGTGTGAAACTCCGGTTCCAGCGGGGATTGGCGCTCAACCATGCATGCGGGTCCCTTCCGGATCGTAGAAATGGTTGGAGACGATCTCGACCGGTCCGAACCGGTTGCGCAGCGGATCGGAGACGTGGGCGCGGGTGCCATGCCGTGACTTGCCACCCTCGACCAGAGCCAGCGCGATATGCTTGCCGAGCGCCGGCGAATAGCAGCAGGCGGTGATGTGGCCGATCGAGCCATGCGGATTGGCCTCGTCGAGTTCTTCGACAATGTGCGCGCCGCCATTGAGCGGCCGGTTGTCCAACGCGATAAGGCCGACCAGTTCCAGCCGGTCGGACGCGATCAGGCCTTCGCGGTCCATCGTCGCCGAGCCGATGAACGGCTTCTTCTTCGACAGCATCCAGTCGAGATGCAGGTCGCGCGCCGTGGTGCGCCCGTCGATCTCGGCGCCGGTGACATGGCCCTTCTCGATGCGCATCGTGCCCAGCGCCTCGAGCCCGTAGGTAACCAGCCCGAACGGCTTGCCGGCTTCGACCAGCGCTTCCCAGACATGGGTGCCATGGCCGGCGCCGGAATAGACTTCGAAGGCCATCTCGCCGGAGAAGGACAGCCGGCAGATCATAACGGCCACGCCTGCTATCTCGCCACGCACGATGCCCATGAAGGGCAAGGTGGCATTGTCGACCGCGGTGCCGGTGACGCAGGCGGCGAGGATCTGCCTGGCCTTCGGCCCGCCGATCGCCGCACCCGCCCATTCGTCGGTCACCGAGGTGACGTGGACTTTCAGCTCCGGCCAGATCACGTCGAGGAAATATTCCAAATGCTGCATCACCTTACCGGCGTTGGCGGTCGTAGTGGTCATCAGGAAATCCTGATCGCCAAGCCGCCAGGTGGTGCCGTCATCGAAGGCAAGGCCGTCCTCGCGCAGCATCAGGCCATAGCGGGCCTTGCCGACAGCGAGTGTCGAAAACATGTTGGTATAGACACGGTCGAGGAACGCGGCGGCGTCAGGGCCCTGCACGGCAATCTTGCCGAGCGTCGAAACATCGACGATGCCTGCGCTTTCGCGCGTTGCCCTGGCTTCGCGCACATAGGCCTGTTCGATGGTTTCGCCCGAAAGCCCGTAGATCATCGGCCGGTACCAGAGGCCGGCGGAATACATGTTCGCGCCATTGGCGAGATGCCAGTCGTGCATCGGCGTCAGCCGCTCGGGTTTCAAATCGCCAAAACGCTCCGCCGCCAGCGAGCCGATCGACACCGGCGCGAAAGGCGGGCGGAAGCGCGTCGTGCCGACCTCGGGGATCGGCTTGCCCAACGCTTCGGCCATGATGGCAAGGCCTGGAATGTTGGAGCTCTTGCCCTGGTCGGTCGCCATGCCGAGCGTGGTGTAGCGCTTCAGATGCTCGACCGAGACAAAGCCTTCGCGGTGCGCCAGCCGCACGTCTTCAGCCGTCACGTCATGCTGGAAATCGACAAAGCTCTTGCCCTTGGCCCTGATCTCGAAGACCGGCGCCGGATCGGGATCACCCGGTGCAGCCTCGACCGTGGGCAACGCCGCCGGCGTGCTCGTTCCACCTGCGGCAGCAAGACCGGCAGCGCGGCCTTCGGCGATCGCCTCGGCAGTGGAAAAACTGCCGGTGAAGGCGCCAGCACCAATCCATTGCTGTGTTGGCCACTGCTGCGTCGGCTTCGGTGGCAGAAAAGCTTGCCGTGCAGCACTCCATTCCGCCTTGGCGCCGGCCTGGCTGGCGAGATGGATTGTGGGCGACCAGCCACCGGACATCAGCAGGCAGTCGGTATGGATGCTGCGTTCATCGCCGCTCAACGCTCCGGTGACCATGTCGAAACGCTGCACCTTGATACCCGAGAGTGCCTTGCCACCCTCGGTGGCGATCACGGCATGGCCGGCAAAGATTTCCGCTTCGGCCTCCGTCGCCAGCTTGCGCATCTCTGGCGAAAGCTCGGACCGGACATCGGCGATGGCGACGATCGCGGCACCTGCCTTTTTTAAGGCGATGGCTGCGCGATAGGCACTGTCGTTGTTGGTGAACAGTGCGATCCGCTCGCCCGGCAGCACACCGAACTCGTTGGCGTAGCGTTCCGCCGCATGCGCCAGCATCACGCCCGGCCTGTCATTGCCCGGGAAGACCAGCGGGCGCTCAAAAGCGCCGGTGGCCAGCACCACGGATCTGGCGCGGATCGCCCAGTAGCGATGGCGCGGCTCGCCCTTGGCGGTCTGTTCCTTGTGGTCGCTGACCCTTTCGAGTGCTGCAAGCGTGTTGTTGTCGTAGTAACCCCAGACCGTGGTGCGCGGCAGAAGCCGGACATTGTCGCGGCCTTCAAGCTGGGCAACGGTGCGGCGCGCCCAATCGGCGGCCGGTGCGCCATCGATGGTTTCATCGGACCAGTTGGTCGAGCCGCCGAAACGCGGTTCGAGATCGGCCAGCATAACGCGGGCGCCTTGATCGGCGGCGGTCTTGGCGGCCATCAGGCCGGCCGGGCCGGAACCGACCACCAGCACATCGCAAAAGGCGTTCATGCGCTCGTAACGGGCCGGGTCTTTTGCCGATCCGGCGCTGCCGAGGCCGGCGGCGCGACGGATAAAGTGCTCGCAGAACATCCAGAAACGTGTGCCCTTGAGCGGACCGATCACCGGCCCCATGAAGGTCTTGTAGTAGAAGCCGGCCGACAGGATCTTGCCGCCAAGCTGGTTGACGGCGTTGATGTCCCAGGCCAGCGAGGGGAAGCGGTTCTGGCTGATCGCCACCAGTCCGTCATGGATCTCGACCATGGTCGCCGGGATATTGGGCTCGCGCACCTCGCCCTTCAGCACCGTCACCAGCGCATTGGGCTCCTCGACGCCCGCCGTGAGCAGGCCGCGCGGGCGGTGGTATTTGAACGAGCGCCCGAAAAGCGTGACACCCTTGGCCAGCAGCGCGGATGCTAGCGTGTCGCCGGCATGGCCGGTATAGGCAACGCCGTCGAAGGTGAAGCGGATCGTCTTCAGCCGGTCGATTCGGCCGCCGGTGTCGGTGCGGCGCGGGCTCATGCCTTGTCCTCCGCCTTGCGGCGCGTGGCCGGGGCATGGTCGCCGCGCACGAAGGCGACACTTGAAATCTCATGCGTCAGCGTGTTGCGCACGACCCTGAGATGCGCGCGGCAACCGCCGGAATGCTGCCAGATCTCGTTATGGTCGCCGGCCGGGTTCAGCCGGTCATAGACATAGGCGTTCCACGCCTCGAAATTCTGCGAGGCAGGGTCGGGACGCTCACGATTGCCATCACCCTGATAGGTGAACTCGATGACGTCGCGCGGGCCGCAATAGGGGCAAGTGATGAGCACAGGATGTTCCTAATGAAGCCTTGCTTAGTGAAGTCGGGGATTCGCGCCCTGGCCCTTGTCGTCGATGACGAGGCCGCGGTGGAAACGGTCGAGCGTGAAGGGCGCGTTGAAGTCGTGCGGTTCGTCCTTGGCGATGGTCCAGGCAAAGGTCCAGCCAGAGGCCGGCGTCGCCTTGAAGCCGCCATAGCACCAGCCGCAGTTGAGATACATGCCGGGCAAGGGGCCGGTGGTGATGATCGGCGAGCCGTCCATCGACATGTCGCAGACGCCGCCCCAGGAGCGCAGCATGCGCACACGCGCAAGGCCCGGAAACAGCGCCAGCATCTCGCTCATCACCTCGTCGACGATGGGCAGGTTGCCGCGCTGGGCGTAGCTGTTGTAGCCGTCGATGTCGCCGCCATAGACAAGGCCTCCCTTATCGGACTGCGACATGTAGAAATGGCCCATGCCAAAGGTCACGACGGTGTCGATGAAGGGTTTCAGCGATTCCGTCACGAAGGCCTGCAGCACATGGCTCTCGATCGGCATCGTCTCGATGCCGGCGAGCTGCATGACGCGCCCGGTGCTGCCGGCCACCGCGACCGCTACCTTCTTGGCGCGGATGTCGCCGCGCGACGTGCTGACGCCAGTAATGCGATGGCCATCGCGCAGGAAGCCGGTGACTTCGCAATTCTCGACGATATCGACGCCGCGGCGGTCGGCTCCGCGCGCATAGCCCCAGGCCACGGCATCGTGGCGAGCGGTGCCGGCGCGCCGTTGCATCAGGCCGCCGATCACCGGGAAGCGTGCATCACTGGAGATATCGAGCGCCGGGATCAGGCGCTTGATCTGCGCCGGGGTCATCAATTCGGCGTCGACGCCGAGATGGCGCATGGCATTGCCGCGTCTGGCATAGTCGTCGAACTGGGCCGGCGTGTGCGCCAGGTTCAGGCAGCCGCGTTGCGAGAACATGACGTTGTAGTTGAGCTCGTGCGATAGGCCCTCCCACAGCTTCATCGAATGTTCGTAGAAGCGGGTGTTGGCGGGCAAGAGATAGTTCGAGCGCACGGCCGTAGTGTTGCGGCCGACATTGCCGGAGCCGAGCCAGCCCTTTTCCAGGACGGCGACATTGGTGATGCCATGTTCCTTGGCCAGATAGTAGGCGGTCGCCAGACCGTGACCGCCACCGCCGATGATGATGACGTCATAGGATGCCTTCGGGTCGGGCTTGCGCCAGGCCGGCTTCCAGTCCTTGTTTCCCTTGAGCGCGTTCGCAAGCAGCGAAAAGGCCGAGTACTCTGCCATTGATGTCATCCGGTTCGGGCGATGCGGCATGGTATAGAGCAGGCCGCATGCGCAAAGCCAATATTGCGCCATGGCCTTTCGACTGGCCGACGCCCACGATCGCATGGGACAGCGATCGGATGCTACGGCTTGCCCCATGATATGGCCGTCTTTATCAAGGACAGGCTCTTTGACTGCCTTTGCCGCTCGTGAGTCGCCGATACGTCATGCTTTTTCGATTGCTTCGCCTCATTCTTGTTATCGCGCTAGTCGTGTCGGCCCCGTTGTCGTTCGAAGCGGCCGCGCAAGGCGTCGGCCAGGCGCCCGCCGGACTGGTCGCCGACCAGCAGAAGATCATCCAGGCCCTGACGACCAAGACCGACAATTTTGACAAACAGGTCCAGCAGAATGCCGATGACGACAGCAGCCTGGTCGATGTCCGCCTGCAACTCGAGGAACTGTCACGGCAATCGCTGACCAGCGCGCTGGCCTTCCGCACACGCCTTGGCGAGATCAACAGCCGGCTTGAGCAGATCGGGCCGGCACCAGCGGCCGGCCAGTCGCCGGAGCCCGACATCGTCAGCGGCGAGCGTGAGGCGCTGACATCGGAAAAAGCTGAGATCAACGCGGTCATCTCACAGGCGCAGGCCTTGTCGATCCGTATCAACGGGCTGATCGACAAGATCGGCAAGATGCGCAGCGATTTGTTCCGTAACTTTCTGACCAAACGCTACGTGCTGTCCGACGCACTCAGTCCGCAGGTGTTTTCCGACGCCAGGGACGAATTCGGCAATTTCTACAAGGCGGTCTCGTCCTGGCTGAGCTTCGCCATCAAGTTCAAGTTCCAGGCCATTCTGGCGGCAACCTTCGTTGCGCTCGGGCTGGCGCTGGTGTTGCTGGTCGGCGGCAGAAGGCTGTTCGGAAGGGTTTTCGAAGCCGAGGCCAAAAATGAAGATCCATCCTATCTCAGTCGCCTGTCCGTGGCCTTCTGGTCGACATTGCTGCCGACACTGGCGGTTGGCGCCTTTCTTGTCTCGACCATCTTCTTTTTCAACTATTACAACGTGTTGCGCGGTGACATTGGCCTCTTCCTGAACGCGCTGGCAACTGTCATCGGCGTCGTGTTCTGCGTCAACCGGCTGATCAATGCGGCACTATCGCCACGGCTGCCGAACTGGCGCCTTATCCCGGTCGAGACCGGGCCGGCGCGCTGGCTGGTGCGCCTGGCCACCGCCATGGCCGTGGTCATCAGCGTCAACACCTTCCTGTCGGTCATCAACGACAAGATGGGCTCGCCGCTGTCGCTGACTATCGCCCGCAGTTTTGTCGCCACCATCGTCGTCGGCATCATCCTGATCCTGATGGCGATGCTGAGGCCATTCAAGGCGCGCGACGGAAGCTGGCGGCCGTGGCCGGCATGGCTGCGCTATCTGTCGCTGGCACTTGGCCTGTTCACCATCGTCGCCGCCTTGCTCGGCTATATCGGCCTTGCGCTGTTCGTGTCGCTGCAGGTCGTTGTCACCGGCACCGCGCTCATTACCGCCTATATCGGCTTCCTGTCGGCGCGGGCGATCGGCGAGGAGGGGGCTTTCGCCGACACCTCGATCGGGCGCTGGCTGTCGGCCAATTCCAGCTACGAGGATACGGCACTCGACCAGCTCGGCCTTGTCGTCAGCGTCGCCATCAACGTGATGATCGTGCTGGTTTTCCTGCCCCTGATCCTGCTGATGTGGGGGTTTCAGCCCGGTGACATCGAGGCCTGGGCCTACAAGCTGGCAACCGGGATCAATATCGGTTCGGTGACGATCTCGGTCACTGGTATCCTGTCCGGCATCGTCGTCTTCATCATCGGCTATTTCCTGACGCGCTGGTTCCAGGGCTGGCTCGACGGCTCTGTCATGGCGCGCGGCAAGGTCGACACTGGCGTGCGCAACTCGATCCGGCTGGCGGTCGGCTATGCTGGCGTAGCGTTGGCGGGGCTGGTTGGCATATCGGCCGCCGGCATTGACCTTTCCAGCCTTGCACTGGTCGCCGGTGCGCTTTCCCTCGGTATCGGTTTTGGCCTGCAGAATGTCGTGTCCAATTTCGTCTCTGGCCTGATCCTTCTGGCCGAGCGGCCATTCAAGGTCGGCGACTGGATCGTGGCCGGCGACGTCAGCGGCACGGTCAAGAAGATCAGCGTGCGCGCCACCGAGATCGAGACCTTCCAGCGGCAGTCGGTGATCCTGCCCAATTCGAACCTGATCAACAACGCCGTCGGCAACTGGACGCACCGCAACAAGCTCGGCCGTGTCGAGATCAAGGTCGGCGTCGCCTATGGCAGCGACGTCAAGCAGGTGCATGGCATCCTGCTGGAAATCGCGCGCAGCCATCCGCTGGTGCTGAAGAATCCCGAGCCCTTCGTTCTGTTTTCCAATTTCGGTGCGGCTGCGCTGGAATTCGAAATCCGCGTGTTCCTGGCCGATATCATGAACGGCAGCGCCGTACAGAACGACATTCGTTTTGCCGTGCTGGAAAAATTCAACGGCGAGCACATCGAGATCCCCTCGACGCCGCGCGCCGTGGTCGAGGTGTCCAAGCCCAAGGCCTGGCCGACCGACGATGACAAGATCGAGGCCGATTTCGTCGAACAGGAGCAAGCGAAGGCAGATGCCGTGGCCGAGGCGAAGAAACTCGCCAAATCAGGACGCAAGGTGCGCAAACCCGATCCCGACTAGAGCAGTTCACCTTTTCACGGAAACGGTGAACTGCTCTAACTGTTTGTTTTGACGCAATTCCGGGCGGAAAACCGTTTCAGACTTTTCCTGGAATTGCTCTAGACCTTTTCGCGGTTCTCGATCAGCGCGGTCAGCACCGCGCGCAGATCGGTCTTGCCGCGCCTGATCTCGCCGACGCCTTGTTCCGCATCGATGCGGCCGGCATTGTGAGCGTCGAACATCGTCGCCACCAGTTCGGCGTAACTCGCGCTGATGCCGCCGCCGGTGAGCGCGGGGACCCAGTCCTGCCTCGGCAGTTCGCGGGCTGATATCTCGCGGCCGGCGATATCCCCAAGCGTTCGCGCCACGTCGGTTGCGCTGTAACGATCAGGCCCTTCGGCATGGATCACGCGCAGCGCATCGCCATTGCCCGAAAGCAGGAGATCGGCCGCATCAGGCCGACATCGCCGGCCGACACGGTCGGGAAGGATTTGGAGACGGGATGATGCAGGCTCGGCAGTATGCCGGTCTCGATCGCCCGGCCAACCAGGCGGTTCCAGTTCTGCATGTGCTCGGCGGAGCGCAGCACCGTCAAAGCCGCCGGGATCGTCTTCAATTGCGATTCCAGATGGTGGAAGGTGAGCGTGATGCCGGTGCCGGCGGCAAGCTGCGCGCCATAGCCCGAGATCGCCAGAATGCTTTGTGGCCTGACTTGATCGAGCGCATCGACGACGGAGCGGATGGTGGCCTCCATCTCAGCCGAAGCATCGTCGGCGCGGGCGCCGGTCGGGCAAATGACCTGTACGGCAGTCGCGCCCCTTGTTGCCCGCGTCAGAGATGGCGTGTCGCGCAGGTCTGCAACATCTACCTCGCAGCCGAGCTCACGGAATTCTTCGGCGTGCGACGAATTTCGTACCACGGCTCTGACCGGAACATCACCTTTACGCAGCGCACCAATGGTGGCTCGTCCGATCTTTCCAGCAGCGCCCAAGACAACAAACATATCCGTATCCTTCAGTCTGACCGATGAATGCTAGGAGTGCCGGATCGGTGTGCTCAGGTCGCTCACATATGGACGGCGGAGCGCAAGAACGGATGATCAAGTTGGGGTTCGACGCGTTATCGCTGCATGCGGACAAGTGCGGCAGGCGTGACGCCGAGGATGCGCTTCATGCTTTGCGCCATATGGCTCTGATGCGCGAAGCCTGCCTCCAACGCGATCTGGCTGAGCGGCATTTTCCCTTGATGCAACAAGGTCTTGGCCCGCTCAACGCGGCGATGGATGACATATTGGTGGGGCGGGAGACCGAAGGTGCGGCGAAACAACACTTTCAGGTGTGAAACGCTTGTGGCGGCCACCTGCGCCAACTCATCCAGCGAAAGATCCTGGTCGAGATTGGCTTCGATGAAATCGGCCAGCCGTCGCTTCTGGCTAAAGGAAAGCGTTTGCCTGGCTGGAACGTCCGGCTTTGACGCAGCACCCTGGATGATCCGCACCGCCAGCGCCTTTGCCAGGCTTTCGAAATACAGCCGGTCGGATGGCACGTCCGGGCTCAGCCCGGTCGCCAGCGCATGGGCGATGTGTTCGATCCTCGGATCGCGGCGCTGGAACTGCGGATTGACGACGACCCGGTCCGGATCGATGTCGAGGTCCTCGGCGGCACGCCGAACGAGAGCCGGACTGACCCACAGCCGCAGGATGGTGCAGTCCGCGTCATCTTGCCAGTCGCCGTCGAGCCCGGCGGGCACGATATCGATGTCGCCGTCGGACTGGACCCGCCGATGATGTTTTCCATCGCAATGGCACGACGCGTTGACCGGTGCTCCAACATGGATGCCGAGCCGATGGTTGATCGATGCCGGCACATAATGGGTCAGCCCGGCGGTAATCCTTCGCGACTCAACCCCAACGCCGATCGTTTCCAGCCAGTTGTCGTGCATGGTCATTCTTCGCGTTTGCCGTCTACGGCATCATATCGTGCCGTTCGGCGAAATTAACAGAGGCCAAGGAGTGCGCCCACGGACGCCACCGGAGAACCCAAAGCCAATTGCGGCATGAATGCGGCATTCAGTTGCGGTTCAGCTTCCATCTCATATAAGCTCCCATGCAAAGGCGAAAATGCCTTGCGAAATGCAACAGAGGCGGTGGGAACACCGATATTGCAAAATGTGGAAGTCTCTCGTCGCTGCCGTGGCCTTGCTTGCCGTGAGCGGTTCGGCCCATGCCGCCAGCGCGGTCAACAAGGATGCCGAGACCCGCACGCTGGTCGTGACGGAGGGCGGCAGCAAGACCGAGCTTGCGCTGGCCGGCGGTGAAACCGTCGAGTTCTGCCAGAATGGCTGCTTCGTCACCTTGCCCAACGGTGACCTCGAAGCCCTGACCGGTTCGGAAATCGTCGAAATTTCCGGCGGCGTCGCCCGCATCAAGTAATCTCGACGGCATGATTGCAAAGGCCGGGCATTTGCTCGGCCTTTTATCGTTTCCGGTAGCGGTTGCTTAACAATGACGCCGGAAATACCACCGCGGCAGCCGCCCACAACCGGGCGTTTTAACGTTCGCTACGCCATCCCCCGCTATACCAGTGTGAAGACGCCGAAACGCGGCGCGCAACGGGATTCCGGATTTCCGGATCACACGCTGACAGGGCAGGACGGGCATGGACGCGCGGTCGGACAGGAACGCAATACCGCTTGCGGTCGATCTAGACGGTACTCTGATCGCAACCGACCTTTTGTGGGAAGGATTGTTCCTCCTCCTCAAGAAGAACCCGCTCTACATTTTCCTGGTGCCATTCTGGGTGGCTGGCGGGCCGGCGCGGCTGAAGCAGGCGATCGCGCAGCGCATCGACATCGACCCTGCGACGCTGCCCTATCGCGCGCCGTTGCTCGACCGGCTCCGTACTGAACACGCCGAAGGCCGCAAGATCGTGCTGGCGACGGGTACGCCGCGCAAGTTCGCCGACGCCATATCAGCCCATCTCGGCATTTTTGACCGGGTGCTGGCAACCGACGGCCTCGACAATCTCACCTCGGGCAAGAAGCGTGCTTCGCTGGTCGCGGCCTATGGCGATGGCGGCTTCGACTATGCCGGCAACAGCCGCCATGACCTTCAGGTCTTCGATGCCGCGCGCAACGCGATTGTCGTTGCGCCCGACCGTCATGCCGCGCGCTGGCAAGCGGCGCATGGCGCCGAAACGATGCCGGCGCCGAAGCCGACCTTGCGGACGATCGTCAAGATGCTGCGCGTGCACCAGTGGCTGAAGAACTCGCTGATCGCCGTGCCGATGGTGCTGTCGCACGAATATTTCAATTCGAACATGATCTGGGAATGCCTGCTGGCGTTCATCTCGTTCAGCGCGGTTGCGTCGGCGATCTACATCCTCAACGATTTCTTCGACCTCGCGCTCGATCGCAAACACACCACCAAGCGCAACAGGGCGTTTGCCAGCGGCGCGCTGTCGATCCCGTTCGGCCTTGGCGCGATTGTGGTGCTGCTGGCGATCGGTGTCTGCACCGCGCTCTTTCTCTCGCCCGAATTCCTGGCTGTGCTCGGCGGCTACATGGTCGTCACAACGGCCTATTCGCTGTCGTTCAAACGCATGCTGCTGGTCGACGTGCTGACGCTTGCCGGCCTTTACACGATCCGTGTGATCGCCGGTGCGGCCGCAACCGGCGTCGCCGTCTCGTTCTGGCTGCTCGCCTTCTCGATCTTTTTCTTCCTGTCGCTGGCGCTGGTGAAGCGCTTTGTCGAACTGCGCACCACCGCCATTCCGCCCGGCGAACGCATTGCCGGCCGCGGCTATCGCACGGAGGACCAGGAGATCGTCGCCCAGGCCGGCATGGCGTCCGCCTTCTCGTCGGCGCTGGTGCTGGCGCTCTACATGGACAGTGTCGCGGTGCGCGAACTCTATCCACATCCCTGGCTGATCTGGCCGCTGCCGCCGATCGTGCTCTACCTCACCATACGCGTCTGGATTCTGGCGCGCCGCGACGAGATGAATGACGACCCGGTCGTCTTCATCATCCGCGACTGGCGCAGCCAGATCGTGGTGCTGATCGGCGCCGTGCTGCTGGTCATCGGGGGCTGGTAGGCATGGCGGGACGGTTCCAGAGCTTTGGCCGTGCCACGCCGCCAGCGCCACGTGCGATCCACGCGGACGATGCCATTGCGCTGCTGAAGGGCGGCCAGGCAAAGGAAGCGTCGCTGCTGGCCTATGGCAACGGGCGTTCCTACGGCGATTCCTGCCAGAACCAGGCCGGCGCGGTCGTGAATATGCGAACCCTGAACCATATCCGCGCCTTCAACGCCGAGTCCGGTGTGCTCGAAGCGGATGCCGGCGTGCTGTTGTCCGATATCATCGCGCATGCAGCACCTTACGGCTTCTTTCCGGCGGTGGTTCCGGGCACGCAATTCGTCACGCTTGGCGGCGCCATCGCCAACGATGTGCACGGCAAGAACCACCATCGGCGTGGCACGTTCGGCTGCCATGTGGAAAGCTTTACGCTGCTGCGCTCCGATGGAAAAACCTATCGCTGCTCGGCATCAGACAATCCACGCCTGTTTGCGGCTACCATCGGCGGCATGGGGTTGACCGGTCTGATCCTGTCGGCCTCGATCCGGCTGATGCGGGTGCATTCGCTCGACATCGTCGAGAAGACGACGCCGTTTCGCGACCTCGGCGAATTCTTCGAGCTGGCCGAAACGGCCGACGAGGCCAATGAATATGCCGTCGCCTGGATCGACCAACTCGCCGGCGGCCGCAACAGCGGGCGCGGACTGCTGTTCACTGGCAACCACGCCGAGCATGGCTCGCATGCGGCGACGCGCGCCGGCGGCAGTCTCGGGGTTCCGTTCCAGCCGCCGTTCAATGTGCTCAACCGGCCGTTCCTGACCGCTTTCAATGCAGCCTACCGGTGGAAGAAAGGCCGTGGGACCGTGCCGCGTCACACCGGCTACCTCGGTTTTTTCTTTCCACTCGACGGTGTGCGTGACTGGAGCCGGCTTTATGGCCCCAATGGGCTCTTCCAACACCAGAGCGTGGTGCCGGAAGAGGTTGCGCGCATCGCTGTGCCCGAGTTGCTCGCGGCGGCCCGCCGGGCCGGGCAAGGCTCCTTCCTCACCGTGCTGAAACGCTTCGGTTCGATCCGCTCGCCGGCGCTGCTGTCGTTCCCGCGGCCGGGCTATACGCTGACGCTGGATTTTCCCCACAGGGGAGCAGCGACGCTTGCCCTGCTTGGCGAGCTCGACCGCATCACCATCGCGGCCGGCGGGGCGGTCAACCCTTACAAGGATGCGCGCATGAGTGCTGCAACCTTCGCCGCCTCCTTTGCGGACTGGCCGCGGCTGGAGGCGCTGCGCGATCCTGCCTTCATGTCTGATTTCTGGGCACGCACGGCTGGCCGCATCGACCTGCTGCGGCGCGGCGCCGAGGCAGCGGAGTAGATAAGATTGGGCGAATAGATAAAATTGGAATGAATCGTGGTTATAGAATGATTAATCGTAAGGTTTACTCAAAACATTCTTGTGAGTTCACGAAATCTTTTCAGGTTTGTATTACTCGATGTCACGGGGTTGGTGAGCAGGCATGAAATATATCGTCTTCATTCTCTTTACGGTCATGACCAATGCCGCTGCGCAGCTGATGCTCAAGCAAGGCATGATGTCGCTTGGCCCGATCTCGTTCGAGGGCGTCAATCCGCTCCTCAAGCTGCTGCAGATCGTCTTCAGCCCCTGGGTGTTCCTTGGGCTCTGCACCTTCGTGATTTCCATGGCCTCGCACCTCTATGTGCTGTCGAAGGTCGAGCTCTCCTTTGCCTATCCGTTCCTCAGCCTCGCTTATGTCGCTGTCGCCATCTTCGCCTATTTCGTTTTTCGCGAGGACCTCAATGGCTGGCGCATCGCCGGCATCGCCTTCATCTGCGTTGGCACGATACTCATCGCGCAGAGCGGGCGTGTGCATGACGAACAGACGGCTTCCCTTTCGCCCGACAAGATCCCTGCAAACGAGACCGTTCGATGAGACATGTGATTTTCGGCGGTGACGGCTTCGTCGGCCGTCATCTTGCCCCGAAGCTCGTGGCCGATGGCGAAGACATCGTCGTCGCCGACATAGTCAAGAGCGACCTGCCGCACTATCGAAACGTCCGCTTTATCAAGTGCGACGTCACCAATCCGGCGTCGGTCGCCGCCGTCGGGCTCAAGGCCGACGACATGGTCTACAATCTGTCGGCCAAAATGCTGTCGCCGATCCAGGTTCGGGCCAAGCGGCACGACTTCTTCTTCCCGGTCAATTTCCATGGCACCGAGCACATCATGCAGGCCATGGACAAGGCCGGCGCGCCAAGGCTCGTCCATTACACGACCGACATGATCTACGGTCACACGGTCACCCAGCCGATGACCGAGGAGCATCCGGTCGCACCGCTCGGCGAGTATGGCTGGTCAAAGCAGAAGACCGAGGAACTCGCCGCGCAATGGCGCAAGCGCGGCATGTCAATCTCGCTGTTTCGGCCGCGCCTGATCATCGGGCCGGGCCGGCTCGGCATCCTCGAGAAACTGTTCAAGTTGATCGACTGGAACCTTCCGGTGCCGATGATCGGTTCGGGCCGCAACCCCTATCAGTTCATTTCTGTTTTCGATTGTGCGGAAGCTGCCCGCGCCGCCTGGAAAGCCGGCGTGCCCAACGAAGCCTATAATCTCGGCTCGCTCAATCCGCCGCCGGTGAAGAAATTGCTCGGCGATTTGATCCGGCATGCCGGCTCGAAATCGCTGCTGATCCCGACACCCGGATGGGCTGTCAAGCGCACGCTCGACCTGCTCGATCTCATGAACATGCCGATCATGGATCCGGAACAGTATCTGATCGCCGACGAGGAGTGTGTGCTCGACGTGTCCAAGGCCGAGCGTCAGCTCGGCTGGGTGCCGCAATATCGCGACGAGGACATGCTGATCGCCGCCTACAGTGAATACCGCGCCAAGAAGGCCGGGCATGCCGTCGCCACCAAACATGTGCCTGCCGAATAGTGGGCCTGCCAAACAGTTTTAAGGCGCACGACGTTGGTCGTAAGCGCGGACAGGAGATTGAATGACCGTCATGGCCAAGCCCGAACAGACGAATGCACGCACCATGGTCAGCGCGCCGGCGCTGTCGCCCGTCACCATTGCCAAGCCCGATCTGATCAGCGTCGAGCAGGCCAAGGCGATGGACGTCGCGCGCATGACCGATCTGTTCAAGGCGCATCTCAATCCCGGCCAGCTTCATTTCATGAAGCTGCTCGGCTTCCACAAGATCAAGATCGAGCGCGCCGAAGGCATGTTCTACATCGACCAGAGCGGCCGCAAGATACTCGATTTCTTCGGTGGTTTCGGCTCGCTGGCCTTCGGCCACAACCATCCGCGCATCCTCGAAGCGCGCAAGAAGTTCCAGGAGGAGAAGCGCCAGGAAATCGCCATCGCCTTCATGTCGCAATATGCGGCAGCGCTTGCGCACAACATCGCCAAGTGCTCGCCTGGCGACCTCGACATGGTTTTTTTGGGTTCGTCCGGCTCGGAGGCGATGGAAGCGGCGGTGAAGCTTGCCGAACGCGCCGCCGGTCCGAAGCGGCCGAAGATCGTCTATGCCGAGAATTCCTTCCACGGCAAGACCAAAGGCGTGCTCGGCATCACCGACGGCCAACTCTACCGCGCCGACTTCAAGATGGCCGACAATACGGTGCGCATTCCCTTCGGCGACATTGAGGCGGTCGAGCGCCTGTTCCGATCCGATCCGGAGGTCGGCGTCATCGTGCTCGAAACCATCCAGGGTGGTGGCGGCATTATCCAGGCCCCGGCACAATACTGGCAGAAGCTGCGGGCGCTCTGCGACCAGTATGGCGTGCTGTGGGTCGCCGACGAAGTGCAGTGCGGCTATGGCCGCTCAGGCCGTTTCTATGCGTTCGAGCATTACGGCGTCGTTCCCGACGTGACGGCGCTGGCCAAGTCGCTCGGCGCTGGCAAGGCGGCTGTCGGCGCGATGATCGCGCGACGCAAAGTCTACATGAAGGCCTATGGCACGCCGAAAACGGCGATGATCCATGCCATGGCAACCTTCGGCGGCATGGGCGAGGCCTGCGTCACCGCGATAGAGGGGATCAACGTGCTCTATGACGAGGGGCTGATCGACAACGCCGCCGTCACCGGCGACTATTTGCTGCAGCGCCTGCAAGCGCTCAAGGACAAATATCCGAAAATCATCAAGGATGTGCGCGGCAAAGGCTTCATGATCGGCCTCGAGTTCCACGACTTCTCGCAGACCTTGCCGATGGTGCTGCGCCCGATCGTCAGCGTGCTCGACGACAAGCTGAAGGGCTCGCTGTCGGGTTTCGTCGGCGCGCTGTTGCTGCGCGACTACGACGTGCTCGTCGCCTTCACCGAATACAACCGCAACGTCATCCGGCTCGAGCCGCCGCTGATCTGCCAGCGCGAGCATGTCGACCGCTTCGTCGATGCCTTCGACAGCCTGCTGTCGCGCGGCATCGTGTCGATCGTCAAGGATTTCGTCAAAAGCCAGGTCCGTTAAAGCGAAGTCGTTGAGCACAAAATGCTGACCAAGTCTCCCGCTGCGAAAAACCCGCTCGACCGGCTCACCGAGGCCGGCCTGGCGTGGGGCGAGGGGACCTATACGCGGCTGGCCGCACCGATCGGTGCGGCGGCCTTCGCGCTCTACATCCTGTTGACCGCGTTCACGGCCTGGGTGATGCCTGATGCCAACTGGGACATGCTGCCCTATCTCGCAATAGCGGAGGAAGGCACCTATCCCGACGCGCAGGCGCTGCATGATTATGCCTACAGCACCGTCAAATCAGGCGTGTCGGCCGGTGACTACAAGACGCTGATCGACGATGGCGGCGGCTTCCGCAGCCACATGACTGAGAATGCCGCCGACTTCCATTCGCTGCTCGGCATGTACCGAATCAAGTTCCTCTATACCGAGATCCTGTCGACGTTGAGCGCGGTGATGCCGCCGGTCGAGGCGATGCGGCTGGTGCAGGTGTTTTCGGTACTGCTGTTCGGCGCGATCGCGCTGCTATGGCTGCGCTGGGAGCGAGCGCTAGCGCTGGCGCCGGTGATCGGCGCGGTGCTGATCATGGCCGATTTCGGCGATGCGGCGCGTGCCTCTACGCCGGATCTGCTGACGTCGGCGCTGCTGCTCGGCGGGCTCTACGCCTATATCAGGGGCCGCGAGGTGGCGACGGCGATCCTGCTCTTCCTCGCCTTCATGGTGCGGCCGGACAATATTGTTTTCCTTGCGATTTTCGCGGTGCTGCTCATGGTATTCCGGCAGAAGGCCTGGGGTGTGCTGGCCGGCTTTGCTGCGTCCTTCGTCGCCTATTCCGCTATCTCGCACTGGGCTCATCATCCTGGCTGGTGGCCACATCTGTGGTTTTCCAGCATCGAGCAGCACTACAATATGGACGGGTTCGAGCCGGCGTTCTCGGTCACCGCCTATCTCAAGGCGTTTGCGACCTCGCTGCTGCGTGCCGTCAGCCTGAACAGCTGGGTCGGCGTCTCGGCGCTGGCGCTGGCCGGCTGGTTTGCGGCTGGCCGTGCCGGTTTCCGTCTCGACCGCCGGGCCGGCATATTGTTCGCCGCACTGGTGCTCGGCGCCCTGGCGAAGTTCACGGTCTTCCCGATCCACGACACGCGCATTTATTTCCCGCATTTGATCCCGCTCTTCCTGCTGCTGGCGACGCCCTTCATGGCGCTGTGGGCAACAATGGCGCGCGGTCAGCATCGCGCCGCCTTTCAAATCATTCCCGGAGACAAGCCATGAGTTCGCTATCCAGCCTGGCGCGCATCGCCTTGTCGCTTGGTCTTCCCTCAGGCCTGCTCGATCGCGGGCCGTCGCTGCGCGGCACGAAATTCCTGGCCAAGGCGGCGCTGAAAGCGCGCTTCGGTGGATCAGGGCAGCCGTTCCAGATGGTCAATGTCGGCGCTTGCGACGGCGCGCTGTTCGACGACGTTACGCCATGGCTGCATACGATCCCCGGTGCCCGCGCCATGCTGGTCGAGCCGATCCCGTACAATCAGAAGCGGCTGCGCGCCAACTATCCCGACACGGACCGCTTCATCATCGAGCCGGTGGCGGTCACTAAGACCAAGGGCACGATCACCGTCCACACTTTCGACGCCGCGGCACTCGAGGCCGGCACGCTGCCGATCGAATTCATCGGCTGCTCCTCGGTCACCGACACCAACCTGATGTCGGGCAAGAATGCCTGGGGCGAGGCCGACGCCAACTTCAACAAATTCGCGCCGCATCTGAAGGACATCGAAGTGCCGTCGGAAACACTACAGACGCTGCTCGACCGCAACGGCATCAGCCATATAGATGCCTTCCTTGTCGATTGCGAAGGCGCCGACTGGATCGTCTTCGAGCAGCTTGATCTGAAGCGGTACCGTCCGGGCATGATCAAGGTCGAGGTAGGCGCGCTGCCGGCCCCGGAGATCGGCCAGGTCGTGGTCAAGCTGAAGACAGCGGGCTATCAGGTAGGCCTCCAGGCGGAGGATGTCTGGGCCTTCGCCTGAGACTCTTCCAGCTAAATCGGCATCAGCCAAGGCCAGGGATGTAAAGCATTCTGCCCTGTGGTCGCTCGGCTTTTTACCAATGTCGCAAACAGGCTTCATCAGGCCTGCCGCTCCGCCCTATAGTCCGCCCGCAAAACGCTTTGGAGTCGCGGGCAATGGCAGAGTTTCCGAAAAAGGCGAAGGTCGTCATCATTGGCCTCGGCGGTATTGTCGGCGCATCGATCGCCCATCATCTGATCGAACGCGGATGGGATGACATCGTCGGCATCGACAAGTCGGGCATCCCGACCGACATCGGCTCGACCGCGCACGCTTCCGACTTCTGCTACACGACCAGCCATGATTTCCTGTCCTGCTGGACGACGCTCTATTCCATCGATTTCTACGAGAAGATGGGCCACTACGCCCGCATCGGCGGCCTCGAAGTCGCACGTGTCGGCGACGACGGCCGCATGGATGAGATCAAGCGCAAGATCGCCTCGGCAAAGGCTTTTGGAACACGCGCGCGTCTGATCGAACCGGCCGAGATCAAGGAAAAGTTCCCGCTCATCGAACAGGACATGGTGCAGGGCGGCCTGTGGGATCCGGATGCAGGCCTGGTCATCCCGCGCTCGCAGACCGTTGCCGGCAAGCTGGTCGACCAGGCGGAAGCTTCAGGCAAGCTGAAGCCCTTTGCCAACACGTCGGCCAGGTCGCTCGTCGTCAAGGACGGCCGGATCACTGGTGTCGTGACCGATCGCGGCACGATCGAGGCCGACTATGTCATCGTCTGCGCCGGCATCTGGGGCCGGCTGATCGCAGAAATGGTCGGCGAAGATCTGCCAGTCATGCCGATCGACCATCCGCTGACCTTCTTCGGCCCCTACAACGAGTTCGCCGGCACCGGCAAGGAGATCGGCTGGCCGCTGCTGCGCGACCAGGGCAATTCGGCCTATATGCGCGATACCGGCGACCCCAAGACCGCCGAAGGCGGGCAGATCGAATGGGGTTATTACGAAGAAAACAACCCGCGCCTTTGCCATCCGCGCGACCTCTTGGAAAAGCATGAGGCGCGGCTGTCGCCCTCGCAGCGCGACCTCGACATGGAGCAGATCCTGGCGCCGCTCGAGCGCGCCATGGAACTGACGCCGATCCTGGGCGAGCTCGGCTACAACGAAAGCCATTCCTTCAACGGCCTCTTGCAGGTGACCGCCGATGGCGGTCCATCGATGGGCGAGAGCCAGAAGGTGCGGGGGCTCTGGTATGCCGTCGCCATCTGGGTCAAGGACGGCCCGGGCATGGGCAAGCTGATCGCCGACTGGATGACGGACGGGCGCACCGCGATCGATCATCACGCCATCGACTATGCGCGCTTCTATCCGCACCAGACCAAGGAGCAGTTCATCTGGGATCGCTGCACCGAGACGGCGATGAAGGTCTATAATCCCGCGGTGCATCCCCGCGAGCCGTTCTCCAAGGGCCGCAACATCAGGCGCTCGCCGTTCTGGGAGCGCGAGAAGGAACTTGGCGGCTACTTCATGGAACTGGGCGGCTGGGAGCGCGCGCATGGCTACGCCGCCAACGAGCACCTTTTGGAGAAGTACGGCAACCGGGTTCCCGTCCGTGAGAACGAATGGGACAACCGCCATTTCTGGCGCGTCTCCAATGCCGAGCACCTAGCGATGAGCGAGGATTGCGGCATCGTCAACCTGTCGCATTTCTCGATGTATGATATCGAGGGACCTGACCATGTCGCGCTGCTGGAATGGCTGTGCGCGGCCAAGGTCGGCGGCGACAACAACATCGGCAAGGGCATCTACACCCACTTCCTCGACGAGGAGGGCATGGTGCGCGCCGACTTTACCGTCATCCGCATGGCTGATCGCTGCCGCTTGATCGACGGCGCCGACGCCGGCCCGCGCGACTTCCGCTACATGCAGCGCACCGCGCAGGACAAAGGTTTCGATGTCACCATCACCGATGTGACCGAGAAATACGTGACCATCGGCATCTGGGGCCCAAATGCTCGCACGACCTTGCAGAAGGTGGTCGAAAATCCGGACAGCCTGTCGCTTGAGAACTTCCCGTTCGCGGCGATCAAGCCGGTCAGGATCGGCGGCAAGGACGTCACCGCTTTCCGCATCTCCTATGTCGGCGAACAGGGCTGGGAACTGCATATGCGCTATGAGGACGGGCTCGCCGTCTGGGATGCGCTGCGCTCGACCGGCGTGATGCCGTTCGGCGTCGAGACCTATGCCAACACGCGCCGCATGGAAAAGAGCCTGCGGCTGCAGAACGCTGACCTTTTGACCGAGTACAATCTACTGGAAGCCGATCTGGCGCGTCCGAAGGTCAAGGAGAATGATTTCTGCGGCAAGGCAAAGCATACGGAATACCGTGCCCGCGAGCACCAGCCGGCGACGTTGTGCACGCTGGTGATGACCGAAAACACCGATTCCAAGGGTGTGGCGCGTTATCCCGTTGGCATCATGCCGGTGCTGGATCCGGCCACCGGCGAGACGCTGGTCGACGAACTCGGCCGCCGATCCTTCACCACCTCGGTCGCCTATGGCCCGACCATCGGCAAGAACATCGCGCTTGCCTATCTGCCGCACTCCTATGCGCAGGAAGGCCGCAAGCTCAATGTCGAGTATTTCGGCGAGACCTATCCGGTCGAAGTCGCCGGCGTCGGCTACAAGCCGCTCTACGACCCGGAGAACCTCAAACCGCGCAGCTGATCGCCCGGTGGCGCAACGGACTGATCGCAAAAGCCTGGCTTCGAGCCGGGCTTTTGTCTTTTTAACCGGGCGGTTTTCGCTTACCCTTGCGTCATGTCTGCTTTCCCGTGTGCAAGACATCTCCTTTCCGGCTGTGCCGCGCTGGTGCTGATGCTTTGGCTGGCGCCGGGATCCCGCGCGGACGAGCCGGTCGATGTCGAGCTGGTGCTGGCGGTCGACGTTTCGCTGTCGATGTCGGCGGACGAGCTCGAGATCCAGCGCCACGGCTACGCGGCAGCACTGACGCATGACAATGTGCTGCAGGCGATCGCCGATGGCGCCTATGGCAAGATCGCCGTCACTTATGTCGAATGGGCCGGCACCACTTGGCAGAAGGTCATCGTGCCGTGGACGGTGATTGCCAGCCGGGCCGATGCGGAAAAAGTGGTGGCGCAGCTCGATGCCCATCCTCCCGACAGCGCGCGGCGCACGTCGATCTCCGGGGCGATGGAGTTCGGTGCCGATCTGTTCGCCGAAAGCGGCTACCAGGGGACCAAGCGCGTCATCGATATTTCAGGCGACGGCCCCAACAATCAGGGCCCGCCGGTCAATTTCACCCGCGATAGCGTGGTCAGGCAAGGCATCATCATCAACGGCCTGCCGCTGATGACCCGAGGCGGGTTTTCGGGCGTCTACGACGTCAACAATCTCGACCGCTACTACAGCGATTGCGTCATCGGCGGCCCCGGAGCCTTCATGATCCCGGTCAACGACTGGACGCAATTTCCCGAAGCCATACGCCGCAAGCTGGTGCTGGAGCTCGCCGGACCGGCGTCGCCGCAATGGGCGGCGGAGGAGGCGGATCATCCACCAGTGGTGCTGGCTCAGGACAAGCCCGCCAGCGACTGTCAGATCGGCGAGAAGATGTGGCGCAACCGCAGTGGGAGCCGCTAGCGCTTCTTCGGACCGGAGCATTGGCAAATTGGCTGGATCGCGCTATCCAGCCGATGGGGGCCGCGGTCCAAACCGAGGAAACATCAGATGAAACGCCTTGCCATCCTGACGGCTGTCGCGTCCGTGCTTTTTGCCGACGGCGCCAGCGCCCAATACAACGACCAGCCCGCCTGCGTCATGTTCGAGCACGTGAATTTTCGCGGGCGGTCGATCGAGATGCAGGCCGACGATTCGGTCAGTTTTCGCGGCGGCCAGTTCTGGAATGACCGCGTGTCGTCGGTCTTCGTTCGCCGCGGCTGCAGCCTCGTTGCCTATGAGGATACGCGAATGGGCGGCCGTTCGATCGAAATCAGGCGCAGGGCCCGTGAGCTCGGAGGCGACTGGAACGACCGCATCTCATCCGCCGAGTGCGTCTGCGACGGATACTAGTCCCTGGCAGGCCGGGGCTATTCACCCCAGCCGGATCATTTTTTCGAAGCCGCTGGCCATGCCTGCGGGCGACGCGACTTCGCCCGCCGATCTGGGGACCCTTCCCGGCGTCTTGTTGGCGTCCATCAGGTAGGATTTGCCGTCGTGAACCGCAAAATCGAACTTGCCATAGTCAAACCCCAACGCCTCGCGGCGACGGCGCAGGTCTTCAGGGACGGCACAAGGCTCGCTGCGGAACACGCCGGGGCCTTTGACCATGGAACCGCGTGAAACAAAACGGCCGCAGAAATCATAGCCGCCACAAAAGACCCAAAAGCGCAGGGCGAAGCCATCTTCCACGACTTCGGGCAGGAACCGTTCGACAAGGAAGTCCGGATCCGCGAAGAAATCCGCAGGCACATCCGACGCCCGGTCGAACAGCTGGTAGTCCCTCATGGCTCTTGCGGCGGGAAAGGGCGCCGGCTTGCCTGCGCGCCGGGCCCGGCGATTAAGACGCTCTTCCGGCACGCCTCCGCTGTTCAGGACAGGTTTGACGATGACCGGTCCCGTCCAGCCGTCACCAGGCACGACCCTTGCCTGACTGATCCGTCCCTTCGAGATATCGGACACAGCAAGATTGAGGCATAGCGGAAAGCTGCGTCCATATTCGACATAGGCTGGGTCGATGTACGTGGCGTCGACGTGAAGGACCGCGACATCTCCCTTTATCCTGTTCGATGGTCCCTGCGCGACCGTCCACGAGTGGCCGCGCATGCGCAGGTTTTCGAGAATGGAGTGGATCATATAGCCGCTGTCGGATCGCCGAAAAAACTTTCGCTCGATCAGTCGATCGTACTCGTGCGTGATCACCACGATGTGCGCCATTCGGCCCCCGGCCATCTTTCACTTCATCAAGTGATAATATACTGGAATCCGCCGGGGCAAGTGCGTGGCACGACGAAGGGGCGAGGGGGCATGTCCGACCTGTGGGCCAATCTGTTTCGTACATGGGATCTCATAAAAGCGCCTCTGCGGCCGCCCGCCGATGTCGTGGAGGTGTTGAAGCGCCTGATCGATACGGACAGCGCCGAGATGGCCCTGCTCGGCGTCACGCCGGAATTGGCAAGGCTCGGCAAGTCGCTGGTGGCGATAGACGCCAACCCGCATATGATCGGCGCGTTGTGGATCGGCGATAGCGCGACCCGCAAGGCGGTTCTGGGAAACTGGCTCGATCTTCCATTGCCGGACAAGAGCATCGACGCAATTGTCGGCGATGGATGCCTTTCGGCCGTGACGAGCGAGGCTCAGCGGCTTCGGTGCCTGGAGGAGATGGCCAGGGTGCTGAGACCGGGCGGTCGCGCGTGCATCAGGCTTTTTGCGCGCCCGGCCAAGACCGAGCCGCTCGATGCGATAAGGGCCGATGCGCTGGGCGGCAGGATCAAGGCACTCGCCGAGATCGTCCTACGGACCGCTTTGTCGCTTCCTGCCGCAGCGCCTGACTATGGGTTGAAGATGTCCACCGTTCTGGACGCCATCAACGAGATGTTCTGTGACCGGAAGGAATTGATGGCGGCAGGCGGATGGGCGCCGGATGCCTTCGCCTTCATCGACCTCTATCAGGGGTCCGATACGATATGCTGCTGGCTGAACGAGGCGATCCACGTGGCGGAGGCTGCACGTTACTTCGCCGATGTCCGTCTCGTGCCAAGCGGTACTTACCCGGTCGCCGATCGCTGTCCGATCCTTCTGCTTGGCTCGCCGCACCGATAGCGAAAGTCTCGCACGGGTTCTTGGAATGAAACACGTTCCTGTTGATTGACAAGCCGATTGGCGTCTGTGAACAATTTCCCCAGAGAAAACAAAAGGGGAACTCACATGAACAGGATCACCGTCTTCGCCACAACTTTAGCGCTTGCCGCCGGTCTGTCCGCGCCGGTGATGGCCGCCACATCGGTCACCATCGGCATCAGCGGCTGGACCGGCTTCGCGCCGCTGACGCTTGCCAAGCAGGCAGGCCTCTTCGAGAAGCATGGGCTCGACGTGACCTTGAAGAAGGTGCCGCAGGCCAGCCGTCCTCTGGCCATCGCCAGCGGCGACCTGCAATGCGCCGCCACCACGGTCGAAACCTGGCTGGTGTGGAACGCCAGCGGCGTCACCACCAAGCAGATCTTCCAACTCGACAAATCTTATGGCGCCGATGGCATCGTGGCGCGCAACGACATCAAGACCGTAGCCGATCTCAAGGGCAAGAATGTCGCGTCCTCGGCACCGGGCACGTCGCCATACTTCATGCTGGCCTGGGTGCTGAACAAGGCCGGCATGTCGACGAAGGATGTGACCGTCGTCAACCTTGAGCCGGACGCGGCGGCGCAGGCCTTCCTTGCCGGGCAGAACGATGCAGCGGTCACCTATGAACCATTCATTTCGGCGGTGCGCGACAAGTCCGATCAGGGGCACATCCTGGCGACCACGCTCGACTACCCGATGGTGCTCGACACGGTCGGCTGCACGCCTGAATTCCTCAAGGCCAACCCCGATGCGGCCAAGGCACTGGCCGACAGCTATTTCGAGGCGCTTGAGCTGATCAAGAGCGACCCGCAAAAATCCTATGAGATCATGGGCGCCGACGTGAAGCAGTCGGCCAAGGAATTCGAGGATTCTGCCAAGTACCTGAAATGGGCTGACAAGGCCGATAACAAGCAGTTCTTCACCAAGGAATTCCAGGATTTCTCCAAGACCGCCGGCGATCTGCTGCTGCAGATGGGGCTGATCAAGGAAGCGCCCGATGTCACCACGCTGGCCGACACCAGCGCTGTGGCGAACTGATAGCCTCACCTTTGCCCATCAGGCGGCGGCGCCTGGCGCCGCCGCCTTCTCCTGGACGAATGACAATTTGAAGATGGGGACGATGTGAAGATGCGGCCCTTGCATCCAGTCTCGCCGGGCCTGCGAACCGTGCTCGGCATTTCGTTTTTCGTGCTGTTCATTGCGTTCTGGGCCTGGATCACGCTTGGCGGCCATGTCAACCGCATCTTCCTCGCTGATCCGCTGTCGATGCTGCGGGACGGCTGGCGGCTGCTGGTCGAGGACCGTTTCTGGCTCGACATACTCATAACCATCTGGCGCGTCTTCGGCGGCTTTGTGCTGGCCTCCGTCGTCGCCGTGCCGATCGGCATCGCGATGGGCGCCTGGAAGCCGGTGGAGGCGTTCCTGGAGCCCTTCGTCTCCTTCGCCCGCTATCTGCCGGCCTCGGCCTTCATTCCGCTGCTTATCCTGTGGGCCGGCATCGGCGAGCTGGAAAAGCTGCTGGTCATCTTCGTCGGCTCGGTGTTCCAGATCATCCTGATCGTCGCCGTCAAGGTCGGCTCCACGCGACGCGATCTGGTCGAGGCGGCCTACACGCTGGGCTCCACCAACAATGGCATCGTTCGCCGGGTGATCATGCCGGCCAATGCGCCGGAGATCGCCGAGACGCTGCGCCTCGTGCTCGGCTGGGCCTGGACCTATGTCATCGTCGCCGAGCTGATCGGTTCGTCCTCGGGCATCGGCTACATGATCATCAACAGCCAGTCGCGGCTGGCGACCGGACAGATCATCTTCGGCATCATCGTCATCGGCCTGATCGGGCTGTTGTCCGACTTCGCCTTCAAGGCGTTCAACCGCTGGCTCTTTCCGTGGAGCCTGGCATGAGCAAGCTTCTCATCGAAGGCGTGTCGCGCACTTTTGCCGGCGTGCGCGGCGGACAGCCGGTCAAGGCACTGATGCCGGTCGACCTGGCGGTCGCCGCCAATGATTTCATCACCATCCTGGGGCCGTCAGGCTGCGGAAAGTCGACGCTGCTCAGGATCGTTGCCGGCCTCGAGGCGCCGAGCGAAGGCCGCGTGCTGCTCGACGGCAAGGCGGTGACGCGGCCGGGGCCGGATCGCGGCATGGTCTTCCAGTCCTACACGCTGTTCCCGTGGCTGACAGTGGCCGAGAATATCGCCTTCGGCCTGCGCGAACGCGGCATGGCGCAAAAAGAGCGGGACGGGATCGTTGCCTCCTATGTCGACCTCGTTGGGCTGAAGGGGTTCGAGAACCATTGGCCAAAGCAGCTGTCCGGCGGCATGCAGCAGCGCACGGCGATTGCTCGCGCGCTCGCCAACGATCCCGAGATCCTGTTGCTGGACGAGCCGTTCGGAGCGCTCGACAACCAGACCCGAGGGCTGATGCAGGAACTGCTGCTCGGCATCTGGGAACGGCGCAAGAAGACAGTGCTGTTCGTCACCCACGACATCGAGGAGGCGATCTTCATGGCCTCGCGCGTCATCGTGATGACGGCGCGGCCGGGCCGTATCAAGTCGGATGTCGCCATCGACCTGCCGCATCCGCGCCATTACACGCTGAAGACCAGTCCGGAATTCTCAGGCCTGAAGGCGCGGCTGACCGAGGATATCCGCGTCGAGGCGATGCGCACGACGCAAGTGCAGCCGGCCGAGGCTTGATCCGGGATTAAGGTTTGATCCTGGATCAGGCCGCCAGAAGCTGCTTGCGGTCGACACGCTCCTGTTGCGGCGAACGGGCATAGAGCTCGCGGTAGCATTTCGAGAAGTGCGAGGCCGAGACGAAGCCGCAAGCGACCGCCACCTCGACCACCGGCATCGATGACTGGATCAGCAGGTGCCTGGCGCGATCGAGCCGGATTTCCAGATAGTAGCGGGCGGGCGACCGGCCCATCTCGGTGCGGAACAGCCGCTCGATCTGGCGGCGCGACAGGTCGACATGGTCGGCGATCTCGATCAGCGACAGCGGCTCGGACAGATTGCCTTCCATCAGCTCGATGATGGTCAGCACTTTCGAGTTCTGCACGCCGAGCCGGGCGCGCAGCGGCAGGCGCTGGCGGTCGGTCGGGCTGCGCACGCGGTCGGTCAGCACCTGTTCGCAGACGCGGTTGACAAGGTTGTCGTCGAAATCGTCA
Source organism: Mesorhizobium loti CJ3sym (assembly GCF_000472785.1). Classification (GTDB taxonomy): domain Bacteria; phylum Pseudomonadota; class Alphaproteobacteria; order Rhizobiales; family Rhizobiaceae; genus Mesorhizobium; species Mesorhizobium loti_E. The sequence continues at coordinate 137,620 of NZ_AXAL01000022.1, forward strand.
CCGATCAGCTTCAGCATCATGTCGAGTGCGGCGGTGCCGCCGGCGCAGGTGTAGATGTTCTGGTCGATCTCGAACAAGTCGGCAAAGACATTGGCCTTCGGGAACGCCTCGGAAAAGCCGGGCAGGTTTTCCCAGTGGATGGCGCAGCGCTTGTTGGACAGGAGCCCGGCGGCGGCCAGGATATGGGCGCCGGTGCAGAGGCCACCGACGGCAACGCCGCGATTATACTCCTCGCGCAGCCAGGCGAAGGCCGACTTGTTCTGATAGCGTTCGACATTAATGCCGCTGCAGACGATGGCCATATTGGGTCGATCGGGGCCTGCCATCTTCTTGCGTTCTTCTTCGAGCGAGGTGTTGACCGCGCATTCGACACCGTTGGAGGCGCGCACCGGCTTGCCGTCGATGCTGGCGAGGCGCCACCGGTAGGCCTCGTAACCGAGCATGCGGTTGGCGGAGCGCAGCGGGTCGAGCGCGGTCGCAAAAGCGATCATGGTGAAATCGGGAACAAGGAAGAACACAAACGACCGCTTGATCGGATGCTTGACGGCGTTCAAAGGGAACCTCATCTGGCCATGACGCGAACAGGATGTCGCGAATAGCATAGCGACATCAGGAAAAACCTTGCCTGTCAATCGGCTACGCCGTCTGGACGAGATTAAATTTGCGACATGGGTCGCAAATGGGCAATAGGCGTGCAGCGATGCCGGGAAAGCGGCAGTAACTGTTCAAGGCGCGGGCAAAGTGCGCAAAACAAACAAAAACGCCGCTTGGCTGGAGCCAGGCGGCGTTGCAGTTTTAAAGCAGCGGCAGGGATGCGCTGCCCGGAAAAAGGTCAGGCGACGAAGCCGAGGCGCGCCGCAGCCATCGCGCCGGTCTGGCCAGGCATGGTGTTGGCAAGGCGTTGACGCTCTAGATGTGGAGCCTCAACAGGTTGTCCTCGGTCCAGCCGAGGCGGCTGATTGGTGTTAGTGACTTTAGGCTGCCGTGCGGACGATGCCAATTGTATCTGTGAAGCCAGACTGGAAGCTCGGCTGCACGGCTATCTGAGGTCGGATAGGCGACGGCATAAGCCCACTCCCGCAGGGCGGTCTGAATGAAGCGTTCGGCCTTGCCGTTGGTTTTTGGCGTATATGGCTTTGTGCGCACGTGCTTGAGCCCGAGCTTGCGGCAGGCTCTGGCGAAGGCCTTCG
>NZ_AXAL01000023.1 GCF_000472785.1 Mesorhizobium loti CJ3sym
GGCCAAGCGCGGCATAGTCGCCTGTATCCCGTCCAAAGCCAACCGCAATCTGCCGATCCCGCACGACACCTTGCTCTACAAAAGCCGCCATAAGATCGAGAACATGTTTGGCAGGCTCAAGGACTGGCGGCGCATCCACACACGCTATGACCGCTGCGCCCACACCTTCATGTCCGCGATCTGCATCGCTGCAACCGTAATCTTCTGGCTCTGATCAATGAGTCCTGAGCCTAGGTCTGCCATGACGTGAACGGTAGCTTTGCGCCTGATCTCGGCCACAGAGATCAGCTTCGCCGCGCCGTGAAAGCAGACATCGCAAAGCGAGGACTCCGAAGGTCGCGGTTGCGCCAAATGTAGTCGTTTGAGAACGACTCGGGCGAATGACCGTTATGGGGGGTTCAAGCGTATAGTCGTAACGGCAGCGACACCAGCCGTCGAGGTTGGGCCGACGTTAGTTCGGACAATCGCCGACCTCGCCTTCGCCAGGAAGGAAGAAACGTCGCCGTTCGCGCGGTCGCGGCGAATTCGTAACCCTACTCGGCGGCCGCCTCCGATGGCGCCTCGGCCGGCCCCGAAGGCTCCGCCTCGGCACGGGGCTTGCGCCGTGAAAACAGCGACCTGAGCGTGACGTAGAACACCGGCGTCAGGAACAAGCCGACGAAGGTGACGCCGAGCATGCCGGAGAACACCGCGGTGCCGAGCGACTGGCGCATTTCCGCGCCCGGGCCCGTTGCGATCATCAGCGGCACGACGCCGAGGATGAACGCGAAGGCGGTCATCAGGATCGGCCGCAGCCTGAGCCGGCAGGCTTCGACGGCAGCCTCGGCGACCGACAGGCCCCGTTCCTGCGCCTGCCGCGCGAATTCGACGATCAGGATCGCGTTCTTGGCGGCAAGCCCGATCAGCACGATGAGGCCGATCTGCACGAGGATGTTGTTGTCCAGCCCTCGCAAAGACACGCCGATCAACGCCGCGAGCACGCCGAGCGGCACCACCAGCACAATGGCGAACGGCAGCACCCAGCTTTCATATTGCGCCGCCAGTGCCAGGAACACGAACAGCACCGACAGTCCGAAGATATAGACAGCGGCATTGCCGGTGTTGCGCTCCTGATAGGCGAGCTCGGTCCATTCATAGGACGTACCGGCCGGCAGCGTCTTTGCCGTGATCCCTTCCATCAATGCCAGCGCCTCGCCCGTGGAAACGCCGGGCGCGGCGTTGCCCTGCAGCGGCACCGAGACATACATATTGTAGCGCTGGACCAGCGCCGGGCCGGTGACGTCGCGAATCTCGATCAACGTGCCGAGCGGAACCAGCGCGCCGGTCGCCGAGCGCACCTTCAGTTTCAAGATGTCGGCGCGATCGAGGCGGAACGCCTGGTCGGCCTGCGCCCGCACCTGGTAGACGCGCCCGAAAGCGTTGAAGTCGTTGACGTAGGCGGTGCCCAAATTGATCGACAGCGTCTCGAAGATGTTGGGGATCGGCACGTTCAGGATGCGCGCCTTGTCGCGATCGATCGCCAGGAAGAATTGCGGGCTCGACGCGGAGAACGTGGTGAACACGCCGGCCAGCCCCGGCGTCTTGTTGGCCTTGCCGGCGATTTCGTAGGCAAGCGCCAGGATCTGCCGCATGTCGGCGCTGTTGCGCTCCTGGATCTGCAGCTTGAAGCCGCCGGCATTGCCGACGCCGCGGATCGGCGGCGGCGGCAGTGCGATAATGAAGGCCTCCTTGATGCTTTGCAGGCTACCGAACAGATTGCCGATGACCTGGGTCGCCGACTGGCCGGCTTTCAGCCGCTCGTCAAATGGCTTAAACCTGGCGAAGATCACGCCCTGGTTGCTGGCGTTAGTGAAGGTCGCGCCGGAGAAGCCGGCGAAGGCGACTGCGTAGTCGACGCCTGGCGTTTTCTGGATGATCTGCGACGCCTGCTGGATGACCGCATCGGTCCTCGACAGCGAGGCGCCGTCCGGCAACTGGACGACGACGATCGCATAGCCCTGGTCGAGCGACGGAATGAAACCGCGCGGCACCGCCTGCACCATGTAGACCGTGGCGCAGATGAGGGACGCGAAAACGGTCAGCATGGCTGCGATCGCTATCCACGAGCGGACCAGCACGCGGATGATGCTCGAATACCAATGGGCGAGCCTGTCGAAGCCGCGATTGAAGCCGTCGGCGAGCGCCCGTCCGAACCGCGCCAGGAAAAAGCGCGACGGCGCCGCCGCGGCGTGATGCGGCTTGAACAGCAGTGCGGCCAGCGCAGGCGAAAGCGTCAGCGAATTGAATGCCGAGATCGCCGTCGACACCGCGATGGTGATCGCAAACTGCAGGTAGAACTGCCCGGAAATGCCGGGGATGAAGGCTGTCGGTATGAACACGGCTATCAGCACCAGCGAGATCGCGATGACCGCCGTTCCGACTTCGTCCATGGTCAGGTGCGCCGCCGGATTGGGTGCCAGCCCTCTTGCGATGTTGCGCTCGACGTTTTCGACCACGACGATCGCATCGTCGACGACGATGCCGATCGCCAGAACGAGGCCGAACAGCGTCAGCATGTTGAGCGAGAAGCCGGCGCCGTAAAGCACCGCCAGCGTGCCGATCAGCGACACGGGGATCGCCACGATCGGCACGACCGCCATGCGCCACGATTGCAGGAAGACGATGATGACGATGATGACCAGCACCATCGCCTCGAGGATCGTCTTGTAGACTTCCCGGATCGACTCGGCGACGAACTCGGTCGGATTGTAGACGATGTCGTAGCTCAATCCCTTCGGGAAGTCTTTGGAAAGCTCCTTCATCTTGTCCTGGATCGCCGCCGCTGCGGCGAGCGCATTGGTGCCCGGCCGCTGGAAGATGGCGAGCGCCACTGCCGGTTTGCCGTTGAGATAGGAGTTGGTGACGTAGTCCTTGGCGCCGAGCTCGATGCGCGCCACGTCCTGCAGCGAGATCAGGCGGCCGTCGTCGGTCGATTTGACGATCACGTATCGGAAGTCGCGTGCGTCGTTGAAACGGCCTTGCGTGGTGACCGTGTACTGGAACGCCGTGCCCATGTTGGTCGGCGGCGCGCCGATCGAGCCGCCCGATACCTGGACGTTCTGGTCGCGCAGCGCCTGCACCACATCGCCCGAGGTCATCCCCAGGGCGGACAGTTTTTCCGGATCGAGCCAGATGCGCAGCGAATATTCACGTTCGCCGAAGATGATGAGGTCGCCGACGCCGTCTAACCTGAGCAGTATGTCGCGCACCCGCGAGCGGGCGTAGTTCGAGACGTAGAGCTGATCGTAGGTATTGTCGGGCGACAGCATGTGCACGACCATCATCAGGTCGGGTGAGCTCTTGGTGGTGGTGATGCCGAGGCGGCGGACTTCTTCGGGCAGGCGCGGCTCGGCGACCGACACGCGGTTCTGCACCAGCACCTGCGCCTGGTCGAGATTGGTGCCCAGCTTGAAGGTGATGGTCAGCGCCATCGCCCCGTCGCCCGACGAATATGACGACATGTAGAGCATGCCCTCGACGCCGTTGATCTCTTGCTCGATCGGCGTTGCTACCGTCGCTGCGACCGTCTCGGCGTCGGCGCCTGGATACTGCGCGCGAACGACGATGGTCGGCGGCGCGATCTCGGGATATTGCGCGACCGGCAGCTGGGTATAGGCAATCCCGCCGAGGATCAGCAGGACGATCGAAACGACCGATGCGAAGATGGGACGGTCGACGAAGAAATGTGCGAACCTCATTGCTGCAACCCGGCGGTCTCGACCTTGGGTGGCAACGTCACCATCTCGACCTTCACCTTGGTGCCGGGCCTGGCGTGCATCAGCCCGTTGACGATGATCGTCTCGTTGCCGGTTAGGCCCGAGCGGATCACCCGGTAGCCGTCGAGGAGCGGGCCGGTGCGCACGGGCTTCGCCGACACCATCCCGGCCTCATCCACCAGGAACACGATGCGGCGATCCTGATCGGCGCCGATCGCCTCGTCGGGCACCAGCACGCCGCCATGCGGCAGCGACCCCGGCACGTTGATGCGCCCGAACATGCCTGGCTGGAGAATGCCGTCGGCGTTGGGAAACCTCGCACGCACCCGCATGGTGCCGGTCGCGTTGTCGATCCGGTTCTCGGCAAAATCGAGCTTGCCTTTGAATACCGCCTCCGCGCGGTCGGCGACGCGAACCGCCACCTCGAGCCCGCCAGCACCTTCCTGCATACTGCCGCCACGCGTCTTCGCGTCGCGGGCGTAGCTGAAATACAAGCGCTCATCGACGTCGAAATAGAAGTCGATCGGATCGCGCGTGACGATGGTCGTCAGCAAGGTGGAATCCGGCTGCACGAGGTTGCCGACCGACACCAGCCGGCGGTCGATGCGGCCGGACAAGGGCGCCTTGATCTCGGTGAATTCCAAGTTCAGGCTGGCCGTCGTCAGCGCAGCCGTCGCGCCCTGCATCTGCGCCTGCGCCGAAAGGTATTCCCGCCGCCGGTCGTCGACCGTCGCGGTTGAGATATTGCCGGTCTTGGCGAGTTCGTCGGCGCGGTCCAGCTGCATCTTGGAGAATTCGAGCAGACTCTGGGCGACGTCCACTTGCGATTTGGCGGCATCATAAGCCGCCTGGTAAGGACGCTGGTCGATGGTGAAGAGCAGGTCGCCCTTGTTGACCAGTGCGCCGTCCTGGAAGCTGACCTTGTCCAGATAGCCGCCGACGCGCGAACGGATGGCGACCTGGTCGACGGCTTCGAAGCGCCCGACGAACTCGTCGTCTTCGACGATTTCACGGACCACCGGTTTGGCCGCCGTCACCACGGGTAGCTGCTGGTCCTGCGCAAACGCGGTGCTGCTGAAAGCCATGCCGAGTAGGAATGCCGCCGACACGGCGGCGCGGGCAAGCCAGCCGGCCGATCGACGGGGTCGCCCGCCTGCGTCGCGATGCAATTGCCCATTCTCGGGGGTGTCCATTTGCGTCCCCACTCGCTAGGACCCGGAGGTCGGTTGATCCGCTTCTACACTCAGGCTTCTCTTCGAGATCAGAGCACTGCAATGTTGTGCATGGCAACATGATCATTTTCCATATGCGCTGAAATGTCCATCCTGTGGCTGCCTCGCCACCGGGCTAGGGCTAGTCGCAACTTAAAGGATTCAGGATTCCTTTGACACACACCGTCAAGCCAAACTCGCCACGCTCGTCACCCGCCTTCAGCCACACCCTGATGACCGATTGGTAGGAGCGTATCACGGCTGAAAGCGTCAAGAGGCAGGTGCTGGCGCAAGGGGGCCGACGCGGCGCCGCAGTTGTTTTCCGGCAACGGCAAGCGACGTCGTTGCGGCCAAGATGGGGCGCCAGCGGAATGGCACCTTTCTCGCTAGGTCGTCCCAGAACCGGACCATCCGCTTCCGGCTCAAATAAGACGTTGGAATTCTGCGCACAGTCTGTCCGCTCCTGGCGCGCAAGGAGGCGCCTCCCCCTCAAGCCGTCTTCTGCACCACCAGCCCCAGCTCCTCCACCATCGCCTGGCGCATCAGGAACTTCTGCGGTTTGCCGGTTACCGTCATCGGCAATTCGGTGCGGAAGCGGATGTGGCGGGGGATTTTGTAGTGGGCGATCTGGCCGGCGCAGAAGTTCTTGATCTCCTGCTCGGTGGCAATCTGGTTGGGTTTGAGCACGATCCAGGCGCACAGCTCCTCGCCATACTTTTGGTCGGGAATGCCGAACACCTGCACTTCCCTGACCTTGGGGTGGCGGTAGAGGAATTCCTCGACCTCCCGGGGATAGACGTTCTCGCCGCCGCGGATGACCATGTCCTTGACGCGGCCGACAATGTTGCAATAGCCCTCGGCGTCGATCGTGGCGAGGTCACCGGTGTGCATCCAGCCGTCGCTGTCGATCGCCTCGTGGGTCTTTTCCTCGTCGTCCCAGTAGCCCTTCATGACGGAATAGCCGCGTGTGCAGAGTTCGCCAGGTGCACCCACGGCGACAGTTGCGCCGTCGGCGTCGATAGCCTTGACCTCGACATGAGGATGGATGCGCCCGACCGTCGAGACGCGCTTTTTCAAGGGATCGTCAACGCCGCTCTGGAAGGAGACCGGGCTGGTCTCGGTCATGCCGTAGGCGATGGTCACTTCAGACATATGCATCAGCGACACCACCTTCTTCATCACCTCGATCGGACATGGCGAGCCGGCCATGATGCCGGTGCGCAGGCTGGAGAGGTCGAAGCTTGCGAAATCCGCATCGTCGAGCATGCCGACGAACATGGTCGGCACGCCGTAGAGCCCGGTGCAGCGCTCCTGCGTCACGGCTTTCAGCGTCGCGCCGGGGTCGAAGCCCTCGCCCGGGAACACCATGGTCGCGCCCTTCGACACGCAGCCCATCGTGCCCATCGACATGCCGAAGCAGTGATAGAGCGGCACCGGGATGCAGAGCCGATCGTCGACGGTGAGCTTGATCGCCGAGGTGACGAAATTGCCATTGTTGACGATGTTGGAATGCGTCAGCGTCGCGCCCTTGGGCGCGCCTGTCGTGCCCGAGGTGAACTGGATGTTGATGGCATCACCGGGCTTCAGCCCTTCGGAAATGCGGTCGAGGCTGTCATGCTCGTCGCGGCCGGCCATGGCCAGCACATCGGCGAAATTGAACATGCCGGGCGAATTGTCCTCGCCCATGCGGATGACGATCTTCAGGTCAGGCAGTTTTTGCGCCTTGAGCTTGCCGGGTGTGGCCTTGGCGATCTCCGGCGCCAGCGTCTCGATCATGCCGAGATAGTCCGAGGTCTTGAATTTGGCGGCTGTCACAAGCGCCTTGCAGCCGACCTTGTTCAGCGCATATTCCAGCTCGGTCAGCCGGTAGGCCGGGTTGATGTTGACCAGGACCAAGCCGATGCGGGCGGTGGCGAACTGCGTCACCAGCCATTCCCAGCGGTTGGGCGACCAGATGCCGACGCGGTCGCCTTTTTCCAAGCCGAGCGCCAGGAAGCCGGCGGCCAGTGCATCCACCGTGTCGGACAGTTCGCTCCAGGTGAAGCGCTTGTCCTGGCCGACGAAGACGGCGGCATCCTGCGTGGCGTATTTGCTGGCGGTGTCGGAAAAGAGCGCGGGGATTGTCTTGTCGAGCAGCGGCGGCGTGCGCTCGCCGGAGACATGCGCCTTGCCATCGACGGGTGCGATAAAGACGCCGCCGGCGCGCGCGCCGCGGCTACGCAGATTGGTGGCGTTCTTGAGCTCGTCGAGATTGATCGCCATCGCCGTCTCCTCCCGGGATAAGCCAACCTATCAGCCCGGCGGAAAGGTGGAAACCCGCCGATAGAGTTGAAGGATAAGAAGGCCCCCTCACCCGGATTGCCAACCGAATTGCAAGAGCAATTCGGGGCAACCCGACCTCTCCCCGAGGGGAGACGAGGCGCCAGCGTTGACGCAAGCCTCTTCTCCCCTCGGGGAGAAGGTGGACGTGAAGCGGCCGGATGAGGGGGCCTCTCACACGCCATAGCGCTGCCCTCGAGGGAGGGATTGCTATGCGACCGCCGCGCCCATCTTCGCAGCGATGTCGCGCACGAGCGCCTCATCCGCCGCCGCACGCGTCTTCTTCGACGCCACAAGGCAGGCCTGCGACTTCAGCACGACGCCGTCGCCCAGCACCTTGAGATGGTTGGCGCGCAGCGTCGAGCCCGACGAGGTGATGTCGACGATGACATCGGCAAGCCCGGCCGCGGGCGCGCCTTCGGTGGCGCCCAAGCTCTCGACGATGCGATAGACTTGGATGCCGTGTTTTTGCGAAAAGAATTGCTGGGTCAGCCGCCAGTATTTGGTGGCGATGCGCAGCCGCCTGCCATGGCGCTGACGGAAATCGGCGGCGACATCATCGAGATCGGCCATGGTGTCGACATCGAGCCAGATCTCCGGCACCGCCACCACGACATCGGCATGGCCGAAGCCGAGACGGGCAACAATCTCGGCGCGGGTCTCCCAGTCGGCGAGATTGTCCCGCACCAGATCCTCGCCGGTGATGCCGAGATCGACCGCGCCCTGGCCGATCTCGCCCGCTATTTCGGAAGCCGACAGGAAGGCGACCTCGACAGTGTCCAGGCCTTCGACGCGGGCGTGATATTTGCGCTCGTCACCCGGCAAGCTGATGGCGAGGCCAGCCTTGGCCAGCACCTCCAGCGCCTGCTCCTTCAGCCTGCCCTTCGACGGGATCGCCAGCGTGATCATGGTGCCGTCTCCCGCAACGCCTCGATGCGGTCGAGCCAGACGGAAAAACCGACGCCGGGGATGGCTGTCTTGGCGCCAAGCAGGGTCAGCAGCCGGTCGTAACGACCGCCGCCGGCCAAAGGACGCTCGCCGTCTTGCACCGCGATTTCGAAGACCACGCCGGTGTAGTAGTCGAGCGGCCGGCCGAAGGCGGCGTCGTAGCGGATCTTTGCCGCCGGCAAGCCATGTGCCTCGATCGCCCTGGCGCGGGCCGCGAACTTCTCCAGCGCCGCACCCAGCGATAGCCCGGCACCGGTCGCAAAGGTCTCCAGCGCCTGCGCCGCACCATCCAGCGGCACGTCGATCGCCAGAAAATTCTTCAGCGCCGGGAAGGCCTCGTTCGACAGTCGCACACTGCGCAGCTCGGCTTTCTCGATCAATCGCCGCGCAATGTCCGATGGCGAGCGCCCGCCGGAGGCCGACAGGCCGGCCTCCTCCATGCCACCGGCGATGTGGGCGGAAAGCCCTTCGAGATCGCCGTCAAGCACAAGGGTGGCGACTTCGCCGGAAAGCTGGCTGTTGCGCGGCGGGTTGGCAAGATCGGCGAGTGCCGCCTGCAGCATCGGCGCCGAGCCGAAGGCGCGCGCCAGCCGCATGCGCCAGCCACGCGGCAGGCCAAGGGCGGCGAGCACGGCTTCGAAAATGGTCTGGTCGCCAAGCGTGATCGCCAGCGGCTGGCCAGGCAGCACCAGCGCCAGCAGCGCATGCGCGTCGGCCACCGAGCGGGCATCGGCTTGCGCCGTGTCGCGATCGCCGAGATCCTCGATACCGGCCTGGAAGAATTCATTGCCGCCCTCGCGGCGCTGGCGAAACACCTCGCCCAAATAGGAATAACGGCGCGGCGTGCCGGCCTGCGAACTTATGTGGTCGAGGCAGACCGGAATGGTGAATTCCGGCCGCAAACACAGTGTCTGCCCGGTCTCGCTTTCCGTGAGGAAGATGCGGCGGCGCAGATCCTCGCCGGCCATGTCGAGGAACGGGTCGGCCGGCTGCAGGATGGCGACCTCGACCGCATGGGTGTTGCGCGTGGCGAAGAGGCTGGTGATGTCGGCTGATATTGTGGGGTAGCGGGAGGTCATGGAGAGGTTGGGCGCGAGGCCCCCCCCTCTGGCCTGCCGGCCATCTCCCCTTCAAGGGGGGAGATCAGCAGCTTAAAACGCAGCGCCTTTTCCAGAACGTTGAAGATTGGCGAAGGCATACGCGACATTCGATCTCCCCCCTTGAGGGGGAGATGGCCGGCAGGCCAGAGGGGGGTGTTCAAGCGCCACCTTTCGCGCGATCAGCTGTCTGCGCCGCCAGAATCTTCTTCACCTCGGCGACCAATTCACTTTCCGCCACCGTCACCTGTGCCGGGCGCGCCGCCCGCCACTCCGCGTTGTCGGTGATTTCAGCCGACATGCGCGCGCCTTCGATCAAATCCTTGATCTGCAGCTCGCCCTTGGCGCGCTCGTCGCCGCCCTGGATGATTGCGACCGGGCAGTTGCGGCGGTCGGCATATTTGAGCTGCGCCTTCATGCCGGCGCCGCCGAGATACATTTCGGAGCGGATGCCGGCGGCGCGCAGTTCGCCGACCATTTTCTGGTAGCGGCCGAGGCTATCGGTGTCCTTGTCCATCACCAGCACGACGACCGGCGCGATCACATCGGTGCTGTCGAGCTTGCCGAGGTTCTTCAGCGCCGTCATCAGCCTCGAAACGCCGATGGAGAACCCCGTTGCCGGCACCGGTTCGCCACGAAAGCGGGAAACAAGGCCGTCATAGCGGCCACCGCCACCAACCGAGCCGAAGCGCACGATCTGGCCGTCCTCATTGGGGATTTCGGCCAGCAGTTCGGCCTCGAGGACGGGGCCAGTGTAATATTCGAGGCCGCGCACAACTGAGCGGTCCATGGCGATGCGATCTTCATCGTATCCCGCCGCCCGGACCAGGGCTTCGATTGTCGCGAGTTCGCCGACGCCTTCCTGATAGGTCGCGTTCGAACTGACCATGGAATCCTGACCGGTTTGTGTATTCCTCGCCGTAGCGAGAAGAACCGCCTCGGCCTGCCCGTTGTTCAGTCCGGCGCCCTTGGCGAAGTCGCCCTCGCCTTCCTTGCCGCCATCCCAGCGCCCCGGGCCGAGCAGAAGCTTCACGCCTTCCGGCCCAAGCTTGTCCAGCTTGTCGATCGCGCGCAGCACCGTCAGCCGGCGTCCGGCGTTCTCCTCGCCGCCAAGGCCGATCGCCTCCAGCACGCCGTCCAGCACCTTGCGGTTGTTGACGCGGATGACGTAGTCGCCGCGCTTGATGCCGAGCGCTTCCATCACGTCGGCCATCATCATCGCCATCTCGGCATCAGCGGCGACGCCGGGCGTGCCGATCGTGTCGGCGTCGAACTGCATGAACTGGCGGAAGCGGCCGGGGCCGGGCTTCTCGTTGCGGAACACCCAGCCGGAGCGGTAGCTGCGATAGGGTTTTGGCAGGCGTTCGTAATTCTCGGCGACAAAGCGGGCCGTCGGCGCGGTCAGGTCGTAGCGCAACGACAGCCACTGGTCGTCATCGTCCTGGAAGGAGAAAACGCCTTCATTCGGCCGGTCCTGGTCGGGCAGGAATTTGCCGAGCGCATCGGTGTATTCGATCAGCGGCTGGTCGGCCGGTTCGAAACCATAGAGCTCATAGACCGAGCGGATCGTCGCCATCATCTTCTCGACGGCGCGGATGTCCTCGGCGCTGCGGTCGGCAAAACCGCGCGGCAGCCGCGCTTTCGTCTTTTCCGATTTGTCGGCCATGAGATGAGCACCCGGTGTTTCTTGACGTTGCGTGGACAGGAAATTCCCATTCCGCAGCGCGCGTTTCCTAACCGATGCAGCCCGGAGCGGCAAGTGTCGGCCCCCAGCACCACCCGAACTTCCTTGAAACAAAAACGCACCGAAAATGAAACAATCCCGCCATGAGCGCGGCATCGTGCCGACACAATCTCGGCCGATATAGCACAGGACTTGAAGGGGTTCGGGACATGACCAGCGCAGCAAAATTCCATGCCAACAGCGATGCCGGCGAATTGCCTGCGCGGCTGCGCCCGGCGGACACCCATGCGCCGAAAATGGTTGGCCAGGCTGCCGGACCATTCGACGTACCTGAAGACACCGGCAAGGGGTCTTCCCTGCGCGACGCCCTGGTGACCGGCCTGCTGGTGATCTATCCGACGGTCGCCACGGTGGCTGCGATCGTCGCCGGGCTGTTCCTGGCCAGCACCAACGGCACCTGAGACCTCACTTCGGCCGTTTGAACGCCTTCCGTTCCTTCTCGACCTCTTTTCGGCAGACGCAGCCTTCGAGATGGTCGTTGACCAGCCCCATGGCCTGCATGAAGGCGTAGACCGTGGTCGGACCGACAAAACTCCAGCCGCGCTTTTTCAATTCCTTCGAAATCCGGGTCGAAACCGCCGTCGTCGGGTTGGCGCGCAGATGGGCGAGATCAACGACCTTGGGCCGCTCCTCCTTGCCGGGTTCGAACTTCCAGAACCAGGCCGCCAGCGAGCCGAACTCGTCGACCATCTCGCGGGCTCGCCTGGCGTTGTTGATGGTCGAGACGATCTTGCCGCGATGGCGGATGATGCCGGCATTGCCGAGCAGGCGCTCGACATCCTTGTCGGTGAAGGCGGCGACCTTGTCGTAGTCGAAGCCGGCGAAGGCCTCGCGAAAATTCTCGCGCTTGCGCAGGATGGTCAGCCACGACAGGCCCGATTGAAAGCCTTCGAGGCAGATCTTTTCGAACAGCCTGCGGTCGTCGGCCATCGGCCGGCCCCATTCATGATCATGGTAGTGCAGATAGTCGGGCAGATTGCCGTGCCAGAAGCAGCGCGCGACACCGTCGGGACCGGCGAGCAGGCCGGTGTTTTCATTGCTCATTCGCAAAAATCCATCCGTTAATGCGCTTTGCGCTGTATTTACCGCGGCTTTACCAGATTCCTGAACCCGGCGGTAACCACACCAAAAGGTTTACTGACAGAACCGCATTTTACGCATTCCGATTCATGTTTCGGTTGCTGCTTGCGCGCCAATGATCGCTGAACCGGAGCATCGTTTCCACCCGGTTTTGTCAGACGATCAAGGTGCGTTCCCGATGAAGAGAGTCTTGTTTTCCGTGCTCGGCGCCGCGGCTGTGTTTGCCGGCGTCACGCCTTCCGCCGCTGGCGACCGCTATGCCGACAGGCCGCCTGTAATGGTAAGCCCCGATCTATCCGCTCCCTGGGTGCTGCAGCTTGGCCGGGCGCCCGGCATCGTGCGGCAGAACCGTCAAATCGTGCAGCAACAGCCGCGCCTGCGCACCGCGCAACCGGCGCAGCCAGACCGTTTGCAGACGGCGGCCGTGCAGGCACCAGCCAAGCGCATGGTCATGCGTCCGCAGATCAACCCGATCTACCTGCCGCAGGAAGTCGCTTATGACGGCACGCAGAAGCCGGGCACGATCGTCATCGACACGACGCAGAATTTCCTGTTTCTCATCGAGAAGAACGGCAAGGCGCGGCGCTATGGCGTCGGCACCGGCAAGCCTGGCTTCGAGTGGTCGGGCACGCACAAGATCACCAACAAGCGCGAGTGGCCGGACTGGCGTCCGCCAGCGGAGATGATCAAGCGCGAAGCCGCCAAGGGGCGCTATCTGCCGACCTATCTGGCCGGCGGCATGGAGAACCCGCTCGGTGCGCGTGCGCTCTATCTCGGCACGACCGAGTACCGTATCCACGGCACCAACCAGCCGTGGACCATCGGTGGCGCGGTGTCGTCGGGCTGCATCCGCATGCGCAACGAAGACGTGGTCGATCTCTATGAACGGGTCAATGTCGGAACCACGGTCGAAGTGATATAAGAGCTGTAACGAATCACTTGGCCGGCAAAGCATTGAGCTTTTCGGAGCCAGTCTAAGGGATAACGGGGGACGGGCCGTATGGGGATGCGGTCAGTCAGGAAGGGCAGTGCGGGAAGCCGTGCTGCCCTTTCCGTTTTCGAGCAGAGCTCAGCCCAGTAGAGGCCAGACTGCGCCCGAACGTCGCGCCAGAGGCATGGCGGTTCGCTTTCGTGCTGCCATTTTCGTTGTTCTTTGCTATGTCGGCGCCAACAAGACCAACGAGTTCACCAATGTCCCTGTCCGAAGATAGCCGCTACCTGAAGGGCGGCCCGGTTGCCCAGCGCATAATCGCTGCCGTACGCGATGATGCGGCAATCGCAAAAGCAGAAGGTTTTCCGCCCAAGCTGATCTCGATCACCGTCGGCGACACCGCTGCGGTTGACGTCTATGTGCGCAACCAGCGCGCCAAGGCCCAGCTCGCCGGCATCGACTTCGAGGAGCGGCGTTTTCCTGCCACCATCACCGCAGGCGAACTGGAAGCAGCCATCCACGGGCTGAACGCCGATCCGCGCGTCACCGGCATCATCATCCAGCGGCCTGTTCCCGCCCATATTCCGATCAGGACGCTGCAGGCGGCCGTCCATCCGCTCAAGGATGTCGAGGGCATGCATCCGGCCTCGATCGGCAACATCGTCTACAACCAGTTGGATCTGGCGCCCTGTACGGCGGCGGCTTCGGTCGAATTGCTCAAGGAAACTGGGCTCAGCCTCAAGGGACTGGAAGTCGTCATCGTCGGCCATTCGGAAATTGTTGGGAAGCCGATCGCCTTCCTGCTGATGAGCGAAGGCGCGACGGTGACGGTCTGCCACCACATGACGCGCTCGGTCGCCGCCCATGCGCGGCGCGCCGATGCGCTGTTCGTTGCGATCGGCAAGCCGCGGCTGATCAAGGCCGACATGGTGAAGCCCGGTGCCGCCGTCATCGACATCGGCATCAATTCCGAGATCGGACCAGACGGCACGAGCCGCATCGTCGGCGATGTCGACACAGAGAGCGTGCGCGAGGTCGCCTCCTGGATCACGCCGGTGCCGGGCGGTGTCGGCCCGATCACGGTGGCGATCCTGCTGCGCAACACGATGGTGGCGCTCAGCCGCCAGCGCGCGCTCTACGAGGCGACATATGGCTCGGCGGACAGGCTGGCGGCCGAGTAGGCCGGGCCGCCTTACTCTGCGGCGACCAGGCTTTCGTCCCGAACGCCTTCCGGTTTCGGCCCGCCATAAGCCCAGTCGAGCAGCTTGATCGTGTGCACGACAGGCAGCTTCGCGACTGATGCAATCTGGGTGATGCAGCCGATGTTACCGGTGGCGACGATCGAAGCCCCCGTCGCCTCGATGTTCCTCACCTTGCGATCGCGCAGTTTTGCCGAAATCTCGGATTGCAGGATGTTGTAGGTGCCGGCTGAACCGCAGCACAGATGACCCTCGCGCGGCTCGCGCACGATGAAGCCTGCCTTGGACAGCAATTCTTTCGGCTGGCGGGTGATCTTCTGGCCATGCTGCATGGAGCAGGCCGAGTGATAGGCGACGATCGTGCCGGGCTTGCGCACCGGTTCGGGCAAGTCAAAAGCGGCCAAATATTCGGTGATGTCCTTGGCCAGCGCCGAGACGCGTGCGGCCTTGTCGGCATAGGCCGGATCGAGCCGCAGCATGAAGCCATAATCCTTGATCGTCGTGCCGCAGCCGGAAGCGGTAATGATGATGGCATCGAGCCCGCCTTGGTCGATGGCGCGCGTCCAGGCGTCGACATTCTGCCTGGCAGAGGCGAGCGCTGCCTGTTCCCGCCCCATATGGTGCACCAGCGCGCCGCAGCAGCCCTCGCCCGGCGGCACCACTACCTCGACGCCGAGGCGTGTGAGCAGCGAGATGGTCGTGTCGTTGATGGCGGGATCGAGCACCGATTGCGCGCAGCCGGTGAGGATGGCGACGCGTCCCTTTTTGGCCCCCTGTCCGGCATAGATGCCGGGCGAGGACATCGCCGAGGCTGCCGGGATCGATGCCGGCGCGAGCTTGAGCATCGCGCCAAGCGGCTTTAGCGCCGCGACCTTTTCGAGGAGGCCAATGAACGGCTTTCCCAGTTTCGCCAATTTGAGCGCGGCGCGAAAACGCTGGGGATAAGGCAGCACATAGGCCAGCATGGCGCGGATCCATCGGTCTAACAGCGGGCGCTTGTAGGTCTCCTGGATATGGGCGCGGGCATGGTCCACCAAGTGCATATAGTTGACGCCCGACGGACAGGTGGTCATGCAGGCCAGGCACGACAGGCAGCGGTCGATATGGGTGACGATCTCCTTGTCGGCGGGGCGGCCATTCTCCAGCATATCCTTGATCAGGTAGATGCGGCCACGCGGCGAATCCAACTCGTTGCCCAATGTCACATAGGTCGGGCAGGTTGCGGTGCAGAAGCCGCAATGCACGCATTTGCGCAGGATCTTTTCCGATTCCGCAACATGCGGATCGGCAAGCTGGGCAAGGGAAAAATTGGTCTGCATCGCTGACGCTCTGTTTAGACGCAATTCCTGTAGGAAAACCGTTTCACACTTTTCCTGGAATTGCTCTAGGCCATGCGGCCGGGATTGAGGATGTTCTTCGGGTCGAATTCCTGCTTCAGCCGCTGGCTGAGCGCGGCAAGCGCCGGCGGCTGCGGCTCGAACACCGGCAACGCGGCGCGATGGGCGGGTGCGGCGCGCACGAGCGTCGCATGGCCGCCGCCATGTTTTCGCAGCAGCCCGCGCAGCAAGGCGGCTTCGGGATCGCCCTCTTCCATGCGCAGCCACACCAGCCCGCCCTGCCAGTCATAGAAGGCGCTGACGGCAGCCTGCATGCGCAGTGTCAGGACCATCTGGTGACCCTGGGAAGGGGTCATCGACACGCGCCAGACCGGTTTTTCGGTGCCGTCCGCGAACGGCCTGACATCGCGCACATCGCGCCAGATCAGTTTCGCAGCTTCGCTAGAAATTTCCTCCAACGGCCCGGCCTTGCCGAGCAGCGTCTTCAGCGCTGCGATGCGATAAGCGACGGAGGGGCCAAAACCTTCGACGCGCAGCAAAGTGGCGGCTTCGCTGCCGAGCGCGCCGCCGGCGACACGCGCGGCAATGCGCTCCGGCAGATGCGCGGCGCTCGACACTTCGGCACTGGAGCCGAGTGCCAGCGCCATGGCAGCGGCGGCCGCATCGTCAAGCAAGCCACGGATGGCCAGCGTGACTTCAGTCTCGGCGGCAGGCAGCACCTTGAAGGTAACGTCGGTGAACACGGCCAGCGTGCCCCAACTGTTGGCCATCAGCTTCGACATGTCATAGCCGGTGACGTTCTTGACCACGCGGCCGCCGGATTTGAAGGCCTCGCCCCGGCCAGACACGACATTGATACCAAGGATATGGTCGCGCGCGGCGCCCGCCTTCAGCCGGCGCGGGCCGGAGAGGTTGGCGCTAAGCACGCCACCGATCGTGCCCTTGCCCGGCTCGCCACCGAGCAGCGGGCCATAATCCATCGGCTCGAACGCCAGCTGCTGACCGTTTTCCGCCAGCAGCTTTTCGATCTCGGCCAGCGGCGTGCCGGCCTTCGCCGAAAGGACCAGCTCGGCGGGCTCGTAAAGGGTCACGCCGGTGAGGTTCGACAGGTCGAGCGTGTGCTCTGTCTGCAACGGACGGCCGATGCCGCGCTTGGAGCCGTGACCAAGGATCTCGAGCGGCGCCTCTTCCGCCACCGCCCAGGCGACGGCGGACAGGACTTCGTCCGATGTGGTTGGGGTGAAAGTCGTCATTGGCGTGACATGCCCCTTGCAAGTGCAGAGACGTCGAGTTCCTTCACAAGCGCCAACTTAGCCACTCAAAACCTCGGAATATCCGGAAACGCCACCTGCCCCCGGTGCACATGCATGCGCCCAAGCTCGGCGCAGCGGCGCAGTTGCGGGAACACCTTTCCCGGGTTGAGCAGGTGGTTGGGATCGAAGGCACATTTGACGCGCATCTGCTGGTCGAGATCGACCTGGTTGAACATTTCCGGCATCAGGTCGCGCTTCTCGACGCCGACGCCATGCTCGCCGGTCAAGACACCGCCGACCTTGACGCAGAGCCGCAATATGTCGGCGCCAAAACTCTCGGCCTTGTCGAGTTCGCCGGGCACATTGGCATCGTAGAGGATCAGCGGGTGCAGATTGCCGTCGCCGGCGTGGAAGACATTGGCGACGCCCAGACCATATTTTTCCGACAGTTCGCGCATGCCGGCCAGCACGCGCGGCAGTTCCTTGCGGGGAATGGTGCCGTCCATGCAGTAATAGTCGGGCGAGATGCGGCCGACCGCCGGAAAGGCCGCCTTGCGGCCAGCCCAAAAACTCAGCCGCTCCTGCTCGGATTGCGAAATGCGGCAGGTGGTGGAACCGTTGCTTATGGCGATCGCCTCGACCGCGGTGATGAGATGATCGACCTCGACGCCCGGCCCGTCGAGTTCGACGATCAGCAAGGCCTCGACATCCAGGGGATAGCCGGCATGAACGAAATCCTCGGCGGCATGGATCGCCGGCCGGTCCATCATCTCCATGCCGCCGGGAATGATGCCGGCGCCGATAATGTCGGCGACGCATTGGCCGCCCTGCTCGCTGGTCGGAAAGCCGATCAGCAGAGCGCGTGCTGTCTCCGGCTTTTTCAGGATGCGGACGGTGACCTCGGTGACGACGCCGAGCAGGCCTTCCGAACCGGTCATGACGCCGAGCAGGTCGTAGCCTTCGGCATCGAGATGGCTCCCGCCCAAGCGCACCACCTCGCCGCCCATCAACACCATCTCGATGCCGAGCACATTGTTGGCGGTGAGGCCGTATTTCAGGCAGTGCACGCCGCCGGAATTTTCCGCGACATTGCCGCCGATCGAGCAGGCGATCTGGGAGGATGGATCGGGGGCGTAATAGAAGCCTTCCTGCTCGACGGCTGACGTGATGCCGAGATTGGTGACGCCTGGCTGGGCAACCACAACGCGATTGGGGAAGTCGATCGCCAGAATGCGGTTGAAGCGGCTCATGACCAGCAGCACCGCGTCCTCGAGTGGCAACGCGCCGCCCGACAGCGAGGTGCCGGAGCCGCGCGGCACGACGCGGATGTTGCGGTCGTTGCAGTATTTCAGAACCCGGGAGACCTGGGCCACCGTTTCGGGCAGCACGACGACCAGCGGCAATTGCCGATAGGCGGTCAGGCCATCGCTTTCGAAGGCGCGCATCTGATTGGTCGCGTCAACGACGCCCTCGCCCGGCACGATGATGCGCATGTCGGCAACGATCTCGTCGCGTCGGCGCAGCGTGGCGTCATCTGGCTTCGGCATGGCAAGACCGGACATCGGCAGCCTCATTTTGCTTGACTGGTCAAAATCTTTTACCAGTGAAGCGCGCTGCTTGCAAATGCCGCGGCGGTGCAGTGTATCACTCGGCCGCCCGGACAAGCTTCCGCAGCGGCAATCTGCCGCTATTCGCCTGGATGCTTGGCCGGTTCGGAATGCATCCGGCGCACGCGGCGCACGCCCCACCAGACCAGCAGCATGGCGACCGGCACGGAGGCGGCGGTGACGACTTCCGGCGCGAAGGCATGGCCGAAGATCGAGGCGCCCTCGGCGACATAGCCTATGAGGCCGACGACGTAGTAGGAGACGGCGGCGACCGAGAGGCCTTCGACGGTCTGCTGCAGGCGCAGTTGCAGGCGGGCGCGGTTGTTCATCGAGGCGAGCAGGTCGCGGTTCTGCTTCTCGACCTCGACGTCGACCCAGGTGCGCAGCAGCGTCGTGGCGCGGGTCAGTTTGCGCGACAGATTGGCCTGCCGCTCCTCGACCGAGCGACAGGTGCGCATGGCCGGTGCGACGCGGCGCTGCAAGAACCCACCCCAGGTGTCGTAGCCGGGCACGGCCTCTTCCTCCAGCGCTTCCAACCGCTCGACGACGATGCCGTCATAGGCACGGCTGGCGCCAAAACGGTAGAGGCTGGAGGCGGCATCCGCTTCCAGCTCGGCGGCAAGCTCAGTCAGGTCCGCGAGCAGCGTCTGGCTGTCGCGGGTCGATGCGACCTTCATTTCCAGCGTGGTCTGCGCCAGCCTGTCCTCAATGCGGCGCGCACGGCCCGACAAGGTCAGCGCCAGCGGCAGGCCGAGCATGGCCAGCGTGCGATAGGTTTCGATGTCAATCAACCGCTGCGACAACGCTCCGGTGCGGGCCGGCGTCAGGCCACGATCAAGCACCAGGATGCGGGTCATGCCATCGCCGTCCTGGCGAAAATCGGTGACGATGGCCGCATTACCGCGCTCGACCACCGAGTAGCAAAGGCTGGTCGGGTCGAAAGCGGCGATCAGCCGCTCGCTTGTCTGCGTCCACTTTCGGATTTCGAGCCGAATGCCGGAGATGACGGTACCCGGCGGCGAAAAGCCGTTGCCGAACGGCGTATCCTCCTGCGTCCTGCCGCTTTCGGAAAGCGGGCCTTCCCACAGATAGGTCGAGAACTCGGTATGCCGCTCCCAGCGCAGCGAGCCCTTGCCCCATTTCATGGCATGGTGGCGAGCCTGGCGGTCGGGTGCAGCGATGCCGAGGCGCCGCGATAGTTCCGAAAGCACCGCATGGTCGACGCCCGAGCCGCCCTCGGTCATGAAGGCAAGCTGTACCAGGACGCGCGGCTTTTCGATCAGCGGATGCGGCCTTGCATGGACCTCGCCCAGCGCACCGGGCCGGCCCTCATGCGCGGGGAAACCCATGACGCTGCCCTTGGCACGCGGCTGGAATTCGAGATTGGACGGGTCGTCTGACACGGCTTGTCCCCCGGGTTTCTCTAGACCCTCTTACGTTCGCGTCCCTCTAGGGCCAATCGCCTGATGACGCAAACAGCAAAGTTTAGCCGAAGATGATATTGCGCCGGGCGGCAAAACCGACCCGCTTCGAGCAATTGGATAAATAATTTGACCAGTTGGCGACGCAGGCTTTATCCTGCCCGACACCGGTTCAATTCCCAGGCGCACCTGTTGAGCGACATTTTTTCCAGGATCGAGCATTCTCGCACCGCCGACGAGGTAGTGCAGCAGATCGAGAGCCTCATCCTCGAAGGCGTGCTGCGTACCGGCGACCGGCTGCCGGGCGAGCGCGAACTGGCGCGCCAGTTCGACGTCTCACGGCCGATCCTGCGCGATGCGCTGAAGGCACTGGAAGGGCGTGGCCTTTTGACAACCAAGGCCGGCGGCGGCACGCATGTCGCCGACATTATCGGCCAGCTGTTCACCAAGCCGGTGGCGGACCTGATCTCGACGCATCGCAAGGCGGTCGCCGATTATCTGGAGTATCGCCGCGAGATCGAAGGCGTGGCCGCAGAATATGCGGCGCGGCGTGCCACGCCGGAGGACCTTGCGCTGCTCGACCGCATCACGGCGCGCATGGACGACGCCCATCGCACCGGCGATTTCGACGACGAGGCCGAAATCGACGTCGAGTTCCATCACGCAATCTGCGAATGCGCGCATAACATCCTGCTCCTGCACACGCTGCGCTCCTGCTACCGGCTTTTGTCGGAAGGCGTGTTCCAGAACCGGCTGCTGGTGTTCACCGTGCCCGGGGCGCGCGAGGCGCTGCTGGCGCAGCACAAGGCAATCCATGAAGCGGTCAAGGCCGGCGATCCCGCCGCTGCCCGGCAAGCGGCGATGGACCACATGATCTATGTCGAGCGCTCAATGGCCGAAGCCGAGCGCAGCGGCGACTGGCAACGCGTGTCGCGGCTGAGGTTGCGGCAGCGTTCGGAAGCCGGCGACACCGAACCAGCACGCAGACGCTCTTAATTATTTCGATCAAGCGGGGACCACCATGGGCGACATTCTCACCATTGCAGACCTCAAGGATCTCGCCCGCCGGCGCGTGCCCAAGATGTTCTTCGACTATGCCGATTCCGGCGCCTGGACCGAGAGCACCTATCGCGCCAACGAGGAGGACTTCCAGAAGATCAAGTTCCGCCAGCGCGTGTTGGTCGACATGAGCAACCGTTCGCTGGAATCGACCATGATCGGCCAGAAAGTGTCGATGCCGGTGGCGCTGGCGCCGACCGGCCTGACCGGCATGCAGCACGCCGATGGCGAGATGCTGGCGGCGCAGGCGGCCGAGGAGTTCGGCGTGCCTTTCACCCTGTCGACAATGAGCATCTGCTCGATCGAGGATGTCGCCTCGGCGACGAAGAAACCTTTCTGGTTCCAGCTCTATGTGCTGCGCGACAAGGATTTCGTGCTCAATCTGATCGATCGGGCGAAAGCAGCGAAGTGCTCGGCGCTGGTGCTGACGCTCGACCTGCAGATCCTCGGCCAGCGTCACAAGGACATTCGCAACGGGCTTTCGGCGCCGCCCAAGATGACGCTGGCCAACATCATCGACCTGGCCAGCAAGCCGCGCTGGTGCCTAGGTATAGCCGGTACCAAGCGCCGCACCTTCCGCAACATTGTCGGCCACGCCAAGGGCGTCGGCGACGTCTCGTCGCTCGGTTCATGGACGACGGAGCAGTTCGACCCGCAACTCTCGTGGAAAGATGTCGCCTGGATCAAGGAGCGCTGGGGCGGCAAGCTGATCCTGAAGGGCATACTCGACAAGGAGGATGCGCTGATGGCGGTCAAGACGGGCGCCGACGCGATCGTGGTTTCCAACCATGGCGGGCGCCAGCTCGACGGCGCGTCGTCCTCGATCATGGCGCTGGAAGAGATCGCGGACGCGGTCGGCGACCAGATCGAGGTCCATATGGATGGCGGCATCCGTTCCGGCCAGGACGTGCTGAAGGC
Organism: Mesorhizobium loti CJ3sym; assembly: GCF_000472785.1. Taxonomy (GTDB): domain Bacteria; phylum Pseudomonadota; class Alphaproteobacteria; order Rhizobiales; family Rhizobiaceae; genus Mesorhizobium; species Mesorhizobium loti_E. Next base: position 21,880 of record NZ_AXAL01000023.1, read on the forward strand.
GCTCTGCCTCGGCGCCAAGGGCACCTATATCGGCCGGCCGTTCCTTTACGGCCTCGGCGCGCTCGGCAAGGAAGGGGTTACCAAAGCGTTGGAAATCATCCGCAAGGAGATGGACATCACGCTGGCGCTGTGCGGAAAGCGTCTGGTCACCGAGATGGGCAAGGATCAGCTCCGGCGCTAAGTCCGTGACATCAGACCACGGAGACCACGATACGTTGGCTGAACCCGGCATCCATTTTCTCGACGCGAACGGCCCGGACGGTATGCGCCTCTATGCGATCGGCGACGTGCATGGCCGGCTCGACCTGCTGGCCGCCATGCACCAGCGGATCGAGAGCGAGCTGGAGTGGAAACCGGCTCGCGACTGGCGGGTGATCCACCTCGGCGACTATGTCGACCGCGGGCCGGACTCCAAGGGCGTCATCGATTTTCTGATCGAGGCGCGAGAACGCGACCCGCGCAATCTGATGCTCGCCGGCAACCACGACATCGGCTTTCTCGACTTTCTGAGAACTGCCGACCCGGAAGGGCTTTTCATGCGCTATGGCGGTGTCCAGACGGCGCTGTCCTATGGTGTATCCCTGACTGCGGACGGCAGCTGGTTCGGCAAGACGGAGACTATGCGACGAGGTCATGCCGCCCTGGTTGAAGCCGTGCCGCAAAGCCATGTCGAATTTCTTCGCTCGCTGCCGTTCTCGTTGACGTTTGGCGACTTCTTCTTCTGCCATGCCGGCATCCGGCCAGGCATTCCGCTGGAGAAGCAAAACCCGCAGGACCTGATCTGGATCCGCGACGTTTTCCACGATTGCACCGGGCTGCTCCCAAAGATCGTGGTGCATGGCCACACCCCGGTCCCTGAAGCGGAAGTGATGGCCAACCGTGTCAATGTCGACACGCTTGCCTGGCAATCAGGCATGCTGACCGCCCTCGTCGTGGACGGAGCCGACAAACGCATCCTGGAAATGTCGATAAAGGAAGCTTGAGCCTCCGCCGCGTCGCAGGTTGCGTCGCGAACGAATGAGCTTTTAGCGAAGCGAGGCGGTGACGCCGTAGCCGTCGACGGCGTTGTGGTTGTTGGCGGCATCGGCGGAATAGATGCCGAGACCGCACAGCACGATGGCGGACAACATGGCAAAGGACAGAAGCGCTGTTTTCACGGACGTCATCTCTTGTTGAGCTTTCTGCATCTGTGCATCAGGCGGTTACCAATGCGTTGAAACGGAGAATTCGCTTCAAAGTTTCGACGATTTCGCGCTTCTAGGCGCGTTCTGTATCGACGGTGTGTCGCGCGGGTCACACAAAAGGTTCATCCCGGTTGCACAGCCAATGCAGAGCGCGCGCCTTCTAGGATGGCGGGCGGACACGAGCCAAGGATGAAAGGGGTTTTCCCCAGCCGGTTTCACGGCCGCGTGCCAATTATGCCACGCCCAGACCTAGAGGCAGGCGCTTAGATCGTCGCCACCCAGGCACGGGCAATGGCAAGGCCGGCCGCATCGGCGTCGGGGCCGTTGCGCGCCATTTCGCCATCGAGCCTGCCGGCCCAGTCGGGATGGCGCTCGGCGATGATCGGCGCGAAGGACGAACTCCAATCCTTCACCATCGGCCGGTCGGCCTCGAAATGGAATTGGAAGCCGTAGACGGCGCGACCGACACGAAACGCCTGGTTTTCGGCGACGTCATTGCCGGCGAGCCGCACGGCGTTTTGCGGCAGCACGAATGTGTCGTCATGCCACTGGAAGATCGGGAATTTTTCCGGCAGTTCGGCCAGCACCGGATCGGCCTTGGCATCCGATGTCAGCGACACACCCTGCCAGCCGAACTCATTGGCGCCGCCGATGCGGTTCTCGCCACCAAAGGCGCGGGCGACAAGCTGGCTGCCGAGACAGATGCCGAGCACGGCACGATCCTTGTCGGCGAAATCGCGGGTCAGTTCGAGCAATGCGGGGAAATAGGGATACTCATCGTCGGCCAGCGCATTCTGGCCACCGCCGAGCACCACCATGGCATCGTGCCCGGCCGCATCCTGTGGCAGCGGATCGCCCTTGTAGGGCAAGCGCAGGTCAAGATCGGCACCCGCTTCCGCAAGGGCGGCACCAACCTGGCCGAGGCCGGTATTGTCGTAGTTCTGGACCACCAGCACCCGCATCGCAAAACCCTGCTGACATGAAAAAGATGCCACGAGCGATATCATGCCGCCCGCATTGCAGCCAAGATGCGTATCGCAGGAGAGAACTATGCCACTGCAAAACCGGGTCGATCCGTTCGGCGCCATCCATGCCGTCCCCCAGCGCGGCCTGTTCACCGGCAATCGCGGCATTATCCACGATCCCGAGACCAAGACGCTGTTGAGGAAACACTGGGCGCTACAGGCCTGGATCATCTGCGTGTGCCAGTTCCGCAATGTGCGGCGGGAGCCGATGGGTCGCAATCGTGCTGGTGGCAAAGCGGGCTGGACCGAGCTGTTCTTCCTCGACGAGGTGACGGCGCTGGCTGCGGGACATCGCCCCTGCTTCTTTTGCCAACGCGAACGGGCGAAAGATTTTGTTGGCCATTTCGGCGAAGCCTTCGGCATTGCCGAGCCGCGCGCCCCCCAGGTCGATAAACGGTTGCACAAGGAGCGGCTGGCTTCGGGTGGCAAGCCACCGACGGTCGCCGTTGAAGATCTTGGTGGCCTGCCGGATGGCGCTATGGTTGCGGATGGGAGAACAGCCTATGCGCTGAGCGGCGGCAAGGCGCTGCGCTGGTCGTTCGCTGGCTATGGTCCATCCGCCGATTTCGGTTCACTCGGCGAAAAGGCGCTTGTACTGCTGACGCCGGCGACAACGCTCAACGTCCTGCGGCATGGCTTTCGGCCGGTGTGGCATCCATCGGCCGAGACTTGACGCCGGCGGCCGGCTCGCCCATTCCTCGGCCATGCGCGCCAATTACAAGATGCAACGTCTGTTCGTGCCTGACGATCTCGGCCCCGAGATCGAGTTCGACGCCGGCCAGCAGCAGAGCCATTATCTGCAGCATGTGCTGCGGCTTGGCGAAGGCGCCGAGATCCTGCTGTTCAATGGCCGCGACGGCGAGTGGTCAGCGGCCATCGCGGCGAAATCGAAGAAGGCGGTCAAACTCAGGGTGCTGGCGCCGCAGCGGCCGCAGCCGCCACTGCCCGATCTCGTCTACTGCTTTGCGCCTCTGAAACAGGGCCGGCTCGATTATCTCGTGCAGAAAGCGGTCGAGATGGGCGCGGGTGTCCTGCAGCCTGTGATCACCCAGCACACGCAAGTGGCCAAGCCGTCCATCGAGCGCCTGCGCGCCAATGTCGTCGAGGCGGCCGAGCAATGCGGCATCCTGGCGGTTCCGGAGGTTCGCGAGGCGGAAAAATTTGAGCGCCTGCTGACCGGCTGGGACAAGGACCGGCGGCTGGTCTTCTGTGATGAGGACGCCTCGACCAACAATCCTCTGCCTGCCTTGCAGGCGTTAAAGGAGAAGAAGCTGGCGCTGCTGGTCGGGCCGGAGGGCGGCTTCTCCGACGAGGAGCGCAAGATGTTGCACGCCCTGCCCTTCGTGGCCGCCATTCCGCTCGGACCGCGCATCCTGCGCGCCGACACGGCGGCCGTGGCGGCACTTGCGGTGATCCAGGCAACTGTCGGAGACTGGTAGGAGGTCATTTTTCGCAAGAGGCGGTCCCGATCGTAGCATTCAATTCCTCTTGACCTGTGGCTCAGGATTTTTCGCTTGATCGGCTGCTGACATTTCGTCCATTTACCGTCGGCGGCCCCTTCGGCCGCTTTTGAGGGCTTGATCATGGCGCGCGACACAACCGATTTCCGGCCGATCGAAGACATCGACGAACTTGTCGAGCACCTGGCTGAAGGCAACAAACCGCGCGACAAGTGGCGTATCGGCACCGAGCACGAAAAATTCCCCTTCTACGTCGATGGCAACGCTCCGGTACCCTATGGCGGCGAGCGCGGCATCCGCGCCATCCTCGAAGGCATGCAGCACAAGCTCGGCTGGGATCCGATCATCGATGACGGCCGCATCATCGGCCTGGTCGAGCCGACCGGCCAGGGCGCGATTTCGCTGGAGCCGGGTGGCCAGTTCGAGCTCTCCGGCGCGCCGCTGGAGACGATCCATCAGACGTGCCGCGAGGGCAATGCGCATCTTGCGCAGGTGCGTGAGATCGCCGAGCCGATGGGCATCCGCTTCCTTGGCCTCGGCGGCAGCCCGAAATGGTCGCTGGCCGAGACGCCTAAAATGCCAAAGTCGCGCTACGAGATCATGACCCGCTACATGCCCAAGGTCGGCACCAAGGGCCTCGACATGATGTACCGCACCTGCACCATCCAGGTTAACCTCGACTTCGAGAGCGAGGCCGACATGCGCCGCAAGATGCAGGTGTCGCTGAAGCTGCAACCGCTGTCGACGGCGCTGTTCGCCAACTCGCCCTTCACCGAGAGCCACCCGAACGGATTGCAAAGCTGGCGAGGCGATATCTGGCGCGACACCGACAACCAGCGTTCGGGCCTGCTCGAATTCTGCTTCTCGCCCGATTTCGGCTTTGCCGACTATGTCGAATGGGCGCTCGACGTGCCGATGTATTTCGTCATCCGCGACGGCCACTATCACGACATGACGCACATCACCTTCCGGCAGTTCATGGCTGGAGCGGCGCGCAACGACGTGCCGGACGGGCTGCCGACGATGGGTGACTGGGCGAACCATCTGTCGACCCTGTTCCCCGACGTGCGGCTGAAGCGCTTTCTTGAAATGCGCGGTGCCGACGGCGGCCCTTGGCGGCGCATCTGCGCGCTGCCGGCCTTCTGGGTCGGGCTGCTCTATGATGAGGCGGCACTTGATGCGGCCGAGGCGTTGACCTCGAGCTGGACGTATGAAGAAACGCTGGCGATGCGCAACGCGGTGCCGGAACTCGGCATCTCCGCGCCCTTCCGCAACACCACGCTGCGCGAGATCGCGCGCGACGTCATGGCCATTTCGCGCACGGGGCTGAAGAACCGCGGCAAGAAGAACCGCGATGGCTACGACGAGACCTCGTTCCTCAACACTTTGGACGAAGTGGTGGCGCGCGGCACGACGAGCGCCGAGGAGATGCTTTCGGCCTACCATACGCGCTGGGGCGGCTCAATCGAGCCGGTGTTCATGGAATATGCGTATTAGCCCCGCGTCAGGAGCGGCAAAAGCCGCTTCAATCGAGCGTTGAAACGAATTAGGCTTCCCTCCGAGGAATTCAGGAGGAGAAGCCGATGCCTACCTTGTTCGACATGCTGACGCAGGCCCAGAACGGCAACGGCATGCAGGCGCTTGCCCAGCAATACGGGCTTTCGATGCAGCAGACACAGGCTGCGGTCGCAGCACTGCTGCCGGCCTTTTCACAGGGGTTGCAACGCAACACCGCCGATCCCTACGGGCTCGGCGCCTTCATGACGGCGATGGCAAGCGGCCAGCATGCCAAGTATTTCGAGGACGCGACCCGCGCTTTCTCGCCGCAAGGCGTTGATGAGGGCAACGGCATCCTCGGGCACCTGTTCGGCTCGAAGGACCTGTCGCGCGCCGTGGCCAGTCAAGCGGCGCAGGCGAGCGGCGTCAGCCAGCAGATCCTGCAGCAGATGCTGCCGGCCATCGCCTCGATGGTGATGGGCGGGCTGTTCAAGCAGACAACAGGTCAGATGCAGGCCGCTGGCGGTTTCGGCGGCGGCGGCAACAATCCGCTGGGCGAGATCATCGAGCAGATGATGCGGCAGGGCGGCATGCAGGCGCCGGCTCCACAACAGCGCCAGGCGCCGCCGCCACAGAGCCCGATGGACAACCCGCTCGGCAAGGTCTTGCAGGACATGTTCGGCGGCGGCACACCGCAACCGCCGAGCCAGCCGCAGCCGGCACCCAATCCCTATGGCGACAATCCGTTGGGCAAGGTGCTGCAGGACATGTTCGGCGGCGGTACGCCACAGCCACAAGGCCAGGCTCAACCGCAACAGACGCAAAGCCCATATGGCGACAACCCGCTTGGGAAAATCTTCGAAGAGATGCTGCGTTGGGGCGGCGGCTTCGGCTTGCCCGGTGGCCAGCCGGCGCCGCAGCCTCAGGCACCGCGGCAGCCACAGGCCCCGCAGCCGCAGACCAATCCGAGCGGCAGGCCAAGGAATCCGTTCGATGATATTTTCGGCAAAATGTTCGAGACCGGCGCCCAGCAGCGCGACGACTACCAGAAGGGCGTGGAAACGATCTTCGATCAGTTCAAGCGCGACATGGACCGGCGGTAGGCGCGCGCCCAACGGCCGTTTCCTGGCAAGCAAAACAGAAAAGCCCGGTCCTTGGGAGGACCGGGCAATGTGCAGGCAGGCCGGCGGGGAACCGGCAGGGAGTGGGGAGCCTGCATAATCCTTGGTCGCGCTGAACCCTGAAAAGGTTCAACAGGACCGAAACTCAGCGATCAGGCCACTTGGCGGGCGAGATCCTCGACCGTTTCCACGCGATCGCTGGCAATCTGACGCAAGATCACCGTCGGGTCGCGGCCAAAGGGCACGTCGATGGCGACATGCAGGTCGGCGCGCGTCAGGCCGATATCGGCGAGTTCGGCGTCCGACATCTCGCCAAGGCGGTAGAAGGCGCGGCGATTTTTCCAGGCGCGATAGAAATTGGAGACGGTGTTGGCCACGCGCATCGCGACGGCCGGACGCGAGGTGATGCGCGAGGTCTCGGTGGCGAAATCGATCGTGGTCATGTCGGTCTCCTTCAGACTCGAACGGACGAAGCCGGGCCAACAACGCTTGGGAGAAGCGCCGTTCCGGTCTCGATTCACATGCCTTCATGTGGATGATGCGAATTTGCCATCGCGCGATTGATTAATCCAACGAATGTTTCTAATCTTTAGCATCAACACCAGTGATGGATCACGCCGATGAAAGCGCCGCTCGATCTCGATCAGTTGCAGACCTTCATCTCGATCGCCGACACCGGCAGCTTCACCCGCGCGGCGGAAGAGGTGCACCGCACCCAGTCGGCGGTATCGATGCAGATGCGCCGGCTGGAGGAGCGGATCGGCAAGCCACTGTTCGAGAAGGAAGGGCGCACCAACAGGCTGACGGAGGAAGGCGACAAGCTGCTCTCCTATGCGCGACGGCTGCTCTATCTCAACCGCGAGACCCTCGCCGCCTTCGATGACCAGCGGCTCGAAGGCACGATCCGCATCGGCACGCCGGACGACTATGCCGACCGTTTCCTGCCCGAGATCATGGCGCGCTTCACCCGCTCCAACCCACGCGTCGAGCTGACAGTCATCTGCGAGCCGACGCCAGGACTGGTCGAGCATATCAAGCGCGGCAATCTCGACCTGGCGCTGGTGACGCACAATGACGTGCGCGGCCAGTCGGAAGTGGTGCGGCGCGAGCCGCTGCTGTGGGTCAGCTCGGCCAACCACGCGACGCATGAGCAGGTAACGCTGCCGATGGCCTTTGGCCGGCCGAACTGCATCTGGCGGCGCGCCGCTGTCGATGTGCTGGACCAGCAGAAGCGCGACTATCGCATCCTGTTCACCAGTTTCTCGGCGACCGTCATCACCGCCGCCGTGCTTTCGGGCCTGGCGGTCTCGGTGCTGCCGGAATGCGCGCTCAGACCCGGCATGCGGGTGCTGGGCGAAGCCGACGGCTTCGGCGCCCTGCCCGACTGCCGCATCGGCATCATGCGCGGCCAGACCTCGCGGCCGGAGATCGTCGATGCGCTCGCCCGTCACATTTCGGAGAGCCTGGACAACATCTCGGTACCACTTGGCGAAGAGACGGGAACATTCGACTTCGCGGCTCTCGCCTTCGCCAAGATGAAGCGGACCAGGCCGAACCAGATCCTGCCGGGCTGGTAGGAAGAATTACGCGCGCATCGACGCTGGTCCGCTCTGAATGGGCGATAGGCCCGGCAAGAGCAGCAACTGGGCAGGTTCGAGCGGCGGCGCCAGCAGGTAACCCTGCATCTGATGACAGCCCATGCCGACGAGCAGCACCTTCTGCTCCTCGGTCTCGACCCCCTCCGCGGTGACTTCGACATCGAGCGCTATCGCCAGGTCGATCAACGCCTTGACGATCGCGGCGGAGTTGGCGTCTTGGTCGAGAAGGCGCACGAAGGAACGGTCGATCTTGAGCTTGTCGATGAGGTGACGGCGCAGGTAGTTCAATGATGAATAGCCAGTGCCGAAATCATCGAGCACCACACCAACGCCCGATCGGCGCAAGGCCTCCAGAGCCATCCTGGTCGTGTCGTTGTTTTCCAGAAGCACGCTTTCGGTGATCTCGAGCTGCAATCGCGCCGGCGGCAGGCCGGTCTCGGCTAGGATCGACGCGACTTGCTCGGCAAAACCTGCGTCGCGCAGCTGCAGCGGTGAGACGTTGACGGCCACCCACGGTAATTGCGTGCCGGCTGCGAAGCGGCAGGCTTCGTGCAACACCCATTGGCCAAGCTCGCCGATCATGCCCCGTTCCTCGGCAATGGCGATGAACTGTTGCGGCGGCAGGGCGCCATGGATCTCATGCGCCCAGCGGATCAGCGCCTCTACCCCGACGATCGCCCGGCCATCGGCGGCGAAGATTGGCTGATAGGCCAGCTTGATCTCGGTCCCGCCACGGAGGGCGCGGCGGAGCGCATTCTCGACCTTGCGCTTGCGCAGCAATAGGTCGTCCATGTCACCGGCAAAGACCTGATAGCGGCCGCGGCCATTCTTCTTGGCTTCGTAGAGCGCAATATCGGCCTTGCGCAGCAGATCGTCGGCATCGACCTTTGGACCCGACGCCAAGGCTATGCCGATGCTGGCGCTGACGAACACCTGGTCATCCATCAGCCGGAAAGGCTCCTGCAATTTCCGCAGCAGCCGTTCCGAAATATCCTCGGCTACCCTGGTGTCGCGGATATCGACCAAGATGATCGCGAACTCGTCGCCGCCGAGCCGCGCCACCGTATCGATCTCGCGGATCGTCCTCTGAAGCCTGGCCGCCGTCTGGCGCACGAGTTCGTCACCGGCGGGATGACCGAGCGTATCGTTGACGTGTTTGAAGCGATCGATGTCGAGATAGAGCAGCGCCGTCCTTGCGGTATCGCGCCCGGTCGTGAGCAAGGCCCGTCGCAGCCTATCCTCGAAAAGTGCCCGGTTGGGGAGCCCCGTCAGCGTATCGTGAAAGGCGAGATACTGTGCGTCCGCCTGACTTGTCTGCAGCGCCAGCGATGTCCGTCGCAGGCGGCGCAAGAGAAAGACCAGCGCACCGGCGGCAAGCAGCATGCCGGCGATCAACGCCGGGCCGGCCTTGCGTATCAGTGTTAGACCGGGGCGCTCCTGATCCCAGCCGATATAGCCGAGAATGACACCGCGCGAATCCATCAGCGGAATGGCAGCCGAGCCGACCGATTGCGACAGAGGCAGCAGGTGGGCGCCATCGAGCAGATATTTTTCGGCGATCTTGCCGATGACGGCGGCGTTGATGAACTCCACGGAGACATGCAGATATTCGCTGCCCCGCGCCTGCGTGACGCGGTCGGAACTTGGCACCAGCGGCATGATGCTGAGGATGGCCGGCTTGCCGCCGAGCGACACCAGATCTTCGGCAACCATCTTGACCGGGCCGCCGGCCCCGGTCGCGTCCGGCGGTCTGGCGATCAGGCCGCGCAGCTTTTCGACGGTGGGTCGCAAGGCGGTTTCGTCCTCGGCATAAAGGTCCGGCGACACCACCTTTCCCTCACGCATGGCGTGGACTGGACGGCTGGCGTCATCCAGCACGTAGACGCGGTTGTGACCGTAGTAAGAATACATCCAGACGCTGAGGTTCTCGGCCATCCAGGCCTGATTGCCCGACTTGGCGTTGGTGACGGAATCGTCCCAGACCGAGACACTTTCCTGCTCGCGCTCGACGGCGGCGATCTGATCCTGCAAGCCGTTGGCGAAGAATATCTTTTGGCGCTCGAGCGAAACGCGGTCAGCCTGCACGGCGGCGTAGAAACCGAAGCCCACGACCATGACCAGCGCAAAAGCGGCAAGCGCCAGCACGGTCAGCGTGACCTGATACGTCAATGGGCTGCGGTTTGCGCGTGCGCTCATGCGTCCTTGGCCAGCTTCGTTGGGCGCCAGTCAACCAAACCAGCCTTAAGATCGCGTTATAACATTTGGCTCAGCACTGGCGCCTTGACGCGGGGCCCCAACCGTTCCCCAATCGGCCGATGAGCGAAGCAGGATCCGAATCACGCACCAACGCCACCGAATACACGGTGAGCGAGATCTCCGGCGCGCTGAAGCGCACGGTCGAGGACGTCTTCGGCAATGTGCGGGTGCGCGGTGAGATTTCGGGCTATCGTGGGCCGCATTCCTCCGGCCATGCTTATTTCGCGCTGAAGGACGACCGCGCCCGGCTCGATGCCGTGGTGTGGAAAGGCACGATGAGCCGGCTGAAATTCCGCCCCGAGGAAGGGATGGAGGTGATCGCCACCGGCAAGCTCACCACCTATCCCGGCAAGTCCAACTACCAGATCGTCATCGACAATCTGGAGCCGGCCGGCGCCGGCGCGCTGATGGCGCTGCTGGAAGAGCGCAAGCGCCGGCTGCAGGCGGAAGGGCTTTTCGAGGCCGGCCGCAAACGCCGGCTGCCGTTCATGCCGCGCGTCATCGGTGTCGTCACCTCGCCGACAGGGTCGGTCATCCGCGACATCATCCACCGCATCAAGGACCGCTTTCCGCTGCATGTGCTGGTCTGGCCGGTGCGCGTGCAGGGCGAAACATCGGGCGCTGAAGTGACCAATGCCGTCACCGGCTTCAATGCATTGCCCTGGGACGGCGCCATCCAGCGCCCCGATCTCTTGATCGTGGCGCGCGGCGGCGGCAGCCTCGAGGATCTCTGGGGTTTCAACGACGAAGCGCTGGCGCGCGCCGTTGCCGCCTCCGGCATTCCGGTGATTTCCGCCGTCGGCCACGAGACCGACTGGACGCTGATCGACCTTGTCGCGGATGTGCGGGCGCCGACACCGACGGGCGCGGCCGAAATCGCCGTGCCGGTAAAGGCCGACCTCGAAGCGACGCTGGCCAGCCTCGGCGCGCGGCTCAAGGCAGCGGTCCTGCGCAATTTCGAGCGCAAACGGCAAGCTGCGCGCGCGGCGGCGCGCGCGCTGCCCTCACCCGATCAATTGCTGGCGCTGCCGCGCCGGCGCCTCGACGAGGCGACATCGAGGCTCGGTCGCGGCCTGTCCGTCAGCGTCGACCGCAAGCGGGCGCGTCTCCAGGCCCAAAGGCTGACGCCGGCCACGCTGTCGCGGCGCATGAACGAGGCGCGCACGCTGGCCGGCCGCGACCTTGCCCGGGCGCAGGCTGCCTTCTTTGCCATCGTGCGCGAGCGGCGCGCACGCTTTGCGCGCACCGCGACGCGGCTCTCGCCGGCACCGATCGTACGCCGGCAGAAACTGCAAGGGGACGCGCTGACGGCGGTGGCGCGGCGGCAGGATCGCGTCATCTCGGTTCGGCTCGAACGCCTGCGCGGCCAGTTGAGCCAGGCCGAACGCCTGCTGACGACGCTTTCGCACAAGGCTGTGCTGGCGCGCGGGTTTGCCCTGGTGAAGGATGCCGACGGCGCCGTCATCAAGCAGGCGGCTGACGTGGCATCGGGGATGGCGCTCTCGCTGGAGTTCGCCGACGGCACGGCCGATGCGGTGGCAACCAGCGGTGCAGCGCGACCGAAGCCGGCTGCCAAGCCATCAGCAAAGGCCAGGGAACCTGGCAATCAGGGATCACTGTTCTGACATGACCGATCCGCACCATCTGGCGACACCATCCGGCAAACCGCGCGCACGAAGCTTTGGCATCGGCTTCGATGGAGTGCCCGGGCCGTTCAATGCAGTCACCGACGTCTCCGGTGTCGCGGTCGGCTATGCGACACTGATTTCAGGCGATGGCGCGCTCGTGGTTGGCAAGGGGCCGGTGCGCACCGGCGTCACGGCGATCCTGCCCAGGCCACTTGCTGAGCTCGCCACGCCGGTCTTTGCCGGCATTTTCAGCCAGAACGGCAATGGCGAGCTGACCGGCTCGCACATCATCGAGGAAACCGGTGCTTTCAACTTCCCGATCACCATCACCAACACGCATTCCTGCGGTGTTTCGCGCGACGGCACGCTGCGCTGGATGCAACGCGTACTGCCGGCCGCCATCGACAGCGGCTGGGGCCTGCCCGTAGCGGCGGAGACCTATGATGGCTTCCTCAACGACATAAACGGCCACCATCTGACCTTTGAGCACGTGGGCCAGGCGCTTGACGGGGCCGCTAGCGGCCCGATTGACGAAGGCAGCGTCGGCGGCGGCACCGGCATGATTACCCTTGGCTTCAAGGCCGGGTCGGGCACGGCATCGCGCGTCGTTGGGTGGCAGGGAAATTCCTATACGGTCGGAGCGTTCGTGCAGTCGAATTTCGGCAAGCGCCGCAATTTTACCCTTCGTGGCCTGCGCGCGGGTTCGGAACTCACCGAACCGACGATCCGCGAAGGCACGCCCCACGCCGAAAAAGGTTCAATCATCGCCGTCATCGCCACCGATGCACCATTCCTGCCGCATCAGATGAAGCGGCTGGCGCGCCGCGTGCCGCTCGGCGTCGCCATGACCGGCGGCTTCGGCTATCACAGCTCGGGCGATATCTTTCTGGCCTTCTCGACGGCCAATCCTGCCGCGGCGCTGGCGCCGTCGGGCCGGATCGCCAATGCCGACTTCATCCCGGACAGCGACATCGATCCGTTTTTCGACGCCGTGATCCAGACGGTTGAGGAATCGATCCTCAACGCCCTGGTCGCCAATGACGACATGACCGGGCGCGACGGCAATTTCGTGCCGGCACTGCCGAAAACTTGGCTCAAAGAACAGTTTGGGCTGAAAGAGAAGTTCGGCTGAGGGCTGAGACGAAAACGCGGGCCAATCGGCCCGCGCGTTTCAGACAGGGGTCGCCCCTAAAATTATTCAGCGGCTTTGATGGACGCCTGCTGGTGCTGGTCGGCCTCGGCGGCTTCCTCGAGCCGGGATGCAATCAGTTCCTTGATGTCACCGACTTCTTCCTGGATATCCTCCAAGTGTATGCCGACTTCCGCGGCCTTGGCGGCGCATTCCTTGGCCAATGTCTCGGCCTGCTTTTCGATCCTGGCCTGGGACTGGCAATGGACCTTTTCGCCGATCCATCCCCGCAAGAACTCGATCGCGTGTTCGCTCATACTGCTGTTCCCTGGCGGCAAAGCCGGTTGGTAATCATAAACGTCGGCATCCCACGAAGGATGCATGTTCCCATTCGAGCCGAGTCGCGGTCACCCGGCAAGCCGATGCCGTCCAAGGTCCACAAAGCTGAAGGAAATCGAGGATTCACGAACATTTCTGATTCTGGTGGGTCGGTACCGTTGGCTGGATCAACCCAGCTTCGCGCCACTGTTTCTGTTTGCTTATTTCCGGTTTCCGAGCCGATTTTCGTCACAAAAGATGGGCGCAATGCGTAACATATTCACGGTTGCTTCGACAGGCGGCTTTCAGGCACGCGGGCCGAAGTCGCCGGTATATAGTGACATCCTCATGCAATGTCGACTCCTCTCGATCTTGCCCACAAGGCACGCAAAGTCGCACCCCCGCACCCCGTCAGAACGTCTCCACCCAAGGCCTGAGCTCCATTTCCCAGGTCCAGGCACTGCGGTGCTGGCGATGGATGGAGAGATAGGCCTCGGCGATCGCATCCGGCGACAGCCGGCGATCCGGCGTATCGGAATCCCCTGTGGACGCGGCCGAGGCAATGCCGCCATCGATGATGAAATGCGCGACGTGGACGTTTTTCGGCGCCAGTTCACGAGCCATGGACTGCGCCAGCCCGCGCAAGCCGAATTTGGGCATCGCAAAACCGGCTGAGCCAGCGAACCCTTTTACGCTTGCCGTCGCCCCAGTGAAGAGGATCGAACCCGAGCCTAGAGCCACCAGCCGGCGGGCTGCCTGCTGGCCGACCAGAAAGCCGCCATAGGCGCCGACCAGCAAAGCCTGCCGGACCGCCTCGGGATCGAGGTCGGCAATCGGCCCACGGGCACGTCCGCTGGCGTTGAAAACCACCAGCGAGAGCGGCCCTGCCTTGTCCGCAACATCGAACAGATGCGCCACCGATGCGGCATCGGAGACATCCGTCGCCACTGCCAAGGCCCCGGTCTCGGCCTTCAGGTCTTCAAGCTTTTCGACGTTGCGGGCGGCCAGCACGACCTGGAACCCGTTTTTCGCAAGAAGACGCGCAAGCGAGGCGCTCAATCCTGGCCCCACGCCTGCGATGATGGCGACATTGGATGTCATGAGACCTCTCCTGTTTTACATTGATCGCGATCGCCGACCGGAGCGAATGACATGGGAACTTGCCGGATTAGCGCGGCACCGACAATGCACGGCGGCACAGAAAAATGGCCGGGCGCGAAACCGGCCCGGCCAAAAAGAAGGTGATAACCTTCAGAGGGGAACACCGTTCGGTGGAATGGGAGGAAACCGCCGAACGGTCGTTCTGTTGTGAGCCGATTTTTGGCCAGATGCGACGAATGATTTTCCAAAATCGGCCGGCATTGCAAAAATCCTGTTCTTTCTTGCCACGCCGGCCTCAGCGCGCCGGGGCTTCCGGCTCGAGCAGATCCGCATAGTGGCGCTTTGCCACGTCGGGATGCGAGCGCAACCGGCTTTTCAGCACGTTGGTTCCGACATCGCGAAACAGCGGATTCTCCGGATCACTGGCCGGGCCGCGCGCCTGCGCCGCCAATTCCTCGGACAGGCCAAGCAGCGGGATCGTCGCATCGAGCCTGGCGCTGAAAAAGAAGGGTACCGAAATGCGCTCGATGCCGGCGGGCGGCGTCACGACGCGATGCACGGTCGCGCGCAAATAGCCGTTCGAGGCCAGTTCAAGCAATTCGCCGATGTTGACGACGAGCGTGCCGGGAATAGGGTCCACATCCACCCAGCTTCCATCGTAGTCGACCTGCAACCCCTTGTTGTCATCCTGCAGCAACAACGTCAGGAACCCGCCATCCTTGTGCGCGCCGACACCCTGGTTGCCGCCCGTTGCCTCACGGCCGGGGTAGCGCACGATCTTCATGCGATGGTTGGGTTCGCTGCTGTAGATCGGGTCGAACGCGTCCTCAGGCTGATCGAGCGATAGCGCGAAAGCCTTCAGCAGCCGGATCGCCACGGCCGTCACCTTGCCCTGCCAGGCAAGCAGCGACGGTTTGAGATCCGGCAGCGCCGCTGGCCACTGGTTCGGGCCCTGCAACCGAGTCCAGGCGGGAACTCCCGGCCCCTGCACTATGGGTTGGCGCTCGACGCCGATGTCGAGCTGTTCGCGCCAGTCTTCCTTGCCCTTGGTCAGTTCGCCGCCGGCGCGCGTGTAGCCGCGGAACTGCGAGGACTTGACCATCTCGATCGAGAGCTTGTCAGCCTCCGCCAAGGCAAAGAAGCGGCGCGACGCGGTGAGCACCTCACTGATCTCGGCCCAGGGGATGCCATGTCCGGCCAGATAGAAAAAGCCGATGTCACGTGAAGCGGAACGCAAATCCGCCAGAAATGTCCGCCGTTCCGACGCGCCTTGTTCAAGACGGCTCAGATCGAGCACAGGCACTATTCTGGGCATATCTGGCTCCTTTCCCAGTGCGTTCCGGAAGTTGCTTGGAACTTCCTCCGGAAAACTCAGCCGATTGAACATGCAGGCACTTTTCCGCGACCGTAGCCGCCATCAGTGCTGGCAAGTCTCATCGACTTCGGATTGCCGGGAAAGAAACGATCGGCCCTTCGTCGCTGCCGCGGCGAACGATTTTTCCATTCGCAGGGGAAAAGCGGATGATAGTCGCGGTCAATTCGAGGAAATGCAGGGGCAAAGCGGAAGCCGCCTGCATCGCAACGGCGCGCCGCTTTCGCATGGATCGTCAGCCCGTTATCCAAGACCGATGGGTGGAAACATGCGGGCCGCGCGCCAGATCTAACCGCCAAGGCGCGACAATTGTCTCCCCTTCATCAAAAACGGTAAAAATAAAGATAAAATAATAGTCTCAGTATAATTATGATTACGCACAAAACCATTCCGTTGAACAGTCGCTGATATTGACGACCACCTTTGAGCTACCCGTTACTGCCGACTTGAGAGCCATTGCCTCAGGGGCGACTATCCCCCAGCGTTAATCGCTTTGGTCCCGCTCCCCTGAGGGGCCGATCGCTCAAGAGGAGATCTCGAGATGGACGGGTATGACGAATCGATGTTCGACGACCTAGCCTTTGATGAAGCGGAAGGCCCCGCCGACAGCTATGACGAATTCGACGAAGGTGACGCCGGCGACGAATTCGATGGCGCCGATGAGGGCGACGAAGGCGATGAGTATGACGCTGGCGACGCGTACGAGGCCTCGAGCTTCGACGAAGGCGACGCCGGTGACGAATTCGACGAGGGCGACGAGTTCGATGAGGGCGACGGCTTCGATGAGGGCGACGAGTCCGACGACGATGCCTGGGACGCGCCGCTGAGCTTCGCGCTCGCCGCCGAAGACAGCGACGAGTTCTTCCGCCGCATCGCCCGTGGCATTCGCGGTGTCGTGCGTACCGTGCGCCGCGCCGCTCCCACCATCGGCCGCATCGCTCGGGCCGTGGCGCCGGTCGCCAGCCTTATCCCCGGCGTCGGCACGGCCATTGGCGGCGTCGCCAATGTCGTCGGCCAGTTGATGGCGGACGAAGCGTCGGAAGACGAAGCGCTCGACGCTTTCGCCGAACTCGCTGTGCGCAACCGCGCCGCCATTCCGCTGGTCGCGGCGCTTGCAACCCGCCGCGTGCTTGGCCCGGCCGCCGCCCGCATGCCGACGGCTGCACGCGTCCATGCCATTCGCACGGTGCGCCGCGCCGCGACCCAGCTCGTCAACCGTGGCGGGCCGACGGCCATCCGCGCCTTGCCGCGCATCGCCAACAGCGTGCGCCGCACGGCGGTCACCCGCCGCACACCGGCTTCGGTGCGGCCCATGGTGCTGGCACGCACGGCGCGCCGTATCGCGGCACGCGGGCATGGCCTGCGCCGGCAGTTGACGCAGCCCCTGCAGAGAGGGCGGCGGATCGTGCGCCGCACGGCGGCGGCGGTTCGCTCCGGCATGGCTCCGGCGCGTAACCTGGCGCGTGTCGCCGGGCGGGCGATGGGCGGGATGGGCACGGGCGGCTGGCCGCGTGGCTATGGTCACGGCCAGGGCACGGGACACCGGCGGCGCATCGTCATCCGTGGTCCGGTCAGCATCACCATCCGGCCGAACTGAAACCCTGTTCGTCAAACAAGAAGGATCGAGGCGATGCGCGCTGGTTCTTCGACCAGGCGGTTCCTGGACACCAAGCTGCGGGCGCTGAAGGCGCGCGCGCAGCGCCTGAACCGCCTGACGCCGCGGCGCATCGGGCTGCGTCCCGAAGACCTGCCCTATGCGCCGTCGCGGGCTCATTTCCACGCCGCCAACAAGCGGCTGGCGACCATCGGCAACGGTATCAACCGGCAGATCGCCGAGATCGAGCGCGGCTGGCCGCCGGCGACGGCGCAGGCAGCACTCACCCAGATGGCGATGCTCGACCGCCAGATCGACCGGCTGCGCCGCACCTTCGGCATGTTCTTCGAGGTGATGTCGCAGCGCGGCTCGGGTTTCGCTCCGGCGCTCGCCGCCCATGATGCGATCGCGATGGACTGCTACACCGTTGTCCGCGCGGCTTTGCCGGGTGTGTTCGGCGGCCCGCTGTTGAAGCCGCTGACCTATATGGAACATGGCTATTCGCCGGCCACGCAACGCCGTGGCGTGGCGCTGGCCCGCCTGCTCGGTGACAGCAACCCGTTCCCGGTGATCCGCGTTCCCTGGGATCGCGACAACCCCTGGCAGTCGGTGTTCCTGCATGAGGTGGCGCACAATCTGCAGGCCGATATGGGCCTGTGGCAGGAGAACGCGCAAGCGGTCGGCAACCGGCTGGCCTCGATGCGGTTCGACCCGCTGGTGGTGACGATCCTGCGCCGCTGGCACAAGGAGATTTTCGCCGACCTCGCCGCACTTCTACTGGGCGGCACGGCGTCGGTCTGGGGCATGATGGAGTTCCTGGCCCATCCGGGCGCCCGTGCTCTGACTTATCGTCCAGGTGGTGCCCATCCGACCGGTTGGGTGCGGGTGCTGATCCTGACCGAGATGTTGCGCCGCATGGGCTTTGCCGCTGAAGCGGCCCGCGCCGAGCGCGTCTGGCGCGCCCTCTACAATCCGGCGCGTGGCCATCGGTTGCCACCGGTGCTGCTCGCTTCGGTGCCGCGCCTTATCCCGGCGGTGGTCGATGAGATTGCCTACCAGCCGCGGCGCGGCCTCGGACAGCACGCGCTGGCCGACGCCATTCCCTTTACGCGCGCCGACGAAGCCCGCATCCGGCGCGGCGGAATCCTGATTGCGGCGGGGCGAATACCCGACCTGCCGCCACGTTTTCTTGTGTCGGCCAGCCGTTTCGCGCTGGAGGCCGGCGCCGAACCAGACGCCATTGCCAAGCTGGTCATCAAGAACCTGGCCCAGCGCCAGGCGAGCCGAAGACCCGCCGCGCAACCGTCCCCAGCCGCACTCGTAGCATGAGGTGAGATGTCATGGCCGACCTGTTTACAACCGCCGCCAGCCCGGTCTCGAAGTTTCGGTCGCCCACAACGGTCGCCGTCGACAATCTGCTGCGCAAGACGCTGCGCGTCAGTGATCCGCGCGACCCCGACCAGATCGCCAATGCGCTCCTGAGTTTCTACCCCGAGGAAGCCGACAGGGACCGCCGCGAGCGCGCCGGCCTGGCTTATTCCAGCGTGCCCGACTACGTGCCGCGGGTGCAGAACACCGGCCCGTCCTCGGTCGAGATGGCGCAGGCGCAGGACGATCTCGAACGCGACCTGCAGACGCTGTCGACCTCCTCGCCGCTGAAGGACATCCGCATCGAGCTGATCGGCTGGGGCCGTTCGATCCGCCAGCTCGCCAATGACGGGCTGGCCGCCGCGCGGCTGTCGCTGGATGCGGTCAACCACGACCGCGCCATGTCGGCGCGCCGCCAGCTCGGCGAATATTCGCGGCTGGCACGCTATGTCGGCACGCTGACCGATGGTAGCGCCATCCTGTTCCGGCGCCTTGCCCAGAGCTGCGATGTGCTGGCGGGCCTCATCCTTGTCGCCATCGGCGAAGGACTCGCGTCCAGCGGAATCACACGCAGCACTTCGATCGTGCGTTCGGCGGCCGGTGAACTGCAGGCGCGCCGCAACGCCGTCATCATGGCCTTGCGCAGCCTGACCGGCTCGGTGGAAAGCGCGCTTGGCCAGGAGGACTGGCCGCGTGGCATCGAAGCCTACCGTAATTTAGTGCTGCAGCTGGAAGCCGGCGGCCAGGCGGATCTGCGCGCGCTGCTGGAAGAGAACGCGCTGTCGCAGGCGATGGACGATCTTGTCGACCTGTCGACCGGGGCGAGCGTGGAGAGCCTGCGGGAACTGTCGACGGCGTCCGCCATGCTGGTTCATCGCTTCCAGCGCCTGATCCAGTTCGGCCAGAGCATCCCGGTGCCGATCGACGTGCCGATCACGTCTGGCCCGCCGGAATCGCCGCCGCTGGTGGCGTTCGTCTCAAGCCTGCAGCTCTTCGTCGATGCCTTCGTCGCCAAGGGCAGTTCGCGGCTGCTTTATGTCGCACGCCCGCCGATCATCGTCTATGGCCTCTATGGCGCCGGTGGTCCCGACCAGGGCGCCGTCCGGCTGATGAACCTAACCATCGCGCGCGGTTTCCTGCTCGAACAGGTCGACTGTTTCGCCGGCTGCGGCTGCGACGATGACAACATCAGCTGCCAGGTACTGCTCGACTACATGTTGTTCCTGCTCGACCGGTCGATCGATCTCTACGCGGTCGGCACCGATCCGGACGGGCTTGGCGAGCAGGAAAGGCGGGCGACCACGGTGGGCATCGTTGCCGACGCGGTGCTGGACCTGACCGACCAGTTGAAAAACCCCGGCGTGCTGCTGTGCGAATTCAGCGACAAGCTGAAGAGCAAGCTCGGCACCATCTCCGGCGAACTGCTCGGCCCCTTCGGCGGTCCTGGCGCCTGGGATCCCGGCCTGAAAGGGCTGATGGTGCGTGAATTGCGCACCTTCTACCAGGCCGAGGACCAGACCGAGCGCCTGGTGCGCTCGCTGACCCCGCAATGCGACTTCAACGTCTTTAATTTCCGCAACAACCAGTCGCTGATCCGCACGCTGATCCGGTCGATCCTGCAGAACACCTTCGGCCAGAACACCAATCTGCCGAGCCCGGTCCAGATGCCGTCGCCGATCGCCAGTTCGATGGCGAGCATGGGTCAGAACCGCCCCGACTACTGGTCGGCATGAGCGGTCAGGAAAGGAAAACGACAATGGCACTGAAAATCCCGTTTCCCTACCATCCGGCCAACAAGTTCCACGCCGGGATCAAGGTCCGTTTCGAGGCGGAAGCCGAGACGCCGCAATCGATCGACCTGTTGGCCGACAAGGTCGTCACCAGCGGCGACGGGACCAAGACGGCCATCCGCGAAGTTGCCAAGGCCATCAAGAGCTTCCCCGACGGCGAACAGTCGAAAACCTTCGACAGGTTGACGGCAGCGGTCGAAGCCATTGCAACCGGGTTGCAGAAACAGCCCAATGGCGAGGCCATCGACAGGAAGCTTGGCGAGATCGGCAAGGCGATCGACCGGCTTGACGAAACGGTGCAATCGCTTGGCCTGCGCGACAAGGACAATGTCACGGCGCTCTATGCTGCGGCTGTCGACACGACCGGCGATATCGTCGGACGGACAATCGCCGGGCGCTGGTTCAACCAGGCGAAATTCATGTCGCTGCAGGAGATCGTGGCGTTCCAAACCAAGGGCAAGTCGCAGGAAAGCCGGCGCAACGAGTTCATCAAGCGCGTTCGCGAGGCGAATACGTTCAGCAGCGGCCTTCCCACCGTTGTCACCGACAGCGAACTGGGGCGTTTCTTCGACCTGGCGCCAGCCGTGCTGAATGCCATTGCCGCCAGCCAGGACGCAACGTCGGGCGAGTCGCCCAAAGCCTGAAACCATGAGCCGCCAATTCGAGCAATATGAGGTCTGTTATGGCTAGCGAATCCAATGAGGTCATCCAACGGCTGTTCCAGCGCTTCTTCAGGGACGAGCTGCCCGGATTGTCGCCGGCGGACCGCGCCGCGTTCGAAAGCGAGTTCGAGGGGCGCTATGGTGACCTGCTCGACCGTTCGTCCAGCGCGACGCCCACCAGCTTCGCCGATCTGGTCGGCTTCGGCGACGGGCCGCTCAAGCCGTTCGATGCGCTGCAGATGCCGCAGCTGCGCAATGATTTCGACGAATCCATCATCCCGCCGCAACTACAGGCCTCGGCCGAACTCTACTACATCTACCAGATGGACCGCATGAAGCTGTTCCAAGTGGTGGACGTGCTGCGCCGGCTGTTCCAGAACGGCCAGATCCGCATCCAGCGCGGCCCTGGCGCGCGCGGGCTCTACATTCTCGAGAAGTGGCGGCCGATCCGCTACAAGCGCCGCGACCGGCTGATCGCCTATCGCCGCGTCTTCAATTATGGCCGCGCGCCGGTGCCGGCGGGCGCCATCGTCAACCGCAGCTTCCACTTCCAGCTGGTCGCCTTCATGAACGCGATGTCGCAATACTTCCAGGATCTGACCATCGGTCAGGTCATCCGTGGCAGTTCGACCATCAACGACCGGCCCTTCGCGGCACTCGCCACGGTGCAACGTGTCGGCACCGACCTGCGCTATCACCTCGACCGTTCGAGCTACGGCAACATCCTGGCGCTGACGCGGGAAACCGGCCAGTACGTACAGCAGATCTTCGAGCTGTTCGACGCGCCCGACATCAAGAGATCCTTCGACGCCAACACCAAATGGGATGTCATCGAGGCCGTGGCCAACCGCCATCTGGGCGGGGCCGCCGAGATGTCGCAGCGCGCCAAGATGGCCGACGCGGGCCGGCGGACACTGCAATACATCGCCGAGAACGATTTCCGCACAACGATCACGCCGGCAGAGTTCGATGCCGATGCCAAGAAGATGGGCTCGCAGGCCGACGCATGGCTTGCCGCCTACAGGCTGACGCGCGAAGGACGCCGCTTCCCTGGCCTTGACGGCGATCGCGTGCACTGGTCGTACGGGATGAACCGCAACATGGCGTCGCGCATAGCCGCCTGAACTGTTCGCCGAGACTGAAGGGTGTCAGCGATGGACCACCATCTAGCTCTTCCCGGGCGTTTCGCGGCCAAGCCGCCGAACATCGTCATCGACGTCCCCCTGGCGCTGTCGCCGATGGGGCTGCTGGTGACGGTGATGCTTTCCCAGTCGGCGCGCGTATGGCTGCCGCGCGGCTTCTATACCTTGCTCGACAATGATGAATACTATCGGCGTCGGCCCGATCAGATGGGAGGCAGTTGGCTCGATCCCGGCACGCGCGATGCCATCCTCAAGGAGCTGACGCTGGAACTCGAACCATGGCGGCGGGCCTGGCAGAATGGCCGCCTGTCATCGCGGGTGCATTGGATCGGTGACGCCCAATATGAAAGCGCATTGCCCGAGCGCGAGGAAACGGCGCTGTTGCCGCGCTTTGAGGGTTGCTGCGCGGCGCTCGAAACGCGGTTTGGCGATGTGGCCGGCACCGCCGCTCCGCTCGATGAATGCGCACGCGACGTGATCGCGCTCTCTGCAGCACTTCAGCCCGACAACACCTATATTCTCACCATCGCCGGCAATGGCGGCGCCAGGCCGCCGCTCTGCGACTATCTAGAGCGGCTGGCATTTCCCACCAAACGCCACCCTGGAGCAATCCCGGGATGGTCCGGGCCGGCACTCTGGCCGGCCGCGGCGCCGATCGCGGCAAGCGGCCGCAATGCCGCGATCGTGCAAGTGGTCGCCCCGGTCATCCTAGCGCTGCCCGATGGCTGGAGCGAAACCGACTGGGCGCTGGAAGATCCGGCCGACCATGATGACGCGACAGCCGACGATCCGTGGCGCAATGCCTGCGCCCTCTGGTACGAACTGGCGCCGGCGGAGGTGGCGGCATGAAACCGCCCCGCACCCACCCGGTGCATGGCCTGCGCACGAATGCGCGCGATCTGGTGATGATCAGCGTCGCCGGCCAGGTCGCCTCGCCGACCGAGAAAGGCACGCCCTGGCGCATCGGCTACGACGGCAGGCCGCGTTCGCTGCCGGGCACCGGCGGCATCGTGCTCAACCATCGTGTCGGCGACCCCTGTGTCGGGCTCGCCGCCGACCATGTCGAGCCGGCGGTGTCGATCCGCAACGAGTCGCGTTCCGCCGGTGGCAGTCCCGATGCCGCCAACCAGGCGCTGCAGAGCTATTCCTGCGTCGGCAATCACGCCGTCGTCACCACGGGCCGCGCCACCGGCGCGCGCGGCGTGGTAACCGGCAAGCATGGCGGCGTCGACATGGTGCTGGTCGACTTTCCGCTGGCGGCGATGCGGCGGATGGCGATCGGCGATCGCATCCAGGTCTGGGCTTACGGTCTT
Organism: Mesorhizobium loti CJ3sym; assembly: GCF_000472785.1. Taxonomy (GTDB): domain Bacteria; phylum Pseudomonadota; class Alphaproteobacteria; order Rhizobiales; family Rhizobiaceae; genus Mesorhizobium; species Mesorhizobium loti_E. The sequence continues at coordinate 45,438 of NZ_AXAL01000023.1, forward strand.
GGCCTGCGGCTGACCGATTTCCCCGACGTCGCGATCTGGAACTGCTCGCCACGGCTGCTCGCACGCTGGCGGCCGGTCGAGCGCAATGGCCGGATCCACGTCAAGGTGACACACCGCATTCCCGCCCGCGTCATGGGTTCGGGGCTCGGCCGCAACAACGTGCTGCGTGGTGACTACGACATCCAGATGTCGGACCCTGGCATGGTGCGGCGCTACAAGCTTGGTTCGCTGCGCTTCGGCGACATTGTCGGCATCATGGACGCCGACAACCGCTTTGGTCGCTCGCGGCTGGACGGGCATGTGGCGGTCGGCGTGGTCGTGCACTCCGACAGCACCGTCGCCGGCCATGGGCCGGGCGTCGTCTCGCTGCTGTCGGCGCCGGCCTCGCTGCTGCAGCTGGAGCTCGACCCCGACGCCAACATCGCGCGCTACCTCGATATCAGGCAGCCGCGGCCGGCACGGCCGTGCCTTCCACTGCCGACGGTCGAACAAAGAGAAAGGACCGTGGCAAGGCTGCGCCGCCGGGCCACGATTTCCGATGCAAAGGCGGATGCCGGTCACGGATAGGTTCGACCCGGGTCGGAGTACTGAAACAGGGAATGCGAAAGGGAGCCGGCATGTCATATCTCGACGAAGAACTCGACGCGCTGGTCGACGCGGCCGCGCAAATGGTGAGCCACCGCCGGCCCTGCGGCTGCGCGCGCTGCCGCCAGCAGCAGGGCTTTCGCGCCGTCGAGGTTCGGCGCCGGCATTTTCCGAGGGGCGGCTGCGGCTGTGGATGCGGTGGCGACGCCGCCTTCGACGAGGCTGCCGTGCGGCGGGCACCCCGGCCGGCGCGCCGCCAGACATCGGCGCGGGCGCGGGGCACGCAATTGCCGGGCTGGCGCGGCTGGACACCGCCGGTGTCGCTGGCGGCCATCGACGCGGCGCGCGCCGCCGCCGGTAGAGGCCAGGCCGTCGATCCGTTGCTGCGGCCTTTCCTGGTGCCGGGGTCGCAAGTCTATCGCATCACGCGCGCCGGCATCGACCGCAACCGGCCGCTCAGCATCGGCATGACCAAGGCCAACAATTCGATCGCGCAGCGCATCGCCGAACATCATCATCAGCCGAGCCGGGCCGACCCCAAGGTTTATGCCGCCATCCACAATCTGCAGCCGGGTCAGATCCTGGTCCAGGCGGCGCGGCTCACCCGCCAGGGCATGCATCCGCGCCGCGCTAGGAATTACGAGGGTTGGCTGCAGGACCGCGAGCGCCCGCTGCTCTACGATCCCAACAGCACCACATTCGACGAAACGGCACCGATGTACGACAACTGAACCAGGGGAGGTCCCTATGCACGGGCAAGTCGCACCGCATTCCAGGTCGGTATGGGCCGACCTCGACGCCATCGTTCTGCAAGAGGTCAAGGCCTTGCGCTCGGCTCCGCCGCGCCAGACGGAGGCGATCTTCCGCTCCGATGAGGAGTTCATGGATCGCGCGGCAACCTATCTCGAAGGCCGAGGCGAAGAGGCTCATTCGCTGGTCGATCGCCTGCGTGACATGCTCGGGCCGGTTGCGATCGAAGCGATGGATCCCGTCGAGACGCTGCAGAAGCCGGCGGGCGGGGGCGGGATCTACGATGTGGCGCCACCGGATATCGCGCCGCGGGCCGAACACGGACAAGACACATGACGCTGTTTTCGCCCGCGCCCTTCGAACTCGACCGGCTGGCCGACGAAGCGGACTATGCGGTCGTCGGGCCAACCGATGGCCGCGCCAGGGTCGCCCACACCAACCGCTTTCCGCACAGCGCGGTCTGCCATATCGAGCGCGACTTCGGCGACGGCAGGCTGACCGGTTGCACCGCCTTCCTGATCTCGCCGACGCTGCTCTTGACCGCCGCGCACTGCATCACCAGCCCGATCCGCAAGCGCCTTGGGCTGCCCAATCTCGCCGTGCGGATTCGTGTCACGCCGGGCCGCGCTTCGCGCGATGCGCGGCCGTTCGGCTGGCAATGGGCGAAGCGCTGGCACGTCAATCCGTCCTATCGGCGGCGGCCTTCGGCGCTGCACGATGTCGGGCTGATCGAACTTGAGCGGCCGTTCTTGCCGGCGCCCGGATTTTTCCGGCTATGGTCGCCGAGCCGCCAGGACCTTGAACGGCTCCGGGCCTCGCGGCTGCTGCACATTTCAGGCTATCCGGCCGACAAGCCCGATGGCACGCAATGGGAGCATGCCGAGCGTCTGGACCGTATCACCGAACGGCAGCTTTTCTACAGTGTCGACACCTGTCCGGGGCACAGCGGCGCGCCCGTCTGGATTCAGCGCCAGCAGGCCGGGCCGCCCGTGGTCATCGCGGTCCACACCGCCGGCCCGCGCCCGCATTCAGGCGGCGCATGGGGCTGCCGGGCGGGCGTGCCGCTGGCGCCTGCCGGACTGTTCAACCGGGGCGTCAGGCTGACCCCTGATCTCTTGCGCTCGATCCGCGCCGGGTTCAGGCGCTGAGTGGCGAAAAAGATGAACGGATGATGATTTTGCGAATGCTAATATTCTGGGAAGTGTTATAGTTCTCCCTATCAATGCAGCATTCATACTGGTCGCGCCGGGGTTCGGTGGCGCGGCAGTTTTGTTGGGGCGCCGGGGCTTGTGATTGTACTGAGTTTCCTGCCAACTAGGGCGTTCGGCCATGATTTCACGTGCCGAGAACTTCCAGAGACTTTCTGATTTTGCCGACGAAGTCTCTGCGTCACGGAAGGAGTGTGATCCGGAGACGGATACTTCCAGATTTGTCGTGAACGGCCATTCGCTGGTCGCCATCCGTCACGTGGACGATGACGCTCGCACGGGCGGCCACGCCGATGAGCGCCGGCCGGTGGGACGCATCGTGTGCGCCGGCACACACTATCTGATCTATGATGCGGTCTACGTGCCGCGCGCGACCAGCGATCTTCCACTGTCGGCCGCCGACATATTGACACGGCGTGAGCTCCAGATCGCCCTGCTGATCAGCGATGGAAAACTGGACAAGGAGATCGCGCGGCAACTCGGCATCAGCGGCTACACCGTACGCGAACACATCAGGCGGATTTTCGCAAAGCTGAACATCGGCCGGCGTTCGGCAATCGCATCTTGCGTGCTGGCCGGCCGGGCGGACTTCCGCCACGATGTCCGATAGACCGAGGAGCCTCCGGGGTCTGCTCACCAGAGATCAGACGAACGGTTTTTTCAAAGAGTCTGCTCGAAGCAGCATGCCAAACAGATCGCGCGGCTCGTCGGGATCCGCCAGCATGTCGAGTTCCTGGTAGAGGCCGGTCGACTTCAGCTGATCCCTGACATAACGCAGCGCCGAAAAATCCTCGATGGCGAAGCCCACCGAATCGAACAGCGTGATCTGACCGGCATCGCGCCGGCCTTTGGTGGCGCCTGACATGACTTGCCACAACTCGGTCACCTCATGATCCGGTGCAAGCTGCTGGATCTCGCCTTCGATGCGGGTCTGCGGCGGATATTCGACGAAGATGTCGGAGCGCAGCAGGATGTCGCGGTGCAGTTCGGTCTTGCCCGGGCAGTCGCCGCCGACGGCGTTGATGTGGACGCCGGAGCCGACCATGTTGTCGGTCAGGATGGTGGCATACTGCTTGTCGGCGGTGACGGTGGTGATGATATCGGCGCTCACCAGGCCGTGGCATGCGGGCGTGCTGCATGCGCGTGCGGCCGGCCTCGCCGAAGCGATCCTTTCGGGCCTGCGCACCGATGCGGCCCTCAACGTGGCAGCCAACGTACCTTATGTGATCAGCCGTGACGCCGACTATGCCGTGCCCATCCATGGCGATGATCGCGGCATCCCCGCGATCCTCGTCGAGATCCGGCAGGATTTGCTGGCGAACCGGTCCGGCATCGAGGAGTGGGCGAACCGCCTGGCGGCGGCGCTGCCGGCGCCGACGGAAACGGTCTCATGAGCAATCTCAGCCTGCGCGAGCGCGATGCCGTGACCATCGCGCAGATCGGCAAGCTGCGCTTCTCGCCGCTCAGCGTCGTCGGCGGCAAGGGCAACCGGCTGATCGGGGAAGGCGGCCGCTCGCTGCTCGACCTGTCGGGATCGGCCGGCCCGGCAGAGATCGGCGGCATCAAAAAAACTGGCCTGGATGTCACACAGGAAAATCCTCGCTCGTCATGGGATCGGCACCAACAGAAGGAAGCCAACCATGACCGCAAAAATCGACCTCTTCGCCGCTGCCCCTTCACTGATGAAGAACTGGCAGCGTTCTTCGATCGAGCTCTCCGCCGCCGCCAGCCTCGAGCACAGCCTCACCGAACTGGTGAAGCTGCGTGCCTCGCAGATCAATGGCTGCGCCAACTGCATCAATCTCCATGCCACCGAGGCGCGTGAGAACGGTGAGACCGAGCAGCGCATCTACCTGTTGCCAGCCTGGCGCGAAGCACCCTGCTATAGCGACCGCGAACGGGCGGCACTGGCCTGGACCGAGGCCTTGACCCGGATCTCGGAAGACACTGGCCGCGCAGGCGCCTATGAAGAGTTGAAGGCGCATTTCACGGAGGAGGAGCAGATCAAGCTCACCTTGACGATCAACATCATCAACGCCTGGAACCGCATCTCTGTCGGTTTCGGCCTTTCTGCCGACCCGGCTGCCATCAAGGCCGCCAGGGCGGCGGCAGCCTGATGACGAGGCCCGACGCCGACGATGCGGCAGCGGGTGGTTTCGCCCCGTTGCGGCCAAAGCTCATGCGCGTTGCCTATCGCATGCTGGGCTCGGTGTCCGACGCCGAGGACGCCGTGCAGGAGGCCTTCATCCGCTGGATGAAGGCCGATCGCGGCGCGGTCCGCGAACCCGAGGCATTCCTGCGCCGTACAGTGACGCGGCTGTGACTCGACCAACTCAAATCCGCGCGGCACAAACGCGAGACCTATGTCGGCCCCTGGCTTCCCGATCCCGTCGTCGAAGAAGACGAGGTGGACGACGTCACCTTGCCGCTGATGTTGGCACTGGAGCGCCTGTCACCGCTCGAACGCGCCGCCTTTCTGCTGCACGATGTGTTCGGGCTCGGGTTTGACGAGGTCGCGGCCGCGGTCGATCGCGACGCGGCCGCCTGCCGTCAACTGGCGGCTCGGGCGCGCGGTCATGTCCGCGAGGCGCGGCCCCGCTTTGCGGTGGAAAGGCAACACGGGCTCGCGCTTGCCGAGGCCTTTTTCACGGCCTCGCGCAGCGGTGACATGAAGGCGCTTGGTGCCATGTTGAGCGCCGACGTCGTCGCCCATGCCGATGGCGGCGGCAAACGTCCGGCGGCTACCGAGCCGGCCCTGGGTCTCGATGCCGTGATGAAGCAATACGAGCGTGTTGCCGCCTGGTTGCGCACGCATGCTTCGAAACTTGTCCGCGTCGGTTTCATCAACGGTTTGCCGGGGTTCGTCACCCTGGAAGCCGACGGCGAACTCCAGACCACCGCACTCGATATCGAGGGCGGCAAGATCGCGGCGATCTATGTCGTGCGCAACCCCGACAAGCTCAGGCATCTGCATTAGGCATCGTGTTCGTCAAGCCAGCCCGAACTTATCCACGGCGCGCATGATGCCGCGCAGTTCGGCGAGGCCTTTCAGGCGGCCGATCAGCGAGTAGCCGGGATTGATCTTCTTCTTGCCGATGTCGTCGGCGAGTAGGTGGCCATGGTCCGGCCGCATCGGAATGCGCCAGTCGGCGCGGCCGTCCTTGCGCCGGCGCTTCTCCTCTTGCATCAGAGCGAGGATGACATGCGCCATGTCGGTGCCGCCCTCGAGATGCTCGGCTTCGTAGAACGAGCCGTCCTCCTCGATGGTGATGTTGCGCAGATGGACGAAATGGATGCGGTCGGCGAATTCCTTGACCATGGCGACGATGTCGTTGTCAGCGCGCGTACCGTAGGAGCCGGTACAGAAGGTCAGGCCATTGGCCGGGCTGTCGACGGCGTTGAGGATGAAACGCGCATCTTCGGCGGTCGATACGACGCGCGGGAGGCCATAGAGCGAGAAGGGTGGATCATCGGGATGGATGCACATGCGCACCCCTTCCTCTTGCGCCACCGGAATGATCTCGCGCAGGAACCAGGCGAGGTTGTCGCGCAACTCCTTGGGCCCGATCCCATCATATTCCGCCAAAGCCTCGCGGAAACTGTTGCGGTCATATTTGCGCTCGGTTGCCGGCAGGCCGGCGATGAGGTTGCGCTCGATCTGGTCGACCTGCTCCGGTGTCAGCGCCTTCAGCCGCGTCTCGGCCTCGGCGATCCGCGCCGGCGTGTAGCTGGCGGCGCCGTTCTTGCGCTGCAGCACGAACAGGTCATAGGCGGCAAAATCGATGGCATCGAAGCGCAGGGCGTAGCCGGTTGTCGGCAGGCGATGCATGAGATCGGTGCGCGTCCAGTCCACCACCGGCATGAAATTGTAGCAGACCGTCTTGATGCCGGCCTTGGCGAGCGCGCGGATGCTGTCGCGATAGTAGCCGGCATAGCGCTCGCGTTCCGGTGTGCCGATCTTGAAGGAATTATGGACCGGGATGCTTTCGACAACCGACCATGTCAGGCCGGCGGCCTCGATGATGCGCTTGCGCTCGAGCACATCGGCTTCGGGCCAGGCCCTGCCATCGTAGATGTGGTGAAGTGCTGAAACCACGCCGGTGGCACCAGCCTGTCTGACATGATCGAGTGTCACCGGATCATCCGGACCATACCAGCGCCAGCACTGTTCCATTACCGCTTTCCTTTTTGCGAGAGACCGGCAACCTATTGTTTGACTACGATGAGTGTCAAACTCAGAACTGGGTTTTTGTTAGCGCATGAAGGAGCTCCCGATGAAGGATTTTGACGGCAAGGTGGCATTGGTGACGGGGACAACCGGTATCGCGCTCGCCACCGCAAGACGGCTGGCGCAGGGGGGTGCTGCGATCATCGCCTGCGGCATCGACCGGGCCGCCAATACCGCCATGCAGGAAAGCCTTGCCAAGGCCGGAGCGAATGCGCTGGTGCAGACAGTTGACGTCTCGGTCTCTGACCAGGTGCGCGACGCGGTCGCGGCCGGCGTCGCCAAATTCGGCGGTATCGATGTCATCGTCAATTCGGCAGCGGTCCATCCCTACGGAACCGCGACGACGACCGACTGGGAAACCTGGAACCGGGCAATGACGGTCAATGTCGGCTCGATCTATCTGACCGCGCATTTCGGCATCCCGGAAATGATCAAGCGGGGTGGCGGCGCCATCGTCAATGTCGCCTCGGTGCAGGGTTTCGCCTGCCAGCAGAACGTCGCCGCCTATGCCACCACCAAGGGCGCCATCCACACGCTGACGCGCTCGCTGGCGCTCGACTACGCGTCGGCCGGTATCCGGGTCAATTCGGTCAGCCCAGGCTCGATCCGCACGCCGATCCTGGAGAAGGCCGCGCGTGGCGACAATGGCAGCGATGCCGATGTCGAAGAGGCCTACAGGCGCTTCGGCGCGGCGCATCCGCTCGGCCGCATCGGCGAACCGGCGGAGGTGGCGGAGTTGATCGCCTTCCTGTGCTCGTCCAAGGCCGGCTTCTGCACCGGCGCCGACTACAAGATCGATGGCGGCCTGACTGCCGGCATCGGCGTGAAGTAGACGCGTGACGATCGGCCCGGCCTTCACACGCGGCATGATGCTCAGGGGTTTTGGGAGCGCAGCGTCCGCAAGGTGATCGAATAGCGATGCTCGGCGAGCGGCGGGATGCTGTGCTCCCATTCGGTGCGCGAAGGGCCGGTCATGAGATAGGCTGACCTTGGCTCGACGGCGATGGTCCGGCGCTCCCATTTGTCACCGCTCTTTCGCCGCAGCCGAAAGCTGCAAGGCGCCAGCAGGGACACACCAACGACATCCTCGAAATGCGGCTTGTCGCGATGCCAGCCGATACCGGCGCCAGGCCGGTATTCATTGATCAGCAATCGCGCGAACGCCTCCCCGGGTCGGCGCGCAAAGGCCGCGACCCTTTCGCGCAAAGGCAGCAGAAAGTCGGGAATCGGCAGCGCCTCGACCACTTCGCACCGGTCGTAATCGTAGCGCAGGCCAAACCCGATGACGCGTCGGTTTGCCAGATGGCCATGGAAATCAAACGCCTGGAAAGGCAACCCTTCAAGACGCCGGGCGAGCTCGGCCTCTTCCTGCGGCGTGATCAGGTCGGTCTGATAGGCGAACCCTTCTGGCAAACCCGTGGCATCACCAAAAAGATCTTGCTGGAATGCCAACGGGCGATCGACTGCTTTCGATTTGAGCGGCGACATCCTGCGTAGGTGGTGAAGTCCGGACCGCAAGGCAATACGCTTCTTCAACGAATTCATCCGCGACCGTTACAGCTACTGTCGCGTGGCATGACGTGGCGGAGCAGGGCCGGCCTGTCAGGCCTTCTTGTTCAGCTCTGCAGGCGCCTTGTCCGGCGCCGGCTCCCAGCCAAAGACACTCCGGCCGCCGAGCGGGTGCGACTGGTCGAATTCTCCGGCGACGATTTCCTTCAGGCTGGGGCCGGTGACGTATCGCTCGACCTGCCGCGACTGGTCGTCGAGCCGCTTCAGCGCACCGATTTCCTCTTCACGGCCAAGCCTGGCCTTGTGCACGGCCGACTTCAGCACGCCGATCGTCTCGTCATAGACCTTGAGCGGAACCGGAAACGGGTGCCTGTCCTTGCCGCCATGGGCGAGCGAGAAACGGCCGGGATCCGAAAAACGGCATGGCGCGCCATGCACCACTTCGGCAACGAGGGCCAGTGCGCGCACGGTGCGCGCGCCGACACCGGGAACCAGGAGAAGTTCGGAAAAATCCGCCGGACCACGCTCCGCGGCCGCCGCCATGTTTCCATGCAGCCGGCGCATGACGACATCGCTTTCGCGCACATCATGGTGGGCCGGCATGACCAGATGCGGCAGCAGCGGCTGCTCCGGAGCTGGGGCAGCCTTGGGATGCAAAACAGCGAACTCCCGCAGGATGCGATCCGGCCCAAGGTTCTGCAACAGATCCAGCTGTCCCTGGCGCGAGGCCTCGGCGCGGCGGTCGGTCAGGTTGACGATCTCGCCCTGGTTGGCGCCTTCGATGGCGGCATGCGGCTGATCGACGAAACTCTTCAGACCTTCGGACAGCCAATGGTAGCGGCGTGCCACCTTAGTGTCGCCGTTCATGCCTTGCTGCACCACCACCCAGTCGCCGTCATCGGTGACGATGAAGCCGTGCAGATAGAGGTCGAAGCCATCCTGAACGGCGGCGCTGTCGACCTTGGCGACAAGCCGGCTTACGGTTGCCAGGCTCTGTCCATCGAAGCCGACGCGCTCGCCGATGGCGGTCAGCTCATGCGGGGTTTTGCGTGAGTGTGCGCCGCGGCCGCCGCAGACGTGAATGCCGAGTTCGCCAGAGAGCGGCGTCAGACCGCGTTTCAAGGCGCCGACGACGCTGGTCGTGATGCCGGAGGAGTGCCAGTCCATGCCCATGACGGCGCCGAAGGACTGGAACCAGAACGGATGAGCCAGACGCCGCAGCAACTCGTTGCGGCCATAATGATGGATGATCGCCTCGCACATGACGGCGCCAAGACGCGTCATGCGATCGCCAAGCCATTTCGGCACCCGCCCGCCATGAAGTGGAAGATCAGCACTGCCCGATCGTTGCGCCAAATCCGTTGCCTGTTCCCGTGTCTGTACACACAGATAGGCATCCGGGGTCACGCAGGAAAGCTTTGAATGCTCCCGCTCGAATTGGGCGATGGACCAAATCGATTTCGGCCGGATCGTGGTCGCAGCCCTTGCGGCTACCGCACCACGCGTTTCTCGAGCTTGCGGGCCAGGGTGCGCCGGTGCAGGCCCAGCCGGCGCGCCGTTTCGGAGATGTTGAAACCGGTCTCGACGAGCGTTTCGTGGATGCGCTCCCATTCGAGGTTCTTGATCGAGGTGGGACGGCTGCTCAGTGAAACCGAAACATCGCCCTCGGCGCGGCCGAAGGCGGCTTCGATGTCATCCGTGTTGGCGGGCTTGGCCAGGTAGTGACATGCGCCAAGCTTGATCGCCTCGACCGCGGTGGCGATGCTGGCAAAGCCGGTCAGCACGACGATCCTCATCGACGCATCGCGGGCGCTGAGCAATTTGACGCATTCCAGCCCGGAGCCACCAGCGCCAAGCTTGAGATCGACGACGGCGTATGCCGGAACGGCTGTTTCGAGGGCGCGAACCAAATCTTCCCGGCCATGGCAGACCACGACGTCGTAGTCGCGCTTTTCGAAGGAGCGCTTCAGCGTTTTCGCGAAGGTGGCGTCATCCTCGACGATAAACAGGGATCGATCAGGCCTCATGATCATCTCCATCGGTCAGCGCCGCGAGCGGCAGCGAAAGCGTAACACAGGCGCCCTCTTCCATGTTACGCGCCGAAAAGTCGCCGCCGAGCTTTCGAACCACGTTGACGACGAGGAAAAGGCCAAGGCCACCGCCCGGCCGTCCCTTGCTCGACATATAGGGCTGGCCAAGTGCCGCCAGAATACCCTCGTCAAAACCCGGCCCGCGGTCGCGCACGGCAATCACCAGTTTCTCGCCCTGGCGCTCGGCAGTGACGCCGACCCAACCCTGCGATGCTTCCTGGGCGTTGTCGAAGACGTTGAAGATGACCTGCTTCAGCGCCGTGTCGGAGACGATCTGCTCATCGGGTTCGAAATCGTTCACGTACTCCAGATTGAGCGGCTGGCGGCTGGTGCGCCACTCCTGGACGAGATCGTCGAGGAAATGGCGGATGCTGGTGCGGATCGTGCCTTCGCCCCGCGCCTGCCCCGAAGACATCAGGATGCCCGAAACGATGCTCTTGCAGCGCTCGATCTGCGCCTGCATCTCGGCCACGTCCCCGGCCAGCTCGCGGTTGCGGGTGACGCTGCGTATCTGACGCCAGTCGGACAGGATGACCGATATGGTCGAAAGCGGCGTGCCCAGTTCATGCGCGGCACCCGAGGCCAGCAGGCCCATGCGCACGATGTGATCCTCCTCGGCCGAGCGCTGGCGCAGATCGGCGAGATAGGCGTCGCGCTCACGCAAATTGCGGTTGATGCGCGTCATGAAGATGACGATCAGGCCCGCCGCCAGCACGAAGCAGATGAACATGCCCCTGATATGCAGGGCCAACAGGTCGCTGCCGCCGTGATGCGGGACCGCGATCGGCTGGAACTGGAAGGTGAGGAAGACGAAGCAGGCGGAAGCGGCCGCCACCAGGATCCAGGTGGACCAGGGCGTCAGCAGCGCGGCGCCAAGCGTGATCTGCAGCAGGTATAGCGATACGAACGGGTTCGAGGCACCGCCGCTGAGGTAAAGCTGGATCGTTAGCGCCGCCATGTCGAAAATGAGCGCGACGAACAGCTGCGCGTTGCTGATCGGGCGCTGGCCGCGCGAAGCCAGCAGGCTGAAAATGTTCAGCACGACGAGGAAAAGCACCACGCCGGCCATCTCCGCCAGCGGCAGCGGGATGTCGAACCAGTATTCCGTCACCAGAATGGTAAGCACCTGACCCGCCACCGCCAGCCAACGCAGCTGGATAAGCAGGAGCAGGTTCTTCCTGTTCGCCGCATCGGGATTGGCGACCGCACCGGCCTTGTCCGCAAGGGATGCCGTCGCGAAGGATTTGTCGTAGCCAGGCGCTGACGTCGAGACGCTCATCCTGCCGGTCCTTGCCGCCGGCGGCGACCGGTCATCGGCGCCGCCAGGGCTGCGGCAAGCATCGCAGCGAGCGTGAACCAGGTCAAAGCATAGACGAGGTGGCTGTTGCGGAAAGTCACGACAGTCAGGCCGCCACGCGGCCAGTCGCCGGATGCCTCCGCATCGACGAAATAGGGCGCGACGTCCTTTGTCAGGCCGCGCGCGGTTGCGATGGCAGCGACGTCCCGTGAATACCAGCGATTGCCCGTGGCATCGTTGTTGCGCAGGAAGCCGCCGCCGGGCTCGCTGATGCGCAACAACCCGTCAATGACTGCCGGCGACGAGATGCCATCGCTTTCCCGCTCGAACTCAGGCTTGCGCTCCTGGGGAATGAAGCCGCGGTTGACCAGCACGACGAAGCCGCGATCTGTTTGCATCGGCGTCAGCACCCAATAGCCGCCGCCAAGCTCCGTCACCGCTTGCACCAGCGTGTTGGCGCCGCCCAGAAAGCGCCCCGCCAATCGCACATGGCGGTATTCGTCACCGGCAGCGGTCATGCCGCTCCAGCTCAGTGGGCCAGGCGCATCGACAACGGGGGCATGGATGCGTTGGTCAACGCGGGCGATCAGATCGAGCTTCCAGACCCGCCTTTCCAGTTGCCATATGCCGAGCCCGACAAACACCAGCACACCGAGGAGCCCGAGCAGGAGGAGGAAAAGCCGCGACGCCGGCGATCTGCCGGTGTTCTTTCGTGACGCGGCGGGCGAACCAATGCCGGCCTGCACGATCCGTACTTCGGTAGTGGTCCTCTCCGCGCCCGGCGCCGGGCTCATGGCATTTCGCGCATGTCGTGAAGCCCCGGCATCATGTTGGCGTTGAGATGGTACATCACCCAGAGCGAGCCGGTCAGCACGATGACGACCAGGATCAGCGTGAAGATCAGCGCCAGCATCGACCATCCGCCCTCGGAGGCGGTGTTCATATGCAGGAAGAAGACCATGTGGACGACGATCTGCACCACAGCGAAGGCCATGATGACGATGGCCGTGGCCTGCTTGTCGTCGATGGCACCGCTCATGACCAGCCAGAACGGGATGGCGGTCAGGATGACCGACAGCACGAAGCCGATCAGATAGCCCCTGAACGACCCATGCGCGGCGCCGCCATGGGCGTGGTCGTGACCCTCGGCATGCTCGTGAGCGCTCATCGCAACATCCCCATCAGATAGACGAAGGTGAAGACGCCGATCCAGACGACGTCGAGGAAATGCCAGAACATCGAGAGGCACATCAGCCGGCGACGGTTGGCCTCGATGAGGCCGAACCGGGCGACCTGCGTCATCAGCGTCACCAGCCAGACAAGGCCGAAGGTGACGTGCAGGCCGTGTGTGCCGACCAGGGTGAAGAAGGAGGACAGGAAGGCGCTGCGCTGCGGCGTGGCGCCTTCATGGATCATGTGGGAGAATTCGTAGAGTTCGATCGACAGGAAGGCCAGACCGAACAGGGCGGTCACGGCAAGCCAGGCTTGCGTCGCCGCGACGCGGCCCTTGTCCATGGCCAGCATGGCAAAGCCGTAGGTGATCGAGGAGAACAGCAGCATGGCGGTGTTGACCGCCACCAGATCGAGATCGAACAGGTCCTTTGGAGCCGGCCCCGCCGCGTAGTTGCCGCCGAGCACGCCATAGGCCGCGAACAGCATGGCGAAGATCAGGCAGTCGCTCATCAGGTAGAGCCAGAAGCCGAGCATGGTGCTGCTGCCTTCGGCATGCGCATGCTCTTCTTCCAGGTGGAAGACCGGCTCAGGTCCGGACGTGGTTGCAATCGAAGCCATGCTCAAACCCTAGCCCTGGGCGGCGAGGAGCGTCGTCCTCGCCTCTTCCGTCTGTGTGACCTCCGCAGCTGGAATGTGGAAGTCTCTGATATAGTTGAAGGTGTGCCCGATCGCGGTGGCGATCAGGCAGACGAAGCTCAGCGCCGCCAGCCACCAGATGTACCAGATCAGGCCGAAGCCGAGCGCCACGCTGAAGGCGGCCAGGATGACGCCGGTGCCGGTGTTGCTTGGCATGTGGATCGGCTTGAAGCCCGAGAGCGGCCTGCTGTAGCCGGCCTTCTTCATGTCCCACCAGGCGTCGTTGTCAAGCACGACCGGCGTGAAGGCGAAGTTATAGGCGGGCGGCGGCGAGGACGTCGACCATTCGAGCGTGCGGCCGTCCCAGGGGTCGCCGGTCGGATCGGTCAGGGCCTCGCGCCTGCGGATGGAGACGTAGATCTGGATCAGGAAGGCGGCGATGCCGCAGGCGATCAGCACCGCGCCGAAAGCGGCGATGATGAACCAGATCTGCAGCGAAGGGTCGTCGAAGACGCGCATGCGGCGCGTCACGCCCATCAGGCCGAGGACATAGAGCGGCATGAAGGCGAACCAGAAGCCGACCACCCAGCACCAGAACGACACCTTGCCCCAGAACGGATCAAGCTTGAAGCCGAAGGCCTTGGGCCACCAGTAGGCGATGCCGGCAAACAGGCCGAACAGCACGCCGCCGATGATGACGTTGTGGAAATGCGCGATCAGGAACAGGCTGTTGTGCAGCACGAAATCCGCCGGCGGCACGGCAAGCAGCACGCCGGTCATGCCGCCGACGGTGAAGGTGAGCATGAAGGCCATCGTCCACATCATCGGCAGTTCGAAGCGGATGCGGCCGCGATACATTGTGAACAGCCAGTTGAAGATCTTCGCTCCGGTCGGGATCGAAATGATCATCGTGGTGATGCCGAAGAAGGAATTGACGCTGGCGCCCGAGCCCATGGTGAAGAAGTGGTGCAGCCAGACAAGGTACGACAGGATGGTGATGACCACCGTGGCGTAGACCATCGAGGTGTAGCCGAACAGGCGCTTGCCCGAGAAGGTCGATGTGACCTCGGAAAAGACGCCGAACAGCGGCAGGATGAGGATGTAGACCTCCGGGTGACCCCATATCCAGATGAGGTTCACATACATCATCGGATTGCCGCCGAAATCGTTGGTGAAGAAGTTGGTGCCGACATAGCGGTCGAGCGCCAGCAGCGAGAGCACCGCCGTCAGCACCGGGAAAGAGGCGACGATCAGCACGTTGGTGCACAGCGACGTCCAGGTGAAGACGGGCATACGCATCATCGTCATGCCGGGGGCGCGCATCTTGATGATGGTGCAGATCAGGTTGATGCCCGACAGCGTGGTGCCGACACCCGCCACCTGCAGCGCCCAGATGTAATAATCGACGCCGACGTCGGGACTGTAGCCGATGCCGGAAAGCGGCGGATAGGCGAGCCAGCCGGTGCGGGCGAATTCGCCGACGAACAGCGATGCCATGACCAGGATGGCGCCGCCGACCGTCATCCAGAAGCTGAAATTGTTGAGGAAGGGGAAGGAGACGTCGCGCGCGCCGATCTGCAGCGGCACGACGAAGTTCATCAGCCCGGTGACAAAGGGCATCGCCACGAAGAAGATCATGATCACGCCGTGTGCGGTGAAGATCTGGTCGTAGTGATGCGAGTTGAGGTAGCCCTCGGACCCGTTGAAGGCGATGGCCTGCTGCAGGCGCATCATGATGGCATCGGAGAAGCCGCGCAGCAGCATGACCAGGCCGAGCACCATGTACATGATGCCGATCTTCTTGTGGTCGACGCTGGTGAACCACTCGCGCCAGAGATAGGTCCAGAGCTTGAAATAAGTGATGACGCCGAAAAGGGCGATGCCGCCGAGCGCCACTGCGGCGAAGGTGGCGACGACGATCGGCTCGTGCAGCGGCAGCGAGTCCAAGGTGAGACGGCCGAAGATGAATTTGGTCAAAGAGTCGGGCATCCGCTGTCTCTCACAATTCTTGCCGCAGCAGGCCAAGCGGCGGCGCATCCGCCTCGGCGCGACGGCTCTCGGTGCCTGGCCTCAGCAGCCCTGCCCCGCGCAGCGGGGAAAGATTCCTGGCCGGCCAATCCGTCGGCGTGGCATTGCTGGCCGCGCGGGAGGCAGCCGCTTCCTCAGCCGTGCAGATGGTGGCGACATACGACGGATCGTTGCCGAACACCGCGCCGCGCCGGGCGAGCTTGTCGTATTGCAGCGGCACCGTGTTGCGGACACCCGCAAGACCGAGGCCGCCCTTGGCGTCGATCGACATCATCTCGTTCATGCACATCTTGCCGCGCTCGACGCACAGATTGAGAATGGCGCCATAGAGGTCGGGATCGACGGAGGCATAGTGGCGGACCGGCTCGTTCTCGCTCGGCTTTTCGAGCTCGAGATAGCTGTCGCGGTTAAGCGCCGCCGACGCGGTCCTGGTCTGCGCTACCCACTGGTCGAAAGCCTGGTCGGACAGACCGTGGAAGGCGAAGCGCATGCCCGAAAAGCCGGCGCCGCTGTAATTGGCTGAGAAGCCGACATACGTGCCCGGCCGGTTGATGACGGCGTGCAGCTTGGTCTCCATCGCCGGCATTGCATAGATCTGCCCTGCAAGGGCTGGAATGTAGAAGGAATTCATCACCGCCGAGGAGGTGATGCGGAAGTCGATCGGCTGGTTGACCGGCGCCGCCAGCTCATTGACGGAGGCGATGCCATAGTCGGGATAGATGAAGAGCCATTTCCAGTCGAGCGCCACGACCTCGACCCGCAGCGGCTTGTGCAGCACTGTGACCGGCTGGCCGGGCTCGATGCGGTCGATGCGGCGGTAGGGGTCGAGCAGATGCGTGCCGAGCCAGGTCAGCGCGCCAAGGCATATGATGATGAGCAGGGGCGCTGCCCAGATCACCAACTCCAGTTTCGTCGAATGATCCCAGTCCGGGGCGTAGGTCGCCGAGGCGTTGGAATGCCGGTAGCGCCAGGCGAAGAAGACAGTCAGCGCCATGACGGGCACGATGATGATCAGCATCAGCACGGTCGAGACCACGAGCAGGTCACGTTGCTGGAGCGCGACATCGCCGGCGGGCGCAAGCACGACGAGATCGCAGCCGCTGAGCAGCCCGGCCAGGGGAAACAGAAGCAAGGCTCCAAATCGTTTCATCAAACGCTGCCCTCAATGGACCACCGCAACCGTTCATGTTGCAGTGCGGCATCAAGGGCTACTGCTCGCGGCGCCGCGGCAACATTGGACAATTTGTCCAATGCCCAGCCGGCATGGCTTTGGCGCAGTGTGCAGTGCACAATGGAACCTCTAGGGAATCCCCAGAATTGGGTCCCGGACACTTCATTCCACGCGGTGGCGACGGATAAGATGGCTCAGACTTCGACTGCCGAAACAAACAGCGAGCTGATCGGCTCGCATCATGGCCAGGTCAGTGCCGGCGATATAGCGGTCGGCGTGATCGTGGGCAGGACGTCGGAATTCTTCGACTTCTTCGTCTATGCGATCGCGTCCGTCATCGTGTTTCCCAAGCTCATATTTCCGACGCACGATCCGCTTGTCGGGACGCTCTATTCCTTCTCTATCTTCGCGCTGGCCTTCGTCGCGCGACCGTTCGGCTCGGTTCTGTTCATGGCCATCGATCGCGCCTATGGCCGCGGTGCGAAACTGACGATCGCGCTGTTCCTGCTCGGCACGTCGACCGTGGCCATCGCGTTTCTGCCGGCCTATGGCGACATCGGCGCGGTGGCGATCTGGCTTCTCGCGCTTGCCCGCATCGGACAGGGTCTGGCGCTTGGCGGAACATGGGATGGGCTGCCCTCGCTGCTGGCGCTGAACGCACCGGAGAACCGGCGCGGCTTCTATGCCATGATCCCGCAGCTGGGCGCACCGATCGGCCTTATCGTGGCAGCCGCTCTCTTCGCCTTCTTCGTCGCCAATCTGTCGGCCGACGACTTCCTGACTTGGGGCTGGCGCTATCCCTTCTTCGTTGCCTTCGCCATCAACGTCGTGGCGCTGTTTGCCCGGCTACGCATTGTCGTCACGCCCGAATTCTCGAAACTGTACGAGAGCGGCGACCTGCAGCCGACGCGCATAAGGGACACGATCAAGGCCGAGGGCCGCAACGTCGTCATCGGCGCCTTCGCGCCGCTGGCGAGTTTCGCCCTCTTCCATATGGTGACGGTGTTTCCGCTGTCCTGGGTGTTCCTGTTCACCAATGAGGGGCCGGCGCGCTTCCTGGTGATCGAGGCGGTGAGCGCGCTGTTTGGCATTGCGGCCATCGTCGCATCGGGCCCGCTGGCCGATCGCGTCGGGCGCCGTGCGCTGCTCGGCGGTTCGGCGATCGCCATCGCGACGTTCAGCGGCTTTGCCCCGCAGCTTCTGGATGGCGGCGCTGTCGGCGAAGCGCTGTTCATGGTGCTGGGCTTCATCCTGCTGGGGCTGAGTTTCGGACAATCATCGGGCGTCGTCGCCTCGAGCTTTTCCCGCCAGTATCGCTACACTGGCTCGGCCATAACCTCGGATCTGGCCTGGATGTTCGGCGCCGGCTTCGCGCCGCTGGCCGCCTTGCTACTGGCCGGCAATTTCGGCCTCATCGCCGCCGGCGCCTATCTGCTGTCGGGTGCTGCCTGCACATTGCTTGCGCTGTGGATCGACGGGCGCCGTCCGGCTGCGGACCGTCAAGCCGACTGATTTTGCGAGGCGCATTTATTGCGCGACCCGAACGATGAGCTTGCCGAAATTCTTGCCGTCGAGAAGGCCAAGGAAGGCTTGTGGCGCGTTCCCAAGGCCCTCCACGATATCTTCCCTGTAGCGGACCTGCCCGGACGCGATCCATCCGGCCATCTCGCGATAGAAGGCCGGACGCTGGTCGACAAATTCGCGCTGGATGAAGCCCCTTATCGTCAGGCTGCGCTGGAGCACCTGCTGCATCAACGTCGGCAGCCGGTCGGCACCTGATGTCGCGATGGTGTTGTATTGCGCGATCAACCCACAGACCGGCACGCGAGCGAACTCGTTCAGCAGGGGAAACACCGCATCCCAGACAGGACCGCCGACATTCTCGAAATAGACATCGATGCCATCAGGGCAGGCAGCCTTCAACTGCTCGGCGAAATCGTCGGCCCGGTGGTCGACGACAGCGTCGAAGCCGAGCTCCTGCCGCACGAAGGCGCATTTGTCAGCGCCACCGGCGATGCCAACGGCACGGGCGCCCTTGATGCGTGCGATCTGGCCAACGGCCGAGCCGACAGCGCCGCTGGCAGCCGCCACGACCACCGTCTCGCCAGCCCTTGGCTGTCCGATCGTCAGCAGACCAGCATAGGCGGTGAAGCCCGGCATGCCCAGCACACCGAGCGCGGTCGTGATCGGCGCTGCGGCAGGGTCGAGCTTGCGCAGCCCGACACCGTCCGACAGGGCAAAACCCTGCCATCCCGAGTGGGACAGCACGATATCGCCTTCAGCAAAGCCGGCATGGCGGGATCTGATGACCCGCGCGACGGTGCCGCCTTCCATCACCCCGTCCACCTCGACCGGCTTGGCATAGGATTTGGCGGCGTTCATGCGGCCGCGCATATAGGGATCAAGCGACAGATAGAGTATCTGGAGCAGCAATTCGCCCTCACCCGGCTCCGCGATCGCCACGGACTCGATGCGGAAGTCGCCTGGCTTCGGCCGGCCTTGGGGTCGCGATGCAAGCACGATGCGGGTGTTCGTCTCAGTCGACATTGGATACTCCCTCTTGGAACTCCCGCGCCGGCAGGTGGCTTTCGACATGATTGTCGGGAGCAAGATTCCGCAAGCGCTGCTTCAGATCCGTTTGCCCAGATCGGCGATCGTGGCCCTGATGACCTTCTCAACCGACACACGCTCACTGCCTTCGATCTCCAGGCGTGGCTTGCGCACGAATTCGGGCGCGCCGTAGACGAGATGTTCGGCAAGCTTGATGTACTGAACCAGCTTCACGTCGGTGTCGAGATGGAAGGCTGGCGTCATCAACCTGTACTGCGGCAATGCGGCCTTGAAGTTTCCAGCCCTGGCCTCGTTGAAGAGCGCCACGCATTCCGCCGGCCATGCATTGGTCATGCCGGAAACCCAGCCGACGACGCCGAGCGCCAGGCTTTCGAGGATAAGATCGTCGACGCCGCAGAAGATGTCGAAGCGGTCGCCAAAGGCGTTGAAAAGGTCGGTCACGCGCCGGATGTCGCCTGTCTCTTCCTTGATGGCGACGATGCCGGGCACATCCACCAGCGCTTTGAGGGTTTCGACGTCGACATCAACCTTGTAGGCAATGGGGTTGTTGTAGATCATCACCGGCAGGTCGCTCGCCTCGGCAACGGCCTTGTACCATGCGACCGTTTCACGGCGATCCGTGCGGTAGGCAAGACTTGGAAAGGTCATCAGGCCTTGCGCGCCAAGCTTCTGGTAGTTGCGGGCCGCGCCAATGGCATTGTCGGTCGACAGTTCGGCCAGACCTGACAGAAGCGGCACCCTGCCCGCGACAACCTCGCTGGCGGCGGTGACGACGGCGTCGCGCTCTTGCTGCGTCAAGGTCGCGTTTTCACCCAGCATCGGCAGCACGATCACGCCCGAAACGCCGTTCTTTATCAAGCGATCAATGCTTGCCTGGGTGGCCGGCAGATCAATGGATCCCGATGCCTGCATCTTGGTGGTGACCGCGGGAAAAACGCCGGTCCAGGTCATGTCTTGATCTCCTCTTGCTCGCGGCCAGGGCTGGATGATCTCATCTAAAGCGAAGGCCCCAGCTGCATAGGGCTGCCGTCGCTGAACCGGGACTGACGGAACCTGTGGAGATTGTGCCCTATCTCGTTGCCCTGAATCAGATCGGACAGGATGCGGCCCATGCCGGGTCCGATGCCGAAGCCGTGACCGCTCATGCCGGTCGCGATGACGAGGCCCGGGATCGTTGTGACGCGATCGACGACAGGCACGACATCCGGCATCGCATCGATCATGCCCGCCCAGCTCGCCCTGAGCGGTATAGTCTCGAATTGCGGGAAAAGCCCCTTGAACTCGCGGTCGATGGCGCGAAGGGCCTTGGCCTCGGGAGCCGGATTGAGAATGCGCATCCGCTCGAACGGGGTTTCCTTGTCCGCATCCCATTTGCGCGGGGTCGACCAGCTGTCCGGGTATCCGCGCGGCGCGGCCGGGCGGTAGCGCGTGCCAAGGGGATTTGCCTTGAGAGCAGGGAAATATTTCGGCGCATGGCGCAAGGCGTCCGGCCCGACATAGAGCACGTGGCTGCCTCCCGCCGCCAGCGTGTAGCCGCCATCTTGCCTGCGCCTGAACGCGATGTGTTCGTCCGCGGCGGCGCCCGCATATATTTCCGGCAGCGGCGCGGTCGCGGCGACGGTTGTTCTGACACTGAGCTGCGGGATGGAGATGCCATGCGCGCGCAGGAACAGCGACGTCCATGCGCCGCTGGCGACGAGCACGCTCGACGTGGCGATGCGCCCCTGCTCGGTCCAGACGCCGCTGATGCGTCCCGCCGAGACATCAAGCATGCGTGCCGCGCAATTCTCGATGATGGTGACGCCTTGCCGGGCGGCCAGGCGGGCAAGTGCGGGCACCGCGACCCAGGGCTCGGCGCGCATATCCGATGGCGTGGTCATCGCACCCTTGAAGGGGCGCGACATGGCCGGGATCAGCCGGGCCGCCTCACCTTGATCAAGCAGACGCGTGTCGACGCCATGAGCCTCCGCGATCTTCAGGAATTTGGCGAACCCGGCCATCTCCTTGTCGGTACGCGCAAGATAGGTGACGCCTGTCTGCGTCAGCCCTATGTCCTCGCCGGATTCCTTGGCCAATTGGCGCCAGAGGCGTTGCGCTTCGATGACGATCGGCAGTTCGTCGACGTCGCGGCCTTGCTGCCGGATCCAGCCCCAGTTGCGCGAGGATTGCTCGGCGGCGATGCGACCTTTTTCCAGCAAGGTGACCGAGATGTCGTGCCGCGCCAGGAAAAGCGCCGTGGTCACGCCGATGACGCCGCCGCCGACGATCACGACCTCAGAGGTCTTCGGCAGCGGCGCTTGAAACTGGATCGGAGTGGCTTCAGTGAAAGGGAAGATCGTCAATGCGTACTATCCTCTATCGCGCCACGACTGTGTCCGGTCGCGAGACTTGCCTGGCGGGGCTAGACCTAGCCGCATCCATGGGTAGTCGGCAACGCGCCAAGAGACCGATGGCCAGCACTACACTGCGGGCCTGGAGAATTTGCGTGCCAGTGCGATAAAGTTGTTGGCCACCTTCGCAGCCATCGCCATGCATTCACTCGGCAGCAATGCCGGAAAGGCCAGCGGTTGCGGCAAGCCCGGCTTCGATCGAGTCCGAAATGATCCGCAAGCCGAGGTCGAGTTCCTCTTCTGAAATCGTCAAAGGAGGTGCTATGCGAAAGACGCCGCCCATGCCGGGAAGCTTGACGATGTTCATGCTCAGGCCGCCGCGAAACGCTTCCGCAGCAATGCGGGCGCCGAGCTGGTGGTCGGGCTCCCTGCCCTTGCCGTTGACGATCTCGACCCCGAGCAGAAGGCCACGGCCGCGCACGTCACCGACACAGTCGTAGCGCTGCTTCAGCTTCGACAGTCCGTCGAACAATTTCGCGCCGAGATACCGTGCCCGTTCGACAAGCTTTTCTTCCTCGACCACATCGAGCACTGCCAGGCCGACCGCCGCCGGCAGCGGATCGGAGACATGCGTGGTGTAGAACAGGAAGCCATTGGCGTGCGCCGCCTCCTCGATTTCAGCCGTCGTCATCACGGCAGACAGCGGCAGCCCCGCGCCGATGGTCTTGGACAGCGTCAGTATGTCGGGCGTGACGCCATCCCGTTGAAAGGCGAACATATCGCCTGTTCGACCGATGCCTGTCTGCGCCTCATCGAGGATCAGCAGCATGCCACGCTCACCGCACTTCTGCTTGAGCGCCGCCAGATAGCCTTGCGGCAGCTCCAATATGCCACCGCTCGACAGGATCGGCTCGGCGACAAAGGCAGCCAGGCTCCCCGTCGACTGGCTGTCGATCAGGTCGAACGCATCGTTGAGTTCGGTGAGCCAGTCCAGCGAACCATCCGCATGCTTGAAGCGGGGGCGGAAACTGTTGGGCGCCGGGATGGCCAACGAGCCGACGGCGGCGGGTCCATAGCCCTTGCGGCCGGCGCTGTAGGTTGCTGACGCCGCGGCACCCGTCATGCCGTGCCAGCTCTTCGAGAAGGCGACGATCTCATGTTTGCCGGTCACCAGCTTCGCCATCCGGATGGCCGCTTCGTTCGACTCGGCACCGGTCGAAAGCAGCAGCACCCGATCGAGGCCGGGCGCCAGCGCCGCAAGGCGTTGCGCAAGCTCGACCACCGGACGTGACAGCATGCCGCTGAACAGATGCGCGACCTTTTCGACCTGCCGGCTGACCGTCGAAACGATCCTGGGATGGCTGTGCCCGAGCAGTGCGCTCATCTGCCCGGAGGTGAAATCGAGGATGGGCCGGTCGTCCGCATCATAAACGAACGAGCCTGCGGCGCGTTCTATGATAGCGGGCTCAAACGTACCGCCATAGCGGATCAGATGTTTTTGCGCCGCATCCCAGAATTGACGATCCGAATTTTTCGACATGCTGCTGCTCCGCCAAAGTGTTCGGGGCGGAAATTAGCCGATGGTGCGGGTGCAGTAAAATTGATAGTAATCGGATTCAGATATCAACGGAATTGATATGCAAGGTCCACTCGACCTCAGGCTGCTGGCGACATTCGTTCGTGCCGCTCATTCGGGAACGTTGAGCGCGACAGCGGTGCAGGTTGGACGCACGCAGTCAGCGGTGACCATGCAGATCCAGCGGCTCGAGGAGGCTCTCGGCCAGAGCCTGTTTCATCGCAGCGGCAGTGGGGTGCGACTGACCGGCAGCGGCGAGCGCTTCCTGGCCTACGCCGAGCGCATCCTGAAAATCCATGACGAGGCGATTTCGGCGCTTTCCGACAAAGGCCTGCACGGCTCGATCCTTTTCGGCAGTCCCGAAGATTATCTGAGCGCGTTCTTCCCCGCGCTCCTAAAGAGTTTTGGAACTATGTACCCCGATGTCGAGATCAAGGTCGTTTCGGCGCCAACGGTCGAATTGCGAACGCTTCTCAACGCGCGCCAGATCGACCTCGCGCTTGTTTCCGCGCCGAATGCAAACCAGACGCCGGACATCGTGCGCACGGAATCGCTGGTGTGGGTGGGCAGCAAGCCGTCGCTGGAGCTTTACGATTTTGGCGACACCGTTCCGCTGGCGTTGTCGGCGTCGAACGCCCTGGACCACAAGGCAGCTTGTGAAGCCATGGCCGGTGCCGGGCTGCGCTACAAGATATCCTATGCCAGCAACAGCCTCGCCGGATTGATTGCCGTCGCGCGGTCCGGGCTGGCCATCAGCGTGATGACCAAGGAGGCGGTCCCAGCCGACCTCCATATTCTGAACGCGCCGCTTCCTCAGCTGCCTCGCCTGGGCATTCTGATCGCCTTTGCCGACTCGGAGCGATCGCCTGCGGTCGAGGCCTTTGCAGGCCACATCCGAAGTGTTCTTCCGTCGCTTTGAAGTGATCGAACTGGCGGCCGCCTGCCCGGCTCAGCCGCGCTTCGGAATCTGTATGTCCTCGAGCAGAAGCGTCAGCGCCATGGCGACGAAATAAAGCACCGCCACCCAGATGAACATCACGTTGAAACCACTCGAATAGTGGCCGAGCACCACATCGCGGATCGCGGCCGGGAGGCTCGACGCCAGATGCGGGGTCAGTCCGGTCAGGCCGTCCGGCAGCAGGGCGGCTGCGTCGGCGGGAAGCTCGCCCATCTGCCGGTTCAAGGCCCAGGTCATCACCGCGCCGTTCAATGCAAGTCCCAATGATGCCCCGATGGTCCGCGACTGCGTGATCAGCGAGGTCACCGCGCCGATGTCCTGCAGCGGCGCGGCAGCCTGGATCGCCACCATCAGAACCTGGAATTGCAGGCCCATGCTGATGCCGAATACTCCCATCATCGTCGCCAGCACCCAGATCGGCGTGTGCGAGTTGATGAAGACAAAGCCTATCATCAGCAGCCCGCCAATGCCCATCGCCACCACCGGCATCCATTTGTAGCGACCGGTTGCGGCAATCAGCCGTCCAGCCAGTATCGAGATGACCATCGAGGTCACGGAAGCCGGCAGGAACAGGAAGCCGACTTCTGCCGGGCTGAGACCCGTGAGCGTCTGCATGTAGAGCGCGAAATAGAAGAACATGCCGAGCGTCACCGAGCCTGCGACCAGCGACACGCCCGAGACGATACGGACGGTCGAAACGTCGAACAGCCGCAAGGGCACGATCGGCTCTTCGGCCCGCCGCTCGACCATGATGAACGAGGCGATTGCCGCCACCGCGATCACCGGCAGCGCGAAGGTGAGCAGATCCGGTCCGGCGGGGTCGAGCACATGATAGCCCCAATAGACGATTGCCGTGGTGCCGATGGCCAGCAGCAGGCCGCCGAGATAGTCGACGTGGTGCTTCTTCTCGTTGAACCGGCTGCGCATGGCGAACCCGATCACCGCCAGCACGACGATGCCGATCGGCAGATTGACCAGGAACACCCAGCGCCAACCGAACAGGCTGGTGATATAGCCGCCCGCCAACGGGCCGAGCACCGACGACAGCGCGAACACCGCCGAACTGTAGCCTTGATACTTCGCGCGGTCGCGCGGTCCGAACAGTTCGCCGATCATGGCGAAGGCCGAGACCATCAGGCCGCCGCCGCCGATACCTTGCAGGACGCGCGCCGCGATCAGGCTCTCCATCGACCATGCCATGCCGCAGACCAGCGAGCCCAACAGGAACAAGGTGATCGCCGTCAACACCACGTTCTTGCGGCCATACATATCACCGAGCTTGCCGTAGAAGGGCGCGACCGCGGCGGTCGAGAGCAGATAGGCGGCGCCCACCCAGCCGAACAGATGCAGATTGCCCAGTTCGCCGGCAATGGTGGGCAAGGCGGTGACGACGATCTGCATGTCGATGGTGGCCATGAACATGGCGATCAGCGCGCCGAAATAGACGATCAATGTCGTGAGATCGGGCCGGGCCCCGGCCTCCACAGGCGCGGCATCTGGAAGAGTTGAGTCAAGGCTCATGGATGTCTCCGACGTTTGGGCGCGGTTTATGTGCCTGCAGCAGATATATGTCAACATCAATTATATGCTATCAGCATGCAATTGACATCAGCATGTATTCTTGCTAGCGCGCTGTGGCATGAACACCAACGATACCGGGCCGGGCAGCGCCGACCGATTTTCAGCCCTTTGCCAGACGCAAGGCGACCAGGACCTCGCCGACCTGGCGCGCAGCAATGGCATGTCCGCAGCGGCAGCCGGGGCCGTCGCCGCCATCGATGCGGTGATGACCAAGGTGCGCCGTTCGGTCCAGCGCCGGGACTTCGGTCGTTTGATCCTGGCTCGCGTCGATCCCTCGCTGGAAGTGAGCCATCTCGACGCGATTATCGCGCTCAGCGCGGTTGTCAGCGACACCCCGCAGGACGAGGTGACGGTCGGCATCATCGCCGAGCGCATGGGGATCGACCCCTCCCGCGCCAGCCGCATCTCTGCCGATCTCGTCGAGCGTGGCTACGCCTTCCGCGTCGCATCGCAACTGGACGCCCGACGCATTTGCCTCAGACCCACCGTCAAGAGCGAGCGCCTGGTGACGGCGGTGCGTCAGACCAAATGGCGCATCTTCGCTGGCGCACTGGCGCAATGGGATGAGCAGGACCTGGTGACGTTCGCCGCCCTGCTGGAACGCTTCGCGGGTTGGGCCATCGACGACGCGGGGATGAGCAGGTCGGCCGATGCCGTCAAGCAGATGATGGACGAGACGGAGCCTGGACTGCCCGAGACGAAATAGGGGTGGCTGGCCATGGGCATCGCGTATCGATCGGCACAGCGGCCGGAACAAAGGCGAAGATCTGATTGCCCGGTCCGCGGTGCGCGCCTTCTTTCGACATACGCAACCCCAACTAAGCCACCGAGGCCGTCGGCTCGGCTTGCGGCACGGCGGACCGGTTTGCCGCCCTGGCATATTTCTGTGCGATCATAGCGCAGACCATGAGCTGTATCTGGTGGAAGAGCATCAGCGGCAGAACGATCGCGCCGACGCCCTGACCGGCGAAGATGACGTTGGCCATCGGCACGCCGCTCGCCAGGCTCTTCTTCGAGCCGCAGAAAGTGATCGTGATCTGGTCGGCCTTGCCGAAGCCGAGAAGCCGGCTGCCATAGCTCGTGAACAGAAGCACTAGGCCAAGCAACACCATATCGGCGACAACGACCACGGCGATATCGCGCAGCGAGAACATGTGCCACAGCCCTTCGGCGACGGCCGTGCTGAAGGCCAGATAGACGACCATCAGGATCGAACCGCGATCAACCGGCATCAGCAGCGTCTTGCGAGAGCGTATCCAGTCGCCGATCCTGGGTTCCAGCAGTTGCCCGAGTGCAAAGGGCAGGAGCAGTTGCACGAGGATCTGCTCCACCGCATCCCACGAAAATCCGCCATGACCCCCGATGGAGAAGAGTAACCCGACGAGCAAGGGGGTCAGGAACATGCCGAAGATGTTGGAGGCGGAAGCCGAGCAGATGGCGGCAGGGACATTTCCACCGGCAATCGAGGTGAACGCGATCGAGGATTGGACCGTAGACGGCAGGACACACAGAAACAGGATGCCGAGATAGAGCGGCTTGGGCAGGATCGAAACAGGCAGATAGCCAAGCGCCAGGCCCAGCAGTGGGAACAGGCCAAAGGTCGTCAGAAGGATCACCAGGTGCAGGCGCCAATGCATCAGGCCGGCAACGACGACATCACGCGAAAGCCGCGCACCATGCAGGAAGAACAGAAGCGCCACGGCAAGATTGGTCGCGATCGCAAACCAGCCCGTAAACGTCCCGGTTGCAGGCGCGACGGATGCAAGCGCGACGGTGCACAGCAGGAGGATCAGAAAGGAGTCCGGCAGAAAGCGGCGCATGACATGTTCGCTCCGAGTGGGTCCGACGCCTTCTTTTCATACATTGCGATATCGGATACAAGGAATAACAGTTATCGCGATTTGAGATATCAATGCTCGATTTGGTCCAACTTCGCAGCTTTGTTACCGTCCAGCAGATGGGAAGCTTCACCTTCGCGGCTGAGAGGCTGGGGCTCGGGCAATCCACCGTCAGCCAGCACATCAGCAAGCTGGAGGCTGCGATTGGCAGGCAGTTGCTGGCCCGCGATACGCACAAGGTGATGCTGACGCCGGACGGCGAAGCCCTGCTCGGCCATGCCCGGACCATGTTGTCCATAGAGGGGCAGATGCAGGCGCTGTTCACCGCGCAGAAGCTGCGGGGTACCTTGAGGCTCGGCGTATCCGAGGACCTGGTTGCCAGCCGTCTGCCTGTCGTGCTGGAGGATTTCGTCCGGTCTCACCCATCCGTTGATCTTGAACTGACGGTCGCGCTGAGCGGCCTGCTCTACGAGATGCAGGACAATGGCGAGCTCGATCTCGTTTTGGCAAAGCGCCGGCTGGGCGACAGCCGTGGTCAGCTCGTCTATCGCGAGCCGCTTGTCTGGCTCGCCCGCGATCCGGAACACGTTCTGTCGCTCGCGGCCTTGCCGTTGATTGCCTTCCCGGCGCCCAGCGTCACACGCAGCATTGCGCTGGAAGTGCTCGAGCGGCACCGCATGCCGTGGCGCATTGTCTGCACCTGCGGAAGCCTGAGCGGGCTGACGGCCGCCGCCCGCGCCGGCATGGGGGTTCTGGTGCAACCGCAAAGCATGTCGCCTTCGGGCCTGAAGGAAGTCGGCAGCCTACCGCAGCTGGAGGATGTGGAATTCGTCCTGATCCCGAGCAAGGGAGCGGACCGCGCACTCGTCTCGGCGCTTTCGGAAGATATACTGGCCAAGGTGAAAGCCCTGCGCTGAGCCGCTGCGCAGGGCTGTAGGCCAATGTCTCCGTTTTCGGCGAATTGCTCTCTAACTCTTTGTTTTCCGCAATGCCGGACGGAAAACCCGCTCACATTTTTCCTGGAATTGCTCTAGTGCCTGACCATCCCGGCGTCGACATTCAGCGTCTGGCCGGTGATCCAGCGGGCGTCCTCGCTGGCCAGGAACGATACGACATCGGCGATGTGCTCGGGCTGGCCCTTGCCCTTCATCGCCTGCAGCATCTCGACGAAGCCGAACGCCTCATTGTGCGGGCTCGCCTTGACGCCGTCGCTCTCGATCAGGCCGGGTGTCACCGCATTCGCCGTGATGTTGTACTTGCCAAGCTCGGTGGCGAGCGCCCGTGTGAAGCCGATGACGCCGCCCTTGGCCGCCACATAGGCCGCCATGTTCGGCGTGCCGGCAAAGAAGGTGTTGGATGCGATGTTGATCACCCGTCCGGCCTTGCCCGCCGCACGCATCTGGTCGGTACCGGCGCGGCTGACGATGAAGGTGCCGGTCAGGTTGACGTCGATGATCTTGCGCCAATGGTCGAGATCGACGTCGTCCCAGGCGATGAACGGCACGATGCTGGCATTGTTGACCAGAATGTCGATGCCGCCCGTCAGCGCCTGGATTTCGCCAAACAGCGCCTTGACCGATGCCGGATCGGAAATGTCGGCGGCGATCGCCTTCGCCTTGCCACCGATCGATGCGGCGGCCGCCTTGGCGCCCTCCGCATTTATATCGCTGACGATGACGGTTGCGCCGTCGGCGGCAAGCCGCGTCGCAATCGCCTTGCCGATGCCTTGTGCCGCGCCCGTAACCAGCGCCGTCTTCCCCGCAAGCCGTTCAGTCATGAAAATGCTCCCTCAATCCTTGATCTGGTGATGTCTGTTCAGGCGTCGGCGTCAATGACGGCCAGCGCCGCTTCGATCCCCTTGCCGACCGCAAGCTTCTGGCCTGCTGCGTTCATAGCGCCGCCAAGTGCCGTCAGTGCCGCGATCGCGTAGATCGGCTGCGCCGTCGGCCCCATATGGCCAATGCGTGTCAGCTTGCCCAATGTCTCGCCACGCCCCGACGAGAAGACGACGCCGTAACGGGCGCGCGCCGCGACCCGCAGCGCCTTCTCGTCGACGCCGTCGGGCGTGCGCACGGCCGTGGTGCTTGGCGAGGCGATTGCATCGCTCGCGGCCCAGATCGACAGGCCCATGCCGACGACGCCCGCACGCATGGCCTTTGCCGTCAGCGCATGGCGCGCCCATACAGCTTCCGGGCCTTCGTTGAGATAGAGATCGAGCGCGACGTCGAGGCCGTTCACTTCGGCCACCGACGGCGTGAACGGGAACGGCTTGTCGCGCGACCACGCATTTTCCCAGTCGACGATGCTCAGCACCGATGCGCGCGGGGCTGCCTTGTTGGCTTTCATCTTCGCCCAGGCGCGCTCGCTGACACCCATGATCGTCAGCGCCGGCGGCGCGCCAAGACACTTGCCGGGGCCAGTCACATAGATGTCGGCCTTGCAGTCCTCGGGATGCGTCTTCATGCCGCCGAACGAAGAGACCGCGTCGACGATCAGGTAGGCGCCATGCGCCGACACCAGCGCGCCGATGGCGTCGATCGGATTGATCGTGCCAGACGGCGTGTCGTGATGGCAGACGGATACGATGGTGATTTCCGGATGCGCCTTAAGCATGTCGGCCACCGCTTTCGGGTCGATCGCCTCATTGTAGGGCACTTCGATCTCGAGCAGATGCGGCGAATAGCGTTTCGCCCAGTAGCCGAAGCCCTTGCCATAGACGCCGGAGGCAAGGTTGAGCACCACGTCGTCAGGTGTGATCAGCGACGCCGCCGCTGCCTCCAGGCCCAGCACCGGCTCGCCATGCAGGATGAGCGGCTTGTTGGACAGCCGCATCGCCTTCTGCGCCTTGTCGACCACCTTCTCGTAGAAGAGCTGGAACGCCGGATCGTAATCATAGAGCACCGTGCGCGAAAGGCCGCGCAGCACTTCGGGATAGGCATTCACCGGGCCCGCGGTCAGCGTAATGACCGGATCGGCGTGTTCGAGATAGCGCATGGTCTTGGTCTCCGGATTTGCGGCGGTCAGCCGTAGAACTGCGTGCCGGTCTTGTAGGTCTTGAAGTTGTCCATGTCGTGCGAGTACATCAGCTCGGCGCCATGGTCCTCGGCCAGCTTCTTGACCTTGCGCATCGAATTGACGCCCGCGACCGGGTCGATGTGGAAGGCAGCCTGGCACAGCGTTTCAAGGCTCTTCTGAGTGTAGGCCGCATCGATGGTGAACATGATCGGCTTGCGGTTGGGGAACTCGACCAGCAGGCTGTAATGGCCGATCGAATGCCCGGGCGTCGAGATCAGCTTGACCCCCTTGGCGAGATCGATGTCGCCGTCGATGCCCTCGAAGGTCGAGTTGGCGCGCGTGGTGCCCTCCAGCAATTGCGCGGTCGCGCCACGCGCTTCCGCTGCCTCCGCCGAGAAACTCAGGTCGGAATAGCCGAGATGCTCGAAAGGCTGGGGATTGCAGGCCTGCGGCACCTCCGTGCGATGGCAGATCTTCTTGGCGTGCGGAAAATACTTGTTGCCGCCGCAATGGTCGAAATGGAAATGCGAGTTGACGACGACGTCGATGTCCTTCGGCTCGAGCCCGAGCAGCGCCAGGGCACCGGGGATGGTCTGGTGCTTTTCCTGGATCGGCTTTTCGAACGGCAGCACCTTCATGACGTGGTCATAGTCGTAGCCGGTGTCGATGAGGAAGCGGCCCTCGGCATGCTCGATCAGGATCGAATAAACGGGAAAGCGCACTTCGCCGCCCGGGCCGCGATTCCAGAACACATGGTAGCCGTCGAGAACGAGCGAGCCGCCGTCGAGCAGGTAGACCTTGGTATCCGACATTTTTGCCTCCGTTTCTGGCGCGGGTCTCTTCCGCGCATCTGATTGTTGTCAACGCGCGCCGCGCTCATAAGGAATGCCAAGCGCTGCCGGCAGGCTGGCGCGCCTGCCGAACAGCACCAGCATGATCATCACCGCCAGGAATGGCAGCATCTGGATGACGTCGGTCGGTATGTTGATGCCGGCCACCTGCATGGCCGTCGTCAGCGACAGGCAGACGCCGAACAGAAGGGCGCCGAACAGCACCCAGATCGGCCGGCCCCGCGCCAGCATGGCGAGCACGATGCCGAGGAAGCCGGCGCCATTGGTGATGAACGGAATAAACAGGCCGGCGCCGACATTGGCGAGATAGGCGCCGCCAAGCCCGGCCAGCGCTCCCGTTGTCAGCACCGCGATGGTGCGCGTCCTGATGACGTCTATGCCGGCGACATCGAGTGCGGCCGGCTTGTCGCCGGCGGCCTGCAAATTGAGTCCGAGTTGCGTGCGCCGGTAGAGGTAGCTCATGGCGAACACCAGCGCGACCGCCAGATAGACGATCAAATGATGCTTGAAGAAGGCCGGACCGATGACCGGAATGTCCGACAGCAGCGGAATGACGGTCGCGTCCGCCGCCGGCAAGCGGGGATAGCTGCGCGAGAACTGGAAATGGTGCAGCAGCGCCGTCAGCCCTTCGAGACCGAGCGTCAGCGCGATGCCGATAACGATCTGATTCAGCCCGATGCGCACGCAGAGCAGCGCCATGATCAGCGCCACCGCCACGCCGCCGGCCGCACCGGTGAGAAAGCCCAGCCACAGCGACCCGGAATAGAAGGCGCCGACAAAGCCGAGATAGGCGCCGGCCAGCATCATGCCTTCGATACCGATATTGAGCACGCCGGCCTTTTCCGACATCTGCTCGCCAAGCCCCGCGAGCAGCAGCGGGATCGCCGCGGTGACCGCCCCGAACAGGAGCGCACTGAGAAAGACTTCGCTGAACAGCCCGGTCATGCGTCAGGCCTTTCTGGACTGATGATAGCGGTGATCGACATACTCGGCGAGTGCGAGCACGATCAGCACGATGGAGACCAGCACCAGCGTGAAAGTGTTGGGCACACCAAGCCGGCGAGCAGCACTCTCGCCGCCGATCGACAGCACCGAGAGCAGGAATACGAAACCGATCGCGGCAAAACCGTTCATGCGGGCGAGAAACACGGCCGGAATGACCGCCAGCCCGTAAGCGGGGTTCCAGTCGGCACGGACATTGCCTTGCACGCCGATGATGTCGACGGCGCCGGCAAGGCCCGCGAGCCCTGCGGAAATGGCGAAGACGGCGACGGTCAGGCCCGGCACGCCGAGCCCCGAATGAACGGCGGCGCGCGGATTGGCACCGACGATCCGCAACTTCAGCCCGAACGACGTGCGCGTCATCACCAGATGCACGATGATAATCGTCGCCAGCCCAAGCAGCAGACCGCTGGTGATGGTCGTGTCGAACAGACGCGGCAGCCGGTCTTCCACCGGCAGCGTGCGGGTTTGCGGCACGGTCGTGGAGGGATCGCGAAACGCCAGTTTGACGAGGACATTGGCGAACGACGTGCCAAGGAACGTCATCATCAGCGTGGTGATGATCTCGTTGACACCCTGATAGGCGCGCAGCAGGGCCGGCACCAACGACCAGATCATCGCCACCACCATGGCGATGAGGAACGAACAGAATAGCGCCAGCCAGGCCGGCATGATCTCAACCAACACGGGGGCACTGGCAGCCGCCGTCACCGCGCCGAGCAGGAACTGTCCGTCGCCGCCGAGGTTCCACATGCCGGCGCGAAAGGCCACGATAAGGCCGGCGGCAAGGAACAGCAGCGGCGCCATGCGCGTCAGCGTCTGCTGGATGCCGAGCGGCGAGAACAGGCCTTTCTCCAGCACGAAGCCATAATAGGCGAGCGGGTCGACGCCAACGGCAAGCAGGATGCAGCCGGCGATGACGAGAGCGATGAGGATCGGGCCGAGCGTCATCAGCAGCCGATGCAGTATGTCGCGGCGCGTCGCCGCCGCGCTCGTGGCATCGAGCGCGGTTGCACTGGCGGTGGGTGCGGTGTCGATGCTCATGCCGCAAGTCCGATCATCAGGCGCCCGACCTTGGTTCGCGCATCGTCGGTGTTCTCGACGGTGCCGACCAGCGCTCCGTTGGCAATGACGGCGATGCGGTCGCACATGCTGAGCAGCTCCTCGAGGTCGGTGGAGATGAGCAGTACGGCGAGGCCACGCGCCGCCGTGTCGCGGATGCGCTGCCGCGACGCCAATGTGTTGGCGAGATCGAGACCGTAGGTTGGCTTGTTGAAGATCACCACCTTGGCACCTTCGGCCAGCTCACGCGCCAGCAGCACCTTCTGGATATTGCCGCCGGACAGCCGCGCGACCGGCGTCTTCAGGCTTGGCGTGCGCACATCATAGTCGCGCACCAGCTGCGCGGCCCGCTTGTCGATCTCGGCGCGCTGTTCGACACCGTTGCGCCAGAACGGAGCCGCGCCGACCTGCTTGAGGAAGAAGTTGATCGAGACCGGGAAGGTGCCGACCGTGCCCTCGCCCAGCCGGTCGTCGGTCAGGTAGCGAAGGCCACGCTGGCGGCGTTCGCCGACGCTCAGCGCCTCTATTGCCGCGCCTTCCAGCCGCACCGAACCACCGGTGGTGGCACGCTGGCCGGCCAAGGCTTCCGCCAGCTGCTTTTGCCCGTTGCCGTCGATGCCGGCGATGCCCAGAATCTCGCCTGGAAGAATATCGAAGGAGATCGATGACAGGCCTGGCGCATTGTCCGTCGGCGCGACCGCCAGATCCGTGACCTGAAGCAGCGGAGCGGCATCAGCGCGGACAGCACGCTCGACCGCTTCGGGATCGTCTTTCTGCTTGCCGAACATCAATTCCACGATTTCGGAGATGATCTCCTGCTCGCCCAGCGCGCGAAAACGTTCGGGCGGGATCTCGCCGACCTTGCGGCCGAGCTTCAGCACCGAGATGCGGTCGCCGAAGGCTGCCGCCTCCTTCAGCTTGTGCGTGATGAAGACGATGGCGAGCCCCTGCTCAACCAGACGACGCATCAATGCGCCCAGTTCATCGATGCCCTTCGGCGTCAGCATCGAGGTGGATTCGTCGAGGATCAGCAGCCGGCTGTTGCGCACCATCGCGCGCAGGATCTCGACCTGTTGCTGCTCGCCAAGTGAAAGCTCCGCCACCTTGGCATGCAGTTTCACCGTGAGGCCGAGGCTGCGGGTGATCTCGGCGACGCGCGCCGCCAGTTCTTCGGTCTTGGGTCGCTGCCACCACGGCCCGCCAAGCAACAGGTTTTCCGCCACCGTCAGCGTCGGCACCAGCATCATGTGCTGGAAAACAGTGCCGATGCCGAGCGCAAGCGCATGGCGCGGCGAAGTGATCGGCAGCGGTTTGCCATCGACCAGGATGCGCCCTTCATCCGGCTGCTGCAGGCCCGACAACATACCGATCAGCGTGGATTTGCCCGCGCCGTTCTCGCCAAGCAGCACATGCACTTCGCCAGGACGGATCGACAGGTCGATGCTGTCATTGGCGACGATGCCGGGAAAGCGTTTGGTCACGCCTTCGAGCGCGACGATGTCGCGCCTGCCGACGGACGATGAAGAAGAACTGCTCATGAAGGCCCAGCACTGAAAAACGGGAAAGGTCTGGAGGGGTGACGGATCACCCCTCCGGCAGCCTGTATTGATCGCCTTACTGGGCGACGCTTGTCATCAGCGCCCTGACGGCGGCCGCGTCAAACACCGGATCGACCTTGATCTTGCCGGAAATGACGTCTTCGCGCAGCGTCTGGATTTCCGCCCAGACATTGTCCGGGATCGCAGCGGTCTTCAGCAGCTTGACCGAATCGTCCTTGAGGCCGATCGCATAGTGCTTGGTGCCGAACGTGTCGGCCTTCAGGTCAGCGATCATCGCCGCGTAGACCGGCTCGATGTTCCACACCACCGACGACAGCAGGAAGCCCTTGTCGATCGGCGACTTGTCACCGATGACGTCGATGAAATAGACCTTGCCGCCGTCAGCCGCTTTGGTCGTCTCGACCGCCTGCAACATGCCGAAGCTCGAACCGTTGCCCTGGCCGAAGATGATGTCCGCACCCGACGCGATCACGCTTTCGGTGACGCGCTTGCCGCCGGCCGCATCGCTGTAGGCGGCCGGTCCGATCACCGCATAGGTGATCTTGACGGCCGGGTTCTCGGCCTTAACGCCCTGCGCGAACGCCGCCGATTGTGAGTTCCACGACGGCGGTTCGCCCGAGACAACGATGCCGACCGACTTCGAGCGCGACATCTTGGCGGCGAGACGGCCGGCGAGATAGGCGCCCTGGTGGCCGCTCAGCGTGTAGTCGGCGACGAGGCCCTTCTCCAGGCCGTTGGGCGTGTCGACGATCGCCACCGGAACTTTCAGCTCCTTGGCGATTTCGGGCGCCGAGGTGTTGTAGCCGCTGGCATGCGCGATCAGCAGGCTGGCGCCATCGGACGCAAGTTCCCGCATGGTCGGACGAACGTCACCATAGCCGAGGCCCTGAGCCACGACCACTTCGACGCCGGCTGCCTTGCCCGCAGCCTTGGCCGCGTCGATGCCCTGCTGGTTCCAGCCATAATCCGTGCCTTCTTCGGGCGTCAGGATGGCGATCGACTTGACTTCGCCGGCAAACGCGCCGCCAAGCAAGACACTGCTCAATATAAGTGCGCTTACACTGCTTTTAAGAAGCTTTAACATTTTACCCTCTCTGGTTGATTACCAATCATTATTCTTATTGTTATTGCGCGGAAGCGAGATAGACTGCCTGCACAAACCCACCCAACGGAGCTCAGGCAAAGTGAAGATTCGTTGTTTTCTCCCGGTGATGCTGGCGTTCACGTCCTTCGCCAATGCGGTTGAGTTGCACCATGTCACCGTCCGCACCGGAACTGACGGGCTCGACATGGTGCCATTGACGATTTCGAATGCGGGCAGCGAAGGCCTGTCCTGCAATGCCGACTTCGCCCACTGGTATTCCGCCGGGATCGCCACGGTCGAGCCGGGCAGGAGCGCCCGTGTCGAACTCTGGTTCGATCCCAAGACCGGCACGTTCACGATCCTCAACGACAAGCGCGAGAACCTGCCCGTCGAGCGGCTGTGGTGCGGCCTGTCGGGCCGCGCATATGCGACCCGCGTGCAGATCACGCTCGACCGCACCGACGCGGCGAATGGCGAGCGCGCCGTGTCCTGCGCCATGGCGCCGGACAGTCTTGTCTGCCGGTAGGCGCTCATCGATTGCCCGCCCAACACCGGGCGCCTCCTACTTGGTTGCCAGGAAGGTGTCGGTGAAGACATCATCGGCCGAGAGAGCCGTCTTGAGCACGCCCTGATCGGTGAGCGTCTTCAGCGTTTCTTCCCACTGCGTCTTCGTCATCCAGCCGAGGCCGTGTTCCTTGGTGTCCGGGCTGGTGAAGGTGGAGGCGATGTCGGCATTGATCTGCGCCAGCAGCACATCCTTCTTGTCGGCATAACCGGGTGCTGCCTTGGCCGTGATCTCGGCAGCCTCTTCGGGGTGCGCCACGACATAATCGAAGGCCTCCCTGTAGCCCTTGACGAAGCGGGCGACGACGTCCGGTTTGTCCTTGATCATCGCCTGCGAGGTGAAGAGGCCCGAGCCGTAAGCCTTCCAGCCGTAATCGGCGCCCAACATGATGCTGAGCGATCCGGGACCGCCGGCCTTGGCCTCCAGTTCGGGAACCTCGGCATCGACATAGCCGATCACCGTCTGAACCCGGCCCAGGAGCAGGTAGCTTTCATAGGGCGGCGAGACACTGTTCAGCGTCATGTCCTTTTCGGTCAGGCCATTGGCCGCCAGGAAGCCCTTGAAGAAGAGGTAGGTTGAACCGGCCGGATGAATGCCGATGGTGAGACCCTTGAGATCGGCCGGCTTGGTGAGCTTCACCGTCTTGGCCAGCGACATGATCGCCAGCGGCGAATGCTGGTTGACGGCGGCCAGCGCCACCACTGGAACATTCTGCGACCGCGCGACAGCCAGCGTAG
Source organism: Mesorhizobium loti CJ3sym (assembly GCF_000472785.1). Lineage (GTDB taxonomy): Bacteria > Pseudomonadota > Alphaproteobacteria > Rhizobiales > Rhizobiaceae > Mesorhizobium > Mesorhizobium loti_E. The sequence goes on from NZ_AXAL01000023.1 coordinate 82,842, forward strand.
GAAGATCGCCGAAACCGAAATCCGCGTTCTCGTTGCCCACCAGCCGCATGGCGTCTGGCGAGCCGGAACCCTTGCGGATCTCGGTCACGTCGATGTCGTTCTTGGCAAAGAAGCCTTTTTCCTTGCCGACGAAGAACATGGCGTGGTTGCCGCGCACCACCCAGTCGAGCTGGACGTTTACCTTGTCCGCCGCCTGCGCCGCGCCGGAGAAGCCAAGCGCGCCGGCAAACGCTGCAAGAGTGGCTGCCTTGATGAATGAGCGTCTAAGCATTGTTCTATCCTTCCTGGAGACCTAGGCCTGGCTGAATTTCGGTGCCCACGGCACCACGATGCGTTCGAGAATCTCGGCGGCGTAATAGAAGGCGATGCCCAGCACCGAAACGAGCAGCAGCGCCGCGAAGACCAGTGCCGTGTCGAGTTGGGTAGAAGCGAACTGAATGACGTAGCCGAGCCCGTCCGAGGCGCCGGCGAACTCGCCGACGATGGCGCCGATGACGCTGAGCGTCGCGGCGATCTTGGTTCCGGCCATCAGGTTCGGCAGCGAATGCGGGACACGGATCCTGAACAGGATCTGGGTCTGGCTGGCGCCGACCGAATTCATCAGCGAGAGCAGCGAGCGGTCGACCGACTGCATGCCCGCCAGCATCGACAATGTCACCGGGAAGAAGGCGATGACCAGGATCAGGCCGATCTTGGGCGCCAGCCCGTAGCCGAACCAGAGGATGAAGATCGGCGCCAGTGCCACCTTGGGCACATTCTGGAACAGCACCACCAGCGGATAGAGCGCGCGCCCCAGCCAGTCGAAACGCACGATGACCAGCGCAATGGCGATGCCGACCACCACAGAGACAATGAAGCCGAACAGGATCTCGCCTGCCGTCACCAGTGTCGCTTGCATCAGCGTTGCCCATTGCGCGACCAGCGATTGGGCGATCTCGGAGGGGGCGGGGATGATGAAGGCGGAGATGGCGAAGATCCGCACCACGGCTTCCCACACGATGATCGTCGCCAGCAGAAGGATGACCGCCGGCAGCCAGCTGCCTGTTGCCGCTGCCCAGCTGGAGGCAAGCCGCGGCTCGGAGAGATTGGTGATGGGCTGATCGCTCACGACGTGCCTCCCGGTTGGTGGCTGGCGCGCAGCATCATCCGCAGCTGAACCGCCAGCCTGACGAACTCCGGATCTTCCGTCACCGACAGATCGCGCGGATAGGGCAGACCGATGTCGAGGCTCTCGGTGATCCGCCCGGGCTTGATCCCCATCACGTGGACATGGCGCGACAGGTGGATGGCTTCGTCTATGGAGTGGGTGACGAGCACGATGGTCTTGCCGGTGCGCTGCCAGATTTCCAGCAGCGACTGGCCCATCGAATCGCGGGTTATGGCGTCGAGCGCGCCAAACGGCTCGTCCATCAGCAGCACCGCCGGATCAAGCGCCAGGGCCCGCGCGATGGCGACGCGCTGACGCATGCCGCCGGACAATTCATGGGGACGCTTGTGGGCGCTGTCACCCAACCCAACCAGTTCCAACATCTCCTGCCCACGCGCCCGCAAATCCGTGCGCGAGAGCGACTTGTCGGTGATGCCCAGCAGCATCGAAGCGTTGTCGACGGCATTCTTCCAGGGAAGCAGGTTGGCGTCCTGGAAGACGAGGCCGATCATACGCTTGCGCGCCGCCTCGACCGGCGAAAGCCCAGCGATCGAAACGCTGCCGCTCGTCGGATTTACCAGCCCGGCCAGAACCTTGAGCAAGGTGCTCTTGCCGCATCCGGAAGGACCGATGAGGGAGACGAACGACCCCTTCGGTACCGCGAGATCAATGTTCTGCAGCACCAGTTGCCTGGCCATGACGACCGAGACGCCCTTGGCGGAGATCAGATCGTCATCGTGGCGGATATGGGCCGGCCGGCCGCCTGCTGCTCGAATGGGTTCCATGCGCATGGCTACTCCCGGCCCTCCAGGATGCGCCGCACCGCGACGAGCTTGCGCGCCCGTTCGCCTTGCAGTGCCTTGGTCTGCTCGGGCGTGTAGGCGAACATGCCCTCGCCCGACTTGATGCCGAACTTCGACGCGTTGGTCTTTTCCAGCACCATCGGCGCGACATCGTCGCGATTGGAGAGATCCGCATTGAGGAAGGAGGAGACGGACTTGTAGATATCGAGGCCCGCCATATCGAGCAGCGCCATCGGCCCGATCACGGCGATCTTGTAGCCGATGCCCCACGACACGCAGGTGTCGAGATCTTCGGGATCGATGACGCCGCGCTCGACAAGGTCGACCGCCTCGCGCAGCAGCGCATAGAGCACGCGGTTTTCGACGAAGCCCGGAACATCCTTCTTTACCACCACCGGCAGCAAGCCGATGGAGCGGATCAGGTCGCGGATGACAGTCACGGTCTGCGGCGCCGTCTTCTCCCCGGCAATCACCTCGATCATCGGGATGATGTGCGGTGGGTTCGACCAGTGCATGCCCACCATCCGCTCGGGATGCGAGATATGCGCCTGCAGCTTGGTGATCGGGATACCGGACGTGTCCGACGCGACGATCGTGTCCGATGCGACCAGGCCGTCGATCGTGCGATAGACGTCGGCCTTGATCGAAATGTTTTCAGGAACGTTCTCGATGACGAGATCGGCGCCGGATACCGCATCGCTGATGTCGTCGGTGAAGCGAACCGTTCCAACGCCGGCCGGCGGCGGCGCGATCCCCAGGGAGTCGAGAACGGTCTCGGCCACACCCAGCATGGTCTGCGCGCGTTCGATCGCTGCCGGGGCAACGTCGTAGGCGACGACCTGAAGGCCGCCTCTGGCGAGCCGGGCGGCCATGCCCGGACCCATCGTGCCCATACCGATGATGGCGATACGCTGGATCATGACACTGCCCTGCTGTCTTTCGAACTGGCGATGAGGTCGGCGGCCTTCTCGGCGATCATGATCACTGCCGCATTGATGTTTCCGCAGACCAGGTCGGGCATGACGGAAGCGTCCACCACGCGCAGACCCTGAACGCCGCGAACGCGCAATTGCGGGTCGACGACAGAGGCTTCGTCGGCGCCCATCCGGCAAGTCCCGACCGGATGATGCACGGTGATGGAGGTCTTGCGGATATGCTCGTCGATCTCGTCGTCGCTCTGACACTTCGGGCCGGGAAAAAACTCCGCCTCGATGAAGGGCTGCATGGAGGGCTGCGACGCGAGATCGCGCGCCACCCGGAAGCCGGCGCGCAGCGACTCCCAATCCTTCGGCGAAGCCAGGAAATTCTGATGGATCAGGGGTGCCGCGGAAGGATCGGCCGACGCGAGTTTCACCGCTCCCCGGCTTTCGGGCTGCGTCGCCACGATCCGCGTCGCGAAGCCATCCGGGAACGGCGCCTTGAACGGCTTGAAATAAGGCCATGCGGCGAGCGGAGCCGCAGTGAAGAGCAGTTGCACATCCGGCAACGGTCGGGCCGGGCCGCTCTTCAGGAAGGCGACGACACCGCCGGGCACATCGCCGGAAAAACCGCGCCCCGTGAAGTAGGTCTTGACGAAGTCGAGCCCGATCCGGTCGGCACGCATGTTGCGCAGGAACGGGCCGCCCGGAGCCCGGCGCCGGTACATGAGGATGACCGAGACGTGGTCCTGCAGGTTCTTGCCGACCGCCGGCAGGTTGACCCGCGTCTGGATCCCTTGGGCGGCAAGCTCATCCTGCGCCCCGATGCCCGACAGCATCATGAGTTGCGGCGTGTTGATCACGCCACCGGAAAGCAGCACTTCCTTGCGGGCGAGAACCGTGCGTTCGGTCCCGCGATGGTTGATGGTGACGCCGGTGGCGCGCGCACCCTCCAGCACGATCTTGGTAGCACTCGCTTCCGTCAGGACGGTCAGGTTGGGCCGCTTCAGGACCGGCCGCAGATAGGCTGTCGCGGTCGAGGAACGCCGGCCCTTTGAAATCGTCATCTGGAGGCGGCCGAACCCTTCCTGACGCTCGCCATTATAGTCTTTTGTCTGCTCGTAACCGGCCTGCACGCTGGCCTGCGCAAAAGCATCGATCAGCTTGTCCTTGTAGCGGCAGAATTGGGTGCTGACTGGGCCCTCGCCGCCACGATACTGGTTCTCGCCGCCTTCCCAGCTTTCCTGCTTGCGGAAATAGGGCAGCACCTTGTCGTATGACCACTCGCTCAGCCCCGTGGCTGCCCAACGGTCGTAGTCGCCGCGATTGCCCCGCACATAGGCCATGGCGTTGGTGGACGATGATCCGCCGACAACCTTGCCGCGCGCGCACTCGACCCTGCGTCCACCGACATTGTCCTCCGGTTCGCAGAAATACATCCAGTCATGGCGACGCTCGGTCAGGATCTTGCCCCAGCCTAGCGGAATGTGGATCATGGGATCGCGATCCCAGCCGCCGGCCTCCAGCAACAGCACCGAACATTTCGGGTCGGCGCTCAGCCGGTTAGCGAGCACGCAACCGGCCGATCCGGCTCCAACGATGATGTAGTCGTAACTTTCCGCGTGCGGCATGGTTCTACTGCTTTCGCCTGACACTCTGGCCCCGAAGCATTTGAGGATCGGGGCCGGATACCCTGGCAGAGACCAAGCCCTTCCAGGGAATATTCAAAGACCCGCTGGCGCTAGGCCAGGCCCTTTTCCCTTAGGCGCTGCGACCAGTGATCCCATCCACGGTCGATCTGGGCGCCGACGAGATTTCCAGCGGCCTTGATTTCGCCCGGCGACAAATACTTGATGTTGCCGATCCGCAGGCCGGCGGTCTGCGCTGCCGCCTCCTGTTCAAGATAGAAAGCCCGGAACACCACCTGCCGGACAGAAGTGCCGACATTGACGACGCCGTGCCGCGCCATGAGGACGACGGGATAGGTTCCGAGGCTTTCAGCGATGTCCGCACAGACGCTCCGGCTGCCGCCAAAGAGATCCGTAGCATCTCCCTGCTTGTCGCGTATCTCGTAGACCGGGACGGCGTCGCCGAGGAAAGCCCCCATATGGGTCACAGGCCGCAATGGCTGGTCGGTGAAGCAATAGGGCAGGACAGCCGGCGAATGGCTGTGGAGCACGCACTGGACATCGGGCCGTGCTTTGTAGATCTCGCTGTGGATGTAGCGTTCCAGATAGGACGGCCTGTTATCCGAGGTCTCGCCATCGAGGTTGAAACGCTGCATATCACCGGCCGTTATCAGGCTTGGAGCAAGCTTTTGCGCCAGGAAGAAACTTTCCGGATCCTCGGGGTCACGGGCACTGATGTGCCCGAACGTATCCAGTATGCCTTCGTTCAGAAGGATCTTCGTCGCTGTAACCAGCTCCTCGAAGACCTTCTGGCGCGCTGGGCTGTGGTCTGTCATTTCCAAATTCTCCCATTGCGGCGATGGCGACCATTCTTGTTATTGTTATCGGTCGCCAGGGCCCGCGGATTTCACTTGTTTTCGTAGATGCCGACGATCCGATTCTGCTCGATGATGTTGCCGGCATATTTTTGCAGGAACTCCTCCCGGATAGGCGACCCCTCGACCTTGGTGTCCAGGGCATAGACCCAGAAGTAGTAGTGATGTTCTCCATGGCCAGCGGGTGGCTGCGGCCCGTAATACTGCTTGTGGCCGGCGCCGTTGGGGCCGACGCGGAACTTCTCCTGCGCGTCCGAAAGGTCGGTGGCCGAGGGGTCGATGCCGTAGACGACCCAATGCGTGAAACCGTTGGCGAGCGGCGCGTCCGGATCGTGGCAGATGACCGCGAGTTCCTTGGTACCGGCCGGGACGCCACTGACCTTAAGCCTGGGCAATACATTGCCCTTGTCGCCCGCGTGTTCGTCGCGCAATTTCCCCAGCGGCTGGAAGTCCACTGAGGTAATCTTGAGGTCCTTGATATTCAGGGGCATGAAATTCGTCCTTCAGAAATTTCGATCGAACTAGACAGCGGTGGCCTTGAGGTCGGCAACGGATTTGCCCCCAACGCGCTGATGCACGCGCGGACCCGATGCGACGGCGACGCAGATCAAAAGTTCGTCCGGGCGCGGGGCATCCGGCACGGAAAAAGTGACGGCATCATAGTGGGAACGGATGTAGAGCTCGTCCTTGTGGGCAAGCGGGATATCGATGATGGTGCCGGCGACGGCGACCTTGCTGACCGACGAGATCCAGGCCTTGCCGCCACCCACCTGCTGCCGCAGCGGGTCTCCGAACACCGTGGTGATGCAAGCGACGACATGTTCCTGTTCGCCTGACGTACCCGCGATGCCGCCCTTGCCATAGCTTTCGACCGGCCTGTTGCCGAGCAGCGCCACGGCTCGCTCGCCGAGCGCATGACCGATGGCCGAACTCGGAGCCGTCAGCTCGGACAGTTCGGCAACGAACTTTCCGGCGAAGGGATTGCGGATGACAACGCCTGTCGCGACCTTGATGAGGGTCTCGCCAGGTGTGCCGCCGTCATGCCGGCTTTCCTGGACCGAGGAATACCAGCCCCTGACATCATAATCTCGTTCGACTTCACTGGAATAGTTCATCTTCATCTCCTGAAGGCGCGCGCCGCTTCCGCACGCGCCAATTAATTCGTTGACCGGCTCGTTCGACACTACTGCGGCCATGAGAAGACACGGCGCAGCGGATCGTAGCGGGCAGCTTCCAGTGCCGCTGGCGTGAACATGTTTCCTTTCGAGAGCGAGCGGTTCGCCGCATAGTCGCCGGACAGGGCCTGGCAGCGATCCGTGATCGGGCGAATGCGCTTTTCCCACCCGAGAAGCGCGTCTTCGACCGAAGAGCTTTCCTCCAAATCCTGCGACAGGCTGAAGGCGTTGACCATCGCGCAACCGGCGCCCTGGGCAAGCGCCGGGCACATCGCATGCGCGGCATCTCCCACGAGAGCGACCTTGCCTCTTGTCCAGCTATCCAGCTTGGTCGTTTCGTACTTGTCGTAGCGGGCGGTTTTCAGCTTGGCCGCCTCGATCAGGCATGGCTCCAGGAACGGAAACATCTCGACCCAAACTTCGAGATCGATCGGAACGGCGGATCCGCGAGGATCGGCGGCCGGAGCCATCAAGCCCAGATAGAGTTCATTCTCATTGCAGGGCGAATAGAGAATACGCTGAACACGCGGCCAGAAGTTCCACATGTCGATGGTGTTGTCCCACTCGCCATGACCGAGATCTTTCTTCATGCGCGGGACAATCAGTCGGATGAGACCATCCTTCGAAACCCAGCGATCCTGTTTGAAGCCGATGGAATCCCTGACCTTGGAGCCAACGCCATCGGCGCCGACGATCAGGTCGGCCTCGAGGACCTCGCCGTTCTGGAGTGTCAGCCGTCCCTCCGGATCGGCGGCGACGGCTTCGGAATTGACGCTTATGTCGACACCCAGGGCACGAGCCCGATTGACCAGGGCATCATGCAGGTGGCTGCGGGTCATGATGCGCCAGGGCAGACCGTTGAACGTCTCCTTGGAAACCGACTTGTTGTGCATCCAGGTTTCGTAGGTCGGCGGCGTGTGCGAGCCCTGGAGAACCTCGTCCAAGGCGCCCAGTCCTTCGAGCACGCGAAGGCCATTGTGCCAGAGATAGATGCCGGCGCCGAATGCCCGCAGCTCGGAGCTCTTTTCGTGCAGCCTGACATCCCAACCATTCTGCCTCAGAGCGATGGCGGCCGTCAGGCCGGCAAAGCCGCCGCCGGCGACTTCGGCGCGACGGGTTTTGCCTGGAGTTCTATTTACGTTGGCCATTTTCTGGATCCTGCTGCGTACAAGAAGACGGCGTTTGGCCGTCAGGCGCCTATGAAGTTGGTGATGGCTTTCAGCGTGATCTCGGGAGAGACCTCATTGACGTAATGGTCGGCGCCCGGAACGACGACGACAGGCAGATCCGGACGCAGCCGACTTGTCTTCGCCAGCGCCGCAGATGACACCAATTTGCTCGTTTCGCCCCGAATGATAAGCACGGGCTTCGTCACGTCCCGGAAAGCAGGCACCAAATCTGATCTCAGGCCCTTGGCGGTCTGCGCCATGGCCGTGGGCGAAGCCAATGGACGCAATCCGCCGTCGACCGGCTGATAGCCGCTTTCAGCCCTGATCTTGATGGCGTCGGCGGGAATGTTCGGGTAGCGGCCGGCGAGGTATGCTTCGACGGCCTTTACATCCTCGAAAAGCTGGCTGCCTGCGTTCACCCGCGCTTCCAACGCATCCAACGCTTCAGTCTCGATGTACGGCGTAAAATCGATAGCCACGACCGACCGCACCAGATCCGGGTATTTCGCTGCAGCCGTGACGGAATTTCGAGCACCGAGCGAATGCCCGACGAGGATGGCACGGCCTCGATCGAGCGTGCGTATCAGGCCGGCGATGTCATCCGCGTAGTCATTCGCCTCGTAGCCGGCTTCCGGCTTGTCGCTGAGGCCATGCCCCCTCTGGTCGACCGCTATGGTCGTAAACCGATCCGATAGTTGGGCCATCAGCGGCGCGAAGACGGCGGAGTTGGAGGTGATGCCGTGGAAGAACAGCATCAGCGGGCCGTTGCCCGTCTCGCGCACGTTCAAAGTGATGCGGCCAACGTCGACGCGGTGCGAGATGAAGTGGTCGGAAGGTGTGTCCGCCGCCATGTCCATGATCCTCGCCTCCGCTGCCCGTCTCCAGCAAAAGGAACATATCAGCCGGGGGGCCGTCAAGCAGATTGTCTGACATTCTTGCAATCTTCAGATTTGACAATCTGGCTATCCTGCTGTCAAATTTCCAGAGCGTGGCGTATGATGCTGACATTGCGACCCAAGGCTCAAGAGGCGTTACCAATGCCCCCAGATTTGAATTTGCGAATTTCGCCACGGACCGTGCAACGGGAGACCGTCGACAAGTTACGGCTCGCCATCTTCTCCGGATTGTTCCAACCGGGAAGCCGCCTGATCGAAAGCCAGCTGTGCACACAGCTCGGCATCAGCCGCCCTTCGCTGAGGGAGGCTTTGCGCAGTCTTGAGGCCGAGCGCCTGATCGAGATCGTGCCCAATCGCGGACCGTCGATACCGGCGCTTTCCTGGGAAGTGGCAACGGCCATCTACGAGGTTCGAGAGCTGTTGGAAGTCGAGGCGGCGGGACGATGCGCGTTGAGAATTTCGCCTGAGCAGCTGCGTGAGCTTGAGAAATCTCTTTCCGCATTCGAAAAGGCGGCATCCAGCAATGACAGCCTGGCGCAGGTCATGACCGCAGCGGACTTTTATTCAATCATACTCGCCAATTGCGGAAATCCAATCCTGGAAGAAGTCCATCGCGGTCTGGTGGCCAGGATAAGCTTCTTTCGAGGGCGGTCGATGTCCCTGGAAGGCAGGGCGCAAAGCAGCCTGGCAGAGATGAGGGAGATATTCGAATCCATCGCCGCCGGCGACGAGAAAGCCGCCCGCAAAGCCTCGAAACAGCACGTCTTGAGGGCGAAAGCGGCAGCCAAGATTTCCATGGACAACGGGATTTGAGGTCTTCCAAAGACTGCGGTTCCGCCTGAAGGCCCGAAAGTCCTGCGTGACGTTTCGGATCAGGTATCCGCCGAACGCAGATCAATGCGCGGGGTCTTCCCCATGTTGGTGTCAGACATGCCGACTACCCAAGCCAGCCCGTTGCAGATGGAGATATGATGAGCAGGGCCAATGTCGAGCGCAAACCAAATTGCGATGTCGTCATCGTCGGTGGCGGGTCGGCCGGCAGCTTGCTTGCCGCGCGACTGAGTGAAGCGCCGGACAGACAGGTTTTGCTGATCGAGGCAGGCGAAGAGGCGAGCGACCCCGACATCTGGAACCCCGCTGCCTGGCCGGCGCTTCAGGGCCGCAGCTACGATTGGGACTATCGCACGGAGCCGCAAGCCGGCACCGCGGGCCGGGTGCATCATTGGGCGCGCGGGCGGTTGATCGGTGGCTCGAGTTGCCTGCACGCGATGGGCTACATGCGTGGTCATCCTTCCGACTTCCAGGCCTGGGTCGATGCGACGGGGGATCGCCGATGGAGCTGGGATGAACTGCTGCCCGTTTTCCAGGCTAACGAAAACCACCCGCTTGGCGGCGACGGCATTCACGGCAAGGACGGGCCGTTGCCGATCCATTTGCCATCGGACGAAGTCAGTCCGGTTGCCCGTGCCTTCATCGAGGCCGGTGCATCGTTGGGTCTGCCTCGCCTTGAGGGCCACAATAGCGGCGAGATGATCGGCGTCACCCCGAACTCCTTGAACATTCGCGACGGGCGGCGGGTCACAGTGGCGGACGCCTGGCTCACCGGGGCAGTCCGAGGCCGCAAGAATCTGACCATCCTTACGGAATCCCGGGTGCGCCGGCTTAATCTCAGCGGCAATCAGGTCCGCGGCCTCGAGGTCGTCGGGCAACAGGGTTCGGTTGAAATCCTTGCGGATCAAATCATCCTTTGTGCCGGAGCGCTGGAAAGTCCGGCCTTGCTGATGCGCTCGGGCATCGGTCCGCATGATGTGCTCGATGCCGCCGGCGTTGGCTGCCTGATCGACATGCCTGAAATCGGCCGCAACCTTCAGGACCACCTGCTCGGTGCCGGCAACCTTTATGCAGCCCGCAAGCCTGTGCCGCCATCGCGCCTCCAACATTCTGAGTCGATGGCCTATATGCGCGCTGACAGCTTCACCGCTGGCGGGCAGCCTGAAATCGTCGTTGGTTGCGGCATCGCGCCGATCGTGTCCGAATGCTTCCAGGCGCCTGAAGCCGGCACGGCCTACTCGCTGCTGTTCGGCATCACCCATCCATCGAGCCGCGGCAGCGTGCGCATAAGTGGGCCTGAGCTCGACGATCGACTGATTATCGACCCGGCATACCTGCAGACCGGCCGGGACCGCGCGCTGTTTCGCAGGGCGCTCGAGGCAGCGCGGACAATCGGGCATAGAGATGAACTCGCCGGCTGGCGAGAGCGCGAACTCCTGCCAGGCAGCCTGCACAGTACGGCCGAGATCGACGACTTCATCGCGCGGTCGGTCATCACACACCATCACCCCTGCGGAACTTGCAGGATGGGGAAGGACGTGGATGCCGTCGTCGATGCGGATCTACGACTGAAGGCGCTCGACAATGTTTTCGTCGTGGACGCGTCGGTCATGCCTACGCTCGCCACCGGACCGATTCATGCCGCGGTCCTTGCAATCGCCGAGACCTTCGCTCGACGGCACCGGGAAATCCTACAATCTTGACGCGGTGATTCCAGCACTGAGGATGGGGATGGTACCGTTGGCTGGGATCGAACCAGCGACCTCCGGATCCACAATCCGGCGCTCTAACCATCTGAGCTACAACGGCACGTTTGCCCGAGCGGATCGAGGCGGAAAGTCTCCGCGATCTGCTCCGTCGTTCGGCGATGCGTCCATACGGGCTTATGGATTTTAATTCAAGGCTTTTGGAAAGCAAAGGGCACTTGCCCACATCGGCATGTCATTACCCCGGGCAGAGCGCCAGGCAAAGAAAAAGGCCGGCGGGAGGAGGTGCCGGCCTTTTCCTGTTACGAGCCAGCGGGAGGAGGTGCTGGCTGGTCACCCCGGGGAGCAGAGGGAGGAGGTTCCACTCGCCGGGTATTCCTTGATGGCTACCATCTTACGCTTGATAGTTTTTAAGAAAATGCGACCTTTTGTTGCATCTTCAGATCATGCGCAAATGTTAGGCAGCCTTGATGTCCTTCACGGCCTTCTCGAAGGCGGTCTTGATCGGCTTGGAGACGTCTTCGGCCGCCTTGGAGGCAACAGCCTGGAAGTCCTTGGCCTGCTCGACGGTCGATTCGATGCGCTTGCGCAGGAAGGAGGTCTGCAGTTCGACGACTTCCGACAGCGACTTGGCGCCGATCAGGGCTTCGAGATGCGAGAAGCCGGCTTCGGCATTGCTGCGCAATGCAGCGATGGTCTTGAGCGACAGGTCGCTCGAAACAGTCTTGGCGGTCTCGTAGGTCGACTCCAGAGCCTTCTGGGTCTCTTCGGCGCCGGTCTTGAGCTTGGCATAGGCCTCTTTCGACTGCTCAACGCCCTTTTCGGCGAAAGCGCGCATCTGGTCGGTGGCCTTGGAAGCGTCGAAGCTCGGGAATTCAACGTTTTCGATCGTCTCGGCGGTCTTGGTCCTGGACATTTTCCATCCTTTTCAGCGGCAGCGGCTTTGACAGAAAGCCGTCTCGTTCAGTTATGATGGCAATATAAAGGCAAATTTTGTGCATTGCAATATCTTTGTTGCAGTGCACCATAAATTTCCTTTGGGCCGTTAACCAAGAGCCCAGATTCCGGCCTTTGCACGTTCTGGCTTGTGGACCTTCGCGCCGCCGGCTTTTATTAACAAAGCGTTAACTGCAAATTTCGCCGCTCCGTGAGGATTCGCCAAGCGCATGCCGTCCGAATATTCCTTCCTCGACGTCGCCGTGCTCGACGCGGTCCGCCAGCGCTTTGCCGCCGGCGACGCGATCGCGATCCTGTCGGTCGACCTGGAGCAGGTGATCTGGGCCAATGGGCCGGGCGCCGCCGTGTTCGGCTACCCCGACATCGAAGCCATCATCGGCGCCTCCGCACAGTTGCCGCTCATTGCTCGCCGCCAGATCATGGCGACCAGCGGTTTTCCCGAAATCGGCACTGATCGTGGCATCACCGTCAGGTTGGCGACCGGCATGACCAGCCGCACCATCGGCTTCCAGGCAAGCGCCGTGACGCTGCCCGACGGCGAAAAGGCAATCATGCTAGCGGTGCCTGCGGCGCAGACAGGCTCGCGCAGTGCCGCCGAAATCGCCAGCCGGGCGATCAGCGGCTTTACCGAAGACGGCCATTTCATCGCCTTCATCGATGCCGGCGGCAATGTCGAGGCCGCTTCCGACGGTTTTTCAGCACTTGGCATCCAGCCCGCGACGCTGGCGGCCCTGGTGGCCGATGTGGCTGCCGAGGGCGAGCGCATCGTCAAGCGCCTCGTTCCGGGCGGCAACACCTCCTACCCGGCCGGCCTCGCCCGGTTGACGCCGGAGCGGCATCTCCTGGTCGTAATCGACGAAGACCAGCTCGAGGACAACGCGTCTGTTGAAGAGGCTTCGGCAGGCCCCGGAGTGGCGGAAAGCCCGGCCAACGAGACCGGCGACACTGCCGCGGCGGCGGAAAGTACCGGGGTTGTATCCGATCCTCACCAGGACAATCAGCCGACGGCGGATGTTTCGCAGACAGAGGCGATCGAGCGGCCCGCTGCCGAGATCGAGCAGGAGCCCGTCCCTTCCGAGCCCGTAGCTGAACATATGCCGGAACAGGCAACGCAAGAGATTGCGGGGTCGACCGGACCGACACCGGCAGTTGCCGACAACGATCAGCCGGCTGCTGGCACGCCGGCACAGCACGATCATTGGTATTTCAATGCCGGCGAAGACGATGCGCAACCCGCGCCAGCGACGCCGGAACCAAAAAACAACGCCGAGGCTTCGGCGAGCACCCCGAAGCATGACGAGGCCACCTCTCCGGCTGCCCCGATCGCACCTCCCCCGGCCGCCAGAACGATCGACCGCTCAGCGGCGCCGATGCGGTTTGTCTGGCGCACCGACGCCGAGGGCAAGTTCAGCATGCTGTCGCCGGAATTCGCCGACATCGTCGGCAAGCCGGCCGCCGATGTGATCGGCCGGCGCTTCAGGGATGTCGCGGCCACCTTCGGCCTCGACGCGTCCGGCGAGATTGCCGGCCTGCTGGAGCGGCGCGACACCTGGTCCGGCCGCTCCGTGCTGTGGCCTGTTGTCGGTACCGACCTGAAGATCCCCGTCGACCTGGCGGCTTTGCCTGTCTATGGCCGCAGCCGTGCCTTCGAAGGTTTTCGTGGTTTTGGCGTGGCGCGAATGGGCGACGCGATCGTCGATCCGGAAGCGATCGGCATGGCCCTGGTGCCCAACGGCGAGGCCCCTGTAGGGTCTGTACCGGAAGCGGTCGAACCTCCCGTTGAAGAACCGAAGGCCGAGGAGCCGAACGCGGCGGACCCGTTCAAGGGTGAGGTGCCGGCGCTGACCATCGTGCCGAAACCGGAGCGGCGCTTTGCCGACAAGGTCATCCGGCTGGCCGAACACCGGCAGCCGGCCAACGACAAGGGGCTGTCGACACTGGAGCGCAGCGCCTTCCGCGAGATCGGCGAGCGGCTGAAGAAAGACAGTTCGCCGGCCGAGCCGCCGGAAGCGGAAAAGCCCGGCATTCAAAGGCCGACGGAACCGGAGACCAGGACACCGGCTGAACCGGCGGCGGAAACAACAGCGGAGGCCCCGACCGCGAAGACGGAAGCTCCGATCGAGTCTGTTGCCGAGGTTGCGTCGACACTTGATGCCGTCCCGGATCAAGAGCCGACAGAGGCCAGCGAAATCCCGGCGGCGGAGCCTGAGAACGGCGCCGTGTCGGCCGAGCCATCCGAGACCGATGTCGATGCCGAGCACGAGGCGGATCTCGCACGGCTGGACGGCGCCCATCCGGGCGACGCGGCTCACGAGGAACACGCCGACGCGCCGGCCGGCGTGACTAGCTCGCTGCTCAGCTACGCCGACCACAATGACGAGCCCAACCCTGTCGCGAACAATGACGAGCCTACGGTCCCTGAACCGGTAGCCGCGGAAACCGAAAGTGCCGAGCCCGCCGCGGATGAGGAAGAACCGGCAACTGCCGACGCCGGACATGTGGCGGCAGACGACGACAGCATGACGTCGGCCGATTTTCGCGATGCCGAGGACAATGAGGATTGGGCCGGCGCGGAAGATGCCGCGGTTCGTGATGAGGTCGCGGAACATGCCGGGCCATCGGCCGTCTCCGACGGGCAAGCCGTTGCGCCGGCCGCCGAGATTGTCAGTGCCAGCGACGCCGCCGGGATGCAGCGCCCACGCCTGCAGGTGCCGCCGCTCAAGACCGAAGGCTTCGTGCCGTCGGCGTTTTCCGTCGGCAACGAAAGCAAGGCTCCCGATACGTCGCTGCTCGGCAAGCTGCCGGTACCGCTGCTCATCCATTCGGGCGACCAGTTGCACTATGCCAACGAGGAATTCCTAGACCTGACCGGCTACGACACGCTTGAGGATCTCGAGGATGCCGGCGGCCTGGGCGCGCTGTTTGCCGATCCCTACGCCGATGACGGCGCCTCCGACGGCAGCGACCGGGCGTTGCGGCTGAAGACCCGCGACGGACAGGAATTCCCGATCGACGCCATCCTGCGCTCCGTTCCCTGGCGCGACGGCAAGGCGCTGATGCTCGTCGTGCGCCGTTCTGGCGAGGATGACGCGCCTGTGGCCCTGCACGCGGTTGGCGAGGAGCCGACACAGCCCGACATTTCCGAGCTCAAGGCGCGCATCGCCGAGATGCGCACCATCATCGACACCGCCACCGATGGCGTCGTGCTGATCGGCAGCGACGGCACCATCCGCTCGATCAGCCGCCCGGCCGAAGCGCTGTTCGGCTTCGACAGCGACGAGGTGACCGGCAAGCCGTTCGCCTCGCTGTTTGCCATCGAAAGCCAGCGGGCAGCGCGCGACTATCTCACCGGCCTGTCCGAGCCTGGCGTGGCGAGCGTGATGAACGACGGCCGCGAGGTGATCGGGCGCGAAGCGCAAGGGCGCTTCATCCCCCTGTTCATGACCATCGGCCGGCTGCCCAATGACAGCGGGTTCTGTGCCGTTGTGCGCGACATCACACAGTGGAAGCGGGCCGAGGAAGATCTCACCCAGGCGCGTGCGGTGGCCGAGCGGGCTTCCTCGCAGAAGACCGATTTCCTTGCCCGCATCAGCCACGAGATCCGCACGCCGCTCAATGCCATCATCGGGTTTTCCGAATTGATGGTCGACGAGAAGTTCGGGCCGGTCGCCAATGACCGCTACCGCGACTATCTCAGAGACATTAACCGCTCGGGCAACCATGTGCTCGATCTCGTCAACGACCTGCTGGACATCTCGAAGATCGAGGCCGGCCAGCAGGAAATGGCCTATGAGGCGGTGTCGCTCAACGACACGCTGGCCGAGACCGTTGCGATGATGCAGCCGCAGGCCAACCGCGAACGCGTCATCATCCGCTCCAGCTTCGCCTCGCGACTGCCGGAGGTGGTGGCTGATCTCCGTTCCGTGCGCCAGATCGCGCTCAATATCCTGTCGAACGCCATCCGCTACACCCAGGCCGGTGGCCAGGTGATCGTCTCGACCGCCTATGAAACCTCGGGCGATGTCGTCATGCGCGTGCGCGACACCGGCATCGGCATGAGCCTGGCCGAGATCGAGCAGGCGCTGAAGCCGTTCAAGCAGATCAACGCGTTGAAGCGCGGACGCGGCGACGGAACCGGCCTCGGTCTGCCGCTGACCAAGGCGATGGTGGAAGCAAACCGTGCCCGCTTTACGATCAATTCGACGCCGGGCGAAGGCACGCTGGTGGAGGTCGCGTTCCCCTCGACCCGGGTGCTCGCGGAATAGCAGGTCAGTCCTATCAGGCAAAAGAAAAGGCGCCCAAAGGACGCCTTAAGAGATGGGATTGCTGTCACAACGGGGGCTTGAGCGAATTCAGATCCTCCGGGGGCTGAGGAACGGGATTTCTCCCTCAAGTTACATGCGACTATCGACGCCGGGACTTAACAAGTCCTTACCAGCTCGTCGAAAAATTTACGAATGTGTACCACTCATGAAATCTAGGTAAATTCTACCGACAGATTTCGTTAACCATGGCGCTTGGGTTCATTCGGCAAGCTGCGGCAGGTTCCTGAACAGCTCCAGCGCTTCCGGGTTGGCGAGCGCTTCCTTGTTCTTGATGGCGCGGCCATGCACCACGTCGCGCACGGCGAGTTCGGTGATCTTGCCCGACTTGGTGCGCGGGATGTCGCTGACGGCGACGATCTTTGCCGGCACATGGCGCGGGCTGGCGCCGCTGCGGATCTTGGCGCGGATGCGCTTTTCCAGATCCTCGTCCAGTTGGACACCCGCCGCCAGCCGCACGAACAGCACGACGCGCACGTCATTGTCGAAATCCTGGCCGATGCACAGCGCTTCGAGTATCTCCGGCATCTGTTCGACCTGGTTGTAGATCTCCGCCGTGCCGATACGCACACCGCCCGGATTGAGCGTCGCGTCGGAGCGGCCGTGGATGATCATGCCGCCATGATCAGTCCATTCAGCGAAGTCGCCATGGCACCAGACATTGTCGAAGCGCTCGAAATAGGCCGCCTGGTATTTCTTGCCTTCGGGGTCGTTCCAGAAGCCGATCGGCATGGACGGAAAGGCTTTGGTGCAGACCAGCTCGCCCTTCTCCTGCCTGATGGGCTTGCCGTCATCGTCCCAGACATCGACGGCCAGCCCAAGGCCAGGCCCCTGGATCTCGCCGGTCCAGACCGGCTGCGTCGGCACGCCAAGCACGAAGCAGGATACGATGTCGGTGCCGCCGGAGACCGAGGCCAGATGGACATCGCTCTTGATGCCGTCATAGACGAAGCGGAAATCCTCCGGCGACAGCGGCGAGCCAGTTGAGGAGATCGCCCGCACAGTCGACAGATCATGCGTCCTGATTGGGCTGAGGCCGGCCTTGCGCACGGAATCGATGAATTTGGCCGAGGTGCCGAAGAAGGTCATCTTCTCGGCATCGGCGAAACTGAACAACACATTGCCGTCGGGGTAGAAAGGCGAGCCGTCATAGAGCAGCAGTGTCGCGCCGGATGCGAGGCCCGACACCAGCCAGTTCCACATCATCCAGCCGCAAGTGGTGAAGTAGAAGAAGCGGTCGCCCTCGCTGAGGCCGGCATGCAGCCGGTGTTCCTTGACATGCTGGATCAGCGTGCCGCCGGCCGAATGGACGATGCATTTGGGAATGCCGGTCGTTCCAGATGAAAACAGGATGTAGAGCGGATGCGAAAACGGCAGCCGCTCGAAGGTCACCGGCTTGGCGGCGAAAGGCGACAGCGCCTCTTCCAGCGCCACGGCCTTGTCGATGACCGCTGCGACATCGCGCGACGAGCCGAGATAATCGACGATCAGCACCTTGCGCACGGTATCAAGCTTGGCCGCAACCGCCGCGATCTTGTCGGCGACCTCGATTGCCTTGCCATTGTACCAGTAGCCGTCCGGCGCGATGAAGATGACGGGCTCGATCTGGCCGAACCGGTCGAGCACGCCCTGCTCGCCGAAATCGGGCGAGCAGGATGACCAGACCGCGCCGATCGAGGCGATGGCCAGCATGGCGGCAACGGTCTCCGGCATGTTGGGCATCATCGCCGCTATGCGGTCGCCCTTCTTCACCTTGAGCGACAGGAACAGCTGCTGAAAGCGCGAAGTCAGCTGATGAAGCTCTTTCCACGACAGCCGGCGCTCGATCTTGTCCTCGCCGCGAAAGACGATTGCGTCACCAGAACCGGTCTTATTCAGCAGGTTCTCGGCGAAGTTCAGCGTCGCGTCGGGGAAGAATGATGCGCCCGGCATCCTGTCGCCGTCGGCCAGCAGGCGCTCGCCTCCCTTGTCGCCGACAATGCCGCAAAAATCCCAGACCAGGCTCCAGAATGCCTCGCGATCCTCGACCGACCAGCGGTGCAACTCGGCGTAGGAGGCGAATGTGGCGCCGGCTTTCGTTTCCGCGGCCTTCAGGAAGGCGGTCAGCGGCGAAGCGTCAATCTGGTCTTGCGTCGGGGTCCAGAGCGGTACTTCGGCAGCCATGATCGATCCTCCCACGGTCGCCATCGCTTATGCATATCGCAGCGCAGCAGAGCAAGATTTTGTTGGGCCGAAGCGGCCAGGTGTGCGCAAATGCCATCGCCGGGCCATAAAGACTTGAAATGCCTAAGTCGTAAGTCGTAGTGACGAATGGGGCGTTGGGTAATTTTTATCGGAATGGAAGCGTATAGGGCTATATGCCGTCATCCTTGATCCGCCGCGGAGTATGGGCGATCGGCGCTGCCGTGATCGTCATCGCTCTGGTGGTCGCCGCGCTGCCGCTGATCGCCTCGACGCGTATCGTGCGCGACCGCATCGCTTGGGAAATGAGCGCCTGGAGCGGATTCCGGGTCGCCATTGACGGCTCGCCACGCATCGAGGTCTGGCCGAAATTCCGCGCAATCCTGACCGATGTGACGCTGTCGAAGTGGACGGACGCCGATGCGCCGCCGGTCGTCGAAGCCGAACGGGTCGAGATCGACCTCTCGGCCATGGCGGCATTGCAGGGCGATGTGTCGTTTTCCACGGCGCGGCTGGTGCGGCCGACGATCCGGGTCCAGCGCACGGTGGATGGCCTGTTCCTGCCCACGGCACCGACCGGCGGCCGCATCGCACGCTCCATCGACACGGCGCGCGGCGTCGTCAGTGCAGACCCCGCCAAGCCCGATCTCGATAAGTTGCCGGCCGATGCCTTCGGCACGGTGGAGTTCAGGGACGGCCGCATGGTGGCTTCCGTCGACGGCAAGGACGTCGAGATCCTGAGCAGCCTTAACGGCCAGGCGAATTGGGCGGCGATGAACAGCAATGCGACGCTGTCCGCAACCGGCATCTGGCGCGGCGAAAGCGTGGCGCTCGACGCCGCCTCACCGAAGCCGCTGGTGTTGTTTGCCGGCGGCATGGCGCCGCTCACTCTGTCTTTCAAGGCAGCACCCGCCACCTTCTCCTTGGACGGCATGGCCAGCATGTCCGAGAACGGCTATTTCGACGGCCAGGTCAAGTTCGCAGCACCCTCGCTGCGCCGCGTGCTGGAGTGGTCTCAGGCCGGCATCGCGCCAAGCGCGGCGATCGGCTCGGTCAGCATTTCGAGCAAGGTCACGGCGTCGGCCGGACGAATCAAATTCGAAAACACCGCGCTTGCGCTGGACAACAATCCCGGCATGGGCGCGCTCGACCTGTCGCTTGGCGAAGCACAGCCGGTGATCTCGGGCACGCTCGCCTTCGACACACTCGACCTCAGATCGTTCCTGTCCGCCTTCACGCCGCTGGCGCCTGCTAACGATACAGGACCTGAAGTCGACACGAGTTTCGCCGACCGGATCAACCTCGATCTCAGGCTGTCGGCGGCGCATGCCACGGCAGGCCCCATCCAGCTTGCCGATGTTGCCGCGACCGCCCAGGTCAAGGATGGTCTTTCCGTCTTCGATATCTCCGACGCCTCGGCCTTTGGCGGCAACATCCAGACCAGCCTTCGTTTCGACCGCAAGCCCGAGGGCAACCAGGTCGAGATCCGGCTGCTTGCGTCCGATGTCGATGGCGGGGCGTTCGCCACGGCGGCCGGCATGACCCGGCTGGTGCCGGTCGGCACGGGCACCGTTTCCGTCATCCTCAAGGGACCGGGCAGAACCTGGGATTCGATCTTTGAAAATGCCGACGGCTCGGTCTCAGCGACCTTCGGCCCCGGCGCGCTCAGCAAGTTCAACCTGCCGGCCTTCCTCAAGCATACCGAACAGGGCGGCTTCTTCGCGCTGGACGACGTCTCGGACGGGACGCTGCCGATCGACGGCGCCGAACTGAAGGCAACCATTTCGAGAGGCGTGGCGAGGCTGGACAAGGCCGAGGCCAATTCGGCGAAAACCAAGATCTGGCTTTCCGGCATCGCCTCCTATGCGGGGCGCGGGCTGGCACTGTCCGGCGGTGTCATCCAGCCGGACCAGGCGGCGGCGCAGAAGACCGGCCAGCAGGGACCCAACCAGTCGTCCTTCTTCGTTGGCGGAACATGGAGCACGCCGTTCATTTCCCCGATAAGCCGCGGCGTTTCGGGCGAATAACTCCGGCGCTTTCGTTCAGTTGAGCATGATCTGTCCGAAAATCGGCTTCCACCCTCGGGTCAGGCCCGAGGGGGTGCTTTTCGGGATCATGCTCACCCGCGCTGTGCCGTCTGTTCGTCGAGCTGGCGCTGCACCTCACGCCGCTTGTTGGCGATCGAAGCGATGATGACGCCGACCGCGACAACGGCGATCAGGATGGTGCAGGCCGCATTGATCTCCGGCGTCACACCAAGACGGACCTGGCTATAGATCTTCATCGGCAGCGTCGTGGCGCCCGGCCCCGAGGTGAAGCTGGCAATGACCAGATCGTCGAGCGACAGCGTAAAGGCCAGCATCCAGCCGGACACGATCGCCGGCAGGATGACCGGCAGCGTGATCTGGAAGAAGGTTTTTACCGGCGTCGCGCCGAGATCCATCGCCGCCTCCTCCAGTGACCGGTCGAAAGAAACCAGGCGTGACTGCACGACGACCGCCACGAAGCACATTGTCAGCGTGATGTGGGCGAGTGTCACCGTCAAGAAGCCGCGGTCGAGACCAACGGCAACGAAGAGCAGCAGCAGCGACAGGCCGGTGATGACTTCCGGCATGACAAGCGGCGCGAAGACCATGCCGGAAAACAGCACCCTGCCCCTGAACCGCGTGTAGCGCGTCAGGGTCAGTGCCGCCAGCGTGCCGAGCACGGTCGCAACCGTCGCCGAAATCACGCCGACGCGCGCCGTGACCCAGGTCGCGTCCATCAGGCCCTGATTGTGGAACAGCGACACGTACCATTTGGTCGAGAAGCCGCCCCAGACGGTGACGAGCTTGGATTCGTTGAAGGAGAAGACGATGAGCAGCACGATCGGTAGGTACAGGAAGGCAAAGCCAAGTACGATCGAGGTGACGTTGAAGCGGCTCCAGGTGGCGTTCATTTGTCCTGCTCCTGCGCCTTGGCCTGCGCTTGCTGGAAGAGCATGATCGGCACGGTCAGCAGCAGAAGAAGGATGACGGCGACGGCCGAAGACACCGGCCAGTCACGGTTGGCGAAGAACTCGTTCCACAGCGTCTTGCCGATCATCAGCGTCGACGAGCCGCCGAGCAGATCGGGGATGACGAACTCGCCGACGGCCGGGATGAACACCAGCAGGCAGCCGGCAATGACGCCCGGCACCGACAGCGGGAAGGTGATCTTCCAGAAGGCTGATGTCGGCGGGCAGCCGAGATCCTTGGCCGCCTCGATCAGCGAATAGTCCATCTTTTCCAGCGACGAATAGAGCGGCAGCACCATGAACGGCAGATAGGAATAGACGATGCCGATGAAGATCGCCGTATAGGTGTTGAGGATGACCAGCGGCTGGTTGATGATGTGCAGCGACAAGAGCAACTGGTTGAGCAGGCCCTCGGGCTTGAGAATGCCGATCCAGGCATAGACGCGGATCAGGAACGAGGTCCAGAACGGCAGGATGACCAGCATCAGCAAAGTCGGGCGGATGGTGGCCGGTGCGCGTGACATGCCATAGGCGATCGGGTAGCCGACGATCAGCGTCAAGAGCGTCGAGATCGCGGCAATGATCACGCTCGTCACATAGGCCTTGAAATAGAGCGCGTCCTGCGTCAGCCAGACATAATTGTCGAAGTTGAGGTTGCGGAACCCGGCGAAGAAGCCTGAGACGCCGCCCTTGAAATCGAGCACCGGCGTGTAGGGCGGCATGGCGATCGCCGTCTGCGACAGCGAAATCTTGAAGACGATGACGAAGGGAATGAGGAAGAAGAACAGCAGCCAGAGATAGGGGACGATGATGACGAGCCGGTTGACGAAGCCGGCTCCCAGCCGCGTCAGAAACGGCTTGGCGGCAGTTGACGGCATGGCGGTATCGGTGACAGCGATGTTGGACATGGCAGCCCCCTACCGCGCCAGCACGACGCCGGCGTCGGGCCGGAAGGACACCCAGGCGCGGTCGTTCCAGGTCAGCGGATCCTCGGTCACGCGCGCGGCGTTCAAGGCGCTTGCCCTGATGATCTGCCCGTCGTCGAGCCTGATGTGGTAGACGGTCATATCGCCAAGATAGGCAACGTCATAGACCTCGCCTTCCAGCGCATTGACGGCGTCTGCCGGCTTCTTCGACGAGACCTTGATCTTCTCCGGCCTGATGGCGAAGACGATATCGGCATTGGCCGCGGCGGCGCCGCCGCCATTCTCGACGACGATCTGGGCTCCGCTCGGTCCGGTGATGCGGGTGGTGTTGGCCGACCGCTCGGCGACCTTGCCCTCGAACATGTTCACGTTGCCTACGAAATGGGCGACGAAGCGCGAGGCCGGAGCTTCATAGACTTCCGCCGGTGTCGCAACCTGCATCACCTCGCCCTTGTCGATGATGGCGATGCGGTCGGCCATGGTCATCGCCTCTTCCTGGTCGTGGGTGACGACGACGAAGGTGAGGCCGAGATTTTGCTGCAGGTCCATCAGCTCGAACTGCGTTTCCTCACGCAGCTTCTTGTCGAGCGCGCCAAGCGGCTCGTCGAGCAGCAGCACCTTCGGCCGCTTGGCGACCGAGCGGGCGAGCGCGACGCGTTGGCGCTGGCCGCCCGATAGCTGGTGTGGCTTGCGCTTGGCGAACTGCTCGAGCTTGACCAGCTTCAGCATCTCGGCAACGCGCTTTTCGATATCCGGTCCCGGCATACCTTCCTGCTTGAGGCCGAAGGCAATGTTTTTTTCCACTGTCATATGCGGGAACAGCGCATAGGACTGGAACATCATGTTGACCGGCCGGCGGTAGGGCGGAATGCCGCGCAAATCCTGGCCATCCAGCAGGATGCGGCCGGCTGTCGGTTCCTCGAAGCCGGCGAGCATCCTCAGCAGGGTCGACTTCCCGCAACCGGAGGCACCGAGCAGCGCGAAGAATTCGCGTTCGAATATGGTCAGCGACAAATTGTTGACGGCGGTGAAGTCACCGAACTTCTTGGTGACGTTCTCGAACTGGATGTATGGCTTGGCGTTCGGGTCGTTCCATGGCGCGAAATCCCTGCGGATGCTGCCAAGCGATTTCATATCCCACTCCGTCCTGATTCTTGCTTCTTGCCCCAGATGGAATTCGGTCCCGGCAGATGACTGCCGGGACCGTGTCGGATTGCTTATTGGCCGGTGACGATCTTGGTCCAGGTGCGGGTGACGACACGCTGGGTCTTGGGATCGTAAGGAGAGACCGTGTAGAGCTTCTGCAGGGTCGCGTCGTCCGGATAGACGGCCGGGTCGCTGAGCAGCGCCTTGTCGACGAATTGCTGAGAGGCCTTGTTGCCGTTGGCGTAGAGCACGGCGTTCGACGATTTGGCGATCACTTCCGGCGTCATCATGTAGTTGAGGAACTCATGCGCCTCGGCGACATGTGGCGCATCGGCCGGGATCGCCATCTGGTCAAACCACATCTGGGCGCCTTCCTTCGGCACGGAATAACCGATCTCCACCCCCTGCTTGGCCTCGACCGCGCGGTTGCGCGCCTGGAACACGTCACCGGACCAGCCGACCGCCAGGCAGATGTCGCCATTGGCCAAGGCATTGATGTACTCCGACGAGTGGAACTTCCGGATAAAGGGGCGAACCTTCATCAGGGCTTCCTCGGCCTTGGCGATGTCGTCGGGCGAGGTGCTGTTCGGGTCGAGGCCGACATATTTCAGCGCCGCCGGAATGATGTCGGCCGGCGAATCCAGCACGTAGACACCGCAGTCCTTCAGCTTGGCGAGACTTTCGGGATTGAAGAACACATCCCAGCTATCGATCTTGTCGGTGCCGAGCGCTGCCTGAACCTTCTTGATGTTGTAGCCGATGCCGACCGTGCCCCACATGTAGTTGATCGAATACTCATTGCCGGGGTCGTATTTGGCGGTCCGCTGCGTAACCGTATCCCACATGTTGGCGAGGTTCGGCAGTTTCGACTTGTCGAGCTTCTGGAACACGCCGGCCTGGATCTGACGGGCCAGGAAATTACCGCTGGGCACAACGACATCATAGCCGCTGCCGCCGGCAAGCAGCTTGGTTTCCAGGATCTCGTTGGAATCGAACGTGTCGTAGACGACCTTGATGCCGGTCTTCTTGGTGAAGTCGTCGATGATCGTCGGGTCGATGTAGTCGGACCAGTTGAAGACATTCACTACGCGGTCCTCGGCATGCCCGGCGGGTGTGAACAATGTCAGAAATACCGAGGTTGCCGAAAGCCAGAGCGCTTTGCGGATCATGCTGTTCTCCTTTGGTGAGTGTTCCATCGCCGGCTCGTCGCGACATGCGCGCGACCGGGCATTTCTTTCAGACTATTGAGCTTTCCAGGGGACAACAAGCGCCGATTGGTGAGCCGCTTCCGACCGCGCAATTGTACCGGGCTGGAAGGAATCACGGTGCCGTCAGAAGCTTTCGCCGCCGCGCGGACAGAAATACAGAAATATGGTCCGGTCTCGATCGGGTCGCCGGGGACACTTGGCAAGATACGCCTGTCTTGTTGTTGCCGTAGTCCCAGCCTGCCCGGGCGGCAGCAACATTGTCAATGGCAAAGCTTCAGCGGCCTGCATCAATTCGGCGACGGCACCCCAGTGACCCCAGCGCGCTGCGGTCGTGCCTGGCGATTGAACTCGAGGCCGATGTGAACGAGCAGAGCCGTGACCACCACCGCGCCGCCGATGATGGTGCGCCCCGACGGCACCTCGGAATGGATGAGCCAGACCCATATCGGCCCAAGGATCGGCTCGAATGTACCAAGCAGTGCCGCGATGGCTGCTGGTATCAGCCGCGCGCCGGTGGCGAAGAAGGCGAGGCCGATGCCGAGATTGACCACGCCGAAGGCAAAGAGAAAGCCCATGTCGCTGGCCGAGACGGTGAAGGTCGAGGCCTGCGAGGCGGCAAAGCCCGCGGCCAGGATCGTGCCGAGGCAGGTCGCCGGCGTCATCCGCACGCTGGCGAACCGCCTTGTGATGACGGTGGCGATCGAGAACATCAAGGCGATCAGCAGCGCCAACCCGTCGCCAATGGGCGAGACGGCGCCATCGAGCGATTCCGACACCATGATGGCAACGCCGGCGATGACGGCGGCAATCGCCACCCAGGTCACGGCACCAACCCGTTCGCGAAACAAGGCCCAGGAAAACAGCGCCGCCAGAAGCGGCACGCCGGCCTGCATCAAAAGGATGTTGGCGACGGTGGTGTAGGCGAGCGCCACGACGAAGGCGGTCGATGCGATGGTGAAGCAGAACCCGACGGCAAGGCCAGGCAGGCCCATGTCGCGGAATGACCTCAACATGCCGCGCCAGCCGTCACGCCAGATCATGAAGGAGAGCAGAAAGACGGCGGCCCAGATGGAGCGCCAGAACACCACGGTCCAGCTGTCGCCGGCGGTGATGAAGCGGGCGATGGTGCCGCCGAAACTCCACATCAGCGCCGACAGGAAGACCAAAAGCATGCCGACACGTTCCTCGCGCGGCGAGGCTGTCGAGGTAACATCGCCGGGCGATGCGACAAGGACCGGTGATGATGCTGCGTCTGTCATGGGCGCGACTGTCGAGCTTTTGTGGACGGGACGATGCGCAAGGGACGACAAAAAACTGCTCTGTTCGCGTAGCGCAAAGACTTAGGCCGCGACTGATCCAGACATCAGCGATGATTGTGGCACCTTTGCTGCCGCGTTACTGGAAATCGAAGGCGCTCAGGCCCGTCACCATCTCGTCGAGGCCGAGCGGACGCGTCACCGGCGGCTCTGCGCGCGACAGGCAGCCTACGCGTTCGCAAAGCCGGCAAGCGGGCCCGACCGGCGTCGCCGCGACAATGCCTGGTCCAGACTTTCCCGCAACCGCCACGCCGGGCAAGGCCGCGCCATAGACGATGTCGTCGCGAAAGCCGATGTCGCAGCCGAGCAGCAGCGCGGTGCGGCGCGGACGCTCCGAGAATGCGCCCTGTGGCCCCTCCAGCGTGCGGGCGATGCACAAGAACTCGGCGCCGTCGGGCATTTCCACCGCTTCGACGAAGACCTGGCCCGGCTGCGTGAAAGCGGCATGCACGGGCAGCTTGGGACAGCCGCCACCGAAGCGGCTGTGCGGAAAGCCCTGGCTGCCAGCCCTGCGGAAGCGGTTCCCGGCATTGTCGACCTCCAGCATGAAGAACGGCACGCCGGGCGCGCCTTGCCGCTGCAGCATGGTCAGCCGGTTCGCCGCCTGCTCGAAGGAGACGCCGAAGCGCGAGCGCAGGACGTCAATGTCGTAGCGGGAGCGAATAGCGGCCGCCTGAAAGGCTTGGTAAGGCATCATCAGCGCATGCGCTGCATAGCGGCCGAGCTCGAAGCGGGCGAGGCGGCGGGCCTCGTCGGTGCTCAGCTTGAGTGCCTGGATCTCGCCGGCGACAGCAACCGTCATGCGGATCAGACAGGCCTCCATCGCCACTTCGCGCAGTTGGTCGAACGGCGACAGCCGCTCGGACAGGAACAAGCGCTGCGAATGGCGATCGTAGCGGCGGCGCCAGTTCGGCATGGTGGCCACCGGCAGCACCTTGACGACGATGCCGTATTCGCGCCTCAGCCAGGCCTTCAGCGCGCCGAACAGATCGTCGCCGGGATCGAGCACCGCGGTGAACGCCTCGGCCTCCGCCTCGAGTGCTGTAAAATGGTTCGGCCGCCGCTCGAAGGTCTCGTGCACCTCATCGATCGGCAGGCGGGCACCGGACAGCGCCGTCGCCCTACCCTCGCGCGCCAGGAGCTCGTTGAGATCGGACAGGCGCTCGGCCTGCTCGCGATAGGCGCGGAACAGTTTTATCACCGCGGCCGACGCATTGGGCGCCGCCTCGGCAAGTTCGATCAGTTCCTGGTCTCCCGGCAATTCGCCGACCAGCAGCGGATCGGTGAAGACTTCCTTCAGGGCCGCCACCGACCCCCTTGCCTCGCCCTGCAGCTCATGCGGGTCGACCTTGTAGACGGATGCCAGCTTGAGGATCAGCTGCACCGTCAGCGGCCGCTGGTTGCGCTCGATCAGGTTGAGATAGGATGGCGAGATGCCGAGCCCCTCGGCCATCGCCGTCTGGGTCAGGCCCTTGGCGTTGCGGATGCGGCGGATGCGCGGACCGGCAAAGATTTTCTGGTCAGCCATCGACTATCCTTGACAGGAATTTACACGGCATTCGCGGCAATTCCATCGCCCTCACATTTACAATCATGACAAATTTACAGCAGCCGCCTGTCAAACACAACACAGGTTTTCTCTTATCTCAAGCTGAGTTTCCTGATTTTTCTGGCGTATTTTGCACCGCAATGTAAATTAAGTCACACACCAACGCCTCAGAAGATTGGCGTGCGGACATAGTGCAGCGATCCTTCGGAGTGACACATGACTGATTTTTACAATCTCGTTCCCTCGGCGCCGGAAGGTCGCTTCGACGGCATCGAACGTCCCTATTCACCGGAGGATGTGAAGCGGCTGCGCGGTTCGGTGCAGATCCGCCAGAGTCTCGCCGAAATGGGCGCCAACCGGCTGTGGAAGCTGATCCACGAGGAAGATTTCGTCAACGCGCTCGGCGCCATGTCCGGCAACCAGGCGATGCAGCAGGTGCGCGCTGGGCTGAAGGCGATCTACCTGTCGGGCTGGCAGGTTGCCGCCGACGCCAACACCGCTTCGGCAATGTATCCCGACCAGTCGCTTTATCCGGCCAACGCCGCGCCCGAACTGGTCAAGCGCATCAACCGGACACTGCAGCGCGCCGACCAGATCGAGACCTCCGAGGGCAATGGCCTTTCGGTCGAGACCTGGTTCGCGCCTATCGTCGCCGACGCGGAAGCCGGCTTCGGCGGGCCGCTCAACGCCTTCGAGATCATGAAGGCGTTCATCGAGGCGGGTGCGGCCGGCGTCCATTATGAGGACCAGCTGGCGTCGGAAAAGAAGTGCGGCCATCTCGGTGGCAAGGTGCTGATCCCGACTGCCGCGCATATTCGCAACCTGAACGCGGCGCGGCTGGCGGCCGACGTGATGGCTACGCCGACCCTGGTCGTGGCGCGCACCGACGCGGAAGCCGCGAAGCTTCTGACATCAGATATCGACGAGCGCGACCAGCCCTTCGTCGACTACGACGCCGGCCGCACGGTGGAAGGCTTCTACCAGGTCAGGAACGGCATCGAACCGTGCATAGCGCGCGCCGTCGCCTATGCGCCTTATGCGGACCTGATCTGGTGCGAAACCTCGAAGCCCGACCTGGCGCAGGCCAAGAAATTTGCCGAAGGCGTGCGCAGGCACCATCCGGGCAAGCTGCTCGCCTATAATTGCTCGCCCTCGTTCAACTGGAAGAAGAACCTCGACGACGCGACGATCGCCAAATTCCAGAGGGAACTCGGCGCCATGGGCTACAAGTTCCAGTTCATCACGCTCGCCGGCTTCCACCAGCTCAACTACGGCATGTTCGAACTGGCGCGCGGTTACAAGGCGCGGCAGATGGCAGCCTATTCCGAGTTGCAGGAGGCCGAGTTCGCCGCTGAAGCCAATGGCTACACCGCGACCAAGCACCAGCGCGAGGTCGGCACCGGCTATTTCGACGCCGTGTCGATGGCGATCACCGGCGGCAAGTCGTCGACCACCGCCATGCACGAATCGACCGAGCACGCGCAGTTCAAGCCGGCCGCGGAATAGCGGACCAGGAAACAACCGAGGAAACGCCCAACCGGGCTTCAGACACAGGAGAAGACCAATGGCATCGATAAGCCGCGTCAAGGAACGTGCGGAAGAACAATCGACCACGATGAGCGTCGACCAGCAAGCGACGATCCGGATGCTGGCCAACGACCTGCACAGGTTGAACCAGTCGGTGATGAAGGCGGTCGAGGCGGGCGTCTCGGTGGAACTCGTGCGCTCGGCCAGGCACCATGGCGGCGACGGCAATTGGGGCGATCTGCTGATCCCTGTGATCGTCACCCAGCAGAGCCATGGCTGACCGGAAATCGCTGCAACCGACCCTTCACCTGCGCAGCATATGCGCAGGTGAATTTTATTTTTACGCAACCAATCCATGGACAGGGCAGTACAGTACTGTTGCTTGACTCCACTGTCGGAGGAAGTGTTTCCAAAGGCCTTTTATTTCAACTTGACATGGGGGGCGATCTCACGCCAATTGTCGGCCAGATTCAACTCTGCATTGAAATAGGGGCGAGCTTCTTGGCCGACTTGGGTGCCCAGTGAGTAGCGAGGGCGAGACCGCAAAACATCCGAATCTGGTGACCCAGGATTCAAGCGCCGAGATGACCCGCAGTCCCTCACAAGTGCTTGTTGTCGGGAAATCGCCGATCAATCGCGTGGTGGTGTCAAAAATTGTCGAGCGATCCGGGCTCAGGCCGATCTCGGAATCGCCTGACATGGCGGCGAAAACCTTGCGGACGCTGGTGCCAGGCGTGATTGTGCTCGACGGCGGCGCAGACAACAAGGACTGCGACACTCTGATGTCCGGCATCGAAACGCTGCGGCGGGCTTCGGGCAAATCGCTTCCTTCCGTCATCCTGCTTTCAACCAAGACTGGCACACCGGAGAGCCTCGGCCTGTCGAGCGTCATTGACGTAGTGGTCGCCAAGCCGATCACGCCTGAGCGGCTGCAACCGGTGATCGATCGCCTGATCAGCCGCTAACGGTTTTTTCGCCCGCGGTTATTCAGAATAAAAACGTGAAAGCTGCGATCAAGCTGGGTTCTTGATGCCGTCGACCAGTCCAGGCAATTGCCCGAGATCGGATATCTGGCGGAACCGCGGCTCGGCGATCGGCGCCTCGACATGCTCGAGCACCCAGGTCAGTTCGTGCGGCACATGGACACCCCAGCCGCCGGCCTCGATGGCCGGCACCACATCCGACTTCAGCGAATTGCCGACCATCATGCTCTTTGCGGGACCATCACCGTGGCGGCTGAAGAGGCGCGCATAGGTCGCGGCATTCTTGTCGCTGACGATCTCGACCGCGTTGAACAGGTCGCCGAGGCCAGAGCCTGCCAGCTTGCGCTCCTGGTCGAAGAGGTCACCCTTGGTGATGAGCACGAGGCGGTATGCGCCGGCGAGCTTCTCCACCGCCTCACGCGCATGCGGCAAGACCTCGATCGGATGGCTCAGCATCTCGCGGCCGGCATCGAGAATCTCCGCTATGACCGACGCCGGCACGCGCCCGTCGGTGACTTCGATCGCCGTCTCGATCATCGACAGGGTAAAGCCCTTGATGCCAAAGCCATAGACGGCAAGGTTGCGCCGTTCGGCCTCTAGCAATCGTGCCGAGATCTGTTTCTCCTCGCCATGATCGGCGAGCATGGCGGCGAAGCGCTTCTCGGTCATGCGGAAGAATTGTTCGTTCTGCCAAAGCGTGTCATCGGCGTCGAAGCCTATCGTGGTCACGTCGCTGCTGGTTCGCATTGCCGACTTTCTTGAGTTCAAGGAAGGCCGAACCTAAGCCGACCCGGACGCGATTTTCAACCGTGAAGGCAAATGCCGACGGCGGCTCCCCTTCCCTTCCACGGTGGCGAACGGCTATAGTTCGCAATCCGCAACCCAATCTGGTGAATGATGCCGCCTGCAAAAAAGGAAGTCCGTCCGTCGAGCCGCGGAGGACGGGCGCGCACGCCTGCCTTCGTGAAAAACCTGCGTGGTGTGAAGAACTGGAAGGAAGTCAGCGAATGGCTGGAATGGCGCGGCATCGAGGACATCGAATGCATCACGCCTGATCAAGCCGGTGTCGCGCGCGGCAAGATGATGCCGTCGAAGAAATTCACCTCCAACACCTCGCTTGCGTTGCCTTCGGCCGTCTTCATGACGACGATTTCCGGCGGTTACCCCGAAGACGGCAACGGCTTCCACTATCCGGAAGATGACGGCGATCTCAAGCTGATGCCGGACCTGTCGACGCTGACAGTGGTGCCCTGGGAAGAAGACCCGACGGCCGCCGTCATCTGCGACCTCGTCCACCAGGATGGCCGCTCGGTCGAATTCACGCCGCGCAATGTGTTGAAGCGCGTGCTTGCCGCCTATGACAAGCTCGGGCTGAAGCCGGTGGTGGCACCCGAGATCGAATTCTACCTGGTACGCAAGAATCCAGACCCGGACTATCCGCTGACCCCGCCTGTCGGCCGCTCGGGGCGCGCAATCGGCGGCGGCGCCGGCTATTCGATCGCCGGCGTCAACGAGTTCGACGAACTGATCGACGACATCTACCACTTCTCCGAAAGCCAGGGCCTGGAGATCGACACGCTCATCCATGAAGAGGGCGCCGGCCAGCTCGAGATCAATCTGCGCCACGGCGATCCCGTCGAACTCGCCGACCAGGTGTTCATGTTCAAGCGCACCATTCGCGAAGCCGCGCTCAAGCACGAGATCTATGCCACCTTCATGGCCAAGCCGATCCAGGGCCAGCCGGGCTCGGCCATGCATATCCATCAGTCGATCATCGACAAGAAGACCGGCAGGAACATCTTCTCCGCCGAGGACGGCTCGGAGACCGAGGACTTTTTCCATTTTATCGGAGGCATGCAGAAGCATGTGCCGAACGCGCTGGTGATGTTCGCACCCTACGTCAATTCCTACCGCCGGCTGACCCGGTCGGCCTCGGCTCCGGTCAATAACAAATGGGGCTATGACAACCGCACCACGGCGTTCCGTGTGCCGCGTTCTGATCCGGCGGCGCGACGTGTCGAAAACCGCATCCCTTCCTCCGATGCCAATCCTTATCTGGCGCTGGCGGCCTCGCTTGCCTGCGGACTGATCGGGATCACCAACAAACTCAAAGCCGAGCCCCCGGTGCTGACGACCGCCAATGCGCACGAGATCGACCTGCCACGCAGCCTGCTCGAAGCCGTCGACCTGTTCGAGGGCGATGAGGAACTCTGCGCGCTGCTGGGCAAGTCCTTCGCCGCGACTTATGCGGCGATCAAGCGGGCGGAATTCGAGACGTTCATGGAAGTGATCAGCCCGTGGGAGCGGGAGTATTTGTTGCTCAACGTTTGAAGAAGCGAATAGCGAATAGCGAATAGCGAATAGAAGCAATATCGGCCGCCTTCCCTACTCGCTATTCGCTCTTCTACCCCGTTCCAAATCTCCCGAGTCTTCGCCGCATCATGCCCTACCAATCTCCCATCTCTCCCGGCCGTTCCTGGTATGAGGATACGGCCGGGCCACGGCCTGAATATCCAGCGCTGGACGGTGACCGGGCCTGCGACGTCGTCATCATCGGCGGTGGTTTCACCGGTCTGTCGGCGGCGACGCATCTTGCCAAGGCGGGGACCAATGTCGTCTTGATCGAGGCGCATCGCTTTGGCGACGGCGCTTCGGGCCGCAATGGCGGGCAGCTTGGCACCGGACAGCGCGCCTGGGCCGAGGACATGGAGGCCGAACACGGTCTGTCCCGCGCCAGGGCGCTGTTCGATCTTGCCGAGGAGGCAAAGGCGCATCTCATCGAATTCGCCGCCATCAACCAGATCGACATCGACTATATGCCGGGCCAGCTCTCGGTGGCGCACAAGCCGCGCTATGTCGACGATTACAAGGCGCATGCCGAGATCATGGCCAGCCGCTTCTCCTATCCGCATATCTCCTTCATGGATGCGAAGGAGACGGCGGAGCGGCTGGGCTCGACCGCCTATTTCGGCGGTGCACGCGACACCGGCACCGGCCATATCCATCCCATGAAACTGGTGATCGGCACGGCGCGAGTGGCGGCGCAGGCAGGCGCACAGCTGTTTGAAAAGACGCCGTCTACCGGCATCGTCTCCGCTGGCGGCAAGGTCAGGGTTTCCACGCCGAGAGGCACGATATCGGCACA
The DNA here is from genome assembly GCF_000472785.1 of Mesorhizobium loti CJ3sym. Lineage (GTDB taxonomy): Bacteria > Pseudomonadota > Alphaproteobacteria > Rhizobiales > Rhizobiaceae > Mesorhizobium > Mesorhizobium loti_E. Next base: position 116,244 of record NZ_AXAL01000023.1, read on the forward strand.
AAAGTGCCTGATTGCAGTCAACGCCTATGGCGGCACACTCGAGCCGGTGAGCGCGGCGCACATCATGCCGATCGGGTCATTCATTGGTGCGACCGTGCCCTTGGGTGTGGATTCGAAAGTGCTGGCGGGCGGCGAGGCCGTCGATGATTCCCGCTTCGTGGTGCGCTATTTCCGCAAATCGAGGGATGGGCGGCTGCTGTTCGGCGGACGCGAGGTCTATGGCGTCAACGACCCAAAGGACATCCACATCCACATCCGCCGGCAGATCGTGGAGCTCTACCCGGCATTGAAGGATGTCGAGATCACCCATGGCTGGGGCGGCTATGTCGGCATCACCGTGCCGAGAAAGCCGTTCGTGCGCGAAGTGATGCCCAATGTGATCTCGGCCGGCGGCTATTCCGGCCATGGCGTCATGCTGTCGAACTTCTTCGGCAAGCTCTATGCCGAGACAATTGCCGGCAATCGCGATCGGCTGAAGCTCATCGAGGACCTGAAAATTCCGCCATTTCCCGGTGGCCGCCGTTTCCGCGCACCCTTGCTTTTCCTGGCGCTTAACTGGTTCGCATTGCGGGACAGAATCTAGGCGGGACCGGATCGCCACGGTCCCATGCCATCACGATCTCATGTAATATTGTAATATTCATTGTAACATTTGTTGCCCTAGCGGCACATTGCGGAAATGCCGGCAAAGGCGCAGAATCCCCAGTAAAGGCGTACTGATGCCACAATCGCGGGCGAAAGGTTCCCGCTTCTGGGCCATTATTCGGGGATTGCTGCGGGCTTGTCCGCGTTGATTTTGGGACCGATGCCGATCAGACGCCGGACTTCCGGCAGTGATCGAAAGAACATTGGCCCACTTATGGAGGTGGCAAGAGTGAGAGAGCCCTTCAGTTTCGGTACGCCGGAACGTCGGCGCTTTGCCATGCAGTTCGGATACGACATGCGGCCGTCCTTCTGGCAGGAAGTCCGTTCGAACTCGCATCTGGTGATTGCAGCGGTCGGCACCGCCGCGCTGCTCGGCGTGGCTGCGGTGGCGCTCTGGCTGGCACTGCCGACGAGCGAGCGGCAGGCAGCCGCCAGCCAGGAACAAAGCATCCCGACCATTCCGGTGAAGACAATGAAGATCGTCCCTGCCGGAACCACGGTGGCCGCCGCGACCGTGCCGCAGGCTGCCCGCAAGTCCGACCAGGTTTCACCGACCGTGGCGGCAGCGAAAGCAAACATACAAGCGCTCGCGGCCAACGATCCTCGCTGGACCGGGGCGCAGCCGAAGACCGCTTCCGCGGCCCCTGATGCCGATCAAGCAGCCGCCCCCAGCCAGGCTGAGCCCGCGCCGGACAAACCGGCTGCCACGGCGGCATTCGCACAATCGGCGACCGATACCGACGCCGCTGACGAGCTTGCCAAGGTTGCCGCCCCGGCAGCGGCGGCAGGCAGCAATCCCGATGGCGCGCAGACCGCTGCCATTCCGGAGGCACAAGTACCGGACCAAAAACCCGCGAATGCGCAAGACGAGGATGGCGCAGCCAAAGCGAGGCCACGAAAGGTGGCGGCGGCTGGCAGCGGCCGCATCCTCAGGGCTGTGACCATGCGCAATGCTCCGAAAAAGGGAGCTACCCCCATCGGTACAGTGCCTGCCCGGACCTCAGTGCAGCTGTTAGGCTGCAAACAGTGGTGCGAGATCGTCTACAACGGAAAGCACGGCTGGATCTACAAGAGCTACATCAAGCCCGGCGCCTGACGCGTTTCGTCAATTCACTCCGCGACGCAATGGCCCGGGAGCACGCGCCCAATCAAAGCGGCGGCCTGCCACCCAAGAGATGGCGGATAAACTCCCACCTGCGGGCACGCCTTCGCTGAAGGAGGCGCGGCCTATGCTGTTCGAACGGCACTTGGTAGAGCCCGCACGCTCGGCATCCTTCTTCCTTGCCGCAAGCGGTCTCCCAGCATCTGACATCATGCGTCCAGGACAGCGCGACCCTTTCCAGATGTAGATTGGCCGAACTTTTAAGCAATATCAGTTCTCCCCGCAAAGCCGTCTGCTTGATAAACTCGGAGACTTCCTTCGGGCTTCTGATTTCTCGAAATCGGCCATTGTCGCGATCTGCTTGACCTGCCCTCGAACGATGCGCGTTGTCTCCAACATAGATCACCTGGTCGGCAGCCTCGCGTGCGGACTGATAGGCGGCAGCGTATTTTCTGCTCGAACCGGCGTAGTCCGAAATCTGGCCGAGCACGATTCGCTTTCGTCTGGCAGCAGCCTTCGACATAAAATCGATAGCAAGGTTGATAGAGTGCCAAGGCGCCTTTGCCGTATCGATGATGAATTCAGGGCCGCCCTCGGTGACGAACACCTCGCACCTGTTTTGCAAAGGCAAGAATGTTTCCAGCCGCGAGGCTACGATTTCCGGTGGGACACCGAGTTCGAGTGCCGAGACAGTGGCTGCGGCCAACGGCAACCAGAAATAATCAGCGGGAAACGGAGCGGTCAGCGCAAGGGTATTTTGTTTCCAATGTACCTTGAATGTCAGCGGATCAGGATAACCGGCACGAACGTCGCTGATGCGATAGTCTGCACCATCTGACATCCCGAAAGTGACGACGCGGCACTTGGCGCCTGCCGCCATGGCTTTAACATGGGGATCGTCGACGTTGAGGATCGCAAGCCCATCTGATGGCAGAGCGTCAACCAGCACGCGCTTTTCTTCCGCGACGTTCTCAAGCGTCCTGAAATTCTTGAAATGCTCCAGACGGACCATGGTAACGATAGCAACACTCGGTCTCAGCAGTTCCACCATCGGGCCTATCGAGCCCTTGCCACGCGCACCGACCTCAGAGACGACATAGTCGAAGTTGCTGTTGTTGACGCGTTTGCAGAGCGCGGAGATAAGCGCCGTGATGGAGTTGACGAGCACCTGTGAATAGACGGATGCATGCCCACCAGCAAGTAAATGCGCCAGCAGAGTTGCAGTGGTCGATTTGCCCGAGCTTCCGGTTACACCGATGAAGGTGGCCCCACTGTTGGCGCGAGCCCGCTTCGCACGATACAACCTCACCCTGTACCTTGCGCCATGGCGAATATTGCGCAGTGCCAATTTCAACCTTACGACGACCATTGCTAGCCCCTGTCAACTTACACCTTCAGTAACATAGGTTCGTTGTCGACGCTCCTCAGATGCAGCGGCCGCCGTCGACTTCCAACGCCACACCGGTGATGAAGGCGGCTTCGTCGGACGCAAGCCACAGTGCCGCGTTGGCGATGTCGAGCGGCGTCGAAAGCCGGCCGAGCGGGATCGAGGCGCGGAATTTCTCGCGGATTTCGGGCGTGTCGGCGCCCATGAATTTTTCGAGCATGCCGGTTTCGCCGGCGACCGGGCAGAGACAGTTGACGCGGATGTTCTTCGGGGCGAGTTCCACGGCCATCGACTTGGTGGCAGTGATCGCCCAGCCTTTCGAGGCGTTGTACCAGGTGAGGCCGGGTCGTGGCCGCAGACCGGCGGTGGAGGCCGTAGTCAGGATGACGCCGCCGCCTTGCCGGTCCATGATCGGCACCACGGCAAGGGCGGCATGATAGATCGCCTTCATGTTGACGGCGGTGATCAGATCAAAGGTTTCCTCGTCGACCTTGAGCATGTCGCCGTTGCGATGGGTGAAGCCGGCGTTGTTGACCATGATGTCGATACGGCCAAAGGCGCTCTTGGCGGCATAGACCATTTCGTCGAATTCAGAGCGTAAGGAAACATCGGTCTGCGTCCAGATCGCCGCCTCGCCGATTTCATTGGCGACGCGCTCCGCACCTTTGGCATTGAGGTCGGCGACCACCACGCGCGCGCCTTCTTCGGCAAAGCGCTTGGCCATGCCTTCGCCGAACCCGGCTGCCGCGCCGGTGATGATGGCGACCTTGTTTTCCAGACGCATGTTTTTCCCGCTCATCGATATCTCCCCGCAACCAATAAGGCGACCGACTGCCGTGGCCCATGCCGTGACAAGCAACACGCCATTTCTCCCTTAGCTTTCGTCACATTCACGTTCTATGCTGCAACTGCGAAAGCTTCCGGAGTGCTCGTTCACCGACAAGCCTCCGGGTAGCGCCAGTGTCAAGCGCACACGTGGACCCAATCACTATCCGGCGATTGGTCCTCGATGTGACACCATGGCACTGGAAAATTTAAATCGATTAGAATATATCAGCCGCGTACTCGCGACCGGCGTCAGAGCGGACAGACCATGACCAGCCAGATCATCCCCGTCGACCCTTTCGACTTCATCATTTTCGGTGGCACCGGCGACTTGTCGGAGCGCAAGCTTCTGCCGTCGCTCTACTATCGCCAGCGCGACCATCAATTCTCCGAGCCGACGCGCATCATCGGAACGTCGCGTTCGAAGATGACCGACGAGGAATTCCAGGCCTTCGCCAAGCAGGCGATCTCCGACCACGTCAAACCAGCCGATATCGACGCCAAGGAACTGAAGACCTTCCTGGCGCGACTTTCCTACGTCTCAGCCGACGCAACGACCGGCGCCGGCTTCGACAAGCTGAAAAAGGCGATCGGCGAGAGCGAAAACATCCGCGCCTTCTATCTTGCCGTGGCGCCGGCGCTGTTCGGCGATATCTCGCACAAACTCAAAGAGCATAAGCTGATCACGCCGAATTCGCGCATCGTGCTGGAGAAGCCGATCGGCCGCGACCTTGCCTCGGCGCGGGCGCTGAACGATCTGGTCGGCGACGACTTCCACGAAAGCCAGATCTTCCGCATCGACCACTATCTCGGCAAGGAGACGGTGCAGAACCTGATGGCACTGCGCTTTGCCAACGCGCTCTACGAGCCGCTGTGGAACTCCGCCCATATCGACCACGTGCAGATCACCGTCGCCGAGACGGTGGGCCTGGAAGACCGTGTCACCTATTACGACAAGGCCGGCGCGCTGCGCGACATGGTGCAGAACCACATGCTGCAACTCTTATGCCTGGTCGCCATGGAGGCGCCGTCGTCGATGGACGCCGACGCGGTGCGCGACGAGAAGCTGAAGGTGTTGCGCGCGCTGAAGCGCATCAACGGCAACGAAGCGCCGAAGCACACCGTGCGTGGCCAGTACCGCGCCGGCGCCTCGGCCAGCGGAGCCGTGAAGGGCTATGTCGAGGAGCTCGCCCACGACAGCAACACCGAGACCTTCGTCGCTATCAAGGCCGAGATCGGCACCTGGCGCTGGGCGGGCGTTCCGTTCTACCTCAGGACCGGCAAACGGCTGGCGACCCGGGTCTCGGAAATCGTCATCGAGTTCAAGCCGATCCCGCATTCGATTTTCGGCGACAGCGCCGGGCCGATCTTCGCCAACCAGCTGGTCATCCGGCTGCAGCCCGACGAAGGCGTCAAGCAGTTCATCATGATCAAGGATCCGGGTCCGGGCGGCATGCGGCTGCGCCAGATCTCGCTCGACATGAGCTTCGCGCAATCCTTCGATGGCCGCGCGCCCGACGCCTATGAACGGCTGATCATGGATGTCATCCGCGGCAACCAGACGCTGTTCATGCGCCGTGACGAAGTGGAAGCGGCCTGGAAATGGATCGACCCGATCCAGAATGCCTGGGAAAGCGCCAGGCAGGAAGCACAGGGCTATACGGCAGGCACCTGGGGGCCATCGGCCTCGATAGCGCTGATCGAACGTGACGGGCGGACATGGCACGAGAGCAATTGAACAGCGCCAGCTACAACTGGAACGCTTTCCCCGGCCGGCCGGAACTGGCGACAGCGCTGGCCGCGAAGGTAGCTGATCGTCTGACCCATGCGATCGGCCAGCGCGGCACGGCGTTGCTGGCCGTCTCCGGCGGCACGACGCCGGCAAAGTTCTTCGCCACCCTCTCGGCGCTGCCTATTGCCTGGGAAAAAGTGATCGTGACGCTGGTTGACGAACGTTTCGTGCCGGCCTCCTCGCCGCGCTCCAATGCCGGGCTGGTTGCCGCCAATCTGTTGCAGAATGCCGCCAAGGCGGCGCGCTTCGTGGCGCTCTATCACGAGGCAGCCGGTATCGCGGACGCCGCGGCATCCGATGAGAAAGCACTCCGCTCCCTGCCTTGGCCACTTGATGTCGTCATCCTCGGCATGGGGCCGGACGGCCACACCGCCTCGTTCTTTCCCGATGCCGATGATCTGGCAAAGCTGCTCGATCCGGCCTCGGACAAGATCATCCTGCCGGTTCACGCGGTCAGCGCGGGTGAACCACGACTGACCCTGACCTTGGCGCGGATCATCGATGCCGGCTTCATCGCGCTGCACATAGAAGGCGAGGACAAGCGCACCGCGTTTGACGGTGCGGTCGCGCCCGGGCCGCAAAAACCGATCCGTGCCGTACTCGACGCTGCACCCAGGCCCGTAGAGGTTTTCTGGGCACCCTGATTTAGATTTTACTGTGGTCCCGGCAATTGCGGGAGGATGTTTCCGGGACCTCGCCTGAAAGGACCGACCGCCATGACCGCAAGACGCGACATCGAGGCCATCACGGAGCGCATCCGCCAACGTTCGAAGGCGGGACGTGAACGCTATCTCGGTCGTATCGCCGAGGCATCGAACCAGACCGCCAACCGGTCGGTGCTGTCCTGCGGCAACCTTGCACACGGCTTTGCAGTGTGCAGCCCCTCGGAAAAGCTGGCGCTCGGCGCCGACAAGGTGCCCAATCTCGGCATCATCACCTCCTACAACGACATGCTGTCGGCGCATCAGCCATTCGAGACCTACCCTGCCCTAATCAAGGAGGCAGCGCGCGAGGCCGGCGGCATCGCCCAGGTCGCCGGCGGCGTGCCGGCGATGTGCGATGGCGTCACCCAGGGGCAGCCCGGCATGGAACTGTCGCTGTTTTCGCGCGACGTGATTGCCATGGCCGCGGCGATTGGCCTGTCGCACAACATGTTCGACGCTGCCGTCTATCTCGGCGTCTGTGACAAGATCGTGCCGGGACTGGTGATCGCGGCACTGACCTTTGGCCATCTGCCGGCGGTGTTCATTCCCGCCGGACCGATGACGACCGGCCTGCCCAATGACGAGAAGGCCAGGGTTCGCCAGCTCTATGCCGAAGGCAAGGCAGGCCGCGCCGAGCTTCTGGAAGCCGAGTCCAAATCGTACCATGGGCCGGGCACCTGCACCTTCTACGGCACGGCCAACTCCAACCAGATGCTGATGGAAATCATGGGCCTGCACACGCCGGGCGCTTCCTTTGTCAACCCAGGTACGCCACTGCGTGAGGCCTTGACCCGTGAGGCGACCAAACAGGCGCTGGCGATCACGGCGCTCGGCAATGCCTATACGCCGGTTGGACGGATGATCGACGAACGCTCTTTCGTGAACGGCGTCGTCGGCCTGCATGCCACGGGCGGCTCGACCAACCACACCATCCACCTCATCGCCATGGCGGCTGCGGCCGGCATTTCATTGAGCTGGCAGGATATTTCGGACCTCTCGGAAGCGGTGCCATTGCTGGCGCGCGTCTATCCCAACGGCCTTGCCGACGTGAACCATTTCCATGCCGCCGGCGGGCTCGGCTTCCTGATCCGCGAACTGCTCGACGAAGGTGTCCTGCACGAGGATGTGCAGACGGTGTGGGGCGAAGGCCTGCGGCCCTATGCGGTTGAGGCAAAGCTCGGCGCCGACGGCAGCGTGGTGCGCGAGGCAGTCCCGCTGCAGAGCGGTGATGAAAAGGTGCTGGCGCCGTTCCACAAGGCCTTTCAGGCGACCGGCGGCCTGAAGGTTCTGGCGGGCAATCTCGGCCACGCCGTCATCAAGACCTCCGCCGTCAAGCCGGAACGGCGCCTCATCGAGGCGCCGGCCAAGGTGTTCGACAGCCAGCAGGGCTTGAACGACGCGTTCAAGGCCGGCACGCTTACCGGAGACTTCATTGCCGTCATCCGCTTCCAGGGGCCAAAGGCCAATGGCATGCCGGAACTGCACAAGCTGACCACCGTGCTCGGCATCCTGCAGGATCGCGGTCAGCGCGTCGCCCTGGTGACAGACGGGCGCATGTCGGGCGCTTCCGGCAAGGTGCCTGCGGCGATCCACGTGACGCCGGAAGCGGTCGAGGACGGGCCGATCGCCAGGCTCCATGACGGCGACATCATCCGCCTCGATGCGGACGCCGGCACGCTGGAGGTCATGGTGCCGGCGCCGGAATTCGCGTTGCGCCGCACCGCGGAAGTCGATCTCATCGGCAACGAGTTCGGCTTCGGCCGCGAGCTTTTCGCCGGTTTCCGGCAGCTGGTCGGCCGCGCTGATCATGGCGCCGGCGCGTTCGGAAACGCCTGACCACGTCCTGCGATCGTCCAAACAAAAAGGGCGGCTTTGAGCCGCCCTTTCGCGTTTGTCCGGATTGGACTTACTGGACTTTAAGCTCGGTCCGTTCGCCGGCCTTGACCGTGAAAGGTGTTTCCTTCTCGGCCTTGTCGGTGGTGAAGGTGGTTACGAGCGTGTAGTCGCCCGCCGCGAGCGTCGTCTGCATCTTTTCGCCATAAGCATAAGTCACCTGCTTGCGCTCGCCCTGCAGGTTCTTCTTGGCCTCAAAGATCTTGAAGCCGTCCGCGCCCGGTGCGTCGATCGCCAGGACGCCCGCGTTCAGGATCACATTGACATCGGTCATCTGCCCGACCGTCACGCTGAAAGGCTGTTCGGTGGACACGGCCTGCACGTCGACGCCCATCACATAATCGCCCGGAGGCAGGTCAAACTGGCTGTCGGGACCGTAGGCGTAGGTCACCTGATCACGCGTACCGTCCAGCTTCTTGGCCGCCTTGTACACCTTCCATCCCACATCCGTTTCGGCCTTCTCGCCTCCCTGGGTGTAGAAGGCGTTGGCCTTGGCCTTGCCGACGCCGACGATGATGTCCTTGTCAACGATCTGGCCGGCGGCGAGCTGCATGGTCTCGCTCGCCTCGCCGGCTCCAAGCTTCACGGTGACCTTGGTCTCGCCGGCCGGAACGAC